>CAVXCT010000045.1:0-82775 GCA_963760355.1 uncultured Gammaproteobacteria bacterium | reverse complement strand
CTGAGACAAGTGATACTGATCAAGCGGCCAACCTGGCATGTGAAGTGAGCCAAAATGGAGCTTGTTTATAAAAATATAGCAATCTAATTTAATAAACTAAGAAAAACAGGTATGAGTGGGGGGTGTTTTTTCATTATCATAGCTATTAAATTCTGCTGCTTCGACTAAAAATTACATAATGAGACTTTTGCTCGAAAGTATGACGAGAGAAAAATGAGCGTAATTTTCCAAATTTTCCCTAAAAATAAGGGTAATAGCTCGGCTATTGACCGGATTTTTAGGGAAAATTTGGGAAATTTAAGCCATTTTTATCCGTCATAACTCTCGTGCAAAGGTCTCATAAGCTTGCGTTCATTACAAACCTTTCACATTGCGTCCATATTTCTTCCTCAATCCTGATCTAAATTACCTACCATGCTTCGATGAGAAGCAGCTTATTAAATAAAAAAAGTCACTTTAATAACAGGATAAAATGATGAAAACCAAATTTTTATACTCACTAGCAGGGGCAGTTTTAGCAGGAATATCTTTAAGTACGCAGGCTGCAGATTTTAACTACAACTTTGTCTAAGGTTCCTACGAACACTACAATTTAAACGGAACTGATTACCGATGCAGGCAAACTCTCAGGCTCTTATAAGACACACCCAAGCTAAACATTATTGGCGAGTATGCCGCGGGTAATATAGATAACCCTACCGATGGGTCTGATCTGGACTTTTAAAACGGTGCAGTTGGTCTTGAGTATCACACCCAGATAGCACCGAAATGGGAGGAATCTGACTATTAAAAGAAACATCCCCACACCACCCTAAATAATGGCGTGGGGATATTCAGAGCCTAGAATCAGGCTAGATCAAAACGATCAGCATTCATCACCTTAGTCCACGCTGCAACAAAGTCCTTCACAAACTTTTCCTGGTTGTCATCTTGCGCATAAACTTCAGCATACGAACGAAGGATCGAGTTAGAACCGAACACAAGATCTACGCGTGTTGCTGTCCACTTAACTTGATCAGTCGCACGGTCACGAATCTCATACGAATTGCTACCCGCAGGAATCCATGAGTAATTCATATCAGTGAGGTTTACGAAGAAGTCATTGGTCAATGCACCTTCACGATCAGTGAACACACCGTGCTTTGTACCAGCGTAGTTAGTACCGATAACGCGCATACCGCCAACAAGCACTGTCATTTCCGGGGCTGTTAATCCCATCAACTGGGTACGATCAAGCATTAGCTCTTCTGCGCTAACAATGTAATCGTCCTTTAGCCAGTTACGGAAACCGTCATGCACAGGTTCTAATACGTCAAATGCGTCAACATCGGTCATTTCTGCTGTCGCATCACCACGTCCAGCTGAGAATGGAACCGTAACTTCAACGCCAGCCGCTTTGGCTGATTGCTCAACACCCACGTTACCTGCGAGAACGATGACATCAGCAATACTTGCACCACTATCTGCCGCAATACCATCTAATATAGAAAGTACTTTAGCTAAACGTGCAGGCTCGTTACCTTTCCAGTCTTTCTGTGGAGCAAGTCTGATACGAGCACCATTAGCACCGCCACGTTTGTCCGAACCACGGAAAGTTCTAGCGCTATCCCATGCTGTAGATACCATCTCACTCACACTCAAACCACTCGCTGCAATTTTCCCTTTAACAGCCTCAACATCATAATTAGTGCTTCCTGTAGGTACAGGATCTTGCCAAATCATTTCTTCCTGAGGTACATCAGGACCGATGTAACGATCTTTTGGCCCCAGGTCACGATGAGTTAATTTAAACCATGCGCGAGCAAATACATCTGAGAAATAAGCAGGGTCGTTATAGAATTTCTCTGAGATTTTGCGATACTCAGGATCCATCTTCATTGCCATATCGGCATCGGTCATGATTGGGTTAAGGCGGATCGATGGGTCTTCGACGTCGACCGGCTTGTCTTCTTCACTGATGTTAATAGGCTCCCATTGCCAGGCACCGGCTGGGCTCTTCCTCAGTTCCCACTCATAGTTAAGTAGTAGTTGGAAATAGCCGTTATCCCACGTAGTTGGATGAGTTGTCCACGCACCTTCGACACCACTAGATACGGTGTCGCGGCCAATACCACGACTGGTCTTATTTAACCAACCAAAACCCTGGTCTTCTATCTCAGCACCTTCGGGCGGTTCTCCTAGTATTTCAGCATCACCATTACCGTGACATTTACCCACCGTGTGACCACCTGCAGTTAGCGCTACAGTTTCTTCATCGTTCATTGCCATGCGCTCAAACGTAACGCGTACATCATGAGCAGTTTTCAAAGGATCAGGGTTACCATCAACACCTTCAGGATTTACGTAAATGAGCCCCATCATTACTGCAGCTAATGGATTCTCCAGGTCACGCTCACCAGAGTAGCGACTACCTTCACTACCACTCGGTGCTAACCATTCTTTTTCAGAACCCCAGTAAATATCTTTTTCTGGATGCCAGATATCTTCACGTCCAAAAGCGAAGCCAAAGGTTTTTAAACCCATGGATTCATAAGCCATTGTGCCTGCGTAGGCAATTAAATCGGCCCAACTGATTTTATTACCGTATTTTTTCTTGATTGGCCAAAGTAGTCGACGCGCCTTATCCAGGTTCACATTATCCGGCCAGGAGTTTAATGGTGCGAAACGCTGGTTGCCCGTCGAAGCTCCTCCACGACCATCTGAGATACGATAAGTACCTGCAGCATGCCATGACATACGAATCATAAGTCCACCGTAGTGTCCCCAATCCGCTGGCCACCATTTCTGACTATCTGTCATCAGCGCAATCATGTCTTTCTTAAATGCTTCGACGTCGAGACTTTTGACTGTTTCACGATAATCGAAGTCCTCACCCATCGGGTTGGTTTTGTTATCGTGTTGATGCAAGATATCCAGGTTTAGGGCTTTGGGCCACCATTCCATATTAGACATGCCGGTTTCTGTGGCACCCCCATGCATTACAGGGCATTTACCTTGTGACATAATTTGTTCTCCTCTTTGTGGTATTAAGAAATTGTTTAGTATTAATAAGTTGTTTTCTAAACAATGTTGAAATCATAATTGTTTATTTTAGACACTGTGTAAAACAGTAAATTTGCATGGCAACGATAGTTTTTATCTATCGAACGATAAAAATGATTATAAAAAAACGATTAGTGAGCAATTAGTATAAAACAGATGACTTGTTTAATTCGCTCTTTCATATGGCGTTAGAATCACTAAATAGCGGGCTTGTTACATCAACCATAAATACTAGTAAGTGATTGATATCATTTATATTAGAGTTTTAATGAACAGATAGTTCTTTGCTGGAGATATCGCTCATATGAACTGCGGATGTATTAAAAAATGTAGTTCGGGGATCATTTAGTTTTTTATATTGTTAAACCTATGTTTTATTTTCTGCAATTAACAGCATAACGACTAAATAAAGGACTCTAAACCAGTAGCAATAAAAAACAGGGACATTAGGAAATACCTAAAAACCCTCTAGCTCTGCATAAATTCTATTAACTTTTTAAAAAAACTAAAACGAGCCGAACGAAGTGAGACAACAACTTTATTTTATAAAGTTGACCCGTAGGGAAGGCGAAGCCGTATAAATCTCATTCAAAAGTGGGGGGGTGAGTTTTATCTTTATTCAAGAACCATATCTCGCTTGTTGCTCAGCATCATCAGCTAGAGGTTTGGCAAGCACCCGTTCCAGCATGGGTTTGAAAAAATCCAGAGATCTGGATTGGTAATCGGGATCAAAACAATTTTGATCGTATTCGTGGCAGAAGCGCACCGCGCTTTTATAAAAAGGATGATCTTTATAGCGCTCTCTGGCATTGCGGTCACCACCGCTGTAATGCGCGTAATAATAAAACTGGAAAAGACCGTGATGTTTTACCACCCAGTAAATTTCTTCACTAACGAAAGGCCTGAGAATCGCCGCAGCCATTTCGCTATGTGAATAAGGTGCTAAATCGTCGCCTATATCGTGCAGCAAAGCGGCCACTACCCACTGCTCTGACTCTCCAGCCTCTAACGCTCTCGTCGCGCACTGAAGCACATGATCCAGGCGAGATATCTGATAGCCTGATATTGAATGTTCGAGTTGTTCTAATGAGGCTATTATCTTGCTGGGTAAGTCTTTTTTATACTCGTCTTCGAGCTTATCGAGGAAGGCATATTCTTCGGCAGTACCGTCTTCCATTTTGGTAAAGTTGACTTTATCCATGTATTCTCAGCCTTTTTAATCATACGGATACGACTTAACACATCATCATAATCCATATAGGATAATTGCAGATGTCGATCTCCTGTAGAAGCATCATAAAAAGTGCGACCATGCATCACTCTAAGGTTATTAGTTGCCATCATATCACCAGTATATAGCCTGAATTTCACCATATTTTCTGGTGCTTCAACGAGCTTGCCTAGTTTGCGATAGGCACGGTAAAAGTCATCCATTTCTGCTGTTGGAATATTCAATGTTTGGGCAAGCTGGTTAGAATAACGAAATACTTTCAGTGCCCCAGAAGCATCCAGAGTAAGTAGTGGATTCGCAGAATAAACATCGCCACGGCTGCTGATCATTCTGAATGGCACCGCCACTTTCACAAGAATCTCATACGCTTCAGGGTCTTGCTGTTTAAGTTGATCTGCCACATGAAAACCATCAACCGCAGTACTCATGCCACCTTCGGTTTCATTCACCAAAAAGTGGAACATTTGCACGCCCGGTGGATTATTGTAATTCGGCATGTCGGTATGTGGTTTTAATTCCAGACTGGTAGATGCTACGTTGTAAGCATTATAAGCGCCTGGCGTCGCTCGGACATTATGCAAACGGTCGTAGATAACTTCGCGCACGCAGGCGACATGATCTGCAAAGCGCTCTATTTCACCTTGTTCCAACGGCGCACCTCTTACTATAGCTAGACCAATATCCCGAATCGCTTCACACCATGCGAGTAGTGACTCATCGTTATTGCGTAAATCGGTGTAATCGAAAGTCGGGATTGAATCCTGAAGTTCACTTCCCCATAGCTTGATTTCACCTTGAGCCGGATCATTTAAGGAAAGTGTTTGACTGGTATCGTGCTGGCGCAACCAATCGAGATAGTATTCGCTGCGGTGATCATTTTCATTCCAGATTATCTCAAGCGCCGAGCCATCAACCTTTGCTAATTTGGGTGCAATATCATCAGGAATAGTTGCCGTCACTAATATACGTTCATGGGTATCAGGGTGAAAACATCTGTCGCAGGGGCAATTATCCCGTAGCCAGACGTAATTGAATTCACTCTCAATATCAGAATCCTTACGAACTGATAAAGAGAGCGAATTGCTGGAGAGAGTGACCATTAACTCTATATAGAACAGCTATTCCAATTAATCTGGAAAAAATGACTATAAGTGCGGGGGTGTATTTCTATGAAATTCCCCCACCTACTTATAGAGACCTATCATTTACAACTTATGATGATTGTTTTTTTAGCGCAACTGCATTCATGCAATAGCGCAAGCCACTAGGCTGGGGCCCATCAGGAAACACATGGCCAAGATGCGCATCACAGGTGCTACAGGTGGTTTCTACGCGGCTCATTCCATGCGAAGTATCTTCAATATAATTGATCACATTATCTTCTAATGGCAGGGTAAACGAAGGCCAGCCGGTACCAGACTCAAATTTCTTATCCGCATCGAATAATAAGGTACCGCAGCAAACACAACCGTAAACACCCTCTTCGAACAGACTGCACATATCTGAACTATGCGGCATTTCAGTGCCGTGCTTACGGGTAACCCGAAACTCTTCATCGCTTAAAACAGACTTCCATTCCTCTTCTGTTTTTTCTACGCGTTTTTCCGGTGGTAAATTACCGGTTCTGGCATAATTTAAAACATCATTCCAATTCAACATAGTCATTTCACTCATGGCTTGTATTTGATGTTCTTATGCTAGGTACCACAAAAGGTCTGATGTACAACCTCCTCAGGTTTGGGAGGCAGCATATAAGAATCCTTACCTTGCTGATATTCAAACGGATTTTGTAACACCGCGTGTAATTCTTCAAAAACGCTGAAATCATTGTGATCTTCTGCTGCGCGGATTGCTGCTTCGACTTGATGATTACGTGGGATGTAAACAGGATTAACGCTTTGCATCAGCGTTTGCTGCTCAGCTGCTGTTGAGTCTTCCTGCTTCAAGCGAAATAACCACTTCTTTGCCCAAACATCGAAATCATCTGGATTTTCAAACAAGTTTCGCACGTTTTCTAAATTCTCAAGGTCTTGTGAGAGATGATAAAAAGTCAGCGTGAAATCAGCTTTTCCAGCTTGCATGATATCCAGCAAGCGTGAAATCAATGCATGATCGTCGGCGTTTCTTTGATGAGCTTTTGCTTTATCAACAATGTTTTCTTTAGGCATACTTTGTGAAAAGTTTTGTACATGATTCTCTGAAGCGCCTTCAGCTGATGCCTGTTTTAGTTTTTGTTCGACTATTTGTTCAGGACTTAACTGAAACTCTGTTGTCGCCAAACCGAGCTTTTGACGCATTTCATTTAGCCAATAGTGTTTGTATAAGCCTTCGTACTGATTCAAAACTTCTTGCGCATACATCACCACAACTTCTTCTGGTTTGCCTTGCTCAGGAGTCACGTAATCGGCAAATAGCGGCAATAAAGTTTCCGCAAAACGTACCAAATTCCACTGGCCAATCTGAGGTTGATTTTGATAAGCATAGCGGCCTTGTTTGTCGATAGAACTGTAAACGCGGTCGTGCGAAAACTCATCCATAAATGCGCACGGGCCATAGTCAATGGTTTCACCCGCAATCGACATATTGTCGGTATTCATCACGCCATGAATAAAACCGAGTGACATCCATTTCGCAATTAATTTAGCCTGTGCATTGACTACCTCTTTCAAAAAAGCCACATAGGGTTTTTGGGGCCCGCTCTTATTATTACTGTTAGAACTTTTAGCCGAAGGATAATGGCGCCCAATCTCATAAGCTGCGAGTTTTTTTAAATCATCAACATTGCCCTGGCTAGCAAAATACTGAAAAGTTCCAACGCGTACAAAACCCGTTGCAACCCGCGTTAAAATACCGCCTGGTATTAGGGTTTCGCGGGCCACTTTTTCACCCGTTGTAACTGCAGCAAGCGCACGCGTAGTTGGCACACCTAACTTATACATGGCTTCAGTAAGCAGATATTCGCGAATTACAGGGCCCAATGCAGAGCGTCCATCACCGTTTCGCGACCAGGGTGTTCGTCCTGAACCTTTGAGCTGGATGTCATGACGAATTCCATTTTTATCTTTTACTTCACCCAATAAAATCGCGCGACCATCCCCAAGCTGTGGAGAAAATCCACCAAATTGGTGCCCTGAATAGGCCATTGCAATCGGCTCAGCACCTTCTGGAATTTTATTACCCGAAAAGAATTTGACCGCTTCTGTTTCATCAGCAAACAAGTCAGTAACGCCAAGCTCTTCTGCCAGTTGGTGATTAAACTTTATCAAGCCTGGTTGTTTAACAGGATCTGGATCTAGTCTGCTATAAAAACTATCTGGTAGCTTGGCGTAGCTATTATTAAAATCGACTTTCAACTTTTCTTACCTTTAAGTAGTGTGTAATAAAAAGACCTTTGCTCGAGGTTATGGTCTCAATCAAATATTGAATATAGTTCATTGAATATAGAGCAATGCTGCCATTCAGAAAAAAGCCCTGAAAGTGGGGGGGTGTATTTTAAAAGTTTAGAATTTTTCTATTTGACTTCTGCGATCACACAAATTTCAATCAATATAGCTTCACGCGCCATATGCGCCTGTACACAGGCACGAGCTGGCTTCTCACCGTCTGCTACCCAGGCATCCCAGACTTCATTCATCGCCGCAAAATTATGCATATCTTTGATATAAATCGTGGTCGATAAAATGTGATTCCTATCGCTACCCGCTTCGGCAAGTAGGGCATCTATTTTTTTTAAACAGCTTTTGGTTTGTTCTTGAATACCTCTGGTCACATCATCTGCAACCTGTCCCGAAAGGTAGATAGTGCTGTTATTCTGAATCACGATTTTGCTCATTCGTTCGGTAGATTGTTTACGTTCAATGCTCATTTTTTATCCTGTGTTTTCTGGTCATAGTTTGTTGATAGGGTAGCTTATCCCTATTCTATTTGCTTTTAAATTTTCGTCTCAGGTTTTAGCGAGTAATTATAAAGATTTTTAAAACCTTGCAAAATTTTTATCAACTATCAACCAGTTTTGTAGCGACAATAGGCTCATTCTCAAGTGTTCTATGTACCGGGCATTTATCTGCAATGGCTATTAACTTTTGTTTTTGTTCGTCGCTTAAGTCGCCCTTAAAACTAATAAAGCGCGTGATGCGTTCGACTTTTCCACTTCGACCTTCGCATTCCTCACAATCCTTTGCATCAAGTCTTTCATGGCTTAAGCGCAAAGTTACATCATCCATGGGAATTTTTTTGAAATTGGCGTACATGCGAATCGTCATCGAGGTACAGGAACCTAAACTCATCAATAACAAATCATATGGCGATGGCCCCTGGTTATTACCACCTGCACTGACTGGCTCATCACTCAAGAGTTGATGGCTATCACTGTATAATCCACGCAGGAATTTTTTATTAAGCTCGGTAACAATAATTTCGCCATGTTCCATTTTAGGTACTGCTCCGGATGACGCTTCAAACTCAGCAGAATCAATATCCAGATAGCGACTCGCCCATGCTGCCAGGGTCAAACCTACGTACTCCGAATCATGCCGGTTACTCAGCAAGTGATCAGCATTATCCAGCGAGATAAAACTCTTCGGGTGTTTAGCAGCCTTATAAATTTTTGCTGCTTCATCGATTGAAACAATGGTATCAACGGGTGAATGAAAAATAAGCAAAGGCCGCTTTAAATTACCAATATGTTCGGCCGAAGCATTCTCGTTTAAATCATCGAGTAATTGTTTTTTGATATTAAATTCTCGTAAACCTATTTTCACCCTTGCTTCGCCTTTTGCTTCCAGCTCTGGCACCGCGTCTAAAAATAAGTGCTGTACATGATCCGCCGTTGCCGGGGAACCAATAGTCGCTATCGCTTTAACAAAGGGTAATTGATGGGCTGCACTCAAAACCGCAGCGCCACCGAGGCTATGGCCGATCAATAAACTGGGAGCCTGATATTCATCTTCCAGCATTTTTGCCGCTGCTATTAAATCATCGATATTTGAAGAGAAGTTAGTATTGGCAAAATCACCATCGCTATTACCCAGGCCAGTGAAATCAAAGCGAAATACGGCAATACCCTTGGCCGCTAGAGAGCGACTAATCCGCGATGCTGCCGCCACGTCTTTACTGCAAGTAAAACAATGGGCGAAAATGGCATAACGAAGTGCTTGCTGATTTGATTCCGGTGTTTCCAATAACCCAGCCAGGGTTTCGCCCTGATTATTTTTGAATTCAACTTTAGTGCGTGCCATAGCTTTTTCCTGTTATGTTTTTAAATACACATGTTTTAAATTATTGAATAGACCGCTAATTCAGTTTTAAGTACGTTTAATTTTCTTTTATAGAGGCGCTTTATTAGATTATAGAAAAATACCCACTAATCATCACCCCCCTACTTTTAACCACTTTTTGATAGATAGGTTGCTAATTACCCCAAATTACCACTCTATGAATTTTTCATGGTTGCTACTTCCCTAAATTTCCACGATCAGGAGTTTTACTCTATGTTTGACCCAGAAACTTTATAGAAATACCACTTTTATCTTAAAAGAAGGACTTAACTTTCACTTAGGTACAAAACTCGTGCGATTATTTTCTACCACACGTCACCAAATATCCAATTTTGCATCTACAGATTATTCCTCTGCGTTAATTAAAACAACTCAAGATTAAATTGGTAACAATACAATGAGCACATATGCACACTGGTTTATCCGCGTACCCTTCGCGGCTACTTTTATGTTTCACGGCATAGGCAAATTCGGCAACTTATCAGGCTCTGCGGAGATGATGGAAATCCCTGTTTTCATCTTCACCCTGGTTGCCATAGCTGAGATTTTAGCAGGTATTGGCGCAGTTGTAGGCGGCTTACCTATCGGCAAAAAGAAGGATCTGGTAACTCGGCTAGCAGGTTTAGCAGCAGCACCTGTATTGCTCGGTGCAATCTTTATGGTGCACTTCCCACGATTCTCTTTCGTGCCGACTAAGGATTTCCCAATGGGCGGATTCGAATTTCAGTTATTACTACTAGGTGTAGCGATCTACTTCATCTTAATGGGTAACCCTGAAAAGAAAGGCGAATCTTGAGGTGCACATAATCAATCAATAAATTTACCACTTCCATGTATTGGGCCAGTTTTTACTGGCCCCTTTTTATGTCCGGAATAAGCTACTCAGAAAAAACAAAGCAACAAACCCATCTAATTTACCCTCCCCTTAATAGCATCCAAGTATCACTTTATAAAATATAAAATTTGACAAATCCATCTAGTCAATACTATATTTCGAAATATGTCGAATTATAGTATTGATATTCAAAAACGCTCCGAAATGTTCAAAGCATTAGGCAATCCACATCGTCTTGCGATTTTTCAGCGTCTCACAACTTGTTGCGCTCCGGGAACGGTTTGCGCAGTAGACGATGCCATTCGTTTTACGGTTGGTGAAATTGCTGAAGAATTAGAAATTGCGCCTTCAACAGTTTCCCACCACCTCAAAGAATTACTTCGAGCTGGACTAATACAGTCACGACGCAACGGTAAAACTATCGAATGCTGGATAGAACCAGAGCTGCTAGATAAACTTTCTGGCTTCTTCAATGTTAATAACGAATTAGAAAAAGAAGCAAAACAAACAAAGGTGAAATCATGAGTGAAAATGAAAACTGCTGTGCTCCAGGCTGCTGTGACGAAACACAGTCCGATACTGCTGCTAAAAACAACACATTCCGCGAAAACGTTCGTGAAAAGTATGCAAAAGTTGCCAATGCAATGACCCAAAACGATTGCGATGCCCCTGCGGCGAGTTGCTGCGGAACATCGGATGATGAAGCCATAAACACGCTAATCTCAACCCGACTCGGCTATTCACAGGCAGAGCTTAATGCTGTTCCGTCTGGCGCTGATATGGGATTAGGCTGCGGTAATCCACAAGCGATTGCCGCCCTAAAGGATGGCGAAACAGTTGTTGATCTTGGGTCTGGCGGCGGATTTGATTGCTTTCTGGCATCGCCAGAAGTCGGAGATACCGGTCGAGTGATCGGCATTGATATGACACCCGATATGATCAGCAAAGCACGGAATAATGCCAGCACGGGTAAATTCAGCAATGTTGAATTTCGCCTTGGAGAAATAGAACATCTGCCAGTCGCTGATAATAGCGTTGATGTGATTATCTCCAACTGTGTGATCAACCTTTCGCCCGACAAAGGTCAGGTCTTTAAAGAAGCGTATCGTATCTTAAACACAGGCGGCAGACTCGCTATTTCAGATGTTGTCGCAACCATCGAGCTTCCTGAAGAAATGCGAAATGACCCACTTTTGATTGCGGGTTGCATGGGAAATGCGGCACTCATTGAAGATTTACAAAACGATCTGGAAGCAGCTGGTTTTAGCCAAATCCAGATACAACCCAAAGATACATCGCGTGAATTTATCCAGGACTGGGCGCCAGGAATTGGCGTTGAAAACTACGTAGTGGCAGCAACAATTGAAGCGGTGAAGGCCTAAAAAGTCACCCCCCCACTTTTGAATGACAACTCGTTTTTGTTTTATAAAACGATATTGGAATTTATGCTTCGCGATGAGGTTTTTATAAAACCTTACTGCTTGAGAAATCTTCAGCGTGTTCTACTAACTACTTTCTACAAAAAAGAGGCGGTCTCATGGCCGCCTCTTTGATGTTATCTTTCAGTAGAAGATTAGCTACAATACTCTGTGCCTGTTGCTACAGGTTTCTTTATCTCGCTAGTTATTTTACTGGTTTTCTCACCAGCTTTCACAATCTGACCAGCAGCTTTTGATACGCCTGCCACCATCCAGCTAGACACTCGTTGCAAAACGCTTTTTCTTTTAGGTTTAAAACCAATAGCCTGCTGCTCAAGAATCAATCTGTCGTATTCACGGATTTCGCTCAGCGTTGGATTGCGGCCATTCCAATGCGGCATACCGATAAAACTTTGCAGGTGATTAAGCTGCCTGTCGGATTTTCTATCTTGTGTGTTTTTCATTTTAGATATTCTCTTCAATTTATTAGTTATGGGATTGGCAACCTTCTTGCCTTGGAATTATATTCCTCCATTACAGCGTACTTAACAAACGATTAGTTCTAAGCTATGCTTTAGAAAATCTATTGTGAAAGCGATTAATTAAAATAGATAAATTGAAATAGATAAACAAGGGCAACACTATGCGCCGTTTACCACCATTAAATTCAATCCGGGCGTTTGAAGCGACCGCGCGTCACTTAAGTTTTTCCAAGGCATCGGAAGAATTAAACGTCACCCCTGGCGCAGTCAGCCAGCAAGTCAAAGTGCTGGAAGACTACTTAAACCTGCGACTCTTCAAACGCAAAAACCGGATGATTTTATTAACCGATGCCGCGCAAATTTGCCTGCCTTTGCTCACCGAAGGGCTGGATAATATGTCGCAAGCGATTGACATGATTAGCGAACAAAGCAATGACAAGCCACTAACCGTCACAGTCTCCCCTACCTTTGCCTCACGCTGGCTAATGCCGCGCTTGAGCAGCTTTCGTAATGAAAACCCGGATATCGATGTCCGCATCGACGCCACCAATGACATGGTGGATTTAATGAATGAAGATATCGACGTGGGGATTCGTTTCGGCACTGGCGAATATGCAGGGCTAGAAGCGGATTATCTGTTCTCACAGAACCTGATACCCGTTTGCAGCCCAAAGCTGCTGCAAGGTAAAGCAAAACTGGAAAAACCCGAAGACCTGAAAAATCACACACTGTTGCACGCGCACGGCGATTACTTCTACATTAATAGCGCCCAGGTAGATTGGGAAATGTGGTTCGCAACCATAGGCGTCGAAGACATCGATGCCACACACGGCCTGCATTTTTCACAGCACAACCTAATGATAGAAGCCGCCATTAGCGGTCAGGGTGTGGCATTAGTCGGCGATGTAGTGATTAGCGATGAATTAGAATCAGGCCAGTTAATCAAACTATTTGAAGACACTGACATCCCGCTGAATTTTTCCTATTTCCTGATTTACTCCAAAAACAGAGCTACGAGACCAAGAATACAGGCATTCAGGCAGTGGTTGCTGGATGAGGTTGCCCTTGTTGGCTCACCAAAGAGCCAGAAGGGTACGCAGGGTCATGCTTAGCATGACGCAGTGATGGTAGAAACAAGGGGAATATTCAAAAAAACCCTCAAAAGGAGGGGGTCGCTAAAGTACTTTTATGCGTCCGTTATTATGCGTCTAGGTGCTCTTCAAAAAACGCAATGGTACGCGACCAGGCCATAAATACCTTGACCACGTCAAAGTGCCGAAAAGTAGGGGGGTGACTATTTGTTTAATCTTAATTGTTTAATCGTGTTATTCAATCAGAAGCTTAAACCAGTCTTAGTACCTGCCCAACCTGTAAGTGATTTAAGTTTCTGTGTTTAATACGATTCAATCTTGCAAGCCTTTGGATGCTCACCCCTGTTTTATAAGAGATCTGAATCAGCGTATCACCAGGACGGACTGAATAAACAAGCTGCTTTTTTACTTTCTTTTGATTATAACGTTTGTTGCCTTCGATTTTCGTAATTCATTTGCTTCTGGTAATCTGCTGTATTGTTTGTTAAATCGCTTCACATGCGCAAAACGCTTAGTTTTTGAATACGATCGCTTTACAGGCTTTTTTATAATCGTTTTAGTCACAAGAACTTTTCTAGTCGGCGTGTGTTTAACTACTACTTTCTTGATGGCTCTTTTGTTACCGGCGTACGTCTATTCTTATTTACGTTTTTGTGATGGCTTTTGACACTGTTTTTATCAACAGAGCGTTTGTAATTATTGTACTCTCTATCTGCGAATGCAGTACCGGTAAATGTTAACGCCATAACTGACAGTGTTGTTGCTAGTGTTAGTTTTAAGTTTTTCATAATTTCACCCTTGGTTGTTTATAAAAATCGTTATTAAAAAAAATAAATAATTAAATCTGTAACCGTTTGAAGTTGTATTCAATCGATGGGTAAAGTTTGCAATAGGCAATTGAAAATTTGGGTAGCGACTCAGTAAAGAAATGTAAATGAATGTCGTGCATTTGCAGTGAATGTAAATTCCGCGGCATTCAGTGAAAGATTGAGTTTTTGAAAGTGCTTTAACTTCGGTCAGGGTATGTTTTTCTAAAAATTAAATTAAAAATTCAGGGGTTTTATATTATTTTCATATCACCTTATTCATATCACTAATTCATTCAAAACAATAACTTATGCTTGTCGTAATGCTCGACATATAAGGTTATTAGCGGATGTGCTCGGGCGTTACAACGGCTCTAATTTTCGATTACTCATGTAAATTACTATAGTTTTACTATAGTAGTGGTTAATACATGCATCCGCGTATATTAATGATTAAATTCATATATTTTAAAAATTAACAAAAGAGGCACTTATGAGTAAAACATACGTTGTAGGCGTTGATGATAGTGGCGAATCATCCCGGGCTTTGAAGTTTGCACTAGAAATGGCGAAAGACAATGGCGCTTCAATCAATATCATTCATGTTCTGGAATGGTCTCCTTATAGTTTTTTAACCCCTGAAGAACTCGATCAAAGACATAAGAGAAGAGGAGAGGAATTGGAACGTGCCAATGCAGCCATTATCGATCCCATCTTAAAAAGCGTTTCTAGCAAGAAAGTAACAGTCAAGGGCGAGGTTAGATACGGTGGAATCGCAGAAACCATTTCTAAATTTAGCGACGAATGTAAAGCCGATATGATTTTTGTAAATAGATCGAGCGAAGGTCGCGTTACTGCCCGTTTATTCGGTTCGGTACCCGGCACTTTGGTACAAGTGTCCACGATTCCGGTTGTGGTTATACCTTGATAGAAAACTAATTCATTCTGTCAATTATTTACCCCACTTCTCCCTATTGCCCCCTACGCACAGGACATATTATGAAAATATTTAAACCCTTCTTATTTATATGGCTCACTTTAATGAGCCTTTCTGCAGTTGCAGCGGAAACCGCTGAAAAGTCGCTAGACGACAAAATCAACGATGCAATTGCTCCCATCATCAGCCCTTTTGTTAATGCTATTTTTTCTCCTTTACCGGGCTCAGAAGCACTCCTCGGCACAGCCTTTCCCCTGGATTGTGCTGTGGCTGGTAGTCGCGGCAACGGTCTTTACCTTTTACTTTGGCTTTATCCAGTTTAGAGGTGTTGGCCACTCCATTGCATTGGTCAAAGGTGACTATCTTGACCCCAATGATGCGGGTGAGGTTACGCCTTTCCAGGCGCTTGCCACGGCACTTTCGGGTACGGTTGGTCTGGGTAATATCGCCGGTGTGGGTGTCGCTGTGGCACTGGGTGGTCCCGGCGCAACTTTCTGGATGATTCTTGCCGGTTTACTGGGCATGGCATCGAAGTTTACCGAGTGTATCCTCGGCGTTCATTATCGTAACGAATACGCCGATGGCACCGTTTCTGGTGGCCCGATGTATTACCTTTCCAAAGGTCTGTCAGAGCAAGGTAAAGCAACATTCGGTAAAGTTCTGGCAGTACTCTTTGCAATCTGCTGTATCGGTGGCGCATTAGGTGGCGGAAATATGTTCCAGGCTAATCAGGCCGCGTCTCAAATCAGCAGCATTATTCCTTTCTTTACTGAAAACCGTGTGGTGTTCGGCATCATCATGGCAATTTTAGTCGGTATTGTAATTATTGGCGGCATCAAATCTATCGCCCGAGTAACTGAAAAAGTCGTTCCTCTAATGGCGGTACTTTATGTTGGCTCTGCATTAATTATTATTTTAATGTCTTACGATCAAATCGGCACAGCATTTTCATCGATTATCAGTGGTGCATTTGCACCTACCGCGGTCGCTGGTGGTGCAGTTGGGGCGTTAATACAGGGTTTCAAACGTGCAGCATTCTCAAATGAAGCGGGCGTTGGTTCAGCAGCGATTGCTCACTCAGCGGTTCAAACCAAGCACCCTGCAACAGAAGGTTACGTAGCACTGTTAGAGCCATTTATCGATACTGTTGTAATTTGTACTATGACTTCACTGGTTATTATCATTACTGGATCATGGATTCCTCAAGGCGCTGAAGGACACCTTTCTGGTATCGCATTAACTGCAAAAGCATTTAGCAGTACATGGGGTGGCTTTAACTATATATTGGCCGTTGCAGCGGTATTGTTTGCCTTCTCTACGATGATTTCCTGGTCGTACTATGGTCTCAAAGCCTGGACTTACTTATTTGGTGAAGGTAAAGCAAAAGAGATTATCTATAAGCTGATGTTCCTTGCATTTGTAATCATCGGTGCATCAATGAATCTTGGTCCTGTTATCGACTTCTCAGATGCGATGATCTTTGCCATGGCAATCTTCAATATTATCGGCTTGTATTTCTTAATGCCGAAAGTAAAAGAATTGCTTAAAGATTATCAATCAAAGCTCAAATCAGGTGAAATCAAGAAGATCCCACAATAGAAGGATTGTCTTTAACGAATAAAGATATTAAACGATAACAACATTGTCACCCCCCTACTTATAGGCACTTTTATAAAAAAGCCTAAAAGTAGGGGGGTGATTTTTTTTCATCTATAATTCCTTATAGCGCTTCACCACTGCTTCCCAATCACTCTCAATCATCCAGAAACTACGGCGGTTCATCCATTGTCGAAAACGATTAGGGCGTTTTGCAGCAAAGATAGTTTCTACCAGCCAATTCTCATCAAACCCCGCCCATTCTCCTGCAACTGAATGCAAATTTGCGATACACACTGGAAATACTTCAAGCATCAAAATATCGTCAATCTCATTAAGCGAATAAGGAGACTTATGCATTTTTTTGGCGATGTAAACCAGGTTCTTTTCGTCTAATTCTGTATCAAGAAATAGATTCGCTAAGGCCACCCAAAGTGGCTTTCTGATTTTTAATGTGAAGGCGTCGAGTTTCATAAGTTAATGAGAATTGTAGCTTAATTTCAACGATTTAAATTTTAGTCTAATATTTTCATTCATTGTTTCATGTATCTGTAATAATAGTTTCCTATACTTGTAGAGAACTCTGATCAAGTCCCATTGTTTCGCTTAAAATTTATGTCTAACTAATAACAAGGAATTATATGAAAACCTTAAAACTAAAAAGCATACTACTCACTTTACCCCTCATCAGCGCAACCTTGTTCAGCGCAACTTCCGCTTACGCTGACGAGCTGAGACTCCTTACCTGGGGCGGTTATGCACCCGATGATGTTATCGCGTTATTTAAAAAAGAAACGGGTATCGATGTAAAGGTCACCAAATCAAATAACGAAGACATGATCTCCAAGCTTCGTGCAACTGGCGGTTCTGGTTTCGACCTGGCACAACCAAGTCAGGATCGTGTCACTGGCGCGCAGGAAAATTACAATATCTATAAGCCTATGGATTTAACCAAAATCGAAGCGGGTTCGTTTGTCACGTCAATGCTAGATGCGACTAAAGCAAACACCACGTTTAAAGATAATATTTACAGCGTGCCACACATCTGGGGCACTAGCGGCCTGGTGTTAAATACCAAAGAAGCGGCAAATGTTGCAGACTACACCGACCTTTGTAACAAAGACTTGATGGGTAAAGTATCTTACCGATTAAAGCGCCCAACACTCATCGGATTTGCATTCGCAATGGGACTAGACCCATTTGCCGCGTATGCAGATAAAGATAAATACACAGAGATGATGTCAAAAGTAGAAGCGAAACTGGTTGAGTGTAAGCCAGTGGTTAAAACCTACTGGACAGGTGGCGATGCACTATTAAATCTACTTCGTTCGGGTGAAGTGACTGCTGCTATGGCCTGGGATACAGGTGGATGGAAGTTAAACAAAGAAAACAAAGACATCACCTTTGTTGCACCTAAATCTGGTGCGTTAGGCTGGATTGATACCTTCACAATCCCACGCAAAGGTAAAAATGATGAAGCCGCTTACAAGTGGATCAACTTTGTAATGAAGCCAGAAATCGCGGCAAAAGTTACAGCCTCTGCGGGCAACTTCACTGCCTCAAAAGGTGCTGATGCATTTGCTGATGACGTATTGAAATCACAATTCCAAAGCAGCTTCCCACAAGAAGCACTGGATAACGTTAAATGGTATCCACCTGTTCCTGCAGGGTTAGAAGAAATCGAAGGCAAGGTTCTGGATCGTGTAAAAGCGGCTAAATAAGGAGTTAATGAAAAGCGGGACGTTTACACGTCCCGCTTTTTAGTGCCTATGAGTAACTCAAAACCTATCGATCTGGAAGCCCGCAACGTCAGTAAATTTTTTGGCGATTTCGTCGCAGTTGATGATGTCAGCCTGCAAGTTGCACAGGGCTCTTTTTATTCTATTCTTGGTCCTTCCGGTTGCGGCAAAACCACCCTGCTCCGCATGATTGCCGGTTTCAATGAACCGGATAAAGGCGACATCTTGATACAGGGCGAATCCATGCTTGGCGTTCCACCAAACCAGCGGCCAGCCAATATGGTATTTCAGCACCTGGCGCTGTTCCCGATGATGAGCGTTGCCGAGAATGTTGCCTACGGCTTGAAACGTCGCAAGGTAGGGTCCGCTGAGATTAATAAACGCGTACAAAATGCCTTGGAAGGCGTCAGCCTGGGAGACTCCGGGAAAAAGAAAATATCCCAGCTTTCCGGAGGACAAAAACAACGCGTTGCAATCGCCCGCTGCCTGGTGCTGGAACCAAAATTGTTATTGCTGGACGAGCCGCTGGGTGCGCTTGATCTTAAATTACGCGACCACATGAAGGTCGAGCTGAAACAGATGCAGAAACAAGTGGGAACGACCTTTATTTATATCACCCACGACCAGTCCGAAGCATTGATGATGTCGAATACCATCGCGGTAATGAATAAGCATGGTAGTTTTGAGCAGGTGGGTTCTCCTACCGATCTGTATTACAACCCGAAAAGTGCCTTTGTTGCGGGGTTTGTCGGCGATGCTAATTACTGGCAGGCGCAAGTGACTCGTGCTGAAAACGGCTATTGCACTACTAAAGTATTAAATGGGCCAGAATTATCCGGAAAAATATCTGGCAATGAATCCTTTGCAGTCGGTGATCAGGTAGATGTTTTTGTGCGTCCTGAAGCGATTAAAATTACCAAAGAAAAAGCGTTGTCGAATAACGACAATACACTTTCCTGCAAAGTGGTCGATTTACTTTTCAATGGTGCCAACAGCATGGCACTGATGGAAGATACTGCGACGCGTAAGGAATTGCATATCGCGTTACCGCAAACGGGTGAATATCATCATTTGCAAAAAGGTGAAAAGCTGGATATTAGCTGGGGACGGGAGCAAACACACTGTTTTAAAGAGGGAGGCGAAAGGGCAGAATGAAACAAGGCACGGGCCTGTTTTTCTGGTTATTACTTGCGCCCTTCGCGTTATGGCTGGTACTGCTCGTCATCATCCCGCATATCGATATGCTGAGTATCGCCCTGCGCGAGCAAACTGCGCCCAGAGAATACGCTTTTAGCTTTAAAAACTTTAGCGAATTCTTTACCGAGCCACTCTATTGGCGCACCTTTATGCGTACCGCTGTTATGTCGATTACAGCAACCGCAATGACGCTAATGATTGCATTTCCGGTATCTTACTTCATTGCGAAAATGATGCGCGGCCGCTCCAAGTCGATTCTGTTTTTACTCTGTTTAATTCCATTCTGGGTGAGTGAACTGGTACGTACCTACGGCTGGATGATTCTGCTACGTGAAACCGGGGTTATCAGCAAAGTACTGCAAAATACCGGACTTGTTTCAGACCCGGTTGAATTACTCTATAACGATGCTGCGATTATGGTTGGCCTGGTGTATACCTCGATGCTGTTTATGGTGGTGCCACTGGTTACAGTGCTGGACAGTCTGGACGATGACATCATCGAAGCAAGCTATGACCTGGGCGGCAATATGTGGACAACCATGCGCGAAATTGTGATTCCACATGCGATGCCAGGCATCGTTTCTGGCTGTATTATTGTCTTCATGCTGACCCTGGGAAATTACCTGACACCCAACCTTCTGGGTGGCAAAGACAGCCTGTGGTTCACCGAACAAATCTATACCCAGTTTATTACCCGCTTTAACTGGGAGCTGGGCTCGGCGTTTGGTATTTTGCTGTTGTTATTATCCTCTTTGATTGTCTGGCTTGGGCTAAAACTCAGCAGGCAGACACTAACGAGTACCATGACATGAAAAGAGTACCCACGTGATTCCATCAATCCCACAACCCGCCTCGCTACGCTGGACCTATCGCGCCTATATTTTATTGTTCTATATATTCCTGGCCGCGCCCTTAGTGGTGGTCGCAACCTTTGCCTTTAATGACTCGCTATTCCCATCGCTACCATGGAATGGCTTTACCCTCGACTGGTTTACCAGCGATTCGCCGCAACGATTAGGTGTGTTTAGCGATTCGGCGATGCTCGAAAGCGTCGGTGTTTCCGCCTTTATCGCCTTCTGGGTAACCACCCTTTCAATCTTTGTCGCAACCACCAATGCCTTTCTGTTTGAGCGCTACGACTTCCGCTTCAAAGAATTCCTCTACATGCTGATGCTATTGCCACTGGTCATCCCCGGCGTGATTTTAGGCATCTCGATACTCATCGCCTCCAACTCATTCGCCAACTATATGGACGAAGTGTTTAATCTCGAAATCGAATTCCTAAGGCCGGGATTAGTGCTGGTAATACTCGGACAATTCGCCTTCATTACCACCATCGCCACCATGGTCATCGGCGCACGCCTGCGTAAAATGGATCGTACACTCGAAGAAGCCGCCTACAACCTGGGCGCAAGCAAAACCGCCGTACTAAGAACGATTACCCTGCCCTACCTAAGACCCGCAATGATCGGTGCAGGCATTGTAGCCTTCCTCATGAGCTTCGAAAACTTCAACACCACACTGATGCTGACAAGCTCCGACTCACCACTCACCATCACCATGTTCGACCGCCTACGCGAAGGTTCCACGCCTGAGCTGAATGCGGTGTCGTTATTGCTGATGATTGTTTCGGGAGTATTGGCGTTGTTGAGTGTGTTGGTGCAGAAGAAGGAAGATTCTTAGTTGTTTTGAAAAAGTGGCTTTCATGAGGCTTACCAAAAGCCTAGAAAGTCCATCGTAGATTTCGTAAGAAATCGTCGATGTACAATGGTCAAACCAAGTAAAGGGTTAATTAAATAACTAAAGCTTTTTTACTCCTGACCCGGTTTATGTATATAAACTGGGTCAGGAGTAGACGGTTATAGCAAGGCTTCTTTCAGCTTGCTGAAATCTAATTGCTCTAAATATTCCTTTAACACAGCATCATCTTCTAGTTGTCTTCCTGTCGCTTTTATGAGTATTTGGCCGGCAAGCATCAAGGTTATCTCTGTCTTGTTATTTTCGGTTTTAATCATGCCTTTGGCTTTTTTGTAACGATACGGCTTGGTATTTTTTTGACCAGCCATCATTGCAGGGTTTTTAAGCATCATACTCATCATCTGCATCATCGGTGAATTCGCCATCACTTCGATAATAACTCTCTCTCTACTTCGCTGAAACTCACTTTTCATAGTCGTTCCAGTCATGCCACCCAACATTGCCATCGCAGCCTGGTTATTATCTTTGCTCTCTTTCTCAGTCCAGCCTTCCAGGGCCTTTGGCATTAATTTTTGTATTTCTGCTTGCTGTAGTTGTTGTAATTGAGCTGTGACAAACTTTAATTCTTCTACACGCCGTTTTATAGTCTTGCTCTTTATACGCATCCAAACCCGCCGTTATTTGATCCGAAATTTCGTCTGCGAAAACGGGCGTGTTCAACATCGGCACCACTGATATCATTGATATCAATACAGAAACTTTGATTAACTTAGTGAATTCCATTTCGACTCCTAGAGTTATAAACATTTTGATAATTTAATTAGAACATTTTAAGTAGTTAAAGTTTGTGACAAAAATCACATTTCTTATAGAGCTATAAAAATGACCCGTTGAAGTAAGTATAGTCTGGTAATTAGAGTTGAAAATGACACCCCCTACTTTTAGCGAGCTTTTCGTTTAGTTCTCTGAAACGTTAAACTCGATAATTAGCTTTAGCATTACGTGTTTTTTCTCATTTCAAATGAAAAACACGACCTTCGAGCCGTCTTCACTGTGTTCCAACGTTGTCACCGCTACGTTTTGGCTAGGCACTTTTTCAATAACACTTGTGAGCAAAAAATATTGATGTATTTAGCCTAGATAAGAGATAGCGTCAGATGGCTCAAGCTTATCTAAGCTAAGTATACTGGTTACTGCGTTAAGGCTCTTTGCTAATTCTGGACATAGTTTTTGGTCATAGTTCAGGGGCCTTAGTTATGGCATTCGTCCGGGTTAAGGGTACAGCGCCATTGCTGCCCATCTTCTTCAAATAAACGATGAGAATCATCTGGCCCCCAGCTTCCTGCAGCATAAGTTTGTATATATTCGGTTTGTGTTCCCCAGTAACGCAATACAGGGTCAACAATTTTCCAGGAATGTTCTACCTCGTCCGAACGCAGGAACAGGGAGTGATCTCCTTCAATGACATCCAGCAATAAACCCTCATACGCGTCTTTACTGATATGATTATTCAAATGGGTATCGAGACTAATACTCTGTGTTTCCATTTCCAGGCCTGGTTTCTTTACCGTTAACTCCATGCGCAATGTTTCGTCTGGCTGAATGCCAATCAATAACCAATTGGGTTTGAATTGGTCAAATTGAGTGGTTCTGAAAAACTGTTTGGGCGGATGACGAAAACAAATCGCAATCATTGAGCGCTTTTCTGCCAGACGTTTTCCTGTGCGTAAATAGAAGGGTACACCTCTCCAGCGCCAGTTATTAATATGCAGTTTTAATGCCGCAAAAGTCTCTGTAACACTATCTTCGGGTATATCATTTTCTTCCAGATAGCCGTTGACCTTTTCGCCTGCTAGCTTGCCTTCGGCGTACTGTGCACGAAAAACATGACTCGCAACCGTGTTGGCTGATAAAGGTGTAATGGAGCGTAATATTTTTACTTTTTCGTCGCGCAAATCTTCTGCCTCCATTGAAACAGGAGGTTCCATTGCTACCAGAGAGAGTAGTTGTAATAAATGGCTTTGGATCATGTCGCGTAACGCGCCCGTTTGATCAAAATAGCCGCCACGCGAGTCTATGCCGATAGTTTCCGCGTGGGTGATTTGCACATGGTCGATATAGTGGCGATTCCACAGAGGTTCCAGCAACAAATTGGCAAAACGGAATACTTGCAGGTTTTGTACCGTTTCTTTTCCCAGATAATGATCAATACGGAAAATCTGGTGTTCTTGCAGGTGTTTATCAAATTGGTGCTGTAAATCCCTGGCACTTTCAAGATTGTAGCCAAATGGTTTTTCCACCACGACTCGGCGCCAACCCGGTTTTTCATTGAGTAAATCCACTTTACCCAACTGCTGCGCGACCGACCCATAAAGGGTTGGAGGTAATGAAAAATAGAAAGCAATATTTTCAGGGAATGAGCTGTTATTTAAAAAATTAGCGAGTGACTGATAGTTTGATTTCTCTTTAAGACCAATCTGTAAATAATCAAGTCGGGCAGCGAAGGTTTCAAAAACACTGTCCTTAATTCCTCCGCGGGCTTTGGCTTTGATATCATCATACAACTCGGCTTTCCATTCATCGCGGTTAGCAATGCGCCGTCCTAAGCCAACAATCTTCATGTTTGCGGGTAACAGGCCTTCTTTATCGAGGTGATACAGGGCAGGCATTAGCTTGGTACGTGCTAAATTACCGGTCGCACCGAAGATCACAAATGTACAATTGTCCAATGTGGTTTTAGTAGCGTTCTTCATTTTTCATTTATCCAGTCTGTATGGAAGAAAGTGCCCCGGGGCTGATCAATACGCTCATAGGTGTGCGCACCAAAATAATCACGTTGCGCCTGGATCAAATTGGCGGATGATTTCTCAGAGCGATAAGCGTCAAAAAAGCTCAATGCCGAAGTGAAGGCCGGTACCGGAATACCCATGCCTACTGCTGTCTGCACGGTTTGACGCCATCCGTTCAGTGATTTGTTTACCGCATCGATAAAAAACGTATCCAGCAATAAATTTTCTAGCTGAGGGTTGTTGTCGTAAGCTTTTTTAATATCGTTTAAAAAGCGACTACGAATAATACAGCCACCGCGCCAAGTCAGCGCAATATTGCCGTAATCAAGATTCCATTCATAATGATTCGAAGCGCTTTGCATCAACATAAAACCCTGAGCGTAAGACATGATTTTTGCCGCATAAAGCGCATCGCGAAGCTGTTCTAATGCAAGCTTGCGATCACCCTGAAATGCAGGAACTTGATGTGGATATATTTTGCTTGCCTCCACACGTGAATCCTTCAACGAAGACAGAAAGCGCGCAAACACCGCTTCGCTAATCAAGGTTAATGGCATGCCTTGTTCCAGTGCACTTATTGCCGTCCACTTACCCGTACCTTTTTGACCCGCAGTATCCAGAATTTTCTCCAGCAATGGCTCATCAGACTGATTCATCGTGTCGGCAACGCCCATAATATCGGCTGTAATCTCAATCAAATACGAATTTAATTCACCTTGATTCCATTCAGCAAACGTCTCCTGCATCTCGGCATGGCTTAGCCCCAAACCCAAATACATAAACTGGTAAGCCTCGGCGATCAACTGCATATCACCGTACTCAATACCATTGTGAACCATCTTCACATAATGACCCGCGCCACCTTCACCAATCCACTGGCAGCAAGGCTCACCATCCACTTCCGCAGCGATTGATTGAAAAATATCCTTGATGTGCGGCCATGCATCGGGATTACCACCGGGCATAATAGAAGGTCCAAAACGGGCACCTTCTTCACCACCAGAAATTCCCACTCCGAGATAGCCAATACCTTTCTCCTGCAATGCCTGAGTCCGACGAATAGTGTCAGGATAGTGAGAATTACCACCATCAATAATAATATCGCCTTCATCCAGTAAAGGCAGCAGCGCATCAATCGTCAGATCGACAGGCTTACCCGACTGAATCATCAGCATGATTCGCCGTGGTGATTTCAAAGAATTTACCAGTTCTTCAAGGGAATAGCTGGCAGTAATAGACGTATCTTTAGCTTCGCCCGACAAGAAATCATCCGTCTTCTCAGCAGTCCGGTTATAAACCGCCAATGAGAATCCATGATCATTAATATTAAGTGCCAGGTTTTGCCCCATTACCGCAAGCCCGATTAAACCCATATCTGATTTTTTTGACATTTTATACACCCAGTTTTTTTTGCCGATTGACGTATACATAACGTAATTGATAAAGCGAGGAAGTAGAATTTTCTACTAATAATACAAAACTGAATATCTCATAAAAATTAGAAGAGGAATCAAAATTTACGTGAAATTATGATCTAGGTTAATGTTTTAGATTGCGGGAGAAAGAGGATTCTAGTTATTTTAAAAAAATGCCTATAAGTAGGGGGGTATGAATTCAACTACAAAGCACCATTATCAATCAACAACTGATAAATCTCTTCGGCCATTTTCTGATAGCCGGATTTATTGAAATGCACCATATCGGATTTGTATGAGCGTTTGCGCAGCAAGCTGGAGATTAATTCACCATCGAAAACCAGTTTATGTTCCTCTGCCAGCTCTTTATAGAAAGGCGCAACATCGGAGAAAAGCTGTTTTTGCGGCAAGCCGATCAACACCAGCTGCACGCCCTTCTGTTTCGCCAAGGCATCATTGCCGTCAGGTTCTGTTTGGTTTGCTGTAAGTTGCGATTACGTAATATGTCATTGCCGCCTTGCAGCAGAATCATTAAGTCTGGACTGGTTTTGGCTATTACATCTTCAAGCCTTGCCAGACCTTGCTCGGTAAGCTCCCCCGAAATACCTGCATTCACCACCTTGCGGCCGCTGAGTTGAGCTAAAACACTCGGGTAACTATGTTGCTTAGCCGTCCCTTTCCCTTCTGTGAGGCTATCGCCAAACGCCAGAATCGTCGCCTTGGTGGAAACACGCGATAGAGGCAACTGCTGGTCGCAGCCCTGAATAAACAGAGCCAGAATAAATAAGGTGGCTGCGTGTTTAAACGTTGTTGATAATGGCTTGTGATTGTTTTTCATACGCTCAATTATGAAAGAAAAACACAGAAAACAATAATTAGACTGATGAACCGCTGTTGAGCAGCTAATGAACGATGAATGCTGAAAAAGTGCCTAAAAGGTGGGGGGTGACTTAAAACAAGAGCTATTTAAGTTTTTGTGAGTATAAATCTATTTCAATTACAAAGCCTGGTTCTAGTTCTGATAACTTATTTATAATGTCTCTCTGAACATGCTTAATGGTAAGCACTAAAATGTCTGCTTTAACTAAAGTACAAATCAAGAAGTGACTTCTTACTCGATAGAATTTTAGCTTGCCAGAAAACCCTTCAATTCCCTGAAGTAATCCAGAATTCTGTTGAAGCAAGTCTAGCCCTGTTTCAATATCATCTAAATATTTATTGGCTACTTTGTTACCAAATTGATTTATTGAGTAATGCTCAATTTCATCTAAGTCATCTAAGGCTCGATTGGTGAGTTTGATTTTTGCCATTATTTGTAAATTTAAATTTACTAGGCTTGTTTACGTTTTTTCATATCAGCACGTAAATCACCGGAATACTCTATTGTTTTATCTTTAACAACATCTTGAAAACCTTCTAAAATAGAATCACGTAATTCAGCAGCTTCTAAATGCTGTTTTTTTTCTCGTAGAATATCGCGAAGAAACTCACTGGGCGTTGAATATAATGTTCCATCGCCTGAATTTTCATTGATAAAATTTCGAAGCTCATCCGTTAAGGATAGATTGATACTGCTTCCCATTTGGATACCTGTATTTTCTAGTATTGGTGTATATCAGGATAATTCTTGTGACGTTATTTGTCAATATTCGACATTATTAAGAAGTACCCCAAAGGAGGGGGGTGACTTAAAATCATTCACACCCCCCATTAAGAAATTACAATTTGTCCTTAAGCGTCCTGTTTACGCGTCCATCTTTTGCATCCAATTTATGCATCCAGGTGCTCTTCAAAAAATGCAATAGTCCGGGACCAGGCTAGTTCGGCTGCTTTTTCGTCATAACGCGCGGTTGAGTCATTATGGAAACCATGATTAACGCCCGGATAAATGAAAGTTTGATAATTGGCCTTAATCGCTTTTAAGGCTTTTTCGTAATCGGGCCAGGTTGCGTTGACGCGTTTGTCTAATTCGCCCAGCTGTATCATCAGTGGTGCTTTGATATTGGGGATGATGTCGGCACTTGCGGGTGTGCCGTAAAACGGTACGGCAGCGTTTATGTCATCAGGGATTGCGGCAGCCAGCATATTGGAGATATAACCACCAAAACAAAAACCAACGACGCCAAGTTTGCCATTGCCTTTTTCATGGCCTTTTATAAATTTTGCGGCGGCGATAAAGTCTTGCTCTATCTTACCTCTGTCGAGCGATTTCTGCATGGCGCGGCCTTCATCATCATTGCCGGGGTAACCGCCTAATGTGAACAGCGCATCTGGTGCAAATGCAATAAAGCCTGCTTTTGCCACACGCCTCGCGACGTCTTCTACGTAAGGATTTAAACCACGGTTTTCATGCACCACTAATACAGTTGGTGCTTTGTCATCGATGACGGTGGGTACTACCAGATAGCCTCTGCCTTTACCATGCCCTGTGGGTGAATCGAACTCTTTATAGGTTGCTTTGATAGCCTCATCGTTAAAAGAAACTTGTTCGGCGAGGGCGTAATCAGGCAACAATGCGCCAGAGACCATGCTGATGGTGAGACCTGCAACACCGAGCTTACCTAGCCGCGCTAAAAATGTACGTCGATCTATAAAGCCGTGGGCGTACTCGTCATACCAATCAAAGGCTTCTTGTGGGATTTGTGGGTTCGGTGTTTGCATTTTTTACTCCTGTGTTTTTCTAAAAATACTACGCATAGAGTTGAGTATAGGATTATCCGCAGTTAATTGGGCTGGTTAATTGTAAAAGTATGTAAAGGCGGGAGGTGACATTTAAACAACAATCAGTCTGAGTCTTTACCAACCTTAAAACTGGGAAGGTCAGCCATTCCAATCACAATAAGAACAAATGCAACAAATAGAAAAAAGAAAGTAGATGCCAGCAGGCTAGCGCTAACTGGGTTCTCCCAGCCTAGGATATCGATTTTTAGTATGAGATAAATCACACTCGCGATCGCCGCGATAATACTGCCGGCTGCAAAATACAGTGCTGATTTTTGCAGTTTGCTTTTATTTTTCTTCATTTGGATCTTCCGCGAAATGTAATAGTGTACCAGCCGGGTCCCATACGTGCGTTATGATTAAACCCCATGGCATAAGTTCGGGTTTACTTACCTTCGTATCAGGGAATTTTTCGGTGAGTTTAACTTTGGCAAAATGGTCATACCATTGCTGCGCCGAGTTTACCCAGAAGTGCAGCATTAAGCTTTCGGAAAAATTATTGTGGTTTTTAGGTAGTAGCAAAAATCGGAAGCCAAATTTGGTATCGATCTCGCAGACTTCGCCGGAATCGCAGTTGATATCAAAGCCCATGCATTGGTAAAAAGCCCTGGAAACCTCGTAATCATTCGAGGGGATAAAGGGCTTAAAATCCTTAATTTCACGCATCGTTTATTTCCTGTGAGATCGGGTAAGACTGGCGACTATTCGCCAAAAGTATGCTCTATTTTTCCATTGTTGAATATGATTACAAAAATTTGCCCGCCTGCAGGTTTTATTGAGCCTGCTGCAAAGTGAAACCCTACGAGCCAATACTGTGTCCTTTATTGAGAATAGACTTAGGTGTATTCAATCTTCTTCAGATAATGTTTGTCAGTGATAAGTTTTTGCTCTTTTAGGTATTCTCTCGCGATGTTGATTGCAGTTTCAACGCTATAAGGAGGAAATTTAAGCGTTTTTGCATGAATGGAGGTAAACCCTAGTGTGGTGATTACAAAAAACGGCAATAGATATTTCACATAGACTCCTGGCTTTTAAAAAGAATCTTGCCAATTGCTGACTGATAAAAGCATTTGGCTGTTATCTAGAATTTTATAATATTGAAATCACCAGTAAGGTCAAACCTGCAATCACCAGAGTGCGTAAGCCAGTCCATAACCAAAACTCTTTTCCTAGCACCCCTAGCATAACACCAAGAAAAAAAATGATAACCATAGCCAGAAATATCGCAGCTATGTACGGCGAAATGGGTAAGCTTATGCCTGCCTGTGCCAACCATAGAGGCATAATAATCAACAGTGAGATAAGTAACGGTGACAGACCATTTACCAGGGCTACCAACACCGGCACATAACGACTTGCCTTGCCATAATCAGATTGACTGAGATCAGATAATAATGCACCCTCAAGCTCCTGTAATTCTTTTTTCCTTTCTGCTACTTCACTCAGGTAGGCGCTACTGATACCACTCATGAACAAGGCAATAGCCGCTCCGAGACAGGCTGTAATGGCGATTGAAATATCAACATTTTCTCTGGAAGCGAAGGCTACCATTAAACCCAGCATGGTAAGTGCGCCATCAAAACCATTGGTGACAAAATACCTTCGTGCAATGCCTTTGGCACGATTGGCATGAATTAAAATGCGGGAATAAACATGATCTTTCATTAATTAGTCACGGCTTCTCCGAGCTTATCAGAGCTAAAAACCTGGACTTCGTCAATGCTATGTACCGAGGCACCCAGCTCTTTGATATGCGTCGTTAGGCGTTCGAAATCAATATCATTCCCTTCGATTTCTGCTACAACACTTTCGGTCTTTTCATCGACCTCGACAACGCTTACTGTAACCCGGATTTCACCTGCCTGTTCTGCCAGTGCAGACGCGAAATCCAGAACGTTGGGTTGATGCGGTTTGAGGATATCAAGAATCAGTTTTTTCACTTTAATCATTTTGTTACCCTAACAGAAGAATTGGAGCAAAAGATAATTGCTCTGTATGATTATTTTATTTCAGCTTGCATTAAGTGAACTATAGCACCCGTAGGGTCGGCAATTACGCAAACCTGTCCTTCATCGGGAATATGGTGGGCTGGCACAATGACTTTTCCACCCAGTTGCGTGGTTTGTTTTACACATTCGTCGATATCTTCAACCCCAATATAGGAATGCCAATAGGAACCTTCGCCCGGTGTTTTTGCGGTTGGATTCATCATGCCGGCGATGCTTTTCCCATCTTTTATGAAAATCACATACATACCATATTCACCCGCATCGACCTGTTTCAAACTCCAGCCAAACAGCTTGCTATAAAAAGCACCACTGGTTTCCTGATCCGGGGTGACGAGCTCTTGCCAAATAAATGGATTTTGATCTGACATGATTTGCTCCTTTGTTTTTTAGGTACACCCGCCAACTTTGGGGCACATTTTCTAAAATCAGCTTAAAAGGTGGGGGATGTCTTTTATATCATACAGAGCACAATATTATGCAGAGCGGTTATTTATCCTTGGTCGCCCTGATTTGTTTGAACCTGTTCTCTTAGAACCTCTTTAATATCACATGGCCCACGATATTCTTCCGGAACATTATCTGGACATTCTCCACATTGTGTATTGCCGGGTACGGCGAAGTCTATTTTGCGTGGGTATGGCAAATCCAGACCATTCATTATTTTCACAAATTCGTCTTCGGTCTTATTATTGCTCAAACGCGGATTACGCTGTTTTTCCTGTGCAATGGTGGTGATTTGCCGGCCTTCGTAATCGTGCCCAGGGTAGACCAGGGTTTCGTCTGGTAGCGTGAAAAACTTATTCTGAATACTGCTGTAGAGCGTTGCGGCATCTCCCGATTGGAAGTCGGTTCTTCCGCACGCTTCGATGAGTAAGGCATCGCCGGAAAACAAAATTTTGTGAGTGTTGTTTTCGATTAAATACGCATGGTGATGATCGGTGTGGCCGGGTGTGAATAGCGGGTGGATTTTGATATTGCCGACTTCAAGCGCCGTGCCTTCTTCGACACCCAGATCGGCACAGGCGAGTTGATCCATCTTAGGTACCACAATTTGCGAACCGGCTACTGCCCGCATTTTTTTAGCACCGGTAAGGTGATCAGCATGAATATGCGTTTCTAGCGTATAGCTGGGAGTTAGGCCGAGTGATTTTAAGACATCTAAATCGCGTTCGACCGTATCTATTACCGGATCTATCAAAACACTTTTGCCGGTTTCTTCACAGCCTAATAAGTAGGTATAGGTACAGGAATCTGGTTCGAGTAGTTGTTTGAATATCATGTTATCTCCCTATTTATCTTGTTAAATGACACCCCTAGTTTTAGCGGCTTTTTAATCATTTTCAAAAAAGTGCCTATAAGTAGGGTGGTGTCTTTTTAAATACATTATACAACCGCAAATAATCGCTCAGGGTATCCATATTTTGTTTCAGATCAAGTCGCACCTGCGCGGAGAATGTGAGCGTACAATTAGTACGTGACCATTCGAGCACCTGACAGAAGCTCTAACCTAGTCCAATTAATTTAGGCTGGTTAAAATTACTCATGCCTCCTCCAAACCTCTTTGCAATAGAATAACTATTACAACTCGTTTTGAAAAAGACACCAGCAACCTTTCCTTCGCCTAATCTTAATTAACTAGAATAGAGCTTCTGTTGCAACACCAAGCTGGAGCAAAAGATGGATGCCCTGCGCGATTATTTTACTTCATTGTGACTAGTTCTTCTGCACTAACCGGATGAATCGCAATCGTATCATCAAAGTCCGCTTTAGTAGCACCCATGCGAATCGCTACGGCAAAGCCTTGTAGCATTTCATCTGCGCCTAAACCAATCACGTGACAGCCGATAATTTTCTCGTTTTCACCCTGCACGATTAACTTCATGTGGGTTTTTACTTTGTGGCGAGTCATGGTGTGGTACATCGGTACGAAATCAGTTTTGTAAACTTTTATGCCGTCAGCGGAGCCTTCAGCACCGGGAAACTTCTCGCGAGCTTTTTCTTCGCTCATGCCGATGGTGCCGATTGGTGGATGCGTGAACATCACCGTGGCGATATCCTTGTACGACATTTTGCGTTCTGGCTTTCCGCCGTACAAACGATCACCCAAGCGACGACCTGCTGCAATGGCAACAGGCGTGAGTGGTGCTTTACCGATAATGTCGCCGATTGCATAAATTCCATCGACATTGGTTTTTTCGTAGTCATCTACGATTACTGTTCCGTTTTTGTTCAGTTCAACATCGGTATTTTCCAGGCCGATATTGTCGGTGTTTGGACGACGCCCGATTGCCCAGATGAGTGAATCAACATCTGTGATGCTGGTGCCATCTTCGAATTTGATAGTGACTTGTTTCAGTCCGTTAGGTCCTACACCTTGATCGACTACTTTACTGATGATTTCATCGTGATAGCGTTTCAGGCCGTCATCTTTCATTTGCTGGGAGAGAGCGTCTTGAATGGTGCTGTCGAAACCTTCGAGCACTGGCCAGGCCTGGTGTAGCACTGATACATCTGAGCCCAAGCCATCCATTAACATCGCAAGTTCCAGCGCGATATAACCACCACCGACTACAACGACTTTTTGTGGTTGCACTTCGTCGAGTTCCTGAAAGAAACCATCTGAGTCTATGCCGAGTTCCGCACCTTCGATATCAGTTGGGATAATCGGACGACCACCTGAAGCGATGACTATGTTATCTGCCGTGTATTGCTCTCCATCTACATCTATGGTTTTGTTATCGAGGAATTTAGCGGCGCCTTCGATGACTTCTACGCCAGCATCGCCAAGGTAACCATCGTACCAATCGAGAATGCCACCAATATAATTTTCACGTTTGGCGACCAGCTTTTCCCAGTTAAGTTTGCCTGACCTTTCGCCATTAAAGTCGCCTTCGAGGTCGACATTAAAACCATAATCCTGAGCGTCTTGTAAGCCGTGCGCTACACCTGCCGCATACCACATTACTTTTTTCGGCACACAACCTACGTTGACACAGGTGCCACCGAGTTCTTTATTTTCAATAACCGCTACTTTAGCGCCGTAAGCTGCGGCACGCTCTGCGATTGAAAGGCCGCCGCTGCCAGCGCCGATTGAGATTAAATCGTAGTGTTTGCTCATAATTATATTTCCTTAATTAACAACACAGTGAATTCATCTTTCTTTCCATCGCAGCGGTACTTTACCTTGTGTCTAATGCAGCCGAATGGTCACATACTTATTGTATGTTTCCATTCTTCGTGCGTAAGTGCCATGTTATGAACAGAAATATAAACACTCTGAGTCGTTAATGTTTTATTTTGAATAAGTGGGAAATTTACCTTTAAAAAAGACACCCCCCCACTTTTACTTGGTTTTTCACTTTAAAATAATGAAAACCATGCACTTCGGGCTGTCGTCGCTTCGCTCCAACATTGTCTCGTATAGGCACTTTTTCTAATTGGGTCATTGTACAAGTATGAAATCAATATAACATCTGTGACAATGGCTATAACGAGCTGTTTCTTGAACTTGCCCTAAAAATAATTGCTGACCATCTTAAAAAGAATGGTCAGCATCTTTGTTACTAATGAAAAGCTGATTAAGATTTGAGGTATTTCTCTAAATCAGTCGACCCACCAACGTGATCACCATTGATGAACACTTGTGGAACGCTTGATGAACCTACCATCGCACGTAAACTGCGATCGGTGTAATCACGACCCATGATTAGCTCTTCGTATTCCATGCCTGCTTCGGTCAACATTGCTTTTGCTTTTGCACAGAATGGGCAGCCTTTACGCGACATTACTGTCACACTTGCTGGTACTTTTGCATCTGATGCGATGTAGCTAAGCATTGTGTCTGCGTCTGAAACATCAAACGGGTCGCCTTCTACGTCTGCCTCGATAAACATTTTCTGAACTTGGCCGTCTTTGACCAGCATCGAGTAGCGCCATGAACGCTTGCCGAAACCAAGCTGCTCTTTATCTACTAGCATCCCCATACCTTCTGAAAACTCGCCGTTTCCATCTGGGATGAAGGTAATGTCGTTAGCCCCTTGATCTTCCTGCCATTCGTTCATTACGAATGTGTCGTTTACTGATACACATAATACGTCATCTACACCATGTTCTTTAAATGTTGGTAGTAACTGGTTGTAACGTGGCACGTGTGCTGATGAGCACGTTGGAGTAAATGCACCGGGTAGTGAAAATACAATAACTGTTTTGCCTGCGAATAATTCTTCGGTTGTTACGTCTACCCACTCATTGTTTTGACGTGTGTGAAATGTAACGTTTGGAACGCGTTGTCCTTCTTTGTTTTCAAATGACATTTTGATTTTCCTGTTTAATGTTTAAAATAATAAATTAAAAGATTCTGTATGGGGTCTATGGCCCCGGTATTCATAATGTGACCAGCTATTGCTGGACACCTTAAGATGAATTAGTGTTTGTCTTGTTCGAGGTTTGCAATAGGCTCTTCGGTAAACAAATAATCCTTGAGTTCTTTATTGAACCGATCGTCTTTTCGACGTATCCACTCAAGCACCATCGCCGCATGTTCTTTTTCTTCATCGCGATTATGCGCAAGTATGGCTTTTAGTTCTTCATCTTTGCAAGCATCTACGCGTTGGTTGTACCAGTCTACCGCCTCAAGCTCTTCCATTAGCGATACAATAGCCCGATGCATATCCCGGGTTTCGTCACTAAGTTCATCTATTGGTTCGTGGTAACCTTCATTTGACATTGTTTTTCCCTTTTTTGATTTAATTAAAGATAAGCTTTAATTCGTGTTTGATTGGCATTTTATGCAAGTAATGCTATCCTGTAAATTGAATTGTTTTAATCGTTATGATCTATTTAAGCTATCAATATGAATTTACCCACAATAAAACAACTCCGTTATTTTGTAGCTTTAGAAAAACACAAGCATTTTGGCCATGCCGCCAAAGCTTGTTTTGTATCACAATCTGCTTTCAGTGTGGCAATCAAGGAACTGGAATCCCATCTGGGCGCACAACTAGTGGATCGCACCAATAAAAGTGTCACCATTACCCGCACTGGCAGAGAGATTGCGAATCATGCACGCCATTGTTTGCGTGATCTGGAATACCTGGCGGAGGTTGCACATAGTGATCAAAAACCACTGACAGGGCGCTTAAATCTTGGGATTATACCCACTATCGCGCCTTTCATTCTGCCTGACCTGTTACCCAACTTGCGATCATCATACCCCGACTTGAAGCTCTACCTACGGGAAGATACGACTCAGTCTTCGCATGATTTATTAATCGAGGGCGAATTGGATTTGATCATGATCGCGCTACCTTACAAACTTAGTAATGTCGAAATCTTACCGTTGTTTAAGGATCACTTCTCTCTCGCATGTCATAAAAATAGCATAATAATTGACCCAAATAATTATTCCTTAAGTAGTTTGCCCAAAGAGAGTGTATTGCTATTAGAGGATGGTCATTGCTTGCGTGATCACGCCTTATCAGCGTGTAAAATTCGTAACCAAGATACTGTGAGTCGCTTTGCAGCGAGTAGCTTATTAACGCTGGTGAGTATGGTTGATTCAGACATTGGTATTACCTACCTGACTGAAATGGCTAAGAACTCATCTTTGTTACAACACACAGATATAGAAACATATCCGCTAGATGAGAAGAGCTTCCGTGAGATTGGTTTGGCGTGGAGGAAAGGCAGCGCCAGAGTAGAGGAATTCAAACTATTGGGTGAAACCATAAAAACCATGCATGAATCGCAAGCCCACAAGAAAAGGGCTGGCGAGCAGACTTAAGCTTGTGTAAACCAAGTTGGCATAATAGTGAGACAATAAAATTGATGCTTAGACCTTAATGACTAATTTGGGAGAGTTAGTCATTTCGCCAGGGTTCTGATTCAGGAAATAATTTATAAAAAATTAAGAATAATAATAAAAGGAATCTATTTGTCTTCAGCTGAGACTTCATCTTTAAATTCTACGATACATCCTGCTTTCTCGATGATTTTTCCTTTACAAGGTTTATCTAATTAGCGTGTATATAGGCACTTTTTCAACTATATACTCTGATTAAGAATACTGGCTCTTTATTTGATTAAAACGCTTCCTAAGTCTTTTCTCAGAGACGGGATAAGCAGTTCCTAAATCCTGAGCAAACAAAGACACGCGAAATTCTTCTAGCATCCACCTGAATTCTACTAAGTCCTGACTTGAACCGTGCTTATTTAAAAGAGTTTTGTAGTCATCCCACAATGATTGTATCTGTAAACGTAAACCACGATCTTTATGTGCATCACCTGCGAGTTTATCTAATCGTTTAACTATGGCTTTAAGATAACGTGGATACTGGCGTATTTCCTCTATATTAAGCGTATCAAGAAACCCCGGATAAACTAACAAATTGAGTTGATCTGTCACATCATTCAATGTCTCTAGTAGGCTTAAGTCTATATTCCCTTTTAACTGTTTGCGGATATCGTGATTCAACGACAAAACAGTTAATAATTGCTGACATAGCTCTTCCAGATTTTGTTTCAGTTTTGGTTCTTGTGTTTTTAATTGCTCAGAAAACTGCTGCTCTGAAAGCTCACTGCCGTGTTTTTTCTCCAGTAATTCATCAGTCACAAAGGTTAAGCGGAAAGTGTTCTCGATAATGCTGTGAGTTAATTCATCACATTTTCCCGTAGAAGCATAGAATAAACACATTTTCTGAATGTCTGGTATTTGCTTCGAAAGCTCTCTTTGCTTGTCTTTGTATTCCAATAAAATTAAACGTAATAAGCCGCTTTGCTGTTTGGCCTTTTGCGGCGAATCAAACAACTTAATTTCTACCGAATCACCCTTGTCAACGAGCGCTGGCCAGGCCTTAATTTTCATCCCAGATACATCCATAACGACGCTTTCTGGTAGGGTTTCAAAATCCCATTTTTCAATGCCACTTCGCTCTAACTTATTTAATGTTCCTTTGCTTTTTGTAACCACTTTTCCAGAGCCTTTATAAGCAATGGTTTTTTTCAGTTTTTCTATATTGCGCCCAGAGCCAATCACCTTGCCGGCCTCGTCCATTACTTTAAAACGCATCAGCATGTGTTCACTAAAATGGTAGTTTTCGAGTAAATCTTCGCTTATTCTGTAACCAGTGATTCTGTGCAGCGAAGTGCTGATCGCTCTCACAATGGATAATTTTTCTTGATCTTTCTGTGGCTTCGTTTGTTTCGCATTTAAGTTAGCGTTTAGTGATTCCAAACAGGCTTTTGCATATTCAGGTGCTGGCACAAACTGTTTTCTGACCTGCTTCGGCAGATTGCGAATGAACTCCGTAATTTTTTCTTCGAGCATACCAGGCACTAAATAATCAAAGTCCGAACTTGAAAGCTGATTAAGTGCTGCCGCTGGAATTCTCACTGTGACACCATCATCTTTTGCACCCGGTTCAAAATGATAACTCAGTGGCAAAATCATATCCGCCACATCAATATGATCAGGATATAACTCGCCATGCACGTGTGAATCATCGCGCTTCATTAAGTAGTCGCGCGTAAGTTTTAAGGCGTCTTTATTAACTTTCTCGTAGCTCCTTCGCCACTTCTCAAACGCTGGACCGTTGTAAATCTTCTCTGGAATAATTTGATCGTAAAAATCGAAGAGAATTTCTTCATCAACAAGAATATCCCGACGTCGAGACTTCGCTTCCAGGTTTTCGACTTCTTCGATTAATTGTCGATTGTGTTTGAAGAATTCTGCATTGCAGAAATACTCGCCATAAACGAGCGCATGGCGGATGAATAACTGCCTAGAAACTACTGCATCAATGGGGCCGTAACTGACACGCTTCTTTGGTGTAATCGTCAGCCCGTATAAAGAACTTTTCTGGTCGGCAACAACTTGTGCTGCTTTTTTCTCCCAACGCGGTTCGCTGTAATGGTGATTCAATAAATGCCTGGCTGAATACTCAACCCACTCTGGTTGAATTCTGGCTACCGTTCTTGCAAACAGTCGAGATGTGTCAACAATCTCAGCGGACATAATCCACTTCGGTGGTTTTTTATAAAGCGCAGAACCGGGGAAGACGAAAAACTTGCGATTATTGACACCTTGAAATTCATTATTATCTTCTTTAAAACCAATATTACTGAGTAAGCCAGTCAATAAGCTTTGGTGGATAACGTTATAATTGGCACTGTATTTATCATCTTCATCGCCATTCTTTATTAGAGTGCTCTTTATTTGTTTGTTATTTTTCTGATGCTTACTTTGTTGATAGTTTTTATTGGTCTTCTTGCTTAGCTGTTGCAGTTTGGTCTTTTTTGATCTGTCCGGTTTAGCCAATTTTAAGTCCGTTTCTTTAAGACTCATTCTGAGTTGTCGATATGTTTCATTCCACTCGCGCAAACGCATAAAGGATAAAAATTCTTTACGACAAAGCTTTCTCAATTGCCCCTGAGATAACTCACCGTTTTTATCGTGGTAGTAATCCCATAGCTTTAACAAACTTATAAAATCCGAGCTTTCATCTTTGAAGCGACTGTGTTTTTGATCGGAGGCCTGTTGTTTATCCAAGGGGCGTTCTCGTACATCCTGTATTGACAATGCGCTAACAATGACTAGAACTTCATTGAGTACTCCAAATTCTTGTGCTGCCAATAGCATTCTACCCAGTCTTGGATCAGTTGGTAATCTCGCAAGATGACGCCCTACTTGAGTGATTTTTATATTATCGCCCTTGGCTTTATTCACTGCTCCAAGTTCATATAACAATTTATAACCATCACGAATCATGCCCGTATCAGGCGCTTCTAAATACGGAAAATCGTAAACATCCCCTAGGTTAAGTGAAGTTAATTGCAGAATTACAGAAGCAAGGTTTGTGCGCTGAATTTCTGGCAGGGTAAATTCTGGCCTGGATTCATAATCATCTTCAGAATAAAGTCGAATAGCAATCCCGTTGCTGGTACGTCCGCAACGCCCTGAGCGCTGATTTGCGGACGCTTGCGATACTTTCTCTATCGGAAGACGTTGCACCCGTGAGCGCCACGAATAACGCGAGATACGAGCCATCCCAGAATCTATCACATACTTTATGCCAGGCACGGTCAATGAGGTCTCAGCAACGTTCGTCGCGAGTACGATTCTTCTTGCTCCTGTTGGGTGGAAAATTTTATTTTGCTCCGCCGCTGATAACCTGGCAAACAAAGGTAGAATCTCAACACTGGCTTTGTGATGCCTGGTTAATGCTTCTGTTGCTTGTCGAATTTCTCTTTCACCAGACAAGAAGATTAGAATTCCACCTGGTTTCTCTAACATCAACTCATCAGTAGCATCCACAATCGCTTGCAACATATCTTTTTCTTTAGCTTCTTCCTGATTAGTCTCATCGTTTTTTGCATCAGGTTTTTTTACATCAGGAACCAAGGGATTGTAGCGGATCTCAACAGGGAATGTCCTACCAGACACATTGATGATTGGCGCATTGCCATCTTCATCACCCGTGAAATTAAAATGCCTTGCAAAGCGTTCTGGATCTATCGTTGCGGAAGTGATAATAACTTTTAGATCTTTACGACGTGGTAATAACCAGCGTAAATAACCCAGTAAAAAATCTATATTGAGACTGCGTTCGTGTGCCTCATCAATAATCAAGGTATCGTATTGATTGAGGTAACGATCATTGCGAATTTCAGCCAAAAGAATTCCGTCTGTCATCAACTTCACATAGCTATCGTCTTTTAACTGATCATGAAAACGAACCTTATAGCCAACAATGGAACCAAGTTCGGTTTTAAGCTCTTCGGCAATCCGTGCTGCCACGCTTCTCGCTGCTATTCGACGGGGTTGAGTGTGCCCAATAATTCCATCAACTCCTCGCCCAAGTTCTAGACACATTTTCGGTAATTGAGTCGTTTTACCAGAACCTGTTTCACCACAAATGATAGTGACTTGATTCTCTTTTATGATCTTTATAATTTCTTCACGACGTTCCGCAACTGGCAGCTCTTCTGGGTAATCTGGTTTAGGTAACCGCTGTAACCGACTCTTTCTTTTTTTTATTGAAGCATTGATATCAGCCTCTAACTTTTCTAAACGAGAATCGTAGGATTTATCTTCGGCTTTCAGTCTGGACAGTTGCCTGATTTTATTCGATAGGAAAAAGCGTTGTGATCCCCTGCACTGGCTGAGCAAATCGAAAAGGTGCTTTTGCCTGTTGCGACGATTCAGACTAACAGGATGACTAGGTTTTGACGACTTTTGAGAAGGTTTCATTTGAGGTCGTAGCAGATATTTTCCACTATAAATTGCGCACCTAATGGCTTTGTAGTAATTACAATAAAATCGGCTATAAGTAGGGGGGTGACCTTTAAACTAGACATTGGTCAGCAATATTAACAAAAATTAGCAGCAATCGTTACGGAAGATCGGATTAAGCGATAGGAATATTTTCTTCTTTTTGTTTTTGTAGCACTTTAGACATTTTTTGATCACCGCAGCCCTGCTCTGACACCTGATTTCTACCCTGTTCTTTAGACACGTATAAGGCATTATCAGAAGCCGTTAACAGCATTGCAGGAAAAGTAACTTTCTGTTCTTCATCTGGTGTCTTGCCAGTGAAATCCCATACTGGTTCACAACATGAAACACCAATACTAATCGTTACTATGCCAAATTCAGATTTCGAGTGTTCTATTTTTAGAGCCTCAATCTTTTTACGTAAACGCTCTGCGAGCATCGCGGCATTTTCTTGCGAGGTAACCGGCAGCAACACAGCAAACTCTTCGCCACCGTATCGAGAAGCCAAATCAGCCGGTCGGTGAGAAATCGAATCTAAAGCTTTAGCTATTTGCTGTAAACACCTGTCACCTGCCTGGTGACCATAGGTATCGTTATATTTCTTGAAATAATCTACGTCAATTAATAGCAGTGATATTGGCGTTTGCTCACGCATAGCCCTGCGCCATTCGACTTTAAACTTCCTGTCAAAATGTCTACGGTTAGCGATACCCGTTAACTGATCGGTATCCGCCAATTCCTGCAAAGCAATCTGGGCATTCTGCAATTCGAATAAAAGGCTGTAAATATAACCAGAGATTAATACCAAAGTACCCGCCATTACGAGTATAGAGAGCGCATATAAATCATGGCCTTTGTCTTTACTTAAGAAAAGTAACAATGTGGTTGGCACCAACGTTACAATGATCTGAAAATAATAAGCAATTCTAGATGCCGCTAGCGTGGGAATAGCTGCCAGCAATACGCTAAAGAGTATGAGAACAAGTAATCCTAAATGCCCTAAATCATTTGGGAAAAAAACTATCCCGGTTAAACCCCAGATAGTACTCAATAAGGTAGTGAAAAACACATGCCTATTGGCCCAACTGGTTAATTCTTGCTGTGTGTATTGACGTTTTGGTTGAAAACTTTTTCCCATCAAATATCTGACTAGACTAAGTGTGACCACTAAGCCAAACCAAATTAACAGAGAAACATGTTTGTCAGGAAAATGTAACCAGAAAAATACTAAGAGTACACCTGCGAGTAAAATATTACTCCAGATGCCCAGTGTTTTATTTTTATACAGATACTCGATCTGGCCCTGCATTAGGCTTGGCGCTTCAGCTTTTTCCTGACTTGGATCTAAAGGAGTGTTTTCAAAGACTGATTCAACCTTTGCCACGACTCACCTCACATTTATCTAACTGAGATAATCAGAGGTTTATGCCCTAGTTTTTCAGCGGTATGTTTCCAGTTATCGACACTTAACTGATCTACAGGACCAGCAACAACACGGTACCAGAACCTACCTTTGACTTTCTTCTTTTGAACATAAGCATCGATACCTTTATTATTCAAGCTACCGCGAGTTTTATCCGCCATGCTCTCCTTCTTGAATGATGCTACTTGTAATAAATAATCGCCAATATTTTCTGTTTGTGGTTGAGTCTCTTCACTCAAAGTTTCCACCTGAACCAGTGGCTCGGGTTGTTGTTGATCAGATATATTCTCCACGTTGTTTACCACTTCTTTATGAGTATCTATTGGTCTGGAAGAATTTACTGGTACATCAATTGTAGGCAAAACGGCGTAGTAACTAAATTTACTTACATTAGATTGTTTAGTTTCATTAGCAGTCTCAAACCTTTTCGCTGGAGGTATTGCCCTTTGTGAAAAATTATTCAACGAGGGTGCTGACTTTTCTGCTAATTGAGTACTCTCTATTTTCTTTTGCAAAGAGTCAACTATACGAATTCTGGAACTTTTATCATTTGAAAAGAAGTACATCCCCATGCCTACTAACAAACCAAGTACTATTCCAGAGAACATCCAGATAATACCGCTGCCGCCCACGAATCCTGTGTCCAGTGATTCGCTCTGTTTGAAATCTTTATACATTTTATCCACTCTTAAGCTTATGAAAGCCAACTATAATTTTTTAAATTCTTTATAGAGCAAAAAATCCCCAAATATAATAATGCCATTAATTTCGAGTGCTTACAAGAACCTTCTGATGAAACATAGCAATGATAAAATTGAATTTACTACACTATCCTTACCTGGATGATACCTTTATATAAAGTCTACCGGGTCCACATCTATGACCCATCTAACACCACCCGATTTTCTAATTTTGCTTATATTACCTAATACATGATGCAAAAACCCATGTAAATCACCCCTATTTCCTGCAGAGACTAATAACTGAAAACGATACCTTCTTGCCCTTTTCGCTAAAGGCGAAGGCATTGGGCCAAGCAACGTTACTTTGTCGCTATCTATTGCTGCTAATTCAACACGTAGTGTATTAATAAAATTGAATGCTAGCTGTAAATCCAAGGCATTTACACGGACTAATGCCTGACAACCTAGTGGTGGGTAGTTCCATAGCTTTCTTTCGTTCAATATTTGTTTGGCTGTACTAGCATAACCTTGTGATAATAAACTCAGCAGCATCGGATGGTGGGGCTGAGATGTTTGTAAAATCACCCTACCCTTTTCCTCTCCTCTGCCTGCCCTTCCTGCAACTTGCAACACCTGTTGTGCTAGACGCTCATGAGCTCGATAATCCATACTAAACAAAGCTTGATCGACATCCAGAATCCCGACAAGGGTAAGTTTCGGAAAATCATGCCCCTTAGTTAGCATTTGAGTACCAATCAAGATCACTGGCTCTCCCCTGTTAACTAGCTCCAATTTTTTTTCTAGTGAGCCTATTCTAGAGGTGCTATCACGGTCAATACGTATAACTGGGGTTTCTGGAAAATGTGCATTGAGAACTTCTTCAATGCGCTCCGTGCCTTGCCCCTGTGTTGTGAGTTTCGCACTGTTACAATCTGGACAAGTGGTTTTTATATGCTCTTCAAAACCACAATGGTGGCAGATTATCTTCCCCATAGAGGCGTGATAAGTCATACCCATGTCACAATGATTACAAACAGCGTGCCAGCCACAATCAGGACACATCAGAACAGGTGCAAAGCCTCGTCGATTTAAAAACAACATTACCTGATTTTGGTTATCTAGATGCTGCCTGATTTCTGCCATCATCAGAGTACTAATTCCAGCTTCCAAAGGCAAAGTGCGAATATCTTGAAGTGCTATTTCCGGTGGGTTACTTGCACCTGGCCGATTGCTTAATTGCAAATAATGATATCGTTTATTTTCTACATTATATAAAGACTCTAACGATGGCGTAGCGCTTCCAAGTAATACTGGTATATTTAGATCGTGTGCTCGCTTAATTGCCATATCCCGGCCTTGATACAAGAAGCCCTCTTGTTGTTTAAAAGAAGCATCGTGCTCTTCATCGATTAATATCATTCCTAGGGTACGCATCGGAGTAAATACAGCAGAACGAGTGCCTATTACAATATCAATACTTCCAGATTTTGCCCCTAACCAAACTCTTGTACGCTCTCCACCTGCTAGACCAGAATGCAAACAGTCAATATTACTATTAGGAAAATACCGTCTAAATCGAGAAAGTAATTGAGGAGTTAAACCGATCTCCGGGATTAGTACTAATACCTGTTTTTTTGATTTTAAAAAGGGAGTAATGACACTAAGATAAACTTCAGTCTTGCCGCTTCCAGTGATTCCATGCAACAAAACTGGAAGCAAATTATGCTGATCAAAATTCTCTTCAATTTTTTCTAGGCACTGCTGTTGCTCATTGGTTAACTGATGAGGAGGTTTAACCAAGAAATCAGCATGCTTCGGTAAAAGCACCTTCTCTGAGTCAATTTCTTCAATACACACCAACTCTTTTTTAATTAGCTCTCGAGAAGTGCTCCTCCAGTTGTCTCCTAAAATTTGCTTGAGACTTCCAGCTTCTGTTTTACCTTGCTGAATCAGATGATCTAGCATAGTTTGTTGTTTAGGCGCTCTTTTTAATAAACCCTCTGTAATATTCAATCCTTTTTGGGTTGGCATCCAGATATCTATCTTCGGAATATTTTTACCTTTCCTAAGATCTACCGGTAAAGCGTGGAATAATACTTCGCCCAATGGATGAAAATAATAATTACTCGACCACCTAAGCAAATCTTGTAGCTGCTCGTCAATTAGCGGATTTTGATCAATTATCTTGAGAATAGGTTTCAGTGATTTAAATTCACTTTCAACGCCTGTTTCTACAACAATTGCAGTAATGACTGAGTTTCCAAGAGAGACTTTTACCCTGCAGCCTGGCCTAGGTTGTATATCAAGATCACACTTGTAATCCAAAAGTTTATAAAGCGGCCTCTGAATGGCTACACGCACAATATTTGGATGACTAACTTGTGACAAATTAAAGAATCCTGAAATGTCTATCGATAGTATAGTTTTAGAGCGCTTCCATAAGAAAAAATTAATGCTCTAAGTGGTGTTGGGAAATGAGTTTTTAGATAATTTATCTAAGTAATAAATTTAAAACAAATATAAAATCCTGTGGATAACTTTGTGGATAAAGAGCATATTCTTGTAAACTTAATTTGACTCAAGAAAATCAGTTAATTCAACTGTGCATCACAAGCAAAATTAAAGCCTCATTAGAGGCTTTAATAATTTACTCTTTTCAACTTATGCCAATAAAGACACGAATTAATGATCCGATTATAACTCTTTGATGTTTGACACAAGCTCACTCGCCACAGCCTGTCCATCACCATATAGCATCCTTGTATTGTCAGCAAAAAATAGATGATTTTCAATCCCGGAGAAACCAGCTCCTTTTCCACGTTTAACCACAATAACATTTTTAGCAAAATCAGCATTTAATATAGGCATGCCATAAATCGGACTGTTGACATCAGTTCTTGCTGCCGGATTCACAACATCATTTGCCCCAATCACTAAAACAACATCGGTTGTTGCAAATTCGTCATTGATTTCATCAAGGTCATAAATTATGTCATATGGCACACCTGCTTCTGCAAGTAGTACATTCATGTGCCCGGGCATACGACCTGCAACAGGATGAATCGCGAACTTTACACTAACGCCCCTATCCTGAAGTTGCTTAGTCATTTCCCAGACCTTATGTTGTGCCTGTGCCACCGCCATCCCATATCCAGGAATTACAATTACTTTCTCAGCAAACGCCATCATTACAGCGACGTCAGTACTATCGATTTCTTTCATACTGCCAGAAACATCAGAAAATTCTCCGGTTCCACCATCACCAAAATTGCTGAATAATACATTGCTAATAGGACGATTCATGGCTTTCGCCATCAATTGAGTCAGTAAGGTACCTGCAGACCCCACGACGATACCAGCTATCATCATTGCCGGGTTTTCTAACACAAAACCCTCAAAACCAACAGCCAGGCCGGTTAACGCGTTATACAAAGAGATAACCACTGGCATATCCGCGCCACCAATAGGCACCGTCATCATTACACCAAAAGCTAACGCAAGAACAAAGAAAATAGCAAGCGAGCTCATTTCATACTCACTACCATTGAGTATGATTGCCAAACCAAACGTCAATGCAACCACAAACACCAATGCGTTTATCCATTGTTGCATGGGGAAACGGATAACACCGTTCATGATCCCTTGAAGTTTGGCGAAAGCAATCAGAGAACCAGAAAATGCCACAGTACCAATCAGGGCTCCTACAACAGCTAAAGTCTGCACTGTAAGGCTCATTGGTTGTTGCTGGATCAATACTACTGCAGCTATGGCTGCTGCTGCACCACCACCCATGCCGTTATAAAGAGCAATCATTTGAGGCATATCAGTCATTGCAACTTTCTTGCCGCTGACATAAGCGATGATTCCACCAATAGCAATTGCCACAGTCATCAAAATATAGTTGTGATTTATTTCATGATGGAAATAGGTGATCAAGGTTGCGAGCACCATACCAACACCGGCCCAGATAATGCCTCTTCGAGCGGTAACTGGCGAACTCATCTGTTTCAATCCAAGGATAAATAACAGAGCACCAAGAAAGTACGTTGCCTGGATAATAAACTCGGGCATAGTCTAGCCCTCCTTCTTATCTTTAGCATTACTAGATTTAAACATCTCTAGCATACGTTCGGTTACCACGTAACCACCAACCGCATTTCCTGCTGCTAATATAACCGCAATAAACCCTATGACTGTTTGTGTCGTCGTTTCTGCGTGACCCATGGCAACCATCGCACCTACTAAAACAATTCCGTGAATAAAATTAGAACCTGACATTAATGGTGTATGCAGGATAACCGGAACCTTTGAAATGATTTCATATCCAGTCACTGCCGCCAGCATAAATATATAAAGTGCAACAAACCCTTCCATTATATTTCCCCTAAGGTTTTATTTAGTAGCTCTACTGTACCTTCGTGCATAACTTCACCATCTTTTGTGAGTAATGCGCCAATCACGATTTCATCTTCATAATCAGGTACATAATTGCCTTTGTCATCAATAAGCAGTTGAGTAAAATTAAACAGGTTTTTAGCGTACATTTCACTCGCGTGTACAGGAACCTGGCTGGCAACATCGATAGGACCATGTATCACTACGCTACCATGCTTAATTGTTTCACCTGGTTTAGTCAGGCTGCAGTTACCACCACCTTCAGCAGCCAAATCAATGATTACTGCACCTTCTTTCATACCATCGACAATTCTTTGTGGAATAATTTTTGGAGCAGGCTTGCCCGGTACTTGAGCTGTTGTAATCAGTACATCAGCCTTTGCTATATGACTCGCTAACTCTTGTTGTTGCTGTTCGCGCTCCTCAGCAGACAGCTCACGCGCATAACCACCTTTACCTACTGCTGATATTTTAAGCTCAATAGCTTTTGCACCCAAAGACTCGATTTGTTCTTTCGTTTCAGGACGCACATCATAGGCTTCTACAACAGCCCCGAGACGTTTTGCCGTAGCGATTGCTTGAAGTCCTGCAACCCCAACGCCTATTACGATAACTTTTGATGGTCTGATAGTGCCTGCTGCAGTTGTTAACATAGGGAAAAAACGTGGTGCGATATCTGCACCCATTATAGCCGCTTTATATCCAGCAATGGCTGCCTGAGATGACAATACATCCATAGATTGAGCACGCGAAATACGTGGGATTAATTCCATACCATAGCTGGTTATCTTTTTATCTTGCAGACTTTTCAACATGCCGATATTGTTATGCGCCATTAAAGTGCTAATCAGGACTGAACCATCTCGCATAATTTTTACTTCAGCAGAAGTCGGTGCTTGCACACGCCAAATAATATCTGAATTCTCGCATAATTCTTTCAAGTTAGAGACTAGAATCGCTCCTTCGAACTGCGAATCTGATATCAGCGCAGATTCACCAGCCCCCTGCTCCACATAGACTTCAATACCCAACTTAGTTAGTTTTGAAATAACTGTAGAATCTATGGCCACGCGACGTTCACCTTTCGCCGTTTCGCGTGGTATACCTAATTTTAGTGGCATTGAGTTTTCCCCTTTACTATTTATGTTCAAACGACTAAACATAAAATCAAAATAATGCGCTACTTTACCAGAGCTAAAAATAAAATTCTTTATTCCATATGCACTAAAGATAGCTATCCATATAGAAACCTAATTAACCCACCCCCCTACTTTTAGGGGGTTTTTACACAACTAATAATTTATTACTGTTCAAATCTCATCGAAAGATCGACCGCTGCGATGTCTTTAGTAATCTGACCAACAGAAATAAAGTCTACTCCCGTTTCAGCAATTCCTCGAACAGTATCCAGATTGACACCGCCAGATGCTTCCAGAGAGATTCGGCCATCATTCTCTAGCACCGCTTCGCGCATAGTCTTTAAATCAAAGTTATCCAGCATAATGACATCTGCACCGGCTTCCGTGGCTTCTCTAAATTCTTCAAAATTTTCAGTTTCCACTTCAACCCTGATATCCGGGTGTAACTTTTTTGCCTGTTTTACCGCTTTTGCAATCGAACCAGTTGCCATAATATGATTCTCTTTAATCAGAATCATGTCATACAAACCAATGCGGTGATTTTTACCGCCACCACAAAGTACCGCATATTTTTGAGCATCACGAAGATTTGGTAGAGTTTTACGAGTATCCAGAATTCGAGTATTAGTACCTTTTATTTTTGATACAAATTTTTGCGTTTGCGTAGCCGTTGCCGATAAAGTTTGCAAAAAGTTTAATGCAACACGCTCACCACTTAGGATTGATCTAGAATTGCCAGATAGGGTGCAAATTATCTCATTTGTTTCAACTCTTTCACCATCCTGAAAATGCCATGTGATTTCTACATCTGGATCTATCTGATGAAATACTTCATTAAACCAGGGGGTTCCAGCCAGAGTCGCATCGTCCCTGCAAACAACATTTGCCTTGGATTGGTTTTCTTTTGGAATCAGGTCAGCAGTAACATCACCGCTACCGATGTCTTCTTTTAAAGCCAGTATTACATGCGAAGATATATTTTCAGGAAGTTTCATTTAGATCCTTATTAATCAGTAAATTTGCCACATAAAAAACGGGAAGCAAAGCCCCCCGTCTATTCTACCAAATTACTTTTACTCTAAACCAGGTTAAGTTCTATACCTTAATTACTTTAAACGAGTAACACCCATCATTTTCAGTATTGATTTTTCATAGAAAGGCTCTGAACTACCCTTCTTCATTTTTCGAATGAAGTATTTTTCAAATGCTATTTTAGCAAGATGTACTCATTTGCCTTTCTTAAACCAAGCCACATTACGTGGAGGGATTTGAGGAATAGCAAGGAATACAGCACCCGTATCTCCCATATCTGCTAAACATAGAGCAGTCCAGGTACCTTTCGCATGAGGCTCTTTACCTTCTAACGATGCCTTGATGTTATGCACGGCAGAAGTAACCATAGACTCGATCATATAACCTGTCTTAGGCGCACCTGTTGGAACTGGGGTCGCTTCAACAGGAGGTATTGCAATACAAACACCTGCAGAATAAATATTCTGGTAGGTAGGGTTACGGTGGAATTCATCAACCATAATAAAGCCACGTGGATTACAAAGGCCTTCGACAGAAGCAACTGCATCAACACCGAAGAATGCAGGAAGCATCATGGCGATATCAAAATCAATCTCATGGTTATCGTAAATTTCGCCTTTTGCATCAAGTTCTTCAACGAACATTCTGCCTTCTTCAACTTTCGTCGTCTTAGCGTTTACCACCCATTTGATGTGTTTACTTCTTAATTCTGACTCAAGCATACCTTTTGAGTCACCTACACCACCGAGACCCAGATGCCCAATATAAGGCTCTGATGTTACCATCGTAATGTTGAATTTATCGCGAATTTTACGCTTACGTAAATCAGTATCTAAAATAAGGGCAAACTCATAAGCCGGACCAAAACAACTAGCAAAAGGCATCGCACCGACAACGATATGCCCACTGCCTTTTTCAATTTGCTTTTGGTAATCTGCGTAAAATGCTTCAGCATGATCAACTGTGCAAACTGAATGTGTAAAACCTTGTGGTCCGCTACCTTCAACTTCCTCAAAATATAATTTTGGACCAGTAGCAATAATTATGTAGTCATACTTTATTGTGTCCCCACCTTCCATAGTAAGCGAGCTATTTGCAGGATCGATTTTGTCCACCCGACCTGCGATAAATTTGATGCCTTTGTTGGTTACGTACTTTTCAATAGAAAAAGTGATATCATTGCGTGAACGCCATCCGACACCTACCCATGGATTTGAAGGAGTAAACTGAAAGTAATCTCTCTCGTTGATGAGTGTAATTTCATGACCTTCGCCCAACTAATCTTTTAATTCGTAAGCTGCTGGCATTCCACCTGTTCCAGCTCCTAGCACAACAATATGCGCCATAGTTTATGCTCCTTATTATTTTTCAATAAATGGTTTAATTAAGAATTTATGGTATTTAACAACGGATAAATTTGCTTTTAAAAAGCATTTTGTTTTGAAATGGAGTTTACCTACAAATTCTTGGAGATTTTTCAAAAAAATCACATTAATGACTGACAGTCAATTTAAAATAACAAGACCAATACTTTATAGGATTAGCACTTTGTTATCTGAAAATATCAACCCTAATAAACACAGTGAAGTGCATAATTTTTTTCGGGTATAATTTCGCTATGAACATCTATTTAGTCGGCGGCGCCGTAAGAGACAAGTTATTAGGACTTCCCGTCAAAGATCGAGACTGGGTTGTAGTGGGCGCGAACCCTGAAGAAATGATAGAACAAAATTTTACCCCTGTAGGAAAAGACTTTCCTGTTTTTCTGCACCCTAAAACTGCTGAAGAATATGCTCTCGCTCGCACCGAGCGAAAAACAGCTGCCGGCTATACCGGCTTTAAATTTCATGCTGATAATGACGTCACCTTAGAAGAAGATATTTTGAGAAGAGATTTAACCATCAATGCGTTGGTTGAAGATGAAAATGGCAAAATAATTGATTATGTTAATGGTCAGGCGGATATCAAACATAAAATACTGCGTCATGTTTCCCCTGCATTTAAAGAGGATCCCGTAAGAATTCTTAGGCTAGCTCGCTTTGCTGCCCGATTTTCAACACTTGGATTTACCGTTGCCAACGAAACCATGAAACTCATGAGTGAAATGGTTGATGAAGGTGAAGTAGATTCACTCGTTGCTGAACGCGTATGGCAAGAGACTGTAAAGGCATTGGCAGAACCCTCACCTGAGGTATTTATTAAGGTATTAAAGGATTGTGGTGCACTAAAAATCTTATTCCCTGAAATTGATCGATTATTTGGTGTGCCTCAACCTGTAGAACATCATCCAGAAATCGATACAGGCATTCACACCATGATGGTTTTACATCAATCATGCCTTCTTAGTGATGATCCTGTGGTTCGGTTTGCGGCGCTGACACACGACTTAGGTAAAGGCACCACACCAAAAGACATACTACCGCATCATTATGATCACGAAGAAAGAGGATATCTCTTAGTCAAAGAGTTATGCGAACGTTACCGCATTCCAAATGAATTTAGACAATTAGCCGAAATAACCTCGAGATACCACACCCATGTACACAGAGCCTTTGAAGTTAAGGCCAAGACTTTATTGAAAGTCTTAAATAACACTGATGCCTTTCGTAAACCGGAAAGATTTGAGCAATTTTTACTGGCTTGTATCGCCGATAGCCATGGCCGGCCAGGTTATGAAGACTATGATTACCAGCAAGCACCATTTTTTAGTATGGCCCGCAAAATAGCTGCAGGCGTGGATGTGCAAAAAATAATCAAACATGGCTTTATAGGTGAAAAAATCAAGGAAGAGCTTTATAAACGCAGGCTAAATGCGTTAAAATGCCTAAAAGAGACTTTTGCACAAAAACAAATTGGATAAATATCTCTTAAAATAATTACAATTAGTTGATTTTCATTTTATTACGACGCTTTCATGTGGCAGGGCAAATAGAGTATGGCAAATGCTCACTTGAAACCAAATAAAAGAACCATACGTTAGTACTATTAGCGGTGTAAGTAGTTGTTGGATTAGTTTTTAAGAGCAACATAAGCTACACAAAAGATAGATTAATAACATCAACAAAAGGGGCATAACATGAGCATATTAACAGCTGGATTTAATATTGGTGATGTAATAATTCATAGAAATCAGAATTTCCGTGGAGTGATCGTAGACGTGGATGCCGATTTCCAAGGTTCTGATGACTGGTACGACCAATACACAACCAACCAACCTTCGAAAGATGCTCCCTGGTATCATATTCTGGTTGATGAAGAAGGCTCAATGGCTTACGTTTCAGAACAGAATATTTATACAGATTCTTCAAATATGGAAGTTGAACATCCAATGGTTGACGATATTTTTGAAGATTATGAAGCGGGTCATTACATGCCGCGCCAAACAATCAATTAATTTCATCCATACATGCCAGAATGGCTAAACCACTCCCAGTACCTGGTTGCATTTATTACGGGGTTACTAGGTGGTGTGCATTGTTTTGGCATGTGTGGAAGTATCGTTGGTGCACTTAGCCTAGGTAATGCAGCAAGTATTAACACCTCCCAAAAATCAGCATTTATTATTTTACTCGGCTACAACTTTGGCCGTATCACTAGTTACACCATTGGCGGCGCTATCGTCGCCTTTATCGGCTCATCTCTTATAGAACTAACAGGCTTACAAGCGACTCAGAAGATTCTGGCAACCATTGCCGCCCTATTTATGATTGCTTTAGGTCTTTACCTGGCAGGGTTTTGGAGTGGGTTAGCAAAAATTGAAGTCATCGGCCAAAGCCTTTGGAAGCACATTCAACCTATTGGCAAAAGATTTATTCCTGTTACTAATTTTCAGCAAGCAGTACCTCTGGGATTTATCTGGGGATGGCTACCTTGTGGCTTAGTCTATACGGCGCTGATCTGGACATTATCCGCAGGAAGCGCACTAGAAGGCGCACTAATTATGTTGTGTTTTGGTTTAGGCACCTTACCCAATTTACTCGCAATGGGAATCATTGCCACTCGGCTATCTAAATGGGTGAAACTCCACGCAGTTAGAGTAGGTGCTGGATTATTAGTCATCACGATGGGGCTTTATACATTGCAAAGAGCTTTAATTTTTTAAAGTTATATCACTAAATTACAAAAAGTCACCCCCCTACTTTTAGCCACTTTTTCGAAGTAAGATATATTTGCTCATTTTCATCTAATCTAAATTATCAGCAGTTAATACTCTCGATGTTAAATAGGGTATAAAGGCTCTAGCCCATTGTGTTTTTGCGGTATTGGAACTGGCTTTCTATAAAATCCTTTGGCAACTAATTTATCCAACTCTCGACCGTCCCAGTCACTCGAATCCGCTGAGTACAAACTCTTTTCGAGCACCGCTATTACTTCGCTTCCATTTCCTAATGCCTGCGCAAGAATACCCAGGTTTTGAATTGATTGATCATTCCAAAGCGCTCTTACTAACTTAAGTAATAATCTCGCTGCCATATGTTTATCGTTAGCTTTACATGCCTCTGTAATAGCTCTTTTTAATGTATCTACATCAACTAAAGGAACTGCTTTTTCAGGCTCAACATTCGATCGCGCTTTATTTTTCCCATGTTTTTTAAGCCCAAACATGACAACCATTATTGCCCCGATACACAAGAGTACAAATGCAAGAATTTCCCGACCCCAAAACTTAGACGTCGCTATAGTATTTGTCTGATCAGCAACTTTATTCACAGCATCAATGTTTTTAGCCGCATCCAGTTCTGAGTTAAAATTATTTTCAAATGCCTCTGTGGGGTTACCTACGACTGACAGGTTCCATTCTGGCAGGGTAAAGGTCTTCTTTTGTTTGTTATTTACATCCCACCAGTCCACATTGATCTCTGGAATAATGACTTTACCTTGTTTGCCAGGAATATAATTGATATCAATTTGTCGAATACCATAAATGGTATTGCCATCATTCGGCGTTTCAGACTTAGCCTGATCCGTATAAACCTTCATTCCAGCAGGTTTAGAGATATTGATATCCGGAATTTGCGAGCTTGCTAAACCTTTAGCTTGAAGAATTAATTTTCTCGTAACAGGTTCTCCAACTTTTAATTCCGGAGGAACCTCTGCCCAGCTATCCGTCATTATCAGTTCTTCAGCAGGCAACCAGACATCTCCCTTGAAGCTATCTGGAACTGGTAATACATTTACATCTATGGCTTCACCACTAACGCTGAATGGACGACTTGGCCCTATTGAGCGCCGACCAAAAAACTCATCAAACGGCGTATTAAAAAATGGATTTTTATTTTGCCCACCAAAAAACTGATTGAGCATGTCTGTCTCATCCGTGCGTTTCCTGAGATTTTTAGAATCCCCGCCTGAAAGTGCAATACGCCCCCTAACAATGGTTGGCGGAATATGTAGCACACCACTTTTTTCGGGTGATATGACAAAGCTTTTTTCTACTACGACATACTTCTTACCCGCACGCACTACCTGGTATTTTTTATCATTGCCAAGAGCTCGTATATTTGCATTCTCGATTTGTGGAGAGAATACTTCTCCTGTTTGCATGGCAGAATCATAATAGAGCTTAACCGTATAGGGTATTTGCTGCTGAACATAGGTTTCCTCATTATCCAGATCGACTGACGATTCAATGAAAATATGCTTACTAGTTTCAGCCGTGACTTCTGGTGGAAGATTGGTAATGGTGACAATTATAGGATTGGTTTTCTCGTTACCTACTTTAATTTCAGGGATTTCCAGTTCTCCCACTGATTTAGGCATCAACTCAATCGTCCATGTTTTTTTGAAACTACGATTTCCGTTGATTATACTGATCTGTGAACTGGTACTGCTTCCTTGAACTACAAAATCTTTTTGAAGCGTGGATAGATCGGGCTGCACATTGTTGTTTTGGTCACTCTGAAGGGTCAAAGTAATCTGATCACCCTCAAATACGGTGGATTGATTCAAGGAAGCTTTTACCGCAGCCTGTGCGGGGATAATAACTAAAATGATAAATGTTAGTAAAAGTGACTTTGTGAATATTCGATTTTTCATTACCAAGTTCATTACCAAGGTTGCTCCGAATTATCGGCGTTTGCTCTACGTTGTTGATACTGACTTCTAAACTTTCTTCTTAACAATCCGCCAGGATCATCTGGTATACGTCTTAACCATTGTTCCGCAGCCATTTTTTCTTCTTCGGTAAGGTCGTCAGCTTTTTCCTTGCCAGACTGCTTTAAGGCGTTTTGTTTTGCTGCCTCATCTAATTCTTTCTGATTATTTTGTTGTTTTGCAAGGGGCTCATTTTGCTGTTTATTGGCTTGCTCACCGTCTTTTTCAAATTCTTCATCAGCGCTTATTTGTTTGTCTTTCTGCTCTCCTTGTTGCTCTCCTTTTTGCTGTTCATCTTTATCTTTTTGCTTACTTTCTGGGTCTGAAGCTTCATTTTCTTTTTTGTCTTGTTGCGCTTTATCTTGCTTTTCATCTAGTGCTTTATTGGCATTCGAAAACTGATTCTTGTCGCTTTCTTTTTGTTTGTCTTCCTCACTTGATTTACCAAACTTTTCTTTACTATCCTGTTTTTGTTGATCTTCACTTTGCTGGTTTTTGTCAGATGATTCTTCCCCTTGCTCGCCTTTTTTCTGACCTTCTTTACCCTCAGAATTCTGCTGGTCTTGTTTAGCCTTAGACTTAGAGTCACTCTCCGAATTTTCTTTTGAATCCTGATTTGAATCGTTTTCTGATTTTTTTTGCTGTTGCTGCCTCTTCATTAATTCTTCTATGGCTTTCTTATTTTCTTTGGCATCTATCATCTCTGGATTTAATGAGAGCGCTTCATCGTAGGACTTAATTGCCTCTTCATATTTTTTTAACTTAGCCAGCGTATTGCCTTCGTTATAGCGAGCATCGGCTCCTTCTGACTTTTTAAAATTCTGCAACGCCTCTTCAAACTTCCCTTGTTTATATTCTGCGGTTCCACGGCGGAAGGGAACTTTACTCAGCGCACTTGCCTTTTCATACTGCTTGCTTCTTAATGCAGAATCAGCTTGCTGCTCATTATTCTGCGATAAAGTTGTCCAAAGGTCGTCCAGGGTAAAAGCCATAACAGGTTGAGGTTGCAATAACACCCCCACACTTATAGACATAAATGCAATATTCAATAACCAACCACGTCGAAAAGCCAATGCAGCTAATGGTAGCAATAACAGCACGATTAACGGGCCTGTTGAATACCATTCTTCATTATTGATATCCCGTTCCTGCAAGTTATTATCCGCGATGTCATTTACTGTTTTATGCGCTATTAAGACTTGAGACAAATCTGCGTTATTAGTGCTGATTAGATGGTATTTTCCGCCACCTTGCTTTGCAATTTCAGCGAGTTTATCCGCTTCAAGTTTTACCGATACATTTTGATTATTTCTAAATCTAAGCTCACCGCCCGCTTCTGTGCCCACGCCGAGAGCAGAGACCGTATGACCATCCTTTTTCAAGTCTTTAACAGCATCTATTGCAGCTGCACTTCTGCTAACACCATCAGCAATCAACAATACCTGGCCATTTGTAATGCCTGACTGTTTGAATAATTCATGAGCCTTTATTAACCCTAAATCAGCCCGACTACCCTGTGCTGGCATTAACTGAGGCGTTAATATTTTTAACATGGAGCGAATTGTTTCGACATCGCGTGTAAGTGGCGAAGCTGTAAATGCATCGCCGGCAAAAAGTACTAGCCCAGTCTGACCTTCTTCGCCTAATGAGAGAATGTCTTCTACTTTAAATTTGGCTCTGGCTAAGCGATTAGGCTTGAGATCATCGATTAACATGGAATTTGATAAATCCAGCACCAAAACCCTTGCAGCGTTAGTTTGAAATATTGGACGGGGGATTTTCTTCCATACCGGATCGGCGAGTGCGATCACTCCCACCAACCATCCTAGAGCGAGTAATGATTTAGCTAATCTCCCGGAACCAGATTGCTTCCCTTGCAGTAAAACTGGCAATAAATTGGGGTCAATTATTTTATCCCAGGCTTTTGAAGAGTAAGAGGAATAAAAACCCAAGCGCAATAACAGCAATAGGGGTATCAGTGTTAGCAGCCAAAGCGGCTGGGTAAAGTGGAACTGGTCTAGCATTAGATCACTTCCTTAGGTTGAATGGGTTTTCTCTTTCTAGAGACAGGTATTAAAGCGATGAAAGGTGCCATCCAGCTACTGCTAAACAATACAATCATACTACTTACAGCCAATGCTACTGCCAGAGGATAATAAAAAAGTTCTTCCACTGGTCGATAACTCAATTCATCTTTAGAAACAGGTTCTATCTCGTCTAATGCCTTATAGATATTCAACAAACCTTCAACATCGCGCGCACGAAAATAACGTCCGCCAGTCTTCTCTGCTATGGCTTGTAATATTGGCTCATCTAAATCTCGACTAGCCATTGAGCCTACACCGATGGTGTAGATTTTTACTTTTTCCTGAGCCGCTAGATCCGCAGCTTTTAGGGGCTCTACATTACCCGCGGTGTTTGCGCCATCAGTTAACAGGATTAGCACCCGGTTTTGTTCATCCTCATTTCTTAAACGCTTTACTGCCAGGCCAATCGCATCACCAATCGCGGTTGCCCTACCTGCGAGACCAAGAAATGACTCTTCGAGCAGTGTTGAAACTGTTTTTCGATCAAACGTTAATGGCGCTTGTAAATATGCCTGACTACCGAACAGGATGAGACCAATCCGGTCACCTTCACGTTTCTGGATAAAGTCGCTGGCAACCGCTTTTACCGCAGAAATTCGTGTCATTCTTCTACCAGAAATAATCATATCTGGCTCATCCATCGACATCGAAATATCAACAGACATCATCAAACTACGTCCAGTTACAGGTTGACGAACAGTATCACCGACCAACTGTGGTCGTGCAGCCGCTGTCACTAGCAGTATCCAGCAAATAATGGCAAAAAATAGTCGCAACCAGGATGGGCCTTTTTTACTGACCTGCAGGTTTGGCGATAACTGTTTGTAAAAGGGAACTCTTAAAGCAGCATTGCTATTTACTGGCGCAGCCGGCAACAGAAACCTTGCGATCAACGGCAGAGGTAATAACCAGAAAACCCATAGCGATGCGAATTCAATACTTGTCAGAATATTAATCATATGACACCCCCCCACTTTGGGCCGTTTTTTTAACCCAGCCACGAACCAGAGGAATAAATTCATCGATATTAAAGTTTTGTACTTTACCCGATTGGTAAGGTGCATCGATCAATACTCGACCTGCGCCACGGCTAAAACCCTGCGTTTTCCCGGACTGGTCTAAAAAGTGTAACCAGTCGGCACCAGTGAGACTAGCTATCTCTGAACGTGGGTAATAGTTCACCGCAAGTTGACGCAATAAAGTATTCACCTCAGCCAGTGCTTCGCTATTCGCATCTTGTCTTAGTTTATCTTCAAATTCACTCAAAGTTTTGAGTAGCTCCCTGCGCTTTTTTCTTAAACGCATACGCTTTTTTAACGACACAAAAATCCATAATAAAACAAAAAAAACAGTCGCTAATAACAACCACCAACCCATAGCTAGAGGCCAGAAATCAGGATTCCCAGGAAGATGAATATCTTTAAGTTGCAGGGCTTCTTGTGGTTCCATTTACGCAACCTTATTGTTGTTTGTTATGTGGTTTGCGTTAGCGGATTTTGTAGAAGTCACCCCCGTACTTATAGCTGTATTTTTAGTCGAATTGCTGGACAAATTAATGGACGAACTTATCGGTGTTCTTCTTTTACTATTACCAAAATTACGTTGCAGCTCTAACAAAACATCATCCGCTGTGGATAGCTGAATCAATGGAATATTGTACTTGAGAGTGAGTTCCTGAATATCCTGGTGGTGCTGGCTGATGAATTCTCGAAATTTTTTCCTGCCTTTTTTTGATCGGGTATTCAAAACCCCGGTATCTTCACCATTTGTTATTGCATAGCGCTCTGGAGGTGGTGGAGCCATTTCCAGAGGATCAACAATCTGAATCACCTGAATATCACTATGGCGCGAAATAAACTGAAGATGATTCGCAGTATCCTGATCGATATCGTAAAAGTCACTAATCAAAAAAACCAGTGAACCGGGACGGGCGATGCGCCTCAAGCGCTTAAGTTCATCATTCAAACTGGTGTGACTTTGTGCAGAGGCTAGCCCTTGCATCGGATCACTGTGTACCACCAGTTCACGAATTAACTGCAAAACACCGCGCTTTCCTGTTTTGGGGGGTAATTCGTGATGAGTAGAATTGATAATCAACGCTCCAATTCTGTCGCCACGAGAGGCTACAGACCAGGCGATTAACGTGGCTGCCTTGGCTGCGACCACTGACTTTAAAGACTTAATTGATCCAAAAAACATGCCCGGATTGAAATCCACCAATAGCACAACGGGTCGCTCTCGTTCTTCCTGATATAACTTGGTATGTGGTTGACCCGCTCGTGCAGTGACGCGCCAATCCATATTACGGATATCATCACCCGCTTGATAAATTCTGGACTCTTGATAATCCATCCCGCGACCCCGGAATGAAGAGTGATGTGTACCGGTAGTCGATGATCGTGCATAACTACGACGACTCATATCCAGTTTATGTGCTTGCTGTTGTAAGTCGATAAGCTCCTTGGCAGTAATATGCGTTCCTGTACCTGCAGGCACAATCTCTACAGGCTCTGTTTTAGAACGCTGAAACCAACGGCTTAACAAACTCATGATTATGAGACCGGAACTTGCTGAATCAGTTCCTCAATAACGTTATCTGGTGAAATACCTTCAGCTTCGGCTTCGTATGAAATAAGCAGTCGATGACGTAATACATCATAAGCCACTGCCTGAACATCTTCAGGAGAAACATAGCTTCGACCTTGCAACCAGGCATGCGCACGCGAGCATCGATCTAACGAAATAGTCGCACGTGGACTTCCACCGTAACTAATCCAGCGCGCTAATTCCTGACTATAAGCTGCCGGCTTGCGGCTGGCGAGAATCAATTGAACCAGATATTCTTCTACGGGTTCTGCCATGTGAATAGATAAAACAGCTTGTTGAGCTTCTTCAACATCAGCTTTACTCAAATTAAATGAAGTCTTAGCGACCTGTTTATATTCTTCTCGTGCTTGCTGACGAGCGAGTTCCAATATCAACTTTTCAGATTTGGCATCGGGATAATCGATAAACACATGCATCAAGAAGCGATCCAACTGTGCTTCAGGCAAAGGATACGTTCCTTCTTGCTCAATTGGATTCTGAGTTGCCATCACCAGAAAGGGTCGTGGCAGTTTATAAGTAGTCCCACCCACAGTAATCTGGTGCTCACCCATAGCTTCTAATAGTGCAGACTGTACTTTAGCAGGTGCACGATTGATTTCATCGGCTAAAACCAGATTATGAAATAATGGCCCTTTCTGGAATACAAACTCCCCCGTTTCAGGTCGATAAACATCACTTCCTGTTAAATCTCCGGGTAAAAGATCTGGTGTAAATTGCAATCGGTGAAAATCACCTTCTAATACAGCTGATAATTCTTTAATTGCTGTCGTTTTAGCTAAACCGGGAGCACCTTCAACGAGCAAGTGTCCATCGGCCAAAAGTGCAATCAATAAACGATCCACTAATAAAGTCTGACCAATTATTTTAGTCTGCAAGTGTTTGCGCACTTTATTAAAAGCATAAAAGCAACTTGTATTTTGAATTTCTTCTGGAACGGTATCTACGCTCATAGTTTTATTCTGATTCAATTTGTTTTTTTATTAATGATAGCTGGGCATCTTACACCTATATTAATCTAAGAAAAATTAATTATAGTTAATCTTAGATTTCTCGTTAAGTACTCTCATTCTTACAACGCTAATAGGGTATTTATTCTATTGTGCGCAGGTTTCTGTATAATCGCGCGTCTGTTTCATGATTTATATGGATTTGCCATGAGTGCAAGTGAAGGCTGTAACGATAACGGCAGCAATTTACCTGATATTACGAATGAGCCACATTTTGGCCCAAATGCCACTTTAAATTGGGTAGGCATGAGTGAAATTGAATTGCCTGTGCATATGCTAAACGGAAAAGGCAAAGAAATTCAAACAGTTGCTAGCGTACAAGCGTATGTAAATTTGATTGACCCTGAAAGCAAAGGCATTCATATGTCTCGTCTTTATCTAGCAGTTGATCAAATTTTAAGTGATAACACCCTCACCCCCGGACTTCTACACCAGGTTGTGGAGCAGTTCGCTGACTCTCAAGATGGGAAGAGCGATAGCGCCTATCTTGAGTGTCGTTTATACTTTTTCGAGCGTCGAGACTCACTAATTAGTGATAATACCGGATGGAAAAGTTATCGTGTTAGAGCAATCACTTCACTTCGGAAAGGTAAATTAACCACAGAGTTAAGTATTGAAGTTCCTTATTCTTCAACCTGCCCATGTTCAGCAGCACTGGCGCGTGACATTATCCAACAAGGTTTTCAAACCAGGTTTGGAGATACTGGTCAAGTAGACGCTAGTCAGGTTCACCAATGGTTAGGCACCAGCGAAGGAATTTCAGCAACACCTCATAGCCAGCGAAGTCTTGCCCAAGTTAAAGTAAAGCTCACAGATCAAGTTAAAGACATGCCAATTTCACGCTTAATCGATGAGATAGAAGACGCTCTTGCAACACCCGTTCAAGCGGCAGTAAAACGAGAAGATGAGCAAGAATTTGCGCGTTTAAATGCAGCTAATCTAATGTTCTGTGAAGATGCTGCAAGACGTGTTCAAGCGGCTTTAGATTCTGATAATACTCTGGAAGATTTCTGGATTCGTGTGAATCACATGGAAAGCTTGCATCCACATAATGCGGTTGCGATTGTGACTAAAGGCGTTGCAGGAGGCTACCGTGATGATCCACGTGAGTTACCGCATTAACTCCTTACAAAAATAAACACTAAGCTAATTCTTTTTCTTTAAGGGCAATTCTTCATATTGAATAAGGTCACTGGCATCTTCGTACCAATCGGCTCTGGATCCATAATAAATGTTTTGAAATGGTCTCAATTCAGGGTCACCATCTAAGGTACCAGCAGGAATCACTACTGCTTTTTCGCTATTGGTTTTCCAAGGTAAGGAAGAGCCACAGTGTGTACAAAAAGAAGTTGCAAAATGTCTAGCCTGGGGATATTCATAACGACCAAGTAGCTCTTCACCGGAAATCCACTTGAATTGATTTGGTGCAACGATGATATTGGCAGTGTAAGAACTTCCAGAGAATTTCCTGCAACGCGAGCAGTGGCAGTATTGAAATACCCCCAAACTACCGGTAATTTCATATTCTACTTTCCCGCAAAGGCAGCTCCCCTTTGTTTTTTTTATCTTGGTTTTAGACATCAAACACTCCTCACTTAAAAATCTAGTACATATCCATGAATAAAACTGAAAAAAAGTGTGTTTGTGCTATATCCAGTTAATGAAAAACATTTCTTATAGCGAAATAAAGGCAATAATAAAATGAACAAAGTAATGCAACGCGCAAGCAAAGTTAAATTAGCCACCATCGCATCGGGAGAAGGCGTTTTTCTTATTGATCGAAATGGCAATAAATATCTGGATGCTTGTGGTGGAGCCGCAGTTTCCTGTCTTGGTCATTCTAACCAACGCGTAAAACAAGCAATTATCGAACAGCTAGAAGCCATACCCTATGCGCATACCAGTTTCTTTACTAATGACCCTCAAGAATTACTCGCTGAACATTTACTAGAGCATTCAGAAGGTAATTTCTCTCAAGTATATTTTGTTTCCGGGGGTTCGGAAGCCATTGAAACAGCGCTAAAACTCGCTAGACAGTACTTTGTAGAAATGGGACAAAGTGAGAAAAAATATTTTATCGCCAGAAAACAAAGTTATCACGGAAATACCTTGGGTGCGTTAGCTATCGGTGGAAACCTTTGGAGGCGCAAACCCTTTGATTCTATATTGGTCGAAGGTCATCACATTTCAGCTTGTAATGAGTATCGTGATCAACAAGAGTCAGAAACAAATTACGAATATGGTCAACGCATTGCCAACGAATTAGAAACCATGATCCTGGATCTTGGTGCAGAAAATGTGGCTGCATTTGTAGCAGAAACTGTTTCAGGTGCTACCTCTGGAGCTTCAACCCCTCCAGAAGGCTACTTTAAACGTATCCGTGAAATTTGTGACCAATACAATGTGCTATTGATACTGGATGAAGTCATGTGTGGTATGGGTAGAACAGGGACGCTACATGCTTGTGAACAAGAAGATGTTCAAGGAGACTTACAAACCATTGCCAAAGGCATCGCCGCAGGCTATCAGGCACTTGGTGCGGTTCTGATCAGCGAAAAAATAGTCAGTGCTATTGAGAATGGTAGTGGTTTCTTCCAGCATGGCCACACTTATATCGGACATCCGACTAGTTGTGCTGCAGGTTTAGCGACACAGCTAGAAATACAAGAACGCAAGCTGTTAGATAATGTTAAACAACAAGGAGCCAATCTTAAGCAAGCTCTAAAAAAGACTTTTGATGCGGATCCGCTAGTCAGTGACCATATAGGTGATATACGTGGTCGCGGGCTATTCCTTGGTGTCGAATTAGTTGCTGATAAAGCCACAAAGCAAACTTTTGACCCTTCACTTAAATTACACGCAAAGATCAAAAAGAAAGCGATGGAGAATTTGTTAATGGTTTACCCTATGGGTGGAACGATCGATGGAATTAATGGAGATCATGTTCTTCTTGCCCCTCCTTTTATTATTGATGAGGAAAACGTCGCGCAAATCGCTGAACGTTTAAACAAAGCCATTAGAGATGCGATCCTCTCGGTGAGATAGCTTATAAATAAACTAAATAGAGACAAAAACAGTAATAACAGAATCATGAGAAATGAATAACACCCCCCTACTTATAGCGGTTGCCCCTAACGGTGCAAGAAAACTAAAAACAGATCATCCTCAAATTCCACTAAATGCTGAAGAATTATCAGTAACGGCAAAAAACTGCTGCGCAGCTGGCGCTTCGATGATTCATCTGCACGTTAGAGATGAAAACGATAGGCACAGCCTCTCTGTAGATGCCTATAAAGAAGCGATCAAGGAAATCCAGAAAGCAGAGCCTAATATCTTCATTCAAGTCACATCAGAAGCCGTTGGCATTTATTCTGCTGAGCAGCAATTTGAAATGATTCATGACCTCAAGCCAAACGCTGTATCGATTGGACTTAGAGAAATACGAGATATTGAAAAACACGTTATTACTGCGCACTTTAATAAAATGCGGGAAGCTAATACTTTTCCTCAACTGATTCTCTATAACGATTTTGATTTTAAGATGTATTCCGATTGGTTGAAAAGAAAAGTCATTCCGGGCAAGGCTTACCCTATTCTTCTAGTAATTGGAAAAGAAACACCAGAAGGAAGTTTTGATAATAGTGTGCTTAGAGCTGAAATCACTGACAACCTGAATGCATCAAGCTGGATGATTTGCGCATTCGGACCTAATGAATACCCTGCAGGGCAGTTGGCTGCTAATTTGGGTGGGCATGTAAGGCTTGGCTTTGAGAATAATTTCGAACTATCCAATGGAATTATTGCAAAAAGCAATGCTGAGTTGATCTCACAGATGGTAAATTACCTAGCTTCTGAAAATATCGCTGTTGCCAATATCAACAAGCGATAGAAATAATGAGGCCAGATTGGTAATGACAACAAACAAAACAGCGCTATGGACACCCAGCCAGGAAAAGGTAGATTCTGCGAATATTACGGAATTCATCGGTTTGGTTAATGAAAACCACCCGGCAACCTTAGAAAATAACATTAATAATTATGCTGAGTTGCATGCCTGGTCTATCAAAAACCCGGAAGAGTTCTGGTGCCAACTTTGGGATTACTCTCATGTAATCGCAGACCGTGGCGAATCTATTCTAGAGAATAAAGACAAAATGCCAGGTGCTGCTTGGTTCTCTGATTCCTCGTTAAATTTTGCCGAAAATCTTCTAAGTAACTTTGATAGAAGTAACAACAACCCCGAACAAACGGCTATTGTTTTCTGGGGAGAAGACCAAATCAAAAGAAGCTTAAGTTTCGCTGAGTTAAAATCGCAGGTTGCCAGTATGACAACCTATCTTAAAAGCATAGGAGTTAGCCAAGGTGATGTAATTGCCGGATTTATGCCAAATGTACCCGAATCAGTGATCTGCATGTTAGCCACAACGAGTATCGGGGCTGTCTGGACCTCTTGTTCACCTGACTTTGGCGTTCAGGGTGTATTAGACCGTTTTGGACAAGTAGAACCTAAGGTATTCATTGCAGCTAACGCCTATTTCTATAATGGCAAAACTCATAATTGCTTAGCAAAAGTAAAAGAAATCTCGGAAAAACTGAATTCTGTGGAGCAGTTGATCACTGTTCCTTACGCCGACGCTAGCACTTTAGATGGCGCTGTTAATTATCCCAACATTCTAGATCAATATGCCGATGCAGAATTAGAATACACACGAGTTGGTTTTAACCAACCGCTTTATATTATGTATTCTTCTGGCACCACCGGTGTTCCAAAATGTATCGTTCATGGTGTTGGAGGGACATTACTCCAGCATTTAAAGGAACACTTATTACACGTTAACTTAAAACCACAGGATAGAATTTTTTACTTTACTACTTGTGGCTGGATGATGTGGAATTGGCTAGTTAGCGCACTATCTACTGGCGCTACATTAATGCTTTTTGATGGTTCACCGTTTTATCCTGATGAGAATATTCTTTGGGATTATGTCGATCAGGAAGATATAAACGTGTTTGGAACCTCTGCAAAATACATCGATGTATTGCGCAAAGATAATATCGACTTAAAGAGTTCTCATTCGCTAAAGAGCCTTAACAGCATTTTATCGACAGGCTCTGTATTAGCACCCGAAAGCTATGACTATATATATGACAAGGTCAAAACTGATGTGTGTTTATCATCCATTTCTGGCGGCACTGATATCGTTTCCTGCTTTGCTTTGGGTTGTCCCATATTACCTGTGTATCGTGGCGAACTTCAGTGCAAAGGCCTTGGCATGCAGGTAGAAATCTGGAATGACAAAGGCCAGCCTGTGATAAATCAGAAAGGCGAACTGGTTTGTGCTAAACCTTTCCCTTGTATGCCTATTGGGTTCTGGAATGACCCAGATGGTAAAAAGTATTTCGATGCTTACTTTGCCACCTATGAAAATACCTGGTGCCATGGAGATTATGTCACTGAGACTGAAAATGGTGGATTAATTTTCTACGGTCGCTCAGATACCGTGCTAAACCCGGGGGGTGTCCGGATAGGAACTGCCGAAATCTACCGCCAGGTTGAAAAACTCGATGAAGTCCAGGAATCTATCGTGATTGGTCAAGATTGGCAAGACGATGTAAGAGTTGTACTGTTTGTAAAACTTACCGGCGATCTAAGCTTGAACGATGATTTAATCGACAAAATAAAAAAGCAAATCAGAAGCAACACCACGCCTCGCCACGTTCCGGCAAAAGTTCTGCAAGTGACAGATATTCCACGCACAAAAAGCGGGAAAATTGTTGAACTAGCGGTACGCAATATTGTTCACGGAGATAGCGTAAAAAATATTGAATCTTTAGCGAACCCGGAAGCGCTTGAGCTCTACAAATTAAGGGAAGAGCTGCAAAGCTAAGTGTCTTGATTAAAAACTATCACCCCTTTAACATCAAGACGTTGATTGGATTTTAATCGTTCGGGATTTCCGAACACATCTAAGGAGATACAAAATGGCAGATGTAGAAAGCGCTATAGCAAACGTAAAGAAGTTCGACAAAGGTGCTGATGATAAATTAATAACGGCAGTATTTAAGGGATTAGGCCCATCTGTTCACAATAGAGACTCAAGCTCAGTAGCTTGTTCGGACGCTAAAGAATTAGCAACTGTTAAAAAGAACTACTTAATGAAAAAGCTAGGACTTGCAGACGGACCAGAGCTAGATGCAGCAATCAAAGAAGTATGTGAGACAATGAAAGCAGACCGAATAAAATCACGTGTTACTTTCTACTACCTACTTTGTAAAAAGTTTAAAAAAGAATCTGTATACGCATAACTATGTTAAAACATATTTTTTAAGATGCTAATAGTAGGTCTTACAGGAGGCATCGGCAGTGGCAAAAGTACCGCTATCGATGCCTTTCGCGTTTTAGGTATTCCAATAATTGATGCTGACCAGATTGCCAAAGATATTGTAGAACCCGGTTGCGAAGCTTTGCAAGAGCTGGCAGAGCATTTCGGCAATCAAATTCTTGCTGAGGACGACTCGTTAGACCGCAAACAACTCAAAAATATCATCTTCAAAGATGATAAAGCACTGCATAAAGTTGAAGAAATACTTCACCCACGCATTAAAAAAGAAATTCAGGATCAAATCTCCAAAACTACTGAAACCTCCTCAGCTGCCTATCTAATCGTTGATATTCCATTATTAGTTGAAAAAAACTATCAAGAGATGTTCGATAGAATCATTGTTGTCGACTGCTTGCCAGAACAGCAAATAGAAAGAGTGAGCCAACGTGATATCCTCAGTAACACCCAGATAAAAAATATTTTAAAAGCACAAGCAACCAGAGAAGAACGAATCAATCATGCAACGGATATTCTGGATAATTCTCAAACGCCAGAGTATTTACAAAAACAAATAAAATCGCTACATAAAAACTTTCTCGGTTTATCCAAACCTCAGCTCTGATATACTTAAGCGGCTTTTACACAAGAATGATGCTGGATAAAAATTGTTTAAATTCCCCAGCTTTCCCCTAAAAATTCGACGAGTAGACCTGCTATTGCTCTCATTTTTAAGAAAAACCTGAGAAATTGCGCTAATTTTTCTCTTAATACAGTTTCATGCAAAGGCTTCTAAAATGCATTAGAAGACAACTAAATCGATGCAAAGTTGTCCTACTGTGATAATACAAAAGTTGAACCGAGTGGATTTTTAATTACAAACAACTATGGCCGTTTACCAGCAACCCCTGAATGAAAAAATCCGCCTATTTATGAGGTTGAGCTACCTCATTAAGCGATATAACCAGCATTTAGAAGACCCTACTCCTGTCAACTGTCAAGCGGCGATCATGGTGCTGTTAGAACTCTACAATTTATCATCGCGCTTAGATGTTAAAAATGCCGCTCTCCACGTTTTAGATATTCAAACACAGGCAGTAAGGCAAGTCGAAGGCATGCCAGGTGTTGATAGTACTCGTGCCAACAGAATACTAGATAAACTCGATGAAAAAAGTAAACGCCTATATAGCTTCCGTGGGCAACTTGGCCAGCAGCTCAAATCACATAATTTTCTAAATATTTTAAAACAAAGAGCATCTATTGCGGGCGGCATAAATGATTTAGATGTACCCTTATTTAACTATTGGTTAAACAAGGATGAAGAAGAAAGAGTCAGAGATTTACGTGTTTGGGGCAGGCCTTACGAAATTGCTTTTGAAGCCATCGAATTGCTGATGGATTTGATTTATCAGGGCAAGGATGAGAGCGAAGCTGTTGCAGAAGGTGGTTTTTTCCAGGCGACCTTAAGTCCAGGAATAGATTATCAGATTCTAAGTATCGAGCTAGATCAAAATGCAGCGATTTATCCAGAGATCAGTGCGGGTAAACAACGTTTTTCAATCAGATTTGTCGACGCAAGCACACTAGAAGAAAAAGGTAAGCAAATCCTTCAAGATGTGAAGTTTAAATTAACGCTATACAGTTTTTAAGAGTCTCTTTATTCTTATTCTATACATCAAATAAGGCCGATTTAGAAACTAAGTCGGCCTTATTGTTTTTTAAAGTCACCCCCCTACTTTTAGCGGGTTTTTATTGCGATTGCTTCTTACCCTACGGGTCTGCTTTTGCAAAAAGCATTTGTTTCGCTTCGCTCAGCTCGTTTAGTAGTTTGAAACGTTAAACTCGATTATTAGCTTTAGCATTACCAGGTTTTTTCATATTTTAAAAAGTAAACCACTGACTTCGGGCCGTCGTCGTTTCACTCCAACGTTGTCTAGACTCCGCCCCAACTTAGGGTTTTTTCAGAGTGACTCATGGATGAATACTTAGTGCAGGGTCTGTGAACCAAACACTAGTTTTCCATCCTTGGCATCTACAAAAATATTGTCACCAGCAGTAAATTCACCAGCCAACAACTTTTGTGCTAATGGGTTTTCTAGCTCGCTTTGTATCGCACGTTTTAGAGGACGCGCGCCATACACAGGGTCAAACCCTTCTTCACCGAGTAAATCAAGCGCACTATCGGTAAACTCAATATGCAATTCGTTCTCTTCCAGGCGTTTGTTTAAAATACCAAGCTGAAGCGTTGCAATTTGACGGATTTCTGCTTTGCCAAGCGGTCTAAATACCACGCTATCATCAATACGATTGATAAACTCAGGGCGGAAGTGTGTGCCCACAATTTCCATCACTGCATTTTTCATCTCATCATAATTTTCAGCGAAACCTTCTTCGGCAGCCATTCTCTGGATAACATCAGAACCCATATTAGATGTCATTACGATGACGGTATTTTTGAAATCTACCGTACGACCCTGACCATCGGTTAACCTGCCATCGTCTAAAACCTGTAGCAGAATATTGAACACATCAGGATGCGCCTTTTCAATCTCATCCAATAGAACCACTGAATAGGGCTTACGTCGCACCAATTCGGTTAAATAACCACCTTCTTCATAGCCCACATAGCCCGGAGGAGCACCAATCAAACGAGCCACAGAATGCTTTTCCATAAACTCAGACATATCAATACGCACCATTGCATCTGGTGTATCGAACAAGAAAGTTGCTAGCGCCTTGGTTAATTCAGTCTTACCGACACCGGTTGGACCAAGGAATAAGAATGAGCCATTTGGACGATTCGGATCAGAAAGCCCAGCACGCGAACGTCTAATAGCATTCGATACCGCCACTACAGCCTCTTCCTGGCCGATGACTTGCTTACGCAACTCATCTTCCATACGGAGTAATTTATCGCGTTCACCTTCGAGCATTTTTGACACAGGAATACCTGTCCAGTGCGCCACGATCTCTGCAATTTCCTCTTCCGTTACCTTATTTCTAAGCAACTGGAATTCTTCTGTTACATCGGCATCGCCTGCTTCCTGAATCTGTTTTTCTAGCTCAGGAATACGACCATACTGCAACTCAGACATACGCTGTAAATCACCCGCACGATGTGCTGTCTCAAGCTCAATACGCGCCTGGTCGAGCGCTTCTTTAATGTGTGCTGTCCCCTGAACCGCAGACTTTTCTGACTTCCATATTTCTTCTAAATCAGAAAATTCTTTTTCAAGATCATCAATCTTTTCTTGCAGCTCATCAAGTCGCTTTTTCGAGGCATCATCGGACTCTTTCTTTAATGCTTCTCTTTCAATCTTGTATTGAATTAACTTACGTTCGAGCTTATCCATTGCCTCTGGTTTTGAATCAATCTCAAGCCGGATTCGCGATGCCGCTTCATCAATCAGGTCAATAGCCTTATCCGGCAATTGGCGATCAGCGATATAACGATGCGAAAGAACCGCAGCACCGACAATCGCCGGGTCAGTAATTTCAACACCATGGTGCGCTTCATACTTTTCTTTTAAGCCACGTAAAATCGCAATGGTATCTTCCACGGTTGGCTCATCAACAATTATTTTCTGGAAGCGACGTTCAAGTGCTGCGTCCTTCTCAATATATTTTCGGTATTCGTCCAGGGTGGTTGCGCCCACACAATGAAGCTCACCACGCGCAAGCGCAGGCTTCAGCATATTTCCGGCATCCATAGAGCCTTCAGCAGCGCCCGCTCCAACCATGGTGTGAAGTTCGTCAATAAAAAGGATGATATTGCCTTCTGATTTAGCGATATCGCTAAGCACGGCTTTGAGTCGCTCTTCGAAGTCCCCACGGAACTTGGCACCCGCTAATAGCGCTGCTAAATCAAGTGATAATAGACGTTTATTCTTAACACTATCGGGTACTTCGCCATTAACAATGCGCTGCGCCAAACCTTCAACCAAAGCGGTTTTACCTACACCTGGTTCACCGATTATCACAGGATTGTTCTTGGTACGGCGTTGCAGAATTTGCACCATACGACGTATTTCTTCGTCACGGCCGATGATAGGGTCTATTTTGCCCTGCTCTGCACGTTCTGTCAGATCGATGGTGTATTTTTTTAACGCTTCACGTTGATCTTCGGCATTCGGATCATCCACAGATTGACCTCCACGCATCGACTCAATAGCCTTCTCAACGGCATCTTTGGTTGCACCATTTTTCTTTAATATTGCGCCAAGCTCACCTTTATCTTGCAGAGCCGCTAGAATGAATAGCTCAGACGATATATATTGATCATTTCTTTTCTGCGCCAATTTATCAGTCACATTTAATACGCGTGAAAGATCGTTTGATATATGCACATCTCCCGCGTCGCCACCAGAAACACTTGGCATACGATCAATCGCTTCACCTAATTGTGAGCGGAGTAAATTAACATTCACTCCCGCTTGCATTAATAATCCACGGGCGCTACCGCCCTCTTGATCGAGCAATGCGAGCATTAAATGATTTGGCTCAATAAACTGATGATCACGTCCCAATGCAAGAGATTGAGCATCTTGTAGTGCCAGTTGAAACTTACTGGTTAATTTATCTGTTCTCATAGTCTTACCTAATTTTAAATTAATATGAGCATTGGTTGCTCAATTGATGCATTTATCATGTGGACAACATTACTCATATTCAAGAGCCTAACAGTTGTTTAATGACATACATCAAAACTATAGAATTTTGTGAAAACAGGCTTATAAGTGGGGAGTGTGTTTGATATTAATAATATTAGAAATAGCGTTGATCTAATCACTTATTTCTAGTGTAGGAAATATGACGATGTATCCGGATCGCCACAAAACAAACATTCAGATATTTTAGAAGTTCTGCTTTCTTATAAACGATCTACATTAACGAGAATAATAAAATTAAATCAGAAACAGTTTTGCAGCGATGATCAAAAGAGAAATACCGAGAATTAGACGAACAAATTTCTCACCTTTCTTCAGAGAAACTTTAACGGCAAAGTAAGTTCCTAACATCATTCCTATAGATAACGCCACAGCAGCAAACCAATCCACATTACCTGTCACAATAAATAAAACTACCGCAGGCACTGTGAAAACCATTACAATAAATACTTTGTGCATATTGATCTTAATCAGATCCATGCCATACAAATGCAATAGAACCGCCATTATAACAAATCCCACACCTGCTTGAATAAAGCCACCGTAGAACCCCACAGCAAACATCACTGGCCAGGCTAGCCAATTCTTCCATTTATGATTTTTCGCATGTTCTATTACTTCTGACTTTGGAAACATCAGGGTGATAATAATGAGTACCATCACCACACCTAGAATTTTGGTAAATAAGGCGTCATCGATTTTTACCGCATAAAACGCTCCAAGAATTCCTCCTGGCAGTGTCATAAGAGAGAGCTTTAAACTAAAGGGAAAATCAGAATGTTTTTGCTTCTTATAGGCAGCAACAGCCGATAAAGCTTCTACCTGAATCGCGATTCTATTAGAACCGTTTGCTACTGTAGCGTCATACCCCAAAAATATCATTAGTGGGATGGTAAGCGCTGAACCACCCCCAGCGAGCACATTAAGAAAACCTGCGATAGCCCCAACAATAGCTAAAAGAATAAAGTTTACTGGATCAGATAATGGCATAGAGATTAGGCATTAATCTTCCAGCATAGTACTTCTAAGGTGTTTACCCACGGCAATCCATGCCCCAACCAGCCCCAGCAAGCTACTTGCCAGTAGAATATAAAATGTTGAAGAAACGCCAAGCCCACTGATGACAAACGTACTACCATATAACCGAGCCAATTCATTAACGGGCCCAACAAACCACAACAGGGCTAGGTGGACCAGAACTAAACTCATAACTCCACCAAATAATCCGTACCAAACCCCTGTATATAAAAATGGCCGTCGAATATACGAAGCGGTAGCACCAATCAGTTGAGATACTTTAATTTCTTCTTTTCGATTTTCGATATTGAGCCTTATGGTGTTTCCAATAACCAACAGTACCGTTAAAGCCAGCAATCCCGAAATCACTAAAATAGCTCTTTCCGCAATCCTTAAAATACTGCGTAAACGTCTTACCCACTCTATATCCATTTGCACCAAATCAATTTCGGGATAAGTTTTAAGCGTCTCTGCCAGCTTCTCCATATCCTCTTCTGGATTGCCGATAAGATTAATATGTGGTGTAACCACCAGCACATGCGGCAAAGGGTTTTCATCAAGCGTTTCTAACGTTTCAGCAAATCCAGTGATCTTACGAAAATCTTTAAGTGCTTCATCGCGTGGTACCAGGACTACTTTATCAATTTGCGATAATTCTTCCAGGAGTTCACCACGGTCGCGCGCCCGTTGTTCTGAAATATCCTGTTTGATAAACAGAGAAATCGTAGGCACTTCGCGCTTATCATCAGTTAGCGTTTTTAAATTTTTCAGTAATAAATGCAGGCTTGTTGGTAAACATAAGGCAATAGCTATTGCTGCTAAAGTAATCCATGTGGATAGATTAGATTGCCATAACTTTGACAGGCTATAAGAAATGGCTTCTTTGTGGTGACCTAACAAGCTTCCCAAAAATGAGCCCGACTGGTGATATTTAGCGCCCATTTTTAGAACCAGTTGTTTTGACCTTACGCAGAACAATAATGCGTTTTTTCATTTCTTTAATCAGGGAATGATCATGACTAGCGATCAAAACCGTAGAACCATATTCATTAAACTGCTTGAAGGTGTGCATTATGTCGTTAGCTAGATCAGGATCTAAGTTTCCTGTTGGCTCATCGGCTAAAATAATAGCGGGTTTGTTGACTACTGCCCGGGCAATTCCAACACGTTGCTTCTCACCTGCAGATAGCATCATAGGGAATTGGTTTTCTTTCGACTGCAGATTTACTTTATCAAGCGCTGCTCTTACTCTGCGCTTAATATCTTGATGACGCATTCCTTCTATTTTTAATGGTAGGGCAATGTTGTCGAAAACATTTCGATCAAGAAGCAGGTTATGATCCTGGAAGATCATTCCTATATTACGTCTGAACGCAGGTGTCTTTCTATGCTTTATCGTTTTGGTATTCTGGCCTGCTACAATAACTTCACCAGATGATGGCTCATCTAACAATGCAATTAACTTTAACAGGGTACTTTTACCGGCACCTGAGTGCCCAGTAAGAAATGCCATTTCTCCCTGATCCAGCTTCAGATTGACATTATAAAGCGCCAATTGCCCTGTAGGGTATTGCTTACTTACCGCGTTAAATTCAATCATTGGAAAAAGTTTTTTTTAATTAGAGGCCCATTTAAGAAAGCGACTAGGTTGTTCAGATCTTCCTTAAGCGATACAGTGTACCTATTTTAGTGATTAACGCAATTGGTGCTTTTTCAAATTATTACAATTTTATGCTGGGAAATTTATGAAAAAAATGATCAAACTCACTTCCTATCTGTTGTTATGTGGTCTATTTCTGCCGCTCACTACAAATGCAGAAGAAAAAAAACATGGCGATTACTTTGGCGCTAAAACTGCAGTACACCCCGAATGGTTTAAAGAGAGTTTTCTCGATTTTGAGGAAGATATAAGCGAAGCAACTGAAAACAATAAACGACTCGTACTTTACTTTTGGCAACCTGGATGCCCTTATTGCAATCAACTCTGGGAAGAGAATTTTTCTAACCAAGAGATGGTTAAAAAATTTAGAGATAAATTTGAAATCGTTGCACTAAACATGTGGGGTGACAAAGAAGTCATTAGTGTAGCTGGCAATAACTACACAGAAAAATCTTTTGCATCAGCTTTAAAAATTCAATATACCCCGACACTATTGTTTTTTAATGAAAAAAAGAAGGTCGTGCATAGACTTAATGGCTATATTCCAGCAAAAGAATTCCAGCAAAGTATGAGCTACGTTGCCGATAAAAAAGAGGATTTACTCACTTTTGGGCAATATGCTTCACTTAACACACAACAGGAAAGTGATGTTAATAAAGGTAAAACTAAAGGACTGATTGAAGAGGACTTCTTCGATAAGTCTGATCTTGACTTGTACCAAAAAATGAAAAAAGAAGATGGCTATTTAGCTGTTTATTTTGAAAGTGTAGATTGTAGTAACTGCGATTTACTCCACAACAAAACACTTAAAGATGAAGCTACCCGTAATCTTGCTGAAAAATTCACCTCGGTACAACTAGATAGGTTTTCTGAAAAACAATTAACTACACCTTCCGGCTTAAAAAGCTCAGCTAAAAAATGGGCAGATAGCTTAGGAATCTCATATCTTCCTTCAATAATGTTCTTTGATAGCAAAGGACAAGAAGTGATGCGAATCGATGCCCAATTGCGCACTTTTCATATCCAGTCTGTTTTCGATTATGTTATTTCTGGCGCTTATAAAACTGAAAAAAATTTCCAACGATACATTTCAGCCCGTGCAGATAAAATTAGAGAACTAGGTAAAGATGTCGATATCTTTGCCTATTAAAAGCTTGTTTTGAATTAGACATGCCCCCCCTACTTTTAGCGAGCTTTTATTGCGACTTACCCTTCGGGTCTGCTTTTGTAAAAAGCATTTGTTTCGCTTCGCTCAGCTCGTTTTGTCGTTTGAAAGGTTAAACTCGATTAAGAGCTTTAGCATAAATACTATTCGTCTTCCGCCAATAAGGCTCCAACAAATTCATAAGCATCAAATTCCTGCAAATCATCAATCGATTCACCAACACCGATAAACCTCACTGGTATTCCTGTTTTTTCCGCCATAGCGAATAAGATACCACCTTTTGCCGTACCATCTAGTTTGGTAACGGTGATCCCAGTTACACCTAGAGCAGCATCAAACTCTTTCGCCTGAGAAAGTGCATTTTGACCAATACTTGCATCGACGATCAACATAACTTCGTGCGGTGCATTTGCATCAATTTTTTGCATCACCCGTTTGACTTTCTTCAGTTCTTCCATCAAGTTCGTTTGTGTATGTAAACGACCAGCTGTATCAGCGAGTAACACATCAATATTCTTGGCTTTTGCAGACTCCATCGCGTCATAAATTACCGATGCGCTATCTGCTCCGGTTCCCTGAGCGATTACCGGGATATCGTTTCTCTCTCCCCAAACCTGTAATTGCTCTACTGCAGCTGCTCTAAAGGTATCCCCAGCGGCCAGCATTACTGACTTACCTTCATTCTGGAGTTGCTTAGCCAATTTACCGATAGTCGTAGTTTTACCTGCACCATTGATACCTACTAGCAAAATTACGGCTGGTCCTTCTATGTCATCCACATCTAATGGTGTTGCCACTGGGCGAAGTATTTTTACCATCTCTTCATACAGTGCGGTCATTAGCGCGTCGTAATCGCTTAACTCATTACGAGAGGTACGCCTGGTTAAGTCCTGGATAATTCTTTGTGTTGCCTCAATGCCTACATCTGACATTAATAGACGTGTTTCTAATTCTTCGAGCACATCATCGTCTATCTTCTTTTTGCCTAATACGAGGGCGCCCATTCCTTCTGTTAAGGTGCTTCCAGTCTTGGATAAACCTGATCGAAGCCTATCGAATAAGCCCTCTTTTTTTGGTGTTTCTTTTGGTAATTCCGAAGCGGCTTCTTCTGAAGTCGAAGCTTCTTTTTTCTCTACAATTTTTTCTTCGGCTGCCTGTTCTATGAACTTATCGTTAATTTCTTCGCCAACTTGCTGTTGTTCAGGAACTTTTTCAGCGATTACTTGTTCTAAGTTTTCTGTTTCAGACTGACTTTGTTTTAACGCTTCGGTAGTATCAACGACTGTAGTGGGAGTGTTTGCATCTTGATCGAATGATTCGTCAATTGCTTCAATGCTTATTTCAGAGTCAACATTGGAATCTATGGGAGAATCTTTAGTCTGCGGCTTTATTGACTGTTTAGTTTGTTCTTCAGTCAGTTTATCGACTTGCTTGCTTTTAGTTTCTTCAACTGGCTTTTTTTTCTTAAATAGTCGGAACATTGTTATACTTTAACTTTTTGGGTTTATATGCGAAAAATAATGAATAGAAGTTTATCACTTGAGACACCAGCTCGTATTAGTTTTTTAACCATCCTTTTCCTGTCTTTCCTGTCACTGACACAATTTGCACATGCTGAGAATAAAAATCCTGTGCATGAGTATGAACTTGATAATGGCTTGAGAATATTAGTGAAGCAGGATAAGCGAGCACCTGTAGCTGTCATTCAAGTCTGGTATAAAGTAGGCACCAGCTATGAGCACGAAGGTATCACTGGCCTGTCGCATGCGTTAGAACACATGATGTTCAAAGGAACCAAAAAATATAAGTCCGGTGAATTTGAAAAGCTCGTTTCTGCAATAGGCGCACGCAATAATGCTTTTACCTCGCAAGATTACACCGCTTACTATGAAGTATTGGCTAGCGATAAGCTTGAAGATGCCATGGAAATCGAAGCAGATCGCATGAGAAATCTGGTTTTCGACCCACAAGAGTTCAAAAAAGAAATCGAAGTAGTAAAAGAAGAGCGTCGCTGGAGAACTGACGACAAACCCAGTTCACTCACTCGTGAACAATTTAACGCTGTTGCCTTTTTAAATAGCCCTTACCGCGCACCAGTAATAGGCTGGATGGTAGACCTGGAAGGGATGAAGCTTAAAGACGCTAAAGAGTGGTATAAAAAATGGTATACACCCAACAATGCAACCCTAGTTGTAGTTGGCGATGTAGAGCCCAAGAAAGTATTCGAAATGGCTAGAAAATACTTCAGCGTCTATGCCAGCAATGATTTGCCTGAAGTTAAAGCCAGAACAGAAGTTATACAACAAGGCACGAGAAACATTACACTTAAACTACCTGCAAAATTAGCGAATTTACGCATGGGCTTCAAAACGCCCGGTATGATAAGTGCCAAAAAAGGCAAAGTACCGAATTGGGAACCGTATGCACTTGAAGTTTTGGCCAATATTCTTGATGGTGGTGATAGCGCAAGATTTGCCAAGAATCTGATACGAGGAAAAGAAATTGCAGCGTCTGCCGGAGCAGGCTATTACGGTTATGGCAGATTGGATAATCTTTTGGTGATTTCTGGAGTACCAGCGAAAGGCGTTGAAACCAGCGAACTAAAAAAATCACTTCTGGATGAAGTCAGTATCTTGAAAACTGAGCTAGTGAGCGAAGCAGAACTTAAGCGCGTTAAGGCCCAAGTTATTGCTGGCGAAGTATTTGAGCGCGACTCAATACAACACATGGCAACCTTATTAGGTTCATTAGAAACGGTTGGCTTAGGGCATAAATACATCGACCAATACGTACCCGGGGTGCTTGCCGTTACCGCTAAACAAGTACAAGAAGTGGCTAATAAATATCTAATCGAAGACAGCCTAACCATTGCTGAGCTTATTCCACTGCCTCTAAATGGAAGCAAAGCTGCTACGAGTACTAACTAATGAAAACAAGGACTATGAGTAAAATTCTTTTCACAGTGCTAGCGCTATTATTCGTACAGTTAAGTTTTGCAGCGCCGAAGATTGAGAATTGGACCACCGCGTCAGGTTTACGTGTTTACTATGTTAATGTCCCTGAATTGCCGATGTTAGATTTACGCCTGACTTTCGCTGCTGGCAGCGCTTATGATGGCGAAAAAATGGGAATATCAGGAATGACAACCAGCATGCTCAGCAAAGGTGCTGCTGGCTTAAATGCAGATCAAATCGCTGAAGCCTTTGAATCGGTAGGTGCTGAATTTTCTACGGGAACAGGTTTGGATTCTGTCTGGATTTCTTTACGCTCATTAACACTGGAAGAGCAATTCGAACCAGCATTACAAAACTGGTTAAAAGTGATTCAAAAACCGAACTTCCCAGAAGATGATTTCGCTCGTTTAAAGAAACAAGCTTTAGTTGGCTTACAAGCAGAGAAGCAAGACCCTGGATCAATCGCCAGCAAAGCATTTTATGCTAATTTATTTGCTGGGCATCCGTACTCTCAACCTCAAAACGGAACAGAAGAAACAATAGATGCATTAAAAATCGAGGAACTGAAATCATTCTTTAAACGTTACTTTGTCAATAAAAATGGACAGCTAGCGTTAGTCGGTTCTATCGATAAAGAGCAAGCCAAGAAAATAGCCCTGCAAGTATCAAATGCACTCTTAGATGGCGACAGAGGAGTTGGAGAAAAAGCAGCTCCAATTCCACCAGTGAAACCATTGACGGATGAGAAAGTGGTGCATATTCCGTTCCCGTCTTCACAAGCTCACGTCATGATCGGCCAGCCTGGCGATAAACGTGGAGACAAAGATTACTTTACGCTTTACCTTGGAAACCATGGCTTAGGTGGCAGTGGTTTTACCTCTCGTCTAATGAAAGAAATCCGCGTGAAACGCGGGCTATCCTACAGCGTCTACAGTTACTTTATCCCAATGAAGGAATACGGCCCATTCATGCTCGGACTACAAACTAAATTATCACAAACGGACGAAGCGATTAAAGTCGCCAGAGACGTACTAACCACTTTCCAGAAAGATGGACCATCTGATGAAGACCTATCTGCTTCTAAAACGAATATAACTGGTGGCTTCCCTCTACGCACCGCGAGTAATAGCGACATCATGGGCTATATCGAAATGATTGGTTTTTATGGATTACCTCTCAACTATTTGGATACTTTTACTAAAACCATAAATGATATAACACGGGATCAGGTGGTAGATGCATTCAAACGTCGACTAGATACCAACAAATTATTAACCGTCATTGTTGGCGGTGAAGCTAAAGATGATGAGGACTCTTCTGAAAATAAAGACACTGCAGAAAATGCGGTAGAAACCAAAGAAGCCTCTGTCTCAATTGCTACAAAAGAAATGATTCCCGCTGAAGATACTACTAAAGAAGAAGTTAAAGTAAAAATCGAATAAGATGAAGAGCCGGACTGCGACTAAAAAAAAAGGCAATCGTAATAAAAATGGTCAGAACACACTAAGAATTATTGGCGGCGAATGGCGCAGTAGAAAACTTCAGTTTTTAGATGCACCAGGATTGCGACCTACCCCAGATCGGATTCGCGAAACACTATTCAACTGGTTACAGGATTCCATCTATGATTCCGACTGCCTTGATTTATTTGCAGGCAGCGGCGCTATTGGACTAGAAGCGCTTTCAAGAGGTGCCAAGACTGTCGATTTCGTTGAGAAAAACACGGCTTCCAGCAACCAGCTAAAATCAAATCTAAACCTTCTGAAAAGTGATTCAACGGTATTTCAAATGGATGCTTTAAGTTTTTTAGATAAACATGCAGCAGACCAATCCTACGATATTATTTTTCTAGATCCACCTTATCGACAAGGCTTGTTGGACAAATCCTTAAAATTATTAATCGCCAAAGGTTTAATTGATGCGTATTCATTGATTTATTTGGAGCACGAATCGGAACAAGTATTTGATTTTACCGAATATGGTCTTGAGGAATTAAAACAAGCATCAGCAGGGCAAGTTCAAAGCTACCTATTAAAACCCAATCAATAAAAAATGCCCTATAAGTAGGGGGGTGGCTTTATATGTTTATTTTTAACCGATTAGTCAGTCGCTCGATTAATACGGTAACTTTGATCAATCACAACTCTCTGTTTAAGCCCTTTCCCTACAATCGCTGGAACAGTATTGTACAAACTTTTGTGCATGGCTTTAATTGCCGGATTTTCAATCGACAATCCTAGTTTTACCGCAATATACTCAGCTTCTACTGCATATAAAATCTGCCCCAGGCTCTCATTACTAGAATTTTCCAGGGCCTCCCAGTCACTAATTATTTTAGTCAATGGTTTTTCAAGATCAAGATTTTTATACAAGTGATCCTTCAAGATCGCTGCCTGCTGAGCGGACAAACGAATCAGCTCACGCAGAGTTTCAACTTCATTTTTGAGTCTTTCATCCAAACTGCCAAGGAAATTTAATAGCTCGGTTATGGCAAAATTATTGAATGGTTTTATGCTCTCCTGTAATTCTTGATTTAAAGCGTTTTGCTTTTTAGATTTAGGGGGCTTTATATTCGCATCTAATAAATTACGGGATTGATCCAGGCTTTTTACCATCACATCCTGAACACTGTAAATGTGAGCCTGATAGTTTTTAGCAGCTTGTTTCAGTTCAGATTCTATCTGCACTGCCTGCTTAGAAAACTTTACCAATACGTCCTGGCTATCCATCGTATTGTGTGCGATCCAAGCCCTTCTTACTTCCTTATCAGAATCCAGGTACGCCTGATGTAATTCTTTATAAGCAACACCCCATTGGTCTTTAACGTGGCCAATAACTTCTGCATGGTTTGGGTGTTCCAGCTCCATATTTTCAACATTACGAATCAAGTCATTCATGGAAGAAAGATTCTTCAGTAAAGAACGTCTGGATTTGGTAAGCGGCTGGTAAACACTGCTAACAAAAGATTCTAGTTTGATTTTATTATTTTCATGCTGAATATCAGCGCGCCAGTTTGAGATACCTTTAAAAACAAGCGCGAAAATAATAATACTGGGGATGAATAAAACCCCGGCCAGGGTAGACATTTTTTCCGGAGGGAGTCGACCATCTTTTTTGATTTGTCGCATCAGTAAAATCAAAACGACAAAAGTTAAAAGCGATAACAGCAGGAAAATAACTAAAATGAAATTAGCAAAGGTCAAAAAGATAACACCTAAATATGATGAGTTTCTAGCTAGAGCAACACTATGAAAATTTGATCATAAGGCTATTTTTTAAATAACTCAAAGTTTTATAATCGCGCAAGTCATCGTTAACAGTTTGGTGATGTCCCAGGCTAAAGCATCCATTCCTTGTTGATATCAGCGTCTTTTAACGGCTTAACTTTAAATTCCCTTTGTTCTTCGCCAACTATGCCTACACCAAATGTGACTTCATCCGTATCTCTGCCCTTTCCATATCTTGCCGTTATGCCTGCAGCCAAGTGAATATCCTCTGCAGAAATATCATGGCCATCTATTAACATTAATGGACCACCATGACTGAGCGTAGACAGATAAGTGAATTGCTTTTTATAACCCTGTAAGAAGCGGGATTCGCCTTCTTCACGAGCAATGATCATTTTGAAATTATCACGTGGACGGAAGTGACGGCCAATCTTAAGCATCATCACATCGTCAAGCTCATAGGTCTTACCTTCTTTACGATGCCCCAATAAATCCTTCATCTTTTTAGAATAATTTGGATCAGTAAGGAAGCAACAACCACCCGCTGGTTGAGCATAATCATCAAGCTTCCATTGTTTAGCAAGCGCAATTTGTGGTTTTCGATTACGCCCAGAGAAGTCGAATAGTTTTTCGCAATCTACCCAACCTTCTTTTTCTGGCTTCGTCAGCGGTAAATTTTTAGCGGAAAGAGGACGCAGCAATAATTCATCAGCACCCGATTCACTAGCAATAATAGGCAGCAATAAT
>CAVXCT010000044.1:0-18253 GCA_963760355.1 uncultured Gammaproteobacteria bacterium | reverse complement strand
ACTGGTCGATCTATCGTTAGTGATTTTATTCCCACAGGCGCTGGTTGTGGTGTCGCTTGTTCTACAGACTCTTGTTGTGCCGGAGCTGTTTCTTTTGATTGGGGTTGTTCTTGTGGTTTTGTTGGAGGTTTCAGTTGTAGTTCTACTTTCACGCATAATGGCCCAACCAGCATTGATTAGTTGCGTATTCATAACGGCAGGATTATTGCGGATGCCAACTGGAATAAAACCAATATCCAAAAGGCTTTGACGAAGTAATAAAAAATCAAATTGTTCTGCTGTTTCACCTAAAGCTGCACAGTCTACAATAATCGGACTCTGCATAAAGAACTGCGGTGCTTCATCTCTTTTTTGCTCAAGTTCGGCACAAAGTGTTTGCAAATCAAGCCCTTGCAAATACAAGACATTGAGCATCGACATTTACCTTTTAGCTTCATATTTTGCTACTCTTTAGAACAGAATAAATTACAGTGTTTAAAGTCGTGCATCATATACGAGACTGAGTTTTTTATCATCGCTAATCTTACTTTTTAACGTTACAATCACGCGTTTTTTGCACCCTATCTCTTCGTATAAAATGTCTGCACGTACGCTACACCCGCATTACCCTGATAAAGCATCCAATATAACCAGTTGGAGTCAATTGCACGGTTGTGCTCAGGATTTATTGATATCTAATGCAGCGCAAGAATATAAAGGTCTAATTGTTGTTATCACACCAGATAGTCATAGTGCGTATAGCCTCGAAGCTAATATAAATTTCTTTCTAGGAAATAAATCAGGCAGTAAAGACTCAAACATTTCTAATCAAAGCATCCAGGTACATATATTTCCAGATTGGGAAACACTGCCTTACGATGTGTTCTCCCCGCATGAGGATTTAATCTCTGACCGCCTCAAAACCTTAAGCCAGCTCAATAGGATTGAACACGGTGTATTAATCGTGCCCGTATCAACCTTGATGCAACGTTTAGCGCCAGTTGATTATATTCAAGCCAACTCTTTATTATTTAAAGTTGGCGATACACTCAATATGGAAGTGTTCCGCAAACAGCTGGAAGAGTCAGGCTATCGAAATGTGACGCAGGTGATGGAACATGGCGAATACAGCACCCGCGGTTCTTTAATTGATTTGTTTCCTATGGGTAACGACAAGCCCTACAGAATTGATTTGTTTGATGATGAGATTGAAACGATTCGCAGTTTCAATCCGGAAGATCAGCGTACCATCGAGCAAATACCACAGATCGATTTATTACCAGCGCACGAGTTTCCATTAAATCCCAAAGGCATATCAAAATTTCGTGAAAATTATAGTCTAAAGGTAGGGGGTGACCTTGCACGTAGTCAGATTTACGACAATATCAGTAATGGCAACGCACCTTCTGGAATTGAGTACTACCTACCCTTATTTTTTGATAAAACTGCAACTCTATTTGATTATCTGCCAGAAAAAACACTGCTGATTAACACCGATAGCACAAAAGCTGCAGCAGAAACGTTCAATAAATTGATAGAAGACCGCTACGAACAACGCCGCCACGATATCGAAAGACCATTATTGCCACCACAGGATTTATTCCTCAATTCAACAACGCTATTTGAGCAGATATCACACTATCGCCGTATCGAAACTCATCACTTTGAACAGCAAAAAGCAGAGGGCAATTACAATTACCCGGTAAGCACACTGCCGTCATTATTGATTCAAGGGCGTTCTGAAACACCGTTAATACTACTCAAACAGTTCCTGGCTCAATTCAATACAGAGACAAAAGGACGCGTCCTATTTACCGCTGATTCTGCCGGTAGACGAGAAAACCTGCTCGGCCTGCTACGTGATAACCGTCTTGATGTCACTGTATTTAAAAGCTGGGAAGAATTTATAGCATCTGATGTGGAAATGGGATTAACCATTGCCCCGATGGAAAATGGTGTCTGGATTAGAAGCAGTGAGAATTCTGGGTCACTTGCGGTTATTCCTGAAGCAATGCTGTTTGGACAGCAAGTACAACAGAAACGCCGCCGCCAAAAGCCCACCCGTGATGCCGACACGATCATCCGGAATCTCACTGATTTAACAGAAGGCGATCCGGTGGTGCATGAAGAACATGGTGTGGGCCGTTATCAAGGCATGCAGACACTCACCACGGGTGGAATTGAGCAAGAGTTTATTTTACTCACATATTCCAAAGGCGATAAACTTTATGTGCCGGTTTCCTCATTACATCTTATTAGTCGCTATACCGGTGTCAGTGCAGAACATGCACCGCTACATACACTAGGGACAGAACACTGGGATAAGGTCCGTAAAAAAGCAGCGCAAAAAGCACATGATATTGCAGCTGAGTTATTAGAAATTCACGCCCGTCGCGCGGCACAAAAAGGCCATGCTTTTCCATTTAACGAACTCGAATATCTGGCTTTCGCGGACACTTTCCCGTTTGAAGAAACACCCGACCAGGCACTTGCTATCGGAACGGTAATCAAAGATATGACTTCTGCACAACCGATGGATCGTGTTACCTGTGGCGATGTGGGTTTTGGCAAAACTGAAGTAGCAATGCGTGCAGCCTTTGTTGCGGCTAACTCTGGCAAACAAGTGGCAATAATTGCACCAACCACGCTTCTAGTTCAACAACACACTAAAAATTTCCGCGATCGTTTTGCAGATTGGCCGTTTAAAATTGGTTCTTTATCACGTTTTAAAACCGCCAAAGAAACCAAAGAAACTATTGCACAAATGGTTTCTGGAAACATCGATATTGTTATCGGCACTCATAAGCTATTACAAAAAGACATCGACTTCCAAGACTTAGGACTAGTTGTTGTCGATGAAGAACACCGCTTCGGTGTACGCCATAAAGAACAACTGAAAAAACTCCGCGCTAATGTCGATATGCTGACATTAACCGCGACACCAATTCCTAGAACACTCAATATGTCGCTGTCAGGCTTACGTGATTTATCCATCATCGCTACACCACCTACACAACGTCATTCAATTAAAACATTCGTACACGAATGGGATAAAGCATTAATTCAAGAAGCCTGTGCGCGTGAGTTAGCGCGTGGTGGACAAGTGTATTTCTTGCACAACGAAGTCAAAACCATCCAGAAAATGACGGATGATTTAGCTGCAATTCTGCCAGACACCAAAATCCGTTTTGCACATGGACAAATGCCGGAACGCGAACTCGAAAGCATTATGAGTGATTTCTATCACCAGCGCTTTCAGGTACTGGTTGCAACCACCATTATCGAAAGTGGAATCGACGTACCTACAGCAAATACCATCATCATTAATCGCGCCGATAAACTGGGTTTAGCGCAACTACATCAAATCCGTGGTCGTGTGGGACGTTCCCATCATAAAGCATATGCTTATCTGATAATTCCGGGCAAGAAACTCATTTCAGCCGATGCCAAGAAACGTCTGGAAGCGATTGAATCACTTGAAGACCTGGGGGTTGGTTTCACCCTCGCCTCACACGACTTAGAGATTCGTGGTGCGGGTGAATTACTGGGTGATGATCAAAGTGGTCAGATTCAGGAAATCGGTTTCAATATGTATAACGATTTACTGGAACGCGCGGTCAAAGCCCTTAAATCCGGAAAACTCCCAGACCTGGATGGTCGAGAAACGCGCACCACAGTAGACCTTGGTATGCCAGCGCTAATCCCTGGCGATTACCTACCAGACGTTCATAATCGACTGATTATGTACAAACGCATCGCCAGCGCCAAAGATGCAGATGCGCTTCGAGAACTCAGAGTAGAAATGATCGACCGTTTTGGACTAGTTCCTGATGAAGTTAAAAACCTATTTGAAGCAACCCGACTAAAGCAAATTGCACAAGAGCTCGGTATTGTAAAACTCGACATGGGTGAAGAAGGCGGCCGTATACTGTTTAATGAAAAACCCAATATCGACCCCGTGAAAATCATGCAACTGGTGCAAAAACGCCCTTGGGGATTCACCATCAAAGGACAAGACAAACTGTACTTTGAATATGAGCCAATGATGGAGTTAGATCAGCGCGTGCAATGGGTAAAAAGGCTGTTTAATGAGATTAAAAATGGGGAATAATTAATATTATGACACCCCTACTTTTAAGCTGTTTTAGGCACTTTTTATAACTGAACACCTGAACAAAAAACAGGAGCTTACTCCGACCTTAAATGAAAGGTTAATAGATTAATTATTGTCTAATTGTCACTCAGCACTGACTTAAGTCGAATAAAGTCTGATTAAACCTTTTAAAAAAGTGCCAGCAAACTTATCATACGCGCTTACCCCTTTGTTACTATTTGGAAGAGATTTTATTCGCTATGTTAATACTCCCCGGTAATCGTGCGTTTTCTGATTTCAACAAAAATAAACTGTTAAAATCGTTACAGAAGTCTATTCCTGAATTAATTGATATCCATGCCCGCTATTGGCATTTTGTTAAAGTATCCGAAACCTTGTCTGAGGAAGAAAACAATATCCTCGCGGAGCTATTACACTATGGCGAGCAAGATAATGATGAAAAACCACTCGGTGAATTATTTTTAGTTACACCGCGTCCGGGAACCATTTCTCCGTGGTCGAGTAAAGCCACTGATATCTTGCATAACTGTGGTATGAATAAGGTAGCAAGAGTTGAAAGAGGTATCGTCTACTTTGTTGAGTATGTAAATGATTTTACTAATCTTTCTGATGATCAGCGTTTATTTATTACGAATCGCATCCATGATCGCATGATCGAAGTTGTGATGGAAGATGATCAAGATGCAATCGTTCTTTTCAATGATGCCGAACCAGCGCCACTAAAAACAATTCCTCTGGGTGAAAATCCGCAGGCGGCTTTAAACCGGGCAAATATCGATTTAGGTTTGGCACTATCTGAAGATGAGATCCAGTATCTTGCTGATAATTATGCAGACTTAAATCGTGACCCCACTGATGTTGAACTAATGATGTTTGCACAAGCAAACTCAGAGCATTGCCGGCATAAAATCTTCAATGCGGATTGGGTCATTGACGGTAAGGAACAAGATCAAACCCTGTTCGGCATGATCAAAAATACCTATAAACAATCACCTGAAGGAGTTTTATCGGCGTATCACGATAATGCTTCGGTGGTTGAAGGATCACAGGCAACCAGGTTTTTTCCGAATAGTGCCAATCATGAATACGGTTATTCGGCGGAACCAGTGCATATGTTAATGAAAGTAGAAACGCACAACCACCCTACTGCGATTTCACCTTTCCCCGGTGCCGCTACCGGTTCTGGTGGTGAAATCCGTGATGAAGGCGCAACTGGCAATGGTTCTAAGCCCAAAGCGGGTTTATGCGGGTTTTCTGTTTCAAATCTAAAAATACCGGGGTATTCAATGCCCTGGGAAATTGATCATGGAAAACCTTCTCGCATCGACAGTGCTTTGGATATTATGCTCGAAGGCCCAATTGGCGCGGCAGCATTCAATAATGAATTTGGACGCCCAAATATCACGGGCTATTTTCGCACCTATGAAGCAGAAGTACCTGGCGCGAGTTCTGAAAAAGAGCTACGTGGTTATCACAAGCCAATCATGCTGGCCGGTGGTTTAGGAAATATCCGCCCGAATAATATCGAGATGAAGGATATCCCTGTTGATACACCGATTGTAGTATTGGGCGGTCCTTCCATGTTAATCGGTCTTGGTGGTGGTGCGGCTTCGTCTATGGCAAGTGGTACAAGTACTGAGAGTCTCGATTTTGCATCGGTACAACGTGGTAACCCAGAAATGGAAAGACGTGCACAGGAAGTTATCGACCGCTGTGTAGCGATGGGTGATGACAACCCTATTCTGTGGATTCACGATGTCGGTGCAGGTGGTGTTTCAAATGCTATTCCTGAAATTGTGAATGATGCGGGTCGTGGTGGAAAGTTCGAGATTCGCATGCTGCCAAATGATGAACCTAGTATGTCTCCTATGGAAATCTGGTGTAATGAAGCACAGGAACGTTATGTGTTGGCTATCGATGCAGATCGCTTAGAAGCGTTCGAAGCTTTGTGTGAACGCGAGCGAGCTATTTATGCTGTAGTCGGTTCTGCTATCGAAGAAAGGCATCTACTTGTTGGTGATGCGTTATTTGATAACTACCCTGTCGATATGTCGATGGACATGTTACTTGGTAAGCCACCGAAGATGCTGCGTGATGTACATCACAAAACATTCCACAAACCAGAACTTGAATTAGATGACATCAAACTGGATGATGCCATCGAACGCGTATTGCGTTTACCTGGCGTTGCTTCAAAATCGTTTTTGATTACCATTGGTGATCGTACCATCACGGGCATGGTAAATCGTGATCAAATGGTCGGCCCTTGGCAAGTACCTGTGGCTGATGTTGCGGTAACCTGTGCTGATTATGTGGGTTTTAACGGTGAAGCGATGGCATTGGGTGAGAGAACCCCGATTGCATTGGTTAATCCTCCAGCATCTGGTCGTATGGCGATTGGCGAAGCGATTACCAATATTGCCGCAGCAAAAATTGGCAGTATTTCAGATATCTACCTATCGGCAAACTGGATGGCAGCAGCGGGTTATAAAGGTGAAGACGCTGCTTTATTTGATACGGTAAAAGCCGTTGGTAAAGAGCTCTGTCCTAAACTAGGCATCTCGATTCCCGTTGGTAAAGATTCATTGTCGATGAAAACTGTATGGGATCAACGCAGTGAAGACGGCACAATTGAACGCGAAATGGCAGCTCCTTTATCGCTCATCACCACCGCTTTTGCGATCGTTGATGATGTACGTAAAACTCTCACCCCCCAACTTATAACCGATAAAGGCGATTCTGATTTAATCCTGATCGACCTGGGAAAAGGCAAAAACCGTCTTGCAGCCTCAGCCTTATCTCAGGTTTATTCGCAAATGGGTGCACATACTCCAGATGTAAATGATCCACAAGCGTTGATTAATTTCTTCAAAGTCATTCAGGAGCTAAACCAGGAAGGCAAATTAATGGCCTACCATGATCGATCTGATGGTGGTTTACTCGCTACTCTATGTGAAATGGCGTTTGCGGGTAAAACTGGTATAACTATTCGTCTGGATGATGTGGCCAAAACAACGCTTGAAGCGTTATTCACGGAAGAGCTAGGCGCAGTGATTCAAGTCCACCATACCGATACTGAGGAAGTGCTCTCTGCACTTCGAGAAGCAAATTTAGGGCACTACTCGCACGTAATTGGCAAGCCGAATCAAAAAGAAGCTGGCTTTAATAAAGCTGATGGCTCTGCAGATACGGATCAAATCACCTTCACTTGGGCACATAAAACCATCTACCAGGAATCTCGTGCAAGTTTACACAAAGTCTGGACTGAAACAAGTTATCGCATGCAAGCCTTACGTGACAATGATCAATGCGCACTGGAAGAATTTGAAAAGCTCGATGATGAATACAACGATACCGGCTTAATTGCTGAAACCAGTTTCGATATTACCGAAGATATTGCAGCTCCTTATATTAAAACTGGTGTAAGACCAGCTGTTGCGATACTTCGTGAACAAGGAGTAAATGGCCAACAAGAAATGGGCATGGCATTTGATCGCGCTGGTTTCCGTGCGGTTGATGTACACATGACCGATATTATTTCTGGTCGCACTTCGCTAGATGATTTCATCGGCATTGTTGCCTGTGGTGGTTTCTCCTACGGCGACGTGCTTGGTGCAGGTGGTGGCTGGGCTAAAACCATCCTGAATAATTCACGCGCAAAAGATGAATTCAATGCCTTTTTCGAACGCAGAAATGTTTTCGGCTTGGGTGTATGTAATGGCTGTCAAATGCTGTCACACTTAAGAGATTTAATCCCGGGTGCAAGTCACTGGCCTGAATTCTATCGCAACCAGTCAGAGCAGTTTGAAGGACGTTTTGCTATGGTAGAAGTCATGGATTCACCTTCAATATTACTTAAAGATATGCAGGGTTCTAAAATGCCAATTGCCGTTGCACATGGCGAAGGTCGCGCCATTTTCACGGGAGTAAATACTGCAGAAAATGCACTAACCAATAGCTTTGTCAGCATGCGTTATATCGACCATAATAGTCAACCGACTCAGCACTATCCAGAAAATCCAAATGGTTCTGAGCAAGCCATCACTGGCTTAAGTAGCACAGATGGACGTTACACGATCATGATGCCTCATCCAGAACGTGTCGTTAGAACGGTGAGTAATTCATGGCACCCAGATAACTGGGGAGAATACAGCCCCTGGATGAGAATGTTCAGAAACGCCAGGGTATGGGTTGATTAATTAGAAGCAAATCGCCTCAAAGCAATTTGATTCAATTAATCATCTCGCCAGAAACAGGAACTGTTTCAAGAGGTAGTTGAAGCAAGGGGCAAAACCTTATCGAAAGCAATTAAGCGTCTCGCCAAGGCTGCTACTTTTTCAAAGCTAATGGTAGCCTACTTAATAATGTGAATGTTGATTTGATCCATTCGGATGAACGTGTCTCATTTCAGGGTATTTACCTTTGGCAGGGTGTATATGAGCATTAGTATTTTTGGCTGTGCTCTCGCATTGGTATGAATGTTCGTGCTGTTTGTCACCCCCGATATGAGAATGTGACCTTGCTCCTAAACAGGCATTTTCAGGGTGTATATGTGGTTGTTGATTTTTGGCAGGCTTAACAACAGTAACTCCAGCTTTGCCAGTTTTAGTTGATGACCCCGAACACGCTGTAACAGCAAAGCTAGTTAAAAAAATAAAACCATAGAGCATTACTACTGATTTAAATTCTTTCTGTTTTGACAAGTGCTGTAAAAATAAATGCATAATGTAACTATCTTAGTATAAATATAAGCTGAGTATATGCCATGTTTATCAAATCTTCACTACACCAAAATAAAGGCATAATACTGATCACTTTTTCCCCTGCACTTCAAAAGTCATCGAAGCCCATAAACTCTCCCACACAGCACCATATTCCTGGCGTATTCGATCTTCTGGTTGAATCATTTTTACTGCGTTAATCAAATACACGCTGTCCTGTCTCAAGGATAAGGTAAGGATACCTTTCTCATTAGTATAATATTCAGTTTGGATTACCTCACCTGCCCTAACAGTTAAACTTTTACCTGTTTCAGGTCGAATTCTATTAAATACATTTACTTTAGCACCAGCAAACGGTTTGCCTTGCCATAGTAACTGTAATTTAATTGAATCTTTGACTTGATAAGGATTAGTCAAGGCAACCCATTCAAGGGGAAGCCCCATAGGCTTATCTTGACCTAAACCTTTACCAACTTTAACTAAAGACTTTGGGAAACGACGATAGACCTCAGTAAAACCAATTTTTGGCAAGCCTCTTTCTTTGTGCGCTTTAACCACCCACTCCAGACCTTCTGCTTCTAGAAATTTATCGAAGATTTTTCTATCTTTATAGGTTAATTTAGATCTGTTGGTGATTGCATATAAAACCAGCAAGCCCTCCTCGTCAATGACTGCTTGAACCGCAGGCAGAGAACCCAAACGTGGTTTTAAAGACCTGGTGACCCCATTTATGGTGATATTTAATTGTTCATAACTGCTATCCAGATAGGCGTATTTATTGCCTTTAAAATTCTGCCCCACCTTCTCATGAGCTAGTAATTTATCGCCTTTTGCAATCTCGAAGTCTACAGGTTCTAACCACATTTCATGAGCACTCGCATTCTGAGAGACCCCCCATAAAGCAGTCGATAAAACCATCAATATGATCCCTTTGAAAGGATTGATACGGAAACTAAAATCACGCTTTATTTTGATCTGAAACACGGTATGATTCGGCCTTTTGATTTAAACAATTATTAATATAAGTATTATGCAATTACTCCTTCAGTTACAGCAAGATTCATTTAAGAATATAGTGATTAAGTATATTTTGCTGCTATTAATGTTGATGTCATCAGTAGCCAGCGCTCATGAAATACGCCCTGCTATAGTTGACTTCTCATTTAATAAGGCAGGCTACTATCAACTTACTATTCAGCATAATCTTGAAGCACTTATGGCTGAAGTGGGTGATCAACACGAAGATACAGAGCAATCTGCAAACGCTACAAAATATGATGAGTTCAGAGCGTTTCCCCCAGAACAATTGAATCAGGAGTTTGAAAAATTTAGCGATTCGTTCTTGGATAAAATGATACTCAAATTTGATAACAAACCCGAACCAATGCGAGTACTGGATGTTGAAATACCGGAAGTTGGTGATCTTGATTTAGCCCGTGACTCGATCATTAATATTGCTGGTTTAATCCCTGAAGGGGCAAAGAATCTAAGTTGGCAATGGGATAAAAGTTTTGGTAATGCCGTATTTAGAGTCAGTTCTGAAGATAATCCAGATTTGTTCTCGTCATATCTTACCGAAGGTAAAAGTAGCGACCCAGTTGCCATTAGTGTCGATTGTTCTGATCCAGAAAACCAGTCAAAAGGTGGGGGGTGTGCTTCACAAACTAGCTGGTGGCAAACACTGGTTAATTATATTGCCGTAGGCTTTGAACATATTGTTCCTAAAGGTTTAGACCATATTTTATTTGTTGTGGGTTTATTCTTGCTAAGCACTCAATTAAGACCACTTTTAATACAAATCACTAGCTTCACTCTGGCGCACAGTGTCACGCTTGCACTCGGTATTTTTGGAGTAATTTCAGTATCCCCTGCTATTGTAGAACCACTGATAGCGGCTTCGATTGTGTATGTCTGTATTGAGAATATATTTTCCGAAAAACTCAGTCGCCTGCGCCCAATCCTGGTGTTCTTATTTGGTTTATTACACGGCCTGGGATTCGCCACTGTACTCACCGAATTTGGATTATCTGAAGGTAATTACGTAAGCGGTCTGATCGGTTTCAATATCGGTGTAGAACTCGGACAACTTGCCGTTATTGCTGCCTGCTTTATTACGTTCGGCTACTGGTTTGGTAAAAAGGATTGGTATCATTACAGGATTACAATTCCAGCCTCTTTGGTGATTGCGCTAATCGCAGTTTACTGGTTTGTTGAGCGTGTTGGGTGGGTTTGACATTAACTCAATTTAAGTCACCCCCCTACTATTATGTGGTTTTTAAATAGAATTAATGAAAACCTCACCCTGCGGGTAGTCGTCGCTACGCTAGCGTGGTCTCACTGCGTTAGGCTGGGGAATTTTAAACCAGCTGTTGCCGTTATACCAATTTAATACTGTCTTTCTCGATAAGAATTAAGCGCCGTTTATATAAAGCGCCCAACGCTTTTTTGTAGGCTTTTTTACTGACTTTAAAATTCGCGTAAATATCATCAGGTGAGCTTTTATCAGTAAGCGATGAAACACCACCCTGTTGTTTAATATGATCAAGAATTTGATTAGCCAGATCTGTTCGTGTTTTTTCTGAAGGTAAATTTAAACTCAAATCGAGTTTATTATCAGATCGTACTGCCTTGATAACACCTTTGAACTTGTCGCCAATTTTTAATGGTTGCGGCAGTTCATCTTTATACAATAAACCTATATAGGTGGTACCAACCACTGCCTTGTATCCAAGTTCAGTTTCAGCAAACACTATGAGTTCGACAGCTTGTCCTGAATGATGCGAATGCGATTCTTCGAGCAAAAACTTATCCAGTTTTGAAGAGGCCATAATACGACCACTATGCTCATCTAGATAAACGCGTACCACATAGGATTCGCCTTTTTCCATCTTTACGTCTTGTTCGGCATAAGGCACAAACAGATCCTTCATCAAGCCGATATCCATGAAAGCACCGACTTTATTCACATCCACCACCTTGAGGTAGGCACACTCATCTACCTGGGCTAAGGGTATTTCTGTGGTTGCTATAATGCGGTCTTCTGAATCGTAATAGATAAATACTTTAAGCAAGTCATCTACCTTGCAGCCTTCTGGCTCGTAGCGTTTGGGCAACAGAATTTCATCGATTTGTGAACTGGCCGAGAGATAAGCCCCAAACGGTAAACGTTTTACAACACGTAGTACGTTGGTCCTGCCAATTCTGACACGTTTAAACAGATGCAGATTATCTGAGTCAGCTTCATCATTAGACGGCTTAGCTACTGACTTTTTAGGAGGTGTTTTACTGCCTTTAATACCGCCGTAGTGACTTTCACTCATCAGAGTCACCTTTTTTCTTCTTTGGTAAAACCCGGGTATACAATGAACTACCATCCACTTTTTCTTCTGTGGCTTTGCTGGTTTCTACCTTTTTCGAGCCTGATGCTGTTTTATGCTTTATCTTTTTTGGAGCAGGCTGTTCTGATTTAAGATGCTTCTCTTGATTAGCTTCCCGAACTTCCTTAGTTGACTTAACTTCAGCGCTTTTAGCTTTTCTATAAAGAGAAGGTTTATCTTGTTGTGCAGTTATAGGCTTTTTAGCATCTGTATTTCTATTGAGCGTCTTCAACCTAGCCTTTTTCGACAGTTTATTACGCTTATTCTTTGCTTTCGGTTTTTTCTTCCTGGTACTGACTGGGATTTCAGGAGCGGTTTCATCGGCTTCAAAACCTTTGATTTGCTCACGTTCCAGCCTAATACCATTGCGCTTTTCAATTACACTAAAATGCTGATATTCATCATGAGAAATCAAAGAAATTGCCGTACCGACCTCACCCGCTCGGCCTGTTCTACCAATGCGATGCGTATAATCATTGGGTGAACGCGGTAATTCATAGTTAATCACACAAGCCAAATGCTCAATATCAATGCCTCGACCGGCGACATCGGTAGCAATTAAAACCCTAATTGTGCCTGCTTTAAAATCACGCAAAGCACCTGCTCGAGCATATTGATGCTGATTACCGTGCATCGCGCTCGCTTCCACACCGAGTTTTTCCAACTTCTTTACCAAGTTGTCACAACTGCGTTTCGCACTACAAAACACCAACACCTGTTTCCAGTCATTGGTTTTTAATAAATATGTCAATAAATCAGGTTTTTGTTGATGATTAACCGTGATAACACGTTGGTCGGTATTTACATCATCGTATAAATCATCGACATTGATGATTTCTGGCTCATTCATTATTTTACGAACTAATTTACGGATGCTCGTAGGGAAGGTAGCGGTAAACATAAGATTTTGTCTACCATTAGGAAGCTTTGACATGATTTGATCAAGTTCTTCGGCAAAGTCACCTTTCATCAAACGATCCACTTCATCTATAACCAGCGTTTTTGCCTGGTGTAATAAAATGGCATTGTTCTTTTCTAAATCCAGTAAGCGACCCGGTGTTGCCACCAGCACGTCTGCTCCTCCACGCAAGGCGATCATTTGTGGATTAATTTTAACCCCACCAAACACGCTTAGACACTTGACTTTAGGCTCAATATTTATAGAGAAACGCTCAAATTCTTCACGGATTTGAATCGTTAATTCTCGAGTTGGAACAAGTATTAACACGCCGACCACATTGGATTTATCCAGGCGTTGCTTCTTTGCAGCTTTGAGTGCTTTTTGTCTGAGGATTTTTTCCAGTAATGGTATAACAAAAGCAGCTGTCTTACCCGAACCCGTTTCGGCACGCGCTAGCAAATCTTTGCCATGAATAATTGCAGGAATTGAATCACGCTGTACATCGGTAGGCTGTTTAAAACCAGCCTCTACAATCGCCGAATAGATCGATGGAGATAAAGTAAACGACTTGAAGTCAGCTTTAGCGGGTGTGTTTTTCATGGGTGCTCGTGGATATTCATAGGCATTCAGCAGAGGTCCAGGAGTAGATAGGTTTTACCCATCTGCCTAGAACAGAATAAGAGCGCTATTCTAACCGAAAACCAGGATAACTATCACTAAAACCTCGTAAAACACCTATAAAACGTAATATTACTTAAAACAAGTCTACGGAAGTCATCCCCCTACTTATAGTTATATTTATCAATTACTTAGTATTATAAGTTAATAGCCAGTACAGAGAAATAACTGAAAATTGCATTGATTTCTACTAAACTTTGCGGATAAATATATTAAAAAAAGGCGAGAGAATGAAATCTGAAGTATTTGTAGAAAGTACCGACAAACGTTATACGCAAAAAATAACGACCGGAAATCATACCCTGCAGTCTGACGAGCCAACAGAACTTGGTGGTGATGATGAAGGGCCTGCACCCTTTGACTTACTGTTATCTGCACTTGGAAGTTGTACCTCCATTACCTTGAGTATGTATGCAGAACGCAAGGATATTAAACTTGATTTAATCACTGTACGCCTAACTTATATTCCGCCGAACAAGATTGATGGCAGCAGCTCACGCATCATCCGTAAAATTCATTTAGAAGGTGATTTTACCGACGAACAGGAACACAGAATGCTTGAAATTGCAGATCGTTGTCCAATACACAATACTTTACGTTCTAATGTCGATATCATGAGTAGTTTCGAATGATGTACTGTTTTTAATAAAAAAAACGAACAAATGCAATATGAACAGATAGAGTAACTACGATGAAAGCTGGCTATTTAGCTATTGAAACACCTCCAGAAGAAAAACATTTACCGGGTTTGATAAGGGTATTAAGTTGGGATGAGTTACCTCACACAGAGGATGATTCAAAAGAAAGTAAGTATCCCGAAAATGTACACTATATTGCAAGATTCAACGATATTCTTACTGCAACCATGCACTTTCACAATGGCTTACGCCACAATCTGGAAGATATCGATGAACATATCTATCGCGCCGAATTAACCCATGCCATAGCAGTGATTGAGGCAGAAGATGATTTACGTCATGAGCGTATCTGGATTGATCCGGCAATCAATCAGGAAGAATTAGATATCATCAAAGAAGATGCTGACAGGATTCGCTCAAAAAAAGAAAAAATCGATAAGGCGATTCAAATGCTGGGTTATTTCGCTATAGGTTTATTAGCTTTTTATGCAATTACATCAGTTTTGTAGTCCATAAAAATAATCAAAATAACGCCACAAATTAGTGGCGCTTTTATATTTAAGGTTAGCTGACTATCTACGTCTTGCATTATGTTTTTTGCGATATATGTTTTTTGATGCGCGATTCTGATGCTTATGTACTCTTATACGCTCACGCTTGGTAAAAGTACCATCTGCTTTTAAACGACGCTTCTGATGGTTAATTCGTTTTTGCTGATGACCTAGTCTTAACACCTCGCCTCGTGTTAACTCTCCCGAACGTATTCCCTGACCAATCCTTCTTGTCTGATTGTATTGTCTATGGTTTATACCGGGGTTTTTAATACCCGGCCTATTAACTCCCTGTACTTGCCGATCATGCTTTTGCAGATAAATGCTGTTAGATGATTTGAGTAAATCGCGATGAATTATAGCTCGTTCACGACGAGTAAATTGATCATCCGATTTAAATCGTTGCTCTTTATGGTAAATTTTTCCTTGTTGCTTACCCAGACGCCATGTTTCTTTACCAGTAAGCTCGCCAGAATCCACACCTTGTAAAATACGGTCTTTCTGGTTCTGTTGCTTTGTATCTATACCCGGGCTATTGGTATTTGCGACTGCCACTTGTGTAATAAATGCGGAAGTAAATAATAAGCTAAATGCGCTAAATGCTACAATTTTGTTTTTGTTAAATAACTTCATAATAGTATCCTCGTTGTTAACTAGGTGATTGATCAGATTGATCAACACGGTTAAAATTTATATAGTGTGGAATTACCCGCCTATGCCCTATACAACGAGTTAACTTAAATTTGGTTGACAAACTATTTAAAAAGTTTTTTTATCTTTGTTTGTCAACCAAAACTTTAATCGTGCGTTATCTAGATAAAGGAGACTCTGAATGACCTAGGTGAAATTCTGTAAGTCTCTAAGGCGTCATATCCTGGGCGTGCTTTGTAATGAATTGTTATTCCCTTCATAAAAAGTACAACAACGGAGATGATGCCTTAGAGTTTTAGCCTGTGGGGCTTAGGCAGAAATCAGCTAGATTAATTAGAGGCTCCTCATACAGGAATGATTTTTGACTACTGATAACGACAATACCTTTGAGAATATTGAGCAATTCTTAATCCATAGTGAAAAGCGAGCATTCATTATGGCGCGGGTTGCAACCAGGGATGAAGAAGTTGCTTTAGATATTGTTCAAGATGCGATGATGAAATTAGTGAGTAAGTATTCAAATAAAAATAGTTATGAATGGCCACCTTTGTTTTACCGGATCGTGCAAAGTAGAATTAATGACTGGCACCGTCGGCAAAAAGTAAGAAACCGATGGCGTAGCTGGTTAGGAAACGAAAAAACATCTGCTCAAGGCGAAGATTTTAGAGATCCACCACTAGAGAACAAAAGCAATGAAACTGACCCATTACCTGAAGACAATATCAGTAGTTTTGAGTTTAGAGAAAAAATTGAAGTGGCAGTCAGTGCCTTACCACTCAGGCAGCAACAGGCATTTATGCTTCGAGCATGGGAAGAAATGAGTACAAAAGAAACGGCTAGCGCCATGAAATGTTCGGAAGGTAGCGTTAAAACACATTATTCAAGAGCGCTTTCTAGCTTAAGAGCGAGTTTAGAGGAGTATTCTTTATAGCTAATCTTTTAACTAATACAGTTATGAAAAATCAAATTATGAAAAACAAAAATCAACAATCAGATATTAGTCAACATGCCAAGAAGGCATTTGACCAGCAAATCGAATCCCTCAATAGTGAAACTTCGCAACGTCTGCGTGAAGCACGAAATATAGCCTTATCTCATAAAGAAATAAGTATCTGGCTTTCAAAAAAATGGCTGACTGGTGCAGGCGCAGGATTGGCAATCGCCGGCGTCCTGACTTTTATTATTGTACCTCAGTTAACGGCTAGCAAGCTCTCACCGCTTGAAGACCTGGAAATGCTTAGTGCTGAAGTAGATATGGATTTATACACACAACTCGATTTTTACCAATGGTTGGATGAGTCACTGGATGAAAGCTAAGCATGCCATTGTAATCTTCATGGCAATTACAATATTGTTAGACAAGGCAAATGCAGATAGCAATGAAGGTCAGGATCAAAATCATGAACAGGTAAGTTCTGACTTGCTGGAGTTTCTCGCCGATATGGAAGAAGTCACGGGAGATGGCTTTGAAAACTGGCTTGAGGCCGAACCGGAATATAACGAAGGTTTAGGATTTGATAAACGCAGTGCGGAAAACCCATTACAATGATTAACCATACACACCTAATAAGAACGTTAATACTCAGTGTATTTTTAGTGTTGAGCACAAATGTGAGCGCATTAGATTGGCAGTCACTGACACCAGAACAACAGCAAACACTTAAACCATTTGTGAATCAGTGGAATAGCTTTAGTGAGCAGCGACAACGAAAACTGAGTAAAGCAGCATTACGCTGGAAAACACTTACACCAGCTCAAAAAAAACGCTTAAAGAAACGCTTTAAACGCTGGAAGAAACTCAATAATGAAGAAAGAAAACTCGCTCGAGAGCGTTATAAACAATTTCGAAACCTTACACCAAAGCAGAAAAAAAGAATCATCAGACAAAGGCTCTGGTTTAATAATTTACCCAATAAGCAAAGACGAGCGTTAAGAAAAAAATTCCGTTCTATGAGTCAATCTGAGCGTTTGTCTCTACGCCAAAAGTTACGCCAGATGGATCGACAGCAAAGGCGTGAATATTTAAGGAATCTTTAGGTAAAGTTAAAAGAATGGTTATTTTTCTAAATAATGACTAATGGTTACCGTATAAGAATGGTCATCATCACTTAACAAAAATTCGTCATCTTGAATATTGCACTGTAATAGCATATTGCGTTTAACCATGTTTTCTACGCCCTCTGCTTCGATATGCATCACGCTGAGATTCGTGTAACGAGCTAGTTTTGATTTTATCTGATTCCACCAGATATCAGATTTCTGACTATTATAGGTATACACAATAACCTGATCAGCCCTGCCACAGGCTTTTCGAATACGTTTTTCATCCAACTGGCCGAAATCAATCCACAGTTCAATATCACCTGTAAGTGACTTTTGCCAAATCTCTGGCTCATCATCGACACATAAACCTTTGGTAAAGTTGAGTTGTTCATTGGCATTTAAAATAAAAGCAATGATTCGCATCATAAATCGATAATCTGTTTCTGATGGGTGTTGCGCCGCAATTAGATCGTGGGTTTGGTAATAATGCCGATCCATATCGGCGATATTAAGTGTTACTTTATTGATGGTTGCGCTTATTGCCATGAAAAGGCCTTTGTATTTAGCTAATTGTAATAAGCTATTAATTAAAACACCCCC
>CAVXCT010000043.1:0-18431 GCA_963760355.1 uncultured Gammaproteobacteria bacterium | reverse complement strand
CGGAATCCACGATGGACTTTCTTGGCTTTTGGTAAGCCTAAGACCCCCCCCACCTTTTACTCAGTTTTACCTCGCCCTACGGTTCAGCTTTAAACAACAAAGCGGTTGTCTCACTATGTTCGGCTGATAGTTTTATTTAATAGAGTCTTTAATTTCGTTCCAGGCTTTGTGGTTTGCAATCAAACCCAAAGCATCCTGTAATAAACTTTTACCAGGATCAGTATTAAACCATGTAGATAAACCTGATGGATGAGGTAATGGAATACAGTCTGCCTGCAATAATGGTGTGTCTATTACAAATTGTTGACCAACCACATCACTGAGCTTTTTATGCGATAAGTATTGTGAAATGGCTAATTTGCCGATGGGAATAATGAGTTTCGGCGTTAAGATTTCATACTCTTTATCCAGCCAGTTTTTGCATGTCGCAATTTCTTTTTTATCTGGGACGCGATCTCCGCTGCCTTTAGGGTTCTTTCCGGGAAAGCACCGGCATACCGCAGCCATATAAACTTGTTGGCGAAATGCATCTTCTTCAACACCAATCGATGCAAACCATTTGAACAGTGTTTTCCCTGCAGTCCAGCCAAAGGGCTTACCTATCCTACCCTCATGAATTCCAGGCGCCTGACCTACCGTCATGATATTCGAGTGAACAGTATTGCCAGTGATTACTGGTTGAATCATACTCTCACAACGCGAGCAATTAGATAGAGCTTGCTGATGCACTTTGAGTTGCTCTAATTTATAATTATTATCAGTCACCGGATGTCATTAACTTTGAAAAAGCCTCTATAAGTAGTGGGGTGTATTTGTTTTTAACGGTTAAATGCGCTTTACTGATCAATAATCGTTTTAAATTAAAACTCGTTACAACGGAATTCTACAATATGTTAGACATGATCAAAGCCGGCATAGCTTCAATGATACTTCTATTCTGTACGTTTGCCATCGCCGAACCAGATATTGATCTTATCGAATTGAAACATAAACCACCAGCACCTGATTTTGTATTACCTGATATGCAGGATAAAGATCATCAGCTGTCAGATTACCTGGGTAAACCAGTAATAGTTACTTTTTGGGCGACTTGGTGTCCACCGTGTATAAAAGAACTTCCTGCTTTTAATCGTGCCTGGGCCAAGTTCAAAGATGATGATATTGCCCTGCTCGGGGTGAATATCAATGAAGACATAGAGACTATTGAATCTTTTAAACTTGAGTATCCAATTGACTTTACGATATTACGCGATGAGACATCGGGGCAATTAGAAAACTGGAATATGACGGGCTTACCTACAACATTTATTGTCGATGCTGATGGTCACGTTGTATATCAGGCGATGGGTGAACGCGAATGGGATAATGATACTATAATCAATAAGATAAGAGCGCTTAAGAGAAAAAATATTAAGACTAAAACCTCCCCCAAAACAACCGCAAAATTAACTCAATAGTAATTTAATCAAACTAAAAATAGACTATCACCCCCCTACTTTTAGGCACTTTTTCATTATGTCTATATAAAAAATAGTTTTACTAGTAAATATCCTAATAATTAAAATTAAAATTAGTTTGTTGACAATTTATCATGAATTATTAAATTAAGGGCACTTTGAACCACTTAAAGGTAGATATTGTTAACAATGACCCAGCTACTGCCATCAACACTTTCTGAACGCCAAACGCTTTCCGAGCAGGTTTATAACGAGCTTAAAGAAGCAATCATTGCGGGTGATCTAGTTCAGGGTGCAAAAATTACTGAGGATGAATTAGCAAAGAAATACGGTATTAGCCGTGGCCCGCTTCGTGAAGCATTGCGTCGCTTAGAAAGCATCCGTCTACTTATCAAAATTCCACATGCAGGCATGCGGGTTATCACACTTACTCCTGAAATGATCGAAGAGATCTATATAGTGCGCGAAGCACTCGAAGGGATGTCAGCAAGACTCGCTGCAGAAAGAATAACTGATGAAGAAATAGAAGCATTAAATGCCTTATTAGATAAACATGCTAACAATATCGACAAATCAGATGGCAAACTTTATCTACAACGTGAAGGTAGCCTTGATTTTCATTTTCGCATTGCGCAAGCCAGCAATAACCAATGGCTGATGGATTTATTGAGTAGTGAGCTATATCAATTATTAAGAATGTGTCGTCATCGCACCAGCCAGGCACCAGAAAGACCAACTAAGGCATTAACAGAACATAAGCAAATTGTTGAAGCGATTGCATCACGTGATGCAGAGCTAGCTGAAATGCTTATGCGTCGTCATATCAGCGGCGCATGGAAAACAGTAAAACAATTATTGAATGAAGAACTAACAAATGAGTCACTTCATGAAAAACACATCAAACACTAACATCTGTTAACAAAATTCCAAGCTAATAGAAAATGAACAAGACATTACAGTAAACAACCAAATAAATAATAAAGGATAAACATCATGAGTATGGGAAAGAAATTTCGTCAAGCAGTTGATAATAACAGTCCACTTCAAGTCGTTGGTGCAGTAAACGCCTATATGGCAATAATGGCCGAGAAAGTTGGTCATAAGGCGATCTACCTCTCTGGTGGTGGTGTGGCAGCTTGCTCGATGGGTATCCCTGATCTTGGCATAACTACCATGAAAGATGTGCTTGAAGATACTTACCGTATTACCGACGCATCTGAGTTACCACTTTTGGTAGATATCGATACCGGTTGGGGTGGCTCTTTTAATATTGCACGCTGTGTCCGTGAATTTATACGTGCGGGTGCGGGTGCGGTACATATTGAAGATCAGGTAATGCAGAAGCGTTGTGGACATCGTCCTAATAAAGCCATTATCGGCCAGGATGAAATGGTAGACCGCGTTAAGTCAGCGGTAGATGCTAAATCAGATTCTGACTTCGTTATCATGGCGCGTACGGATGCATTGGCCGTTGAGGGTATGCAGTCTGCAATTGATCGTGCTACCGCTTGTGTTGAAGCAGGCGCGGACATGATCTTCCCGGAAGCAATTAATACGCTTGAGCAATACGAAGAATTTGTGAAAGCTGTTGATGTACCGGTATTGGCTAACATCACAGAATTTGGATCAACTCCCCTATTTTCATCTGAAGAACTAGCGTCAGTTGGTGTTAAATTACAGCTTTATCCATTGAGTGCTTTCCGCGCGATGAGTAAAGCAGCACTTAATGTTTACGAGCACATTAAAGAAGATGGTCACCAGAAAGATGTCGTAGACACGATGCAAACACGTATGGAACTTTATGATTACCTTGGCTATCACGAATACGAACAAAAACTGGATCAATTATTCGCAAGTGAGGAAAAATAATAATGACTGAGACGACTCAAGCAGGTTTTAAGCCGAAAAAATCAGTCGCACTCTCTGGCACAACTGCAGGTAATACTGCAGTTTGCACAGTAGGTCGAACAGGTAACGATTTACATTATCGTGGATACGATATTCTTGAATTCGCTGAACAAGCTGAGTTCGAGGAAATAGCTCATTTGATTATTCACGGTACTTTACCCACTGCATCACAGCTTAAATCATACAAAGCCAAGCTTAAAGGCATGCGTGGATTACCTACAGCGGTAAAAGTGATTCTGGAAAATATCCCACCTTCCGCGCATCCAATGGATGTAATGCGTACCGCGTGTTCTGCTATGGGCACCTGCATGACAGAGAAAGACTCTCATCCAGAAGCTGAAGCACGTGAAGCACTAGATAGACTGATGGCTAGCTTTGGCTCAATGCTGCTGTATTGGTATCACTACAGCCATAATGGCAAAAAGATTGATACTGAAACCGATGATGATTCAATCGGCGGACACTTTCTACACATGCTGCATGGCGAAAAGCCGCCCGAAGAATGGGTGAAGGCGATGCATATTTCACTAACGCTTTATGCAGAACATGAATTCAATGCATCAACCTTCACTGCCCGTGTCATTGCTGGCACAGAGTCTGATGTGCATTCTTGTATCACCGGTGCAATCGGCGCATTACGCGGCCCTAAGCACGGTGGCGCCAACGAAGCAGCCTCTGATATCCAGAAACGTTACAACGATGCAGATCAGGCAGAAGCAGATATCCGTGAACGTATGGCACGTAAAGAAATTGTTATTGGTTTTGGACATCCTGTTTATACGGTTGCTGATCCTCGTAACGAGGTCATCAAGCGCCTTGCCAAGCAGCTTTCTGACGCTAACGGTAACACTACGATGTTTGATGTTGCAGAGCGCATTGAGAAAGTAATGTGGGACGAAAAGAAAATGTTCCCGAATCTGGATTGGTTCTCGGCGGTTTCTTATGAGCAGATGGGGGTTCCAACAGCGATGTTCACGCCTATATTTGTTATCGCACGGACTACTGGTTGGGGCGCACATATCATCGAGCAACGTCAGGATGGCAAGATCATTCGTCCATCTGCGAACTATGTTGGCCCAGAAAATCTTAAATTTGTACCTTTAGCTGATCGCGGCTGATTGCTTGCATTGATGATTGTAAAAATCGCTCGTATTGATTGTTTGAAGCCTTGAAGCAAAGTTCAAGCAGTCATGTAGTAACAAATTGAAACAAATTACTCACGGAATAAATTTAATGAACACAAATTACCGTAAACACCTTGAAGGCACAGATCTGGATTACTTCGACACGCGCGAAGCTGTTGAGGCGATTAAACCTGGATCATACGCAACACTTCCTTACACCTCTCGTATACTGGCAGAGCAGTTAGTGCGTCGTTGCAATCCGGAAAAGTTGACTGACTCACTCAAGCAACTTATCGAAAATAAACAGGATCTGGATTTCCCCTGGTATCCAGCGCGTGTTGTTTGTCATGATATTTTAGGTCAAACAGCGTTAGTTGACCTTGCAGGTTTACGTGATGCGATTGCCGATCAAGGTGGTGACCCATCTAAAGTTAATCCTGTTGTTCCGACACAATTAATTGTTGACCATTCTCTAGCGGTTGAAGCACCAGGTTTTGATCCTGACGCATTCGCCAAAAACCGTGCCATTGAAGACCGTCGAAATAAAGACCGTTTTGATTTTATAGAGTGGTGTAAAACTTCTTTTCAGGACGTAGATGTTATACCAGCGGGTAATGGCATCATGCACCAGATTAACCTAGAGAAAATGTCTCCAGTAATCCAGGCACGTGCTGGTATTGCATTCCCTGATACTTGTGTCGGTACTGACTCACACACACCACACGTTGACGCACTGGGTGTAATGGCTATTGGTGTGGGTGGTTTAGAAGCAGAAACAGTAATGTTAGGTCTTCCTTCAATGATGCGCCTTCCAGATATTATCGGTGTAGAACTTACGGGTAAACGCCAGCCGGGTATTACGGCTACTGATATCGTATTAGCGATCACCGAATTCTTACGTAACGAAAAAGTCGTTTCATCCTATCTTGAATTCTTCGGTGAAGGCACCAAGAGTTTAACCATTGGTGATCGTGCAACGATCTCGAATATGACGCCGGAATACGGCGCATCTGCTGGCTTGTTCTACATCGACGAACAAACCATTGATTACTTAAAGTTAACAGGTCGTGAGCCCGAGCAAGTCGCTTTAGTTGAACAATACGCGAAACAAACAGGCCTTTGGGCTGATGAACTTAAAGACGTAAAATACAGCCGTGTTCTTACTTTCGATTTGTCTTCAGTAGAGCGCAATCTGGCTGGACCATCAAACCCACACCGCCGTTTAGCTACAGCTGATCTTGCATCAAAAGGTATTGCTAAAGATTTAAACAAAGCACTTGAAGAAGAAGCCGAAGGTAAAATGCCAGATGGTGCAGTCATTATTGCTGCAATCACTTCATGTACTAATACTTCCAACCCTCGCAATGTTGTTGCAGCAGGCCTCATCGCTCGCAAAGCCAATGAACTTGGTTTGTTACGTAAACCCTGGGTAAAAACGTCATTTGCACCGGGTTCTAAAGTAGCAGAACTTTATTTGAAAGAAGCAGGTTTACTCACGGAACTTGAACAATTAGGTTTTGGTATCGTAGGATTTGCTTGTACCACCTGTAACGGCATGTCTGGCGCACTTGATCCTAAAATTCAACAAGAGATTATTGATCGTGATCTATATGCGACAGCAGTGCTCTCTGGTAACCGTAACTTTGATGGTCGAATTCATCCTTATGCAAAACAGGCATTCCTCGCATCACCACCGTTAGTTGTGGCATACGCCATAGCCGGCACCATGCGTTTTGATATCGAAAAAGATGCACTGGGAACAGACCAAAATGGTAACCCAATTACATTGAAAGATATCTGGCCTTCAGATGAAGAGATCGATGCAATTGTAGCTTCAAGCGTAAAACCTGAAATGTTCCGGCAAATCTATAACCCAATGTTTAATTTAGGTGTCATAGAAGAAGCCCAAAGCCCTTTATATGATTGGGATGAGAAGAGCACATACATCCGTCGCCCTCCTTATTGGGAAGGTGCATTGGCAGGTGAACGCACCATGAAAGGCATGCGCCCTCTTGCGGTCCTCGGAGACAATATAACCACGGATCACTTATCACCTTCAAACGCAATTATGCTTGAAAGTGCTGCAGGTGCTTATCTGCACAAAATGGGATTACCTGAAGAAGACTTCAACTCCTATGCGACGCATCGTGGTGATCACTTAACGGCACAACGTGCGACATTTGCGAATCCAAAATTACTCAATGAAATGTGTCTGGATAACAATGGTGAGATTAAGCAAGGATCACTCGCGCGCATTGAGCCAGAAGGTGAAGAAATGCGCATGTGGGAAGCGATCGAAACCTATATGGATCGTGCACAACCATTAATCATTATTGCTGGTGCGGATTATGGTCAAGGATCATCACGTGACTGGGCAGCAAAAGGTGTACGTCTTGCAGGTGTTGAAACGATTGTTGCAGAAGGCTTCGAACGTATTCACCGCACTAATCTAGTTGGCATGGGTGTACTTCCGCTTGAATTTATCAATGGTGAAACACGCAAGACTTACAGTATCGATGGTTCTGAAACTTACGATGTTGAAGGTGAAATTGCACCGGGTTCTGTACTAACAGTAAAAATGACTCGAAAGAATGGTGAAGAAGTTAGTATTCCGGTGAAGTGTCGCCTAGATACTGCTGAAGAAGTTCATGTTTATGAAGCTGGTGGCGTTTTACAGCGCTTCGCTCAAGACTTCCTTGAATCTACAGCGGCCTAAGGAGTTCACGAATGGCATTTGCACCACAAATAAAAATCCCCGCTACCTATATGCGTGGCGGAACCAGTAAGGGTACTTTTTTCAATCTGGAAGACCTTCCTGAAAAATGCAAGGTAGCCGGTGCAGCACGCGATGCAATGCTGCTTCGCGTTATCGGCAGCCCTGATCCCTACGGTAAACAAACCGATGGCATGGGCGGCGCAACATCAAGTACCAGTAAATCAGTGATTCTGGCGAAAAGTGCTAAAGCTGATCACGATGTTGATTATCTTTTCGGACAAGTCTCTATCGATAAACCTTTTGTTGACTGGAGTGGTAACTGTGGAAATCTAACAGCAGCTGTTGGCTCTTTCGCCATCAGTAATGGTTTAGTTAATGCAGATAGAATTCCTGAAAATGGAATCGCTACGGTAAGAATCTGGCAGGCTAATATAGAAAAGACTATTGTTGCTCAAGTACCGATCACCAATGGTGAAGTTCAGGAGACAGGTGATTTCGAGCTGGACGGAGTAACCTTCCCTGCGGCTGAAGTTCAGGTTGAATTTATGAGTCCTGTTGATGCATCAGAAGCGATGTTCCCAACGGGTAATCTGGTAGATGACCTGGAAGTTCCGGGTATTGGAACATTCAAAGCAACCATGATCAATGCAGGTATTCCTACCATTTTCCTAAATGCTGATGATATTGACTATAACGGTACCGAATTACAAACAGATATTAATAGTGATGAAAAAGCACTTGAGATGTTCGAAACCATTCGTGCCTACGGTGCGATTAAAATGGGTTTGATTCAATCAATTGAAGAAGCGGCTACACGTCAGCATACACCTAAAGTTGCGTTTGTAGGGAAACCTCGAAGCTATACATCTTCCAGTGGCAAGGACATTAATGTCGAAGATATTGACTTGAATGTACGTGCTTTATCTATGGGCTTATTGCATCACGCCATGATGGGAACAGCTGCGGTAGCAATCGGTACCGCTGCAACTATCCCTGGCACCTTGGTCAATTTAGCGGCAGGTGGTGGAGATCGAGATTCAGTCACTTTTGGACATCCATCTGGAACACTTAAAGTCGGAGCAGAAGCTCTACAATCGGTAGAACCGCAAACAGCTGGCGAGTGGACTGTTAATAAGGTTGTAATGAGTCGTAGTGCGCGTGTATTGATGGAAGGCAATGTCAGAATCCCTGGTGATGTTCTGGAGAATGTTTAATGAATGTCAGTGATGCATTAAAGCAGAGAAAATCTGTACGAGCATATCTGGATAAGTCAGTAGAAAATGAAAAGATTCAAGCTATTCTTGAAGCCGCGCGCTTTGCACCATCAGGTACTAATACGCAGCCTTGGCAAGTCGCAGTGGTTACGGGTAGCACCAAATTAGAACTTCAAGACAAAATAGAAACTGCTTTTAGATCGGGAGATCGTGGCAAGGCAGATTACGATTATTACCCTAATGAATGGGTTTCACCCTACAAAGACCGCCGTAAAGAATGTGGCCTATTAATGTATTCAACGTTAGGAATTACGCGCGATGATACAGAACGCCAAATGGATCAATGGGCTGCCAATTATCGCTCATTTGATGCACCTTTAATGCTATTGTTTTTTATGGATAAGATAATGGAACGTGGTTCTTATATGGATTACGGCATGTTTCTGCAATCCATCATGCTAGCGGCTGAAGAACAAGGTTTAGCAACTTGCCCACAAGCTTCATTGGGAGATTATCCGCACATTATCAAACCCGAACTTGGTTATCCTGACGACAGTATTTTACTGTGTGGCATTGCGCTCGGTTATGAGAATAAAGATGCTATGGTAAACAGTTATCGCACATCTCGTTTAGATGTTGATGAGTTTACGCGATTCTTCAATTAAACAGAAATAATAGAAATATTAGGTATAAGAACTAGACTAACAAACAACTGATTAATATATAAAACACACCCCCCTACTTTTAGCCTGTTTTTGCTAAAGTAAGAGGAGTATAAATTGTTCAACAATAGGAGATTAATGTGAGTTACCAACAAGAATTCGAAGCTTCAAAAAATGACCCGGAAGGTTTTTGGAAAGATAAATCAGAAGCACTTGAGTGGTTTAAACCGCCACAAAAAATTCTAAGCCAGGACGAAGATGGCATTCACCATTGGTTCGCCGATGGGGAAATGAACACTGCTTATATGGCGCTTGATTATCACGTCGACAATGGTCGCGCTGATCAAGCTGCTCTGATCTACGACTCGCCTGTAACTAATACTAAAAAAATCTACACTTATCGTGAACTGCGAGACCAAGTTGCGCTTGCTGCAGGCATGTTAAAAGACCTTGGTGTTGAAAAAGGTGATCGCGTTATTGTTTATATGCCGATGATCGCAGAAGCTGCCATTGCAATGCTGGCATGTGCGCGTATTGGTGCAATCCACTCTGTAGTTTTTGGTGGTTTCGCTGCACCTGAGCTAGCTGTTCGTATCGATGATGCTAAACCTAAAGTTATTTTAAGCGCTTCATGCGGTATCGAAATTAAACGCGTAATCGAATATAAGCCACTAATTGACAAAGCTATCGAAATTGCTGATCACACACCACAAAATGTTGTAGTTTTCCAACGTCCAGAAGCTAAGGCTGATCTTTCGAACGATCGAGATGTAGACTGGGTTGAAGCAATAAGCAAAGCACAACCTGCTGATTGTACTCCAGTAAAAGGTTCTGACTTACTCTACATTCTCTACACATCTGGCACCACCGGAAAACCGAAAGGTGTTGTACGTGAGAATGGAGGTCATGCTGTTGCTTTAAAATACAGTATGAAAGCAGTTTATGATATCGATCCGGGTGATGTGTTCTGGGCAGCATCTGATGTAGGCTGGGTTGTAGGACACTCATACATCATTTATGCGCCTCTTCTTCATGGTTGTACCACTATCCTTTACGAAGGTAAGCCAATCATGACGCCTGATGCTGGTGCTTTCTGGCGAGTCATTAGCGAATACAAAGTCAAAGGATTATTCACCGCACCAACAGCTTACAGAGCGATCAAAAAAGAAGACCCGAATGCAGATTTAGCTAAGAAATACGATTTGTCTTCTCTTGAAGCATTTTATTCTGCAGGTGAAAGGCTTGATCCTGCAACATTCGATTGGTTAAACGATAACTTCGGTTTACCGATTGTTGATAACTGGTGGCAAACAGAAACAGGCTGGGCGATTGCTTCGAATATGACCGGCATTGAAAAGATGAAAGTCAAACCGGGTTCTGCGACGGTTCCATGTTCTGGGTTCAATGTACAAATTCTTGATGAAAATGGAAAACAGTTGCCTGCAAACGAGCAAGGTAATATTGCTATTAAACTGCCTATGCCTCCAAGTTGTTTAACCTCGGTTTGGGGTGATTTAGATCGTTTCAAAGCTAGCTACCTGGAAACATACCCTGGTTACTACGTTAGTGGTGACGGTGGTTATATTGATGACGAAGGTTATTTATTTGTAATGGGTCGAGTTGATGATGTAATCAACGTTGCTGGGCATCGTTTATCAACCGGTGAAATGGAAGAAATTATCGGCAAGCACCCTGCTGTTGCAGAATGCGCTGTTATTGGCCGTGATGATGCATTGAAAGGCCAGATGCCAACAGGATTTGTGGTGCTTAAAAATGGCGTTGAAATGAGTGATGAAGACATCACTAAAGAACTGATTTCCCTGGTACGTCAAGAAATCGGCGCAGTTGCATCGTTTAAAGAAGTTCATGTTGTGCCACGTTTACCGAAAACACGCTCTGGGAAAATACTTAGAAAGACCATGCGTCAGATCTTTAATGGTGAAGAATATATCATTCCATCAACCATTGATGATCCTGATTCACTCAGCGAAATTCAACAGCTAAAAGGATAATTCGTAAGCAATGAAAGCTACTTTTCAAGAACTTGGTAACGGTATCACTGTAGTTGATACCGGATATATTCAAGCTGGTGTCGCCGCTCTGTATATCGTTGAAGAAGCTGGAGCTGTCGCGATAATTGAAACAGGTACCAATTACAGTGTGCCGTATATTCGCCAAGTACTTGAATCGAAGCAACTAAGTTTTAATGACGTACGATATATCATACCTACGCATATTCATCTCGATCACGCTGGTGGTGCAGGTGAATTAATGCAGCAATGCCCGAATGCCGAATTGGTGATACACCCTTTCGGTGCTGCACATATGATTGATCCTAGCAGATTGATTGCAGGATCAACAACCGTTTATGGCGAGGAAGAATTTAAAAAATTGTATGGCACAATACAACCAATAGATGCAGATAGAGTAATACAAGCTCCCGATCTTTTTACGCTTGATATGAACGGTCGCGTATTTGAGTTTTTAGATACCCCAGGCCATGCCAGTCATCACTTTAGTATCTATGATAAAAAGAGTAATGGTATTTTTACCGGTGACACATTTGGTTTATCTTATCCTCAATTAACCACTGCACAAGGTCGTTTTATTTTTGCCACAACCACTCCTGTGCAATTTAATCCTGATGCTTTATTAACAAGTATCGATAAGATACTAGCGAAGCATCCTGAAAAAATTTATCTCACTCACTTTGGTGAAATTCAACCTACTGAAAAAGTCATACAACAGCTAAAAGACAGTGTTAAAGCCTTTGTTGAGATATCGGAGGCTGCAAAAGAAATCACTGAAAATCGTATCGAATACATTGATCAAAAAATCAAAGAATACCTACTGAACAAACTTGCTGAAATGGGTTGTGAACAAGATATAGATTTTCAGACGAATGTGATTAAGTTTGACAGCCTGTTGAATGCTCAGGGCTTGGACGTCTGGTTAACAAAACTCGCCAGACAATCCACATAAAAAAAGCCCACTGAATAACAAGTGGGCTTTGTAATAAAAATTTAGATATTCTTAGAATTTATAACCTACATTGACTCGGTAAACCATTGGATCTAGATCGTAGTCTACATTCAACGTTGGTTCACCTGGTCCTGTTAGTTGAGCTTCTGTATCTATGTCTGCATACATTGCAGATGCATTTAAAAACCATTTTTTATTAATTTGGTAATCGATACCAACTTGAGCGGCTATTCCTACTGAGTCATCAAGCTTAAGCTTGGTATAGCCAAGACCTGCAGCATCTGCGCCAACATCTTCGCTAAAGAAGATAGTGTAGTTTAAACCAGCGCCGACATAGGGTTGAAACTTACCTTGGCCTCCTAAAAAGTAATATTGCGCACTGATGGTAGGTGGTAAATGTTTAATTTCACCAATTTCAGCACCATTAAGCGTACCGCCTTTTGCTTTAATATTATGAGAAAAAGGGGTTGCTGCCAACACTTCAATTCCCAGTTTATCTGAGAACATATAGGTTCCAGAAATACCCAACTGAGTCTCATTATCAGCCGATACTGCTTCACCGGGTATTTCTTGAATATTATCACTCTTATCTTCCGGTGCAACTGTGGCTGTACCGACTCTTAATAGGATATCTCCCTTTTCATAAGCAGATGCAGCCATAGGTAGAGCTAAAATCGCAACACTTACAGCTAGTGCAATTGTTCTTACTTTTTTCATTTTCTATCTCCTAATTATTCACGGCGGTACGTTAAACGAAAAGAAAAAGTTAATTATTGATCCAGATCATAAATTGATTAATAAGGATATTCTTATACGATACAGACAAATGTAATTTACTTAATCAAGTAGACACATATAATATTCACTAAGCTCACCCCCCTACTTTGGGCCACTTTTTTCGAATTCATGGATGCAACGACAGATGCAAGTCCTTAACTTAAGTACTCCTGGCAACCCACCGAAGTTTTCATTTTTTGAACTGGGTTTCAGGCCATTCTTTTTGGGTGCAGCTTTATATTCTGCTGTATCAATATTGATATGGTTACTTGTATATTCGATGGGTTTTCAAATGCCACAATCCACTATTTCAAGCATGCAATGGCATGCACATGAAATGATCTATGGTTATAGCATTGCCGTAATAGCGGGGTTTTTGTTGACCGCAACCAAAAACTGGACCGGCATACAAACCATTAATGGAAAACCATTATTAGCGCTTGCTTGTCTATGGGTTGCTGCACGTATTGCTTTATTTTTTGGTCAAATCATGGCTGCGGCATTATTGGATTTACTTTTTACTCTGTGGCTTTCACAAGCCATTGTCTCACCTATTGTCAAAGCGAAACAATGGTCGCAACTAGCGGTTGTAATAAAACTGATGTTGTTACTTGTCACCAATGCACTGTTTTATCTAGGAGCAATGGGGATGCTCGAGCAAGGCATTAATTGGGGAATCTACGGTGGATTGTATTTGGTGATTGGCTTGATACTGATGATGGCTCGTCGGGTTGTACCCTTTTTTATTGAACGAGGTGTCGATGAAACCGTTACGCTTAAAAATTCCAAGTTTCTAGATCTATCTAGCCTAGTACTGTTTTTAGTATTTGTGGTACTTGAACTTGCTACTATTAATCCCCTATTTTCTGCTTACAGTGCCATTATGCTGTTTATTATAAATGTAATACGCCTAGTTAATTGGCATAGCAAAGGTATTTGGAAAAAGCCGTTATTATGGAGTTTGTATCTAGCAATCTGGTTTATCTGTGTCGGGTTTTTATTGTTTGGGCTTAGTTACTTTTTTGGTATTTCTAAATTTATTGCCATCCATGCACTTTCTTATGCTGGCATCGGCGCAATCACACTAGGCATGATGTCTCGCGTGGCACTCGGCCATTCTGGAAGAGATGTCAGTAATCCTCCCAAAACAGTTGGCATAGCCTTGGCTGTTTTGATTTTAGGAGCAATTGTACGTGTATTCTTCCCATTAATTGATGGCAGTCACTATTTACTTTGGATAGGAATTTCTCAGGGACTGTGGATACTAGCTTTCCTCATCTTTTTCTTTGTCTATTTGCCGCTGTTAACCAAAACCAACTGAAAATATGTATCATTTAGGACATATCAATATTAGTCTGAAGTAGGGATGAAATTAAAGGGTTTGATACAATTAAAGTTAGGCTGCCAAACATCCCAGCTATGCCCTCCCTGATTTAATATTAAACTTATACTGACGCCCCGTTTTTACATGAAGATCATAAAAGCGTTGATTTGCCCTAACAATATTGGATTGATCCTTATCCCCCTCAAATTAACTGTAAACGTATCTTTATAGCGCTTTATTATTCTAAACACGCCAGATATTTTGGATGCTTTGTGACCTCTCACCGTTATAGAGTTACAGGCACAAAATTCGATTTAGCCGGAAAACAAGCGCACCAATAACGCTCCAATAAAGGTACTTTGGAATCCTTATAATCATCATTACAGAGAATTAGAGTACTAATTGCGATAGAATAAAAGCCAAACTGGCTTGTGATGCATTAAAGATGTCTTTGTGGCAAAGAAGACCAAAGGTGGTGCAAACACTCTGATAACCCATCTCAAGTTATCAACAAGTGGAATTTTTGTTGCACAGACTGGAGTAACTGCCTCTTCGTTTACTTCAACGTTTAGAGTGATTTTGGAATAATTTAACAATACCTTCACGGTAACACTATTACCCTACCTTACACCAAAGATTAAACTAACAGAGTTATTCTGATTGTGTTATCAAAATATTATTAAAAGCTAACTTAATCTACTATAGTTATTAGTATTATTTGCAGAATCATATTCTAATGATTCACATGAAAAATTATCATAATCATTATAGAGATAAGTAGTTATGGTCAACCTTGCTAGCAACACAGACGCTGACGATATCTTGCATAAAGAAGTTACCGAAGATGGTATTCTACGGCTAACATTAGACGATGTATCTCGGCGTAATGCGCTTTCTGAAAGTATGCTGACGCAATTAAGCGAAGTGCTGGAAAATGCGGCCACAGATACCGCGATTAAAGTAATTGTACTGTCTGCAAATGGACCTGCTTTTTGTGCAGGTCACGACCTCAAAGAACTCACCGCAAGCCGTGCAGGTACAGACAAGGGAGAAGCCTATTTTACCAAAATCATGACGATGTGCGCGACCATGATGCAAGCCATCGTCAATAATCCCAAACCGGTAATCGCTGAAGTCACGGGTATTGCAACCGCTGCAGGTTGTCAGTTAGTAGCCAGTTGTGATTTAGCTTATGCTGCTGATAACGCAAGATTCAGCACACCAGGTGTTCATATCGGACTATTTTGTTCAACACCAATGGTTGCTTTATCACGTAATGTATCCAACAAACATGCGATGGAAATGTTGCTAACGGGTGAAATGATCGAAGCACAACGCGCTGCAGAAATAGGATTGGTCAATCGTAGTGTTGCCGCAGAAAATCTTAGTGAATCAACCATGGCGGTAGCCAGAATCATTGCATCTAAATCCAGCATGACGCTTGCTACGGGTAAAAAAGCCTTTTACGCACAACGTGAAATGCCACTTGCCGAAGCTTACGACTACGCCTCTAAGATAATGGTGGTGAATATGCTGAAACATGATGCCGAAGAAGGCATAAACGCATTTATTGAAAAACGTCCAGCATGCTGGCAAAACAGATGAGGTCCAGATGAGTAATATTTACAAAACTGATTTAGAGCGTAATCCTGCCAACTACCAGGCACTTACTCCACTGACTTTTCTAGAACGTGCTGCAGCCGTATTTCCGCAACATATTGCGATGATTCATGGCAATCTTAAACGCAACTATGCCGACTTCTACAGCCGCAGCCGCCAGCTAGCCTCAGCGCTACAACAGAGTGGGGTTGGTCGCGGTGATACAGTATCCGTAATGCTGGCAAATACTCCGCCGATGCTCGAAGCGCACTATGGCGTTCCGATGTGCGGCGCGGTACTGCACTCGATGAATACCCGTCTGGACTCTGCGGTCATCGCTTTTCAACTGGATCATGCCGAAGCCAAAGTGGTAATCACTGACCGTGAGTTTGCGCCAACCGTCAAACAGGCATTATCACTGGCAAAAGTTAATCCACTGGTCATCGATTATGACGATAGCGAATTCCTACAAGATGGTGAACTCCTCGGTAGCGTAGAATATGAAAATTTCATTGCGACAGGTGATGAGAATTTTAACTGGCAAATGCCCGATGATGAATGGGATGCAATCAGCCTTAATTATACCTCCGGTACTACCGGCGATCCCAAAGGCGTGGTCTACCATCATCGCGGTGCCTATCTGCTAGCACAGGGCAACGCACTGACCGCTTCAATCCAGAAACATGCGGTGTATTTATGGACGCTGCCGATGTTTCATTGCAATGGTTGGTGCTTCCCCTGGACGCTCTCCGCCATCGCCGGCACCCATATCTGTTTGCGCTGGGTACGCCCCAAAGCGATGTGGGATTCACTCGCTGATCATGGCGTAACGCATCTATGTGGCGCACCAATTGTGATGTCAACTTTACTTTCTACAGCTGAAGCAGAAAAACGAGAACTACAACAAACCGTACAATTTATGACAGCCGCAGCACCACCTCCAGTACAGGTACTGGAAAATATGAAAGCAGCTGGCTTTAACGTCACGCACCTCTACGGCCTTACCGAAACCTATGGCCCGGCGGTGGTTAACGAATGGAAAACAGACTGGGATTTACTGGAACCAGCAACGCAGGCAGCCTTTAAAGCGCGTCAGGGAGTACGCTATCTACCGCTGGAAGCTCTGGATATTTATGATCCTGAAACCATGTTACCAGTACCACGCGATGGTGAAACCATTGGTGAAGTGATGTTCCGCGGTAACGTCGTGATGAAAGGGTATCTCAAAAACAAGAAAGCAAGTGATGCCGCATTTGCCGGTGGCTGGTTCCATTCTGGCGATCTGGGAGTGATGCACGAAGACGGCTATATCCAGATAAAAGACCGCTCCAAAGATATTATCATCTCTGGTGGTGAGAATATTTCTTCCATCGAAATTGAAGATGTTTTGTACAAGCATGCGGCAGTCGCAGTTGCAGCTGTTGTTGCCAAAGCTGATGATAAATGGGGTGAAACGCCTTGTGCCTTTGTCGAACTCAATGAAGGCCAAAAGGTAACAGTAGAAGAACTAAATAGTTGGTGCCGGGAAAAACTGGCGTCATTTAAAGTCCCGAAGAACTTTGTTTTCGATACCATTCCAAAAACATCGACAGGGAAAATTCAGAAATTTGTTTTACGTGAAAAAGTTAAAGAAATGGAAGAGTAAGGCTTTTTGTTTGTTAATAAACGCACACCCCTACTTTTAGCCACTTTTTATTGAATACTTAAGCATCACAATATGTGATGAAGCATACCAATAGAGTTCATCTACTTAAGTAATATCCACAACTTTTCGACTATTCTCATAGATCGGATATAAAATACATTCTTCACGTTCAATGCGATCCTGCAGTATGAATCCCATCAGACTAAACTCTTCAATAAAGGCTTCGACGGTTTTATCATTAACAGGAATATTAGGGCTTTGGCTTACTGATGAAAATATAGAAATGGAGATGTTCTTCATCTCTGAGGAAAAATCTGCCAGGACTCTTTGCTCTACATGACTTTTTTTGCTAGCCAGTGTTTTCAGATAGCCATATATTCTTTCATCTTCCATTTGAGTATGGTTTGTGTGTAACGTTGCAAACTCTCCAAGCATCCTTTGTAAGGCTATATAGTCTCTACTCCTAGCTGTTTTCAATACCTGGTTATAGAGAATCACGATATCCTCATGGTCACTCTTGAGCGCTCCTATTAAGCTAGTGTCATACGCAGGCAACGTCCTTGCAGAATTTTTTTGTTTATTTTGGGAATCCGGTTTGGATGAATTATCCAAATCATCATTGTTCTTTTTTACAGTTGATGGCATGTTGTATTCCTATCGAACTCGCTGATTATAATTATTTTAATGAAGTCTAGGACTAAGGGATTAATAACCATAACACATTTTAAGTTCCTGAATGCAGCCACTGGTCTGAATAGGTTCCCAAGAATCCTAAATGGGGAACGTATCCCTTCTAAAGCCCTATATGCCTAATTCTGGAAAACTTTGTTTGCATCTATTAAATCTACAAATACTGACAATATTATTAGCCATAAGGGTAAAAAAAACCATATAAAAAAACAGGTGTGTTGCATGCATTACTAGCTTTTCGTCCTATTTATAACCAGCTATAAATTGATCATATTATTTGGCAGAACAGAAAAACACTAAAACACACCCTCCACCTTTTACTCGGTTTTACCT
>CAVXCT010000042.1:0-60865 GCA_963760355.1 uncultured Gammaproteobacteria bacterium | reverse complement strand
GAATCCAATTAGCTGGTTTGAAATCTATATCGATAATATGGACAGAGCCCAAAAGTTTTACGAAACCGTACTTGCTATAAAGCTGGAAAAACTGGATGACCCCACAGAATCTGACACTGAAATGCAGATGATGGCCTTTCCTTCTGATATGGAAAACTATGGCGCATCAGGTTCGCTGGTTAAAATGGAAGGCTTTCCCGCGGGCGGCAATAGCACGCTGGTATATTTCGCCTGTGAAGATTGCGCGCTGGAAGAATCACGCGTCATCGATGCCGGAGGAAAGATAGAGCAGACCAAAATGTCTATCGGCGAGTTCGGCTTTATTTCCCACGTTATTGATACCGAAGGCAATATGATCGGCTTACATTCAATGAGTTAAAAAATAACGAAACTTGTGAGGTAAATACTATGGACTATATAGATGGTTTTGTAGCAGCCGTACCTAACGCAAATAAAGCCGCTTATATCAAGCACGCCACCGAAGCAGCAGCCCTATTTAAAGAACATGGCGCTTTAAGATTGGTGGAGTGCTGGGGTGATGATGTCCCTTCAGGCGAGCTCACGTCTTTTCCGATGGCGGTTAAGTGTAAAGAAGATGAAACAGTGATATTTTCCTGGATCGTCTGGCCATCAAAAGAAATGAGAGACTCAGGCATGGAAAAAGTCATGAAAGATCCGCGTATGGATATGGAGGCTAATCCAATGCCTTTTGACGGTAGCCGTCTTATTTTTGGCGGTTTTCAAATGGTGGTTGATGCATAATTCATCAAGCTAAAAACCACCCAAAAGTAGGGGGGTGGCTTTATTTACCTTTGAGGTCACCTTCTATCCGGTCTAATGTATCCCCGATACGTTCAAATTCATCGTTATAATTAGTATCGTTTATATAACTTGTGACGGTTTTTTTTAGCTCTTTTGCGTATTCGCCAATTAACGGGGCATTCACAAATAATGTCAGCACCCAGATCAAAAACGCAATAAATACAGATGCCCCGATAATTGCTCCTAAACCTCTAAAAACACCGGAGACAAAATTTGTCCAGACTATACGCCAGGGACTGGATGAGTAGCGAATAAATTCTTTTAACGCTAAATTTGCTTGTTCTTCATTTTTATCCATAGTTTTGTTACTACTGTTGTAATTCATTGTTTTTATGCAAAGAGTCAACCGACTTTGTTTCTTTCGATTAGGAAATGGTATTCATGAATTCCCATATTTCCATATTATCATTTTGGAATTAATTAAATAACTGATTTTAAATTGAAATTGAACTTTGTATTCATGAATTATCGGCACAGAAGTTTTGCCGTCAAACTTTGATTATTATTTTAGTTATTGAAAAAAGCTGACTAATATGACAATTTCAAGCTCGTAATTGGTGTTTTTTATGATGGCGCATCTCCATTATGTCAGCGAGAAGAGAAGCGTTATCAAAAGCTTGTTGCTACTCAAAATGAAAAAATAGATTGTGTTGATATTAGCAATAACGCAGATGCACTGAAAGCAGACAACGCTTGTGGTTGTCGCGTATCAACTCGATTGGAATGTAAAATAGGTAATTGCTGATTGCCGGATAGCCAAAGTTGTAAATACCGCTAAGGTTGAGAAGACTGAATCAGCTTTTCTTCCTGGTTCTTTTAAGTGCTAGTATTACAGGTTTGATTTCTTTGGTTTTCAAATCAACTTGCATCGCTGTTTTAGAATGCCCGTGGACTGTGTCGCGGGCAATGATACGGACAGTTGTTATTTTTGCAGGGATTTTCACACCAGAGGTATTTCGTGTAAAAGGTTGCTCATCAACGTGCGGGTGATAAAGCGTTCGAGTAGCTAAAATTTTGTCATCGGGTGCAATCACCTGCCATTCATTCGCGTAATGATCCCATCCAGTGTCATCATGTTTAAGCGTGACTGCGAAGGTCCAGGTTTTATTCGAAGCCTGGTGTGCTTTTACATCGACGATTTCGACTTCATTCGCAGATAGAGTTACAAAGCCTGTAGCCAGCATGGCCAGCAAACAGGCTTTAAAAATGGATTTGCTTGCAAATACATTTTTTATGATCATAGTTATCTTCATTGGTGACTTTAGGGAATTATAAAGTTGCGATTATAACCTTAGTATGTTTGACCGCGCCATTGTGGTTGAGATTGCGGTCTATTTTGCGGGGCATTACCCCGGGGTTGACCATAAAAGGGCGTTTGTGGAAAACCCTGCATAAAATTATTGTCAAACGGGAAATCTCTGCTTGAGAAGTTTACCGAAGTGCCATTAATTGCTCCCAGTAATCGCGCTTTTTGCGCTTCAGGCAAATCTTGCTGTTGCTCGATTTGCTTTATCACCGAGTTTTTATCTCCTTCAAACATAAATTTTTTCTCATTGCCATTGGTGTCTTTGGTTTTGAGCTCGGCGTGAATTTTGCCATCAGGGAGTGTTTTGACGTTCATCGACTCTGCATGTGACCAACGCTGCACATTGCCCCGCATATTTTTAGGATCTAACTGTGGCAAAGTCGGGAAGTTATTGTTATCGAAGAATCCTGGCCAGTTAGGCTGCATAAACGGCGGGTTCCAGCGCGGCTGCTGGCCGAACTGCGGAAAAGGTGCATTCCAGAAATCGCTACTTGGCGCCTGAAATCCGGGGAACGGGCTGCGTCCGTAGTTCGCCATTTGCCTGAGACCAATTTTCACATCAATACTCTTCTTATCGCCCTGGCGTATGATATCGAGTTTGACCTGTTGTTCCTGTTTGCTTTGCTGCACCAGGTCATAAACCTGTTTGGCCGAACCCACTTTATTGCCATCAAATGCGAGTAAGATATCATAGGTCTGCAATCCGGAAGCAGCCGCGGGTGAATTCTGTTGCACTTCACGAATCATCACGCCTTCATCTGCTCCAATTACATTGCCAAGCTGGTTTTTCATCGCAGGGGATAGTGGCACCAGGCTAACACCCAGCCACTTGATTTGTTGCTGGCCAACGGATGGTGTATTGTCGTGTGCGTTTTTGTTTGCATCGTCTGGTACAGCAGTAGTATTGGCAATAACAGCGCCCGATGTGCCCAATGCGAATGCTAATAAAATGGTAGAGGTTTTTTTCATGTTTTTTATCTCCTGTAAAAATTATCAATTATCTTATACGACCAAAGCAAAGACAGGATTGTTCCGTTAATCTCTATTGAAATTGACTAATGTCAGTTATTTTATAAGTAATTTATGATGTTATCTTATAAAAACTTTCAAGTGTAAATACATTATGAATTCAATTGTAAAACAATCGGTAAAACGTCAACGCGATGTGCTGAAGAAAATACTGGGTGATATTCTTGATTCAGAGGTAAAAAAGCTTGTGCCGTTAATGAGTTCATCGATCTTACTTAATGAGCATTTAGAACGAGTCATTAAAGAACTACCGTATTGTAAATACATCTATGTGCTGGATAAGAACGGCATACAGCTCAGCGCCACGCTCAAACATGGTCGCGTCAAATATGAAGATGTCGGTCGCGATCGTTCGACTCGTCCCTATATGGTGAATATGTTTAACCCGCGTGAAGGTAATGATTTTGAGCTTTCGAGTGCCTATATCAGCAAGAATAAAAAGCGCCCTTCGGTTACTGGTGTGCAGTTAATCCGCGATGAGAATGGCGGACGCCTGGGCTTTCTCGGTGTCGATTATGATTTACGTAAATTACCGCGTGCCGACAACATGTATGAAGAGCCACTGGAATGGCGTCAGATCAAAGGTGATCCGGCAATCCGCGGCGGCTTGTTTGCCCAGCAGCGTGTCGAAAGCCAAATGGATACCCGCCTGCCCGACGTTATGACAATCCTCGAAGAGCTCATGACAGAACACGGCGTACATCAATGCCAGATCCATTATTCGAGTAGCAGAGCAACGGTTTGGCATATCGATGACCCTTACGTCTATCGGCTATTAACCATGGATGAATTGTCTGATTCCGAGGTGTGCCTGGCTTATCCGAAGCGCCCTTATTTTGCACGTAATGTGGTGCCCAAGAAAAAAGTTTGTAAAATACTCAAACAATTCGCGGCACTGCGTTTTGCTGATGAAACGATATATCTGCGCTCGGGCTCGTTAAATCTGGTAAATGGTTTTATTAGTTTGAATTTCTCCTGCGACGGTACGCACTATTTAACCTACGATGACTTTTTGGCACGTGGACTGGACTTCTGGTTTGGTGCGGCAAGCGATGGTGAAGAAAAAAGCTGCAGCATTTCTAATGAAACAGTGAATGACACAGAAAAAACAAAACAGGAGTTTGATATGAATGCCATGGATGAGCTTATTGAAGATATTGCACTGCGTGGCTGCCTTGAGGTAACCCAGATAATTTTAAAGCTTGAAGCTGAAAAGCCACCAAAGTTTTTAGCAGACTTAAAAGCAGTAGAACTCAAATATGTCCTTGATGAATTAAAGTCGGTGATGGATGTGTATGAGGGCGAAGTCTGCTCTATTTAGCAAGCTTGCCGTTTCGTTTTATGAAAGGTGTAACTTTATTAAACAAAAGTCTGGTATTAGCTTTCCTTCAAGGAGATACTGGAACTGAGCCTGTGATAACCATTCATCTTGCCTACTAGCTTATTAATAGCTGCGTTGAAAGGGTTCACTATTCTATAAACTCCAGCGCTTCTAAACGTTGCTGTGTTGCAAACCCGTTACCCTGTTTCCATTTAACAAAAAAATTGCCTTTTTCAAAAAAGGAGCAAGCCGAGGCGCAGCCGAGAAAAGTTCGGAGCAAAGCGACGACAGCCCGAAGGCTAGGTTTTTGCAAAAACCGCATAAAAGTGGGGGGGTGTGATTTTATTATCTTGGTTTTGTTTAAAAGGTATTAGTGTGGAAATTTCAGATACAAAGTATGGCAAATTGTTTTCAGATTCTACGATGCAATTCGTCAAAGATTCCTTCTTGCATGTTGATGTTGATCTTAACGGCAAACACCGCCTATTTTTTGATAATGCCGGAGGTTCGTTCCGTTTAAAAAAAGCAGTGGAGACTTATGCGCAAATTTCAGCAAGTCCCGATTGCCTGGATAGAATTCATGATACTGCTGTTTATCTGCAAGGCATACAGAATAAAGGTCAGCAGGATTTTCGCATGCTGCTGAATACCGAAGGCGGCACGGTTTATACCGCACTCACCGCATCCAAAGCGATGTTTGATATGGTGCGGGTCATTGCTGAAAATGTTGATGGCAGCAATATGGTGACAACGATACTGGAGCATCCTTCATCCTTTGATGCGATGGAATTAAACGCCAGTCGAACCGGTCGAGAACTTCGCGTAGCGAAAAGTAATCCGGTCACTGGTGGTGTTGATGTCGATGAAATAATCAGTTTAGTCGATGAAAATACAGCGCTTTTAAGCGTGATCTACGCATCCAATATCTCCGGAGCAAAGCTCGATATTGAATCCATAGTGACAGCAGCAAGAAAAGTAAAACCTGATTTATATATCATCGTCGATGCGGTGCAGCATGCGCCTCATGAAATTATCGATTTGAAGGATATCCCGATTGATGGCATCAATATTGCGCCGTATAAATTCTTTGGTTGTCGTGGCATGGGTTTAGCGTGGTTATCTGATCGAGCAGCAGTATTGCCGCACGACAAACTCAGCGGCAAGGGAAAAGATTTTTGGGATTTAGGCAGTTCTGATCCTGCCCAATACGCCATGTTCACCGAAGTCATCAACTACGTTTGCAGCTTATCAACTAGAGAAACTCAAGAAACGACTGATACAACAAGACGTAATCAGTTTATTAAAGGCATGCAGATGATCGCATTGCATGAGCGCGCGTTGCTATCAAGATTATTGAATGGTACAGAAGGCGTTACCGGCTTGCGTGAGATGGAGAATCTAGAAGTCTATTTAGACCATGAAGACCTGACTAAACGCGATTTGATTCTAGCCATCAACTTTAAAAACCTGGACCCAGCGTCTGCCGTTAAGGAATATGATAAACAGGGTGTGACAGTTTTTGAAAGAGTGAATACCAGCTTGTATTCTAAGCGAATGCTGGAATCATTTGGCCTGGAAGGTGCGATTAGAGTCTCACCATTGCATTGTCATTCGGCTAAAGATATTGATGAGTTTTTAGTGATCACAAAAACAATGGCAGGCGCGTAATAGTTCTAAACTTACTTTAAGGTTATATGCCATATAAAAATAAGGATTAGAAAAAAAGCCTTAAAGTAGGGGGGTGACTGCTACACTTCTTGAACAGCAACTCATGGAGCTTCAAACTCTCTGGTTCTCCCTAAAAGTTCCATTTGCTCAGGTTTATAACAAAGCAAGAAATAAGCCACAAAAAAAGCCAATAGTAACAAGGGCCGGCTAATAGTTTGTCAGTAATCAGGTGTCTCGAATGGAACAGCCTCAAGAAAGCACTCTAGATCACATTGAAAAAAGAAACGTAGCCACCGGTTTCGCCTTTGCGTTAGCGGGAACCACCTTGTTTTCGTTAAAGTCAGTGCTGATTAAAATGGCATTTAATGAGGGGATTGATGCCACTACGCTATTGATGATCCGTATGACAATCGCCATGCCGTTCTACTTAATGGTGCTCGTCTACGCGATTAAAACACGTCCACAAAAAGCCGCAGAATTTAGAATCAGCGACCTGTTTTTAATTATGGGGCTGGGCTTTATCGGTTACTACCTGGCATCCTATTTAGACTTTAGGGGGCTGGAATATGTTAGCGCGCAGTTAGAGCGTTTAACGCTATTCACCTATCCCATTATGGTGGCATTGCTCAGCTGGATTTTCTTTCGCGAAAAAATCACTGGGCGGGTATTTGCCTCGCTGATTATAAGTTATCTGGGGGTTACCTTTCTGTTTTTAAATGAGTCAGTGGGCGAAGGCAGCGATACCGCACTTGGCACCGCCTTTGTCGCCGCTGCAGCTTTGAGTTTTTCACTGTATGTGATTTTTAGTAAATCCTTTATCACACGCATAGGCAGCCTGATTTTCACCAGTATCGCGATGTCATCTGCAACCATCTGGATCGTGATTCAATTCTTTAACACCCGGAACCTAAGCGATTTAAATGTCTCACCCATGCTCTGGTTTTTAGGATTTCTTCTCGCGATATTCTGTACCTTAATACCCAGCTTTTTTACCAGTGAAGCCATCAACCGTATCGGTGCCACACGCATGAGCATTACTGGCAGCATCGGTCCAGTAGTAACCATTTTATTGGCGGTATGGTTATTGGATGAGCCATTCGGTTGGTCGCATGCCATGGGCTTATTGCTGGTTATGATTGGAGTTGGTTTATTGCGTTCTAATACAAACCCTAATAAGCTATTTGATAGGTTAAAAAGGATGGTTGCTAAGCTGCGTCGAATCGGTTGCTGAGCTGAGTCGTTGCACACCCCCCCACTTATGAGTGATATTTATACGGCTACGCTTTATCTGCGGGTAAGCATTAAAAGAACAATGCTTTTGTCTCGCTGAAGCTCGGTTCGTTTTTGTATTTTAAAACGTAAATAGAACTTATGCTTCGCGAGGCACTTTTTACGCCACTTTTTTGTGATTTGTCTGTAGTAATACTTTTGTTTCTATAGCTTTCGGTGTTAATTGCTCTAAATCGTTTCCTGGTAAATATGAACATCTCGTTGAGGGAAAGGTATGGAGATACCTTCCGCATCAAAACGCCGTTTTACTTCGCGGGTAATATCCCAGTAAACATCCCAGTAGTCCTCAGGTTTGACCCAGGGGCGGCAGACGAAGTTAACCGATGAATCAGCAAGCTCATGAAGTCTTATTTTTACTTCGGGTTCTTCTAAGACTAGTTCATTTTCAGCTACGATTTCTTCCAGGATTTTCTGCGCCTTATCCACATCGTCGTTATATCCAATGCCGAATACAAGATCGACACGACGTTGTGTAATGCCGGTAACGTTTATTATGACGCCATCCCATACCGAGTTGTTAGGCACAACTACTAGCTGGTTATCAGATGTTCTTAATTGTGTCGAGAGTAGATTCATCGACTCGACTTTTCCAGGAGTGCTCGCTACATTGACAAAGTCACCAATATCAAAAGGACGATAAACCAACATAAGTATACCGCTAGCAAAATTACTCAGAGATTTCTGTAATGCGAAAGCGATAACAAATCCGGCAGCACCGATAATGGCAAGTACAGGTCCAATATTAATTTCCAGTGCTGATAGGCCAATAAAAAAACCGATAATAAGGATGAGACGACCTACAGCCACAATCAGGAACTTGCTTAGCAACGTTGAGGAATGACTGGATTTTGATAAAACTTTTTTAGTGGCTTTACCGGCAATAATCGAGAGCACATAAAACACAGCAATGATAACGATAAACTTAATAATATTGATAAGCCAGCGTAAGCCTCCCTCGGCAGACATCAGCCACCCGCTAATGGTCGTCCATGTTGCACTGGCATCAGTAACATCAAGCTTGATTCCTGAAACGGCTTTGATATAAGTATTATATTCCTTGATGTCACCGCCTTTGGCTTCGTATTCTGCCAATACGACTTTAAAGCGATCTAAAAGCGCGGTTCTTTGTGCCGTTAGATCGGTTGCATATTTATCCAGTGCTTTCTTTAAATCGGTTTTTGCTTCTGTGGTTTTGTCTACGGGGGCAATAACCTTGCCTTCATCCTTTGCCTTGCTTGTTGCATCAGCAATCGCTTGTTGAACTGAACTATCTTCAGTGGATTTCTTTTCAACTGCTTGAGCCTCTTTCAAAGCTTCTTTGGCTTCCTCGTCTGCCGCTTTTACTTTTTCACTGTCGGCGCCTTCTTTTGCTACCTTGATATCCTCTAAAGTGGCTTCAATGACTTTGGCCTTTTTTATCTCCTGTTTCTTGTAAAATGCAGCAACTTTAGCATTACTGATTTCCTTGATCTTTTTCTGCAGTAGTAATACCCATGCCCGTGCTTCGGCTTCGAGCTCGCACTTTGTTAGTGGGTCAACCTGAAGTGCCAACACTTCAATGGGTACGGTGGCATCGTCTATCGTGACCGCTTTTATGTCTTTGGGGCAGTCAGCGGCAAAAGTGCTAGTAGATAGAATTAATAAGGAAATTATCGAACTAAGCAGCCACTTGATGACCAATAGATTAATTTTAATTTGGTTAACCCTCCAGCAAGGTTATATTTTTCATTTGTCTCGACCTTATCAAAAGGTGAAGTCATACGTCATATGATAAAAAACAAACGATTAAACATTATTTGAAATCAAATAACGAGTAAATATTTATTCTTAAATATAGTAATAGCAAAAAATGACCTTTGAAAATTGATTATTATTAGTTACAGGTCTATTTAATTAGGTGGTTTAGTAAACTGTAACTATAGGTATGTGTGCTTATTAATATTCAACTTATTATGTAACACCTCTAAATAAATAGACTGCTCAGGCCGTTAAACCCATTGAGCGTATTCCCCAATTTGAAGTTGGCGATAAAGCTGTCATCTTTCGAGTGATATTAAACTCCGAAACGATCTGTCATATAGCTTGATTTATTAAATTTAACTAATGAAGTACAGGTCTCTTATAAATTTTGCTATTGGGAGTTTTGCTATCCTTCTGCTTACTTCATCATGAATTTACTACAACTAGTATCCATTCTAATAACTCTATTAAAGGAAACGGTTTAAGCTGATCTATACTACAGTTTCTTATTTAATTTCTTTATAAATTATTCTTGACTATATATATGGAACAATTAAAAATAGCCGGTTGATACCGATCGGTACAAAATAATTTTATAAAATGAATAAATTTAATACACTAATTTTTATCTGCATTGCAGTTGTCCTTAACGCTTGCGAAAAGCCTAGCGCCGCAGAAGCACCTGCTACAGCGGCTGGGCCACCTCCTGCACAGGTTATAAGCACTACGGTTAAGCCACGTGATATACCAGTAAGCTTTTCTTATACGGGGCAGGTTGCGGCTTCGCATGAGGTTGAGGTACGCGCAAGGACTTCCGGGATTATAGAGAAAAGGCTTTATGAAGAAGGCAGATTTATCAAGCAAGGGGATCTATTATTCACCATTGATCGCGCTCCTTTAAATGCAACGATGGCCGAGGCTCAAGCGGCATTGGTAAGTGCTAAAGCCGCAAAATCAAGTGCTCAAGCGCAGTTGAAAAAAGCGCAGCGCGATTATGCTCGTGTCATGCCTTTAGCTAATCGTAAACTATTGAGTCAGAGCGCTAAGGATGATGCAGAATCTGCGCTTGAAATAGCTAAAGCTGCAGTCCAGCAAACTGAGGCCTCTATTTTACAGGCGCAAGCGGCGATAAAAACGGTTCAGATCAATCTTGATTACACCAATGTCAAAGCTCCCATTTCCGGGATCGCTGGGCGTGCGATGAAATTACAAGGTAGCCTGGTCCAGGCAGGTAGTGATAGTTTATTGACGATGATCTCTCAGACGAATCCCGCTTATGTGAATTTTGGCATTCCAGAGCCGCATCACATTAGCCAGCAACAGGAAATTGACGCAGGTTCGTTGCAAATTCCAGCAACTGGTTTCAAGGTGGCACTGACTTCCAGTGACGGTCAGCAACTTCCACAAACGGGTGTGGTGAATTTTCAAGATTATAAAACTGACCCGAATACAGGTAATTTTGCTGTGCGTGCAACGGTTGATAATCCCCAACGGCGCTTATCGCCAGGTCAATTTGTGCGGGTTAATTTGATAGGAGCTATTCGTCCGAAAGCAATTGTAGTACCACAACGTGCGGTGCTGGATAACCCGCAGGGCAAGTATGTTTATGTCGTGGGCAAGAGCAAAGGAAAAGATAATAAGGAAATGACAATCGCAGAACAGCGCCCTGTTGTAGTAGGTGAGTGGGTGCAACTCGAAGGTGATCTGGAAAATGCCTGGATAATCAAATCAGGACTCAAGGCCGGCGATGAAGTTGTCACCGAAGGTAGCGCCCGGATTTTCTTCCCTGGAATGCCGATTGTAGCAACTGCAGCGACTGAAGCAGCTGCGACAACTGAGCCGAATGAAGCTAAACTAAACCAGGCTATGCAAGAAGAAAAAGAGCCTCAAAGTGGAGGGGTGTCAAAAAATAGTGTCGAAGGCAGTGAAAAAGACATTAAAGAAGATAGTAAAAAAGATAGTAAAAAAACAGGCACAGATTCTTCCAATCTAATGAGTCTTGAATTAAAAGGTGAATTAGAAAACGAAATGCGCAACTCTGTAGATAGTGCATTAAGTGGTAACGAAACTGCTGAAAAAAATACCAATAAAAAATCAGTAGAGCAAAAATAAAATGTTTTCACAGTATTTTATCAATCGCCCGATATTTGCGTTCGTTATTTCGATATTTATCATGATTGCGGGCCTTGCTGCGATGCGCACTTTGCCCGTAGCACAATATCCCGAAATCGCACCCCCCACAGTCCAGGTAGTTGCGGTTTACCCCGGAGCTTCTGCTGAAATCGCCGGCCAAACTGTAGCGACACCGCTAGAAAATGCCATAAATGGTGTAGAAGACATGCTGTATATGTCATCGACTTCGACATCCAATGGCGTCAGCACCATCACTATTACATTCCAGATTGGCGCTGATGTTGATAAGGCTGCGCTAAATGTTAATAACCGGGTAAAGCAGGTAGATGCACGCTTACCGGAAGAAGTACGGCGGATCGGTGTTACGGTTTCCAAAGGATCTTCGGCGTTTTTACAAGTACTGGCGTTTTATTCTCCCGGAGAACGCTACGATGATTTGTATATATCCAACTACATAACCTTGAATGTGCTGGATAAGCTCAAACGTATCCCCGGCACTACGAATGTGCAGATTTTTGGGGCTAAAGATTACGCCATGCGCATCTGGGTAAAGCCGGACCAACTCACAAAACTGGGTCTAACGATTACCGATGTTGGCGCTGCTTTAACTGAACAGAATGCCCAATTTGCTGCGGGTAAAATTGGGCAGTCCCCAACAAAAACCAGTCAGGAAATGGTATACAGCATTACCACCAAAGGCCGGCTATCAACGGTTGAAGAGTTTGAAGACATTATTCTACGCGCCAATGACGATGGTAGTTTATTGCGCCTTAAAGATGTTGCAAGGGTTCAATTGGGCTCCAAAGACTATGAATTCAGAGGACGAATTAATGGTAATCCTTCCACGTTAATTGGTGTTTTTTTGCAACCTGGTGCGAATGCTCTGAGCGTAGCCGACGAGGTGCAAGGTACAGTTAAAACGTTATCCAAAAATTTCCCGGATGGGCTGGTTTATTCGACTCCTTACGACACCACACGCTTTGTTGAGGTATCGATACGAGAGGTTCTAAAGACACTCGGTGAAGCCATGCTGCTGGTTTTCCTCGTAGTGTATTTGTTCTTGCAAAACTGGCGTGCCACGCTGATTCCTACACTGGCAGTTCCGGTATCTTTGCTGGGAACGTTTGCAGGTTTACAAATACTCGGTTACTCAATCAATACGCTAACACTATTCGGGATGGTGCTTTCCATCGGTATCGTAGTCGATGACGCCATCGTGGTGCTGGAAAATGTCGAGCGCATTATGCATGAAGAAGGCCTCAAAGCCCGTGATGCAGCATTTAAAGCCATGCACGAGGTCAGTGGGCCAATTGTGGCGATAGTGCTGGTACTGGTTTCAGTATTTGTGCCGATTGCATTTCTGGGGGGGCTCTCGGGCGAGTTATATCGCCAGTTTGCGATTACCATTTCAATCTCGGTAACCCTCTCAGGGGTTGTTGCGTTAACCATGACACCGGCTTTATGCGTGTTGATTTTGAAACACGAACACAAAGGCACGAACTTCTTGTTCCGTGGTTTCAACCATTTCTTTGCCTGGGTCACGCGCCGTTATGTGGGTACGGTCGGTTTTATGATTCGTCATTCATTTATCACCATTTTACTGTTTTTGGTAATGGTCGCCGCTACAGTGGGACTATGGAAGATAACACCCAATTCGCTAGTGCCCGATGAAGATCAGGGTTACTACATCGCTGCTGTATTTTTGCCCGATGGTGCTTCACTTGATCGAACCGACAAGGTCGTTGCCGAAGTATTAAAGGCAATCAAATCCAATCCAAATAATGAAAATGTCGTGGCATTTACAGGTTTTGATTTCCTTGGCGGTGGTTATAAAAATAGTGCAGCAACCATGTTTGTCACACAAAAGCACTGGGATGACAGAGATGTTCCAACCAAGGCATTGGTGGGTGAACTTTTTGCAAAAACCGCGCATATCAAGGAGGCGTTAGTGCTTGCGTTTAACCCGCCGGCCATTTTCGGTTTGGGCAGTACCGGCGGCTTTGAATTCTATTTGCAGAATAAAGGCGAGGGTGGCTCGAAAGCACTCGCAGGGGCGATGGAAAAATTCAAAGGCGCGGCACAACAAGATCCGCGTTTGGGAATGGTGAATAGCTTATGGCGTGCTGCAACACCGCAGCTTTTTATCAATGTTGACCGTGAGCGAGCTAAATCCCTGGGTATTTCGCTGGATAGCGCCTTTAATACCCTGGCAGCGGGCCTGGGTTCTTACTATGTAAACGACTTCAATAAATTCGGACGTGCATGGCAGGTATTGCTATCGGCTGATGCCGAATATCGTAAGACGCCAGATGATGTTGGCCGCATGTATGTACGCAGCGATAAAGGTGAAATGGTACCCTTATCTGCGTTTCGCAAAAATCGAATACAGTTCTGGTCCTGATACCATTGACCGTTTTAACAATTTACCCGCAGTTAAATTGATGGGTGAAGGCGCACCGGGAATCAGTTCGGGTCAGGCGCTTGATGCGGTTGAAGATATTGCCAATAAATCACTATCTTCTGATTTTAGTTACGACTGGACGGGGTCATCGTTTCAGGAAAAACAATCGAGTGGCAGCTCTGCCTTGGCATTGGGACTTGCGGTAATTATGGTGTTCTTGATACTGGCCGCGCTTTATGAGCGTTGGTCACTGCCATTATCGGTGCTACTGGCGTTACCTTTTGGTACTTTTGGTGCGCTCGCAGCAGTTTATATCCGCGATTTCACCAACGATGTTTATTTCCAGATTGGATTGGTAACACTGTTAGGGCTTGCCGCTAAAAATGCTATTTTGATTGTTGAATATGCCTTGTTTAAGGTCAATGATGGTTGGAGCGCAACAGCGGGAGCGATGGAAGCAGCACGTTTACGATTTCGCCCGATTATAATGACATCGCTGGCATTTATTCTGGGCGTAGTGCCTTTGGCATTTTCCAGTGGAGCAGGTGCGGGTGCACGTCAATCTGTGGGTACAGGTGTTATGGGTGGAATGCTGGCAGCGACCTTCCTCGCGGTATTCTTTTTGCCCTTCTTTTTTAAGTTATTGATTGATAGAAACTTGAAAACCAGTGATGCTGATTTTGTAAAAAAAGAAAATAAACTTAAATAACACCTAAAATATATCAGGTCCTGGTTAATAGTTTCGAAGCAATAAAAAGCGTAGATTACGGCAGTGAAAACTCGAGCATAAAATTATATTCGCCTTTTGCTTTGAGATTTGTGGACCGAATCTTGAAATTTTTAGTGACCAGTTCGTGCAGGTAGGCAAATATCCGGTATCCATTTTTTGCCGAGCTGCGTGGGTCCCAAGCGAAGTCGGCTACAATCGCGTAACGTCCACGAAAGTGCTTGTGGCCAGGTTTATTCAGATAGGTGAGCCTTCTTTTGTTACTACCGTCGATATTCATGATCCAGTAATCGGTACCTACTCTGTAATAATCATAGGTATTGCCGTTGCCGATCGAAGACATCCACACGATGTATTTGCCGTCGGGTGAAATATGGGCATGCTCGTTATAGCCTTGATGCGTGAGTCTCACCAATTTACCTGATTGCAGATTGATTTTATAAATATCGGTGCTTGTATTAACCGCTCTTGAGCGTTTCATATTACTGCTAAAAAACAGCCATTTGCCATCATGACTGAAGCCATGGTTTTCATAGATGACATCTTCGCCAGGCTGGTATTCCCTGACATTTTTCAAGCCAGCTGGACTGAAGGATGCAGTCTTGAGCTTCCACGAACCGGCACCCAGCCCTGGTATCTTAAAGTTTCCTTTTCCGTATAATTCGGACCAGCTCAATTGTTTGCCATCTTTGGAAAATTGCGGATGCAGGACCCCGCTATGCTTGTTATTTGGCACCACCCAGAGTGGTTTGGCGCGGTTGGTTTTGAGGTCATACAGCCAGATATCGTTGAATACACCAGAACCGGGATTGGTCGCCAGTGGGATGACGTAACCATGTTTTTGTTTTTCTGCCTGAAATACGATATAGCGGCCACTGGGGTGGATAACGGGCTGGCCATACTTGCGCTTTTGATTAGGAAGATCCGGGTGTTTGCAGGTCAGGCACTGTTCACTTTTAAAATCACGACTAAGGTAAAGGTCATGGCCTCCACCCCAACCTTTACGGTCAAATACCACAAACTCGCCGGTAGGTGACCAATCAAGGCGACCACCTCTACCGCGGAAATCAAATAGTTTTACGTCTATACCCTGAGCAAAAGTTGGTGTTTCAAAAACTAGTGAAACAAAAAATAGCGAAACACAAAGTAAAAATGTTGCCATTATTCTGATCATAAATAATTACCTGTTATTTTTGTATTTGGCGAAACTCCAAGTTCGCATCTTATTAGTTTATAACTTTATTCGCTCAGTATTTTTTTAAGATAATTACAAATATTTTTTTAAAGACTAAGCGGAGTTATGTCGAGTGTAATGATACTACCTGTAGGGAAGGGATGATGATGCACAAGTTAAAAACTGCCTAAATACACACTAAAACCTAGTATCGCCTATCGGCGAGCTAGCTTTAAGCTTTTGTATACATAAGTTGTCCATTTCAATCAACGAAATGGCAATCTTATGGTAAGTAGGGGGGTGACTTTACTGCTGTTGTTTACCAATCAATCCGGGAGTAATTGATCTCTGCCAGGGAAATGGCCTGTTTTAAAATGCATTTTCCCTGGATTGATAACCAGTGATTTAACCAGTGAACGTAACTCTAAGTCGCGTTCTTCAAGTGATACTCTGGCTTGTTTTTGCCAGCTTAGCTTATGTCCTGAGAAACCGCTGAAAGGAACGCCTGAAACCTGCAATTCAAATTCATGTTGATATCTGGAATTGCCAATATCGCTTCTGCCACATTTCCCTTTCCAGAAAACATCATATAGTCCTGATTTATGGTTGCGCGTGATGTTCATGTGATGATCCGCCATATCGTTCCATGAAAGTACGTGAGAATGGAATGCCGGGATTTCATAGTTATTATCTTCGTCGCAGATAATTTCAGGAATGGGATCGATAACCCGCGTAAAATCGTTTAAGCACTCGATATCAAAACCCGTGTATTCATCGGCGATCACCATATCTTCGTGGCTGGCAATCGAGCTTGCATAGGCCGCACCAAAATTCAGCCAGGAACTGATAGATTCCCATTTCGGCGTTTCCTTGTCTTGGTTATTAGAGATCAGCATTGCTGGTGCTTCAGACATTTTTTCGAAGTTATGAGGATGGCAATAGTCTTCTGAACGAAATCTTATGTCTAATGTGGCTTTGGCGGGCACTTGACCCCTCGGCTTATGTAGCAAAACACCTAACCGAAAGTCTTTCAACGGATGACCGTCTGGCCATGGATTCCCGGGGAATTTTATTATTCCATGCATAGCGAACACTCCAAAAAGCGTTATTTCTCTCTCGCAATGTAACTATATATATGATTAATCTGTATCGGACAATTACCCAAATGTACGATTTTTTAAAATTCTAATGAAATTACTTAAACGTATGAGTGGATTAATTCTGATTGTTTTAAGTATTCATTTTGCTTCTCAAATTGGAGGCTTTGAGAAATAAGTCTAAAAACTGCCTATAAGCAGGGGTGGCTTCGGTAAATATAATTACGCTTAACCCAGTTTGAACATTGTACGTCAACAATTCCTTATGGAATCTACGATGGACTTTAGTGAACTTACCGTTTGTAGTTTAAAACGGATAATTCAGCCGAGTGAAACGAGACAACAGCTTTAACTGACCCTTTAAGGTGAAGCGTAAGTCGAATCATTTTTTACTTGTCATTCTTGGCTCTAGGTGAGCTTTAAATCGACTAATTTTTGAGACTTAAAAATATCAGTGCTAGTTCGAGCATTGTGCATCGGCGATTCCTTAAGGAATCTACGATGGACTCTAGTGAACTTACCATTTTATTGTTTAAAACGTATAATTCAATTATTTGACTTGTCATTTCTGGCTCCTGGTGAGCCTGGAAAAGCCACTTATAGGGTATTTTTCCTTAGAATATTCCTTAAGCTAAATGTGCAACAGCATCACCTTCGTGGATATCGTCTTCATCGGTTAATTCGATAAAGCCAATATCTTCCATGATTCCATATGCGGCAGGCAGTACCAGCAGAACTAATAGGGTTGAGGTCAACATGCCAAATACTATACTGGTTACTAATGGTATCAATACCTGCGCCTGTAGACTGGTTTCTAATAACAGCGGCGCCATGCCTGCGACGGTGGTTATAGAGGTGAGGAAAATGGCACGGAAACGATCGTGTACCGCCTGACTGGCAGCATCGTGTAACACCATACCTTCTTTGACTCGGTATTTTACAAACTCGACCAATAGAATGGAGTCATTCACCACTACACCTGCGAGTGACACAAAGCCAATCATGCTCGGCATGGTGAAATCGATCCCCATGATGTAGTGCCCCCAGATCGCTCCTATTAAGGCGAGTGGGATATTTAGCATCACCACTAGTGGTTCGCGGTAATTTCTAAACTGCAAACTCAGTAGTAAAAATACACCGGTAAGCGCGAGGAAGAAACCTGAGAGGATCGAGTTATTGGTTTCAGCACCACTCTCCACTTCTCCTTTTAAAGAAATTTTTAAATCGGGATAACGTTTTCTTAGCTCGGGAAAGAGACGGGTTTTGGTATCTCCTAAAACTTCAGATGTATTTGCTTTGGCCGAGTCTATAGTGCCGAAGATATTGACCACACGCCGGTGGTTTACATGGCCGATACGCGCATAGTCGCGGTATTCTTCTATAGTAGCGACACTTACTAATGGGATGTTCTCCCCATTTTTTGAGTAGATAAACATATCGTCAAAATCAGCGAGTGCCTGGTCCAGGCTGCTGTCGAGTTTAACGTTAATTTCATAGGCTTCCCGGCCTTTATAAATATCGTTTACCTTGGTGCCTTGATAAGCCGCACGTAATTGTGAGGAAACCGTCTGCGCGTCCACCCCAGCGGCTAAAGCACCGGGTAATAGCTTCACTTTATATTGCGGTTTTCCCGGGCGCAGATCATCAAGGATATTGGAAACGCCGTCATAGCCAATTAACCAGTTTTGAATTTCATAAGAAGCCTTGGATAGGTCATCAAGATTATTGCCACTTAACTGAATTTCAATAGCGCGACCAGCGGGTCCAAGAGAAGGTTCTTTAAACTGCAAGCTGATGATTCCAGGTATATGCCCTACATTTTCACGCCATACTGGCTCAAAGTCTTTCAACGATGTATTACGTGATTCTGTATCTAAAATATCGAGATTTATCGTTGCTAAATGAGCACCCGATTCGCTGGAGTCACTGTTCTCACTATAAGCAACCTGTATGTTTTTAATTAATGGTGCAGACTCATTCTGCTGGAATTGGTCTTGTGTTTTACGCGCAGCAGAAATCAGTTTTTCAACCAGTGCCTCTGTTTTGGCTAAAGGTGTTCCCTGCGGATATAAGATTCGTGCTTCAAGTCTGTTGCCCTCTAAATCTGGAAATGATTTAAATTTAATCGTGCCCGTTGCCAGCAACCCAATCGATAGTATTAGCATCGCGAAAGCGATACCAACGGTGATATAACGATAGGTGATCGCTATTCGAGCAAACGATGTGAACAAATCACGTAGTTTTAAAAAATTAACTTCAAAAATCTGGCGCCATTTAGGTTTTTCTTTTTCATGACTATGTTCTAAAGAATGCCTTAAGTGGTGCGGTAAAACCAGAAAGGCTTCGAGCAGACTAAAGGTCAAAACCGAGAGTAAAACGACTGGAAGCACCCCCATTACCTGGCCGATATCGCCCTTCATAAATAACAAGCTGCCAAATAATAATGCCGAGGTAACAAAGGATGAAAACACCCCTCGAGCTACTTTCTGTGTGCCTAAAATAGCGGCATCTTTGGGGCTTTTGCCATGATTATATTCGTGGGAAATACTCTCGGAGAGCACAATGGCATCGTCCATCAAAATACCGATCGCCATTAATAGCGCAACCATCGAAATCATATTGATACTTACACCCAAGGTGCTCATTACGGCTAAACCACCCAGAAATGAGATAGGTAATCCCAATGCTACCCAGAAGGTATAACGATAATTAAAAAATAAGAATAGCGCGAGTGTAGCCAGGAAAAGGCCCTGCCAGCCATTTTTTAACAATAACTGCAGACGGTCTTTAACGATACTGGCGGCATCCTGAGTTAGCGTTAATTTGGTGCCTTCAGGTAGGCGCGCATTTTCTTCATCAACAAAACCTTTCACGGCTTCATAAATGGTGATGGTATCGTCACTAGAATTCTTATTAACTTTGAGTAAGGCTGCTTGTTTCCCATCCAGCTCGACGCGTTCTTCCTGGTTTTCGAATTGATCTTCAATGGTGGCAATATCACCTAAGCGTATTTCACCACCTTTGCTGGTATTAATAATTACTAATGATGCAAGCTCGGCGGCAGTTTTACGGGCATTATCAAAACGAATCTGATACGAGGTGTCTTTTGATTCGAGAATTCCAGCGGGTAATTCCAGTGCTTGTGTTTTAATCAGATCAGCAATATTTTGTATGCTTAAATCGTATTGAAGCATCGCCTCTGGTTTTACCAATACATTCAATTGATGCGTAGAAAAACCGGATACCGTAACAATCGGCACTTGTGGTATCGACAGTAATTTATCGCGGTAATATTCTGCTAGAGTTTTGAGTTCGGGTGATGATAGATTTTTTGCAGTGATAGCTACCGTGACCACAGGTTCGGTTCGGCCTAATTCGGTAATTACCGGGTCTTCGGTATTTGCCGGAAAGTCAGTAATGCCATCTACCGCTGATTTGATGTCATCAATAAACTGTCGTATCTCTCCACTTTCCTGCATCTCCATAGTGAGCATGCCGATGTTGTCGCGTGCTTCACAGCGTTGCTCTTTAGTGAAACTAATGCCGTCTGTGGCATCTTCCAGAGGGTTACAAATGCCTTCTTCAACATCGGAAGGAGAGGCCCCCGGATACGCGACTGCCACTTGCACCTGATTCAGCTCTATTTTAGGAAAGGTCTCTTTATTTAAGCCAGGAAGGGCGACTAAACCGATGGCGATAATCGCCAACATTAATATATTGGCGGCAGTCGGATGAGACGCGAAGTAACGAATCATGATTCTTTTCCCAGAGCCATTGCTTTGATCTCATTCTGAAAATTGTCAGATTCAATCAGCTCCAGTTTAATGCCTTCGATTACGGGTACCAGATCACTGGTAATAATCTTGTCTCCCTCTTTAAGTCCATCTTTTATAACCACCAATTGCCCTTGTGAAAAGCTAATCTGAATCGGCCGAATCGCTAGCGTGTTTTCTTCGCTAACGACATACACTCGATTTTGATGCAGTGCTTTTCGGGGGATGACCAGCATATCTTTCGGTTTTGAGAGAAATTCCACAGAGGTATACATACCTTTTAGTAAAGGTGGTCGTACCCCTGGGATGACACCGTCATAAGGTTTATCTACAGATACCACCATGCCCAAGGTATCACGGGTGGGATCCACAGCTTCTCCAACACGCAATAGTTTGCCTTTCCAAACTGTTTTTTTATCACCGCCCACAATGCGCACAATTGCTTCTAGATTCCAGCTAGCGACTGCTCTTTGGAGGTTGCCCAGGCTTTGTGAAATGCCTTCTTCAGGCGCTGGACTCATAGTGCTGGCTAAAGGACGAACGTGCTTAACGGGTAGCTGTGCGTTTATTTCAACGGCTTCAATGCCTAAAGCTTCAAACAACTGACCTCCAGCAGAGATAAACTCACCTTCTTCAACAGATACTGAGCCTATTCTTGCATCAAAAGGGAGCACAATTTCGGTTCGTACCAACGTGTCTTTACTTTGATCAACCTGGCTTTTTGATTGTTTGATTTGCGCGCGTGTTGATGCTTTTTTACTTGCGTATGCATCTAGTTTGCCTTGCAAATCTTGTACCGAAGCACGTAGCTGAAGCACTTTTTGTTCTTCAACATCAAGCTGATTACGTGCAAGTGTTCCTTTGTTAACTAGTGATTGGACTCTTTTTAGTTCTGCTATACCCAGAGTTAAATTCTGTTGCGCAATTTGCAGCGAACGTTTGGCGCTTTGCTCCTCAACTTCTATCTGGGTTAACGAAGACTGGCTACTTGCCAGGCCTGCTTGACTGGAGTCCAGCGAAATCTCGAATGTAGTTGTTTCTATTCTTAGAACCGTTGTGCCTTTAGGTAAGCTTCCACCTTGTTTTAGATTGGGGTGTATATAACTAATCTTGCCATTTACTTCGGATTTAGCCTTTAGCACTGTTGCGGGCTCTACATTACCATAAGCAACAGCGCGAGTACGAAAAGGGATTTTTTCAACCGTCAGAACTTCAACCGTTTTCACCGGAAATTCAACTTCTGTGTGTTCGATTGGCGCTTTTGATTTTACCTGCATCACTACAAAAGCTACGGCAGCTGCAATAATCAGCGGTAGAAAGATAAAGTTCTTTAGTATTTTTTTCATGATTATTTGTCTTGGAAAAATTATGTTGCGGATGATAACAAAATAACATAATTAATATATCGACCTAGATGTAAGATCGTGTAAATAAAATATTTGTCATGTGCTCAGAAAAATAGCCAGAAAGTAGGGGGGTGGTTAAAGATGCTTATTTAATTGTTCATCTAGTTTGCTAAGTCTTTCAGGTGTTCCAATATCTTGCCAATTACCCGCGAAATATTCGCCAGTAACTTGAAGGGTTTTCATTGCGTTGCGGAGCAGAGGAGCAAGCGGGTGTTTGCCGTAATCTAAGCCTTTAAATAAGGCAGGATCGTAATAGCCAATGCCACTAAAGGTTAAGGCATTATTACCACCATCAGAAACATAATTGTCATCTAATGAAAAATCACCCTCGGGGTGTTGTGTTGGATTGTTAACCAGAATTAGATGAGCGAGTTTGTCATCTGCTAAAGGATTTTTTGTTGAATACGGAAAGTCGCACCAGACATCACCATTGACCACCAAGAAAGGCTTATCACCAAGCAAAGGTAATGCTTTAAGAATTCCTCCAGCGGTTTCCAGGGCGCCTTCTTGTTGCTCATCAGAATAGTGCAATAACACGCCAAACTGTGAGCCATCGCCCAGTTCCTGTGGGATTTGATCACCTTTCCAGGCAATATTAATCACAATATCTTTAAACCCGGCGCGTTGAAGGTTTTCAATGTGCCAGACAATGAGCTGTTTACCACCTACTTGTAATAACGGTTTTGGGGTGTGATCAGTCAGAGGACGCATGCGGGTACCATGGCCTGCTGCAAGTATCATCGCTCTCATTGTCTTTTTTCTCGATAGCCAAATTGATAACAAGGTTGAATACATTTCTGCGATACTCGTGTATGCCACACTTGATTATTCGAGAAGCACTCCGGTTCTTGAAAAGCATTTGCCTTGCTATCAAAAAAAAATCCAAATGAGAGAATCATTTTTTTATTCCAAATTTTTCTGGTATTTGCCACTCTTTAAATAGATCAGCAAGCGGTCGAGTGAGTGGATACTTATTGGCGACATTCATAAAGTACTCAAGCGTCAGTGGTAAATCATTGAGGTAGTCTGACTTACCATCTCGATGATTCAATCTGGCAAAAATACCCAATACTTTTAAGTGGCGCTGCATGCCCATGTAATCAAACCATTGGCTGAAGGTTTCATCATTAACATCGTGGAGAAGGCCAGCAGTGACCGCATCCTTTTTAAAAGCTAACGCCCATTCGCTGACTTTTTCGATAGACCATTTGATATAGCAATCGCGGAGCAAAGATACCAAGTCGTAAGTGACTGGGCCGAGTACTGCATCCTGATAATCAATAACCCCGGGATTGTCATTGCTTGTAATCATCAGGTTGCGTGAGTGGTAATCACGATGTACAAACACTTGTGGTTGTTGTAATACCACCGCAGTGATTGAATGTAGTGTTCTATCGATGATTTTTTGTTGTTCATCACTAGGTATGATTCCTAGATGCTTATTCAAAAACCACTCTGGCATTAACTGCATTTCTTTTAGCAATAAGGCTTCATCGTATTCGGGGAGTCCGTCAGTATCTGCTTGCTGGATTTTGATCAGACATTTGAGAGCATCACGGTAAAGCTGGTCAGCAGTTGTATCATTTAGCTCATCCAGATAAGGCGTGCTGCCAAAATCTTCGAGCAATAAAAATCCCTGGTCTAGATCCTGTTTGATAATTTCAGGCGCATGAACTGATGCATTGCGCAAGCGAGTTGTGACATCAATAAACGGTGTACAGTCTTCCTGCTCAGTAGGAGCATCCATTGCGATATAGGTTTCTCCGTTATTGGTCACTCTGAAATATCTGCGGAAACTGGCGTCAGCAGAAGCCACTGCAATCGTTGCAGTGGACCGATCTTGTTGAATCCAGTTTTTGAGTAAAAGAAGGCGTAGATCGTCTTTCATGGATTTGTAATTATTCTCAAAAACCGGGTAAAAGTAGGGGGGGGGTGATAAAATAGCCCAACAATTACAATTTCGTGAGGCTATTGATTGGACTTAGCTGTTTTTTAATCCCATAGCTTTAAAAATCATTGCCGCAGGGCAGAACCCTGTAAACGATTGTTGGAAAAGATTGAATCCAATAAAGGCAGTGAACCACACAAAATTAGGATGAACGTAGTAGGTAAGTAATAAACTTACAATGATCATTACGCCTGCAAAAGCGCTTACCGCGTTGTTAAGAGTCATAGTAATTCTCCAGAGTTATTTAGATCGCAAAGTATTTAAGTTAATTATTTTGTAAATAAGGTCTTAAACAACTTTTATCAAGTGCGTTTTTCCACTTCAATATAATCACGCGGCAATGCACCATCATAAAGCTGTCGCGGGCGTCCAATTCTAGATTCAGGATCCTGAATCATTTCTATCCAGTGTGTAATCCAGCCAACTGTACGTGACATAGCAAAGATTACGGTGAACATATTTAAAGGGATGCCCATTGCAAGCAATATAATACCCGAATAGAAGTCCACATTGGGATATAGATTACGAGATACAAAGTAATCATCCTCTAGAGCTATACGCTCAAGTTCCATGGCTGTTTCGAACAGCGCTTCGTAGTCGTTTCCTGCCCCAAGATGTTGGATTAATTCGTGGCAAGTCTCGCGAATAATCGTGGCACGTGGATCGTGGTTTTTATACACACGATGACCGAATCCCATCAAACGAAAAGTATCATTTTTGTCTTTAGCACGGTCAATATAGCAGGCTACGTCATTATCGGACTTGGAAATATCAAGCAACATACGAACTACCGCTTCGTTAGCACCACCATGAGCAGGGCCCCAAAGTGAAGCAATGCCTGCAGATACAGCAGCAAACGGATTAGCTTCAGAACTTCCTGTGAGTCTTACGGTTGATGTCGATGCGTTTTGTTCGTGATCTGCATGCAAAATCATAATTAAATCAAGTGCTTTTGCATAAAATGGATCTGGTACATACTCCTCAGTAGGCACACTGAACATCATGTATAAAAAGTTTTCTGCGTAGCCTAGATGGTTTTGTGGATAGGTGAATGGTAGGCCACTTGCGTAGCGATAACTCCATGCTGCGATAGTAGGCATTTTTGCAATTAACTGATGCGCTGCAATCATGCGACTCTTTGCATTTCTGATATCGATACCTTCGTGATAGAAAGAAGATAAAGCACCTACAACACCTACCATAATCGCCATAGGGTGAGAACGACGTTTGAAGCCACTGTAAAAGTTTTTTACTGCCTCGTTCAACATGGTGTGATAGGTAATCACATGGGTAAATTCCATTAATTCTTCTATATTTGGCAGCTCTCCATGCATCAATAAATAACAGGTTTCCAGAAACGTACTCTTATCAGCAAGTTGCTCGATAGGGTAACCACCGTATTGAAGGATTCCTTTTTCTCCATCTAAAAAAGTGATTGAGCTTCGACAGCTGGCAGTAGATAGGAAGCCCGGGTCATAAGTGAAATAACCAAGGTTACTGTAAAGGCTCCTTACGTCTATTGTAGGGGTTCCATTACTTGGTCTAAGTATCGGTAATTCGATAGATTTGCCAGTGGAGTTATCTGTGAGCGTTACGGTTTCTTTTTTGTCCATATGATTACAATCCGGCCTTAATTGAGTTTATAGAATGATTATTGTAATAGATAAATACTAGCAGAAAATATTGATGTAATTGGCCTTATTAAAACTTATATACGGTATTATTAACTATCAGGTTGTTGAATGAAAAGAATATGGAAATGACACGGATAATTTTTGGTTGCTGTATTATGTTTTTACTTGGTTGTGGAAGTGATAATAAAATAACGGTTCTGAATGACGAATATAAAGAAAAACTACCCTGGCAAGTGAGCACTAATGAAAATGGCACAATACATGTTCTTGGTGTTGATATAGGAGATGCTACATTCATAGAATTAGTTAAGAAGCTTGAATTATTAGCTGATCCAGCATTATTTGAAGCACAAAATGGTGACTTATCTTTAGAAGCTTATTTTGGTAAGAAAAAATTTGGAGTACTCGAAGCCCGCTTACTTGTAGAATTGGATGCAGATGAAGCAACATTGAAAAAAATGCTGAATGAACAAGTCAAAAAAAAATCTACGCCCAGTAATCATTGGAAATATAGCTTAAGTATTCCTAATCTTAAGTTAGCAAATGATTTAAGAGTATGGCGACTTATCTACTTGCCAATCACTGATTATGAACCAAAACAAATGAAATTCTTTGGTGAACCAGATGAAAAAATACAGGTGAATGAGTCAGCACAGTATTGGTTATATCCAGACCGTGGCATGGCATTACTCTGGGATACTGAAGGTAAAGAAATCTTCTATTATGTGGCCAGTAAAGACTTTGATAGGCTGAAGAAATCATTACCTGTGGAGGCGCAAGTTCAGCGTTATTAAGGTGGCAAGAGTTTTACACAAAGGGTCTAATGGATAAAACTGCTTGAGCTGAACAAAGCGAAACATCAACTTTAGCTGACCCTTAGTGAGGCTTTAGCCGAATAATTCCTCAGTTTTTCCCTGAAAATATTTCTCAATAGCCCAACTATTAAGAAAATCTGTATGAAAAACCTGAAAAATTACGCTAACTTTTCTCTAGCTATACTTTTATGCGAAACTCTTACTGAGTAACAATAAATGACCAATCAACAAAAACCATTTTGGGAAGAAAAAAAATTAACAGAAATGAATCGTGAGGAATGGGAAAGCCTTTGCGATCATTGTGGCAAATGTTGCCTATTAAAACTACAGGATGAAGATAGCGAAAATGATGATACAGAATCGGTATATTACACCGATATAGCTTGCAAACTTTATAATAACGAAGAGGGGCAATGTACTGATTATGCAAACCGCGAAGTGCTTGTCCCAAGCTGCATCAAACTCACACAAGACAATCTAAATGATATCGAATGGCTGCCGCCAAGTTGTGCCTATAGAAGAATATTAGAAGGTCGTGGGCTGGAAGACTGGCATCATTTAATTTCTGGTTATAAAAATACCATTCATGAAACCGGTTACTCTGCGATTGGTAGAGTAGTCTATGCAAAAGATGTTAATGAGGATGAATTAGAGGAGCATATAGTCGAATGGCCGCTAAACTGACATCTGTCCGCCTAGATAAATGGCTTTGGGCATCGCGCTTTTTTAAAACGCGCAAAGATGCTGTGGAGGCTATCAGTGGAGGCAAAGTTCATCTCAATGGTGCTCGCGTAAAGCCATCTCGAAATGTACAAGTTAGCGATAAGGTAGATATTACCCGTAACAACGAGAAATATCATATTACTGTAGCCGGTTTGAATGACAAACGCCGCCCAGCCAAAGAAGCGCAACTGCTCTATGAAGAAAGTAATGAAAGCATAAAAGCCAGAGAAAGCGAGCGAGAAATACGTCGTTTAAATAACGCCAGTGTTACCAGGCCCGATAAAAAACCGAATAAAAAAGAGCGCCGTCAAATGAATAAATGGCGCGGTCATTAAATGTATTTGAGCCAATCTAATATTAATGAATTGCGTAGTAAGGTAGAGAATAAAAGCGGCTTTCAAATTGCGCTGGTTCCGATGCAATCGGAAACATTTCTCAATGTGAAATTAGCTACTGATCAACTCTATAAACAGCTAGTGAGTGAAGGCCTCTCGATACTAGTCGATGATCGCAAGCAAAAACCACGCAATAAATTTGAAGTGATTGAGTTTTTGGGAATACGTCATCGAGTGGTTATTTCTAGTCGCAGTATTTCTGCACAAGTATTCGAATACAAAGATTTGCACACAGACGAATTTCAGAAAATATCACAAACTGTTGCGGTTGAATTCCTAAAGCAAAGGGTGTTTGACGCTATAAATAATTAGGTTTATAGTATTTGAAACGCGCCGATTTGATTATCAGCTTGCAGGCGCAAAAGCAATAACTGACCAAATTCGTTGATTTATACGGACTAAAAACCGCTCATTTTTCCCAACAAAATCACCAAAATAGAATGACTATTCTGTTTTTTTTGTTTGAAAAACTGAATAATTTTTATCAATGTCTAAATTCAACTCATTTGACCAGCTATTACTTTTAAATTTTGCTAAAGCGCGGTCAATGATTGTTAAATAACCTGCTTTAGTAATGTCTTCGCGGGTTTTTTTGTGTCCGGTGTTGCCTGATGTATTAATAAATTTTCGTTAATGCTGATAAATAATAAATGGATAATAAGATGGACGATTTTGAATTTGATACCCTGGCGATTAGAGCAGGGCACCAACGCAGTAATTATCAGGAAAATTCCGAGGCAATTTTCACTACATCAAGCTTTGTATTTAACAGTGCTGAGGAAGCTGCGGCTCGTTTTGGTGGTGATGAGGAAGGCTTTTTCTACTCTCGTGTTTCAAATCCCACTATCAAATGTTTTCAGGATAGATTAGCAGCGTTGGAAGAGGGGGAGTCCTGTGTAGCCACTGCATCGGGTATGGCCGCTATTTTAGCCACGATGCTAGGTGTGCTTAAAGCCGGCGATCACGTGGTTAGCTCGCGTTCTATTTTTGGTACGAGTACCGTTTTATTTGATAATTACCTGAAAAAATTTGGTATCGGTTTTGATTTTGTCGAGCTCTCTGATTTAGAGGCCTGGAAGCAAGCGATTAAGCCAAATACACGCATTCTATTTGCAGAAACGCCCTCTAACCCAATTACTGAATTAGTGGATATTTCCGAACTAGCTAAAATCGCTCATAGTAATAATTGTTTACTGGTGATCGATAACTGTTTTTGCACGCCAGCCTTGCAGAAGCCCTTAAAGATGGGGGCTGACATCGTTATTCACTCTGCAACTAAGTATCTTGATGGACAAGGCCGTTGTCTGGGTGGTGCGATTGTAGGTAATAATAAAATAGTAGGCGAAGATATTGCGGGTGTATTACGCACTGGTGGTGTTGCTATGAGCCCATTTAATGCCTGGGTATTTACCAAAGGTCTGGAAACGCTCAATTTACGGATGAAGGCGCATTGTGAAAATGCGATGAAGCTAGCTCAATGGTTACAAGAACAAGATTTAGTAAAACATGTGTATTATCCGGGGTTGAAAGATCACCCTCAGCATGAGCTGGCAAAGAAACAGCAATCAGGTTTCGGTGGTATTGTATCTTTTGTCGTAAAAGGTGGAAAAGAAGGGGCGTGGAAGATCATTAATAATACACAGTTGCTTTCGATAACGGCGAATTTGGGTGATACCAAGAGCACTATTACACATCCTGCGTCCACCACTCATGGTCGGTTATCCCAGGAACAGCGTGATGAAACTCAAATTTCAGATGGTTTGCTAAGAGTTTCAGTGGGACTTGAAGACATTCAGGATATACAACATGATCTGGCTAGAGGTTTGATTCAAGCTTTTTGACTCTTGGTCAGCTTAGAATAAAAGCACTAATGATATGTAATCAATGTAGTTGTAGCTCGACCATTGAACATCGACGATTCCTTGTGGAATCTATGATGGACTTTCTTGGCTGTTGGTGGGCTTAAGAAAGCCAGCCCCCTACTTTTACATGTTTTTTGTGTAAATTAATGAAAACCTTGCCCTACGGATCGTCGTCGCAAAGCTCCAACGCTGTCTCGGCAAGGTCTCAGCTGGGCACTTTTTATATTGAAAATTTTACATTAGAAGTGAGTTTGTATGAATAAACATCGAGAAAATTTACTCGCTATCTTTAATGCCGCATTATCCTCAGTTGAAGGTAAAACGGTGGTTAGTGATGAACTCAAAACTGGCTCATACCCTGTTGCATTACATGTGATTGCCATAGGAAAAGCCGCGGATTCGATGTATCAAGGTGTGCCGCAAGATAGGGTCAAATCCGCTTTAGTCATTTCAAAGCACGGACATATCAGCGCAGAGGTATGGCAAGATTCCAAAGTAATCTGTGTTGAATCAGACCACCCTGTACCCAAAGATAAAAGTATTGAAGCCGGAACAGCCTTATTAAATTATATTCAGGCATTACCAGATTCTGAGGCATGTTTATTTCTGGTTTCGGGTGGGGCATCAGCGCTAGTAGAGGTTTTAGAAGATGGTTGGGATTTACTTCAACTTCAGGAACTTACCGATTATTTGTTGGCTAATGCATACCCTATTGATCAAATCAATGCGATACGTCGTCGTTTATCTGTAATTAAAGGCGGAGGACTTTGGCGCTATCTAAACCAAAGGCCAGTAATTTGTTTGATGATTTCTGATGTTCCAGAAGATGATCCTGCGATTATCGGTTCTGGTTTGTTATTTCCTTCTGATGAAAAAGAGTTGCCTGATCTTCCAGAGCATTGGAGAAATAAATTAAGCAACAAAAAGGCCTATAAGTGGGGGGGTGACTTTAACTGGAAGATTATTGCCTCGTTAGAGATTGCCAAAGAAGCTGCTGCCATAAAAGCAAAATCTATAGGCTATTCATGTAAAGTTGTCCCTGAGTTTCTTGAAAATGAGGCCACTACAGCAGCGACTAACTGTGTCGAAACCTTAAAAAAAGAAGCGGGTACATTGTTTGTATGGGGAGGCGAAACTACCGTGAATTTACCAAATAATCCAGGCTTGGGTGGGAGAAATCAACATCTAGCATTGACAGCTGCTACACATATGGCAGGTTCGGATCAGTGTTATCTTCTCGCAGCAGGAACCGATGGTACTGATGGTTTAACAACAGCAACGGGCGCGATAGTTGATAATCAAACCATTGAAAGAGGTTTATTAATGAATATTGACGCAACAGAATATCTACAAAGAGCTGATTCACACTCATACTTTAAACAGACAGATGGACTTATAATAACTGGGGCAAGTGGCACAAATGTCATGGATTTAGTTTTGGGAGTTTGCCCGACTCAATAGAAGTTTTTTTGGGTTTGTTTAGGTCTCTTGTTTTTTAATCTGCATCGGTTTTCGCTTATCATCGATTGCTACATAGGTATAAACAGCCTCTGTGACTTTGATACTTTCATCGGTGAGTCGGTCTCGTCTTACCCAGGTTTCGATGTGAACAGCCACTGAAGTTCTACCGATTCGCTCTGTTTCGCAATAACAACTTACTTCATCTCCAACGAAAACGGGTAAATGGAATGTCATGGCCTCGACCGCGACGGTAACTACACTGGCACGGGCGATCTGCCTAGCGAGTGAAGCGCCCGCAATATCCATTTGTGACATTATCCATCCACCAAAAATATCCCCACTCGGGTTTGCATCTGCTGGCATTGCCAATGTTCGAAGCGAGGCATGCCTGTTTTCCAGGTATGGGTTTTTTGAATTCATTTTTTAGTCTATTCAGAGTTTCAAAGATACTTCACACTTTACTGGATATTAACGTTTCTGTTAATTAATCATGCATAAAAAAGGCCCGCTAATACGGGCCTTTTAATCTTTGTAGTGTTAATCGTTTGATTAAGACTTAGCAGCGTTCTTTTGTGCAGCTTCAATACGCTTAAGCATTTCTTCAGCTTGCTTAGCTTGAGCTTCCCACATAGCTTTAAGCTGTGTGTAGTCCTGTGCAGGAGCAGCAACTGCAGCGTTGTAACCAGCAGGAGCGAAAGAACCAGCAGGTGCATAGTTGTTGTATCCATAACCATTAGTATTGTTACTGCCGTAACCGTCACCTACAAAATTACCTGCAGTATTACCGTTACCTGTCCAGTTTCCAGCAGTGTTACCATAACCTTGACCATTACCTGTTAAGTTACCAGCAGTGTCCATGTCAGTGCGACCTTTACCTTTAAAAGTGATAGCGAAGTCTACTTCACCGTCAGCATCGCCTCTAGCTGTTCCCCAGCCGTTTCCATCTACGTTGCCGTTAGTAGCAGCGTTTCCAGCACCGTTAGAGTAACCAGTAGCAGTACCGTAGCCGTTTCCGCTTCCGTTACCGTTGTTAAATCCGTCGAACCAGTCAGCAGATGCAGTACCTGTAAGAGCGATAAGAGCAGTAAGTGTGATAGCTTGTAATTTCATGTCGATTTCCTTGTATAAAGTAATTGATGTATTAATATTCAATTAATTTCGAATATGAGTATATTCTAATATACTTCTTTATATTAATACAACTTTTTTTTTAACATTATATGAACTTTTTTTAAAAAGCTTATTCTGTAGGGCTTAAGAAGGTATCACAGAGCGAAAAAAACACGTCTGGTTGCTGAATATGGGGCAAGTGATCACTGTTTTTTACTATAGAAATAGTAGAATTTGGGAATAAAGCTTTAATAATTGGGTAATCTTGTTCTCTCATGTAGCGAGAATCTTCCCCATCTATAAAGAGTGTCTCATTCGTAAAGGTTTGGCCTGATGTAGAAAACCCGGCTATCTTTAAATACCCTTTGGCTATCTCCTGAATATCGCTCTTCCAACGAAAGCCTTTATCTGAGCCATCCGGATCTAGTTTGGCGCGTCTTAGGTTTTTAATCATAAAAGCGCGCTCTACATCATCATCAATAGACTCTTTGAGGTGATCATCTATTTGCTGACGAGACTCGAGAGATTCTACAGGAGCACCTAACACTGCCTTTAATGTGGTTTGATGCCATAAAGGATAAGGTCGTGGTGCAATATCAACGATGATGAGTCGATTAATCAGATCCTGATTTAATTCTTTCTGAGCTAATGCCATTTGCATCGCAACCTTGCCTCCCATGGAGTGCCCTAATAAATCAAACTTGGGAATATCAAGGTGCTTCGTGAGTTTGATGACATCTTCATACATTTCACGGTAACTCATTCCCTTAATATGTGGGGAAGTTCCATGATTACGTAGATCTAAAATAATCACAGGTCTTTTTTCTGAAAGGTTTTTAGCTTGAGAACGCCAATTATCCATAGAGCCAAATAAACCATGAAGAATTATTAAAGGAAATTGCTTTTTCGCCTGAGGTGTTTCGCCGGGAAAGATTCTATGGCTAAGAATTTCGGTATTGTGAGTGTGCATATTAAATCTACATTGTGTTGTTATGGTCTGAACTCCAGTTAGAAGCTTTTACCCATGTCTTCTACATCATCGAGTATTTTTAATCTTTCATCTTCGCTAATATTAGCAATATCATAATAAATTTCATGCGAAACATCTTTAATACCGCAGAATGATAGGGTGCCATCTGTAATTGGCCTGTGAATTAACTGAAGCGCATCTGTATCTTCAAAATACTGTTTTGACCCACCTGCAGTTATCAGAACTAAAGCACGTTTATGTTTTAATAAGCCTTTTACGCCATCGCTTGAGTATTCAAATGCTAAGCCGTTTGTCATGACGATATCAAACCAGCCTTTTAGCATCGCCGGACGACCAAACCACCAAAGGGGGTATATGAATATTAAAGCATCAGCCCATAATAACTGTTCTTGTTCTTTTGCGATTTTAGGTGGGATATTACCCTCTTGCAATTGAGCTAAGTCACTAGCACTTAGAATAGGATCGAAGTTTTCTTTATATAAATCCTTAACTTTAATGGTGTGTCCGGCTTCTTTAAGACCGGCTAAAATATTTTCCAACAAAGCGTGATTAAAACTAGCAGGATTTGGGTGGGTGAAAACAATCAATACATTCATTATAATGGAGTATGTTTTTATAGGGTGGGGCATTCTAAGTCAGAGTACTTAATTGAGCAAATTCTTGCTCTATTTAGCTGTGATTGATACATTACGCTGTTTATATTTTATGCTCTTTTCTACTAATTGAATAGTATAAGATATAAGCAGATAAATTAGGGTCTTTTTCGGCCTTCAAACTGGGGTCTTGATACACTCAAGAATAGGAAAATTTTTTCTATGTTTAAAGCATTCTTCGGCATGTTCTCGAACGATATATCTATCGATTTGGGAACAGCAAACACACTGATTTATATGCGCGGTAAAGGCATTGTCCTCGATGAACCTTCAGTAGTAGCAATTCGGCAAGAACGCGGTCCCGGCGGCCCTAAGAAAATAGAAGCTGTGGGTGTCGAAGCGAAAAAAATGCTTGGTAGAACCCCTGAAAACATCACAGCAATACGCCCGATGAAAGATGGTGTAATTGCTGATTTTACTTATACCGAGAAAATGCTTCAGCACTTCATCGGAAAAGTGGCACCAAGAAGAATTTTCGGGCCTCGTCCCCGGGTCGTTATTTGTGTACCTTGTGGGGCAACACAGGTCGAGCGCCGTGCAATCAAAGATTCTGCGATGGGTGCGGGAGCAAGAAAAGTATATTTGGTAGAAGAGCCAATGGCTGCTGCCATCGGTGCGGGTATACCAATCGACGAAGCTGTCGGTTCAATGGTTCTGGATATAGGTGGTGGAACTTCTGAAGTTGCGATCATGTCACTTCGTGGCATTGTGTATTCAGCTTCCGTGCGCATTGGTGGTGATCGTCTTGATGATGCCATTATCAGCTATGTTCGTAGAAACTACGGAATGCTGATTGGAGAAGCAACAGCTGAAAATATTAAGTGTAAAATTGGCTCAGCCTATCCAGGTAAAGAATTAATGGAGCTTGAAGTAAAAGGCCGTAACCTCTCAGAAGGTGTGCCGCGTAGCTTTACATTAACAAGTAATGAAATTTTAGAAGCTTTACAAGAGCCCCTGTTTGGAATCGTTAGTGCGGTAAAGACTGCTTTGGAGCAAACTCCGCCAGAACTTGGCGCTGATGTTGCAGACAGAGGTATAGTTTTAACAGGTGGTGGAGCATTATTACGAGACCTGGACCGTCTTCTTATGGAAGAAACCGGGATACCCGTTGTAGTTGCCGATGATCCATTAACCTGTGTTGCCAGAGGTGGTGGGCGTATTCTGGATATGCTTGATGATGATGGTTTTGATTTTTGGGCTTCTGAATAGCATCTAAAAAAATCAGAGATTACGTGGGGTTCTGTTATTTATAATCTAGATAGAGACGATAGCAAGCAACAAGGCTACATGATTAAGTTCGTGATTTTGGCGCTGGTTTCTATGGCCTTTATGACTTTGGATTACCGTAAAAACAGGCTTTTACCTATTCGCACCGGATTAACTAAGTTTCTTATTTATCCCGTCCAATATACGGTCGATTTGCCTTATCGTTTCGCGCATTTTACTCAAGAATTTTTCTCCGAACATGATGAACTTTCAAAAGCGAATCGGGAATTGCGTGCTTTAGTGGGTATATATGCTGCAAGAGACCAAAAGTATCACTCGATAGCAAGAGAAAATCAGCGTTTAAGAAGTCAGTTGAGTGCTACTCCCGCGGTTCGTGAAAAATTCACCTTAACTGAGATTCTCTCGGTGTCTTCCAATCCATTCAGTAAGAATGTAGTAATTAACAAAGGTACTGATGATGGTATTTTTGTCGGGCAGGTGGCTCTGGCAGGTAATAATATTTACGGGCAAACAGAAAGTGTTACACCAAATTCCGCAGTTATCATGCAGCTCACTGATGTGAAACACGCAATTCATGTGCGTAATGTTAGAACAGGCCAGGGAGCACTTGCAGTCGGTATGGGTAAGATTAATCGCTTAGAACTTAAGCATGTAGAAACTAGCATGGATATACAAACAGGTGATAAGTTTGTGAGTTCAGGTTTGGGGCAGTTATTTCCACCCGATTTCCCTGTGGCTATTGTAGATAGTGTTGTCTATAACCCGGGTGATTCCTTTATGAAAGTGCACGCAAAGCCATTTACAGATTTTAGTAAGACACGTGAGATACTTATGATTTGGCGTGCTGATTATTCTTCTGAGTTGGAATCAGCGGATAAGAAATCAGCACAAACGAAAGAGGACAAGAAGTAAATCATGGAAGAGATTAATCCAAGGTTTACTGGTGCGATTATCCTGTCTGTGGTTATAGCATTCGCCCTGACTATTTTGCCTGTTAAAGAGCAATGGATTTTATTTAGACCAGAATGGTTGGCTTTAACATTTATTCATTGGGGTATAGTATCACCAAGCCGATCCAGCTTGATACTGGCCTGGTTTGTGGGTTTGCTTGTTGATTCTGTCTATGGTTCGATTATGGGTCAACACGCTTTGGGCTTTACTATAGTATTGTTTTTAACCTTAAGAATGCGCTCACGGCTTTTGATGGACAGTTATTTTCAGCAGCTTTTCCTGTTATTTTTAGTTTTGGGCACTTATTTGTTAATTAATCTCTGGATTTTAGGAATTACCGGAAATTCTCCACAAGGCTGGGGTTATTGGTATACCGTATTTAGTAGTTTATTAATCTGGCCTTTATATCATTACTATATGCGTTTATACCATACGCAGAAAAAACCATTCTAGTTTTAGAAAACCCCTCAGCCGAGCCTTTGGCGAGACAATGTTGAGCGTAGCGACGACTACCCGAAGGGAGGGTTGTTTTGAAAAGCCCTTAAAAAGCAGGGGGGTGTACTTTTATTTAGTTAATCCTTTTTTATTTGTATTTATTTCCAATAACAGGCCTATATCATCGGTTTCAATATAGCTGACTTCATCTTTTGCGAGCCATTTCATTGCTAACTTGATGTCGTTTATTGTATAAACCACCCATTCCCATGGACCTTCCCATAAATTTGTTTCAGGAAATATTGAATAAGGGCAAAGCATATACTCTGGCTTTAGTTTAGTTGCAATTTCCTGATGTTTTGCAGGCTCTTGTTTGAATACAAGTCCTACTTTGATGCTGCTGTGTTTTCTTACATATTTCAATGCAGCAACACTGAAACTGATAACAATTATATTATCGCTGTACTTTCTAAGGCTCGATAGTAACTTCTTCATTACAATTTCTACTCCCCAATATTCCAAACTCTTTACTTTTACTTCAACCAGAAATGTGGCTTCAGGGAAGCTTTTTAATAGCACTAATATGTCATCTAGATATGAAATGTAAGTGGGGTAGTGTTCATTGAAAAATTGCTCTGGTTCATGAATACTTAAGGTTCTTAATGTTTCGTCCGTGGTATTAAACACCGATAGATTTTTTTCAGACATGCGTTGAAAGTCTTCATCGTGAAAAACTATGATGTTTTTGTCAGCGTTCATCTGTACATCGAATTCAACGAAAAGAGCCCCGGCAATAAGTGCTGCTTCTATTGCTGCATAGGTGTTTTCTGGATGATTTGTATTGTCACCACGATGCGCAATTATTTTGTTTTTATCCATGTTCTTTTCAGCTTTTTTTCATGCTTTCATATATATGCTAGTTTTAGAAAGCTCTGTATAACCGAGGTGAAATTCTGTAAGTCTCTAAGGAATCATATCCTAGGCACGTTATGCAATTAATGGCTTTTTTGGCGTTGCCATAATTCAGCTAGGTTATACAGAGCTTCCTATTGTCAATATTGATATTTTTTACGCTATTTTTTTAGGGTTTGTTCACACTCCTGGCTATACACGTTAGAATCCGCACACATGAATATTAAAAAGCCATATAGGGAAATCCCCTACAATTATACTTCTTTTTCAGATAAAGAAATCATCTTACGCATACTCGGGAAAAGAGCTTGGGATATCCTGGAGACGCTTCGTGAAAGAAGAGCTACCGGGCTTTCAGCACACATGCTGCTTGAAGTATTGGGTGATATGTGGATTGTGAAACGAAATCCCTATATCCAGGATGACTTATTAGAAAATGAGAAGCGGCGTTATTCATTAATAGAAACCAAACGTACACGTCTAAAGCGAATTAGAGATAGGGCTAAAGGTAATGAACTCACTCTAGAACTGATTGATATTGCCGATCAAGCTGTGGATGAATTTGCTACATGGTTTGCTGACTATTTTGCATTACGTAAGCGCGCGAAACGTAAATTTCGTTCGATCACACGTAAAGATAATATCCAGTTCGATGGTTTGGCACGTGTATCTCATGTAACCGATGCCACTGACTGGCGTGTCGAATACCCATTTGTTGTCTTAACTCCAGATACCGAAGCAGAAATTGCACAATTGGTACAGACCAGTATAAAGCTGGGTCTGACAGTAATACCTCGTGGTGGAGGAACGGGCTATACCGGTGGGGCGATCCCGCTAGACTCCATGAGCGCTGTGATTAATACAGAAAAACTCGAAACACTGGGTAAAATACAAAAGCGCTCAGACTTACCGGGTGTTGATCAGGAAGTTTCCATTGTCAGAGCAGATGCGGGAGTAGTAACAGTTCGGGTTTCAGACCTGGCTGCGAGTTCTGGTCTGGTTTTTGCGGTTGACCCGACATCACAAGATGCTTCAACCATCGGTGGTAATGTGTCCATGAATGCGGGTGGAAAAAAAGCCGTTATGTGGGGGACTGCGCTGGATAATCTAGTCTCATGGAGAATGGTTACACCCGATGCAGAATGGCTTGAAGTGGAACGACTCAATCATAACTTAGGTAAAATTCACGATCAGGAAGAAGTCAGTTTTCGTATTACTCGATTTGAACAAGATGCGAAAACCCAAAAAGGTGATGTTGAAACCTTGACTTTGCCAGGCCAATTCTTCCGCAAAGTGGGTTTGGGCAAAGATGTTACTAATAAATTTCTGGGTGGTTTGCCAGGGATACAAAAAGAAGGCTGCGATGGTCTAATTACCTCTGCTGAATTCATTTTACATCGTATGCCAGACCACACACGCACGGTGTGTATGGAATTTTACGGAACCGATTTACAGGAAGCTGTGCCTGCCATTGTAGAGGTAAAGAATTACCTGGATGGCAATCAACATGTGATGTTGGCTGGTTTAGAGCACCTTGATGAGCGCTATGTAAAAGCTGTTAAATATACACCTAAAGCAGCACGTGGCTCATTCCCTAAAATGGTTTTGATCGCTGATATCGTAGGAGATGATGAGCAGCAGGTGGCTAAAGCCGCTTCGCGAGTTGTTGAGTTATCCAATGCCAGAAATGCAGAAGGCTTCGTTGCAGTAAGCGCAGAGGCACGTAAACAGTTTTGGGTTGATCGTGCACGAACGGCTGCCATCGCCGCTCATACCAATGCATTTAAGATCAACGAAGACGTTGTAATTCCACTTAATTATCTGGATAAATATAGCGAAGGAATCGAGCGCATCAATGTGCATCAATCGATTACCAATAAAATTGAGCTTATCGATACTGCGCTGGAGATTTTTACTGAAGAGAATCCTGATTTAGATAAAAAACTACGTAAGAATTTAGACAACTCAAACAACGAAGATAATGAAGATAACAAAGCTATCCTTCAAGCTAAAAAGGATCTCGCTATTAATCATTTGTCAAGTGTGCGTAAGCGTTGGCAGGCCATCCTGGACCTGGCTGACGAAAATGCCAAAGCACACCCGGAATTACTCTCTGTTCAAGCACAAAAGATGTGTCATGATAATGACAAGATAATCAATCTGCTGTTAAGACGAGATCTTCGCATTTCCTATAAAAGAGAAATCAAAAAGCCCCTTGATGATATTTTTGTGGGTCAGGATTTAAAGCCATTACGCGATGAAGTACATAAAGTACACCAACAAGTGCTGTCCAAGCGTTTGTTTGTTGCTTTACACATGCATGCGGGTGATGGCAACGTCCATACAAATATCCCTGTGAACTCTAATGATTACGAAATGATGCAAGAAGCAGGCCGCATTGTTGATCAGGTGATGGAGTTAGCCTTATCTCTGGATGGTGTCATCTCTGGAGAGCATGGTATTGGTCTGACAAAAATGCATTATTTGCCAGATTCTGTGATTAACGATTTTGCGAGCTACAAAAATGAAGTAGATCCTAATGGTCACTTTAATCGAGGCAAATTAATGCCCGGCTCTGGTTTGCAGGATGCATACACACCTTCTTTGCGCCTGGTAGAAAGAGAAGCGTTGTTGCTTGAACATAACGAGCTAGGTGCGCTCAATGACGATATCAAAGACTGTCTACGTTGTGGTAAATGTAAACCGGTCTGTTCAACGCATGTGCCACGCGCGAATTTACTCTACTCGCCGCGCAATAAGATTCTTGCGACAGGTTTGATGCTGGAAGCCTTTTTATACGAAGAGCAAACCCGACGTGGTATTTCATTACGTCATTTTGAAGAAATGAATGATGTCGCCGATCACTGTACAGTTTGTCATAAGTGTTTGAGTCCGTGTCCTGTGAATATTGATTTCGGTGATGTTACAGTTCGTATGCGTCATATACTGCGTGAGAGAAAGCAAAAGAAAACCAGTATTGTGACATGGGTGTCAATGGCTTTTCTTAATGTGAAAGACCCAACAACGATTAAAGTAATGCGTGCCGGTTTAGTCCAGCTGGGATACAAATCACAACGTATAGGCCATACAATTTTTAAACGTTTAGGCTTATTAAAGTCGAATCAAAGACCTGCCGGAACCACTGGCAATGCTGGCTTGACCGAGCACGTTATTCAATTTGTGAAGAAACCAATGCCGGCCCATGTGCCAATGCGCACCACACGTGCTGTATTAGGTCTGGAAGATGAGAAGGTAGTTCCCATTATTCGTAATCCAGCACTAAACGAAGATCAGCGTGGTGATTCTGTATTCTACTTCCCCGGTTGTGGCTCTGAGCGTCTTTTCTCGCAGATCGGTATGGCAACTATCGCGATGTTGTACGACACGGGCGCTACCACGGTATTGCCACCGGGCTACTTATGTTGTGGTTATCCGCAAACCTCTGGTGGAGATATTGAAAAGGGCACGCAAATTTCTACAGAGAATCGGGTACTATTCCATCGCATTGCTCAGGCCTTGACCTATCTGGAAATTAATACGGTTATTGTCTCTTGCGGAACCTGTATGGATCAGTTGCTTAAATACGAATTTGAACGAATCTTCCCGGGTTGTCGTTTGCTGGATATCCATGAATATCTATTAGAGAAGAACGTTAAGCTAGAAGCTGTCGATGGAATCAAATACGTCTATCACGATCCATGTCATGCACCGATTAAGAATTACGATCCAACCAGGTTAACCTCTGAGCTAATGGGGCAGGAAGTTGCCCTATCTGATCGTTGTTGCGGTGAAGCAGGTACCTTTGCGGTAAGCCGTCCTGATATAGCCAGCCAGGTACGCTTTAAGAAAGAAGAAAGCCTTCGCGAAGGGATTGTGAAACAAACAGGTAGTGATACGGCAAAGAATGGCAATGTGAAAATTCTTACGAATTGCCCAGCGTGTCAGCAAGGTTTATCTCGCTATGCAGATGATACTGGATTGGATACGGACTATATCGTCGTTGAAATGATGAAGCATATGCACGGTGCAAAGTGGCAGAATGAATTTGTTGAGAGAGTGAGTAAGGGCGGGATTGAAAAAGTTTTACTCTAGGCTTTTATCGACAAACTTCTTTAAATAGATATAAAAAAGCACCTAAAAGTAGGGGGGGTGGCTTTCTTAGGCTTTCCAAAAGCCAAGAAAGTCCGTCGAAGATTCCGCAAGGAATTGTCGACGTACAGGTTACGATGTATACCTAAAAGCATTTAAGACATCATAGTATCAGTTCTAACGCTCACCAGGAGCCAGAAATGACAAGTCAAATAATTATTCGGCTAAAGCCTCTCCCTGACGGGTCAGCTAAAGCTGTTGTCTCAATTTGTTCGGCTGAGTTATTCATTTTACACAACAAAACAATAAGCTCACTAAAGTCAATCGTAGATTCCGTAAGGAATCGTCGATGTACAATGTCAAAGCTGGGTGAGGTGCTATAACACGCTCCAACACGCCTTTTAGGCATATCTTTAACCATTCATTTGAACTAGCTCAGAAACCTCAAGCGTCCCTCCAATTTTCTGGAAGGGGCAGGTTTGAGAAATCTTTACCGCTTCTTTGATTGAATCCGCTTCAATCACTGAAAATCCAGACATGGCTGTAGTGCTGCCTGCTTCTGTTTTTCCATCCGGATGGATCACATGCGTATCTTTTAGTGGGTTTGCAGCGCTAACGATCGAATCACCTAGAGAAACCAACCAATTTCGGTATTCCTCAAAATGCTTTTTCCCTTCCTCAGGGTTTGATGGCTGATTGCCACCCAGGTACACCAACATAAATTTAGCCATGTGTTTTCCTTCTTGGTTTGATATTAGTTTTTTGTGTTTGATCATTATTACAGATCAGGAAAGACATAGTAATGAGGATAGGCGGTGTAATCAATTTAATAAAAAGTTAATAGGTAGAATGAATTTATCTAAAAGGCGGATTCCTTGAATCATTTTTGTGGCTATAATACGCTCGACGAAAGATCAGATGATAATCAAGAATTGACCATGAAAAATTTTATAGAAGAATTACGCTGGCGCAAGATGATACACGACGTGATGCCAGGCGCAGAAGAGCACTTGATGGAAGCGATGCGCTCCGCTTATGTGGGCTTTGATCCTACGGCGGATTCTTTGCATATCGGCAACCTTGTACCGATTATGTTACTTGCACATTTACAGCGCTGTGGTCATAAACCAGTTGCTTTAGTGGGTGGTGCTACAGGCATGATTGGTGATCCATCTGGCAAATCTGCAGAACGTAACCTGCTTGATGAAAAAACCTTACGCCATAATCAGCTAGCAATCAAAAAGCAGCTTGCGCATTTCCTGGATTTTAATGCCGATACTGAAAATGGTGCCGAGTTAGTAAACAACTACGACTGGATGAAAGACTTTTCATTTCTGGAATTCATTCGCGACGTGGGCAAGCACATCACCGTTAATTACATGATGGCGAAAGAGTCTGTAAAGAACCGCATCAAGCCTGATGAAGAAGGTTCTGATGGCTCGGGCAGTGGCGGCTCTGAGGGTATGAGCTTTACGGAATTTACTTACCAACTTGTTCAGGGTTACGATTTTCTGCACTTATATCAAGCCAAAAACTGCACCTTGCAGATGGGTGGTAGTGACCAGTGGGGAAATATCACTACGGGTACAGAGCTAGTGCGTAGAATAGGGCGAGGTAAAGCGTATGCGATCACCTGTCCGTTAATCACAAAAGCCGATGGTTCAAAATTCGGTAAAAGTGAAGGCGGCAATGTCTGGCTAGATGCAAAATACACCTCGCCGTATAAGTTCTACCAATACTGGTTGAATTCTGCCGATGTTGACAGTGAAAACTTCATTCGTATTTTTACTTTCCTGGGTAAAGACGAAATTGAAGCGCTTATCGCAGAACATAATGAAGCACCCCATCTTCGCTTGCTGCAGAAAAAGTTGGCGAGTGAAATCACAGCGATGGTGCATTCAGAAGCAGAGCTGGAAAAAGCGATACAGGCGAGTGGTATTCTGTTTGGTAAATCTACCAGTGATGATCTAAAACAGTTGGACGAGCAAACCTTCCTTGATGTATTTGATGGTGTGCCACAGGCAACAGTACCAGCCTCAGCTATTGCTGAAGGCTTGGATATTGTGGCTGCGTTAGCTACAGATACAGGCTTCCTTAAATCTAATGGTGAAGCAAGACGAGCGCTTAAAGAGAACTCGATCTCTGTCAATAAAGAGAAAGTACAAGACGGATATAAACTCACCAAAGCGGATTTGATTAATGGTAAGTTTGTGTTACTGCAGCGAGGTAAGAAGAATTACTTTGTGTTAAAAGTTGAGTAATCTAGCAGGGGCTATGATAGAAAGCCAAACCTTAGGATTTGGCTAAAAACAGTATAGCCGCAGCGTAGCTGAGACAATGTTAGAGTGCAACGACGACGATCCGTATGGCATGGTTTCCATGAGTCTAAAGAAAAAACCATGTAAAAGTAGGGAGGTGTGAACGTTTTCAGAACGTTCTTTTGTCGAAAGAAGTTAGCTAAGATACTTTTCTAAAGACTTAAGTACATCTGTACGTCCTATCATGCCAATCACATTGTCATTCTCAATAACGGGGTAGCGCCTATAGCTATCGTCCAGGAACATTTCTGCGACATATAAACAACTATAATCAGCATCGACTGTTCTAACATCAGTTGTCATAAAGTCTTCTACGAGACCACGAAAAGATGAGTCGAAATTGGATTTAAGTGCCGCTTTGATACAATCCGTTCCCGACAGCATGCCAACTAAATTACCAATATCATCAACAACAGGTGCACCAAAGATTCGGTGTTTATTGAATATTTTGATTACTTCTTTGATTTCCTGATCGGGCTTCAGTTTTACGAAGTTAGGTTCTAAGTGATAGCGCACATGAAGTTCATCAAAATTTGGCATAAATATATAACTCCTATTTTAGTCTAAATGACAGGCGGGATTTAGTTGAGATTGAACTAGCGTTTTCCCTAACATATTATTAGTTAATACCTGATCTCAACTGGTCAATGTTTATCTTGGCGTAATCTTTAGTAATGTTTTTCTTTGCTGCGGAGCTGTTATCTTCAATAGCTTCGTCTTTGGCTTCCTTTGCCATCCGCGCTTTGCGTTTTTCACAGGGGTTAGAACAGCTGCAATCACCTTTGATACCGGGAATATTAGACAAACCACCACAGCTACCCTTGAGCTCACGGTTGCTGAATATTACCCCTGCAGCCATTCCCAGGAAGGCTAGCAGTAAAACCAAAAAAGTGAATAAAAATATTTGCATATCCGTTAACCGCCAAAATCATCCAGCATAATATTATCTTCTTCTACACCCAATTCTTCAAGCATATCGATAACAGCTGTGTTCATCATCGGTGGACCACACATGTAAAATTCGCAATCTTCTGGGGCAGCATGCTCTTTCAGGTAGTTATTGTAAAGAATGTCGTGGATATAGCCTGTATAGCCTTCCCAGTTATCTTCTGGTTGTGGTTCAGATAAACCTAAGTGCCATTTGAAATTTTCATTTTCTTTGGCAAGCTTATCGAATTCTTCAACATAGAATGCTTCACGAAGGCTTCTAGCACCGTACCAGAAACTAATTTTACGGGTGCTGGCCAATCTACCTAACTGATCGAAAATATGCGAACGCATCGGTGCCATTCCAGCGCCACCCCCAACAAATACCATTTCTGCATCGGTGTCTTTAGCGAAGAACTCACCAAATGGACCAGAGATAGTTACCTCATCACCTGGCTTAAGGTTAAAGATATATGAAGACATAATGCCGGCAGGAATATCGTTTTTACCCGGAGGTGGTGTCGCGATTCTCACATTGAGCATAATCAAGCCCTTCTCTTCCGGGTAGTTCGCCATTGAGTAAGCCCTGAGTGCAGGCTCTTTCACATGAGATTCAATATCCCACAGTTTAAAGTGATCCCAGTCAGCGCGGTATACTTCCTGAATATCAAACTCAGAGTACTTAAGGTCATAAGAAGGGCATTCAATTTGAATATATCCACCAGCGCGGAAATTTACGTCTTCGCCTTCCGGAAGTTCTAATACAAGCTCTTTGATGAAAGTAGCAACGTTATCGTTAGATTTAACTTTGCACTGCCACTTCTTAACGCCAAATACCTCTTCAGGTACTTCGATCAGCATGTCTTGCTTTACATTTACCTGGCATGCCAAACGATCACCATGTCGAGCTTCGCGTTTATTGATATGTGATTCTTCAGCGGGCAGTAAACTTCCGCCACCCTCAAAGATTTTTACTTTACATTGCGCACAGGTTCCACCGCCACCACAGGCTGATGCGATGAATAAGCCGCTATCCGAAAGTGCGTTTAATAGTTTGCCGCCAACAGGAACTTTTATCTCGCGTTCTTTATTTATATTTAGCGTTACATTGCCGCTAGATACAAGCTTTGAACGTGCAAAAAGGATAATGAACACAAGGCTGATTACAATGCTTGTGAACAAGAGTATTCCTAATAAAATTTGAATTGTCATTTCAATAACACCTTGAATCTATATTTGAGCCTGTGCTGAGGACTTGTATTAGAGTTGAATGCCAGAGAAGGCCATAAAGCCCATGGACATTAAACCTACGGTGATAAAGGTAATTCCTAAACCCTGTAGTCCTTCTGGTACATCGCTATACTTCAACTTCTCACGCACTCCTGCCAGGGCTACAATCGCCAATGCCCAGCCAAGTCCACTAGAAATACCATATACGGTACTTTCGACAAATGAGTAGTCACGCTCAACCATAAATAATGAACCGCCCAGAATCGCACAGTTAACTGTAATTAGCGGCAAGAACACGCCTAGTGCGTTGTATAAACTCGGTAAATATTTATCCAATACCATCTCAAGAATCTGCACCATCGCCGCGATAACGCCGATGTAACTGATCAACCCCAAAAAGGTAAGGTCTACACCTTGCAATAACGCGTTCTCTTTTAAGAAAACATTAAGTATCAGGTTATTAACAGGAACCGTAATCGCTTGTACTACTGCTACGGCAATACCAAGACCAATCGCTGTTTCAATCTTTTTCGAAAGAGCCAGAAAGGTACACATTCCGAGGAAGAATGCGAGCGCCAGGTTTTCTACAAATATCGCCTTAACGGCAAGGCTGAGTAAGGCTTCCATTAGTGAACCTCCGATGAGCTGTGAACATGTGACTCGTGTATTTTAAAATCTGGTTCTTCTTTTTGTACTGGCTTCCATGATCTGATTCCCCAGATCAATAAACCAATGATGAAGAAAGCACTGGGTGGAAGAAGAAACATGCCATTAGACTGATACCAGCCACCATCCGTTGTAAGTGGAAGGATTTTTAAACCCATTAAAGACCCTGCACCAAATAGCTCTCTGAAGATGGCAACGATAATAAGTATCAAGCTATATCCTAGTCCGTTGCCGATACCGTCAATGAAGCTATCTTTAACGCCATTTTTCATGGCGTATGCTTCTGCGCGGCCCATCACGATACAGTTCGTAATAATCAAACCTACGAATACTGATAACTGCTTTGAGGTGTCATATGCGTATGCTTTAAGTAACTGGTCAACCACGATTACCAATGACGCAATTATCGTCATTTGTACAATAATACGAATACTACCTGGAATATGGTGACGAACAGCACTGATTGACGCACCTGAGAAAGCAGTAACAACTGTTAAAGCTACTGACATCAAAAGCGCTGTTTTCACCGATGTTGTAACCGCCAAAGCTGAACAAATGCCTAGTATCTGAAGCGTTATTGGGTTCTGATCTATGAGTGGATCAGTGAGTGTTTTTGTTGTATCAGAGCTCATTACTTAGAACCTCCTTTATGAATATTTGCAAGGTACTTTGTATAACCTAGTTTACCAAGCCAATAATGCAGCATGTTTTCAACACCTCTTGATGTCAGTGTGGCACCGGAAAGACCATCAACTTTGTTTTCTGCTTCTGGTGTATTGCTATTAACAGCTCCTTTAATAACCTTAATTACAACATCCCCCGCGTCGTTATAAACTTGCTTGCCTATCCATTTTTTACGCCATTCCGGGTTATCAACTTCACCACCCAGACCTGGTGTTTCGGCATGCTCATAAAAGCCCAGACCAACGACAGTTTTTGCATCATTTTCCAGGGCAAGAAAACCGTAAAGAGTTGACCACAAGCCATAGCCATGAACAGGCAAAATGATTGATTTAACATTCTCACCGTCTTTAACCAGATAAACAGAGGTGTATTTAGCGCGGCGTTTGATACCTGCAATATCTTCTTCCTTGTTTAGCTGGATATTCTGCTTGGGATCGTTAGAAGCTTTACGTTGATCGTATTTGGCAGCATCGATATCTGTCATGTATTCGCCAGTTGTCATGTCGATAACACGCATCTCAATTTGTGAGAATAGCTCATCGACAGACTTGCCTTGTTGCATTAAGCCAGCAATTTCAAGAATGTTTTTCTTCTTGTCGAGTGCTTTGTTTTGTTCTTGCAGAGGTTTTAATACAACCGCTGCGCCTGATACCAGAACCGAACAGACCAAACATAGCGCGAGGGCAACGAATAGAGTCTTCTTAACGCTATCGTTAGGCAGATCTAAAATCTTTTGAATTGGAGCAAACATGATTATTTTTCTCCCTTATCATCAGGCGTTGAAAATGCGGCCTGACGCTTAAGGCGACGTTTTACATTAGCCTGAACCACGAAATGATCAATCAACGGTGCGAAGATATTCGCGAATAAAATAGCCAGCATGATTCCTTCTGGGAACGCCGGGTTTACCACACGAATCAATATAGTCATAAATCCGATAAGTGCGCCATAATACCAGCGACCGAGGTTTGTCATGGATGCGGATACGGGGTCAGTAGCCATGAATATCATGCCAAATGCAAAACCACCGGTTACCAAATGCCAGTACCAGGGCATAGCAAACATCGGATTGTTATTACTACCAATCAGATTGAATAATAAGGTAGTTGCGACCATGCCAAGCATAACGCCTGCAACAATTCGCCATGATGCAATTTTGGTAAATAGCAAGACCGCGCCACCAATGAAAATCGCTAATGTCGAAGTTTCACCTAGTGAGCCTGGAACCATCCCTAGGAATGAGTCAAACCAGGTAATCTGACTTTTCACAATCAGATCTACACCACCCTCAGCAGCTATTCCAAGTGCGGTAGCACCTGTGTAACCGTCAACCGCAGTCCAGACCGCATTTCCCGACATCGCTGCGGGATAGGCGAAATACAAAAATGCACGACCTACCAAAGCAGGATTTAAGAAGTTTTTGCCGGTTCCGCCAAACACTTCTTTACCAATAATGATGCCAAATAGAATACCTAAACCTACCATCCACAACGGTGTATCTGGTGGTAGAGTAAGTGTGTATAAGATAGAGGTAACGAAAAAACCTTCATTGATTTCATGTCCGCGAATCAGCGAAAATGCGGCTTCTGCGATACCACCAACGATAAACGTCGTCATGTAAATTGGCAGGAAGTAACTCAAGCCATGGAAAAAATTGGCGAAGAAACTGCCGGGGTCATAGCCAACCGGGTTTAAAAGCCAGCCACGTATGCCATCAATAGATTCAAGACCCATGCTTGCCATTGCAGCATTGGCTTGATAACCAGTATTGAAACACGCCATAAACATCACCGGGAAGGTGGCCATCCACACATACCCCATAACGCGTTTCAAGTCTAGCGCATCGCGGATGTGGGGAGCACCTACGGCTTTGTTTGGTGGGCTATAAAACAGTGTATCCACCATTTCATAAAGAACATAAAAACGCTCTAGTTTTCCACCGCTAGTGAAAAGCGGCTCAGCATCATCTAATGTTCTTCTAAGCAGGCTTTTGTGCTTGGTTTCATTCTCAGAATTACTCATGACTAGCCATCCCTCTCTATTATTTCTAGACAGGCACGCAATGCGGGGCCATATTCGTATTTGCTGTGACAGACAAAGGTGCACAGCGCGAGATCTTCTTCATTCAGCTCCAGGCATCCCAGTTTTTTTGCAGTTTCGGTATCGCGTACCAGCAGCGCACGCAATAACTGCGTGGGTAAAATATCCAGAGGCATTACTTCTTCGTAGTTTCCAAGAGGCACCATTGCTCTTGGGCTGCCATGCTGAGAACTGCTAAATGAGAACTTTTTCTCATTTTTGACGAGAGCGTTGGTAAAAACATTCATTATCGAGAATTGCTTTAAAAATGGATTCACCCAATGCAAGAAATTGCGTGGCTCACCCTCGGGTACGACCGAGATTTGTAGCGTATAACGCCCCATAAAGGCTCTACTACCCACTGCATGAAAACCACCCAAAACAGAACCTGCTATAACGCGTGCATCACCCGGTTTCAGTTGACCCGCAACCATTTCATTGGTTGAAGCACTCATGCGAGATTTAATCAGGCGCGGCTCTTTCACCATAGGTCCAGCTAAAGATATAAAACGCTCAACAAAGCGTCTACCTGTGGTGAATAATTTACCTAGCGCAATCACATCCTGATAATGCAAATGCCAAACTGTGCGATCATCGCTAACAGGCAAAATATGATGAATATGTGTACCCACCAAACCTGCAGGGTGTTTGCCAGAAAACTTCCTTGTTTCGACATTGTCTTCGTTCGAAGCAGGCAAAGTTTCATTTTCATGCTGACATACATACACCTTACCCGGCGTTAGCTTGGCTATCACCTTTAAGCCATCCAGATAAGCATCAGCATGGTGCTGAATAACCAAACCAGGGTTGATCGAGAGTGGATCAGTATCAATCGCTTTAATAAAAATTCCATCAGGGATAGCATCGGCCTCTGGCACTTTACTATAAGGACGAGTACGAATCGCTGACCACGCTCCAGACTCCTGCATGGTTTTACGAATTTCGTCAGCAGAAGCCGTTTCGAGATCCTTGGATGAAATCACAGGAAATTCAATATGCTCTTCGTTTTCATCAAGCTTAATCACGATCGATCGCAAAGCACGCTTGGCTCCACGGTTAATATGTGTGATTACACCTGCACCGGGAGAGGTAAAATTAATCCCGGGATTGTTCTTGTTGGTAAACAAGGGCTGCCCGATCTTAACGTGATCGCCCACAGCAACCAGCAAAGAAGGTCTAAGCAAGTGATAAACACTAGCTATAACCGCCACCGTAGAAATGGGTGGAGAATTGGCCTCAATATCATCGCGAATGATTTGTTCTGGCTCGCCAGTTATAGCGATATCCAGCCCTTTCAAAATTTTCATTTTAATAGCAGTTCCGGCTCAAAAATAAGCCTTTTAGTAGTTAATATTTATGTTGCATTTACGGCGCAACTTATCATTAACACCATTAAAATTCATGTACTAAAATGTATAAATACCATTTAAATTTGCATGCTTTGCATAAAAAAATTTAAACGTCGTTATAGGGCGTAACGTTAATTAATATAAATTATTTATAGTGATATTAAAGGTTAATAAAGAAGGCATAAAAATGCTTACATTTTGTATAAAAATACTATGCGAATTCACACCCACTTACTGAATAGGTGTTTTTTATTATTGTAAAAACCCCCTAAAAGTAGGGGGGTGATGTTCCTGTGTTAAACCTTTAAATTAATTATGAGTTTGTCTTTAATCTGGTCTTAAACTGATTTTTGATTTTTCTGTGTGTTTTGCAGAAGTGCAATCCGGCTCTTTCCCCCGTTACTAGATTAATTAATTAGTCTATTCACGAGTTGTGCGTTAATTGCTTATTGTGTTTACGGGTATCTAACTCGCAATAAATAAACATCGCTATATTGATAAACAATGACAAGGTAATGACAGCAATGGTAGCGTAAACCGCCCCTAAAATACCGTGCGTGGGTATCCATAAGGCATTCAGTCCAATATTCATCAGTCCCTTTACTAAGGTTATTGTTGAATTTAGTAGAAACCACCCACGTCCTATCCATTGGACACTCATGACCGCAGTGATGGTGTTAACCACTATCGTAATCAATAATAATTGAAACACTAGAATGGCATCCTGAAACTCTTCGCCAGCTATCCAGATTAACCACCACTTTACAGTGAGACCCATAAAAATCGAGGCCAGGACTATGAATGCCAGAGTTAAAGCGAGGACCTTTTTTTGATAAGGCCAGATGCCGTGCACTCCCTTGCGGGTCAATTCACCTTGCAAAACAGTAGTTGCAGCGTAGGAAACTATCAGCATTAACTGGCTCATTTGAACTGCCAGTTGGTATATGCCGGTTCGTTCATTGCCCAAATAAGCATTGACCATGACTATATCGATACTCAAGGTCAAAATCGCACCCAGGGTGCCAATGTGTATCTTGAGACCGTTTTTTAATAAATCCTTATAGGTGTCGACATGATAAGTTAATTTTTTAGTGTTATTTTCTAACAGGTTTTTAATACCGCCAAAAGCAACTATAAATTGCCATAAGACCTTTGAAAAAAGTACGCCTAGTACACCAAAACCAGCGATCACCACTAAAATGACTATTGAGCCAGCGTTAGCAGTGCTGCCTATCACTTGGTACCTGTTATAAACAGATAGCCGATCTTCAATATTGAGCAGTGAATTGGTATATAGGTCCCACAAACTAAATGGCAATGCGATAAAACCAACTACCAAGGCAATTGCTGGGATTTCACCAAAAATATTGGGCCAGTTCCAGTATTTTCCACCAACAAACAGAAGCGCAACTATCACCCAACTTAACAGCGTTACTAACAACGTATGCTTTAGCAATACTCCCATAATGGAGGCCAGCCAGCCTTCATGACGACTCCGCGTCGCCTTGAAAATTAACACAGAACCCAGGCTTAGTCCGGTAACTTCAACAAAGATTTGTACCCAGGTATTAACCGTTGCCACAATACCCATGCCTTCAGGGCCAAGCCAGCGCGCGACAATAGCGAGAGTAAGGATACCGAGCAGGACGGAATAAATTTTTGCACCACTGGTTTTTATAATTTTGAGGATTAGATCGCGCATGAAAAAATTTAGTGGTAAATATCCGGGTTAGAAAGTTTATGCATGGCTGGTTATCTGTGAGAAATCAATCCCATAATGATTCGCCAATTTTTCCAGTTCGGCGGTGGTATCTGGATTGATCGCAAGCCCTGACTTTTTGTTCTTTTCATAAGTTTCCCAGCGCAGTTCTCCCGGAAACAGCACCTTTCTCTGGTCTGATCCAGAATCACGCAATAGCTTGATAAAAGTTTCCATGCGCTCATAGTAAGCGTTAAGGGGTATTAATTGCTTGATATCAATGGCGATAAAGAAATGACCATTATTGCCACTTTGTTCAAGGTTTTTATACATAGATTTAACACCATGAGAAAAACCAGCTCCGGTGATAATGCCGCTCAATATTTCTACCATGATTGATAAACCATAGCCTTTGGCTCCACCGAATGGAAGAATTGTGCCTTTTTCTACATCTTTTGGGTTTTTTATACTATTACCCTTTTTATCAACCGCAATACCACTAGGTAACACTTCATTGTTCTCTATACATTGTCGAATGGTTGAACCAGCGCTTGCAGAGGTCGCCATGTCTAGCAATAGATTATGCCCATTTTCACGGGGAGCCGAAAATGCAAAGGGGTTTGTCCCGAGTACTGAGCTGACACCCTGAAAAGCCGCTACTTTAGGGAAAGAATTGCTGGCAGCGATACCAATCATTCCAGCGGATGCAGCTTGCTCTACATAATAAGCACCAGCACCGAAAAAATTACTGTCGCTAATGCCGACAAAGGCAATGCCTGTGTCCCTGGCAATCTGGATGGCTTGTTCCATTCCCTGATGAGCAAGGTAGTGGCCCATACCCTGGTTGCCATCAATCAAAGCAGCCGAAGAACTGTTGTTTTGAATTTTATAGTGGCAGGGAGTGCTGATTAATCCTTTTTCTATTCTCTGTGTCAGAATAGGCAATCGCAACACACCCTGATTATCCCTGCCAATAAAGTCGCACCAAACCAGTATTTGCGACACAATCTCAGCTTCTTGCTGATCGGCTCCACTGGCTATGAGTATTTCTTCGGATAAGCGCAATAATTGCTTTTCTGTTGTTATTAATTCCATGGCTTAAATTGGTTTAACTTGTTAGTAATCGTAGTATTCAATGCCATAAGCGAAGGTTTAGGATCACCAATACTCCAGTAAGGTAGCACTTTAGGAAATTGCTTAAGACTTTTTAACCATTGTACAAAAGTTAATTCACCACTTTTGGATAGGCATAAATATGATTTCAAGTCTTCTCTAGGGTACCAGTAATGCAGGTTTTCTTTGAAACTAGTCGCTGTATTTTGTTTGGCTTCAATGTTATTTTTAGCATCGACAAGATACCGGTAAATCATATAGGAAATATCCATACCAGAACGCGTAACAAGCTCCTGTGCAGCGGTATACCTGGCATTACATTCAATGATTTTTAATTCGCCATCACGCAAGTCTCTCTTAAATTCTACATTAGCAATTCCGGTGAATCCGATACTACGAAAAAAATGTTCGCCTTTTTCAGCAGTTTCTGGAAGCCACTTTGTGGCGTGGTAGCAAGCGCCGCCAAAGTTTGGTGGCATACGTCTGATGATGTGCTTGGTAAATTTGAATAGCGCATGTCCATCATTATCAATATGAGTATAGTAGCTGCTAAGCAAGCTATCTGGCCCAGGTATTAATTCTGATACCATGAACTCAAGCCCTTTTTCAGCGACTAATGCAGCTTTCTGGCGAAGTTCATCAGCGTTATTAACCTGCAGTAATTTTACCCCGAATTCCCTGACAAACAGGTGAGAATGAATGGGTTTGATAATTGCCGGGTATTTGACCTGATCAGCAATGTTTTCAATGTCATCAAGCGAATCGATGTTCCAGAAATCAGGGTAACCAATGCCGGCCTCTTTAGCCATACGCAATGTTTCCTGCTTATCCAGCATGGCTTTCTGTAGATGTGGTTTCTGGATATCAAGAATATACTTTTCTGACATGGCGGCATGATTTTCAATGATAAATTCAATACCACTATCACCACAGCAAAGCACTACGCTGCCTTCTAGCCTATGGCTGTCTTTACCCAACAGAACCTCATGGTAATAGTCCCGGGATGAACTACCTTGAGGAACAATAAATTTATCTTTAATAAATCGTGAATTGAAGGCCTGGCAAGTTGGCATAGCAACTACCGATACTGCTATTCCTTTTTTACTCAGACTGCGAACAAGGGAAAGGCTATTTTCTGCTCCACATAAAACAATAACGGGTGGCTGCTTATTTATCATGATATGCGTCCTTTCGGCTATCGTATTATTGGGTGGTGACTAAGGATGTAGTCCAGAACAAGACCACCTACAGGAGCTACCAGCTCTTGTTCTAAAACCAGAGAATGATGATGTAAGCCGGGTGTGGTGTTAATTTCATTAACCACGCCTCCCGTTTCACTGAGGGGCTTGCCGATGTCGGTGGTAATGATATCCAGGCCGGCTAGTTCAATTCGATACTGTGAGCAAATTTTACGCCCCTGTGAAATGATATCTTCATGGACCTGATCTTTGACGAGATGATTTTCAAAACGATTATTGTGATTGACTACTGTTTTGATGGTAATGGCTTCATCGTCTGAGGGCATTGAGTTGAGGCTAAGGCCTTGTGCTTTTAAGGTTCGTTTGCAATCACTATCAATAGCTATAGTGCTAAGTGCAATGATTTGGTCAGCACTTAAGCGTTGCTGATTCTCCATACCAATCAGTTGTTTGATGTTATGTACGCCATCACCCGTTACTTGTGGCGGATCTCTTCGCACTGCATCAATTAATTCCCCGTTTAAAAACAACAAACGGAAAGAATTCCCGGGAATATGCTGTTCTATTAATAGCTCATCAGCAAATCGTGAGGCGTATAGCGCGGCCTTTTTCAAGGTGTCGGAGTTGTTGATGTTAACAGTGACGCCTTGTCCAGCCCATGATGCCATAGGTTTTATCACAACATCAGCGGCTACTTGTTGCTGGAATTCAATGGCTTTGTTAATACTATCGAGAGAAAAAACAAGCGATTTTGGGACTTGATAACCATCTTCGGCCAATAAACGGTATATCAGCGCCTTATTACCTGCCAGTTCCAGGGTAACGGCAGAATCAAGCATTACGCGCTCCCCATGCAAAAAAGTACAGTTTCCGTCCTTTTTAACCTCCGACCAGTTATGTTGCAGATTATATATTTCAGCACCGATATAGTCTGCCGAATCTTGCCAGAATTGCTGGTAAAAACGACTTCTCAAAGCATCAAGCGCTCTGTGCCTGGCTCTAGCGGCGGGCGATAGCTTATTAGTAAGCATATACATCCCTCGTTGAGCCAAACCTGTAAAATTATGTCTGGACATAATTTTTTATTCTTGCAGTGAGCAGTTGCCCAGCTTGAGCGCTTTATCGACCCAGTCATTGGAAAACACACCTTGCTTTACCTGGGCAACATATTCTCCAAGTTTGGCTTGCTGAAGGTGTAAACGATCCAGAATTAGGGCAGCAAAATCTTTGCGAACCACAACAATACCATTTTCATCACCGCGGATAATATCACCAGGGTTGACTACAATACCGCCACAAGAAATCGGAAAGTTGAGTTCCCCCGGGCCACGGTGTAAAGGGCCAATAGGGGTAATACCAGTTGCGTAGACGGGCATGCCGGTTTCCCTGATGCCTTCAATATCTCGAACTAGTCCATCAATCACAAATGCCTGAATACCAAGATGTTTGGCCTTATTCGATACAAGGTCACCCAAAACAGCATGGCTACGATTACCAGAAGTATCAACGACTATGATGTCCCCCGGTTTAGCCACATCAAGGGCTTTGTGTACCATCAGGTTATCGCCTGGAAAGACTTTTACCGTGCAAGCTGATCCACATATTTCCTTTTCATTGGAAACATTATGAATATCTGCTGACATCGTATACAGGCGATTGATTAAATCGGAAATATCAGGTGTCGGGTAATTTCCAAATGCTGCTACTACTATGTTTAGCAGCACGCTCAATATCATAACGAACCCTGAAACCAGGGCCACAATGCATTTCAGTAGTACTAGGTTTACCAGCCATATTTATAACCAGATGTTGTTTGAGACATTTACACAAGTAATATGACGGATTTAAAATGCATAAATTTCCCCAGCTTTCCCTAAAAACTCATTCAATAGCCCTGCTATTAAACTTATTTTAAAAAACCAGGTAAAATTACACTATTTTTTAACTCGTCATAGCCCCGTGTAAAGGCCTCTATTTATAATTATATTATTAAAAAAAACAGAATCTATACCTTGAATTTAGACCAAAGGAGTAAAAATATTCAATCCTTTAAGTTTTGTTAATCTTCTGATCATCGGAAGATAGTCAATGTGCTCAGATTCCGGGATGCCTAATCGGGAAATTAACTCCGATATAGGCTTCTTGCGTTCAATCTTTTTAAATACTTCAAATTCTAATTCTGAAAGCGTGAATTCTTTTTTACCTGTAACATAGGCCTGGATTACTTCCTTCCAGTATAAACGCGCGTAGTGCCGACTGATTTTTTCCAGCCTCGGTGAAACTTCAACAACACAATCTAGTAATTTCTGATCATCAAGCTGAGACAAAATTTGTTGAGATCTGATAAGCAGGCAGTTCTGGCAAGGGTTTTTAAGCCGTTATCATAAAAACCCCATTCATCAAATTCATACGGATACTGGTGTTTCTTCCCTTTAAAATGATGATTACTAATGTCTTTCTTATCTGATTTCTGTTTTTCAGCTTGTTCGATAGCAACTTCCAGAAAATTAGCGTCAACCCCATTATCTATCAGTGTAAAATCGTTCTTCGCAAATTCATCCTGGTAATCTACCGGGTTAAAAGTAAATATATTCTTCTTTTCCGTATGCGGATTTTTTCTGTCTATTGCGAATACATTAGATGCAATATCTGCATCAGATGTTATGTCTATATTAGGGGCTAACTCAGTCATTATTTAAATCCGCAGGGAGTAATAATTTTTATTATAAATTTGCTAAAGAGCATCAACTTGAAGAGCATCAACTTGGAGCCGATATTAGGCCGATTAAAAAACCAGACTAGTGTTCAAAGATAACTTGCTTCAATTTAAAGACAACTGGTATTAGTAGCTTTTAAACTGATTATTTGATTACTTCAAGGGACCTCTGATTAAGTCCCATAATTTCTGGCTAAGCCCCACATGGCGAGCCTACAAGCGGTCATCTTCGTTGTTATGTCTGTCGCGAAGGGAATAACCATTCTCTGCGAGACATGCCTAGAATCTGACCGCTTGTAGGCTCGCAGAATTTTATTGGACTTAATCAGAGGTCCCTTAAGAGGTTCTGGCAAAATAAAAATGAAACCTGGTCCCGAGATCAGAAATGGGAATCTGGAAATATAAACGGATTTGGCAGTTCAGATGCAATTTTCAGGATTAATTGTACTGTGGATTTTTTTAAATAGATAAAGGCAATTAACAAAAAAACTTAATGATTTTAAATGCATATAATATTGTACATGCCTCCTGGCCGATGTGCGGCTGACAAATTCATCGGGAATGAATTTGAACAGTTGAGTTCATCTCAACAGCCATAAAGAGGTGTAGTACAGGGTCGTACTTCATAGACAGCGTTGGAGTTAAAAGAAGACGACCCCAAGAGCATGCTTTCCAATAGATAAAATAAAAACCCCCTAAAAGTAGGGGGGTGATGTTGTTAGAATAATCCTTTCAACCTATTCTTGAGCTTGTCCTTAACCTGATCTTCCACGCTTTTAGGTGCTTCAACCGGTGCATTTGGGTCTTGACTGGCAGGAGCCTCGGGTTTTTTACCACCTAGTTGATTGAGAATGGTATCGCCAAGTTTGTCGCCGGTTTGTTTTTTTAGTTTTTGTATGGCATCTGCTTTCGCATCCTCAAGTTTTTGTTTGATTTTTTGTTCCTGTACCGCTCTTTCTTTCTCCAGCTTGAGCTTTAAAGCCTGTTTTTCTTCCTCTAGTTTCTCCTTTGCCTGAAGTTTAATTTTCTCCAGATCCTGAGCGGCAAGTGCTTTTACCAGGTCAGCCATATCCAGGGAAAATTTAGGATTAGAAAAAGTCCCGGTGATTCTCAGTGGCGCGAATAAAGGTCTTTTAGGATCTGGGTTATTCGGCCCGATACGCAGTTTCATATCCAGTTGCTGGCTGGCAACATTCGCCGTACCAGTACCCTTGATATTGAAATAGGGTGATTCCATGCTCAAATTATCGGTCGCGAACACACCATTGGTGGTTTTGAAGTCACCGCTCAATCCGGTAAATTTCACTACCGATTTGCCGTCCTGCATTTCCTTCTTTTCAAAGGCTTTAACCGCCAGCGACACTTTTTCAGCAAGGTTAGAATCACGAATCGTGCCATCGCTAAGACCCAATGAGGTCGTGCCATTAAGATTCTTCAGTAAGGCATCGATGCTATTGCCGCGTGAACTCAATTCAGTAATCAACCTGGTTCCACCAGAAACATACTTATCCTGAAACAGGTCAAACAACAAACCTTCAGAACGGATTCCAGCTAGTTCGTGGCGCATATTCATTGTTGGCGTAGCTTGTTTGGCATCGATTGTAATGCGCCCTTTGTAATTACCCGAATACAACTGTGCATTCGCCGGGTCGATGATAATCAAACCCTGTTTCGCATTTACTTTGGCGTTGATATTGCTCATCTTGATTTTATTCACTTGCATATTGCCGATCTTAAAATCACCATCAATATTCAGTTTGCGCAAGGTATCCAGCGGTAATAACTCTTGATTGCCTGCGGACTGGGTAGATGCCGCCGCGCTAGCACCTTTTGCTTCTGGTGCCAGATAATCATCGAGGTTGATGCTATTGATCGTCAGCTGCGTACGAATACTTGGCGCAGCGAAATTAGCAATCGCCAGATTACCCGACAGCTGGCTTTTATCCAGGTTTGCCTTAAGCCCCTGTAAATCGACTTTGTCGGTATCTGCCTTCAGAGCAAACTGCGCCTGTACCTGCGATAGTGCAGCAGGATTCCTGGTTACTGGTGGCTCGATGCCAAATGTTTTCATTACCGTTTTCAGGTTGAAAGTATTAGTTGTAAATTGACCAGAAACTGCCGGCTTAGCCGCCAGAGGCTGCACTTGTACACCACTACCTTTGACTTCCAGACCCGCCAGATTCACCAGTAGATTGGATAAATTAACCGCGCCTTGTTTATTCGCCCAGTTAAGGTCCAGATTACCACTACCAGATTGAGTCAACTTACCACCGGGAACCAGGCCACCTTCTACCTGACTATTAAGCGTAATCTGCGGTGATTTCACCTGCGAGTTCGCCAGGTCAAGTTGAAGATCGCCAGTGATATTAGTATTCGCCTTGCCGCCTTTAAACAGCTCGCCATTTGCATCGGCAGTCACTTTCAGTCCATTGATAAACAGCAATTGTTTAGCCAGATCAAACTGCGTATTACCGTTTAGCTGTGCGTTTGCCGCACCACCTTTGACATAACCGCCCGTTAGTTTGGTAGTTAACGCCAGATTAGGTACAGATAACTTTTGTGCGCCAAGATTAAGTTGCAGATCGCCGTTAATATTGGTATTGGCTTTACCGCCCTGCAAAATCTCGCCACTGGCATCCGCGACCGCTTTCATGCCATTGATAGATAGCAATTGCTTGCTCATATCAAACTGCGCATTACCGTTTACCTTGGCATTTGCCGCGCCGCCTTTGACGTAACCCTCAGCGAGTTTTGCATCCAGCGCCAGATTAGGAATAGACAACTGCTGCGATTTTAGATTGAATTTGGTATCACCCGTAACTAGTGCCTGCAAAGTCCCGCCCGCCAAAGGCTTGCCGTTGATAGTAGTATCAAGTTTCATCCCTGCTATCGTCAGTTGTTGGCCGTTTATATCAAAATCTACATTGCCCGCAACATTGGCTTTAACCGCACCTTGCGGGATTAAATCACCCGTTAGTGTCGATTGCAGGCTAAGTCCAGTTATGTTGATTTTCTGCGGGCTGCCCTTGATGTCACCAGCGATATTCGCATCCAGTGCGCCGTTTGGAATCTGTGCACCAGTGATTGTCGTATGCAGCTTAAGCTTGTCCAGCGAAAAACTCTTATTGTCTTTTCCAAGGTTAACCGTAGTTGTTCCCTCAGCGGCAATCTTCATGGGCGGGCTTTTTTGTTGCATCACCACTGCCAGATCAATCGGCAAAGGCTTACCCGGGCTGAATTTACCCGTTTTCAGGTTTAGCGGAGAAAGCTGAATATCCTGTTTCGCCAGATCATCACGCCAGTGGATGTTTGCGTTTTTAAGACTGACCCCGGCAATCGAAAGATTCTGCAGCATTTCTTCAGCTACTTTGGATGGCTCTTTTTCTGCCTGTTCGGTACTTTCAGGTTTAGCTCCTGTTTTTGCCAGATCATCCCAGTTGCTTGTGCCATCAGCCTTGCGATGCAGGTTTAATTTGAGCCCATCAAGCTCTACTGCATCTGCCTCAATCTGCTTTTTAAGCAACGGCATCAGTTTCACCGAAACCTTGCCCGAATCAATCGTCGCAAACTCGTCTCCAGCAAAACCTTCGGCATTCGCCAGCGAAGTTTTCCCCATCTCCAGCGCCACATCAGGATAGACCGCAAGTTTCAACTCACCATCGATGTTCAAATTACGCCCAGTTTGCTTCTTTACCAGATTGGTAATTTGCTGTTTGTAATCATTGGCATCAAATGTCGCGACAAAAATTACCAAAGCACCAATAATAATGGCGATTAAAACAATAAAAGTTA
>CAVXCT010000041.1:0-285390 GCA_963760355.1 uncultured Gammaproteobacteria bacterium | reverse complement strand
AGCCCCTGCAATTAAAGAACCCTGCGCCAAAGTCAGCCAATAGGTTAAAAGTGCAAGTAAAACTGCTGTGACAAATGCCATTACTAGCTTGAATGACATATTAGAATTCTATTTTCATTTTTTATCTGGCAGTTCAAATATTAGATTTTTTCCCATGATTACTACTCCTTCGAATTTAACTCTTGAGCATATTGAATATAGACTTTAATTTATAAGGAACAAGTCAACAATATGAGACATAAATAAAAAGATCAACAGTTGAATCTATTCTTCTATAAATAAGGGGTAAATAACCAGCAGAAAGCGTCCCACATTTTTACCGGAAATGAGCGGTTTTGTAGTTGCTCTTGAGAGAGTTCTTCAGCATTTTGTTTATCCTGTTTTATCTGCTCTGATAATTGCTTACCCAGTACCTCATCATAAATTTCTACAGTTAATTCAAAATTAAGGCGCAGGCTTCGTGAATCCAGATTAGCTGAACCCACCTGGCAATAACGCTGGTCAATAACCAGTAGCTTGGAATGGTCAAACGGGGGCGCCTGATAATAGACTTTTATATTGTATTTGAGGAGTTGCCACAGCATGTGGCGCATGGCCCACTGAACATAGGGGAGATTATTATGCGCTGGCAATAACAGTGAGACTTCAACACCCCTCAAGGCAGCAGTCTGAAGCGCAGATATTATTTCACGAGGTGGTAGAAAATAAGGCGTCTTGATTTCTATGCTGGTGTGAGCACTTCCTATTGCACCAACCAATATATTAATAAGTGCGTCTAATTGTAACCCTGGGCCGTCGGCAATTGTTCGACACCATGACTTGCCCTTAGATAAAGAGTTGAACCTTCGCTCGGGTAAATTTTCTCCACAGGCATATAGCCAGTCATCCTCAAACACATGGCATATCTGTTTTAATATCGAACCTTGAAGGCGAAACATTGTATCTCTGGTTAAATGTTTACTATCAGTTGTGTCAAGTAAATGTGATTGGCGAATATTCATACCACCAATAAAACCTTCAATTCCGTCAGTGATTAGCATCTTCCGGTGGTTTCGCAGGTTTATGCCCAATTGAGGTGGAATCAGCCTGGGTGGAAGAAAATAGGCTACCTTGACGCCTTTTTCCTTTAATATTGAATGAATACATGAAATTAGTATGCTCAAAACACGATCCAGCAGCACGCGGTATCGAACGCCTTGGCATTCTCCAGCGGAGTCATAACGCTCTCGATGCCTTCTACGTTCGAAGATATACATGCAAGATATCCACGACTTGCCGTATTCGTATCTAGCATTGCAGGTGAGGCTTGAGCTTTTTATTATTCACATTTCCACTCGACTTCCTGCAGACAATCAGGTAAGTTGTTACACAATTCCGGCACAGAAACCAATAAGACGGCTCCGGGGTAATGAATATTGTGCTGCTCTGATTCATCGAGTTTTTGGTGAGCAAGCAATGAAATTTGTGAAGCCTCCTTCACTGCAACACGATTATGGAGGCGATGTATGCGGTTGATCCCAAGCAACAAATAAAGAATAGGGCCGAGCAAAGGAATAAATAAACAGACAATAATCCAAAGCAAGGCAGCTCTTGGTTCACGTTTTCGAAGCAATGCATGCACCGCTGTGGAAAGCCCTAAAAGCAGCACAAAAGCTTCAAAAACCCAAAAGATGGGAATTTTCTCGAGAGATAACAGACTATCCATTTAACTCTATCCGTTGGAATTAGATGTTAAAAAAGAGTGGTTGCCTTCTTTTGAAAAGACACCCCCCTACTTTTAAGTGGTTTTTGCCAAGACCGAATAAGCATCAAACTTTTTGCTGTTCAGCCGATAAGTAAACCCTGTTGCTAAGACATCAACAGCCGTCCCATGACTATAATGGATCTTCGGTAGAAGTACTTAACACCTAGACAGGTTCTATTTAACATTCGTATCATTGAGGGATTGGCTTTACCATTGATTCTACCTTCTTAAGATTTTTTTATTGATGAGCCTGCATCGGGAGACATGATCAGAGCTGCGTTAAATTAAAGGTATACTATTCTCTTATTTTGGCTTTCTCAGCTGGCAAAGGAATCTCTGATTTAGCTAACGTAGAATCAGAATCCTGTTCTTCCTTGGGCTCATCTTCTGACGAGTTTTCAATGATTAATCTGCATATTCCCCTGAGCTGGTTGTGGATTTCGCCTGAAGTTTTCAATTGAACTTGTCTCTATTTTGTAAACAATCAGATGTTCTGGGGTTTCCGTTTTAAGACGTAGATACAAATGAGATCTTGCATGTTCAATCAAACCATTAAACTTGGGTTTGGCATTAATGACCTGTTTTGCTTTTTCACTATCATTTTCCAATAAGGCCTCAATAGTAATCTGAGCGGCCTGATATAGCTCCTTGTAAATTTGTCTGAGCTGTTCTTCGGTTTCATCACTGATTTTGACCTGATTACTTAATCGCTTGTAACTATCATTTACCAAGCCTGTTTCAATCACATCCGCAATAGTTTCCAGGAGCGGCAACACCTAGATAACTCTGTAAATAAATGGGTTGTGGTTTTATCAAATTCTCGGTAGAAAGGTTTCGAAGGTAAAGCGCAATCGCATCTGTTAATACATCAATTTCTTCATCTCGATCGCGTAGGGAGCCTATCCTTTCCTTGGTACCTACGATCAAGGTGGAAAAACTATCCTTGATCATATTATTAACCTTTTCGCCCACACGTCCCAATTCAAGCCTGACACGATCCAGAGCCATTGCAGGATGATCCAGATACATTGAATCTAGATACTTTGGCGTGGTTTCCGGAACGATTTCAACAGGTTTGGAAGGTACTATTTTTAGAACAATTTTGGCCAATGTGTTAGTAAATCCAATAAATAAGAGAAGGTTAAAGATATTAAATACAGTATGTGCATTGGCAATCTGGCGCGGGGTAATTGCGGCCAGTTGTTTTAGTCCAGATAACTTGTCCGACAATGGTGAAATATCACGAATGAGTTCAGCGAACTGTGGAATAAAGGCAACAAAAAGCAGAACCCCCATGACATTGAACAAGACATGCGCTGTGGCTGCCTGCATTGCTTCACGCGGTTTCCCTATGGCTGAAATAACCGCCGTAACACAGGTGCCGATGTTTGAGCCAAATAACAGTGCAATACCTGTTTCAAGCGATAAAAGCCCCTGCTAGCCATCACAATTACGATACCTGTAGTTGCTGAAGAGCTTTGTACTAACGCAGTAAACACCGCCCCGATTAATACGCCAATCAAAGGATTGGCCATATCCTGCATCAACTGCATGAAAGGCTCATAACTACGTAAAGGTGCTGTCGCCTGGCTCATCAACTCCATGCCAAAAAACAGCATGCCAAGCCCCATGAACATGACACCAAACTGCTTGAAGCGCTGATTTTTCGCAAGCACTTCAGTAAAAAAGCCCAGCGCAATCAGCAATAACGCCGCCTTGGTAACCTTAAATGCAATAATTTGTGCTGTGATGGTAGTGCCGACATTAGCACCGAGTAATCCCTCATTGACTGCTGAAAGGTCATCATTCCAGCGGTGATAAATCCTACCAACAAAACAGTCGTGATAGAAGAAGACTGGATATAGTGGTAATTGATGCACCTGCAAATGCAGCACTGAATCGATTCGTCGTTAGTCTGGCAAGAATTTTTTTGACACGTTCGCCCGCGACAATCTTGAGCGCCTCTGTCATCTTGTGCATACCATAGAGAAACAGCGCCAAACCACCCGCAAGGTTGACTAATATTATCCCGAATTCAATGGGGTTACTCATATAGAATTATTCACCTTGTATTTCTCAGAAATAATAAACGAATTACTATTAACTTATCAGTGGAGATAGAAACCCAACAATTTTCGAAGCGCCACAACGGTGTTAATAAAAAATAATTAGGACACCCGTAATTATATCCCCATAACCAAGCGGTTTACAGCCTGTTTCCCTAAAAGTGTAACTATAAATAATGGCTAAAAGGTGGGGGGGTGTCAAATTTCAAGTTAATCCAGCTAATCTGATTTAAAAATACTCGATTACATTTCACCCTTCGGGTCGTCGTCACTACGTTTCAACGTTGTCTGCGCTACGCTTCGGCTGAATGACAACTCTTTTTTGTTTTATAAAAACGATATTGGAATTTATGCTTTGCGAGGCTGTTTTTGGTGAATTCCAAAAAAACAGTTCTAGTAGTTGATTACATCCCAAGCGCGATCATTGTACATCGACGATTCCTTTGGAATCTACGATGGACTTTAGCGAACTTACCGTTTCGTTTTTTGAAACGGATAATTCGTTTATTTGACTTGTCATTACTGGCTCTTGGTGAGCCTAGAAAAGCCACCCCCGTACTTATAGGCTGTTTTTGAGTCACCCCCCCACTTATGAAGGGTTTACATTTTTCTGGTTTGGCAGAAAAATGAATGTGGAAATCGAGGTACAAAAAAGCCCGAATATTATCGGGCTTTTTTGTTGGGCAAATTATGAGTATTCTCATTATTAGGTTCATAAACGCTTTGGTAGTGCCGATTATTTTATGGCTGTCCTAATTATTATCTTGTTAATGCAATAATTCATGAGTAAATCTATCTCGCCCTTTCCAGAACTTACAGACTGAGCATGACTCTCCTTCAGGATAATCAATACCTTCTTCATGTGGACAACCAATTATTAAATCTACCATACCTACAGTTTTTGCGTCATGTGTTTGGATAAAGCTCAAAACCTCAGAAATGATTTTTTCAGATTTTCTTAAATCTTGAACTGAAACCCATTTCTTCATTGGTTCTGGCTCAGCGCCTTCATATTCTATGATGCTACAAACTAACTTTGTTGCAATAGAATTTGTAGGACCATAAAACGCAATAGTAGCACTAGGGTAACCTTTGTGACCCTTTTTCGCGAGTTTCTTGATTTGTTTTAAATATCTGCCTTGTGCCATGAAATTTCACGTATCCGTTTAGTTTTATTGAACAACGTCTTGCTCAGCGGAAAAATGCGAGCGCGAGCGAGTAGTTTTCCGATGCAGCAACTTGTTAGATTATTAGTTTTGTATCAACTTGATTTCAACATGACAATCTACTGCTTGAGCATACTTTTGAAGAGTAGATAAAGAAGGAGAATGTTTTTTGTTACCTCCTCCAGCTTCTAGTCTTGCAATTGCTGGCGTTTTTGTACCCATCCGCTCCGCAACTTCTGCTTGGGTTAAACCCGCAGTCATTCTTGCTTTTAATAGCTCGTCAAAAAGGGAAAATTCTTCTTTTAAAGAATCAAATTTTTCCTTTACCTCAGGATTACTTAATATTTTTTTTCTTAATTCGCTATGAGTCAACATTATTTTTTACCTCATTCATTCTTGAAATAGCAGTCTTTAACTCTTTAGAAGGTGTTTTATCTGTTTTCTTAATAAATGAATGCAACATAACAATACGTTTATTTACTAAAGTACAGAAAAAGACACGACCGATTCCTTCTTTTGATTTTAATCTTAATTCAAACAAACCATCTTTCATTGCTCTGGTATGAGGCATACCAAGATTAGCCCCATAGATACACATTCTATCTGTCAGATGAACGTACCTAGCCTGAATTCCAGGTGGGAAGCTATATATCTGCTCTTGAAGCTCTTCGCTGTAGTAGATAATTTCCCATTCCATTTCTCGATATTAACATATATGTTAATATCGATACAAGATGTAGAAATTTACGTTTTTGTGTCGCAGACATCTAACAGCTTATTATACGGAAAACGTTTTAACCAACGTTAAAACAATAACCATAAAAAAGGTTTATATTACAATCATTTGATAATTTGTAGAAGCTACTTTAAAACGCTATAAAAGGATCAAATCGTGGATGTGCTCTCTATTCCCCTAGTTATTCCCTAGTTATTCTGTTTTTCATAAAATGCTTTTATTTTAGGGGACCATAAAATATGTTGCCCAACAAACAAAGTGAATAGTGCAATTGCCACTACAATAACCCATTCAGAAATTGAGTTTGTTCTACCATGCATAGCGCTTCCAACTATTTGATAAAAGAAAATTATAGCCACAACAATAAACCCCCAACCCGCAATTATTCGTGACCAGGGCTTTTGTAATAAAATACCGATAAAACACACCGAAGGTGGCAACCAAAGGGCAAACATTCCAGGCATATCACTTAGCCAATCATTTTCTAACACGATAAGCAAAATGATAGCCATGGCGCCAAAGACAAATACCCCACCTAAGAACACCGCAAGAATAATTAAAGACAATGGCCATTTCTTTGCCTCTGTCTCTGTTTTAATCTCTGTATTAGTTTCTCTAGGTACTTCTAAGCTCTTACCCCGCACAAATAATTTAGAAATAATCCAAAGCAGCAAATGCCCAACAACCCAGAATACAAGTGCAATAGGCAATAAAATGATCGCAGGTGGATGCCCACCCTTAGAAGTAACCAGAATAGCACAGGCTATGACACCAACAATGGCCCAAATAATATGGAGAATACGAAATAGAATGGCTGCAGACATATTAACCTTATATTAAGGGATCTAAGCAAAAATTAATATTCAAGCACCCATTCAGATAGAGGGATAGGCTTTTGATTAGCTTTTGGAGGCACCCTCCACCTTTTGAATGATATTTATGCGGCTTCGCCTTTCCTGCGGATCAACTTTAAACAACAAAGTTGTTGTCTCACTTCGTTCGGCTCGTTTTAGTTTTTTGAAAACGTAAATAGAATTTATGCTTTGCGGGACTGTTTTTGTGACGTGGTCTAATATTTGATACAACCCAGTTAAGCATATTAAACTTAACTGAGGTAATTATAGATATACTAATTATTCATAAGTTTAAAACCGAACAAACTAGACTAGCTGCTGTCTGATATCTATACGATTAAGAGGTTGATATGATAATACGTTTAATTTTTGGATTATTTTTTCTATTATTCGCAGGATCGAGTATGGCAATTGAAGAACCTAAGTACAGGGTAATTGAAAACTCTGGAGCATTTGAATTACGTGTTTACGATCCTAAAATTATTGCGGAAGTAGAAGTTTCTGGTACTCAAAAGGAGGCCTCTAACAAAGGATTCAAACTAATAGCTGGGTTTATATTCGGAGACAACACCTCACGCCAAGGAAACAACGAAAAAATTAGTATGACAGCGCCTGTAACTATTCAGCCTAAGTCAGAAAAAATCAGTATGACCGCACCCGTGAATATGAAACAAACAGGTGATAAATGGCTCATGCATTTCGTTATGCCTAGTCAATATACTTTGAAAACCTTACCTAAACCGAATAATCCAGCAGTGACTATTCGCCAAGTGAATGGCAACAAATATGCAGTGAATCGTTTTTCTGGATTTGCAGGAAAAGAGAAGGTTAAGAAAAAAACTATAGAGTTAAAAAAATGGTTAGAAAGCAAAAATATTAAACCTTTAGGTGACGTTGAACTTGCAAGATATAACCCACCTTGGACTTTACCATTTATACGTCGTAATGAAGTTATGATTAAATATTAGAAAAACTCTGCCAAATAGTTGCAAAATGACACCCCCCCCCCCCACTTATAGAGGGTTTTTGAGACACCCCCGTACTTTTACGTGGTTTTTCACTCTAAAGTAATGAAAACCACGCCCTACGGGTCGTCGTCGTTTCACTCCAACGTTGTCTCCGCTGCGCTCCGGCTGAATGACAACTCGTTTTTGTTTTCTAAAAACGATTTTGGAATTTATGCTTTGCGGGGCTGTTTTTCATTTTTTAGGCAAATAATGAATGTGGAAATTGCGGGTACAAATTATGGCTGTCCTAATTATTCTAATTATAGGCATCCTCATTATTAATGAGCTTAAAGGTACTGGCCCCTTTAACACTCAAGTTCTTTTAATGACTCAAGGCTAAAACAACCATAAAATAGATCAATCAATGCAGAATTTAATCGAAATATTACCCTTTAATCCGGACTGGTTGATAGCCGCGGCTATTGGTTCTCTGGTGTTATTCTTACTATCCTTATTTTTTATTCCGTGGTTAATCACCCGCTTACCTAGCGATTATTTTACCGATGAAACAAGACATACTTCGAAAACCCAAAACATGCATCCAATACTTTATTATTCATTGCGTCTATTAAAGAATATTCTCGGGGGACTTTTAATCATTGCAGGCATATTGATGCTGGTATTACCGGGGCAGGGAATTTTAACCATTTTAATTGGTATAGGTTTAGCAGACTTTCCGGGGAAATTCAGATTTCTGCGCAAACTCGCACAACAACCTCCCGTTTTCAGAACAATGAACTGGATACGTAAAAAAACTCATAAAGAACCTCTACAAGAACCCATCTAAGAGACTTCCCAAGAAGTAAAAAAGTTAAGACGAACAACTATAATGAGACGTCCCACCAGCTTCAAAAAACTGAAACGGTTTCAGCCTATGGTATTTTTCCTCAACTTCCTTCGTTTGCTCAGCGTAAGGCTGTGTCATGATTCCCTGTAGCTCTCGTATTAACGCGTAATTCCCAGCTGCTGCTTGTTTGTATGCGGGTACCACGAACCACTCACGCAACAGGTATTTCGGATTGACGCGTTTCATCTGCGCGGATAACGCTTCATGAGACGAGGAAGACGAATCATTGCTAATCCCTTTTTTCCATTGTGAAAGCCAGGCAGACCAACGTTCATCCAGCGCTTTCGAGTCTGTATAGAAACTCTTTTTAAGCGCTTCGATATCATCTGGAACCGCTGATAATTCACGAAAGAAAATCGTGTAATCCACAGACGTTTGCATCATCAGCGAGACGAGTTCATTGAATAAGGCTTCGTCAAACGTACCAAGTCCAAGTTTAGCCGCCCACATTTGATTCATTTGCGCCTGCATCTCGTTGGCAAAACCCGCTTCAATCTCGTCGAGTTTTTGCCTAGCATCCGCACTGGAAGTCAGTAAAGGCTTCAAAGCTGTACAGAAACTCCCGAAATTGCGTTCCGCTGCCACCGGCTGATTCAGGAAAGCATAGTGCTTACGACCCCCTGTCCATGGTTGAAAATAAGGATCAAACACATCGCAAAAACCATAGGGGCCATAATCAAGAGTAAAGCCACCAGCCGCGCAGTTGTCACTATTGAAATTGCCTTGGCAATAACCGACCCGAATCCAATTTGCGACCAAAGAAGTCAGGCGATGACGAAACTCGCGCGCCAGCATCACCACTTTTTCATCCATACTGAGTTGCTGATCGATAAGCTCAGCATACTCGCGCTCAATCAGGTGCAAGACAATGTTCTCTAGCTCTGCCATCGCTTGTGGATGTGCTTTTTCACGGGCACGACGTCCGAATAGTTCAAGCTGACCCACCCTGATAAACGAAGGGGCAACACGAGTTGAAATAGCCACCGCATCGGAGACCAGAATATCCGGATCCTGCATTCGCGATCCTCCCGAATACCACGGTCGCTTCACCGTTTCTGTTTTAGATGCGAACAAACTGAGTGAACGCGATGTGGGTACTCCCAGTGCATGCATATGCTCCTGCGCCAAAAACTCACGAACACTGGATCGCAATACCGCGCGACCATCTGCACCACGAGAATATGGCGTAGTTCCGCTACCTTTGAGTTGCATTTCCCAGCGCCGACCCTTAATAACAGCCTCAAGCACCGATATGGCTCGACCATCACCATAACCGTTGCCGGTTTTGAAAGGACATTGCTGGGTGTATTCATTGCCATAAATAGACAAGGCGTAGCCCGTAGACCAACCAATGTTGCGCATAGGCTCAGGAACGCTTGAGATATCCCCGCAGAATAGTCTGACGAAGTCATCAGACTGCGCCATGCTGTCAGCAAAGCCCAATTCCTGAAAAAAGGGTTTACTGTGCGAAACGTATTCAGGATTTTCTATTGGCTTGGGAGTCACCGGCACATAATGCCCCGAAAAAACTTGTCGCGGCGAGTAATTCGCCCCATTTGCTTCTGCACCAGGGTCACTGTTTAACGTATCCATAAACGAATAGTCTGACAAACTGGCGAGATCACTCAGCGTCTCAACGGTTGGCATCTCAGTCAGGTTATCAGCGCTATCTGCTTTATTTGCATTCTCTACTTTACCTGCACTCTCTACCCGTATTGTTTGCATAACTAATATCCTGATAACTTTGAGTGATTATTTTAATGATATGAATTTTATCGGTCTTTTCAATAAAAGGCTTGAAAGCATTTTTTTCTTGATGTTTTTTTATGGAATGATTTTGAGTCACCCCCCTACTTTTGAATGATATTTATGCGGCTGCGCCTTTCCTGCGGATCAACTTTAAACAACAAAGTTGTTGTCTCACTTCGTTCGGCTCGTTTTAGTTCTTTTAAAACGTAAATAGAATTTATGCTTCGCGGAACTGTTTTTGAGTCACCCCCCTACTTATAGAGGGTTTTTGATTTTTGGTTTGGCAGAAAAATGAATGTGGTAATCGTGGGTACAAAAAAGCCCGAAAATTGTCGGGCTTTTTTGTCGATAAAATTGTGGGCATCTTAATTGTTAATGGCGTTTAAGGGTACTGACCCTTTTATCTAATTTTTTTTCGCAAGAGAAACAGCTCGTTCCAAAGCCACCGCTCCCTCCACTTCAGGCTTAACTATCAAAAGAATATTATTAAATTGCTGCATGAACCCCACCTTTAACATTACTTACAATCCTAACAGCAAACTACAACAAATATAATATGATTTAACCCGTTAGCATTACCAGCCATCACTATTTATTTATGATACTACAGCAGTAGAACCACCGTTATAACTCCTACTAATAAAAACAAGGTAAGTGCGACGACCCAACGGCCCAGTTGATTTTCACAGAAATAAAGAGCATTCGTAACAGATTTTTCTTTACCGAATTTAGCTCCAATGCTACTCAGCAATGACACACCTTTAGAAACAGTCGCAATAGCTAACGACAATACAGACACGAACAGAGGATAAATCCATCTCTCAAAAATAATCAGGATATCACCTGGCGGCAGACTCCATAGATCGCGATCCCGTTTGCGGGTTGTCAGCCAGATCGTTATGGCGATTACCCCACCGATAACAACTGGCAACAACGCATTTACTAATATGGGCATAGACAAGTGCAATGTTGGTTGAATTAATACGATAAAGACAGGACTCATCACAACAGCAGCCAGCAGAAACAACCATGACCACCACATTGATGCAGGTTGACTCTCATTCTCAGACAACAACTCGTGTTTTGGCCATACCAGATACAAAAAGCGGGCCATAAGCAATGTGGTTGCTACTGCGCTTAAAGTGAATAAAATCGTCATATAATCTAGCAGAGTTGAGGTCAGTGACATCATGGGTAGTTTGAACATCTGTTTGGCCAACATGCCGCTAGTAAATGGTGCGCCAGCCAGTGACAAGGCGGGTAACAACAGTCCCACGATGATTAAACGACGTTGTATTTTTGATACTGGCGGCGAAGATGCCATACCAACACCAAGGAATAATGCACCTTTGGCCAAACCGTGATGTGTTGCAAAAATCAGGATCGCCGTTAATAGCAAAGGCCAGCTCTGTGGCGCTAGCAATCCTAGACCGATACCCACCGTCATTATACCCATTTTGCTAATACTGGAATACGCCAAAACCGTTTTTGCCTTTTTCTGCATCAAGCCAACCAGCACCGCATAGTAAACGGATGCCATACCAGCAATAGTGAGAATCTCTCCCCAACCCATTAACGTTACTTCACCCAATGGTAGAATGCGTAACCAGCCTAGCAGTCCAGTTGCGATCATAGCCCCTGATAACACCGCACTGGCAGGGGTCGGAGCAACAGGATGCGCTAATGGCAGCCATACATGCAAACCGATCACTCCTGCCTTGATGCCGAAGCCAAGCAGCGCCAGGACAATGATCCAGTCTCGTATTTCTGATGTCGCCAAGGCCTGTCTCACAGCATCAAATGCAATACTGTCTGCTGCGTGAGCCGAAAATGCAAAGGCAGCAAATAGTAACACCTCTCCCACAACCACCAGGATGATATAGATTCTGCCTGCACGTAACGCATCCTTAGTACGTTCATGCACAACCAGTCCATAGCAGGCAAAGCTCATTAATGCGAAAAAGGTATAAAAGAGGGACAGATCCTGGGCGAGAATCACACCGAAATTACCTGTCATCGCCAGCAGAAACCAGATAAAAAAGCGCGACCTTGCGGCGTGCTGAGAAAGATATCCCACGGTATAAATACCCGCTACCAGCCAGAGTAAAGAGGTGAAAAACATAAAATAACGCGCGGTATCATCAAGGCCCATTTGCGCCCCTAACAACAACCAGGGTAGTTCCAGTTTACTATCTATCATTGATGTCAGAGATAAGACGAGCGCGGGGAGTGCAGCCAAGGGCGCGAGCCTAAATGTGACTTGACGCAATAGACCAGTCATCAATCCTATCGCCAACAGCAACGGAAAAACAGGTGCTAACAGCAACAATATGGTATTCATATTCAGGGTGAATACTCCAGACTGGTGATTAAACTTGCCCATTGCAAGGGACTAAACGGCGCAGATGCCAATAGCCCCAGCATCATTGCAAGAAAGGCGGTAAATAGAGGGGGCAACAACAAAGCCCAGGCAGTCTCCTTGCGCCCAAAAAAACGTTCGGTGGGCCAATTACCCTGAGGTTCTTTGAACCATGCTACATACAATACAGGAAGGAAATAGGCGGCATTGAGTAGGCTGCTAACTATTAACACAAGAATCACCCAATTATATCCCGCTTCTAACGCACCTAGGCCTAGATACCATTTACTGATGAACCCTGCCAGAGGTGGTGCCCCTATCATGCCAAAGGCACCGATGGTAAAGGCTGCCATCGTTAACGGCATACGTCGCCCAACCCCGTTCATTTGGCTGACTTTATGGATACCCAAAGTCTCGGCCAGATTACCAGCACAGAAAAACAAGGTAATCTTCATAACGCCCTGGTGTACCAGATGCACCAGCCCACCGATGGTTGCGATTGGCCCCGCTACGGCAACACCCAGAATAATATAGGAGATCTGGCTAATCGTAGAATACGCCAGGCGACGTTTCAAATCATCCTGAAACAGGGCTCTTGTCGAGCCATAGATGATGGTTGCAGCAGCCAATATCGCGAGAGGTAAAGTAACTCCCAGATGTGCGGAGAACTCTATGCCGTACACATCATGAACCACACGGACAATACCAAAAGCACCCGCCTTCACCACTGCCACAGCATGCAACAAAGCACTTACTGGTGCTGGTGCAATCATCGCCAACGGTAGCCAGCCATGTAAAGGAATTAATGCCGCCTTTACCCCAAGTCCGGCAATCAGTAATGCAAATATGACAATGAGTGCCATACGGTGCTCATCAAGTAATCCCGAAACAAAACCCTGCGGAGTAAAATCCAGCGAACCCGTCAGGCTATAAAGCCAGACTGTGCCTGCCAGCAATATAGTACCGCCAGAAACGGTATAGATAAGATAAATAAGGCCAGCCTTACGCGCGTCTTCAGTTCCCCTGTGCACAATCAACGGGTAGGTTACCAGAGTCAGTAACTCATAAAACACGATAAAGGTGATCAGGTTTCCAGATAGAGCAACCCCTACTGTTGCGGTCACGCAAAGGCTAAAGAATCCGAAAAAACGGCTACGGTGAGGGGAGTCTTCCAGATAACCTATCGCATATATGGTCGTGACCAGCCAAAGGACACTGGAGAGCGTAACAAACAACATCGACAGGGTATCGGCACGTAATACCAGATCAAGCCCTGGCAAGAATGCAACACGGGTTACGAAATGACTGCCGTGAAAGACTTCCCAACTTAATACACCAACGAGTATCAGTTTGAGCAATGAACCCGCTATATTCAGGCTGATTCGGGTTCTGACCTGCGTCTCAGGCAATGAAAATATTATTAGACCGGGCAATAAGGAACTGGCGAGTATTAGAGGCAAAAAATAGACATTTCCACTCATGGAATAGCATCCCTGTCAAAAGGCATCCCAATCTCCATCAAGCTTAATAGCCATGGCGTAAACAGACCGAGTAGAACTGCCAATAAAGCAAGAACAAGAGCTGCCCACTCCATGCTTACAGGCACTATTTTGGCATCATGGCTTATTCTGGCCTGGGTAAAACTGTGACCAATGACTTTAAAGACATAAGCACCTGCCAGTAGCCCGCCAATAATTAGAATAACCGCCCACCACCACTGACCAGAACGTATAGCGCTATCAAATAATATCCATTTGGCGGCAAACCCGCCACTGGGGGGTAGCCCCATGATGCTGACTCCTGCCAAGCCGAATGCAGCCAGGGTCAGCGGCAGACGTTGCGCAACCCGATCGAGATCGGCGATTCGGTCATGCCCACCAAAATGAAGTATATTTCCAGCTGCCATAAACATGGCGGCCTTTGCCAGTGCATGTGATAACAACATAATTAGCGCACCCTTCCAGGCAACAATCGCCCCAAGCGGAAATACCAGAAACAGATACCCCAGTTGCGCCACCGTTGAATAGGCTATCAGCATTTTAAGCCGCGTCTGACGTAACGCCTGTATCCCACCCCAAAGTACAGCAACCGCACCAAGGATTCCAAGAAACTGAGCCATTGAGGAGATATTCTGAGGAAAAACCTCCAACCACAAGCGCAACAAAATATAAAAAGATGCCTTAACCACCAACGCTGATAACAGCGCACTCACAGGTGCCGGGGCGCTGGCGTGGGCGGGGGGTAACCAGAAATGCAATGGGAATAATGCGGTCTTAAGTAATAAGCCTGATATGATCAAGCCCATTGCTGCCAAAACTGCAGGTGATTCCTCCATTCTTTCTGCCAGCAGCATGATATCCAGAGTGCCGAAACTATGATAAAGAAAAGCAACACCCAGCAAGAAAAACAGTGAACCCAGCAAGCTGACCAGTAAATATCGCATGGCTCCTCTCAAGGCGTTTGGCCCCCCAGCCAGTGCGATCAATGCAACTGCCGAAAGTCCCAGCAACTCAAGGGTAACGTAAAGATTAAAGATATCAGCAGAGAGGAACAGTGCATTCATCGCCGTCCATAAAAACATCCATAGTGGCCAGAAATACCGGGATTTTTTATGTTCAAAATAAGCACTGGCATAAACACTAATAGCCAGCCCCACCAATGCAGTTGTCATCAGCATCAATAAACTTAGACCGTCAGCGTAAAGATCAATACCCAGAGGGACGCCCCACCCACCCACTTCATATCGTTGCTCACCCTGCGTAAACAACTGCAAACCAAAACCAGTGACACACGAAACTATACCCAGTGCAATCATTCGCCCCAGCTGCTTACCCCTTTCTGGCAACAAGAAACAGGCGATAGCACCGAGTAATGGCAAGACGATCAATACCACCCCCCAAGGGGTATTCTGTATAAACATAGAAATGATAGCCTTACCCTTTCGGTTCTTCGGGAAGTGTCACTCGGCCTGTTGTGTCGGATATTTGCAGCATCAGCGCCAAGGCTAAAGCGGTAGCAGATACCGCAACCACAATCCCTGTGATGACCATGGCGTGTGGCACAGGATCGGGAGCCACCCCCTGGTTACGCGCAGCTAATGCCACCAGCACCAGGAACACACCGCTTCCCATTACATTAATGGCAAGGATTTTGCGCAGAAGATGCGCATGGACGATCAATGCATAAAGTCCGAGCGTAAATAGCCCTATTCCTGTCAGTGCATAAAAGATCATTGCTTCTGCCTCATTTCTTCTCCCTTTTTTCTGGTCTACCACCAAGAAACAAGGCCGCTAAGGTCACGCCGATAGACAAGGTAGCGAATGCTTCTATTAGGAGAATGAGTCCGCTTGCAATGTACGGAGGATATTCCAGTAACTTTCCACCTACCAGTATCAGTGTTACCGCAACCAACGAGAACACCAGCAAACCGGCACTTAGCACCAGGCGCAAAGGAAACCCTGTAAATTTTGTGTTGAGGCGCCAACCCGATAACAACAGTAATACCCCGGCTGCCGCCAACACCGCACCCGCCTGAAAAGCACCGCCCGGGGAACCTGCACCAACCCATAATAGATAAGCTGCAACAAGAATAAACAAAGGCACCAGTAAACGTGTCAGCATATCCTGCACTGCCCCCGGGGCTGATTCAGAATGTTTTGGAGTTTTTCCAATCGACCATACTGCAATGATCGCGAGTAATAAGACTCCCATTTCCAGTAAGGTGTCGTAACCACGGAAATTAAGTAGAACCGCCGTCACCGGATTGCTGACGCCGCTGTTTTCGAGATTTCTCGCAACTACTTCATTCAAGCCCGGAGCTTGTGTTGGCAGACTTAACACCGCATACCCTAAACCCATTGCCAGTACAGCCAATAATAGCAACAGTAATAAACGAAACAACATCAGTTTGTCGATGTTAATGGTGCGTATCTGCTTCATTGCTTGCTTTATCCAATGTATGTGTTCTCGGTTCCGCTTCATCCATCGACTTCAGCCTTGCCAGTGCCGATAACAACAATGCCCCGGTCAAGCCAGCACCGATAGCGGCTTCTGCCAAAGCAATATCTGGTGCATTGAGTCTTACCCATGCAAGCGCCATTAATAGTCCAAAGGCAATGAACAACACAATACCCTTAAACAAATCTTCACAGGCCAATGCCCGCCAGGCAAGCCATAACAAGGCAAGTATCAGCAAGGCATCGAATACCCATAGCATTGTTATCACTTCCATTGTTTCCATACCTTGATACCCCTTTGCCTGGCAACACTAGCGATCAGATAAGCAACACTGGCGCCCGCAAGCAATACCAATAACCAGATCAGCAATAGCTTACCCACCGCCGTCCAGGACTCCATCTGCAATACCAACCCTGCCACTAATAAACCCAAACCGACATTGTCGGCCTTGGTAAGCGCATGTAGGCGTGTATAAACATCGGGGAAACGTAACAAACCAACTGTACCCGCGAAAAAGAAAAAAGCACCTACAAGAATGAGTATACTGGTAAAAACTTCAGTCACTGACATCAGTATCTTCCTCTGCCACCCATGCGCGGCGCACAAACGTAACCGCCGTAACCGCTGCCAATAGTGCAAACATCAATGCAACATCACGCAACGCTGGCTGCTCAAACGCCTGTGCCAGCAGCAATAAACAGGCTACCGCTGTCGTGCCAAATAATTGTGCTGCCAACATTCGGTCTGCTGCTGTAGGTCCACGTAAAACGCGCCATAATCCTGCTAGCAGTGTTAGTAGCAAGAACAACGCCACTCCCAAATACAAATTTTCCATACGAACTCACTCCTTTAATAACGTGAATGGTGTAACAAAACCTCTTGGCTTAAGAGCCAGCACCAAATAATTAATCCTGTTGAGAATTGTTTCAGCGGTATTTCCCATGAGAAAACCGGTTATGCCAGTCTTCTCAACAGTTCCTATCATTACCAGATCTATTTATAGCTCACTTGCCAGCTTTGGAATGACATCTTTTACAATACCCTTTATCAAATGTATTCCTGGTTTGAGGTAATCCCTTGCATCCTTGCCAATATTTTCAGCGACATTAGTTACCGATTCTTTTAGTAAATATTGGTGATAAGTTTTATCTCATCGACATAAGCAACTGCCTCAGCTTTTGCAAGTTTCGCCCTCCCATGGCAGATCATACTTTCTCCATACGCGTTCCAGGCATTAACTATTTGTAATTCGCAAGATTCGGCCAACGCCAGCGAAACAGACAGTTCAAGTAGCTGCAGGTTAAGCGCCTCTTTACCCGATCATATTCAGCTGGGTCAAAATCCACCGCAACCAATATTCTTTTGTATTGTTCTTGCCTGGATGATTTCATTAACCCACAGGTCATGTGCATTTTCACAATAAATTCACATCTGTACTGCCAGGAAGTTTTTCATGACATCGACTTTCCCCACCGTCTTAATCACCAAATCTATTTCACTTCGCAACACTTCCCGAATAAGTAACAGTAAAGGTGTTCCTTCGAGTATCTTTGTACTTACCCGGATCTTTTTATGAAAAGGTAAAAACCAGTTTTTCAAGTCCAGATTGTTGCTCAGCCTTTAAAGACTTGTGTAATTCAGACAGGGAAATAGCTGAAATTTTCTTACTATCTCCTCCCTTAAATTTATCCAGGATCGACACCACAGTCAGCTGAACTTGATTTTTAACAACTAACGAGACAGCTCACTGAAACGCTTCAGTATCTTTATCTTAAGAATTAGCAACAAAAAGCATATTCTTAAAACGTTCCATATTACACCTCACATCTGTTATTTTTTTGGCAATTCAAGTCCAAACACTGCGGCCACTTGCCTCTCCAGGACGACTAATTCCTCGGCAAAAGCACTGAACTTGTCGAGAACATGTACACGCACGCATTTATTATCCAGTTCTATACTCAATGTTCCCGGTAGCAGGCTGATGGTATTTGACATGAATACCCGGGACGGCCCTGGAGGCAATCGAAAGTTGTAGTCAACCAACGTCGGCGAGATTGGAAGTCGCGGATGCATGGCACACCAGGCAACGTCCACGCCGCCCCGTAATGAGTGCCAGACAAAATACGGGATGAAATTAATGATCCCGCGAAGTGATAAACCAAATGGCGGTAGCAACGCAATACTGACCAACGCAGCTATAAACACGGCAGGAATCCCGATTAGCCATGAATTCATTACACCGTCAGTAAGAATCCACCATATCAGGGCAAACAGAACTGCACGTATTAAACCGGTACGCCAATAGATAACTGCAGAGAATCCAGAAGTAGACGATAACTGCGGATATGGCTTATTTGGAATCATGATAAATCCAATACGACATTCTGACCTCATTTAATTTTTTAGTAGCTGGTTTTATCCAGAATAGCTCTACCTGATAATAGTATATCTAAGTCAATATACCCTGACATACGCTAAGCTTTTCACGGTTAAACAGAAAATATAGAAACATAATCTTGATAAGCATCATTTAATCTTATCAATCTCAAGGGTATGCAGGGAATAGGAATCCCTTAACTCATTCTTCCTATGGATTAGTATCTACCTGTTATTGGTCATGACACCACTGTTGCTCTCGATGTTTGGAAAAAATATCTTCTGGCTCGTTTTTCTGGTGGGGTTTATCAATCACACTTTAGTTAATTTTCACCAAGCAATGAAAAACATCTCGCTTTTTTTGGTATCAGCCAGCCAGTCCAAAATAAAACAACAGGGTGATTACCAGGATCGCTACCAAATTCAAACGAAATCCGGCCCTTATCATATCTCGTTGTGCAACATGCCCACTATCATGCACAAGCGCATTTGGTGGAGTTGCCACGAGCAGCATGAATGCCATAGAAGTTGCAATTGCAACTGGCACGACCAGACTGTCACTTTCTAAACCGAGTTGTAAGGCAACTCCCATCAAGATCGGTGCTAGCTTGGCAGTTACAGCTGTATTCGATATTAATTCGGTAGTAAATACACCGATTATCACTACCATCAATAGAAGGGAAAAAGTTGTGAGATTGCCAGCACTTGATGAGAGCAAGCCGGCGAGCCAATTTGCTGCACCCGACTCTGCAAGGGCACGTCCCAGGCTAAGACCTCCGCCAAGTAAGATCAATACCCCCAGTGAATGCCTTGCTCTAGTGTTTTCCATTTAACGCAACCACACATCATCAGAAGAACTACAGCAATAACAGCAACTGACGCCGAACTGAATAAAGCAACTGGCAAGCCTAGCCCTTTGGCTAATGAAATGATGATGGTGCTGGAAAAGGTCAGCGTCACAGCAATATGCAAGGCTGACATGGGTGGTCAGCTCCAGCGCCAGTCCAATCAGATAGCCTATGATGCTGGTAAATGCGACCTGCCCGAGACCTGTTGCCAGTGCTATTGCTCCCATATTGCGTATGATATGCAGGTCAAGCTTGAGCCCGACAACAAAAAATAGCAAAGTAATACCGAGCTTGTTCAGCAAGTCAATCTGGTCATTCGCACTGACTCAGCTCAGCCCTGAAGGACCTATAAAAATACCCAAGGCAATATAAAGGCGACAATCAGGGGCTGTTTGAGGCGTAAACCAATGATACCCACAAAGGCAACCAGCGATAGTAAGGTCGTTACCTCGGTGAAGATATTAGGGAATATTTCCATTTAGTAACCGCCACCTCGCTGGGGCGTTGATGCAATCAATTCACCATACCAACGACGCCATTGATCACCAAGTCTCCGACAAGTATCAACTCCTCATTCTAAGTAGCGGATTAAAAACATGCCAGCGTGAACATTGAATATGTAAAACAATTCCACCTGGAATTACTCTGGCTAATAAGGATGGAAAACCGTAAGCCTTCATGATGGTGACATGGCTTTTTCATCAATCTCCAGATACTCAACTTTTTGCAAAACATCCTGCGCAAAACCCGTGCCAAGCTCTGCGTATAGATTGAATGTAGAATTGACGCCCGCATCCAGCAACTCTTGTTCTTCATCGGGATACTGTGTAATCGACGCAACATGCCCTTTAAAACCCCATTCGCGGATGGCTTTGGCGCTACTCAGATTGGCCTCATGATTGTGGATACATAACATAATCATCTCTAGCGAATTACCAGCAAGATTAACCCGGTTCCAGAAATCCGGATTACTTGCATCCCCCTGATAGACCTTATATTCACTTTCACGGTAGCGGTTCACTTTATCTTCATTAAAATCAATGCCTATAATGTCACCGTTTTCATAGAGTGATTGCAGATGCTCAAACGTGCCGCTACCAACCCGACCCATACCACATACGAGGGCTCGCGCATTACCCAGCTTAAGTAATTCGTCTTCCTGTAATCGTACGTTGTGTTCCAGCTTCGTTAAACGCTGACAGAAGCGTTGACAAATAGCATTACTATATACATTTAAAGGGGATGCAGTAATAAAGGAGAAAACCACAGCGATGGCGACTACCGCTAACCACTCCTGTGACAGCCACTGATTGCTATAGGCAATTGCAGTTACAATTAGACCAAACTCGCTGAAGTTCGCTAATGAGAGGGATGCGAACGTGGCGGTACGGGTACGCAGGTGAAATTTTACAAATAATACATGAAACAACACAATTTTTAACGGGATCAGCAGCATCAGTGCCGAAGCCATTACCAGTGTTTCTGTAGAGGGTGTTACCGCGATGCCTATGCTCAGGAAAAAACCGACCAGAAACAGATCTTTCAAGCTAAGTAAAGATTTTGCAAGTTCACCCGCTTTAGGATGTTGCGCCACCAGAATACCGAAGAACAACGCACCCAGGTCACCTTTAAGACTCACCAGTTCAAACAAGGCTGATCCACCCATGGCGAGTACCAGCCCATAGAGAATTAGCAATTCGCCGTGGCCAGCCCGTTTTAATAACCAGATCAGCAATGGCTTTGCGACAATCAAGGCGACAATCATCGCTGCCGCCCAGGGTGAAGGAAGTTTGGCGGTTGAAGCCGCCAGGAAAATAACCGCAGCAATATCCTGAACAATCAGCACACCGATGGCAATCCGACCATATTGAGATCCCATGCCACCCTTGTCTTCAAATACTTTGACGGCAAAAACAGTACTGGAAAAAGACAAAGCAAAGCCCAGAATCAGAGCAGAGGTGGTATTTAATTCTTTTAAAAGCGGGATTCCCATACCCACCAATAACATCAGAATGGCGGTAATTCCCAGTGTAATAGCGACCATATGCGCCGTGGCAACTCCCCAGACCTCCGGACGCAATAATTGCCGCACATGCAATTTCAAGCCTATCGTAAAGAGCAGCAAGGTGACGCCTATATCCGCCATTTCGTTGAGAAATTCACCACCGGATGCACCCAGCATATTGAGGGTAAATCCAGCTATCAAAAAACCTACCAATGGAGGCAGGCCTATTTGCCAGACAATAAAACCAAACAGGTATGCCACTGCAATCCAGACTGGATCGCGGTAATTAATCGAAGCAAATAATGTTGCCAGAGACTCCATACAACTCCTTTCTTAATTTATTATAAATAATGGAAACAACAGAATTAATCCGTACTGCAATCACCAGAATGATACAAGAAAGCGTAATCTGTGAATATAAATCAACTCATGAGTTGAATTAATAAAACCATTATTAAATTTCACAATAAGTACCTTCCACTTTCATTGAAAATAAAATAAAGTAGCATTATTTTCAGAATTAAAAAATAATTGTAAAGGGCTAAAAATGAGCATCACTATATTTCAAGACAATATCTTCCCGCGTCATGTTTCTGACTTAATGAACCTCATGCATATGATGGTTTTCAATGGCACAGACGGAGAAGAACAATGGGATACCTATCTGGATCTGCGCCAAAAAGAATGCGTCGCTTTGGCGCTAGCGCAATACTACCAGTGCGATCACTGTATAACGCATCACTTAAAAGCCGCCGAAAAACTAGGGAAGATGGAGCAGACAACGCTGCGTAAAAACATCAGTTCAATCATCCTGTTCTTGCGCATTGACACCAGAACCATTAGCCAATCAGAGAAAGAACACTGGATTAATGCCTGGCAACGCTTCGCGAAAAAAATTGCAGTTACCAGTGGCGATACGGCAACACCTTACCTGATTGGTTTGGCGATTGGGATTGCGCGAGATGATGATTTTTTGATTGATTTTTGCGGCAAGGATATAAAACAAATTCTAAGAGATCAGAATATAGAGGTTCGCCCCGCAATTGGTGAGCTGGAATCGATTGTGATTTTCATGAAAGCTGCAGCTTCCAAGAACCGCGTAGCTGAGAAGCTAGATAAAATATTTATTGATTCTTAAGTTTGCTGGTAGCTACTAAGCAATCTACAATGGACTTTTTGGCTCATGACGAATAACATATCACCCCCCTACTTTTGGGCACTTTTTTTAGAAAAAGTGCCCAAAAGTAGGGGGGTGTGAATTTTACCTATTTCTGTTACTAAAAAAATAACTTACGCTAATTCTTCTTCTTTAACTGATTGCAATTGCGCCACCAAGGCATCTGGCAATTCCATGGTTCGTGCCAGCGTATCCAGATATTCACGCTCCATGGTGTTTTCTTGATCGGTAACTACTGCGGAAACCAGGTAAATTTCCGATGCCATCGCCTGGTCTTTTGCCAGTGCTGCGATTTCTTTTACATCGAGTGGTCTGGCTATTTCTGATTGAAGAATGCCTTCTACCTCATCACCAAGTTTGAGCTTTACTATTTGCTCTTTGATAGCGGCTTCTTCTTTGCTATTCACGTGTCCATCTGCTTTGGCTGCGGCTACCATCGCCTTTAACAAAGTTTGGCTACGTTCATTAGCTTGCTCTGGATCGAGTTTATCAAAGTTTACTAGCTTGCCTTGGCCAGCGGCATCTTGCGCCATGTCTTGGTATTCTTGCTCGGTGGCGTTTCTTTGTGCCATCCAGTTTTGGTAGGCTTTGTAGCCAATACCACCAATCGCCGCGAGGCTACCAATTTTAAGTGCTGATCCAGTAACTCTACGGCCTGCTCCAGTGCCCAGTAACAATGCCAGAACACCAGCGGCCATTGCGCCTTTTTTCATTCCATCCAGCCTGGCATCACGCTCTTCTCCTTCTTCAGGAATTTGTAATTTTTCTTCTGCAATAGTTTGACCTTTTCTTGCGAGATCTTTGCCAGTTTTGAGTAATTCATCGAGGAATGATTGAGTATTCATGGTATTGATCCTTGTGATTATTAATTATATAGGGGCTAAATGGTGTTTTTTCAAGTGGCGCTTCTCTACAGAATGAATTCCAGGTCTAGCGTTTAGTACATCGTAGATTCCATGAGGAATCGTCGATGTACTTTTCTGGCTCTTGGTGAGCCTCGGAAAGCCCCCGAACTTTTTGGTTTTTTTTATCTTAAATATTCTATTTGCTTAAAAGGTTCGTAAATTTTCAGTTATAAACCTTCACTTTTTACAATTGAAAACTTTACTCTTTTTCTTATTTTAACTTGTCCACAAAATCTGTGTATAACTCTGTGTATATATACATGAATTAATCCTAAAAACGTTGCACTTTTACGACAAAGTTAATTCTTGCTTTTGTTATTGTGTATAAATTAGAAAACATTAATTCAGTCTCGAAAAATTGCTAAGTCATTGTTAAGCTTAAGTTCGTTTCGTACATCAATTAATAAAATAAATATCAGATACAAACAAAGAATCCATATTTTTATGTTCAGCTAAAATCTTAATAAGTATAAGATAAAATTTACATAGAAAAGCATATTCCTATCTTTTAATTATTTTCAACTAAGATCCTAACTCACAATTTTATTCAATGAATTAATAAATTCCGGTTCTTTTATTTACAAATCATTCTATGATTAAATTTAATCAATATTTCCTGGCTTTGAATAAATCTGGGAAAACCAAGGAGAATATATGCACGGTCATGAGTTATTGGGGACAGAACACCCTATCATTCAAGCTCCTATGGCTGGGGTACAAGATAGTGCATTAACGCTAGCCGTTTCAGTAGCCGGAGGATTAGGCTCATTGCCTTGTGCAATGCTAAGTCATGACGCGTTAAAAACAGAACTTGAAACCTTAAAGGCCAAGACCAACAAACCCATAAATCTAAATTTTTTCTGCCATACACCACCGACACCAAATGCAGAAGCAGAAAAGCAATGGCGCAAAGCTCTCCAACCATATTTTAATGAATATGATATTGATCCCAATAAAATTCCGAATGGCCCTGGACGCGAACCGTTCAGCCATCTAATTGCAGATATCCTGGAAGTCTATAAACCTGCAATTATCAGCTTCCACTTTGGCTTGCCTGAAAAAACGCTGCTAGAAAGAGTGCAAGCCTGGGGCACAAAAATTCTCAGTTCTGCCACCACTATTGAAGAGGCTCTATGGTTAGAAGCCAATGGTGTAGATGGCATTGTTGCTCAAGGACTTGAAGCCGGAGGTCATCGGGGCATGTTTTTATCTAAAGATTTAACCACTCAAATGGGGACATTCGCACTAGTTCCACAAATTGTAAAACGGGTTAATGTACCTGTGATTGCGGCAGGAGGAATTGCAGATAAGCAAGGTGTGGCGTCGGCTTTAGATTTAGGGGCTGCTGCAGTACAGATTGGTACTGCGTATTTACTCTGCAACGAATCGAAAGTCACAGCACTGCATCGATCTGCGCTTAAAAGTGACACTGCCCATTTGACGGCTATCACCAATGTATTCTCTGGCAGACCAGCAAGAGGAATAATCAATCGCGCCATCGCTTCACTTGGTCCTTTGAGTGAACATACACCAGAATTCCCATTAGCTGCGACAGCTATTACAGCACTAAGAAGTAAAGCGGAATCTCAAGGCTCGTCTGATTTCTCACCCTTATGGAGTGGGCAGAATGCCAGCGGCTGCAAAGAAATTTCAGCAGCTGAATTAACACAACAATTGGCTTTAGGTATTAAGTAGTCTAAATAAAAAAAGCCCTATAAGTAGGGAGGTGGCTTTCTAGGCTCACCAGTAGACAGAAATGACAAGTCAAATAATTGAATTATCCGTTTAAACAACAAAACGGTAAGTTCACTAAAGTCCATCGTAGATTCCGAAAAGAATCGTCGATGTATAATCACAAGCTGGATATAGTAGTTTTATATTAATTTGAGTCACCCTCCTGCTTCTAGGAGGTTTTTCTATTAATCTCTCTCAGAATCAACGCTTTCCATTAGCGCTTTGGTATAACGATCTCCAATTACAGTTTCATCGTTAATTAGTTGATCTAGCTGTTCGACGATTTCTGGTGATAACTGAATATCTCCAGCTTTAGCATTTTCCAGCAAATGGTCGATATTACTGGTTCCCGGAATCGGAATAATATCCTCCCCTTTAGCAAGTAACCAGGCTAGTGATAGCTGCGCCATGCTACAACCGACTTGTTCTGCAACCTCAGAAAAAGGCGTAAGTAATTTTGAGTTCTGCGCAAAATTGTCAGGCTCAAAACGTGGACGAGCGATGGTTGCACGAAAGTTATCATCACCTAATGTCGATGCATCTGTACTTTGGCCTGTTAAGAACTGTCGCCCCAAAGGAGAAAATGCAACAAAGGTCACTCCCAACTCTCGACAAGTATCTAATACTTTTCTTTCAGGTGTCCGTGACCATAAGGAATATTCTGACTGTAGTGCAGCAATAGGGTATTCATTATGTGCCCGGCGCAGGCTATCTGAGCTTACTTCTGATAAACCAATACTTTGCAACTTTCCTTGCTCAACTAATCGTGCCAAGGCGCCTACGCTTTCTTCTACGGGAATATTGGGATCTATTCGATGCAAATAATATAGATCGATCACATCGGTATTTAATCGCTTTAGGCTGTCTTCACACGTTTTATACAGTACATCTGGCCTACCATTGGTTTCTGTTTGACCCTCAGCATTCTTATAGATACCGCATTTACTTGCCAGTGTATATTCAGATCGACGCTGTGAGAGTGCTTTGCCAATCTGTTCTTCACTATGTCCCATGCCATACATGGCAGCGGTATCAAGGAATGTATAACCGCAATCAAGTGCTTTATTCAGGAGTTGATGAGAATATTCATCGCTAGGTCTTGGACCATAACCCATAGAATAATTCATGCAGCCCAAACCGAGTGCTGAGATTGAGAACGAACCTAGTTTTCTTGTATGCATAATTTATGGATTCTTTACTTAATGAGTTAGATAACTACAAATGATTCAATTAAATATATTCAAAGTCACCCCCCTACTTTAGAGGGGTTTTCTATAAATTTCATGCAAAAAAAAGCCAGCTTTAAAGCTGGCTCTTTAGATGCTTTTAGACCTTACATAGCTTGAAGCTTTGCATTCAAACGGCTTTTAGATCTTGCAGCAGTATTCTTATGAATAATGCCTTTGCCAACACTAGAGTCAATAGCAGGTACAGCTTCTTTAAAAGCAGCTACTGCCTTGTCTTTATCACCAGCTTCAATAGCGTATAACACGCTCTTAACGGTTGTGCGCATACCTGAACGAATGTGCTTATTGTGCTGACGTCTGTTTTCTGATTGACGTGCGCGTTTCTTGGCTGATGTAATATTTGGCAATGTACTTCTCCCTTATGGGCATTTAAAATCAAGTGACGTATTATGCTGATTTTTATTTACAACTTCAACAATCTTTTCAACATAATTTAACTTAAAAATGAAAATAAATTAACTATCTCAGGCTAGTTGTTTTTCGGGCAATGGCTCAGCTTTTTCAGGGTTTATATCTAAACGCGTAAACAACATTTGATCATGACTTTCTTCAGGGTTATCAGTCGTTAATAGCCTCTCTCCGTAGAACATTGAATTCGCACCAGCGAAGAAGCACCATGCCTGCATCTCGTCATTCATTTCAGTACGACCTGCTGATAAACGAACATACGATCTAGGCATTATGATACGAGCAACAGCGACAGTACGGATAAATTCAAATGGATCGAGCTTATCGATGCCATCTAATGGTGTACCTTTAACTTGCACTAAATCGTTGATCGGTACAGATTCTGGGTGCTGCGGAAGATTGGCAAGTTCTTGTAAAAGTCTGGCACGATCGCGGCGTGTTTCGCCCATACCCAAAATACCACCAGAACAAACATTGATACCGGCATTACGTACATGCTCCAGAGTATCTAAACGATCCTGGTAAGTACGCGTAGAAATGACGCTACCGTAGAATTCAGGAGATGTATCAAGGTTATGGTTGTAGTAATCCAAACCAACCTCTTTCAACTTTTTAGCTTGCTGCTCTTCCAACATGCCAAGTGTTACACAGGTTTCCATCCCCATGTCTTTGACTGTCGTTAATCATCTCGATTACATGATCAAGACTTTTATCTGTAGGATTACGCCAGGCAGCACCCATACAAAAACGGGTAGCACCATTATTCTTGGCTTCTGTAGCTGCATCAACTACTTCAGAAAGGGGTAATAATCTTTCGCGTTCTAGTCCAGTGTCATTACGTGCGCTTTGAGAACAATATGAACAATCTTCAGGACATGCACCTGTTTTAATGCTCAAAAGTGTACTTATCTGAACTTCATTAGGGTTGAAGTTTTCTCTGTGGATTGAATGAGATTTGAACATCAAATCATTAAATGGTAAGTCGAATAATGCTTCTATTTCTTTTGTTTTCCAATTGTTACGTACTTCTACCATCTAATTCATCCCTTATATTCAATATCTTGCCAATCTTCACGGTTAATCCGCATTATCTCTTTAATAGACAGAGGAATCAAAACTAATGCACATAATCCCCATAATAATAAGGCATAACGGATATCTTCAAATAACACTCTGGGTGCGAATGTAAGAATGACTACCAGAAACCCTGCTAAAGCATAGAAGTAGTAGGCACCTTTTTGAGTATAGTAACCCACTCTTGAGTTAGGATGATGTCTATACATGGCATAAACGAACATAGATGCACCGAACCAAAAGATAAATAGAGGGAATGGGATTGCTATGGATAGAATATTCCCATAATGAAATATTCTTGCGCTTTTCTTTGACGCCTCAGCGGTTACTAATTTCGTTTTGCCTAATGACATTATCGTAAACTTGTTTATTTGAAGCTGCTTAGTGTAGCTTTTAATCAATGACAGTCAATGATGAAAATCAAACTGCAAGAAGTTATAACTATGGCAAATACAATACCAAACTAAAGAAAAGATCAGAAGAACCTGCATATTAGATGGTGGCAACTATTGTTATTTACATGTGAATTCTGGCGCATAGCACGTTGAGGTGTTAACAGATGTTAAAAATGAAAGATTACGAACTTGTCTGAATGAATTAGAAGCCTGGTGTGGTATGAAATTCAAACTGTTTAATGAAGAATCAACAGAAGATGAGATAAAACAAATATCTAAATCGGGAGAAAAGATATTACCCATAAAAATAGAATAAAAAAAGCCGAGATAAACTCGGCTTTTTTTATTCTATTAAACAGTGTTTTACTCAGCAGCTTCAGGACGATCAACAAACTCAATCAAAGCCATAGGAGCATTATCACCTGCGCGGTAACCACACTTAATGATGCGTGTGTATCCACCAGGACGTTCTTTGTAACGTGGTCCTAACTCATTGAACAAGATACCGACACACTCGTCGTCACGTAATTTTGCGAATGCTGTACGACGATTATGAACTGAATCTTCTTTTGCACGTGTTACCAATGGCTCAGCTACACGACGTAATTCTTTAGCTTTCGCAACAGTTGTTTTAATTGCTCCGTGCTTAATAAGAGCAGTAGATAGACTCTGCAAAGTTGCTTTACGGTGACTACTATTACGGCTAAGTTGTCTGCCTATTTTATGATGACGCATGTTGTAAACCTTAAATTTTTATTTCTAATCAGTTAGTAAATAGATCTAATCGATTTAACCAACTCTTACATCCTTAGTCTCAATTGAAGCAGGAGGCCAGTTCTCTAAACGAGCACCAAGCGTCAAGCCATGAGAAGCAAGGATATCTTTAATTTCAGTTAAAGACTTCTTACCTAGGTTAGGTGTTTTAAGAAGTTCTACTTCAGTCTTCTGTACAAGATCACCGATGTAGTAAACCTGCTCTGCTTTTAAACAGTTAGCTGATCTTACAGTTAATTCTAAATCATCTACTGGACGAAGAAGAACTGGATCTATTTCAGGCTCTGGTTCAACTTCTGGCTCTGGCTCGATAATAGTAAGATCGAAGAATACCGCTAATTGCTCATGCAATATAGTAGCTGCATCACTAATTGTTTCTTCAGCATCAATGGATCCGTCAGACTGTAGCTCAATAATTAACTTATCAAGGTCTGTTCTATTTTCAACACGAGCGCTATCGACATCATAAGAAACACGCACTACTGGACTGAAAGAAGCATCGAGAACCAATGTTCCTAATGGTAACTCAGGAGAATCAGGGCCACGACGAATAGGTGCAGGCTGATAGCCTCTTCCTTTTTCGACTTTGATCGTCATCTCTAGCTCTCTATCAGTAGTTAGAGTAGCAATTACTGCATCAGGATCTACAATTTCAACATCATGATCTAATTGAATATCACCAGCAGTTATAACACCAGGCCCTTTCTTTCTTAAGTCTAGTGAAACTTCTTCTTTAGTATTCAGACGGAAAGCTAATTTCTTCATATTAAGAAGAATATCAACTACATCTTCCTGAACACCGTCAAGAGCAGTGTATTCGTGATCAACACCAGTGATCTTAACTTCTGTTACAGCACAGCCAGGAACAGACGACAAAAGAATTCTGCGAAGGGCATTACCCAACGTATGACCAAACCCTCTTTCGAGAGGTTCAAGAACAATTTTAGACGTATGATTACCCAGATCTTTGACCTGAATATTACGTGGCTTCAATAAATCTGTTGTTTTAGACAAAATATAAACCTCAATATTTCTGAGACTAACTTTAGAAGTTTACTTAGAGTAAAGTTCCACGATTAGAGATTCGTTAATCTCTGCGGGTAATTCTTCACGTTCTGGGTTTGCCTTGTAAGTACCTTCTAGCTTTTTAACATCAACTTCAAGCCATTCTGGAATACCAATTTGATCAGCCACAGAAACAGAATCCTGGATTCTTGTTTGCTTTTTAGATTTTTCTCTAACAGAAACAACATCACCAGCTTTAACCTGATAAGAAGGTATGTTTACTGCTTTACCATTAACATGAATAGATTTATGACTTACTAATTGACGGGCTTCTGCACGTGTTGAGCCATAACCCATTCTGTAAGTTACGTTGTCTAATCTAGACTCTAAAAGTTGTAAAAGATTTTCACCAGTCGAGCCTTTCAAACGTACTGCTTCTTTAAAGTAGTTTCTGAATTGCTTTTCTAGAACACCGTAGATACGACGTACTTTTTGTTTTTCACGCAACTGTAGACCATAGTCTGACAAACGTGTTCGTCTCTCACCGTGAACGCCTGGAACTTTTTCAAGATTACATTTGTTTTCTAGTGCTCGCCCACGCCCTTTTAAATAAAGGTCTGTGCCTTCACGACGCATTAACTTACATTTAGGTCCGATATATCTGGCCATAATTTCTCTCCGACTACACTCGACGCTTTTTAGGTGGACGACAACCATTATGAGGAATAGGTGTCACATCAATAATATTTGTAATTTTATAACCGATATTATTAAGGGCACGAACTGCTGATTCACGTCCAGGACCAGGTCCTTTAACATGTACATCAAGATTTTTTAAACCAAACTGCTTTGCATTTTCTCCTGCAGTTTCCGCCGCTACCTGAGCCGCAAAAGGAGTACTCTTACGAGAGCCACGGAAGCCAGAACCACCAGCTGTTGCCCAGGCCAACGCATTACCTTGACGGTCAGTTATTGTAATAATCGTATTATTAAAAGAGGCATGTACATGTGCAATGCCATCGCTAACCGACTTTTTAACTTTTTTACGTGATTTAGTGGCAGTTGCCATCTTTAATTACCCACAAAAATAAATATTTATATACAGACAAGTCTATATAGTTAGATTACTTACGAATTGGCTTTCTTGGGCCTTTTCGTGTTCTAGCATTTGTTTTAGTACGTTGTCCACGCAGTGGTAATCCACGACGATGACGAACCCCTCTAAAACAACCCAGATCCATAAGACTTTTGATATTCATAGAAACTTCTCGACGTAAATCACCCTCAACAGTGAATTTGCCGACTTCTTTTCTAATACGCTCAATTTCGTCTTCAGAAAGTGCACTAATTTTTGTTGCTGGAGCCACTTTAGCTTCAGTACAGATATTAGCCGCACGTGTTCTACCAATACCGTATATAGACGTTAACGCTATTACAGTATGCTTATTTACAGGGATATTAATACCCGCGATACGAGCCATCAAAACTCTCCTGACTGCTTGGAAAAGCGGGCAACAATACCCGAATTCACAGTGTTAATCAATAAAAAAAACATATTAACCCTGACGTTGTTTATGACGTGGATCAGTACATATAACACGTACAATACCTTTACGTTTTACAGTACGACAATTACGGCACATTTTTTTAACAGATGCACGAACCTTCATGAGTTAAACCTCTAATTAAATCTATACCAAGAAACTATTAACGAGTTTTCTTGGGCTTTTTCCCACCAGCTTTAAAGTTAGCTTTTTTCATCAAACCTTCATACTGGTGAGACATCATATGTGATTGAACTTGAGCAATAAAATCCATTACAACAACCACAATGATTAATAGTGAAGTACCACCAAAATAAAATGGCACATTCCAACCTAAAATCAAAAACTCGGGGAGCAAACATACTAATGTAATATAAATCGCTCCGACGGTTGTCAGACGAGTCATTACCCCATCTATATATTTAGCTGTTTCTCTACCAGGTCTAATACCTGGAATAAAAGCACCCGCCTTTTTCAAGTTATCTGAAGTTTCTCTAGAATTAAAAACCAAAGCAGTATAGAAAAAGGTGAAGAAAATTATCGCCAATGCATAAAACAAAACATATAACGGTTGACCTGGTTGAAGCATGGTAACAAAGTTTTGTAACCACTCCATGCCATTAGCATCAGAAACCCAACGCCCTAAACTTGACGGGAATAAAATTATACTTGAGGCAAAAATTGGAGGTATAACTCCAGCCATATTTAACTTTAAAGGCAAATGGCTTGATTGACCCATTGCCATTTTTCTACCTTGCTGCCTATTCGCATAATTTACAGTAATTCGTCTTTGGCCTCTTTCAACGAAAACAATGAATGCCGTAACTAGAACTGCCAGCGCCAATATTATAATTACAAATGCAGGTGACAACTCTCCATTACGAGCTAATTCTAAAGTTCCACCAATTGCAGAAGGAAGTCCTGCGACAATTCCAGCAAATATTATTAAGGAAATACCGTTACCAATACCACGTTCAGTAATTTGTTCACCAAGCCACATTAAAAATAACGTGCCAGTTACAAGAGAAACAACCGTTGTAATTGTAAAACCTAAACCTGGATTTAATGCAATTGTTTGACCACCACCTAAATCCTGACCACCTAAAGCCATGGAAATACCTATACTTTGGAAAAGCGATAAGGCTACGGTTCCATATCTAGTGTATTGTGTAATCTTTCTTTTTCCTGACTCCCCTTCATTTTTTAGTTGCTTTAATGTTGGTACAACATGTGTCATCAACTGCACAATAATCGATGCAGATATATACGGCATAATACCTAAAGCAAATACACTTAGACGCTCTAATGCACCTCCAGAAAACATATTGAAAACACCCAATATAGTTCCTGAATTTTGATCAAAGAACGACTGCAACGCAGCAGGATTAACTCCTGGAATTGGAATAAATGTTCCTATTCTATATACAATCAAAGCGAAAAAAACAAAGGCAAGCCTTTGTTTTATTTCTGCTATATTGCCAATGCCCGAAAGCATTCCTGTAGCGTTATTTGTTGCCACTTCAGTAACCCCTGTTAGTCTTCGACCTTGCCGCCCGCTGTTTCGATTGCTTTTAAAGCACCTTTGCTAACTTTAATACCCTTTAAGACTATAGGCTTATTAAGCTCACCAGACAGCATTACTTTAACGTACTGAGTACTCTTGTTAATGAGGTTTGCTTTTTTTAGAGAATCAAGATCAATCACATCAGCTTCAACAGTCGCCAATTCATGTAAACGAATTTCAGCAGAAACACGACCTACACGAGACGTAAAACCAACTTTAGGTAAACGTCTTTGAAGAGGCATCTGACCTCCTTCAAAACCTACTTTATGAAAACCACCCGAACGAGATTTTTGTCCCTTATGTCCACGCGCACAAGTTTTACCCCACCCACTACCGATACCACGACCTACGCGTTTACGGTTTGCAACACTACCTTCTGCAGGTTTAATTGTATTCAGTTTCATTTAAACTTCCTCTACATGCAACATGTAAGAAATTTTATTAATCATTCCACGATTTTCTGGAGTATCAGAAACAATGACACTATTGTGCATTTTCCTAATTCCTAATCCACGTGCACAAGATATGTGCGATTTTAATCGACCATTCATACTACGATACATAGTCAGTTTTACTTGTTTAGACGCAGCCATTTTTAACCTCTAATCTCTTCTACTGTCTTGCCACGCTTAGCAGCTACTAATTCAGGTGAGTTCATATGAGTTAAGCCTTTGATAGTAGCGCGTACTACATTGATAGGGTTTCTCGAACCTACACATTTAGCTAAAACATTTTTAACACCAACAACTTCGAATACAGCTCTCATTGCACCACCGGCTATAATCCCAGTACCATCAGATGCAGGCTTCATAAAAACATGAGCAGCGCCATGCCTAGCATTGACTTCATATTGCAGAGTATCATCTACAAGAGCTACATTTACTATATTCTTACGTGCTTTTTCCATAGCTTTTTGTATTGCTACTGGAACTTCTCGAGCTTTACCATATCCGAAGCCGATTCTACCGTTACCATCACCTACTACTGCTAACGCTGTAAACCCGAATACTCGTCCACCCTTAACCACTTTTGCTACGCGATTAACGTGGACCAATTTCTCTTGAAGGCCGTCTGTTGCCTTTTCTGTATTGTCTGATCTAGCCATTGTCTTAACCTTTAGAACTGTAATCCTGCTTCACGTGCAGCTTCTGCTAACGCCTTAACACGACCATGATATTTAAAACCTGAACGATCAAACGCTACAGATTCCACACCCTTATCTTTTGCACGTTCCGCAACTAACTTGCCAATTGCAGCTGCCGCATCCGCATTACCTGTGTAATCAAGACTATCACGCATTGTTTTTTCTACAGTTGAAGCAGAAGCGATTACTTTATTATCATCACCTGAAATAATTTGCGCATAAATATGTCGAGAACTTCTATAGATAGAAAGTCGTGTAGCACCTAGCTCTCGCATTTTCATTCTAGAACGTTTGCCGCGACGAATTCTGGCTTCTCTTTTATTCATTTTAAAATTACCTTAGGTTTTCTTAGCTTCTTTACGAATAATTCTTTCATTTGCATATTTAACACCCTTACCTTTGTAAGGCTCAGGTGGGCGATATGCTCTAATTTCCGCTGCAGTTTGTCCGATAACTTGTTTGTCTATCCCACGCAAGACAATTTCTGTCTGGCTTGGCGTTTCAACCGTTACACCCTCAGGTATATCGTGTACTACCGGATGTGAGAAACCTAGTGTTAGGTTTAATTTATTACCCTGTGCTTGTGCTCTGTAACCAACACCGACTAACTCAAGTTTCTTCTCGAACCCATCGCTAACACCTGTAACCATATTAAAAGTGATTGCCCTCATGGTTCCAGCCATTGCCCAATGTTTTTTATTACTCTCGTTCTTAGGCTTTACTAAAAGCTGACTACCTTCTTGAACGATTTCAACATCATTGTTTAATGTGTAATCAAAAAAGCCTTTACTGCCTTTGATATTTATACTCTGGCCGTTAATGTTTGCCTCAACACCTGCTGGCAATTCAATCGGCATACTTGCTATTCTAGACATAATTCGCTACCGCTTATTCAACTACACAAAGAACTTCGCCACCGTGTCCCTCAGCTCTTGCTGAACGATCACTCATAACACCTTTTGACGTAGATACTATTGCAACACCTAATCCTGACATAACATTTGGCAAATCTTCTTTACCTTTAAATATTCTAAGTCCTGGACGACTAACTCTTTTCAATGTATTGATTACAGGCTCACCCTGGAAGTATTTCAAAGAAACCGAAGTTACCGGCTTCCCTTCTACTTCCGCAGTTTCATAACCTACGATGTAACCTTCTTCTTTCAATACATCTAATATTGCTGATTTTTTACTAGAAGCAGAAAACTGAACATCCACCTTATTTGCGCGTTGCCCATTTCTAATACGTGTCAACATATCCGCTATAGGATCACTCATACTCATGATACGTACTCCTTACCAACTAGCTTTAGTCAACCCAGGAATATCACCTTCCATAGCAGACTCTCTTAATTTATTTCTACAAAGACCAAATTTGCTATAAACACCATGTGGTCTACCAGTAATTACACAACGATTTCGTTGCCTAACTTTTGAACTATTTCTCGGAAGCCTCTGAAGTGAATCAGTAGCTGCCATCACCTCTTCAAAACTACTTGTAGGTGAACGGATAATCTCTTTTAATTCAGCTCTTCTCTTAGCATATTTAGCAACTAGCTTAGTACGTTTTGCTTCGCGTGCTATCATTGATTTCTTAGCCATTGTTTAAACTATCCTGTATTTATTTTTTCTTAAATGGGAAATTAAAAGCTTCTAACAATGCTTTACCTTCCTCATCAGTTTTAGCCGTGGTCGTGATTGCAATATCCAAACCACGAAGCTTATCTATTTTGTCATAATCTATTTCCGGGAAAATAATTTGCTCATTAAAACCCATGCTATAGTTTCCACGACCATCAAAAGACCGAGGGTTCATACCACGAAAATCTCTTACACGTGGAATAGAAATATTTATTAAACGATCCAAAAACTCATACATATGGTGACGACGTAAATTAACTTTACAACCGATAGGCCAGTTATCACGAATCTTAAATCCAGCAATAGACTTTCTAGAAACAGTTACCACTGGTTTCTGACCACTAATTTTAGTCATATCAGAAACAGCATGTTCGACTATTTTCTTATCACCAACAGCATCACCTAAACCCATATTTAATGAGATCATTGTGATCTTAGGTACTTCCATTACATTTTTATAAGAAAACTTTTCAGTAAGTTCTTTAACTACTGATTCCTGATAAAAATCCTGCAATCTAGACATCTTATTACCTTTTAAATTCTATTCGCCAATTAATTAAATTCTAATAAACTCTAACAATTAACTAACAACTTCACCATTTGATTTGAAACAACGTACTTTCTTTCCATCTTCAAGAATTTTAAAACCCACGCGATCAGCTTTATCTGTGGCAGGATTAATCAACATCACATTAGACGCATCAATTGGCATTTCCTTTTCAACAATTCCACCAGGTATTCCAGCTTGTGGATTTCCCTTCTGGTGTTTCTTTACAAGGTTTAAACCTTGTACAAGTAATTTCCCGTTGTCAAGAACTTGAGTTACGCTCCCACGTCTACCCTTATCCTTGCCTGACACTATAACTATCTGGTCATTTTTAACTATCTTATTCATGAGGTAACCTTTATAAAACTTCAGGAGCCAAAGAGATGATTTTCATGAAATTCTTATCACGAAGTTCACGTGTTACAGGCCCAAATATTCTAGTACCAATTGGCTCAAGCTTTGTATTTAGTAAAACCGCAGAGTTGCTATCAAAACGAATAGTAGAACCATCCTTTCTTCTAACACCTTTAGCAGTTCTAACCACTACTGCTGTGTAAACATCACCTTTTTTTACTTTTCCACGTGGAATAGCTTCTTTAATACTTACTTTAATTATATCGCCTATACCAGCATATCTGCGATGCGAGCCACCGAGTACTTTTATGCACTGCACTCTTCTTGCACCACTATTATCTGCGATATCTAAATTTGTTTGCATTTGAATCATTGTAATATACCGATGTAAGCTTGCTTAAATAGCTATTTTTTCAAGCACTTTCACTAAAGTCCAAGATTTAGTCTTAGACAAAGGACGACACTCTTTTATTTCTACAGTGTCACCAATATTGCACTCATTATTAGCATCATGCGCATGGTATTTAGTTGATCTACGAATGAACTTACCGTAAAGAGGATGCTTAACTTTTCTCTCACCCATAACGACAATACTTTTGTCCATCTTATTGCTAACGACTTTACCAGTTACGCTATGCTCAACTTTAGCTGTTTCCGACATACTACTCACCTGCACCTGTTGACTGCATCTCATTCATAATTGTTTTAATTCTAGCAATTTTTCTGCGTACTTTTTTCATCTCCGAAGGACGATTAAGTTGACCACTTGCTCTTTGCATTCTTAAAACAAATTGCTCTTTAAGACTTTCTAAAAGTTCCGTAGAAAGTTCTTCTGTATTTTTCTTTCGAATTTCATTCGCTTTCATCACATCACCGTCCTAGTGACAAATACTGTCTTTATAGGTAATTTCGCTGCAGCCAAAGCAAATGCCTCTCTTGCCAACTCCTCAGACACACCTTCCATTTCATAAAGCACTCTGCCTGGCTGAATAAGACATACCCAGTACTCTACATTACCCTTACCTTTACCCATTCGAACTTCTAATGGCTTACTTGTAATAGGCTTATCTGGAAATACGCGTATCCAAATTTTACCACCACGCTTAATGTGGCGAGTCATGGCACGACGAGCAGCTTCTATCTGTCTAGCTGTCAAACGACCACGCCCAACCGCTTTAAGACCATACTCTCCGAAACTTACCTTGCTTCCAACAGTTGCAAGACCACGATTTCTACCTTTAAACTGTTTACGAAATTTAGTTCTTTTAGGCTGTAACATCTCAGACCTCTATCTCTTCTTTTTGCCAGCAGGGGCAGCAGAATTTGATTGCTTTTGCTCTAGATCGAACACATCACCTTTATAGATCCAGACCTTAATACCAATAACACCATATGTTGTATTTGCTTTAGCAGTTGAATAGTCGATATCAGCACGCATTGTATGCAAAGGAACTCGACCTTCTCGATACCACTCTGTTCTAGCAATATCTGCGCCGTTCAAACGACCACCACAACTAATCTTAATACCAAGCGCGCCAAGACGCATCGCATTACCAACTGCTCTCTTCATGGCGCGGCGGAACATAATACGTCTTTCCAGCTGATTAGCAATACTTTCTGCAACTAATTTTGCATCTAGTTCTGGCTTACGAATTTCTTCGATATTAACTTTTACATTATTAGGATGCAGACCCATCATTTTTGCTGTATCAGTTCTAAGACGCTCGATATCCTCACCCTTCTTACCAATAACAACGCCAGGTCTGGCAGTATGAATAGTAACGAAAGCTGATTTAGCTGGTCGTTCAATCTGAATTCGGCTGACTGATGCATGCTTTAGGTTTTTTTCAATAGAAGCTCTTACCTCAAGATCTTTATGCAAAAACTCTGCATACTCTTTTCCTTCTGCATACCACTTTGAACGCCAATCTGCAGCGATACCAAGACGAAACCCAATTGGATGTATTTTCTGTCCCATTATTTAACCTCACCATCACCAACAAACAATGTAATGTGACTTGTTCGCTTCAGTATTCTATTTGCACGACCTTTTGCACGAGGACGTATACGTTTCATTGTAGGAGCTTGATCTACCATTACTTGAGTAATCGTCAGATCGTCAATATCCGCACCTTCATTATGCTCTGCGTTAGCTATAGCCGAATCAAGAATTTTCTTTACCATTGCAGCTGCTTTCTTTTGACTGAAAGACAAAACCTCAAGAGCATTCTCTACAGGCATTCCGCGTACTTGATCAGCCACCAATCTTGCCTTTTGAGGAGAGATTCGTGCGAACTTCAATTTTGCTTTAACTTCCATTATAAAATCCTAACGCCTATTATCTTGACGATTTATCAGCAACATGACCACGGAACATTCTTGTTGGCGAAAACTCACCTAATTTATGCCCAACCATATGCTCATTAACCAATACTGGTACATGTTGTCGACCATTATGTATAGCGATAGTCAATCCAACCATATCCGGAACTATCATTGAACGCCTAGACCATGTTTTAATTGGCTTACGATCACCAGCATCAACAGCTTTCAAAACTTTTGTCATCAAATGATGATCAATAAACGGGCCTTTTTTTAATGAACGTGGCACTTCAATTACCTCTTATTTCTACGACGTACGATAAGATTATCTGTACGCTTATTTTTACGTGTTTTAAATCCTTTTGTAGGTGTGCCCCAAGGTGAAACGGGATGTCTACCACCAGAGGTCTTACCCTCACCACCACCATGTGGATGATCTACCGGATTCATAACAACACCACGAACCGTAGGACGTACTCCGCGATGACGACTAGCACCAGCTTTACCAAGTTTAACTAGACTATGCTCAGAGTTACTAACCTCGCCAATTGTTGCGCGACAAACTGATAAAACTTTTCTCATCTCACCAGAACGCAATCGTAAAGTTGAATATCTACCCTCACGAGCAACCAACTGTGCAGATGTTCCAGCACTACGGGCTATTTGCGCCCCTTTCCCAGGCCTTAATTCAATACAATGAATTACTGCACCCACAGGAATATCTTTTAATTCCAAAGTATTTCCTATAGAGATACTAGACTCGGCTCCAGACGTTACAGAATTACCTGCTCTTAAACCCTTAGGTGCAATGATGTACTTTCTTTCACCATCTGCATATTTCAGAAGGGCAATATTAGCCGTTCTATTAGGATCATACTCAATAGTTTCTACTTCAGCAGAAATTGCATCTTTATTTCGCTTAAAGTCAATAACTCTATAATGTTGTTTATGCCCACCACCTATATGACGCGTAGTGATTCGCCCGTTATTATTGCGGCCACCTGACTTGCTTTTCTTCTCAAGAAGAGACTTACAAGGAGCCCCTTTATGCAATACATTATTTACAACTTTTACCTGATGACGACGACCAGGTGAGGTTGGTTTCATTTTTAAAATAGCCATACCTTAGCCCTCAGCCTCAAGTTTAAGAGTAGAACCCTCTGCCAATCTGACATAGGCCTTTTTCCAATTTTTTCTAGAGCCTTTCTTTTTACCGAAATTCTTGCTCTTACCTTTAACATTCACAGCACGAACATCTGCAACTTTAACCTCAAAAAGAGTCTCCACAGCGTTCTTGATTTCGCCTTTAGTTGCCGCAGTTGCAACTTTAAATACATGCGTATTCGACTCATTCCCAGAAACAGCTTTCTCAGTCACATGAGGACCATAAAGTACTTGATATAATTTTTGTTCTACTTTGCTAATCATGACAACCACTCCTGAACTTTTGACACAGCCGAAGACGTCATAATCACATTATCGTGAGAAACCAAACTTACTGGATTAAGCGCAGCAAGATCGACATATTCACAATTAGGAATATTACGAGAAGAAAGATTTACATTTTCTTCTTTATCAATACCAACCAACAATGAATCAGCACTGACTTTCCAACCAGCCAAGGCTTCAACCATATTTTTGGTCTTAGGCTTTATTATTGAAAAATCATCGACAATGATTAACGACTCTGAGCGCACCAGTTCGGAAAAGATAGAACGCATTGCTGCTCTATACATTTTCTTATTAAGCTTTTTTGAATAATCTCTTGGTCTTGCTGCAAAAGTAACACCACCTTTACGCCAGATTGGACCTCTAGAAGTACCTGCTCTTGCGCGACCAGTTCCTTTCTGCCTCCACGGCTTTGCACCACCACCATTGACATCAGTTCTTGTTTTCTGCGCTTTTGTACCAGCACGCCCCGCACTCATATATGCAACAACAGCCTGATGAACCAAGGTCTCATTATATTCACTTGCAAACACAGCATCATTTAACTCAACTGCTTTGCCTTCCACGCTCTTTAATTTCATAAGAATCAAACCTTAACAGCTGGTTTCACAAGTACGTTACCACCACGAGAACCGGGCACAGCACCTTTAACCAACATCAAATTACTTTCCAAATCAATACTTACAACAGTAAGGTTTTGAGTTGTTTGTCTGACCGCACCCATATGACCAGACATCTTTTTGCCCTTAAAAACACGACCAGGAGTTTGGTTCTGACCGATAGAACCAGGAGTTCTATGGTTTATAGAGTTACCATGAGTTGCATCTTTACCAGCAAAGTTATATCTTTTCAAAACACCAGCAAAGCCTTTACCAATCGTTGTTCCAGTAACATCAACCTTTTGACCTTCTTCAAACAATTCCAATGTCAACTCAGAACCAATCTCATAACCTTCAACAGAATCAACACGTGACTCACGAGTTAGAAGACCAGACTCCATGGACGCCTTAGCGAAATGACCAGAACCAGGCTTATTTACCTTAGAGGCTTTCTTAACACCAGCAGTTAACTGAACAGCGTTGTAACCATCAGATTCAACTGTTTTTAGTTGAGAAATTCGGTTTGGTGTCATTTGCAAAACCGTTACTGGTGTTGCACTACCATCTTCATTGTATATCCGGGTCATTCCTACTTTAGAACCCAGTAGACTGATTGCCATTTGGCCACCTCATTAAAACTTAAATCTGATAATTGCATATAACCAATATCAGATAGTATTTTTTTGGAAAAAATCGGCCCGACACCAAAAGTATCGAGCCGAAGAAAGCCGCGCATTATGCCAGATAAATCTGGGATAGGGAACTCTAAAAACTATCTTTTAATTATATTTTTCTAACCGTAAAAAAAAGCAGCAAAACAACCTAGAGATTAACCCTCTAATGCACTACAAAAGTTTGATCTGCACATCCACACCAGTAGCAAGATCTAGCTTCATCAGAGCATCAACCGTACGATCAGTTGGCTCTACTATATCCATTAGACGCTTATGCGTTCTAATTTCATATTGATCTCTAGCGTCCTTATTTACATGAGGGGAAACAAGAATAGTAAATCTCTCTTTTCTTGTAGGCAATGGAATAGGACCCTTTACTCGAGCACCAGTTCGCTTAGCAGTTTCTACTATTTCTCCAGCAGAACGATCAATTAACTTATGATCAAACGATTTAAGACGGATTCGGATTTTTTGACCTGACATAATTATATACTCAATTAAGTATTATTCGATAATTTTAGCAACAACACCGGCACCAACAGTACGACCACCCTCGCGGATTGCGAAACGCAGACCATCATCCATTGCTATCGGGTTGATTAGGGTTACTGTCATCTTGACATTATCACCCGGCATAACCATTTCAGTTCCATCAGGAAGGTCACACGCACCTGTTACGTCTGTTGTTCTGAAGTAGAACTGCGGGCGGTAACCGTCGAAGAATGGCGTATGACGACCACCCTCTTCTTTTGATAGAACATACACTTCTGCTTCAAACTTTGTATGCGGCGTAATTGACTTTGGCTTACAAAGAACCTGACCACGCTCTACATCTTCACGCTTGGTACCACGCAGCAACACACCTACGTTATCGCCCGCCTGACCTTGATCAAGTAGCTTACGGAACATCTCTACACCAGTACAAGTCGTTGTAGTTGTGTCTTTGATACCAACGATTTCGATTTCATCACCTACGTGAACAATACCGCGCTCGATACGACCAGTTACAACTGTACCGCGACCAGAGATAGAGAATACGTCCTCTACTGGCATCAGGTAATCACCGTCAATAGCACGCTCTGGTTCTGGGATGTAGTTATCTAACGCATCAACCAACTCAACTATTTTCGCTGTGTAAGCTTCATCACCCTCCAGGGCTTTAAGCGCAGAACCTGTAATGATTGGCGTATCATCACCTGGGAACTCATACATATCCAGAAGCTCACGCACTTCCATTTCAACAAGCTCAAGTAGCTCTTCGTCATCTACCATGTCAGCCTTGTTTAGGAAAACTACAATATAAGGTACACCAACCTGACGAGACAACAAGATGTGCTCACGAGTTTGTGGCATTGGACCGTCTGCTGCTGACACCACAAGAATAGCGCCGTCCATCTGTGCCGCCCCAGTAATCATGTTCTTTACATAGTCAGCATGACCAGGACAGTCTACGTGTGCGTAGTGACGCGCATCTGATTCATACTCGACATGAGAAGTCGCGATAGTGATACCACGCGCTTTTTCTTCTGGGGCATTATCGATTTCGTCAAATGCTTTAACTTCACCACCCATCTTTTCTGCCATTACTTTTGTAAGCGCAGCAGTTAGCGTGGTTTTACCGTGGTCTACGTGACCAATTGTGCCCACGTTTACATGGGGCTTATTACGTTCAAATTTTTCTTTGGACATGATTACTCACCTTTCAATTATCATTGCATCGGCCACTGATTTTGGAACCTCTGCATACTTCGCAAACTCCATTGAGTAAATAGCTCGACCCTGTGACACTGATCTTAATGCAGTGGCATAACCGAACATCTCCGCCAATGGAACTTCCGCACGAATGATTTTACCCGAAGGAGCCTCATCCATGCCCTGAACAATGCCTCGACGACGATTTAAGTCGCCCATGACATCACCCATATTTTCTTCTGGTGCAACAACCTCTACATTCATAACTGGTTCTAGCAATTTAGGTCCTGCTGAACTTACACCATCACGTATAGCCATTGACCCCGCTACTTTGAATGACATCTCGCTCGAATCCACATCGTGAAATGAGCCATCACATAACGTAACTTTAATATCAACGACTGGGCAACCAGCCAACACACCATTTTGAAGCTGTTCTTGGATACCACTATTTACTGCAGGTATAAATTCCTGCGGAATGGACCCTCCAACAACCTCATTTACAAATTCATAACCGGCACCTTCTTCCAAAGGTTCCAACTTTATTAATACATGACCATAATGGCCTTTACCACCAGACTGACGAATAAACTTACCCTCAGCATCAGCTGAATGACTTATTTTTTCGCGATACGAAACCTGAGGGCTACCTACATTAGCATCGACACTAAATTCACGTTTCATACGATCAACAATTATATCAAGGTGCAATTCACCCATCCCAGATATTATTGTTTGTCCTGTCTCCTCCTCAGTATGAACTCTGAATGAAGGGTCTTCTTGCGCAAGCTTAGCTAAAGCCTGCACCATTTTTTCCTGATCTACAGTTGTCTTAGGCTCAACTGCCACCGATATTACTGGCTCAGGAAAATCTAATCTTTCCAATGTTATCGGATGGCTTTTATCACAAAGCGTATCACCAGTAGTAACATCCTTGAGTCCAACTGCAGCAGCAATATCTCCCGCATAGACTTCTTTAACTTCTACTCTGGAATTAGAATGCATCTGCAAGATACGTCCAATTCTTTCTTTCTTTCCTTTCAGTGGATTTAAAACCGTATCACCGGTTTTTAGTTTCCCAGAATAAACCCTGAAAAACGTTAATGTTCCCACAAACGGATCTGTAGCAATCTTAAATGCCAGACAAGCAAATGGCTCATCATCTGAAGCCTTACGCTCTACTTCCTTTCCATCCTCAGAACCATCATCAACAATACCTGTAATAGATGGTACATCTAATGGTGATGGCATATAACGCACTACTGCATCCAACATAGCCTGCACACCTTTATTTTTAAAAGATGAGCCACACATAGCTGGAACTATCTCACCAGCCAGCGTACGAATGCGCAAACCTTTATGAATTTGATCTTCTGTAAGATCTCCTTCATTCAGGTAAGCATCCATCAAATCTTCACTTGCTTCAGCAGCCGCTTCTACAAGCTTCTCACGCCACGCTTCAGCATCAGCAACAAGGCTTTCCGGGATTTTTTCCAAGGTATAGGTCAACCCCATATCCTCATCATTCCAACTGATTGATTTCATTTTTATGAGATCAATGACACCTTTAAAACCTTCTTCCTCTCCATTGGAAATTTGCAGAGGAACCGGATTTGCTCCCAAGCGCTCACCAATTTGCTCCACGACACGCAAAAAATTTGCCCCTATACGATCCATCTTATTAACAAAGACCATACGCGGAACATGATACTTATTCGCTTGCCGCCATACTGTTTCTGATTGCGGCTCAACACCACCAACAGCACAGAACACCGCTACAGCACCATCAAGCACCCTCAAAGAGCGCTCTACTTCGATGGTAAAATCAACATGACCAGGAGTATCAATAATATTGATTCGGTGATCACCAAACTGCTTTTCCATACCAGACCAAAAACAGGTCGTAGCAGCTGAGGTTATAGTAATCCCTCTTTCTTGCTCTTGCTCCATCCAATCCATGGTTGCAGCACCATCATGAACCTCACCTATCTTGTGTGACACACCTGTGTAGAACAATATTCTTTCTGTTGTAGTGGTCTTTCCAGCATCAATATGCGCCATAATCCCTATATTGCGATATCGATCAAGAGGTGTTGTACGAGACACTTTAATTACCTTATAAAAATTTCCTGCTGAACATTCAACAATAAATTATATCTCAATTTACCAACGGAAGTGAGCAAACGCCTTGTTTGCGTCTGCCATCTTATGTGTATCTTCACGCTTTTTGACCGCCGAACCACGCTTCTCAGCAGCATCCATTAATTCACCAGCTAGCTTTAACGCCATTGATTTCTCACCACGACGACGTGATGCATCTACTATCCAACGCATAGCTAGAGCATTTTGACGAGAAGCCCTTACTTCAACCGGAACCTGATAAGTTGCACCACCCACTCTTCGAGACTTAACTTCCACAGAAGGGCGTACATTTTCTAGAGCCGCCTCAAGCACCTCCATCCCATCGTTTCCTTTTTTAGCAGCGATCTGATCTAAAGCTACGTAAACAACTTTTTCAGCTATAGATTTCTTACCATCTTTCATAATGGTATTTATAAACTTTGCCAAAACCTGACTACCAAATTTTGGATCTGGAAGGATAATGCGTTTTGGAACTTCTCTTCTTCTTGGCATATAGAACTCGCTACTCTGTTTGTTTACTATTATTCAACAACTCACTGGCAACCAGCCAGCAAGCAAAAAATTTTTGCTTAGCTACTACTAAGACTTTGGACGTTTTGCACCGTACTTAGAACGACCCTGTCTACGCTCTTGAACACCCTGAGTATCAAGCGAACCACGAACTACGTGGTAACGAACACCAGGCAAATCTTTTACACGACCACCACGAATCAATACAACCGAGTGTTCTTGCAAATTATGGCCTTCACCACCAATGTAACTACTAACTTCGAAACCATTCGTTAAACGTACACGAGCGACTTTTCGCATTGCTGAGTTAGGCTTCTTAGGAGTAGTGGTATATACCCTTGTACATACTCCACGACGTTGCGGACAAGCTTCCAAAGCTGGAACATTGCTCTTTTCCATGTTGCGCTTTCGAGGTTTGCGCACTAACTGATTAACAGTAGACATTAAATCTATTTCTCCAACTTTATTACCCTGTGACTTTAATACAGCCACAAGAAAAAACAACAATCGTCTTAACGATAAAGGCGCGGAATTCTATTACCCCTACGACCACATGTCAAGACAGGTTTCTATTTTAAAAACGTTATTCTTAAAATGACTCTAAAACTCTAACGGAACACCCCCCTACTTTTAGCTAAATAAAAAGGGCTAAAAGTAGGGGGGTGTCTTTTCAGAGGATTCTAAATTGTTTAACTTACTCTTCTGTAGCTTCTTCAATCTCAATAACTACTGGCTCTTCAGCATCACCATCTGGCAATTCAGCCATTAATGATGAAAGTTGCTGTTGCAACTCCTCTTGCTTTTTACGTCGAGCAAGATGATGCGTCATACCCGTGCCTGCAGGGATTAAACGACCTACAATTACATTCTCTTTAAGACCACGCAGATCATCACGCGCTCCTTTAACAGAAGCTTCAGTGAGTACTCGAGTAGTTTCCTGGAACGAAGCAGCAGAAATAAATGAATCAGTTACAAGCGAAGCTTTAGTAATACCTAACAATACACGATCATATTTAGCTGGTAACTTACCTTCAGCGACAAACCTCTCGTTCTCCTCATCGATCTGCCAGTAATCAAGCTGCTCACCTTTCAGCATACGCGTATCACCTGAATCCGTGATAACAGCTTTACGCATCATTTGACGTGAAATAATTTCAACATGCTTATCGTTGATTTTTACACCCTGTAAACGATATACCTCCTGAACCTCTTTCACCAAATGCTCTGCTAGTGCTACCGGACCTAATAAACGCAGAATATCATGAGAACTTGCTTCGCCATCAGCGATCATCTCACCTTTAGCAACTTTCTCACCCTCAAACACATCTAGGTTGCGCCACTTAGGAATAAGGACTTCATAATGCTCACCTTTATCAGGAGTAATGACTAAACGCTTCTTTCCTTTAGTTTCTTTACCCCAGGAAAAGGTTCCAGAGATCTCTGCAAGTATAGCTGGCTGCTTAGGCTTTCTTGCCTCGAACATATCTGCAACTCGTGGAAGACCACCTGTAATATCACGCGTCTTTGAAGACTCTTGTGTTAAACGAGCAAGTACATCACCCACTTCAACCTTTACGCCATTGGTTAAACCAACAACCGCACCACCTGCAAGCGGATATTGAACCGGAATTTCAGAGTTCTCAAAGAACAAGGAATTACCCTTATCGTCCAATAACCTGATCATTGGATTAAGGTCTTTAGAGCCAGCACCACGAGCTGCAGGATCGGTTACAATAGTAGAGCTCAATCCAGTAATCTCATCGATATGTGTATTGATTGTTGAACCATCCACAAAATCCACGAAATCAACCGTTCCTGCAACTTCGGTTACGATTGGATGCGTGTGTGGATCCCATGTGGCTACTTCTTGACCCATTTCGACAGTATCGTCATCTTTGATTGTAACAACTGCACCATAAGGGAGCTTGTACCGCTCACGCTCACGACCCTGATCATCTACAACACTGATTTCACCAGAACGAGAAACCGTTACCAGGTATCCATCTTTATTAATCACTGTTTTAACATTAGATAAACGAGCAGTACCCGATGACTTAACCAGAATATTGTTGTCCGCTGCCGCACGACTCGCAGCACCACCGATATGGAAGGTACGCATAGTCAACTGAGTACCTGGCTCACCAATAGATTGAGCAGCAATGACACCTACTGCCTCACCCATATTAACCAAATGACCTCGACCTAAGTCGCGACCATAACATTGAGCACAAACACCTTTTCGAGAAGCACAGGTAATAGCTGAACGAACTTGAATCTCATCTACGCCTAACTCATCAAGCTTTGACACCCATTCTTCATCTAGCAATGTTTTAGCGGGGATTACAAGATCGCCTTTATGATTCAATACATCCACTGCGGCCACACGACCTAGAACACGCTCACCTAATGGTTCTACAACATCACCACCCTCAATGATTGGCTTCATAGACAAACCATTTTCTGTGCCACAGTCATCCAATCTTACCACCATATCCTGAGATACATCCACGAGACGTCTAGTCAAGTAACCCGAGTTAGCAGTTTTTAAGGCTGTATCAGCAAGACCTTTACGAGCACCGTGAGTAGATATAAAGTACTGTAGTACGTTTAAACCTTCACGGAAGTTCGAGGTAATAGGTGTTTCGATAATTGAACCATCTGGCTTGGCCATCAAACCACGCATACCAGCCAGCTGGCGAATTTGAGCTGCAGAACCACGAGCTCCAGAATCGGCCATCATATAGATCGAGTTAAAAGAATCTTGAGTTACCGTTTTACCTTCAGAATCTTCAACCTCCTCTTTTCCCATACCATCCATCATAGCCTTAGCTACTTGTTCATTGGTGCGAGCCCAAATATCAACAACCTTGTTGTAGCGCTCACCTTGTGTCACAAGACCTGAAGAGTATTGATCCTCTATTTCTTTAACATCATCTTCAGAACGACCAATTATTTTAGCCTTCTCATCAGGAATCATCATGTCATCTGCACAGAATGAAACACCAGACAATGTCGCATACTTATAACCTGTATACATCAATTGATCAGCCAGAATGACAGTATCTTTAAGACCTATCCTTCTATAACCCTCATTAATAAGATTAGAAATATTCTTTTTCTTCATCACACAGTTGATTTGCTCGAATGGAATACCTTTTGGTAAAACATCTGACAAAATCGCACGGCCAACAGTTGTTTCAACACGTTTTGTTGTTACTACAAGTTCTCCAACTTCATCATATTGACTATCTGTGATTCGAACCTGGACTTTTGCATGGAGAGAAATAAGGTCATTCTCATAAGCACGCTTAGCTTCTTTGGCATCAGCGAAAATCATGCCTTCGCCCTTGGCATTAATACTTTCACGCGTCATGTAGTAAAGACCCAAGACGATATCCTGGGAAGGTACAATAATCGGCTCTCCATTCGCAGGAGAAAGCACGTTATTTGTTGCCATCATAAGTACACGAGCTTCTGTTTGAGCTTCAAGTGACAGTGGGACGTGAACAGCCATCTGATCACCATCGAAGTCAGCGTTGAACGCAGAACAAACCAGCGGATGAAGTTGAATTGCTTTACCTTCGATCAGCACAGGCTCAAATGCCTGAATACCCAATCTGTGAAGAGTAGGAGCACGGTTCAACAGGATAGGATGTTGACGAATAATTTCAGCCAGGATATCCCAAACTTCTGGCGTTTCTCTTTCTACTAATTTTTTAGCAGCCTTAATAGTTGTGGCTAGGCCACGTCTTTGTAATTTACCGAAAATGAATGGCTTGAATAGCTCGAGTGCCATTTTCTTAGGTAAACCACACTGATGCAATCTTAACGAAGGACCAACAACGATGACAGAACGACCAGAGTAATCTACACGCTTACCTAACAGGTTTTGACGGAAACGACCTTGTTTGCCTTTGATCATATCTGCCAAAGATTTTAGCTGACGTCTATTCGACCCAGTGATTGCACGACCACGACGACCGTTATCAAGCAATGCATCAACAGATTCTTGCAGCATGCGCTTTTCGTTACGCACGATAATATCTGGAGCATTTAAGTCCAATAAACGTCTTAGACGGTTATTACGATTGATTACACGACGGTACAGATCATTAAGATCTGATGTAGCGAATCTGCCACCCTCAAGAGGAACAAGAGGACGTAGATCAGGTGGCAATACAGGTAGTATTGTCATAATCATCCAGTCTGGCTTATTACCAGAACCCAGGAATGATTCCATTAGCTTCATACGCTTACTGATACGCTTAAGTTTAGTCTCAGACTTGGTAGCATCAGCTTGCTCATTCAAATCATCAATAGCTTCTTTGATATCAACTGTCTTAAGCATTTTAAGTACTGCTTCAGCTCCCATGCCAGCATCAAATTCATCACCGAATTCTTCAACAGCTTCAAGGTATGCTTCATCGCTTAGTAATTGACCTCTTTCTAAAGTGGTCATACCAGGCTCTACAACTACAAATGCTTCAAAATACAACACACGCTCAATATCGCGCAATGTCATATCCAAGAACAAACCAATTCTAGAAGGCAATGATTTTAAAAACCAGATATGCGCTACAGGACACGCTAAATCAATGTGACCCATACGGTCACGACGTACCTTTGTATTAGTGACTTCAACGCCACACTTTTCACAAACCACACCACGGTGCTTAAGACGTTTATATTTTCCGCACAGACACTCATAATCTTTAACTGGACCAAAAATTTTGGCACAGAAAAGACCATCACGCTCTGGTTTAAATGTTCGATAGTTGATTGTCTCCGGCTTCTTAACTTCACCATATGACCATGAACGTATTACTTCAGGTGATGCTAAACCAATACGTATTGCATCGAATTCTTCTGTATCTGCTTGCTGCTTAAAAATATTCAGCAAGTCTCCCATACCTTTATTCATCATAACGTCACCTATTAACTATCTTTTTCAAGTTCAATATTAAGAGCCAAAGATCGAATTTCTTTCATCAACACATTAAAGGATTCTGGCATACCAGCTTCCATATGATGATTTCCATCAACAATGTTTTTGTACATCTTATTTCTACCCTGAACATCGTCAGACTTAACTGTAAGTACCTCCTGCAAGGTGTAAGCAGCTCCATATGCCTCAAGAGCCCAAACCTCCATCTCACCAAAGCGCTGACCACCAAACATTGCTTTACCTCCAAGTGGCTGCTGTGTAACAAGACTATAAGGTCCTGTAGAACGAGCGTGCATCTTATCATCCACCAAGTGATTCAGTTTCAACATATGCATATAACCAACAGTGATCTTTCTTTCGAAAGCTTTACCTGTTCGACCATCATATAAAGTTGTTTGACCCGACTCAGGTAAATCAGCCAATTTAAGCATGTTTTTAATTTCTGTCTCTGCAGCACCATCAAAAACCTGCGTAGCCATGGGAACACCGCGACGTAGATTACCAGCCATTTCTATGACTTCATCATCCGTCATTTCAGAGATATCACCTTGATCCGGATTACCGTCAACACTGTAAATTTCAGTTAAGAATTTACGTAGCTCATCTACTTTTGCCTTAGCATCGATCATTCGACCAATCTTTTCACCAAGACCTTTGGCAGCCCAGCCCAAGTGCATTTCAAGCACCTGACCAACGTTCATTCGAGAAGGAACACCAAGGGGATTCAAAGCAATATCTACTGGAACTCCGGACTCGTCATAAGGCATATCTTCCACAGGTACAATTCGCGAAACAACACCCTTATTACCATGACGACCCGCCATCTTGTCACCTGGCTGCATACGACGTCGAACTGCAACATATACTTTAACAACTTTTAGTACACCTGGAGCTAAATCATCACCAGCAGTGATTTTGTCTTTCTGCTTCTGTAAACGCTCTTCATAACGTTTCTTCTGCTCATCCAAAAGGACTGATAGTTTTTCAAGTTGAGTATTAGCTTCTTCATTACGCATGCGCAATGAGAACCATTCTTTCTGATCAAGATCAGTTAAGTATGCTTTAGTTACTTTGCCCCCAGCTTTTATTCCAGCTGGACCGCCATCTACAACTTTATTTAACACTAACTTCTCTACTCGAGCATAGATATCTTCTTCAAAAACGAACAACTCATCACGCAAGTCATTTCTAACTTTAGATAGAGCTTCTTCTTCCAGCGAGATTGCACGAGCATCTTTCTCAACACCATCTCGTGTAAATACTCTTACATCGATAACAGTGCCGAACATACTTGATTTAACACGTGAAGAAGTATCCTTAACATCAGAAGCTTTCTCACCAAAAATAGCACGTAGCAGCTTTTCTTCTGGGGTTAGCTGGGTTTCACCTTTTGGTGTAACCTTACCAACCAGAATATCTCCAGGCTTTACTTCAGCACCGACATGAACGATACCCGACTCATCTAATTTAGAAAGCAAATGCTCACTTACATTTGGAATATCAGCAGTGATCTCTTCTGCGCCTAATTTGGTATCACGAGCAAGACAAGTAACCTCTTCAATATGGATAGAAGTAAAGCGGTCTTCTTCTACCACTCTCTCAGAGACAAGAATCGAATCCTCAAAGTTATAACCATTCCAGGGCATGAATGCGATCTTAATATTTTGACCTAAAGCTAATTCGCCAAGATCCGTTGACGACCCATCAGCTAAAACATCACCTCGGGCAACTTTATCGCCAATTTTTACAATAGGTTTTTGGTTAACACATGTATTCTGATTAGAGCGTGTGTATTTAATAAGGCTGTAAATATCGACACCACCATCATGCGCCTCATCATCATTTACTCGAATAACTATACGAGCAGCATCAACAGCTATAACTTCTCCACCACGCTTCGAAACAACAGTAGTACCAGAGTCAACTGCTACAACACGCTCCATACCTGTTCCACTTACCGGAGTTTCTGCACGCAGACACGGAACAGCCTGACGTTGCATGTTTGAACCCATCAAAGCACGGTTCGCATCATCATGCTCCAAAAATGGAATTAAAGATGCCGCAACTGAAACAATCTGCTTAGGGGAAACATCCATATATTGAATATCATCTGGCACAGACATCGCAAATTCGTTTTGATAACGACAAGAAATAATATCATTGGTAAACTTATTGTTCTTATCTAGAACAGCATTTGCCTGTGCAATCACAAAACGAGATTCCTCAATTGCAGACAAATAGTCAATCTCATCTAATACTTTACCATTTTTAACCTTTCTATATGGTGTTTCCAAAAACCCATAATCATTCGTCTTTGCAAATACAGCAAGTGAGTTAATCAAACCAATATTTGGACCCTCAGGGGTCTCGATAGGACATACACGACCATAGTGAGTTGGGTGCACGTCTCGAACCTCAAAACCCGCCCTCTCACGAGTAAGACCACCCGGACCTAACGCCGAAATTCTTCGCTTGTGAGTAATCTCGGATAATGGATTATTCTGATCCATGAATTGAGACAACTGACTTGAACCGAAAAATTCTTTTACGGCTGCAGAAACCGGCTTAGCGTTCACCATATCCTGAGGCATCAATCCCTCGCTTTCAGCCACAGTGAGACGCTCTTTAACAGCCCTCTCAACTCTAACCAAACCAATACGGAAAGCATTTTCAGCCATTTCACCAACACTTCGGATACGTCTATTACCCAAATGATCGATATCATCAATCACACCGAAACCGTCTCTGATATCAATCAGGGTTTTAAGGACATTAACGATGTCGGAGTCTGTCTTACCTGTACTTTTTAGCTCTTCATACTGAGATCCAAATTCTTCAACCAAAGCTTTTGATGCAGCATCCGTTCTGTTTGACAAATAACCTAGATCAAATAGAATCGAAGGACCTGTCTCAATCGCATACTCAAGTCGACGATTAAATTTCATTCGACCAACTGCAGATAAATCATAACGATCTTCTGAGAAGAATAAATTATGAAATAGATTCTCAGCAGCTTCTTTAGTTGGTGGCTCACCCGGACGCATCATGCGGTAAATCTCAATCATTGCTTCAAGTGGTGTCTGAGTTGCATCAACTTTCAATGTATTTGAAATAAACGGACCACGATCTAATTCATTGGTATAAATTACGTTGAACTTTTTAATATGATTTTCACGTAATAGCTCAATTAGCTCTTCCGTTAATTCACTATTAGCTTCAGCAATGAACTCACCAGTGGACTCATCAACAATATTATGAGCGATCATCTTGCCATGCATATATTCACCAGGCACTTCTAGCTTGGTAACTTTAGCTTTTTCTAAAGAACGAATATGTTTAGCCGTGATTCGACGACCAGACTCAACAATTTTATCTCCACCAACTACAATATCAAAAGAAGCAAGTTCTCCTCTCAATCTAACAGGGTCGATAGCCAAGTGAATTTTAGTTTTCTGAAGGGTAACCTCCAGTTTTTCATAGAAACAGTCCAGAATTTCCTCGGTTTCCATCCCAAGAGCTCTAAGCAAAATTGTAGCAGGAAGCTTTCTACGACGATCAATACGAACGAAAACAGAATCTTTAGGGTCGAACTCAAAATCAAGCCAAGAACCACGATAAGGAATTACACGCGCATTGTGCAGTAATTTACGAGCTGTATTTGTTTTACCTTTATCATGATCAAAGAAAACACCCGGAGAACGATGAAGCTGGGAAACTATAACTCGCTCAGTACCATTGATAACAAAAGTTCCTTTCTCTGTCATTAAAGGCATCTCACCAAGATATACATCTTGTTCTTTAATATCCTTTACAACTTTTGTTTTCTTTGGTGCATCCTTATCATAAATGACCAATCTTAATGTAGCACGAAGTGATGTGGCATAAGTGAGGCCGCGCTGTTGACATTCACGCACATCAAATACTGGCTCAGCCAAGTTGTAATCAACATACTCAAGCATGACAAAACCAGAGTAACTAACTATAGGAAAAACCGAAGTAAATGCACCATGTAATCCTGCATCCTTACGATCCTCTACTGAAACATCAGTCTGTAAATATTGACGATACGACTCCAGTTGAATAGCTAATAGATAAGGTATATCTAATACCTGTGGGCGTTTACCAAAATCCTTACGGATACGTTTTTTCTCAGTAAAAGTCAAAGCCATCTTAATTCCTCTTCTGAAACCAGTTCAGTAACCTAATAACAAAGGCCACAACACACCTTTGTCGAATACTTATTGTAGCCAAGCAGCACCTACAACAAAAAAATTTAAAACGTTTTGATCAGAGCCATTCTCTGATCGCCACAAGTCGAAAATATCTTGCGGTTGATTAAGCGACAAAAGGCCGACAGCAATTATTCACTGTCAGCCTTATGTATCATGAACGAGCACTAAGGCCCTTTCATGCAATGAAGAAATTATTTCAACTCTACTGAAGCACCAGCTTCTTCAAGTTGCTTCTTAATATCTTCAGCTTCATCTTTAGAAGCGCCCTCTTTAACAGTAACAGGAACGCCCTCTACCATTTCTTTTGCTTCTTTAAGACCAAGACCTGTAATACCACGTACAGCTTTGATAGCACTAATCTTGTTATCACCAAAGCTTGTCATCACAACATCAAACTCAGTTTGAGCTTCAGCAGCATCTCCACCAGCGTCTGCACCAGCAGCAGGTGCAGCAGCGACAGCAGCAGCAGCAGACACTCCAAATTTCTCTTCCATATCAGAGATCAGTTCTACGACCTCCATTACACTCATGTTTGATATTGCTTCTAGAATATCATCTTTAGAAACAGCCATTGTATTTCTCCTAAACCTAAATCAATCGTCGCAAACTGCGACTAGTAAATAAAATAAAATTAATTGCCTGAGAACAAAGATTGCTAATTAAGCAGGCTTTGAATCACGAACAGCAGCAACAGTACGAACAAGTTTTCCAGGAACTTCATTAAGCGTACGAGCAAGCTTTTCTACAGGAGCTCTCAAAGTACCGGCCAAAATAGCCAGCGCTTGATCTCGTGTAGGCAACTTAGCCAAACGATCAATATCCGAAGCAGGGAGTAATTCCCCACCTACAGACAACATTTTCACTTCCAACTTGTCATGCTCTTTAGCGAAATCCTTCAGGACACGAGCCGCAGCACCAGGATCTTCTTGCGAAAATGCCAACACCAACGGCCCAACAAAGCCTTCACTCATACAAGAAAAATCCGTATCAGCCAAGGCAAGTTTTGCCAGATTATTTTTCACTACGCGTAGATAAACACCACCTTCACGCGCTTTTTCACGCAATTCGGTCATCTCTCCTACACTTAATCCGTGGTACTCTGCAGCAACCGCGGAATGAGCTTCTATAGCCACTGCAGCAACCTCAGAGACAATCTTCTTTTTGTCTTCAAAAGTTAATGCCACAACATCTACCTCTTTAATTCGGCAGCATAACCACCGTTTAATCAAAACAATTGATTTTCACAAACCAAAAGTCCGAAACGACGTGCCCCGAATCGACTGATTCAGGTTACGCCATCTACGCAGGACATTAAGCATCAAAACCTAGAAACCGGAATTAACACACCTACGGTCTTTGACGACATACACCAGGTATATCCATCAATAATTTTTTGTATCCGACTTAGACCGAAACCCAAACCAAACACAAAAAACCCATACACAAACTTCGTGCAAATTCTTTTATAACTTAATGCTTAAACGAAGAAGTATCCACACTTAGACCAGCACCCATAGTACTAGACACAGATATTTTCTTTAGATAAATACCCTTAGCAGAACTAGGCTTAGCTTTCACTAAGTCAGCCACCAATGCATTCAAGTTTTCAGATAACGCACTGCTATCAAAATCTAAATTTCCGATACGACACTGAATAATGCCTGCCTTATCAGTCCTATAACGAACTTGACCACCCTTAGCATTCTTTACCGCAGTAGCAACATCTGCACTAACTGTACCAACTTTAGGATTAGGCATAAGACCACGAGGGCCTAAAACCTGACCTAACTGACCCACTACTCTCATCGCATCTGGACTAGCAATAACTACATCGAAGTCCATATTGCCTTTTTTGACCTCTTCAGCCAAATCATCCATACCTACAACATCAGCTCCAGCAGCTTTTGCCGCTTCGACATTATCACCTTGAGTAAACACAGCCACACGAACTGTTTTACCTGTACCATTTGGTAACACTGTTGATCCACGAACAGCTTGATCTGATTTTTTCGCATCGACACCAAGATTGATACTCACATCAACACTCTCAGTAAACTTGGCAGGAGGAAGTTCTTTTAGTAACCCAAAAGCCTCAACAACATCGTACAACTTATCAGCATCAACTTTTTCATTAATTAGCTTTTGGCGCTTAGTTAACTTAGCCATCACTCAACACCCTCCGTCTCAATACCCATACTACGCGCGCTTCCCGCAATAGTTCTAACAGCCGCATCCATATCAGCAGCAGTTAAATCCGGATCTTTTGCTGTAGCAATTTCTTCAAGCTGTGCTCTTGACACTTTACCCACCTTATTTATATTGGGAACAGCACTTCCCTTCTGGATACCAGCCGCCTTTCTCAACAATATTGAAGCTGGCGGAGTTTTTACATCAAAAGTAAAACTCTTGTCGTTATAAACCGTAATAACCACAGGCAAAGGCATTCCCTGCTCTGCACTTTGAGTAGCAGCATTAAACGCCTTACAGAACTCCATGATATTTAACCCAACCTGACCCAGAGCTGGGCCAACAGGTGGACTCGGATTTGCCTGACCAGCAGGCACTTGCAACTTGAGATATCTCTCAACTTTCTTAGCCATTATCTAACTCTCCACGAGTTCAAACGTTTTCAACGAGCCACTGAAAGCAACCCCTTCAAACTCCTCGAATAAATATTAAAAATTTAAGTTTTCTCTACCTGAAAAAACTCAAGCTCCACAGGTGTTGAGCGCCCAAAGATTTGAACTGCAACACGCATAGTACTTTTCTCGTAGTTAACTTCTTCAACTACACCATTGAAATCATTGAAAGGCCCATCATTAACTCGAACCACCTCACCAACCTCAAACAAAACTCTTGGTTTAGGAGCATCCACTCCCTCTTCCATACGATTCATTATCGCATTTGCTTCTTTATCGGTTATTGGCGCCGGCCTATCACTAGTGCCACCAATAAAACCCAAAACCCGGGGCGTATCTTTAACTAAATGCCAGCTGTCGTCATTGAGATCCATCTCGACCAGAACATAACCAGGGAAGAACTTCCGGGTACTTTTTTTCTTCTGTCCCTCACGCATCTCTACTACTTCTTCTGTCGGGATCAAAATCTCGCCAAAAGAATCCTGCAGACCGTACCGCTCAATACGCTCTTTTAATGCCTCTTTAACGCGCATCTCATAATTAGAATATGCATGCACAACAAACCATTGTTTAGACATTCTAACTACCCACCGACAACAAGGCCTTCACACCTGCGCCTAACAACATATCAACAAACCACAGGAAAATAGCCAAAATAACCACCATAATGAAAACCATTAGTGTAGTTTGCATGGTTTCAGCACGCGTCGGCCAAACCATTTTTCTAACCTCTGAACGAGCCAGACCAAGAAAGCTCAAAAGCCCCTTACCCTTTATCGTTGTTGCAGATATTCCAACAGCAACACCTACCGCTGCCAAAATACCGAGAACCTTATAGAGAAGTGGCTGCTCTGCAAAATAGTAGAACCCCACTATTCCGGCAATTAAAAACACCAAAGCCAGCAATAGCTTAATAGTATCAAATACCGAACCTTGCGCTTCTGAATTAGTTGCCATAGTTTGATTTATCAGCTTTTCTCAGCCTATCCATATATTAGAGTACTTACTTAAAAATCCTTTTGATCAGAAATGGCAGGCCAGGAGGGACTCGAACCCCCAACAATCGGTTTTGGAAACCGGTGCTCTACCAATTGGAGCTACTGGCCTAGCTTGATAAAAAAGTCAAAAACCAGGTTTCTGAAACAACAAAAGAACGAAGAATAATCACCTTGTAATTACCCTTCGTTCTCTAAAAGGACGCGGAAGTATAACAGAAAGATCTATTTACTCAATCTATTCCGCATTCTAATTATTCGATAATTTTAGCAACAACACCGGCACCAACAGTACGACCACCCTCGCGGATTGCGAAACGCAGACCATCATCCATTGCTATCGGGTTGATTAGGGTTACTGTCATCTTGACATTATCACCCGGCATAACCATTTCGGTTCCATCAGGAAGGTCACACGCACCTGTTACGTCTGTTGTTCTGAAGTAGAACTGCGGGCGGTAACCGTCGAAGAATGGCGTATGACGACCACCCTCTTCTTTTGATAGAACATACACTTCTGCTTCAAACTTTGTATGCGGCGTAATTGACTTTGGCTTACAAAGAACCTGACCACGCTCTACATCTTCACGCTTGGTACCACGCAGCAACACACCTACGTTATCGCCCGCCTGACCTTGATCAAGTAGCTTACGGAACATCTCTACACCAGTACAAGTCGTTGTAGTTGTGTCTTTGATACCAACGATTTCGATTTCATCACCTACGTGAACAATACCGCGCTCGATACGACCAGTAACAACTGTACCGCGACCAGAGATAGAGAATACGTCCTCTACTGGCATCAGGTAATCACCGTCAATAGCACGCTCTGGTTCTGGGATGTAGTTATCTAACGCATCAACCAACTCAACTATTTTCGCTGTGTAAGCTTCATCACCCTCCAGGGCTTTAAGCGCAGAACCTGTAATGATTGGCGTATCATCACCTGGGAACTCATACATATCCAGAAGCTCACGCACTTCCATTTCAACAAGCTCAAGTAGCTCTTCGTCATCTACCATGTCAGCCTTGTTTAGGAAAACTACAATATAAGGTACGCCAACCTGACGAGACAACAAGATGTGCTCACGAGTTTGTGGCATTGGACCGTCTGCTGCTGACACCACAAGAATAGCGCCGTCCATCTGTGCCGCCCCAGTAATCATGTTCTTTACATAGTCAGCATGACCAGGACAGTCTACGTGTGCGTAGTGACGCGCATCTGATTCATACTCGACATGAGAAGTCGCGATAGTGATACCACGCGCTTTTTCTTCTGGGGCATTATCGATTTCGTCAAATGCTTTAACTTCACCACCCATCTTTTCTGCCATTACTTTTGTCAGCGCAGCAGTTAGCGTGGTTTTACCGTGGTCTACGTGACCAATTGTGCCCACGTTTACATGGGGCTTATTACGTTCAAATTTTTCTTTGGACATGGTGAATCACCCTTCTCTAAAATCTAATAATATTAAAAATATTCTACTATCATTACTTTAAATAACAACAGCAATATAGTGGAGCTCATAACCGGAGTTGAACCGGTGACCTCGTCCTTACCAAGGACGCGCTCTACCAACTGAGCTATATGAGCACATCAATGAACTACATCAACTTGCGCAATTGTAGCTCACACAACTGTAACTCATGGAACTCAAAGTGGAGCGGGTGGCGGGAATCGAACCCGCAGCATCAGCTTGGAAGGCTGAGGTATTACCACTATACGACACCCGCATCGTTCTAAATACCCATAGACACCAACACAACCTATTCTAAATCAATATCTTTGAGTTAAAAACCAATGGTGGAGGGGGGTGGATTCGAACCACCGAAGCTTACGCGTCAGATTTACAATCTGATCCCTTTGGCCGCTCGGGAACCCCTCCAAAATCAAGCCGGCAATTCTGAGGCAAACCCAAGTCAGTGTCAACCTTCAAAATCGATATTTTTTGATGTTTTTAATGATTAGTTTATACACCAATATCATTTATCTTAAAGTCACTAATAAAGCCTGAAAACACAATGGATCAATACTGGCTTAACTAGCCTTAGCAAGTATTCTTTGCCAAGAAATGATTAACTTAAAAACAGAAGCCACCCCCCTACTTTTGATGTGTTTTCCTGTTTATATCTCTCGAAGTCTCTCTAATACAGTTATTAAATAACCATAGGACTATTTCATTTTAACATTTAAAAATACTTAATCAGTTTCTACATGTAACTTATTACTTATAATTCAACAATATAGCTACCTTTATTAAATTATTTGTTATCCATATAAATAATATTTTGATACAGGACAAAAAAAGAAGAGTACATTGAAAGTTCATATATTAATTATTAACATATGCATTTCACAAAGCATTATTCATAACCACTCAACGAGAGGAAACAATAATGGAACATACGGAAAGAGCTCTTCACCCAAAACAGCTACCTAATGTAGTGAGCCTAATCTCGTCAGAATCAAGCGGAAATAAATTAGTTTCCAAAAGCGATCCTGCGATTACAGTTATGACTGACTTAAAAGTTGTCAAACCTTATACCATAGAATCTAGCGCATCGATCGATGCCATTAACAGCAAGATGATTGCATGTGGTGTAAGACTATTATTTGTCAATGACCCAATGGGCGACTTAGCTGGATTAGTAACAACAACTGATATCAGCGGCAAGAAGCCATTGCTCTATGTAACCCATAATGGCGGAAGTCGCGACGATATTACGGCTTCTGATTTAATGACTCCGATCAGCAGACTAGAAGCAATACCGATCAAAGAGGTATTGAGATCCCACGTCTCAGATATTGTTTATGCGCTTGAGCATTGCCGCAGAAATCACATGCTGGTTTTAGAAAGTAATGAAGAAGGCAAATTCATCCGGGGTATTTTCTCAGCCACGCAAGTTGGTAAACAGCTTGGAACTCAAATTACACCAAGTATTCAAGCCAATAGTTTTGCTGAGCTAAACAAAGCTTTAGCCTAAATATTTGACTCTAAAAGTATTACTGGCATTCAGCCTAGTAGCAAAACTGCATTACAAATTGTTTTAATGCAGTTTTGCTGCAAGCAGTTAGTTGATACCAATTAAATGTAACTTCCTCCTAGTTACTAATTTAAGCATTGGTCTCGTATATAACTCGTATATAAATAACATCGAAGCTCGTTTATCTCTCCTTGATTAATAACGAAAAGAGCTTCAATATCAAGATATTGGAGTATTAATATGATAAACACACAGGTCCAATTTAAAAGCTTATATCAACCTAACCTTTGTCTAAACTTCTTAACAATTCTAATAATAATGTTGATTGCAAGTACTCCTTTATACGCCACCAACGGCATGAATATAGATTCTAGTAACGGCCTTGCAATCCATGGTTATGATCCAGTGGCTTATTTTACAGATAGCAAACCCGTTGAAGGCAAACAAGAATTCATCATTGATTTTCAAGGAAATAAGTGGGCTTTTGCCAGCGAGAATAATAAGGATTCCTTTTTAGCAAATCCTGAAGCTTATATTCCACAATACGGGGGGCATTGCGCCTTCGCTACAAGTAAAAATGCGATTGCAAATACAGATCCTTTTGCCTGGACAATCCATAACAAAAAACTGTTTTTAAACTACAGTATAGGTACACGAGAATTATGGTTGAAAGAAAAAGATACCCATATTGTCGCTGCTAATGCCTATTGGCCAACACTTTTGAAACAAGTTCCTTAAATGAATTCTTATAAGACCAAGTTCTAGCTGATACTCGACTACAGAAAAACTACATATAAAAAGGGCGACCTAAGTCACCCTATTTGTTACTTTAAAACTTCCTTTTAACGCTGTTCAAATGTTTCAAATATCGCAAATTGCTCTGCCGTGAGAATAGACTTCATTTTTGCACTGATGGCTTCTTTTCGCTGAGAACGAAATGCTTTTCGAAGCTCTTTACGCGCCTCTTTCATCTGAGTCTTTTGCTCTGCAGATAGATTCAAACTCTTCATTTGCTCACGTTTCAAGCCACGACGTTGTTTACGCTCGCCACGCTGTGCCTTAATCTGCTCAAGTTTAGCAGCCTGCTCAGCAGTCAAAATACCTGCCATTTCGCTTCGGAAGCTCTCTCGGGTAAGACTTCCATCACGCTTTTGCTGACGTAGATCTTTAAGCTGTGTTTTTTGAGCATCGGTTAAATTGAGCTGTGCGAACACTTTTCTAAAGCCTCTGTGATGTTTATGATGACCACCCTTTTTATATGATTCACTTTTATTGTCACCATAATTAGAGTTAATTTCTTTATCACCATCTGCAAAAGCTGAAATAGAAGCTAGACTTACTGCACTAGCGATTGTTGATGCGATTAATACTGATTTGATTTTCATAATTGTTTTCCTGTTAAGTTTAAGTTTTATCTTGTTTAGTTTTTAAGTTCACAGCCGTTGTGTGACTGATGGTGTAATTGTGCAGGCATCCAATGTAAATGTGGGTGGTAGACAAGTAAGAGAATGTAAAGAATGGTTATCGATTCTTTACAATTGTTAATCGATTACTGTGTTGATTTTCTATTTGGAATTTTCCCCAGATAGAGTTACTTGATCTAGTAAATTGTTTATTATCTGCTTTTGCAGTAAATGCTATTGCACAATGTTACTAATTTAGTTTATTAGAGGTATCGAATATACTGCATTCCATAACAATTGATAAAAGATAGAATAGAGATCTTAAACTATAAGAGACAATGCCCTTGACCATTAGAGAATATAAACCCGGTGAACATAAAGCAGGCTTCAAGGGACTTCGGGTAGTCGTTAAAGTAGGCGATGATTATCGCCAAAAATATTTTGCTTTTCGTGGTATCACGAATAAAGAAGAACTCAATAAAATAAAAAAAGAAGCCGAAGCATTAAATTCTGAATGGAATATGGAACGCCAACTTATCCAGTCTAAAAAAGATCTGGAATGTAAAGAGCATCGCCGTATATCATCTGCTTATATAACGGGTGTCTCAGGGATTAAAATGAAGTTTGCTCGCGGAAAAAAAGTTCGAGCGGGTGTCACTAAATATTACTACTCACCTTTATTTATCATTTCAGGCTCCACCAAAGGTGTGCGTTTTGATAAGAATATCAATATCAGTAAACACGGCTTTGATATGGCATGGTTAAAGTCCGTGATATTTTACGCTGAGAAAAAAGGCATCACTAATTACACACACCTTCTCGAGCGTAAACCACCTGTGGAGCAATTCATAGTCATCTATAAACATCAAAAATCATTAGGGCATGAGATTCCACCACATCGTATCCCTAAAGAAGTTGATGAAAAGCTTATAGCAAAACTCTAAGCGAGTTTTGCACGAGATAATTATATGAGGTAACTATTCCTCCTAATATCCCCTCATTTCACGGCTTCTTTTATCCCACGCCTCGTAGGCTTCCAGACATTCAGGAAGATTGTAGAACATACGTAGAATATAAAAACCTCGTGAGTTCATCCCGACATCACCGAAATCTTCAATGATAACCTCACAAAAATCCCTAGTACGACTTGTCATACTGTGTTTCATTTTCATGCAGGCAAGAATTGCTTCCTGTCTAAGCGGTGCTATCAATTCTTCAGGTGCATCTTCACAGCGTTGATCGTATTCCGCTATTGTATGTTTTTTTTGTAGATTCAACTTTATGCTGCGTATTTCTAGATTTTCTTTTGATAATAAATTCGATTTCGTCAAGTTTATCTAGAACAATTCTATGGTTTTTTAGCTCAGCACTATCCGACTCACCAACTGCTTCACCCCTAACGAGTTCTTTGGATACATCGGGAAAGCTATCTACACCAATAGTTGTATCGGTTGTTGACTGATTATCATTATGTTGAGTAGTTTTTACTAAAGATTCGTATTCTACAAATTTTATAACTTTGGTTTTGTTTCTCGACGATTTTTTCTCTGTATTAGAATAATGCGTATTGCCATTTTCAACTACACACTTTAAAACATCAGCATTGGTATTTATGCTGAAACTCGAAATGATAATTATTAGTAAAATGGATTTGAAGCGCATAAGGGGTAATAAGGGTTCTGTACAGGTTTTGATACATTTACTTTCATCTAAAATTACATTTCTGAAAACAAAAGACCAAAACATAATTAGAAATTAGAGCAAAGAAACGAAACTAGTAATTATTTAATCTTTCTTTCTATATTCTGGTCATAGATATTAAAGGTTATTTGCTAATTTTTGTTCAAGCACCAAAATCGCGAGTATGATTGTTTACATTTTGTATTTGATATCCGATCTATAAACAATAAAAAAAGAAGACCAGAATATCTATCAAAAATAAATTCCATATTTATTTCGCAACACTACTTATCATCACAACGACTTCATCCGCACAAACAGAAGAAAATCCTGAGATGGCACAATGCATACCTCAGGTCGAGGTTGATAAAATGACTGATGAACAGATTGAGAATCTAGTATTACCTATGTGCAATGAAGAATTCATTGGAGATGATAAGATTATTAATGAAGACCCTATTAGCGAGTTTTTTATTAACGAAGATCCAATGATAGACGAGCAAATTTTCATTGAAGTTTAAAGCATCCAGTAATACATTAATGAAAGAAAAATCTTAAAACGAATAATTGCCAAAATTTTAAAATAGCTCGGCTGGATGGAGTCTAAAATTCAGCAGACAAACAAAGGGTTTTAGGGGGAGGTGTTTAATTTTTTTATTTCAATATTATTCAATCCGATACTGCATTAATAGCAAAGCAAGAATGTACAACAACATCGCAGGAAATGCCGCGCTAACACCCAATGGAATTAGTGCAATAAAGAATATGATCCCACCGAAGACACCCAAATGTACCAAGCGACCACCCGCACTTAATAAGGCGGCTACAATAATCTGTCCCAGGCCAATCAATGCCACCACTTGCTGAATATGTTGACTAAAATAACCACTGATAAAACTTCGATAAATATCCAGGAAAGCTTTGTCAGCATAGTGATTAAAAAACTCAGGATTAGTAAGAATCGTATAGATATTAAACAAACCGGCTAACAAAAAAATTAATATGAAAATTAGACGTGTTAGGCGATGACGCTTGAAAGCCAGAAAAACCAATACCAAAGCAATCGCATTAGTTAGTAAATAAGGAATGAGAGAATCGTATTCGATCATAAAAAGGTCGCGCTCTTTCTCTTTAATAATATTTACAGTTTATTCTATTTGGCTCTCAAAATGTTCAAATTTAGTTGATATGTATCATTGCTATATGTATTAAAAAAGCTACTTACTGTTGATATTTGATACATAACCAAATAACCACAACTACTGTGTGATGATTGAAAACAACAAGGCCCATTAAAATCAGCTGTCTGTTCTTGTCTCTTTACTCGGTCAATATGTAAAAATATAAGCATATTTATGATCAAGTTGTTCATAAAACAACATCAATATTGGACATTTATCCTTGATGGTTTTATAACCAAACTTGATATAATCCAGTTAAATATATAATCAATTCAAAGAAGGTTCATCATTCAATGTTTAATGATGAGTCTTGTAAAGTGCTTAAAATTTTCTTTTAATGATTGTTGGTTGGCTAGTTTTTTGTATGAGGAGAAAAGATGTTCAATAAACCCGTAGTTACAAGCTCAGTAATACTAGCTCTTAGCGCACTGATTACAACAATGATATGGGCACAAACTCTGGAAGATTCAGCTGCTACAGAAGAAACTGAAGTCAATGATAAGAATTTGTCTGACACAGAATGTGTGCCACAAGCTCAGATTGATTTAATGTCTGACGAAAACGTAGAAAAACTAGAATTACCTGTTTGTGTTGAAGGCGAAGCCGCGATTGAAAATGACGTCACACCATCTGAAAATGAGGTTACAGAAACTGAGAACGAAGTCATGACAACTGAAACTGAGGTTACTGTTGAGGAAAGCACATTTCCTAATGCAAATGAAACACTTTATGAAGATCAAAAATCATCCGACTAATATTTATAAAATATTAGTGTCTTATGTGGGTAACAATACAAAACCTGTTCTAACTTTTAGAAAGTCTTTAATTGCCAAAATATTATTACCCACAAATGAATCTTGCTTACCAACGGGGGGATACACACGACAACGCATCTTCAGCTGTTTCAATACCCACTAGCTTTGCGATAACCCTAGTCGGCAAATACTGAGAAAACATATAACCGACTTCAGTAGCATCATTATTTTTCGCAACGAACGATTGATTTAATAGTTCTACACCGTCATCGATCACCCACGGCCTTGTGGTTAGGTCAGTACACGCGGTTAAACCATTGAGTGGATCGAGCTCAGTCATCAACAAAGCACCTGAACATTGTAAGCCCAAAACTGCTTTTCAATATTCAAGTTTATTCGATCCAGAATCGACTTATCCTTTGATATTTCGCGCATGTATGTACCACTGCCGAAAAACAACACATCAGCCTCATCAGAATATTCTAAGGGTTGCTGTGCATAAATGGTAACACTATTCATTGAGGTGACTTTATCTATCGGGCTGGTGATTTGTACTTACCAGCCTGCGCCTTTCATGCGATTAAAAATGCCTAAAGCGATAAATAAATTGAGTTCATTAAACACCTCGATAGTGAGAACAGCTATCTTCATACTATTTTACCCAAGATACTACTAAAGAGTTTTTTTGGATGTATTTATTTTCTCTAACTCTAATCGTGACTTTTTTTAAAGCTTAATAATATATGATACAAGTCATGTATATTTCTGTACCCAAAGCAAATAGTAGCTTAATCCAGTGTCTTAAAATTTCAGGAAGGTAAATACTTACCCTCTGGAATTTCTAAGCGTGCAGCTATCGCTGCCGTTGCAATCACTGTAACAGTCTCCTGAACTGGGTCTTCCACATTTAAACCACCCAGCACCGTGTTAACTTTAATGTTGCCAAAAGGTATTTGAGCAGCAATCACAGAGTTATTAACTTGCTCGGGCTTTTGTGTGCCAATTGTTACTTCCACCTGCATGGTGTCGTGATCAATTCCCATCGATCGAAATAATGAAATAGAACTATGATGAAGTGCATCTTGCACTGCTCTTACCCCAGCTTTAGTGTAATCCTCACCGTACAAATCGTTGCCTGTACCCATTTCTAAAATGATGCGTTGAAGACTCATGCTACATCCTCCACAAAATCCAAATACACAACCGCAGCCGCATTAGCTATAACAGTCGTTTTGGTTTTACAGTCGCTCAAAATATCTAGCCCGCCTTCAACCACATCAATAGAAGCTTGACCATATGGCAAAACAGCCTTGACTGCTTCTTTGTCCACTCGATCTGGTTTAGCCACACCAATAGAGACTTCGATAATCATCTTCTCACGTTCAAAACCAAACGCTGGCGCAATTGTTAGTGAGTTATGCCACAATGCATCCTTTAGTGCGCGCACTGCTGCTTTCGTGTAGTCCTGTCCTTGTAGATCAGTACCCATACCTATTTCTACAACCATTCTTTTTCGTGCCATATACAACTCCTAAACAGTCCAATAAAGATTTCTGTTTGGTTAATTTATTCATTAATAAAAGTAGAATAGTACACACCCCCCTACTTATTGGTCATTTTTAAAGCGGGGGGCGTTTATCCTCTATAAACATAACTTTATTCTTCAGCGACAACGTATTAGTTATTTATATAGTGTATTTTTATTTTTATAAGCCTGTAAATTGCTTTGCTTCTGGATAACTAAAATTACCATATTTACTTGTAACAAGTCTTAAGTTTACGAGAGATTCTGCTAAATTAACGGCTACTGTAACACCATCTATTACTTGAATTGCTAGAACCCGTTTGCTCTATCACAATTTGCAAGTAGTGCTTATAAATAACCTACACAGCAATTTAAAAGAAAGAGTAAACACAAAGTTGAACCATACTAGAAAGTCAATTTTAAGTTAAGTACAAGCATTAACTACCGCTCCATACCATTTCATTTTCCAAACACTAATCTAAAAGTTGCAGCATCTTTTAGAAACAGAATTAATGTGTCTCTGCATGAAATTGTCCCCTAATCCTTATAACCAGGCATCGGGAAGAAAAAAATTAAGACTTTTATCTAAATGATGACTATATTTATAAAATTTATAGAATAAGTGAAAAATTAGCGAAACAAATCTACATACCTCATATATCACTTTTATATTTAACCCCTATTAAAATTCTACTGCTAGGAGATTACTCATATGAGTAACGATCAACAACATGATTTAGACCCCCAGGAAACAAGTGAATGGCAAGAAGCTATTGATGTCGTCATCGAACGTGAGGGTGCAGAACGTGCACGTTATCTATTAAACAGAGCCATAGATGCAGCCTATGAGGCGGGTGTTGAGCCACCCAGGAACAATACGCCTTATGTAAATACAATTCCTGCTGATCAACAACCGGCTTATCCTGGAGACTTGGAAACGGAGCGTAATATTCTCCGTGCCTTGCGTTGGAATGCAACCGCCATGGTTGTTCGTGCTAACCGCAAACCTGCAGAGCCAGGTGGACATATTGCTTCATTTCAATCTTCGGCAATTATGTACGAAGTAGGCTACAACCATTTCTGGAAAGGGGCAAACCACCCAAGTGGTGGCGATATGCTGTTCATTCAAGGGCATACTGCGCCAGGGACATACGCGCGCGCTTATTTAGAAGACCGCCTTTCTGACGAGCAACTCGATAACTTCAGGGTAGAAGCTGCTGGTAAAGGTGTTTCCTCCTACCCACATCCCTACTTGATGCCAGACTTCTGGCAATTCTCTACCGTTTCAATGGGATTAGGTCCCATCATGGCTATTTATCAGGCACGTTTTCTTAAGTACCTACAGAATAGAGGTTTATCACCTAAAGCCGAAAACATTGCCGATCAACGCAAAGTCTGGGCATTTCTAGGGGATGGTGAGATGGATGAGCCGGAATCACAAGGTGCTATTTCCTTAGCTTCTCGTGAAAAACTGGACAACCTTGTTTTCGTTGTTAATTGTAATTTACAAAGACTTGATGGACCCGTTCGAGGTAACGGAAAGATTGTTCAGGAGTTAGAGGGCAACTTCAGGGGGGCTGGCTGGAACGTCATTAAAGTTTTGTGGGGAACAAACTGGGACCCATTATTAAATCATCCCCAATATGGAGATTTATTAAAAAGCGTATTAATGGAAGTGGTTGATGGCGAATACCAGAACTTCAAGAACAAAGGTGGCGCTTATGTTCGTGAAAACCTGTTTGTTAAATACGGCATGGAAGAACTGGTCAAGGATATGACCGATGATCAAATTTATTATGATCTACTGCGTGGTGGTCACGACCAGGAAAAAGTATATGCTGCCTATCACAAAGCGGTAAATACGGAAGGCCGGCCTACGGTTATTCTCATGCATACTGTTAAAGGGTACGGTATGGGAGAAGCGGGTGAGGGAATGAATATCAGTCATTCTCAAAAGAAGTTAAGTGTTAGCCAGCTAGGCAAGTTACGCGATCGCTTTGCGATACCCGTTTCTGATGAGCAAATTGATAATGCTGATTTTTACAAGCCTGCAGCCGATTCGCCCGAGATGAAATATCTGCATGAAAAACGTAGCGCTTTGGGAGGCTATCTACCAAGCAGGCCACAGGAATATGAAACCTTAAATATTCCGGATTTATCTATCTTTGATGCGCTCTTAAAAGATACGGGTGAACGTACCATGTCAACCACCATGGCGATGGTGAGAATTCTGGTTGCTATCGCACGAAACAAAGAAATAGGCCCTCGGCTGGTACCGATAGTACCGGATGAAGCTCGTACTTTTGGCATGGAAGGCATGTTCCGCCAGGTGGGTATTTATGCGCATGAAGGGCAGAAATATGTGCCAATGGATTCTAAAGACATTATGCCTTATAAAGAATCGCAGAATGGCCAGATGTTACAAGAAGGCATCAATGAGGACGGCGCCATGTCATCATGGATTGCTGCTTCAACGTCTTACTCAAATAATGGCGTAATGACAATTCCGGTCTACATTTTCTATTCGATGTTCGGCTTCCAGCGTGTTGGTGATCTCGCCTGGGCCGCTGGTGATATGCTGGCTCGAGGATTCTTGATTGGAGCCACTTCAGGACGTACCACGCTAAATGGTGAAGGACTGCAGCATCAAGATGGACATAGCCAGTTATTCGCTCAATTTATTCCTAATTGCATGTCATACGATCCAACATTTGCCTACGAACTTGCGGTGATTTATCACGATGGTTTAAAGCGTATGTATCAAAATAATGAAAATGTTTATTATTACATCACTACGCTTAATGAAAACTACAGTATGCCAGCTATGCCAAAAGGTGCGGAAGAAGGCATCATCAAGGGCATGTATAAATTCCAGGCAGCCAAAGGCAGGGCTACACATACTGTGCAGTTACTGGGTTGTGGTTCTATCTTGCGCGAGGTCATTGCAGCGGCAGATTTATTAGCAAAGGATTGGAATGTCAAAGCAGATATTTGGTCCACACCTAGCCTTAATGAATTAGCCAGGGATGGTCAAGATGCTCAACGTTGGAATACATTGCATCCTGACAAGAAACCTCGAAAAAGCTGGGTTGAAGAATGTTTAGAGGGTTCTAAAGGTCCTGTCATCGCAGCCACAGACTATATGAAATTATATGCTGAGCAAATTCGACCCTTTATACCTAATGATTACCATGTCCTTGGTACAGATGGCTTCGGCCGCTCGGATAGTCGCGAAGCATTACGCGCGCACTTCGAAGTAGATAGCCGTTACGTGGCAATTACTGCGCTCAAAGCATTAGCTGATCAAAAAGCGAAAGGTATTACTAACAAGACAGTTTTAGAGGCCATAGAAAAATATGGCATCGATCCTGATAAAACTAACCCCTTATACGCATAGTTTGGAGAAAAAATCATGAGTAAAGAAATGTTTGTTCCTGACATTGGTGATTTCTCCGATGTCGATGTTATTGAAATTTTAGTCAATGTTGGCGATACCATCTCAATTGATGATGAGGTAATCACACTGGAGTCTGATAAAGCCTCTATGGATATACCTGCTACAGAAGGTGGCGTAGTCAAGGAAATTAAAGTTGCCGTTGGTGATAAAGTGGGAGAAGGTAGCTTAATTTTGATTCTGGAAGCTTCGGATGAATCAAGCGTTCATGTTGCTGTAGATGAAGCACATCCTAAAGTGAGTGGTGGTTCTGCAGCATCTAGTGCAGCACCCAGCGCTGGTGGCAGTGGTTATGGCGGAGGAGGCCTGGAAGAAATTCTGGTGCCTGATATTGGTGATTTTTCTAGTGTAGATGTGATAGAAGTTTTAGTCGCCGAGGGAGATACCGTTGAGGTAGAAGATTCTCTTATTACGCTCGAATCTGATAAAGCCTCGATGGATATTCCAGCGCCCAAAGCCGGTGTTGTTAAACAATTAAAGATTGCAGTCGGTGACAAAGTTTCTGAAGGTAGCTTGATTATGCTATTAGAAACTAAAGGTGGGACTAAGGCTGCGTCAGATACCAATGCAGTACCTGATACAAGCACTAGTGGTGCGGCAAAAGCTCCTGCACGAGTTCCAGCGGCTTCAAACGTACAAGATTCAGAAGCATTCCGTAGAGCGCATGCCAGCCCTTCGATACGTAGAAAAGCACGCGAACAGGGTATCGATCTCACCCAGGTTACTGGTACTGGCCGTCAAGGTAGAATTACTGAAGAAGACCTTAAAAACTTCACTACTAGCGGTGGTCAACCTGCTACTGCAGGTGCTACTGCAGGTTCTGCGAGTAGTTCTGCAGGTCAGCTAGCAGCTGGAGAAATGGGCATTCCTCTGATTACTCAACCCGATTGGTCTAAATTCGGGGAAATTGAAATTATCCCTATGTCCCGGATTGGAAAACTATCTGCCAAGCATCTGCATAAAGCATGGTTGAATGTTCCCCAGGTGACACATTTTGATGAGGCTGATATTACCGAGCTGGAAGCTTACCGCGGCAGTATCAAAGGCAAAGCCAAGGAAATGGGTTTCAACTTCACGCCGCTGGTATTCATGTTGAAAGCGGTAGCGTCTGGTTTGAAAGAGTTCCCTAAGTTCAATTCAGCGATGGATGATGCAGGAGAAAATTTAATCCAGCGTAAATTCTACAATATAGGTGTGGCGGTCGATACGCCAGATGGATTAGTCGTTCCTGTTATCAGAGATGTAGATCGCAAAGGCATGTTTGAACTCGCTCGCGAGTTGGGAGAAATCTCAGTGAAAGCACGTGAAGGTAAATTGAAAGCGGCTGACATGTCGGGAGGCTGTTTCTCGATATCAAGTTTAGGTGGTATTGGTGGTACTAATTTTACCCCAATAGTGAATGCGCCAGAAGTTGCGATACTAGGAATAACCCGTTCACAAGAGCGTTTAATGCGTATCGATGGTGAAATTGTTGATCGGCTTATTCAACCACTTGCAGTTTCATACGATCACCGCGTGATTGATGGTGCCTATGCCGCACGTTTTGCTAGTCACCTTTCATTCGTTTTATCTGATGTTCGAAACTTAATGCTATAAACAGGGAAATTAAAATGAGTAATATAATTGAAATTAAAGTCCCTGATATTGGTGACTTTTCAGAGGTTGATGTCATTGAAGTATTGGTGGCTCCGGGCGATGTTGTCGCTGAAGAAGATGCATTGTTAACACTAGAGTCTGACAAAGCATCAATGGATGTGCCCTCTTCTCATTCGGGCACTGTCAAAGAGTTAAAACTTAAAGTAGGAGATAAGGCCTCTGAAGGCTCTGTTGTTTGCCTTATGGAAGTAGAAGAAGCAGAAGCTTCTGCTGCGGATACCGCAGAACCTGCTGAACCTGCAGCTGCTCCAGCTCAAGAGGCACCCGCAGCTGCCCCGGTTAGTGCGCCAGGCGCATCTAGTCACTCAGGTGGCGCAGATGTCACTTGCGAGATGCTGGTGCTCGGTGCCGGACCAGGTGGTTATACCGCTGCTTTTCGTGCGGCGGACTTAGGTATGCAAACCGTTTTGATTGAACGTTGGTCAACACTCGGTGGCGTCTGTCTAAATGTTGGCTGTATTCCTTCTAAAGCATTATTGCATGCAGCAAAAGTGCTGGATGAATCTGAAGAAGTGAATGAAATAGGTATTGATTTCACAAAGCCCAAAGTCGACATTGATAAATTACGTAGCTGGAAAGAAAAGATAGTTGCTCGCTTAACAGGTGGCCTCAGTGGTTTAGCCAAGCAACGTAAAGTACAAGTAGTGAGTGGTGTGGGTAAATTCCTCGACCCTAATCATGTTGAAGTAACTGCAGAAGACGGTAAAAAGACAGTAGTTAAATTCAATAGTGCGGTTATCGCCGCAGGTTCTGAAGCTGTGCATTTACCCTTTATTCCAGAGGATCCACGTGTCATCGATTCGACTGGAGCACTGGAACTTGCTGACGTGCCTAAGCGAATGTTAGTTATAGGTGGCGGAATTATTGGCCTTGAAATGGCTACCGTTTATTCAGCACTCGGCTCAAAGATAACCGTTGTTGAAATGCTGCCTAACCTGGTTGCAGGTGCAGATAAAGATATCGTTAAACCCTATACCAATCGCATCAAAAAACGCTACGAAGATATTTTGATGGAAACCAGAGTCACTGCTGTTGAAGCAACTAAATCTGGAATGAAAGTGACCTTTGAAGGAAAACAAGCTCCTGAAAAACCTCAAGTATACGATCGTGTTTTAGTAGCAGTGGGTCGTACGCCAAATGGAAAACTAATTGGCGCAGAAAATGCGGGTGTTGCCGTGGATCAAAGTGGATTTGTGCAAGTGGTTGATAGCCAGATGCGAACCACCCAACCGCATATATTTGCGATTGGAGACATCATCGGTCAGCCGATGTTGGCTCATAAAGCAGTTCACGAAGGCAAGACTGCAGCTGAAGCTGCATCAGGTTTACCAAGTCATTTCGATGCCAGAGTTATACCATCAGTGGCGTATACCGATCCAGAAATTGCCTGGGTTGGTGTTACCGAAGAAGAAGCTAAAGCTAAAGGTCTCAAATACGGTAAAGGTGTATTCCCCTGGGCAGCAAGTGGCCGCGCACTATCAATCGGTCGCGATGAAGGTATGACCAAACTCATTTTCGATGAATCAAATGAACGCGTTATTGGTGCTGGAATCATAGGTACTAATGCTGGTGAGTTAATCGCAGAAGTAGCACATGCGATAGAAATGGGTTCAAACGCAGCGGATATTGGTTTGACAGTACATCCGCATCCGACCTTATCTGAGACTGTGGCAATGGCGGCGGAGATGTTTGAAGGAACGATTACAGACCTTTACGCGCCCAAAAAGAAGAAGCATTAATTCATGGCATATACAAAACCAGAACCTGGTGTTCCATTACGTCGGGCAGATAAAGTTGCCCGCATACCGATTAAAGTAGTTCCCAAGGCTGAACCACTAAAAAAACCTTCGTGGTTGAAAATAAAATTACCCAGCGCATCTCAAGCAGAAAATGTGCGTGCTATGTTACGCAATAAAAAGCTGTATACCGTTTGTGAGGAAGCCTCTTGCCCAAATCTGCCTGAATGTTTTGGTAATGGTACTGCAACCTTTATGATTCTGGGGCAAGTATGTACCCGTCGTTGTCCATTTTGTGAAGTCGGGCATGGTCGTCCATTACCCGTTGATGAAAATGAGCCGCGTCATTTAGCCGAAGCGATTCAGCAGATGGGTCTAAAGTATGTGGTAATCACTTCTGTAGATCGTGATGACTTAAGAGATGGTGGAGCCAAACATTTTGCCGATTGTGTTCGCGCAGCGCGTGAAGCTCAGCCGGGTATTAGTGTTGAAGTGCTTACTCCCGATTTTAGGGGGCGAATGGATATTGCGATTGCAGAAATGTCCGTAGAACCACCTGATGTATTCAACCACAATATTGAAACAGTGCCGAGATTGTATAAGCAAGCTAGACCTGGTGCAGATTACCAATGGTCTCTGGACTTGATAAAAAAATTCGGGGAGCGTCATCCAGATATACCCACTAAATCAGGTTTAATGGTGGGACTTGGTGAAGAGCTTGAAGAAATTGAAGCTGTCATGTGCGACCTAAGAGATCATGGTTGTCGTATGTTAACGATTGGTCAGTATCTTGCGCCATCTGACTCCCACTTACCGGTAGAACGATATTACACCCCGGATGAATTCGAAGAACTTCAAGACTATGGTGAAAAAATCGGATTCGAGCATGTGGCCAGTGGCCCGTTAGTGCGCTCTTCTTATCATGCTGATCAACAAGCAAAAATATTACTATAGATGTAAGTTAAAATGATTAAACGCAGCTCACCGCACCGTAAATACCACGAAAACACCATACACTTCATCTCTGTTTAAATTTAATTTGGCACAACTATAAACGAATAAAAAGTGCCTAGAAGGTGGGGGGTGACTAATTATTGTCTATTTAAGTATCGATACCATCTTAACTATAATGTTAAAGGTTTAGACTTAAAATAACACTAATTACTGAGTGTCTCTTGTGAGAAAATTAAAGGGTTATAGTTATATCTATATCCATGGAACCAATTTACCCGCATACATCAGAAATATAATCACCAACCATCAAAACTTCTCGGTGAATGTCTTACTGCAATAGATCAAGGTCTCGGCCTGTACAGCTAAGAAGCTGAAATTGATGTTGCATGTATCGGAGTATTGCTTTATGAAAACACTGGCAGTGCAGTTGGCGAACTTTCAGTATAAGCCCCAATCGAACACAAACGAATGGAATGGGTAGAAGATATTATTCAGACAACAAAAGAAATATCAATTCAATTAGGGCGCCAATAACTTAACCATTAAATAAAAGGGTCGTAGTTTTTCCTTAAGTAATTAGATATATTCAACCTATAGTTTTGCCAGATGTAGCAAAGCATAAAAAAGGCCTGTAACGAAAAACGTAACAAGCCTTATGAATTATGGTGGGGCGTGAGCGATTCGAACGCTCGACCAATTGATTAAAAGTCAACTGCTCTACCGACTGAGCTAACGCCCCATTTCTAGCTAGTTCTTACAATAAGGCGTTAATATTAAAGCGCTCTCCTGCAAGAAGGCGGCTAGTATACACTACCGATTTTCGCTTTCAAGGGCTTTTTGTCACAAGGTTTAATTTTTTTTAAACTATACCTTATCGAGTTTACGCAAACCATTCGGCAGCAGTTTCATGTCTGCTAATCCGGCTACCAAGGCCTTGCCAAAACTGGCTTCTTCTTCATAAACCATTTTGTAAAATTGAATCTTCATGGTAATCGCGCTACCGAAAACTATTGCAAAGAAAGTTAAGAATGAACTCATTGCCAAAGTAGATGCACCTGTGACAGCCTGACCAATAGTACAACCCATTGCCAGAACGCCACCGATACCCATTAGCAGCCCACCTATTATATGGACCGCAAAGTCCTTCCAGCTTGCAAACCATTCGATTCTGAATTTGCGAGTCAAAATAGAATAAAGGAAAGCACCCGCTGTAACGCCAAATGCTGCAACTAAAGCAAACGTTAATAAAGAAGTAGAGAAACCAGTTTCAATCCAACGGAGTAAATGTGCAGGTGGTTGAGAGAATGTAAATGACTGAGCGCCAATAGCGAAAGGTCTTTCATCCATCATGTCGGCTTCTTCTAGTAAAGTCTGACCTAACTCACCTGTTGTCACCCACCAGGCTGCAACCACAACTAGTGCTACGATAAAGCCACCTAATATATTATCCAGGCTGCCCCTGAAATCATTTGAGAGAAAAGCCCAGAGAATCAGAAGCCCTCCAAGTATAGCTGCCACTATTGTAGTTGTGCTCTGAATATCGGAGCCTGCGAAATGTGCAATAACAGTTCCAAGACCCTGGTTTTCGATATCACTTAACGATAGATCAATAAAGGCTGGCTCCATCCAGGAAAGAAATGCGGTGTAACTAAAGTTAGTGAATATCATTAAGTAGGCGGTAATACCCATCGCTAGAAATACAAATATCGATTTGATATTTCCTCCACCTAATCTAACCAAGGTTTTATTTCCGCAACCAGACCCCAAAGTCATCCCTATACCAAAAATCAAACCTCCAAGAATATTTCTTGGCCAGGCAAAATTAGCAGTAAGATAAGGAGGGTTTGCGGTGTCATTGCTGGATATCAAAGAAATATCAGTAAGCCCAGAGACAGATAAGCCCATCACACCTAGTATCGCCAAACCTATAGCAAACACCCAGGCACGCATGCGGCCCGTATCTCCGATATTAACAACATCAGATACCGCACCCATGGTACAAAAATTAGTTTTGGTCGCAAAGAAACCTAAAACAACTGCTAAACCGAATGCCCATAAAAGGACAACCGTAACAATATCCATGCTATCTCCTCCCAGATAAACAAATATCAGAGAAGTATATCAAGGTAATAAATCTGTCTTCTATATCAAGAAATGGATAAGTGAGCAGATAAAAGGCCGATAAACTGTCATGACCTGTCAGTTTTAGCGTTTTACCGTCATAAAGTGACATACAAAACTGACAAATAATTGTTTTATTGATTTATCTAAAACCATAGATAAAAGTTATTTTTTATTATTTATCAAATACTTAACTCGTATTTTATTTTTTTGGCACGGCAAATGCAATACTACCAGCGAACATATTGTTCACCCTGTTAAGTTTTTGTTAATACCTGATTGGTTAGAATTACAAGGGTAAGATAAGACAAAACAGAAACAATTTAAACTTACTTACATTAATTAATGTATTAATCATAAAAATAATCTTTGGAGATTTAAAAATGAAAAAGCAACTACAAAAAGGTTTTACACTTATCGAATTAATGATCGTTGTAGCGATTATAGGTATCCTGGCATCAATCGCACTTCCTGCATATCAGGATTACACGGTTCGTGCAAAAGTATCTGAAGGCGTTATCGCTGCCAGTGCATTTAAAGTTGGTGTAGCTGATATGTTTGCTGATAGAGGTGTTACTGGTATCACTGCTTATGCAGCTGAAATTGCTGTTGCAGCTACTCAAGCAGATATTACAAATGATAAAATTGCAGGTGTTGTAATTGCAGGTGGAGCTGCAGCTGCACCTGGTGCAATTACTGTGGCAATGAGTGAACGCTGGCGCTACTGGTGGAATCAGTGCATTAAGCTGCAGCTACAAATGATATTCAATATGTACCTTCAATTAATGGTGCTGCTCTAGCTGATGGCACGTCAGGTACTATTTCATGGAACTGTAAGCCTGCTGCCGCTTTAGCTGCTTCTGGTGAAACTGCAGTAGCTGCAGCGACTACTATTATATCTAAGTACCTACCAGCTGCTTGTCGTTAATATGTAGTAAATAAATCATAATACTTGATTTAAAAAGCCCCTCCTAGAGGGGCTTTTTTTATTCAGCGAATATTAATATGTGTTTGATAAAATACTTGTCGACAATGATAAAAATAAATCAGGTATTAACAATGTTAAAAAATAAACTCAAAGCTTCGCTGATTCATCTAGGACTAAGCATTCTTTTAGTCGGATTAATCATTGGCAGTATTTTATTTTTCTTCTTCCCTCGGCTTTTTATTGGTATTTCTGATTTTAAAGAAATTGCTACCATTCTTATTTCAGTAGACCTCATTTTAGGGCCACTACTAACTTTTGTTGTATTTCAGCCCAAGAAGAAATCACTAAAATTTGATTTATCAGTGATTGCAGCGATTCAACTTTCCGCCCTAATTTATGGCGCGTATGCACTTTACCAGGTACACCCTGTTTTTATTACCTTCAATATTGATCGTTTTACCATAGTCAGTGCCAAAGATGCAGAACCTGAAAAAGCACAATACGATGAATATAGAGTATCAAAATTTACCAGTGGAAAACTTGCATTCGCAAAGATGCCGGAAGATGAAGAAAAACAGAAAGAAATAATGATAAGAGCGGCTCTGGGAGGTGGAGACCTCGATCAACATGTTGAATATTATGAGCCATATGAAAATCACATTAATCAAATTTTAGCCAAGAGTCTTGATCGTGAGATTATTCTAGCTGCGGCTGATTCTGATAAAAAAATACTATCATTTCTTAAAAAACATGAAGGTGAGCTAGATAACTATGTTTTTTTACCACTAAACAGTGCTAAAAAGGATGCAATTATTGTTTTAGATAAGATATCAGCACAACCTGTGGCCACTATTAATAGTGATCCCTGGGTACTGACAAAAAAGTAAATGTTTGCTTCTTTTTCTGACCAGCGTAGCAAATTGACCTTTGGTCACTTTTAAATGTTTAAATTGAACTGAATAACTCACAGTCTTCTTTACTTCTAAAGGGGACTGGATGAATGAAATACAAGATTGCTTCTACAAACTTCATAATAAGCCAGATTATTTCTACATTTTTTCTTTTGTTTGCCTATCTTATGTGGTTTCCGCATTCTCTGTCTGAGTTAAATGGCTTCTCTAAAAGTGCATTATTATTAGTATTGGTTAATTTAGTCCTTGGTCCTTTATTGATCCTGTTTTTTTATAAACAAGACAAGAAAAATCTTAAATTCGATTTATTCGCATTAGCCGCCATTCAAACGACTGCACTTTTGTTTGGTATGTATTCAATTTACCAAAAGCACCCTGTGTACGCAGTTTTCACTATTGATCGCTTTACTTTAATCAATGCAAAGTACGCTGAACCAGAGAAAACCAGGCATAGTGAGCTACAGGTTTCTTTTCTCTCAAAATCAAAAATGGCATTCGCAAAAATGCCAACTGATATTCATTTAAAAAATGATATAGCAATGGGGCATATGCTTAAGGGTGAGCCTGATCTTGATGGTCGTTCCGAATACTACGAACCCTATACAAACCATATTGATTCTGTAATTACAAAAAGCCTGGATTTAAAGGGCAAGCTAAAGCAGGCTGATGATCAACTTAAATTAACAGTGTTTTTAAATAAACATGGAGGAAGGATTGAATCTTACGCATACCTTCCTCTTCAAACTCACGAAAAAGACGTAATTTGGGTATTAAATAAGTTAACAGCAGAACCTATTGGAATTCTTGATATAGACCCCTGGAAGTTTTCAACCAGTGCTAATGAAAGTCAAAAACAAAAAAACCAAGTTAGACGATGGTTAAGTTAATTCTTAGTAAACAAGTTCATAGCCATCTTCATTAGCTACTAGATAGCTATCTTTATCCCCCCAATCACCCAATACAATACGCTTTACTTTTTTCTTGCCATCGAGTTCAAACTCATGTTCTGCAGGTCGATGAGTATGCCCATGTATTAGTAATGACACCCCCCTACTTTTACTCGGTTTTTGCAAAACCTCGCCCTTCGGGTCAACGTTTACAAGCAATCGTTGTTGTCTCGCTGACGCTCGGCTTAGGGCTTTTTCCACAGCCTGCTGATTTACGTCCAGGATTTTGTAATCCTTTTGTCTTGTTCGTTTGCTGGTTTTATTGCGTATTTGACTGGCTTTCTTATTACGTTTTTCGGGGCTCATTGATAGATAGAGTTTCTGTACTATCTTTAAACGAAAAATTTTGCGCATTCTTTGGTAAGCCTTGTCATCCGTACACAGTGTATCGCCATGCATTATTAAGGCAGGAGTGCCGTATATATCAACAACGACTTCATCAGGTAGAAGCTCACCCCCAATTCGATCCATGAATTTCTGACCAATTAGAAAGTCCCGGTTACCCTGAATAAAGTATATTTTTGTACCCGAATCAGACAGTGATCGTAATTGTTCGATAATCGGCAAATAAGGCTTGCCTATGAGTAAATCGATGATGTCATCGCCTATCCAGAATTCAAAGAGATCACCAAGGATATATAAAGCTTCTGATTTATTTCTTATCTTTTCGATGAATTCATGGAATAACTTATATAGATGGGGCCGGGAGGGATCTAGGTGCAGATCAGAAATGAAATATGTTTTATTCATTGCGAATAAAAGCACATTCACTCCTCATAACGAGGAGTGAATGTCTTAGGCTTATTCTACTGTAGCTTTGATAAGTGTTACTGCTTCTAAAGGTACATCGCCGTGGTGGCCGTGGTTACCTGTTTTTACAGCTGCGATTTCATCAATAACATCCATTCCATCTACTACTTTGCCAAATACTGCATAACCCCAACCTGCTGGAGATTCGCTTGTGTGGTTTAGGAAGTCGTTATCTTTAAGGTTGACAAAGAACTGCGAGGTGGCTGAATGTGGGTCGTTAGTACGAGCCATTGCGATTGTTCCGCGATCATTCTTTAAACCATTATTCGCTTCGTTCTGAATGGGTGTTTTATTACCTTTTTCACTCATATCAGGGTTCATTCCGCCACCCTGAACCATGAAGTTAGGGATTACACGGTGGAAGATTAATCCATCGTAAAAACCATCATTGACGTATGTTACGAAGTTCTCACTTGATTTAGGTGCTTTTTCAGCATCAAGCTCAAGTACCATTATACCTTTGCTAGTTTCTAATTTAATTTTTGGGTTTGAGGACATTTTCTCTCCAGATTTTTTAGTTTCAACAGTAGGGGTAGTTTTAGACGATTGCTCTTTAGCTTGCGTATTCATTTTTTGTTCGGCTGTTTTTTCTGTAACTTTTTCTGCAACGTTCTCTGTAGCATTACAACCAGTCATTAAAAAAAAGAACGAAAACAACAGAGTAAGTATTTGATTAGATCTGATAATACTAGTCATTTTTTATACGCCTTTAAGCAATTTCAAAAGCCGAATCATAGCGGAAATCATGCACTTCTGCTACCATTGCCAGCGTTTATTAGCCTTCATAAGGGGCCTCTAGTTGAGACTCCTTAACTAAACCTATAAGAATTCAAAAAATGTTAAAAATATACAATAGCCTAAGCAATCAAAAAGAAGTATTTACCCCTATTAACGATAATAAAATCAATATGTATGTGTGTGGGATGACGGTTTATGATTACTGTCACCTCGGGCATGCGCGTGTGATGGTTGCGTTTGATGTGGTTTACCGTTACTTAATTGCAAAAGGCTACGATGTTACTTATGTGCGTAATATCACCGATATCGATGACAAGATTATTCAACGCGCTAATGAAAATGGCGAAGAGTTCAATTTATTGACTGAGCGTTTTATCTATGCCATGCATGAAGATGAAAAAGCGTTAGGAATACACCCCCCCACTTTTGAGCCAAAAGCCACTGATAATATGGAAGCGATTATCGATATGATTACCACGCTTATTGATAAGGGTTACGCTTACCAGGGAGCATCTGAAGATGGGTGCACGGATGTCTATTATTCCGTTTCAAAATTTGCAGATTACGGCAAACTTTCGGGTAGAAACCCTGATGATTTAAGAGCGGGTGAACGTATTGCAGTGAACACAGATAAACAAGATCCTTTAGACTTTGTGCTGTGGAAATGCGCCAAGCCTGATGAACCTTACTGGGATTCTCCCTGGGGCAAGGGCCGCCCTGGTTGGCATATCGAATGTTCAGCAATGTCGACACGAATTCTCGGCAATCATTTTGACATTCACGGTGGAGGACACGACCTGCAATTCCCACATCACGAGAACGAAATTGCCCAATCTGAAGCATGTACGGGTGAGCATTTTGCCAACTACTGGATGCACAATGGCTTTATCCGTATTGATGAAGAAAAGATGTCCAAGTCTTTGGACAATTTCTTCACCATCCGTGATGTTTTGAAAGAGTATAAAGCAGAAGTAATTCGTTACTTTATGCTGACTAGTCAATACCGTAGTCCACTTAACTACAGCACGGATCAGCTAGATGCTGCACATGCTGCTTTAGATAGATTTTACACCGCACTACGCGGCCTTGATCTTTCTGCAGCTAACACTAACAGTACTGATCAAGATAGTTCGAGCCATGAGGAACGCTTTGAAGAAGCGATGGACGATGACTTCAACACGCCTGAAGCACTCGCAGTTCTATTCGAATTAGCACGAGAAGTGAATCGAGCTCGACAGGCTGAAGATAAAATTGAGAACAATGCTGAGGCAATTAAACTAGGACAGATTCTTCTCAACCTTACTTCTCAACTTGGCCTATTAACTGGAGAAATCGAGGACTGGTTTAAAGGTGATGCTGGCACTGATGGTATCAGCGATGATGAGATTGATGCGCTTATCCAGCAACGACTAGATGCTAAATCAAACAAAGACTGGGCAATGGCTGATAAAATTCGTGATGAATTGGTATCGCAGAATATTTCGTTAGAAGACAAAGGCCCAAAAACAATCTGGAGACGCGACTAGCTGTTTTTTTACTTTGTTTATCTGCTAACTCAAAAAAGGCTTAAAGTAGGGTGGTGGCTTAGGTTTATATATGAACAATAAACCCAGCTTTTGCATCGTACGTCGACGATTCCTTGCGGAATCTACGACGGACTTTAGTGAGCTTATCGTTTTGTTGTTTAAAACGAATAACTCAATTATTTGACTTGTCATTTCTGGCTCTTGGTGAGCCTGCAAAAGCTACCCCCCTACTTATAACCACTTTTTTATAAAAACCTAATCAATCAATATAAACAATTAATTACTTAGGTTGCCACTAACATTTGTCAGAACAAGGCGGAAAATGTGGGCTTACAAATGTAAGTGATCATTTTCCAACGCAGTAATGACAAAAGTTAGGGGTGAGCTAAGTATTTAATCAGCTTGATTGCGTAAAAAAGCTGGTATATCCAGATAATTAGACTCGGTTGCAGTTGTTGATTGTGGCGAACTCTCATAGCGGGGTTGTGCGTTACCACCTCCAGCTACCATGCGTGGTTGCTCTAGTTCAACGGGACGTAAGGTGCTATTTCTTTGTCTTCCTTGAGTAGGGACTGCCTGTAGTTCAGCACCTTGCTTATCAAGTCCAGTCGCAACCAAAGTTACACGAATTTCTTCACTCATATCTGGGTCGATTACTGTACCCACTACTACCGTAGCATCATCATGTGCAAACTGACGTATTGCGGCACCCACTTCTTCAAACTCGTGAATTCCCATATCAAGACCAGCGGTGATATTTACCAAAATACCTTTTGCGCCATTCAGGTTGATATCATCAAGAAGTGGACTTGAAATCGCAGCTTCTGCAGCTTTAGTCGCTCTATCATCGCCTCGTGCAACACCGGTACCCATCATCGACATGCCCATTTCGCTCATTACTGTTCTTACGTCAGCGAAGTCCACATTGATCAAACCAGGACGAGTGATTAAATCTGCAATACCTTGTACCGCGCCTAATAATACATCGTTGGCTGCTTTGAAAGCATCGAGCAATGTTGTATTTTTACCCAATGAAGTCAATAACTTAGCATTTGGAATAGTGATGATTGAATCAACATATTTGCCTAACTCAGCAATGCCTTCTTCAGCCGCTTTCATACGCTTAGGACCTTCAAATGGGAATGGTTTAGTGACTACTGCCACCGTTAAAACACCCATTTCTCTAGCCATTTCTGCAACTACTGGCGCAGCGCCTGTGCCTGTACCGCCACCCATACCAGCAGTGATGAATAACATATCAGTACCTGAAACCAACTCTTTGATACGCTCACGATCTTCAAGTGCTGCTTCACGACCAATTTCTGGGTTCGCGCCCGCACCTAGACCCTTGGTTAACGCATTCCCCAACTGGATTAGATTCTTTACTGGTGATCCATCAAGTGCCTGTGCATCAGTATTAGCACAAATGAAATCTACCCCTTCAACACCCGCATCCACCATATTCTGAACAGCATTACCGCCGCCACCACCGACTCCGATGACTTTGATATTTGCATTTGTTGCTTCCGTATCCATTAATTCAAACATAGCCCTAACTCCTTTTATGTGTTTTCTTTCGATGTGTTTAATAATTTAAAATGTTCCTTCTAAACATTTTTCTACTTTTTTACTACTAAAATTACTGCTTAAACTTCTAACTTTGTTTCCTATAAAATCTTTACAAATTACTGCCAAACCAGTTCTTCATTTTTTCCCACAAATTTTCTTGTGAAACGGAAGAAAACCCTTTTCCACCAGCAAATTCATTCTGTGCAGCTCCGTATAACAATAAGCCAACTCCCGTTGAATGAATTGGGTTTTCAACTTCCCCTTTTAAGCCACCAATATTCATTGGAGCCCCAATACGTACAGGCATATGGAAAATTTCTTCTGCTAATTCAACCGCACCACGAATTTTTGAAGACCCTCCGGTTAAAACAATACCTGCGCCAATACGTTCTTCAAATCCGCTACGTCTGATTTCTTCTTGAATCATGGAGAATAATTCTTCATAGCGCGGCTCGATAACTGATGCCAACGTTTGTGCAGAAAGTCCTCGTGACTCACGCTCTCCGATGCCTGGAACCTCGATGATTTCATCATTTGTTACTAATTGGCGTAGTGCATAACCATGCTCAATTTTAAGTTTTTCAGCAAACTGAGAGGTTGTACGTACTGCAACTGCAATGTCATTAGTAACCTGATCTCCAGCAACAGGAATTACTGCAGTGTGTTGTATTGCACCATCTAGGAAGATCGCGATATCACTGGTTCCTCCGCCGATATCTACCATGCAAACACCCAGTTCTTTTTCATCATTTTCTAATACTGCATTACTAGAAGCGACTTGCTCAAGAATCACATCATCAACATCCAGACCACAACGATCCACACACTTAATAATGTTCTGCACTGCACTTTGAGCGCCGGTAATTAAGTGAACGCGTGCTTCTAAACGAACCCCAGACATCCCGACTGGCTCGCGAATACCTTCTTGCTGATCAATCACATAATCTTGTGGTAAAACATGCAAGATACGCTGATCTGCTGGTATCGCTACAGCTCTGGCAGCATCCATGACTCGCTCCAGATCGCCTTCGGTGACTTCCTTTTCTTTAATCGCCACGATACCGTGCGAGTTAAGACTCTGGATATGGCTACCTGCGATACCCGCATAGGCAGAATTAATATTCACACCAGCCATCAACTCGGCTTCTTCAACTGCTCGTTGTATCGCTTCGATGGTTGAATCAATATTAACAACCACGCCTTTCTTCATTCCACGAGAAGGATGTTTACCAATACCAACAATCTCTACACCGCCTGCCTCGTTGACCTCGCCAATGAGTGCAACAATCTTTGATGTTCCTATATCTAGAGCAACGACCATATTGCTTTCATTACTCACAGACATTGTTATTTCTTTTAATGGCTTCCCCATAACAATTCTCCTAACCCTTATTTACGAATAAGAAATTTAGCCTTCCTTCGTTAAAACTAAATTTTCTTTTAACCTTTAAAAATGCTGCTTGCTGACAGCCCCTTCTTCCATTTAACTGCAAGACCGTTGGTATAACGAAGATCGACTACGCTAATCTTTTCTACCACGTCCTTTAAACTCTGTTGATATGCAACCATAAATCTTTTAAGGCGTTTTTCCTGGTGTTCACGCCCTACTTTTAATGTCATGCCATTTTCTAACTTTATTTTCCACGAACCACGTGCATCTTCTTTGAATTCGACCAGCTTTACTGGAAAACCCTTCATCATCTTTCGAATTTTAAGAAAACCTGATGCCATATTTCTACCTTTGCTTTCTGGACTATAAAGCAATGGCAAGTCATTCGACTTCTCAGCTAAAACAGCTTTTATGATTTGACCATTTTCAGCCAACATGGCTTTCTCACCCCAGTAAGCCACAGGTTGTTGCTCATAAATCCTTACCGTTAACTTATCTGGCCATACGTGAGTCATAGACGCTGAATGTACCCACGGATTACTTTCAATCTTCTTTTCTAGGCCTTTAACATCAAGCAGGTATAAATTCGTTTTTACATAGGACTCGATAATTGGCTGTAGTTGTTTGTTATTAAGTACAGACAAATCACCTGTTACCTCTACCGACTTAATCGTTAGGTTCTCAGGGTTTTGAATCCAGAAATAGGCACTCGTAATTGTCACTATTGGAGCAAGTAGAAGCGCCCCCCATACCACTGGTTTCCAGGATATGGATAAACTTCTTCTTATAGAATCGCTTTTCGACACACGTACAGTTGCCTGTGGACGTTTTGCTCTTCTATTTGGTCTTTTCTTATTTACTGTTTTCATTGTTCACCAGCTTTTTGTGACTATCCTTCAGTTCGCACGATAGTTTTAATATTTCAAGTGTTAAATCTGAAAAACTCAACCCATGTTGTTTAGCAGCCATCGGTACTAAAGAATGATCGGTCATTCCAGGGCAGGTATTTACTTCAATCAACCAGAAAGTACCGACATTATCCTGCATCAAATCTACGCGCCCCCAACCTTTGCCACCAACGATATCAAAGGCTGTTTTTGATAATGTTTTCAATGCTTCTTCTGACGCGTCATCTAGACCACTGGGGCAGTTATACCGAGTATCATCTGATTCGTATTTGGCATCAAAGTCATAAAATTCTGTATCAGTCACTACGTTGATCGATGGTAAAACTTCATCTCCTAAAATTGCGATTGTGTACTCTTTTCCAGTTATCCATTGCTCGGCAAATACCACATCATCAAACTCTGCGGCCTTTTCATAAGCTGCTTTTAAATCATTGGCATCATTAACTTTGCTCATGCCTATACTCGAACCTTCTTGCGCAGGTTTTACAATGACCGGTAATCCTAGTTTCTCTACAACCGCTTCAAAATTCGATTCACTATTTAAAATCTCAAATGCAGGGGTCGGCAAACCTGAGCCTGTCCAAATGCGCTTGGTCATTAATTTATCCATACTGATAGCGGATGCCATGACACCACAACCTGTATATGGGATTTGCAGGATCTCTAAAGCCCCTTGAATGACTCCATCTTCACCGCCGCGGCCATGTAGAATATTGAATAAGCAATCAAATTTACCATCACGAACTACATCGAGAATATTTCTATCAACATCAATTTTATGCGCATCTATACCCTTTTCTAATAATCCCTCTAAAACTGCTTGACCACTATTAAGAGACACTCTTCGCTCTGCTGCCCAGCCCCCCATTAAAACGCCTACTTTTCCAAAGCGTTTTTTCATATTATCGTCAATAGCAGTCACTTCTGACATTAAACCAATGTTCCTTTTGATAACTGAGCGGGCAAACCAGCAGATATAGTACCGACACTTCCAGCACCCAGAGTAAGCAACACATCTCCGTCTTGAAGCTGGTTTTGAAGAACCTCGATAATGTCTTCTTGGTCAGCTACAAATAACGGATCAACATTACCTCTATTTCTGATTGAACGTGCTAAAGCTCTACCATCAGCACCGGCAATAGGCTCTTCGCTAGCAGCATATACATCCATAAGAACCAACACATCCGGTTCTGATAAAACTTGTGAAAAATCTTCAAAAAGGTCACGTGTACGGGTGTACCTATGCGGTTGGAATAAAACCACCATGCGCTTATCAGGCCATGCGCTTCTCACCGCTTTCATGGTTGCTTCCATTTCTGTTGGGTGATGACCATAGTCATCGACCAGCATCACAGTGCCTTGATGTGTTTTTATCTCGCCATAACACTGGAATCGACGCCCTACACCCTGGAATTTATCCAGACCACTCAATATCGCCTCATCACTAACTTCTAACTCAGTTGCGATCGCAATAGCCGCTAAAGCATTCTGAATATTATGTTCACCTGGCATATTTAAGATGACATCAAGTGTTGGTTTATTTTTACGTTCAACGGTAAAGAAGCTTTGTGTACCAGCATATCGCACATTCTTGGCACGAACATCGGCATCATAATGAATACCGTAGCTGACAATAGTTCTGGTTATTTTAGGCAAAATATCGCAAACATTGTCATCATCTACACATAACACTGCCAAACCATAGAAAGGCAAGTGATGCAGGAACTCGACAAAAGTATCTTTTAATTTTTCAAAATCATTGTCATAAGTAGTAAGGTGATCAGCATCAATATTGGTTACTACTGAGATCATTGGCTGTAATAATAAAAATGAGGCATCACTTTCATCGGCCTCAGCAACCAGGTATTCACCAGTTCCAAGACGAGAGTTACTGGCCGTACTATTTAATCTTCCACCAATTACAAACGTCGGATCTAATCCACCTTCTGCCAACAAGCTTGTTACTAAACTCGTTGTAGTAGTCTTTCCATGCGTTCCTGCGACTGCAATACCGTTGCTAAAACGCATGATTTCAGCAAGCATCTCAGCACGTGGTACTACAGGAATATTCATTGCTTTGGCAGCAATCACCTCTGGATTGTCATCGCTAACTGCAGAAGAAGTAACAACAACATTTGCTCCTTCTATATTATTCGCAGAATGGCCTTTATAAATTTTTGCGCCTAATGAAGCAAGTCGTTCTGTCATCGCATTCTGAGCCAAATCAGAACCAGTTACTAAGTAACCGATATTAGTCAGTACCTCAGCGATACCTCCCATACCAGAACCGCCAATACCAACAAAATGTACTTGCTTAATTCGACGACGAGCTAAGTCATTAGGCTGCTTCATAATTTACACCTTTAGCTGAGTTAGCTTCACTATTGCTGCTTTCATTTATATTATTATCAGCATTTTCCTGGCCTTTTTCTTCGCCTATAGTTTCAACGAATGTTTCCCATCCATCATCTGCGCTTAAACTCTGACTATCAGGGATGATATTTTCACCCTCCCTATCGCTATTACTACTATCATGGCCTAAATCTAATTTATCAAAATCGTACCCAGCATATTCTGCACAAATAGCGGCCACCTCTTTTGTTGCTTCTGGTTTTGCTAGTTTTCTGGCTTTAATGCTCATTTCAATTAGCTTATTTCTATCGCCACAAAGTTCAGCAAGCAAGGCAGATAAAGACTCCTTGGTTAGATCATTTTGGGAAATTAAAATTCCTGCTCCTGAATCACTTAAGTATTTAGCATTAGCTGTTTGGTGATCATCAACAGCATACATATAAGGCACCATTATTGAAGCAACACCTGCTGCTGCTAATTCTGCAACGGTAAGCGCACCAGAGCGACATATAACCAAATCAGCCCACTCATAGGCTTCAGCCATATCTTCTATAAATGGTGTAACTTCCGCTGTAACAGCCATTTTTTCATAGAGGTTCTTAGTTGTTTGATCTTTATTTTTACCTGCTTGATGTCTGACTACAGGCCGCTTATCAACTGGTAATTCTTCTAACGCCATTGGCACTACTTCATTAAGTACTTGTGCACCTAAGCTTCCACCAAAAATAAGAACATTTACTTGCCCCCAACGATCACCCATACGTTCAGCAGGTGTTGCAATTGCTGCTATATCTTGTCGAACCGGATTACCGATTCCAACCGAATTACTTTTTGAAAAAGTCCCCGGAAAACCTTCCAGTATTTTTTTGCTAACTTTACTTAGTAGCTTATTGGTCAAACCAGGAATTGCATTTTGCTCATGAATAATGACAGGTTTGCCGAGCAACGCGGCCACAAGACCACCAGGGCCTGCAACAAAACCTCCCATACCAAGTACCGCTGAGGGTTTTACCTTAAGCATTATATTTAAAGACTGAATCAATGCCTTTATCAACTGGAATGGAGCCGCAAGCAGAGCTGCTACTCCTTTACCCCTTAAACCATTAACTGACAAATAAACCATATCGATACCTGCCTCTGGTATCACTCTAGCTTCCAAACCTTTATGTGTACCCATCCATATCACAGGAATATTCTGTTCTTGCAAAGCTCTCGCAACGGCAAGCCCGGGATATACATGCCCACCGGTACCACCTGCTGTTATTAAAATTGGACCTTTCTGTTTATTATTTATGTTTTTGATAGCTTTATCTTGCATAACTCGCTCCTGCTTTGGCCTTCCTACGAGTTACTGTTTTTTTAATCATTTTACTTTTTACTTTTTGTGCCTCTTTATCACTAAGCCCAAACAATGCAATCTGAGTATCACGATGCACACGCATCAACAAGGCAATTGCCATCAGGGTAACTAGCAAACTACTTCCTCCATAACTAATAAGAGGCAAAGTAAGACCTTTGGGAGGTAATAGCGCCAGGTTGACACCTATGTGGAATAACACCTGGAAACCCATCCAGAATCCAATTCCATACGCTAGATATGCTGCAAAATTTAGTTTTGCTCTATCTGCTTTAAAGCCGATAACAAACGCACGCTGTACAAACCAGGCATAAAGGAATAATACGAATACAATCCCGACGAAACCCATCTCTTCGGCTAGAACTGCAAAAATAAAATCATTATGTGCTTCTGGAAGATAAAATAGCTTTTGCACACTGCCGCCAAGCCCAGCACCAAACCAACCACCATCACCAACTGCCATTAAAGCATGAACAGTCTGGTAAGCTTTCCCTGATGCATGTGACCAAGGATCCAGGAATGCGGTAACTCGAGCGCCACGATACCCCATCATTACCAATGGAATCATTACAGCTATTGCACCAACAAACAGCAAAGCCAGGCGAGTTAGTTTCAAACCACCTAGATATAACAAAGCAATACCAGTTGCTGTTAGCACTACTACCGAACCAAAATCTGGCTCAAGCATTAACAATCCATCGGTAACACCCAAAACAAACAATGGGATAATCAATGCCTTGTAAGAATTAGAATGTGCCAACTCTTTACCATGGCGCACTAAATAACCAGCCATATACATAATAATAATTAGTTTCGCTATTTCAGAAACCTGCAATGAAATAGGCCCTAAATTGATCCAGCGATGGCTACCATTTACCTCTTTTCCTATCACTGGTAATAACACCGCTACCAATAATATTAAAACTATCGGCAATAGTTTTGCGCCCATGTGCTGCCATACTGATGTTCTAATACGGTATACAAAATAACCAACTATTAAACCAAGGCATAAGAAAATAAGTTGTCGATTAAAGAAGAAATACATATTCCCAAAATTCTTCTCTGCAACTGCAATTGAAGCAGACATCATGATTACTAGCCCCAAACCCAAGAGCAACAACACACTCATCAACAAGCCTCGGTCAACATAACGCTGCCAGGAAGGCTGAAAGTTTGAACAGTAATCTTCAATTATTGCTTTCACTGACAAGTAACCTCTTTTTCTATTTGTTTCTCTAGTTGATTCACCGCCTGAATAAACTTAAGACCACGCTCAATATAGTTATTAAACATGTCAAAGCTTGCGCAAGCTGGAGATAACAACACATTATCTTTATCTTCTGACTTGGCTATTTTATATGCCTCTGATACCGCTTGTTCCATACTGGTTACGATTTGCAACTGAATTGATTTATCAACGAACCTGGCAATATTTTCTGCATCTTCACCCATCAGAATAACTGCACGGGCTTTTTTGGTAATAACTTCTTTTAGCGGCAAAAAATCCGCACCCTTGCCCTGCCCACCTGCGATTAAAACAGTTTTACCAGGCAAACCAGAGAGTGCGGCAAGCGTCGCCCCTACATTCGTACCTTTTGAATCGTTGTACCAATTTACATTCTGTATTTTTGCTACCCACTCAGTCCGGTGTTCCATACCTGTGAATTCTTCTAAAGCTTCCAGCATTGCAGACATAGGTAAACCAGCAGCTTCACCTAAGGCTAATGCTGCCAATGAGTTTGCAATATTATGGCGACCGGGTTGTTTGATCTTTACAACTGGCATGAGCAATTCTTCACCCTTTGCTAGCCACTCTGCATTGGTTTTGGTATCGAGCCTTAAACCAAAATCACCGTCTTCAGGGGCATCCAGACCAAAACTGACTAAGGTCTTAACTACCGATGAATCCATTGAAGATTGGTGTGCGAAGTCTGTTGAAAAGGTATCTTCACGATTAAAAACGATATGCTCACAATTTTGATAGATAAGCCCTTTAGCTTGAGCATACTGTTCAATATCATTGTCATAACGATCAAGATGATCCTCAGATACATTTAATATAACTGCAGCCAATGTCTGCAATGACGGTGTTGTTTCCAATTGATAACTGGAAAGTTCTAATACAAACAGCTCTGACTCTTTATCTTGTATAAGGTCTAGCGCTGGTGTTCCGATATTTCCACCTGTACCAACTTTAGCACCAGATTTTTTCGCCATCAAATCAAGCAAACTGGTTACAGTGGTTTTGCCATTAGACCCTGTAATTGCAATAACAGGAATATTGGGTTTAGCGGCATTTGCCTCGCGAGCAAATAACTCAATATCGCCAATGACTTCTACGCCAGCATTTACCGCTTCTACTATCTCTGGAGTTGATACTGAAATACCGGGATTCACAATTAGCTGCTTAGCCTGAGAGAATAGCGCTCCATCAAAGCCACCAAAGTGATGTGTCATTGACAGATTAGATGACTGCTCCATATCTATGAGTTCATCGGCACACGGAGGGACTGAGCGACTATCAACAACAGTAAAGCCGCGCTGCTGACTCGCTAAATAACGCGCAACAGAAAGCCCTGTGGTACCAAGACCCACAATCACCGTATCTGATGTATTTTGTTGCGTGTTCATTTTTTTGGTTGTTTCTCTTTATCTATTTTTTCAGTGTTGCGTTAATAAACGTATATATTCTATTTTTTCAATATCGTAGAGTTGTATAAAGTCACCCCCCTACTTTTTTGAGGTTTTTATTCAACTAATGAAAACCTCACCCTTCGGGTTGTCGTCGCTGCGCTCCAACATTGTCTCGGCTGCGCCTCGGCTTGGCTGCTTTTTTAACTAATCTACCTAACTTTCAGTGTCGCCAAACCAACCAACACCAATACGATGGTAATAATCCAGAAGCGGACAATTACTTTTGGTTCGGCCCAGCCTTTTAATTCAAAATGGTGATGAATAGGCGCCATGCGGAAAATCCTTCTTCCTGTCAGCTTAAAAGATGCCACTTGCAATATGACTGACACAGCCTCCATCACAAACACCCCACCCATAATAAACAAAACCAATTCCTGTCTAACCATCACAGCAATTATCCCCAGAGCCGCACCCAAAGACAGTGCTCCTACATCACCCATAAATACTTGCGCTGGATAAGTGTTAAACCATAAAAACCCTAAGCCAGCACCAAAAATAGCGCCGCAGAAAATCAGAATTTCACCAACACCCACGACATACGGAATACCTAAATACGCTGAAAATTTAATGTTTCCGCCTGCCAGTACAAATACACCCAAAGCCGCCGCGACCAGAATTGTCGGCATAATCGCCAAACCATCCAAACCATCTGTTAAATTAACTGCGTTACTCGTACCTACAACGACAAGATAGCTCCAGGGAATAAATAACCACCCCATATTCCAGAACCATTCCTTAACAACCGGGAAATATAAAGTAGTCTCTACAGGTGTTTTCGCTACCAGGTATAAATAAGTTACCGCAATAAAACCAATCAAAGAAAGCCCCAGATATTTCCAACGAGAAGCTAAGCCCTTACTGCTTTTTTCTTTTAGTTTCAGGTAATCGTCATAACCACCAATAAGGCCAGAGCCAACTGTCACAAATAACGCCACCCAAACATAATGATTGCTTAGTTTCGACCACAACAGTGTTGCCAGTAGGATCCCAAGCAGAATCAATGCGCCGCCCATGGTTGGAGTACCTGCTTTTAACAAATGCGTCTGTGGCCCATCACCTCGAATAGGTTGTCCTATTTTCAAACTAGTCAATGCTCTGATCACCCAAGGACCCATCAACATGGAAACACCTAAGGCAGTCAACACAGCCAGGATGGTACGAAAAGTTGAATACTGAAATACATTAAAACCCGAATAAAACTGTGATAACCATTCAAATATTGGAAGCAACACTAAGCCGTCTCCCCGTAATCAACTGACAATGCATCTACCGCTCTTTCCATTCGCATAAACCGCGAGCCTTTCACTAAAATTGTCGCACTATCAGGAAAATCATTTTGAAGATCCGACTTTAAATCGACCAACAGATCGTCCATTTCATCAAAACTCTTGCCATTCTCACCAAAACTATTACAAGCCTTTGCGCTGTAATCTCCTAAACAATACATATGGTTTATACCCACTGCTTTTGCTTTTTTACCGATTTTTGCGTGCACTTTTTCAGGATTTTCTCCAAGCTCAGCTAAATCACCCAAAACAAATACAGTGTTTTTTCTTTGCGCAAGCACATCAAGTGCTGCCGCGACAGAGTCTGGATTTGCATTGTAAGTATCATCCAGAATCTGTGAGTTATTAATGCCAGCGACAGGAGCAAGACGCCCCTTAACTGGCAACATGGATTCCAAGCCTTTGACTATCGTCTCCAGCTTGATCCCCAAAGCGGACGTCGCCGCCGTTGCCGCGAGTGCATTCATTGCATTATGACGACCAAGTAACTTGAGATTAGCCCTAACCTCGTTGTCACCCACTTTTATCATCAGACCCCCATCCGATAATAAACGGCCGCTTATTGTTGCTTCATTTTTAATGCCAAATGCTATGACCTCGCGGTCTTTGATGGAATCCTTCCAGTAATCTGCAAATCTATCATCTGCATTGATTACGGCGATCCCTTGAGTCCCCAACCCAATAAAAATTTCTCCTTTAGCTTGTGCCACACCTTCGAGGCTAATGAATCCCTCCAGATGCGCGGCACCAGCATTATTCACAACAGCTACATCAGGGTGTGCAATATTTGTTAAAAATTCGATTTCACCAAAATGGTTCGCACCCATTTCGATAACAGCAAAGTCGTGCTCTTCACGAAGTCGCAATAAAGTGAGCGGCATCCCAATATTGTTATTCAGATTACCAATCGTTGCTAACACCCTGCCTTCCTGAGACAAAATTGCAGCAATCATTTCTTTTAAAGTTGTTTTGCCATTACTGCCCGTTAGTGCAATAACGGGCTTGGTAAATTGTTGACGCCACGCAGCAGCTAAATCGGCAAGTGCTTGCAAAGTATCTTCAACTACGATTTGCGGTAGATCACAATCGATCTTTTTACTAACTAATGCCGCTCCGGCAACGCCTACTAAATCAGCTACAAAATCATGCGCATCAAAACGCTCACCTTTAATTGCAATGAATAATTGATCGCTTTTAACCAAGCGTGAATCAGTTGCTACAGAATCAATCATCAAATCACTACCATGAAGGTCACCCCCCACCTTTTGAGCGATTTCCGAGAGGCTTAAGAAGCTGTTAGCTGCTTTAGTCATTAAGCTGCTAGCTCCAGTAACACTTTATTAGCGTATTCACGATCACTAAAAGGAATGCTACCAGTCGCGAGAATTTGTACTTTTTCATGGCCTTTACCTGCAATAAGAACAGTATCGCCACTATTTGCCTGCGTTAACGCCTTATTGATTGCAGTAGCACGATCGTGTTCGATGACTACAGATGAAAGACTAGCAAACCCTGCAACTATATCTTTCATAATTGATTCAGGATTTTCAGTCCGTGGATTATCATCAGTCACAATAACGATATCTGCATTGTCTTCTGCAATTTTCGCCATCATCGGTCGCTTACCTGCATCACGATCACCACCACAACCAAAGACACAGATCAGATTGTTTTCAGTATGCTCGCGCAATGCTTTCAAAACAGTCTCTAGCGCATTCGGTGTATGCGCGTAATCAACTACTGCTAGCACATCTGAATCTGCCACCTTTTCCATGCGACCAGCAACCGTGTGAACCTGGTTCAGTTTCACAAGAGCCGACTCCAATGATTCACCTAAAGCAAGCATCGCACCCAAAGCGGCAAGCAAATTGCTCAAATTAAAGCGCCCAAGCACAGAAGCATTTAACGCTCCCTGTTCACCTGCAAAGTGAATTTCAGCTGATATACCTTTATGTGTGAACTTTGCATTTACGGCCACCAAAGAACCTTCAGGGTAATCAGCCAACTGACCAATACCGTAAGCAATGACCTTTCTGCTGAACTTAGTCGAAGCACCCCCCGACTTTGAGGCCATTTTTCTACCAAATTCATCATCAAGGTTTACAACAATTGCCTTTAACCCCTCCCACTCGAATAGCTTTTCTTTAGCTTCTGTGTAGGATTCAATAGTTTTATGGTAATCAAGATGATCTCGACTTAGGTTAGTTAGAACCGCCACATCAAATGCAACACCAGCAACGCGACTTTGATCTAAAGCATGCGATGAAACCTCCATTGCAACAGTCTTTATATTTTTATCTTTCAATGCTGCCAGACTTTTATGCACACTGATTACATCTGGCGTTGTATGTGTCGCATTTAGCAAATCAGTTAGTGGCCCAATCCCTAAGGTTCCTATCACGGCACTGTCATTCATAGCTTGAGCAATAAAGTGACTAACACTGGTTTTGCCGTCAGTACCTGTAATTCCAACCATATTTAAACTTTGACTAGCCGAGCCGAAAAAACGACTTGAAATTCCACCGAGATGCATTCTCAAATCAGAAACTTCAAATTGTGGAATATCTAATTTAGGTGCTTTCGTTAAACCATCGGCCTCCCAGATTATGGCCACCGCACCTAGCTTCTCTACAACCGCCGCATAATCCAGACCATGTTGTTGTATACCTTTGAGAGCAACGAATAATGTACCTGCTTTGACTTCGCGACTATCTAAAGTTAGCGATGTGATATCGCAGTCCATCTCAGGCCGTACATTCGAAACTCCTTTCAATAATACAGAAAGTTTTACGCTATGCAGTTTATTCACACCTCTCCCTCCTTTTCAACAAAATCGGTGCGCCCCAGAGAGTCAGACGTTACCGGTATTGATGAGTTCGAAGGTGTGTGTGGTTTTGCCTGTTTTAACTGAGGCAAATCGTCTGGAGCAATATCCATGATACGCAACGCATTAGTCATGATTTTTGAGAATAAAGGCGCAGCTAAACGACCACCACTTGCCTTCTCAACTTTTGGCTCATCTATCATTACTGCAACAACCAGGCGAGGATTAGTTGCTGGCGCCAATCCAATAAAGCTAACAATTAAATGATCTTTACTGTATCGACCATTAATTAATTTGTATGCCGTACCTGTTTTACCCGCAACGTTGTAACCATCCACGGCAGCATTCTTACCTGTTGCATCGGCTTGTACAACTGCTGTCATCATTTTAAGCACCGCATTTGCGTTTGCCTTAGACATAACCTGTTGACCAAGAGGCTGACTATGTCTTTTATAAATACTCACTGGATTTAAAACGCCTCCTGTTGCAAATACGGTATAAGCATGAGCCATTTGCAATAAACTTGCTGACACTCCATAACCGTAACCGTGGGAGATTCTATCTACACTTCCCCATTTATCGTAATAGACTAACTTGCCTTCTGTTTCACTAAAAAAACCAGCATCTGGTTTGCGTCCGAAGCCAACCCGATTTAAAAACTTCCAATGCTCGCTAGACTTCATTAGTAGAGCGACTTTACTTGCACCCACATTACTCGATTTCGCGAGCAACTTAGACAGTGTTATTGAGCCATAATTTTTAGGATCTTTTACCGTAACCTTGCCTACCTTGAACTTCCCTGGCGAAGTTTCAATCGAAACATCTTCACCTATGGCACGCGCTTCAAGCGCAGCAGCTATAGTGATAGGCTTGAGCGTTGAACCTGGTTCAAATGCATCGACAACTGCACGATTACGATAGTAATAGGGCTTTAAAGACTTACGATCATTAGGATTAAAGCCAGGCATATTTGCCATCGCCAAAACTTCACCCGAAACTGTATCCAGCACAATTACAGAACCGGATTTGGCGCTTAATTTATACACTTCGCCTTTTAATAACTTGTAAGCCGCATATTGAATTCGATGATCCAGACTCAACTGAACGGTCTCTCCAGGTATCATCGTTTCAATTTCTTCGATACTTTCGACTAAGCGACCACGACCATCTCTGATAACTCTATTCCTTCCTGACTGTCCCGCTAAGCGCTCATTCATAGACCGCTCAACACCTTCGATACCTTGATCATCAATATTTGTAAATCCAACCACATGGGATGTTGTTTCAGCCATAGGGTAAAAACGTCGATATTCTCTTTTCACATTTACTGCCGGAATTTGCAGATCAGCAATTTCTTGTGCTTTTTCAGGCTCAATGTGACGTCCCAAGTAGTGAAAGCGTTTTCCAGAAATTGAATCTAATTTGCTTAACAATGATCCCGTAGGCATTTCCAACATAAGCTCAATACTTTTGAGTTTTGCATCCAAAATTTCAATGTCTTGCTTTGCCAAAGCACCACTTTCATTTTCTTCTAATGAAACTTTCTTTAATTCGCGCTTAGCATCTGCTAATTTTCGAGGGTCTATTGAGATTGAAGAAACCGGAGAACTAACAGCCAACGCTTCACCATTCCTATCCACGATCATTCCTCTATACGGAGGAACCGTCAAAGTTCTAAGCTGACGTTTACCCGCTTGTTTTTTCAACCAGCTTTGTTGAAACACATCCAGATACGCTGCGCGCATCAACAGCACACAGATGCCTGCTAACAATAAAAGCATGAGCATCAAACGCCGGCCACGATAGACTGGTGAAACTTTTGCCGAATTTCGTCTACTGGTTGTTCGACTATTAGTAGCTTTTCTAATAGCTTTTCGCCCGTTAGTCACTTAGGCTTACCTTGGATAGTTTTTTATCATCAACAACAGATTGACTAGAAACAACCTCTTCTACTATTACTTGCGGCTCTCTGACCACTTTAATTTCTGAAGCTTTTGGAATCTTCATCCCCAAATCCCAGCGTGCGTACTGCTCAACACGAACCTGATTTAATGCTGTGCCCTGCTCCAATTTCAAACGACTCCATTGCGCAGCCAGCTTATCTCTCTCTTTCTCAAGGGTTTGCAACTTCATATAGGCAGCTCTCGTTTCATGACGCTGAACCACCGTTTTTATTGCAACAAACACTATTGAAGCAAACAAAATTGCCAACAATGGCAACTGCCAATTAGTAACCGAATCCACCGTTAGCTGTTTGCTAAAACTATCCCCAGCTGGGTTTTGAACACTCATTGCTTTTCTCCAATTCTCATAATGGCACTCCGCGAACGAACATTTACCTGCACCTCAGACTTTGAGGGCTTGACTGCTTTTCCAATTGACTTTAATAATGGAGTCGACATTTCAACTTCCATAATTGGCAGGCCACGGGGGATTTGTGGAGCACTAGAGTGCAACTTCAAGAATCGCTTTACGATTCGATCTTCCAGAGAGTGAAAACTTATCACCACTAATCTTCCTTTGGCAGCCAAAGACTCATTCGAGTTATCAAGGCAATCAATCAAATCCCCAAGCTCCCGATTTATAAAAATCCGGATAGCTTGAAAACTACGGGTTGCCGGGTGTTTTCCCGGTTCTTTTCTCTGTATTTTTCTGGGGATAGAAGATGCAACGATCTCAGCCAACTGAAGCGTTGTGCTGATAGGGGTAGCTGCTCTTTTCTCCACGATATTTCTCGCAATGCGTCGCGAGAGCCTTTCATCACCATATTGATAGAGAACATTGGCAATCTCTTCTTCTGGAGCTTTGCCAAGCCACTCGGCAGCGCTCAAACCCACATCGGGATTCATACGCATATCGAGCTCGCCATCACGCATAAAACTAAAACCACGCGATGCGTCATCTAACTGAGGTGATGAAACACCTAAGTCCAGCAAAAGTCCATCCATCTCCTGAAGCCCTATTTCTCTTAGAGCATCAGGAAAATCCTTAAAGGACCCCTGCCAAACAAAAACCCGCTTATCATCTTTGTAAACTTCCTTCGCATAAGCAATGGCAAGCGGATCTTTATCTATTAACAACATTCGCCCATCAGGGCCTAGTTGCTCTATTATTTTCGCCGAGTGACCTCCTCGACCAAAAGTAGCATCTATATAGACACCATCTTTCTTAATATTTAATGCTTCTACCGCTTCATCAAGCAGCACTGTTTCATGTTTGAATTTATCTGACATGAGGTTTCAATCACTAGATTGATAGCCCTTTCAGAGACTCATCATTCTGGATATTAATAGGTGCTGACTCTCTCATATTGTCACGACCCACATTCCAGGAATTTTCATCCCACAATTCAAACTTATCGCCCTGCCCTATCATGATTAGCTTTTTATCCATGCCCGCATAATCTCTCAAGGGTGAAGCCAACATTATTCTTCCTTGTCCATCCATCTCGACATCCGATGCATGACCTATTACCAAACGCTTTATTTCACGTGCAGCTTCCGAAAGATTTGGCAAACTTAGTATATTCTGTTCTGTTTCCGCCCACTTCGTCATTGGATATAAAACCAGACAGCGAACACCATAATCTACCGTCAATATCATCCGCCCATTAAAGTCAGAATTAATCTCATCACGATACTTGGTCGGAATCGCTATCCGACCTTTTGCATCTAGGCTTAAGTTTGAGATACCTCTGAACACTTTCTTATTTATATCCTTTTAGAAGGCCATGTTGCTATTAAGCCATAATATCCACTTATTACCACAAAAATCCACTTATTAGACCATATTACCACTTATTTACCACAAAACAAGTACTCTTTTAGTTAAAACCTCTTTAAAAGACAAGCAGTTACACGTATCGAAAAGAATTCGACATAAAGGGGTTGGGTTAATTTTTTTTAATTAGGTAGATACAGTTAAGAACCTAGATATTACTTTAGGTAAGTGTGTTTTTTGTTCGCCTTATGGATACATAGGCTATTTTTATAAATAGAAATTAAGACACATTAGATAGAAGAGTGAGTTGACCTATAAGCCGGGTTCTGTCGTGAACAATCATTCATCTGGATGATACGTCGCCGCACACCTCAAGCGATCTACCCGGATGCAGTGCGGGTCACACCTGTTGCATCCCTATTTGATCTTGCTCCGGACGGGGTTTACCTTGCCACAAACTGTTGCCAGTTGTGCGGTGCGCTCTTACCGCACCCTTTCACCCTTACCTCACTACCCGAAGGTAATAAGGCGGTCTACTCTCTGCTGCACTTGCCGTCAGCTCGCGCTGCCCAGACGTTATCTGGCGTCCTACCCTGCGGAGCCCGGACTTTCCTCGATTCAGGTCTAGCCTGAAGCGCGATTGCTCGGTCAACTCACCCGCGCAGTGTAACAAAGTACTTAGAAAAGTACTTATAAATTTGATTTGGAAAACCAGGTACCCCTCAAGCCTGCTTCACAAGGAGTCACTTCTTCTAGACAAGCCGCCTTATAGATCAGCTGCAGACAATTATCAGCATACTCATCAACCGTCTTTTCTGCTTTCTGATATTTCCACGGCTTTAAGTAACGCTCTTGAATCATCGACAACGCCATAGTAGCGACGAACCCTGACTTATGGCACGCCTTTAAGTCAGGCGATAGTTTTGAAATTAATTTCTCTAACTCCCCTACTTGAGTCAACTCTAGATTTTTAGATTCTTCCTGGTCTATTTGTGGCAGACACCTGGTTTCAAAATATAGAAAGTTGAACCATTGCTGCATGATAGTAGATGCATAAAGATAACCTTTCACTAGTACCCTCAATGCATCCAAAGGATCGTCTTGCTCCCTGGATTCTTCTACTATTTGCTGACAAATAACAGCAACAACATCTTTGACGATAATTGCAATCGCTTCTTTACTTGAAATACTGGAATAAAGACCTCCCATACTCAAACCTGTTTCAGCTGATAGATCTCTAAGTGACATAGCTTCAAAACCAATTTTCGGCGATATCAAAAAAGTAGCATCAAAAATCTTTTGTAAATTACGCACTGCAAACTTCTCTTTGCTAACTTTTATTTTGTCCTTATTTGTTTCGAAGATAAGTGAATACAAACGCCCACCTTTATACTCGAAGTTTTCTTTAAACTCTTTATAGCTAGTAAATGTTTGTTGCTTTATTTGAGGAGAGACTGATGACACGCAATGAAACCCTTTTTGTAATTAATAATATTTAAATGATCACTAATGATAACGAATTAAATCTGCTTGACAAAAAGCATACTACAGTCCTTAATATAAAGCGAACGCTCGCTCTATTTATTTTATTTAGGATGAGCCAAATGATTAAAACTTAAAATCAGGATTTTTATATATGTTAAATCTTTTACTCATTCTCGTTGCCGTGGTTGGTTTTATTGCAATCGCATATCGTGGTGATCGCGTGATGTTTGCAAGCATCTTGGCAGGCGCATTAACACTGATTGCACTTGTTAGCAGTGCAAGTGCTATATTAACCGTGATATTTGCATTAGTGACTGCAGCCACATTGGTCTTCTCTATTCCTAGTGCGCGCACTAGACTGATTTCAGCCCCGATGTTATCCATGGTGCGCAAAATCTTGCCGCCTATTTCAGAGACAGAACAAGAAGCTATTGATGCCGGAACCGTATGGTGGGATGGCGAATTATTCAGTGGTAAACCAAACTGGAACAAACTACTAAGTGCAGCTAAACCTGAAGTATCTGCTGAAGAGCAAGCATTTCTGGATGGCCCAGTTAATGAGCTATCCCGCATGTCTGATGCATGGAAGATTAATCACGACTGGAGCATTATTCCAGAACATATTATTCAATACGTTCTCGATCATGGTTTCCTGGGAATGATAATTCCGAAAAAGTACGGTGGTCTGGATTTCTCTGCGGTTGCACAATCTAGAGTATTACTGAAGCTCAGTAACACCGGTAGCGGTATCAGTTATCTAGTTGGCGTACCTAATTCATTAGGTCCAGGCGAACTATTAATCAAATATGGCACCGAAGCACAAAAAGAATATTACTTACCTCGTCTAGCAAGTGGTAAAGAAATCCCCTGTTTCGCACTTACCAGCCCAACAGCGGGATCGGATGCGACATCTATATCTGATACTGGTGTGGTTAGCATGGGCAAATATAAAGGTGAAGAAGTTTTAGGTATTAAACTTAATTTCTCTAAGCGTTACATCACATTAGCACCCATTGCTACATTGATTGGCTTAGCATTTCGCTTACAAGATCCAGACGGTTTGATTGGCGATACAGAAGATTACGGCATCACTTGTGCGCTAATCCCGCGTTCTACACCAGGTTTAGAAATTGGACGTAGACATTTACCGATTGGTGATGCCTTCTTAAACGGCCCTATTAAAGGTGAAGATCTGTTTGTTCCACTTGATTCTATTATCGGTGGTCAGGAAATGGCAGGTAAAGGCTGGCGTATGCTAGTCAATTGTTTATCAGTAGGTCGCGCGGTAACATTACCTACAACAGGTCAGGTTATCAGCAAGCGTTGCACCTTAGGCACTAGTGCGTATGCAAATCTACGTAGCCAGTTCGGAGTTAACATCGCCAAGTTCGAAGGTGTGCAAAAGCCACTGGCTCGCATGGCTGGATTAACCTACATCATTGAAGCAGCGAGTATCCAGACTATCCAGTCGATTGTTGATGGAAACAAGCCGAGCGTACCTTCAGCCATCCTTAAATACCACTGTACAGAAATGGCTCGTCAATGTGTGATGGATGCGATGGATATTCATGGCGGCAAGGCTGTCATGGAAGGACCTGGCAACTATATCTCTGCTTTATACGAATCGGTACCAGTGGCGATAACAGTAGAAGGCGCAAATATACTAACGCGTAACCTGATGATCTTTGGTCAAGGAGCAATTCGTTCGCATCCTTATGCCTTAGATGAAATGGAGTTAGCTCACGCAGAAGATAATCAGGAAAACTTAAAGGGATTCGATAAGACTTTAGCGGCCCACATAGGTTATGGCGCAAGCAATTTTGCACGCTCATTAGTACAAGGTTTAGGTTTCCCTGGCGCTGGTATTAATGAAAACAAAAATGCTGATACTTATTACAAGCACATTAACCGTTTAAGTGGCGTATTCGCGTTAGCGGCCGATGCTTCTATGTTAAGTCTAGGCGCAAAACTTAAATTCAAAGAAAACTTATCTGCTCGTCTAGGCGATTTATTAAGCACCCTGTTCCTCGCAAGTATGGTTCTTAAGCATCACAAAGATACTGGCTATAACGAAGAAGAATGGCCGATTGTTCAGTGGTCTTTAGATCACCTATTACACGAATACCAGGTAGCCTTTGATGATTTAATGGCTAACTTCCCGAATCGTGCCGTTGCGTTTATGGTGAAAACCGCAGCACTCCCAATAGGTGGACGTTTCAAAGCACCTACAGATAATCTTGAAAAGAAAGTCGTCGAAGTTATCAGCACAGACAACGCTTCAAGAGATCGTTTAACGGATGGCTTATATATGGAGCTTGAAGATCATAATCCACTTGCACAAGCAAACAAGGTATTCCTCGACAGTCTTGAACTAAAACCTTTACAGACAAAACTGAAGGAAGCTATTAAAGAAGGCGTTTTGCCTAAGACTTATGGCCAAGCCCTTTTGGATGCAGCTCTAGAAAAAGGCGTGATAACCAAAGCGCAAGCGGATCAATTAAGTAATCATCATAACGATGTGATGGGTGTTGTGAATGTCGATGACTTTGATGAATCAGAATTGATTCGTGTGCCTTATAAAAAGCCAACAGCGAATAAAGCAGCTCTGAAGAAAGCCAGTTGATAGATTAGTAATAAGAACTTAGCAAAAAGACAGTTCTGCTGAGCATAGTCGAAGCACCCCCCACCTTTAAGGCTGTTTTTCAAAAATGAAAGACAGCCCAAGAAACAATTAGGAGTATTTACATCATGGCAGAGATTGCCTTTTCGGATATCAAGTTAATTAACAAAATACCAGTTATAAAGAAAGTCGCTATTCTAGGCGCAGGCGTGATGGGCGCACAAATTGCAGCACACTTTGCGAATGCAGGAATTCCTGCGCTACTTTTCGATTTACCCACAGAAGGTAAAGACAAGAGCGCAACAGCCAGAGATGCAATTAAAGCACTTGCTAAGCAAAAGCCAGAGCCATTAGCTTTGGGTCGTTTAAGCAAACTACTGACACCTTGTAACTACGATGACGATTTAGACAAACTAGACGATTGTGATTTGATTATCGAAGTAATCGCTGAACACGCTGACTGGAAAATCGATCTTTACAAGAAGCTCGTTCCACACTTGAATGAAAATACGATTCTTGCGAGTAACACCTCTGGCATCTCAATCGAATTACTCGCTGAAGGCGTACCTGATACCTTTAAAGATCAATTCCTAGGCATTCACTTCTTCAATCCACCGCGCTATATGCCATTGGTTGAAATCATCGCACACCCAGGCACACGCGCTGATGTGATGGATAATGTCGAAGCATTCCTGGTTAGTACTTTAGGTAAAGGCGTTGTCAGAGCAAAAGACACCACCAACTTTATCGCCAACCGTATCGGCGTATTCTCAATTTTAGTCACTCTTTATCACGCAGAACGTCTAGGCATTAACTTTGAAACAGTTGATGAACTCACAGGCGCTAAAATCGGACGCCCCAAAAGTGCAACATTACGCACAGCGGATGTGGTTGGTTTAGATACGCTGCGACATGTCATTAATGGCGTGGTTGATAACCTGAAAGATGATCCTTGGGCTGACCTTTTCAAAGTACCCTCGTGGCTGGATACTTTGGTTGAAAATGGCGCACTCGGCTCAAAAACCGGAAAAGGTGTTTACAAGAAAGAAGGTAAAGACATTTTAGTATTTGAACCTAAAGATGGTTCGTACCGTAAACGCAAAGTGAAGATTCCGGGCAAAGTTGAGAAAGCCGTTAAAGATTTCAAAAACCCAGACAGACTAGCAAACCTGCGTAGCATTAATGATCCACATGCAGAATTCCTTTGGTGTATTCATCGTGATGCGATGCATTACTGTGCTCACTTACTAGAAGGCATTGCAGATAACGCACGCGATATCGATATGGCAATCCGTTGGGGCTTCGGCTGGAAACAAGGACCTTTTGAAATCTGGCAATCTGCAGGCTGGAATAAAGTAACAGATATGATCAAAGAAGACATAGCTGATGGTAAAACGCCTTGTGACCTACCTCTTCCGAATTGGGTTTCTCAAATTGATGCGGTACATAACGAACAAGGCTCGTGGTCTGCCAGTGAAAAACAGTACCAAGCGCCATCCTCCCTTAATGTTTATAAGCGTCAGCGTTGGCCAGAAAGTGTGGTTGGTGCAAAAAAACCAGAACAGAAAACTATCTTCGAAAACGATGCGTGTCATTTCTGGCTTACCGATGATGATATCGGCGTCATTAGTTTTAAAACTAAAATGCACACTATCAGTGATCCCGTATTAGAAAGCCTCAATCAGGCTATCGACATCAGTGAAAAGCAATTGCGCGGCATGGTTATCTGGCATCCAGACGCCCCATTTAGCGCGGGTGCTGATCTCAAGTCATTTATGCCAATTGCAATGAAAAGCATACTGCCGGGCAACAATGGTCTTGATGAGTTACTCGCAAGATTCCAGGCAACGCTATGTCGACTACGAAAATCCAATGTACCTGTGGTTTCTGGCGTTCAAGGTCTAACACTGGGTGGCGGTTGTGAAATGATGATGCAAACCGATCGCGCAGTTGTCGCACTAGAAAGTTACATCGGTTTAGTTGAAGTCGGTGTTGGTTTAATTCCTGCGGCTAGTGGCTGTATGGAATTTGCACGCCGCGCAAGCATTGCAGCCAAAGGCGGCGATGTGTTTGATCATATCAAAAACGCATTCGAAACTATCGGCATGGGCAAAGTTGCTACCAGCGCACACCAAGCCAAAGACATGGGCTTCTTACGTGAAACTGACATCGTTGTGATGAATAAAGACGAAGTGCTACACACTGCACTGGCTCAGGTTCGGGCTTTAGATGCGGCAAACTACCGACCACAACCAGAGCTACCGATTACAGCAGCAGGTCGTGGTGCAATTGCCAATATCAAAGCAGCGATGACGAATATGCACGCGGGCCAGTTTATCTCTGATTACGATATGGAAATTGGTGTAAAAGTGGCAGAAGCACTTTGTGGCGGTGATGTTGATACAGGCACTCCACTAACTGAAGAATGGTATTTACGCAAAGAGCGCGAAGGTTTCCGTAGTTTGATCAAGAACCTTAAAACACATAAACGCGTTAAGCACATGTTAGATACCGGCAAGCCGCTTCGTAATTAAAACCAAATTTAAGCCAAGCTAATTAAACAAAATGACACCTCCCTACTTATAGGCACTTTTTTAGTGATTAAGAAGGGAGGGCTATAGAGACAGGATTATAAGATGACAGAACAAGCATATATTGTTGCTGCAAGAAGAACCCCAGTTGGTAAAGCACCACGTGGTGTTTTCAGCAAAACACGACCAGATGATTTACTGGTACATGTATTAAAAGGCGCGATCGAAGATTGTGGCGGATTAAAAGGACAAGAAATCGATGACCTCGTAATCGGTTGTGCGATGCCAGAAGCAGAACAAGGCCTCAACGTCGCACGTATCGCAGGTTTACTTGCAGGCTTACCTGAAAGCGTACCGGGTTATACAGTAAATCGTTTTTGTGCATCGGGACTTCAAAGTGTTGCCAATGCAGCAGACCAGATTCGTTTAGGCGAAGCTGATATCGTTATCGCGGGTGGTCTGGAATCAATGAGCATCGTGCCAATGATGGGTCACAAAGTATCCATGAACCCAGCAATCTTTGATAACGATGACGTAGCGATTGCCTACGGAATGGGAATCACCGCAGAAAACGTCGCTAAAAAGTGGAAGATCGGACGTGAAGCGCAGGATGAATTCGCACTGAACAGCCACTTGAAAGCACTAGCCGCTCAGGAAGCCGGCCACTTCAATGCAGAGATACTGCCGTTTGAAGTTCAGCAACACGTACCGAGCGCTGATGGCACCGTACAAATCGTGAAAAAAATGGTATCTGTAGACGAGGGCCCACGCGCAGGCAGCACCCTTGAAGGTCTTGCAAAATTACTTCCCGTATTCGCCGCAGAAGGCAGTGTAACTGCTGGTAACAGCTCGCAAATGAGTGATGGCGCAGGCGCAGTGGTATTGATGAGCGAATCTAAAATGAAACAGCTTGGTCTAGAGCCACTAGCACGTTTCGTCGGTTACTCGGTCGCAGGGGTTCCACCAGAAATTATGGGTATCGGCCCAAAAGAAGCGATTCCAAGACTACTCAAGCAAACTGGCGTCAGCTTAAACAGCATTGACTGGATAGAGCTTAACGAAGCATTCGCGGCACAAGCACTCGCAGTTATGCAGGAAGTTAACCTCGACCCAAGCAAAGTAAACCCACTCGGTGGCGCAATCGCATGGGGACATCCTTTGGGTGCAACTGGCGCAGTGCGTACTGCTACCATGGTTCACGGTCTGCAACGCACAGGCGGTTCGCATGGTATGGTTTCTATGTGTATCGGAACAGGTATGGGTGCAGCAGGATTGTTTGAAAAATGTTAGTTTCTATCGACTAATTTGAAACTATTGCAATAATAATTGGTAAGAAGTTACACGCAGAGTGGTGAGGTATTCCTACTTCTCCTTGGACTTCATCACTTTGCTTTTTAATTTAAAATTATCAAACTTAATTACAATTTTACAACAAGGCTAACCATGACCAATCCTCTAAAATTTACTGATCAAACCGTATTCGTTGCTGGTGGCACCAGTGGCATCAATCTAGGTATTGCTGAAAACTTCGCGGCTTGCGGCGCTAATGTCGCGGTAATGAGCCGATCGGAAGATAAGGTCAATGCAGCCGTTGAAAAACTCCAGAGTTATGGCACCAAAGCATTAGGCTTTTCAGCTGATGTTCGCGATTACGATGCAGTAGAAAATGCACTCGCAGAAACCGAAAAGCTGTTCGGTAAAATTGATGTACTGATTTCAGGAGCAGCAGGCAACTTCCCTGCTCGCGCGAGTGATATGTCACCCAATGCATTTAAATCCGTTGTCGACATTGACCTGCTTGGTAGCTACCACGTACTTCGTGCAGCATGGCCTCATCTGAAAAAACCAGGCGCATCTGTAGTTAATATCTCAGCACCACAAGCGTTTGTGCCGATGCAATTACAATCGCATGTTTGCGCCGCGAAAGCCGGTGTCGATATGCTAACGCGCGTACTCGCGATGGAATGGGGCTCAGAAAAAGTCAGAGTCAATTCAATCGTACCCGGCCCAATTCAAAACACCGAAGGTATGGCGCGATTAGCACCTTCTGAAGAAATGATTGATGCCGTGAAACACTCAGTACCCCTACAAGAATTAGGCACCGCAGACGATATCGCCAATGCCGCAATGTTCTTAGCATCACCGATGGCGAGTTATATTAGTGGTGCGGTGCTTCCCGTTGATGGTGGTTGGTCACTGAATGGCGCGGGACAAATGATGGATACTTTGGCTCGGCAGTTGGCTAAATAATAAGTCACTAGAAAAAAGTGCCTATAAGTATGAGGGTGGGGTATTTCTAGGCTCACAAAGAATTAATAAAGTACACCATATATGTCCTTAGCAAAACTTTGTTAGCGAAGATACCTGATATTCTGGTGCTTTTTATTTTCGTCTGGAGATAATTTTATATTCCATATTGATTTAATATCTCTTGATAGCGCTCTGTTTGTTTGAACGCATGGAGCGCTTCGCTAAATCTCTGAGTGAGTTCCTTATAGCCAGGCTTTTTTGCAAATGCCACATAATGAGGTTGCAGAGCAGCCAGAGGAGTTGTCACAACCTCGAGTTGATCAACTAGCCTCAATTGCTTAGCAACATACAGACCAACATCCCGATTATCTATCACTAGATCAACTCGACCTGATACTAGTTTTTTTAAACTTTGTTTCAAACTCGGTACAGGATCTTTTTCAAAATATGTGGCAGTGTCAAATTCGTCAGTATAAAAGTAGCCACGAATAATTCCGATCCGTTTCCCGGTGAGGCTTTCCAGACCCATATAGTTAAATGGCTGATCCTTGCGGACAAAAAACACATAGGCCGTGTCGACAAACGCGGTGTCTGGAAACCACAAATACCCTTCTCGCTCGTCACTTTTAAAAATGCCAAGAACGGCATCAGCTTGTAGTGTTTTCATCATCACGATGGCACGTCTCCAAGGATACGATTGATATGACATCGAATACCCTAATTGCTGCAAAACTTCCTGCATTACTTGATATTCAAACCCTGCTTGTTGTCCGTTTTCATCAATGATAAACGGTGGCCATGGATCTGTAATAACATGAAGCGTCTTTTCTGCAAAGGTAGATGTTGCAATAACACACCATAGAAAAATTCCTACAATTATATTCTTCATGATCTTCAACTTTTGAGATGTCGGCATACCAGTGACTATATGTATATTTTTGATGCAAGTATCTTGCAGAGTTCTGTTATTGATTTTTTAAATAATTATATTCGCTAACAATCTGTTAAAAGGGACTTGTTCCTCTTAGCAATATTATTGGTATCCACATCCTGTTTCTTATTCTATTACTGTACGCTATAAACTTTACTTAATATCCCAGGATCCTTATTTTCTCTGTTTATTTATTATAAAAAACATCTAAAAGTTGGGGGGTGGCTTTTCTAGGCTCACCAATAGCCAGAAAAGTCCATCGTGGTTTCCATTGAAAACATCGATGTACAATATTGGATTAACTACAAATTGAATACCGATAGTATTTAGGTCACCCCCCTACTTTCAGGCTATTTTTCAATTCCATAGCTAAACGATACAACTCATTCTTCTTCCTGCCCGTTATTTTCGCCGCTAACGCAGCAGCTTGTTTAACCGGTAATTCATCCAGTAAGATGGCGAGTAATTCTTCGCTAGAACTATTAATCACTTCACTGTCGGTTTGTTCTTCGTGACCATCAACCATTAACACGAATTCGCCTTTTTGATGCATTGGGTCGGCGTTTATCCAGTCGATTAATCCTTCCATATCTCCACGAAAAACCTGTTCGTACATTTTGGTTAATTCACGCGCTAAAACGACTTTCCTGTCTGCACCGTAGATGGTGTGTATGGCTGCTATAGTGGCCTCTATTCTATGGCTTGACTCATAGTAAACCTGGGTGCGTGTTTCTTTGGCATTGGCTTGCAGTGCTTTGTTTCTACCGACTGATTTTGCAGGTAGAAAGCCTTCGAAAGTGAAGCGATCTGTGGGTAAGCCTGCGATTGAAAGTGCGGTGATAATGGCACTGACCCCGGGAATAGGTTCTATTCGATAACCTTCACTGCCAATATCATTCACCAGATGATAACCGGGATCACTAATCAATGGTGTACCTGCATCGCTAACTAGCGCAATGTTCTCTCCTGCATCTAACCAGTTTTTGATTTGTGCGATTTTGTGTTGTTCATTATGATCATGCAGCGCTTGTAGATCTGCTTGAATGCCAAAATGAGTCAGCAGTTTACGTGTATTTCGGGTGTCTTCGGCGCAGATTTTATCGACCTTCTTTAAGGTCTCGATGGCACGTTGTGTGATATCACCCAGATTGCCGATGGGTGTCGCTACGATATATAAAATACCACTGCTGGCACTTGTGATTTTTGTTGTCATTAATGATATATTCTTACCTGGCTTTGCTTAAATTTTGCACATAATAAAGAAAGTGCAAACTAAAAAAACAAATAAATGGGGATTTATTATGAAAAGTATACTGGCTAAACCCACGATACTTAGTTCGTTACTGCTTGCTGTTTTTTTTCTCGGAGGCTGTGCTTCACTGCCGAATATTGTACCGCAATTACCCTCACCCGGAGCTGATAATTCGTCTTTACCTGCAGGTCAGGATATTGGTGAGGCAAATGCATTCCTGTCACAAGGAAAAAAACGTGAAGCAGCCAGCGCTTATTTTGCAGCTTCAAAAAATTACCGGTCTCCAGAGCGTGAAAGACTGATCTTGCAAGCCGCAGAACTCGCAGCGGCATTAAAGGATACGCCTTTAACACAACGCTATTTAGCCCCTGTCAATTACTCAAGCCTGAATGCAGAAAATCAGGCTCGTTTTCGCTTAACTCAGGCGCAGCTCGCATTAAATGATAATAACTACCGTGAAACATTGCGACTTCTACCGCAGCGCGTAAATACGCTACCTGCGGATTTAGGTACTAAAATTCTGAATGCACGTATGAGTGCAGCACAATCCAGTGGAGACAAACTCGCACTGGTACAAGAGTTAGTGCTTCAAGAACCTAGCCTGAAAGAAAAATACCAGGTTGACCTTAACCATGATCGCATCTGGAATCACGCGCAGCAAATACCCAATTACCAGCTGGATGAAGGCATCAGCAGAATCAACCATCCTGATCTTAAAAACTGGCTGGTATTGGCTAAACTTGGGAAATTGTCCAACAGCGATAATGCCAGTAAAAAGGTTTCATTGCGTGGTGATACCGCGACCTGGTTACAAAATAATCCGAATCATCCCGGTAAAAGTAAAGCGATCGAATTGTTGAATGTTGCGCCTTCGACCACGGTTACGCCTTATCGAACAGGCTCTAGCACTAGCACACCCGCTCAAGCAAAACCTGCTGCTGCAACCAGCACTAAAAAACAAATTGCGGTGCTTTTACCACTAACGGGTAATTTGTCTGGTATTGGCAAAACACTATTGAGTGGCATTCAAGATGCGCACAAGTTAAACCCGAATAATAGTGAAATCAAAGTGCTGAACACCTCTAGTGGCAGCATCGATGGCATCTACAGAACAGCACTAAATGGCGGTGCGCAAACGGTAATTGGGCCATTTATCAAACCGGCGTTGAGTAGCCTCTCCAAAAGCACCACACCTATTCCCACGATTGGTTTGAACTATGTCGACGGGCTACAAAATACTTCGGGCAATTTATACCAGTTTGGTTTATCACCGGAAGATGAAGCCAGACAGATCGTTGAATATGCGATGAGCAAAGGCTTGCTACGTGTAGCCATATTGACTCCGGATTCTGCGTGGGGTAATCGCCTACAGGATGCGATGCGCACCGCGACTATAGAAAAGCAAGGCAAAGTAGTAATGAGTGAAAGCTATCGGAATAGTGCGATTAGTTATTCGAAACCTGCAGAAAGCGTCGGCGCGCGCGAAGATGAGCTCGATGCGATTTTGATAGCTGCCTCACCGACTCAGGCTAGACGCTTGTATCCCGATTTACGCCAGCAGATTCGCTCTTTGCCTATTTACGCAACTTCGCATGTCTATAGCGGCTTGCCAGATGCTGATAAAGATTCGGTACTGGAAGGTCTGATTTTTACTGAAACACCATGGGTGCTTGATAGCGCACAACGTCAGAATACACCCGCAACCAGTTTTCCACGTTTATATGCAATGGGTATGGATGCCTACACGCTCTCCTCAAATACTGAATCACTCAAAGCCTATGGAAGTAGCATTGACGGTAAAACGGGAACAATAAGACTAGAGAAAGATGGCAGCTTTCATCGCAAATCCCGTTTAGCGAGATTTAATAAGGGCACTGCAAAGCCGTTTGGTGGCTAGTATGAGTAGTTTCAAAAAACTGACTAAACTCTAATGGCCAAGCAGTTATCATTATTTGCGAAACAACTGGATAAGTTAAAGTCACTAAGACCTAATGAAAAAAAGCTGACCCCAAAACGTAAAAAAGGAAATAAAGCGGAACAGCTCGCTTGTGATTTCCTGCTTAACAAAGGGCTGATACTCAAGCAGCAGAATTTCAACACTCCGGCCGGTGAGGTTGATTTGATTATGCTTGATCCTGGAGCGAGCAATCTAAGCTCGAGCAATCAAAGAATGTCCGATGAAACACTGGTTTTTATAGAAGTTCGCTACCGTAAAAATTCCGATTTTGGTGGAGCAGCAGCCAGCGTTACCCCAAAAAAACAGCAAAGAATCATCAAAGCAGCACTTGCCTACCAGCAGCAGAATGCCCCCCAATCGTCTATGCGTTTTGACGTGGTTGCCATAGAAGGTGATAATGTCAGCGATAACCCAAAAATCAACTGGATAGAAAATGCATTCAGTGGTTTTTGAACATCAAATAACAGCTGTAACAGTAATAAATATATGAAAAACTCGCGCATCGACTTCCTCAGGGAAGCGGCACCTTACATCCACAAGCATCGTGGCAAGATTTTTGTCATCGCCTTTGCCGGTGAGGTTATTATATGCGAGGAGTTTTCACAGCTAATCGAAGATATCGCGATTCTTTCTGCGCTTGGTACTCAAATAGTTTTGGTACACGGCGCACGGCCTCAAGTAGACAAGAACCTGCAAGAGCTGAACCATGAGATTCAAGTCATAGACGATATGCGCGTAACCGATGAGGTAACCCTGCAAACAGCCAAAGAAACGATTGGTGCATTAAGGGTTGAAATCGAAAATCAACTCAGCCATGCGTTAAGCACACCGCCTATCGTTAATGAAAGCCTTGGCGTACTTTCTGGTAATTTTGTTACTGCGCAACCGTTAGGAATCCATCATGGCACGGATTACCAACACACCGGTACTGTGCGTAAAATCAACGCGAAATTAATCCAACAACTGACAGATGCTGGCAGTATAGTGTTGCTATCACCTCTGGGTTTTTCTCCCTCTGGCGAAGCGTTTAATTTACGCTATGAGGATGTGGCGAGTTTTACTGCAAAATCATTACAGGCAGATAAACTGGTCTTTATCCATGCCGATGCTGCAACCCCTACTCTTGATGTAGACCTGCAGCAGCTGGATAGTTTTATCGAAGCAAACCCAGAACAAAAACGCTTGCTCAGCCATATCAAAACCGCGATGAATGATGGCGTAGAGCGTGTCCATTTAGTTAGCACCGAAAGCAAAGATGGTTTATTGCTGGAGCTATATACACGCGATGGTATCGGTACCATGTTTAATGCCAGCCAGTATGAAATTATTCGCCAAGCTACCATCAAAGATGTCAGCGGCATCATCGACCTGATCGAGCCATTGGAAGATAAAGGCGCGTTAATTAAGCGTTCTCGCGAACAACTGGAATTGGAAATAGACCAGTTCAGCCTAATAGAGCGTGATGAAAAAATTATCGGCTGTGCGGCCTTATATCCAATCCCCTATACGAATATGGGCGAACTCGCCTGTCTTGCGGTACACCCGGATTACAAAGGCGGCGAACGTGGTGATAGACTTCTGAAGCGGATTAGCCAGGAAGCAATGAATCAATATATGAACCAGTTACTGGTACTCACCACTCAATCAATCGACTGGTTTAAAGAGCGTGGCTTTAAACCCGGCGTGGTAGAAGATTTACCTGAGCAGAAAAAAGCGCTGTATAACTACCAGAGAAAATCCAAGATTCTTTTGAAAGATTTAATCATTCAAGCCTGAGTAGAAAAAACAGCACCTGACCGTTCTTGAAAAATATACATCGACGATTCCTTGCGGAATCTACGACGGACTTTAGTGAACTTAACGTTTTGTTGTTTAAAACGGATAATTCGTTTATTTGACTTGTCATTTCTGGCTTTTGGTAAGCGTTAAACCGAAAGCATAAGAGATTCAAGTTAACTAGTTTATAAACGACCATTGTACGTCGACGATTCCTTGCGGAATCTACGACGGACTTTAGTGAACTTACCGTTTTGTTGTTTAAAACGGATAATTCATTTATTTGACTTGTCATTTCTGGCTTTTGGTTAGCCTAGAAAAGCCACCCCACTACTTATAGCCCCTTTTTCATACATGTATGAGGCTTTTGTCCTTAGCTTACTAACCAAGGTTAGCCTTCAAAAACTCAGTAGTCCTCTTCCAGGCCGTTGCCGCATCTTCGGCATCGTAACGTGCGCCTGTTGGATTAGCGAAGGCGTGATTGGCATCGTACCAATTGACTGTTAATGATTCTTTCTTGCCTGCTTGTTCCATTTCATTTTCAAAACCACCCACCATTTCTTTATTGATGTTTTTATCCTGAGTACCGAAATGTCCAAGTACCGGGCCTTTTAATGACTTTAGCTGATCTGCCTTTTGTGTGACATAACCATAGTAAACGATAGTTGCATCAACAGGTGTTGCGATTGATGCATTCACTGACCAGCCGCCACCAAAACACCAACCCATGGTTGCTACTTTACCGCTAGACTGTTTGTGGTTTTTGAGATAATCAACCCAGCCAACCAAGGTTTCTGTTGCCTTGTCTTTATCAACAGCTGACATTAGTGCCTTGGCTGATGGTGCATCTGTTCCGACTTTGCCACCATATAAATCTACCGCCAGTGCTACATAACCCATTTCTGCCAGTTCCGCAGCAACTGCTTTGATTTGATCATTTAAACCCCACCACTCATGTATCAATAATACCGTGGGTGCTTTTTCAGCTTTTGGTAATGCGATTGCCGCGCTTACTTCTGTGCCATCTGCCAGTTTGATCGATACATTATCCAGCTTGGCAGCCGCCGCCTGAGATAGCTCAGGAATAGCCAGTACTGATGCCAAAGGCAAACTCGCCAGACCTTTCAAGAATAAACGCCTTTCTTCCGGTTTTACTTTTATTTCTGGTAAATGACTCTGATCACCACACCCATCTATATCACACATAAAAAACTCCCTTATTTTTAAGTTAACTGCATACATCTTCTTCTACTAATTACTTTAGTATAAAAATATAGTAGAGATGAATTATGTAAAAAATATGAAAGTGCATCAATAAAAAATACATAAATACACGTTAAAGTCCAGTATCTTCTTGCAGATGAGCCCGGCCTAAGCTCATGGTAAGTGGAGGGGTGATATATTTTTTAATTTTAAGTACACAAACTTAGACAATGTTATCTCTGTACTACTAAAAAATATAAACATTAACATAGATCAAGGCTTAAAATATTCCATCCTGTTTTACTTGAAATCATAAATCAATAAATATGAGTTATTCTCAAATGCAAAAAGTTCTATTAGTCGGCCTATTATCAGCTGCAACTACAACTGTTTACGCAGAAAGCGACGTGCTAGATGAAGTCATCGTTACTGCAACCCGATCTGAAATTGACCCGGCAGAAGCGCCCGGCAGTGTCACAGTAATCAGTCGGGAACAAATTGAGCAAAGAGGCGGTGAGAATGTACTCGATTTAATGCGTGGAACACCCGGAATTAGCCTTCAAGGTATCGGCTCAGGTGGACGTAAAGCAATTAGTCTGCGAGGTATGGAGAGTAAACACACCCTGATATTAGTTGATGGCAAACGTATCCCCGCGAGTAACGATGTGATTGGCCCAAACACTGATTACCAATACGACTGGATACCAACTGGAAGGATTGACCGTATTGAAATAGTACGTGGCCCGATGTCGGTATTGTATGGTGCTGATGCCCTGGGTGGTGTAGTTAATATCATTACCCGCAAGCCCAGTAACAAGCTAGAGGCTAATGTAAAACTCACCAGTCGATTGGCAGATGGCGATGCAAATGATGATGGCGATGGACACGATGTCGATTTCAATATCAGCGGTGGTGTAAGCGATAATCTTCAATTCAGTGTTGGTGCTCAACAAGCCAGACGTGCGTCTGTTGCTAGTAAACTTAATCTCGGACAATCAGCAATCGAAGGTCGGGAGAAACAGCAGCTATCTCTAGGCTTAGATTGGCAACCCGCCGAAAGTCACAATATCAAACTGGAATACAGTACGGGTCAGGAAGACCGCTGGTACGACACTGCAACCCGCACCAATACACTCTATCAAAGTCAGTATGATATTGAACGCGATCAGCTTTCTTTAGGCTGGAAAGGTGACATTGGTAAAGCAACCAGTTCTTTACGTGCTTATCAAAGCAAAGTCGATATTACAAATAAGGCGACCAATGGTGTTGCTCCAACCGTTCCTCAAAAACTTAAAGACACTATTGTGGAAGGCAATTTCAGTATTCCAGCAGGGGAAAAACACTTAATAACAGCAGGGCTGGAACACCGTATTGAAGAACTGGAGAATCAGAACCTGACAAATGGTAAAGATGACTTCACGCTTAACTCATTCTATATACAGGATGAAATTGACCTTACCGAAAATACCCTGATTACCCTGGGAACCCGATTTGATGATCACGATAGTTTTGGCAATGAAATCAGCCCGCGTGCCTCAATCGTCTGGAATGCTAGCGATAGGTTAATTTTAAAAGGCAGCTACGGTCATGGTTTTCGTGCGCCAAACATTAAACAGGTCTCTGATGGCTACTCATTCCCGCTGGGTATTTTTGTGATTGCCAGCAATCCTGATTTAAAACCGGAAACTAACGATGCACTGGAATTAGGGGCTAACTACAGCACCGATAAATACACTATCAATGCGGCTGCGTTTGATAACAAAGTAAAAAACCTGATAGACACTCGATTTGATGCATTGATTCCCGGCGGGCCATTACAGAGATGGACCTACGACAATATTGATGAAGCGCGCTTAAAAGGAATCGAAATTTCATCCAAAGTAGAACTAGGAGAAGGACTTCACCTCACCAGTAGTTATCAGTACCTTGATGCTAAAGATGGTACTGGCCAACGTTTGGAACGCAGACCCCGTCATACGTTGTCTGCCGGAGTTTTATGGGAAAAGAATAGCTGGAAGCTAAACTTGAATGCTGAACATCTCGCAGATCAACTAATAGAACAAACGCGTATTGTTACTAAAGTTCCGGACTACACCCTGTGGAATGTCGGTGTCAGAAAATCTATCAATAAAAATTTAGAATTAGCAGCAGGTATTGAGAACCTAACGGATGTAAGACTCGAAGATAAATCAGCTGCTTTCAGGCATGAAGAATATCCACGCACATTGAGATTGGAACTGCGAGGGAATTTTTAAGCAAACTAGAAGATGATTAGTGTAAAAAAAGGCTCAGCATGTGCTGGGGCTTTTTTTAGGAATTATTAGTTACTTCTTAAGGAAGCGTTAAATACCTTGGAAGCAAGGTTTGACTAGACTAGTCAAACCACTACAAATTATACTTTGAAATGTTTACTTTAATCCGGATAAGTATAAAGATATTGCGGTGATTTCTTCATCGCTAACAGCCGACATAATACCTTTCATAACCATTGACTGACCATTGCTGCGTGCACCACTCTTGATATCTTTCAATTGTTGTTCAGTATATTCTTTACTCTGACCTGCTAATTTTGGATAAGCAGGCGTCATCGGTGTATTTGCATCTGCACCGTGACAAGCAAGACAACCTTTAGCCGCATAAAGTTCTTTGCCATCGGCCGCGAAAGTAGCACTGCTGATAGTTAATAGCCCAGCAGTTATTAAAAGCGTGCCAGTAACGGATAATTTTGAAATCATAATGTCATACTCCTTTTGAATGAAATGTCTTATTTATTTATAACAATATAGTAGCGTAGTGGCGCAACCACCTTGAGGTAGATCAATACCCAGTGATTAACGTTAGCATGAAAAAGTTGCTGTTTGAATTCAATAATGCTCATCTTCAGTAATAACCCAGCTCCTGATATTAATGAGTTTAGCACCTGATTGGTTAAAAAAAGGCACTAAAATGTGGGGGATGTGTTTTATCTGCTGTTGAATACTCGCGGAGAGGTCGGGCTTCCCATTAAAATCAATGGTAGCAATGGTCTGGCGTGCATCTAGCTGAATCACCTCAATTATTTTATCTCTGGCGATAAATAACAATCCGCTTGGCGGGTAAAAATAATAAGATGAGATGGGAATATTGGGTTTGCCAGCAAGTCTAATTATCCTCATAGGAAATTGACTCTGATCTCTTACCAGCCCCTCATCCAGTCGATAGTCGTGCATAACACCGTTATATATGGGCAAAGGATTATCTTCATATAGTATTTCCCAAAGCTGATTGGTATTTCCAAATCCCGCAATAAAACTCTGTCGAGAAGGTGCGTCGAAGATAAAATCTGTTAAGCGAGGATTATTAGCAGTTTTACTAGAGGGGGTTGACAACCAGTGTTGCTTTAATAATCTTTTATCATTTGATGTATATAGTTTTAACGAAAATGGATTCTCATATGAAACCAGCAGATACCTCCCATCTTCTGAGAAAACCACTTCTTTAACAGTGTTCCCAGTGCTTATTCTTGAAATGATTTTTTCGTGCAGCGAGGAAGAGCTATCTGCCAATAAAAACTGCTGGAAAATAATTGCGGTTAACAGCATTAGCCTTTTCAGCAATTACAACACCTCGTATGGTAGAACAGTTCTGGCAGAAATTTTCGATTTGAAAATATAATAAAAGGCTTGATGTAACCCTGCTCTGCTATTACTTAATTTAATTTTTCGTATTCGAAAACTCGCCAGCAAACATGCTACGGTAGTTTCCAGCTTTTTTAGTCTCGAATCCACGGAAAACTAGCTTCATAAGGTTTCTTATCCCGTGCTCCATGCTCGCGGCCTTCGCATTCCAGATATTTTACACGCCTGTTTTATGTAACCATATGGAAACAACTTGAATATAATTTTCTTCGCTTCTTTTTTATCGATGTTGTTTTCTGCAGCAAGATAGGCATCGACATGACGAATATCTGGAATCACGCTGTTTTCACTGTAATATTCTCTTATAAAATGCAGAATCTGCCAATGAGGATCAGTTAACTCTATACCCTCTTCTTTTGCCAGATCGATTGCAATATCATCAGTCCAATCATCTGGATTTACTAAATACCCTTCTATGTCGCGATCAGCTTGTATATTCATACTATTGACACCTATTTTATATTTAACTCTAATGTCGTTGTATTCTGCTGGTAAGTGTTATTAACGTTCAGAAATTGATGTAACAAAACTAATAAGGCAAGCACTACTGAACTTAACATTGACAAACCTTAAACAGTTAACCGGCGTTATGCTTGTAAAAAGCATATATTTTAAAAGCTTTTAACCTCCCTTTTATAATAATCAAAGGGAGGTAAATGTTGAGTGAAACTCAGGAATAACAATTAGTAAACATCGTGCAAAGTATTAGTCAAGTTGAACTTACCTGTTGGCGTAACGATACGCTCATCATCGATCACCTTTTTAAGCTTTAAGGTTTTGTCATCAATAACCACCAATGCCGATTTCTTGTCTTTGGTGTTCCAGACAGAGAACCAGACTTCATCACCTGCCTTATTATACTCTGGCTGTACCACACGTTTTGGACCTTCACCCAGATCAGCCCACTCTGCTATTGGTAATACTTTGTATCCTGCGGCAAAATTATTGATCTCATAAACAGCAATTGATTGGCTGATTTTTTCATCAGGGTTCAACGCAGTATCAACGTATAAGTTCTTCGAGCTAGGATGAGTCTTGATAAATAACGAACCACCACCCTGACCTTTCAAGGTTCTGACTACTTTCCAGGCCTGATCTTTATGGCCTACAGGATCAGTTCCGATAAGAGAGATAGTATCATCACCTAAATGGCTGGTTGCCCAGACTGGTCCATGCTCAGGGTCTATAAAGTTAGCACCACGGCCAGGGTGTGGAATCTTACCCACATCAACCAATGCAGTTAGCTTGCCTTCCTTCGAGTCTACTACAGCAATTTTATTGGATTGATTGGCTGCCGTTAAGAAGTAACGCTTGGTCGAATCCCAACCACCGTCATGCAAGAATCGCGCAGCGCCAATGCTGGTTATTTTCAGGTTTTCGATATCTGAGTAGTTCACCATCAGAATCTTTCCTGTTTCCTTCACATTCACGATAAATTCTGGATGCTCATGTGACGCTACAATAGCTGCAACACGTGGCTCAGGATGATACTCCTTAGTATCCACCGTCATACCGCGAGTACTAACAATTTGTAGCGGTTCTAGCGTATTACCATCCATGATGGCGAATTGCGGAGGCCAGTATGATCCAGCAATGGCATATTGATCTTCAGTCCCTTTAAATTTCGAGGTTTCAACCGAACGCGCCTCCAAACCCACTTTGATTTCTGCAACGGTGTCTGGCTGTTCCATCCATAAATCGATTAGATTGATTTTAGCATCACGACCAATAACAAAAAGGTAACGGCCTGATGCAGAGATTCGAGAGATATGAACGGCGTAACCGGTTTTGATGATTTTTACAATATCCTTGCTATCACCATCGATTAACGCAATCTCTCCAGTATCACGTAAGGTCACAGACATGATGTTTGTCAAATCAAGTTTATTCATCTGCTTTTTAGGGCGATCTTCAGGCTTAACTACTATCTTCCAGGAATCTTTCATATCCTGCATACCCCACTCTGGAGGTGTTGGTGGCTCGTGCTGTAAATAGCGTGCCATAATGTCGATTTCTTCTTTTGTCAGATCGCCCGATGTTCCCCAGTTTGGCATGCCGGCTGGTGAGCCATAGGTAATCAAAGCGTTAAGCACTGCAGTACCACGTTTTTGAGTGATATCTGGCGTTAATGGTTTACCGGTTGCACCTTTACGCAATACACCATGACAACCGGCACAACGCTGGAAGAATGTTTTTTTGGCAAATTCAAATTCTTTTTCGGTTATTGCGGGCGCTTTAGGGTCGATTGTGTCTCTGGTTGATGCAGGATCAATCGTTATTGATTGACTTTCGTACTGAGTTTCCCCTTTCTCACCCACAGCTGGGGCAGATTTTTTAGCAGCAGTTGTATCAGCGTATGAAAACTGTACAGCAACAGCCAAGGCTGTCATCACAAGTAGCTTGCTACCGGAAGCAGTTAGTTTAAATTTCATATCATCACCATTCTAATTATGTTCGGAGTAAATTCTCTCCTTTAATATAGTGATACAAATAATTTTAAGCCTTGATGTGTATCAACAGCCGCAATTTAGATTTGATATATATCAACTTTTGATTAAATTATGAATTATTAATTAACCTGGCTTTTAAATGAATAACATTTCTCTTAATTTAGAGGGGTCATTCAATACGATATGTTCGTCATTTACTTCTATCAAACCAGCTTTAGAGAGGTTTTTCAGGGTACGTGAAAAGGTTTCCGGGGTAATGGATATCCTTGAAGCAATAATACGTTTTGGTGCTCCCAATTGTACTTCAGTTTTTTCAATGCTTCCTTCGGGAATATCATCTAGCAAATAGCTAATTAAACGATAGGATGCATTGTGCAAGCTTAAACGTTCCATTTCATTCATTAACCAATGCAAGCGAGCACTCAAGCGCCCAATAACTTTGAGACAGGCTTCAGGTGAGTTACTTAACACTGAAATATATTTTTTGGCATTTATACGGAGTACAGTGGCATTACTCAATGCTTTTGAATTAACTGGATAACCCTGCATTCCATTGAAAATAATTACTTCCGCGAAGGTATTACCGGGTTTGATGATATCAACAACTTTTTCGGTTCCCTCAAATGACAATAAACTGATTTTTATCTTTCCTTCTACTAGCAAGAAAAATTCGGTTGCCGGTTGTTTTTGGGTAAATAAAGTCTCGCCTGCGTGTAATTTATATACTGTAGTACCCTGCACTATGGTTGCAAAATCCTGTTGATCGATATCCATGAACAGGTGATTGCTACGCATGACCTGTTGATATTCCGGGTCCAAAATTGGCATTGCTTACCTTCTATTAATTATTCATTTTAAACTATTGTTTGAGTCTCTCAGCACGTAAAAATAGTATACCTAATCAATGCACGCTTGTGCCACTTGATTCACATCAAGGCTAACCCACTACTATCTAGTTACAGTCGAGCGAACCACAAATGGACTGGAGTATATATTGCTATGAGAGAGACCTTTACTAAAGGTATGGCTCGCAACATTTATTATGGAGGAGGTGTTTTCTTCTTCCTGGTACTTATTGGATTAACCGTTGATACGGTTAGAGGCCTACCGAAAACCGATAATTCGCAGAATATTACCGAGCAAGTCGCTGCAGGCAAGCATCTCTGGGAAGTTAATAACTGTATTGGCTGCCATACACTACTAGGAGAAGGCGCTTATTTTGCCCCTGAACTTGGTAATGTGTATACCCGCTTTGGCAAAAGTACCGATGCTATCAAAGGCTTTATTATGAGTCGTCCCAAAGATGGTATTCCTGGTCGTCGTAGTATGCCGCAATTTAACTTTTCACCCGAAGAGTTGGAAGAAATCGCGCAGTTTTTAAAATATGTTGATGGCATTAAAGTTGCCAGAGACTGGCCACCGAATATACAAGGGTAAGGGACAGCTATGAATAATATTTTGAAATATGAATCACAATTAGTCGCAAAACCTTACTTTATTGCAGCGATTGGACTCTTCGTTGGTCAAATTCTGTTTGGAGTTATACTCGGACTTCAATATGTAATGGGCGACTTTCTATTCCCCGAAATTCCATTCAATGTTGCACGAATGGTGCATACCAACCTGTTGATCGTTTGGTTACTGTTTGGCTTTATGGGTGCTGCTTATTATCTGGTGCCAGAAGAATCTGAACGTGAACTTTTTGCACCATGGCTGGCGAAGCTAATGTTCTGGATATTTTTAATTGCAGGCGCATTAACTATATTAGGTTATTTACTAGTGCCGTATGCAACTTTAGCCGAATTAACCATGAATCACTTGCTGCCCACCATGGGTCGAGAGTTTTTGGAACAACCCACAATCACCAAAGTTGGTATTGTTATTGTTGCCTTAGCATTCCTGTTTAATATAGGTATGACGATTCTTACAGGACGCAAAACTGTAATTTCCATGGTGTTGCTGACCGGTCTGATCGGACTAGCAGTATTCTTCCTTTTCGCTTTCTATAATCCAGTCAACCTAGTAATGGATAAATACTTCTGGTGGTTTGTGGTTCACCTATGGGTAGAAGGCGTATGGGAATTAATCATGGCGGCAATGCTTGCCTATGTGTTGATTAAAGTCACCGGTGTTGATCGCGAGGTTATCGAAAAATGGGTGTATATCATTATCGCGATGGCACTTATTTCCGGTCTAATTGGAACAGGTCATCACTTCTTCTGGATTGGCGCACCTGATTACTGGCAGTGGTGGGGCTCTATATTCTCAGCGATAGAACCCATTCCATTCTTTATGATGACCTTGTTTGCGTTCAACGTGGTTAATAAAAGACGACGTGACCACCCGAATAAAGCCGCTGTTTTATGGGCATTGGGTACCGCAGTCATGGCATTCCTTGGCGCTGGAGTCTGGGGCTTCTTACACACATTGGCACCAGTAAACTTCTACACCCATGGTACGCAAATTACTGCAGCTCACGGCCACATGGCTTTCTATGGTGCTTATGTAATGGTGGTTTTAACCATGATCTCTTATGCCATGCCTATCATGCGCGGCAAAATAGCAGCGAATGCCAGAGCACAGGTCATTGAAATGTGGTCTTTTTGGTTAATGACCGTAGCGATGGTATTTATAACGCTATTCCTAACGGGTGCTGGAATCTTGCAGGTTTATCTACAGCGTTACTCAGATACACCGCTTGCCTTTATGGCAACACAGGATAAGCTTGAGATCTTCTACTGGATGCGCGAAGTATCTGGCCTTGTATTCCTGATTGGTTTGATACTATATATCTACAGTTTCTTTGCCAAGGGTGAAGAAGTTGAGCATGTTGACACCGTAGATATGGAAGGCAGAGTTCTAGAAGAAGCAACAAGCTAGAACGGATAACTAGCTAGATAGAAAATACCGCTATTATGGCGGTATTTTTTTAACTTTAATTTAATCATACGGTAAAAAGAGTGGCTCATTCAACCCCCCAAAGCAATAAACAAACCCTAAAAAATGCTTCAAATGCATCCCTGGCCTCGTTACTCAATTTAACGATTCTACCTGTCATTAGTTTTATCGCATTGCTGTTTATTTATAAGAAAACCCAAGCGGGTAATATTGATCACTATCACGCAGTTTTAGGCATCAAGATTAATATCATCGCAGCCATAGCCCTATTTCTAGTCAGTGCCTTGATTATTATGCTAGGTGGCTTCGACTCTGCCTGGACTTGGGTTTATGTGATCACATATTTTACGATTGTTCATACTACTTTCATTATATTCGCTGTCTGGGCATTGGTACGTTCCTGGTCTGGTGACAAATTAAGATCTTAACCTTAAAAAAAGTACACCCCCCACCTTTTGAATGATATTTATACGGCTACGCCTTCCCTGCGGGTAAGCATTAAAAAAACAATGCTTTTGTCTCGCTAAAGCTCGGCTCGTTTTTGTTGTTTAAAAACGTAAATAGAATTTATGCTTCGCGAGGCACTTTTTTATATTCTATATCACTGTAATATCTTGATAATCATCAAGGCTTCAATTACGCATCATCCTTAGAGTTAGAGCTTAGAATTAAACAGTAACCAGCATGACAACAAACACAGAAAACCTCGAACTACCCAAGCTACTCCCTGGTGATTTGGCCATCTGGTTTTTTATTTTTATGGAGTTATTTGTATTTGCCATTGCCTTTATCGGCTATGCGGTAATGCGCGCGCTTAATCAGGATATGTTCCACCGCTACCAACAAACTTTGAATACCGAAATAGGTGCTGCAAACACCTTAATACTTATTACTTCGAGCTATTTCGTGGTGCGCGCAGTACATGCAATAAAACGCGATCAAGTAAAGGCATGCATTTACTGGTTATATGCTGCACTGGCAGGAGGTACAGCTTTCCTGATTTTAAAATCAATAGAATACAATGAAAAATTTTCCGCGGGGATCAGTCTCAGCACCAACGATTTCTATATGTTTTACATATCACTCACCATGTTCCATTTTTTACACGTGATATTGGGCATGATTATTCTACTTGCCGTCGCGATAAAAGCGCAGCGCGGTAGTTATAGCGCCGCAGATCATATTGGCGTAGAAAGCGGCGCATCCTACTGGCACATGGTCGATCTGGTGTGGATTATTTTATTTCCACTGGTTTATTTAATTCATTGAAACTACCCTATTGAAAGAGTCCATTAAAAGAGTCCCTATGAAAAAATATTACAACGTCCACACGCTCTGGATAACCATGATATTTCTAACACTGACAACCTATGCAATGGGTAAAGCAGGACTTTCGGGGACTATTGTGGTGATGATTTTATTAGGAACCAGCGCACTCAAGGGATATTTTATTATCTCTGATTTTATGGAATTGCGTGGCGTATCATTATTGTGGCGAGCCATGATGTATGGATGGTTATGGAGCATTATAATCTCCATCGTCATAATTTACGTTGCATTCAACTAATCTCTGAAACATTACAACTCCAATAGGTAAGAGTATGAGTAACATCCCTTTCTACCAAAGCCAGAACAACGAAGTTGAACTGTTTGGGCACGCCTATAACAATCAGCTTCCACTTTTGATTAAGGGGCCATACAGGCTGTGGTAAAACCCGTTTTATTCAACACATGGCAGCTAAACTCAATCGTCCACTTTATACGGTTGCCTGTCATGATGACCTTACCGCTGCTGACCTTGTCGGCAGGCATTTAATTGGTGATGGTGAGACCTATTGGCAAGATGGGCCACTGACCAAGGCCGTTAGAGAAGGTGCTATTTGTTATCTGGATGAAGTTGTTGAAGCGCGCAAAGATACCACGGTAGTTCTTCACCCTTTGTCTGATGATCGTCGTATTCTACCAATTGAACGTACCGGCGAAGTACTGACCGCACCTCCCGAATTTATGCTGGTTGTTTCTTATAACCCTGGTTATCAAAACCTACTCAAGGGGATGAAGCCATCGACACGTCAGCGCTTTATATCGATGCGTTTTGATTACCCAGACGTTGAAACCGAAATTACTATCGTCCAGCAAGAAACAGAGATTGATAAGGAAACTGCCACTCAATTAATCGAACTGGCGCACGCTTTACGTGTGTTGAAAGACCATGATCTGGAAGAGTCTGCATCTACCCGTTTATTGGTTTATGCCGCCACGCTAATTAAATCTGGATTTGATCCCATAGATGCCTGTCGCGCGGCGATTATCGAGCCCTTAAGTGATGATGAAGAAACTGTTGAAGCATTAATGGAAGTGGTAAGAGCAAAGCTGGAGGGCATCGATGACTGAAGTCATAACAGATCAAGAAGTAGAGACAACTAAGCAGCAAATAGATGATCATACGGGTACTGTTGCCGAAGCATTTTTTATCGCGAACCTGCTTTTTGTTGGAATTTTCTATTTATGCCTTTGGGGGCTTTTTTTTCTAGCTTATAAAAATGCCTCACCTGTGAGTAAGCACCACCTTAAACAAACACTGATTGCCAGTAGCATTAGTACCCTGATTGTTATTTTATTTAATATATTCATCCTGCTTACCACCGGCTACGCTTCTGCCACTGCGCTTATAGTGGCGGAAGTCTATTTAATGCTGATTGTTCCACTGTTTATGATTGTCGGTATTTTAGGGTTTACCAAAGCCGTTCAGGGACTAGATTTCACATTTCCTTTAATTGGAAAATTTGTAAGAAAACCCAACAGTTGATTACGATATATGAATGCAATCGCACATCAAGCCCGCCCTTTTGGTGCCAAACCCGGCAAAATCCCTGGGAGCCTGGCGATATGGGCAGCAATACTCGCAGAGATGAGCGAGTTTGCAGTGATGTTTATCGTTTATTTTCTGGCGAAAGTTCATAACCCTGAAATTTTCGCAGAAGGCCCGCTAAAACTAAATACTACAGCTGGCACCTTAAATACGCTTATTATGTTAACCAGCAGCTTCTTTGTAGTAAGAGCTGTTATTGCATTGCGGAACAATAATAGGGTCGCCTGTAGCCGTTGGTTATGGGGAGCGGTTATCTGCGGTGGACTTTATCTTGTTATCAAGTATTTTGAATACCGCTGGAATACAGCACAAGGGCTTGAGACCGAAACCAATATATTTTATGGGGTGTACTATTACATTACCTTCAACCATTTTCTACATGTAGGCTGGGGCAGTGCTGCAATTGTCTGGGTAATTTACCGCGTAAATACCGGTATCTACACCAAGAACGAACATGAAGGTTTATTAAACATTGCGGTTTACTGGCATATGATAGACCTTGCCTGGATTACCATTTTCCCTTTGCTATACGTAATTAGATAAGGCTGTGTGATGAAAACATCTACAAACAAAAACAAGACTCACATTCGACTCATCAATACCTTATGGATAATCCTCGTGGCTCTGACGATTTTCAGCGCTTATATGGCAGAACAGACAAAACCTGGACTAATCAGCATCCTGATTATGTCACTGGTACTGGCGGTTAAAGGTCGAATTATTGTTGACCACTTTATGGAACTTAAAGATTCGCATGTGGTTTTACGCACACTGATGCGAATGTATTTCTATGTAATACCAGCGCTGATTATTCTGGTTTATTTATTCCCGGAACAGATTGCGAAATGGACGGTGCTCTGATTATGATTGATCAAAGAAAAAGTGCCCATAAGTGGGGGGGTGTCATTAATCACCTGGAGATCGACACCAGATGAGAGAACTCAATTGCACCCATTGTGGTAAAACCATATCTGCTGAAGACCAGTCCTGTCCTCATTGTGGTATGCCATTAGCACCCAATCTAAGAAAGTCCCCACAGCGTAAATTTATTCTGTGGTTTATCGTCATCGTCATTTTCTGTTTTGTGATGATTTATTATTTGCCCTCTTTTAACTCTTCAAGATTTTCGGGGCACTAGTATGCTAGAGGAATTCGTCGGCGAAAAATGGCATAGTTTTATTACAAAACGTGCTGATAAAAGTCACCCCGAAGCGATTGTTCATCTCGATGAAATTCGCCGTACCGCTGGCATATTCTTTAGAGCCCTTGGTGGTGAAGGTGGATTGCGTGTTGAAAATGCAACTGATTCTGAAGTACACGCAAGGCGCACTATTTTGCAGCGTATCGCAGGTATCGGTGATAAAACCCAGTACGCATGGCGAGATGAAGAAACACTGAGGCTACCTGATAGCATCACCTTATTTCCAACACGCCAGCTCAATCTGGATTTATACCTATGGTTAACTGCGCTATCTGTGGTTGATATAACTGATGTAAAAGCAAAAGACTGGATTAGTCGCAACCAGTATCGCACCTTAAAAACACTGGAAATCTGGCCCGGTTTGAAGGCACGTTATCAAAACCTTCTCCAAGCTCATCTAGCGCAACGACCAGACCCGCAAGATTTAACAAAAGACGAAGCTGGTCAGGAAATTGCTGTTCGAGCAGCCCTGAAGGATTCTGAGTTAATGGTACAACTACAATTCTCTAAAAGACCGCCTCAGCCTGTTCCATTGTGGTTGCACCCATCGCCACCAGAGTCAGAATTTACCAGTTCCAAACCACCCCAAAATCCTGACATGTCAGAAGCAGCGCAGTCGAAACCCGAGGAGAAAAGAGAGCAGCAAAAACAACAAAAGCGTAAAAAAGGCGACCGCACCGATATGCCCGAAGGAAATTCTGGTTTAATGAGTTTTCGCCTTGAAAGCCTTTGGAGTTGGGCGGAGTACACAAAAGTCGATCGCACCAGTACCGAAGATGACGATGATGATGCGATGCGCACTGCTGAGGATATGGACAATATAACTGTCGCACAAGACAGCCAAACGACCTCAAGCAAAATAAAATTAGACCTCGATTTACCTTCGAGTGATTATGACGATATCGTACTCGGAGAAGGACTCCCTATTGATGAATGGGATTATAAGCAGCAGCGTTTATTAAAAGATCACTGCCGCTTACAAACCATGATGTTTCGCGATGCTATTCCAACTGAATTACCTGAAAGGCTCAGGTCACAGGCACATAGAGTTCGACGTCAGTTTGAAATTTTAAAACCACAACGAGTGTGGAAGAACCGCCAGAGTGACGGTACTGAATTAGACCTGGAAAACTATATTAATTACCTGACGGATCGCAAACATGGTCATGTCTATAGCGATACACCGGTGTATCGTGAGTTGCGAGATGATACCCGTGATCTGTCCTGTTTATTGCTAGCTGATCTTTCACTGTCAACCGATGCACATATCAATAATGAATCACGCGTGATCGATGTGATCCGTGATTCTCTGTTTCTGTTCTCCGAAGCGCTGAATGCGACTGGCGATCGTTTTGCTTTACATGGCTTCTCTTCGCGCAATCGTAATCATGTCCGTTTCTATAATATCAAAGACTTTGATGAAAATTACAATGATGAAGTCCGCGGGCATATTGATGCTGTAAGACCCGGTTATTACACTCGTATGGGGGCTGCAATTCGCCATGCTACTGACCAATTATCCAAACAGGCAACCACCCAAAAACTATTACTGATACTTACTGATGGCAAACCCAACGACCTCGATAAGTACGAAGGTCGCTACGGAATTGAAGATACGCGCATGGCGGTGTTAGAAGCCGAAAAGCTTGGTATAAGGCCGTTTTGTGTCACCATTGATGAGCAGGCTGAAGATTATCTACCCTATTTATTTGGCAGCCGCTCATTTGTACTTATACGAAATGCAGCAGAGCTGCCGAGAAAGCTTCCATTATTATATCTACGTCTAACTCAAAACTAGCTAGCCGAGACGCAGCCGACCCGAAGGGTAAGGCATTGCCGAATAATTATTTGACTTGTCATTTCTGGCTCCTGGTGAGCTTCGAAACTCAACATATTGATGTTTGAATAGTATTAGTTGTAAATCGAACATTGTACATCGACGATTCCTTATGGAATCTACGATGGACTTTTCTGGCTCCTGGTGAGCCTAGAAAAGCCACTTTTGAGGGCTTTTTTAAAGAATGAATGCATTTATAAAGCGGATTAAATCGTGGATGTCTTAATTATTCCATCTAACAAACAAGCAATTTTTGTCCTATGCTCATATAAATAATCATCTTTCAAATCAGTATAGCGATCATTTATAAATATAATGAGAGTTATGATCTTTACTATGAAAAACATTGTTCATTCCAAAATAATATTTGTATTAGTACTACTTTTTCCATTCAGTTCATTTGCAAACTGTGTTCTTAAAGTAAGAGTCAATGATAGTCCTCCTCAATATATATTTGAGAATAACAAATGGATTGGAAGGGCTGTTGAGCTTATGGAAGTATTGTTAGACGAGGCTGGCTGTAAAGCGGATTATCGTAAGATGTCATGGAACAGGGCAATACTGGAATTAAAAAAAGGAACCATCGATGCCATGATGAATGTGGGATTTAATGAAGATCGAGCTCGGTATTTCTATTATATAAATCCTAATTCGAACGAGACTAAAGTGTTGCTTGTACGAAAAAATAGTGGTTTTGTCATTGATTCACTAGATGATCTAAAAAAGTTACCTAACAAAATTGGCTATGAAAAAGGCAATATTTTTGATCAAACATTTAATAAAAAATTAAATTCAGATGAAGAGTTTAAAAACAATTTTTATCCGCATCCCTCAAATAATTTAACTGAGATGGTGTATTTAGGACGACTCTCTGCTGTTTTAAGAATTAAAGAAAATGCAAGATATGAACTTAAAAATAATCCAGGATATTCGAAAGAAATGATGATACACCCTTTTCATGTATCCAGCTTACCTACCTTTTTTGCTTTTAGTAAAAAATCGACATCCAAAGAAATGTTAATTAAATTACAGGAAGCAAATATTCAGGCACTTGCTAGCGGCAAATATCAAACAGTTATTAACAAATGGGAGAACTCTCCTTAACGAAGGATAATTATAGTGTCACCCCCTTAAATGATCCGCCTAAGACTTTACTTTATCAGCAAATATCTTACCTCTTTATTTGCAAGGTTTATCATCTCTCTATGATTTATATCAACTAAAAGCTATAGCCCGCCAGCATGTCGACATGAGAAATCGTCTCTACCTTTCAGGCGTCTAACGTTGTTGGTAACCAAGTGACCGAATTAGAACCACAAAGCCCGATATCATAAATAATTTCCAATCTGCCGATGTTGTCCCCACTATCATGAAAAATATTTGACGAAAATTTTCTTGAACACCGAAAATAGGTTTGACATGTTGTAATGTATGACCTCCAATAAAAGGCATCCATCCAGGAATGCCAGTACAAAGATTCGTCCATGCACTACAAGTTCATATCAACAGCAGATATGGCTCACAGACCCTGCGCTTAGCCGCTGAAAGCAAAAAAAACGCTGGTACATGAATCAAAATTTATTATCTCCCAAATACACGACGTGCTGGAATGAGCTTTTGAGGGTTAAGTGATTAATAATGTCAGTTCTGCTGAGCCTGTCGAAGCACCCCCCTACTTTCAGGCATTTTTTAATTAACTACCAAAAAAACAGCTCTAGTAGTAGCGGAAATCCCAAGCGCGAGCATGGTACGTCGACGTTTCCTTACGGAATCTACGACGGACATTACTGACACTTAGGAATTAATCGAGTGTTTTTTCAATCTATAAAGCAGCGTATCTCTGGTTAAGCCTAATAAACGCGCGGCTTTTGATTTGTTTCCTCCGCTACTGCGTAATGCCTGTTGCATTAAATCGACCTCTACGCTTTCTAATTCAACACCTGTTTCCGGAAGAGTAAAGAGCGAGCTAAAACCTGCCTTGGTATAATTTCGAATTTCCGCAGGAAGATTTGTCACTTCAATTTGCTGGTTTTGAAATAATAGAAACATGCGTTCGCAGAAATTACTTAACTCCTGAATATTGCCCGGCCAGTTATATTGCATAATTTTTTGAATAGCTGCGGGGCTGAAATCGGGTGCAGGTCTCAAATGATCCTGAACTAACTTCCTGAAAAAATGATCTGCAAGTAATAATACATCATCTTCTCTTTCAGTAAGTTTCGGCAGTTCGACAGGTACAGTACACAATCGATAAAACAAATCAGCACTGAATTTACCTTGATTTACTAATTCTCTTAAGTCTTTAGCACTGCTTGCCATTATTCTCACATTTAGTTTGTTCGGCTTGAGCTTTTGCGGTTTGAGTTTTTGTGGCTTGAGCAGTTGCGCTGAAAGAACTTGATCGTTATTGATTAAATAAAGTAACTGCGCTTGCGCCGCCAGGGTCAGACTAGAGACATCTTGCAGATATAATGTTCCTGAATGTGCCTGGAAAACATAGCCATTTTTCTCAGGGGACAATTTATTATTAAAAGCAAACAACATGGACTCAGAAGCATCTGCAGGGAGTGCAGTACAATTGACATTGATGAAGTTAGTTCGCTTACTTTCTTGGTGCAAAAATCTGGCGATTGATTTTTTTCCTGAACCCGTTTCACCTAGAATCAAAACTGGCACATTGAGTTTAGCTATTAAGCCAGTAACCCTTAGTACTTCCTGAAACTTTGTCGATGTGCCAATTAGCTCTATTTTTTGTTGATTATTCATAATTAAATTTTTAATCTAAAATACCCGAAAATGTAATTCATGAAGTACATTTGGATAGATAGCCAGCAATAGACTAATAATACCCATGATGATCAATAATATACCTGATAAATATCGGATCCTCCTGGAATTCCTGAATTGCGTGATTTTACCGGTTAGGAATCCAACACTCATCATGGGTATCAGTGTCCCTGCTCCAAATGCGAACATAAATAATGCAGAGTTGATAGCACCATCGCTAGCTGGCGACATCAATAACATATAGTACACCAGACCACAGGGCAACCAGCCCCACACCATGCCAAACAGAAAGGCTTTCCAGATTTGGTCTACGGGTAATAGCCTTTGACCCAAAGGTTGTAGTAAAGACCAGACTGGAGCACCAATTTTTTCTATTCGTGAAAACTGTGGAAACCATCCGGCAATATAAAAACCCATAGCGATGATCATAATTGATGCGATCAAACGTAGCAGCCCTATTCCATGTTCCGGCATGATAAAGTCTTTGAAAACCTGACCTAATAAGCCGACTAGCAAGCCCGCAATCATATAGCTGATAATACGCCCTAGATTATAAGCAAATGTATATTGCGCTAGTTTCAACTGGTTTTGTCTTATGTCGGGGCTTAGGCTCATTGTCATCGCGCCCACAAGACCGCCGCACATGCCAATGCAATGAATAGTGCTAAGTAAACCCACTACAAAAGCAACTAACATAAAACTACCTGAGCCTATACGTTACAGGTATCGAAATCTGCCATTGTGATTTTTTCAACTCCTTTGGAATTGGTAATTTCCCTGATGTAGCCTGAATAGCTTTAATCGCGGCTTTATCCAGAGTTGAGTGACCTGAGCTTTTCACTGCTCTTATTTGAGTTATCTGACCATTAGCAAGCAGTACAAATGAAATAGTGACCGTCCCTTGTTGGCGACGACGCTTTGCGCGTTTTGGATAACGTTTATTTTTAGCAATTAACTGTCTCAGCCTTGCCTTGTATGAAGCTTCTAACTTTTTAATCTGGATACTATTATTCGCTGGCCTAATTACTGGTCGTGGTGTTTGCCTGACTACGGCTTTTGCTTGAGGTTTACGCACAGGCGCAGCACGAACAGCGTTATTTCGTTGAGGCAGGGGTTTTTGCGCAGTTTTTTGCCTTGACTGGGCTATGGGCCTTGGCTGCGCTTTGGGTTTTGGTCTACGTTCCACTTTTGGGCGCGGCGGCGGCCTGACAACTTTTCTGGGCGGTGTCTTTTTAGGCTGTACTTTTGTTACTTGTCTTTTCTGAGGAACCTTTTTCTTGGGTATTATTTTTTTAGGTACTATTTTCGGAGTTTCAGAAACAGTTTTTTTCTTCACAGGTTCAGGCACAACTATTGCCTTCTCTTCTGGAAGCTTTTTAACTACAACCTTTGGTTCTGGCTCTGGCTCTGGCTCTGGTTCTGGCTCTGGTTCTGGCTCTGGCTCTGGCTCTGGCTCTGGTTCTGGTTCTGGCTCTGGCTCTGGTTCTGGCTCTGGTTCTGGTTCTGGCTCTGGCTCTGGCTCTGGCAGAGTTTTTTCTGCTATTTTAGGTATAACAACAGGATCTGGCTGGACTTGCTCAACTGGTTCTTCATCAGCTGTTTCCTTTACCAGCTGTTCCTCAAACATTGATAAAGACAATGTTATTTCTTCAGGCTCTGGCGGATTCGACCCATCTTTCGAGTCAAAATTAATCACTAAAGCAACCACTCCTAGATGGAGAAATGCTGAGAGTAAAAAGCCGGCGAGATAGTTGTTCATGAGAGGAAAGAGGCTACTTATGATCCATCTTTGGTGATGATTTTGAGCTTTTCGAGTTCGTTCTTTTTCAATAAATCGATTACATCAATAAAATGCTTGAAAGCTACTTCCCTGTCAACTCGCAAAAGTATCGGTGTTTCTTTTTCTGCGTTTTCCAGCATGCTGGTAAGTTGCTCTAGTGTTGAAGGCTCACCGTCTATAAAAAGCTTCTTATCTGCATTAATGGCGATTTCGATGGTTGTTACTTCTGCTTGTTGTGATACCGGCTTGGCGCTTTGTGCTTCTGGCAGATTGATATCAATCACACCTTGAGAGATAAAGGTTGCTGTTGTTAAAACAATGGCAAGTAACACCAACATGATATCTATGAAAGGAATCATGTTGATTTGATCAAAGCGTTTCATGAAAGGTTATTCGCATGTTGCTTATTATCGCTGTTATTAGACTGAGAATCTCTAAATACACGCCATCTTGCCGTTACTACATCAACTTTTCGTAGCAAGGCGTTGTAAAACATTATCGCTGGCATCGCTACTAACAAACCTCCGGCAGTTGCTTTTAATGCCAATGCCAGCCCGGTCATGATGTTCTGTACGTCAATCTTTCCGCCCTGCCCCATATCGTAGAAAGTAATAATAATTCCAAGCACCGTGCCTAATAGACCAACATACGGAGCATTAGCTGCGACTGTCGATATAATGGTGAGATTTCGCGTTAGAGCTACATTCAAATTGTCTTCATGGTTAAAATTCTCAACTTTTACACGAGCAAAGTAGAAATATCTTTCTATAACAAACCACAGCATAAAAAAGCTCATTAGGCCCAGGACACCAAAGACCATAAAGTCGAGGTTATCCCTCAGAAAATCCATCGTCATATTTCTTTACTCGAGTAAAACGCAAATAGAATCTATCACTTATATTCTTTTGCAAATAATAATTACGTCAAAAGTGTGTGATATCACACACTTTTGTGTCAATTAACCTATCTGAAATTTTTATCCATATCACCCGCAAATACTAATTCAATATACTTGGGCGGATAACATTATAAGTCTTATTTACAGGTATAAACATGGGAAATAAAAACCTCTTTCTATTGCTTTCACTTTCATTGGCAGTATCTCCGGGCGTTATGGCAGAAGAACTGGATAGCATCATCATCGAAGATATATTAACCATTAATCCGAACGCTGCAGAAGCTCAAGATATCAACCGTGTCAGTCCTACAAGCTCAGATGGGGGAGATTTTTTAACCCAGGTAAATGGGGTGTCCATGAGCCGTTTTGGTGGTAGAGGCCTGGAGCCTATCATCCGTGGCCAAAATCAAACCCGTCTAAACATTTTATTGGATGGCGCATACATCCACGGTGGTTGCCCTAATCGTATGGATCCACCTGCAAGCTGGGCTGCACTAGAAACCTATGAAAATGTCACTGTACTCAAAGGCGTGCAAACGCTGGCATATGGTGGTGGAGGAAGTGGTGGAACGGTTTTATTTGAACGTGATACTCGCGAACTTGCCGGAGAAAAAGGTATTCACGGTCGTGTAAGTGCAACTGCCACAAATAATGCCATTTCTCATGACATACTTGCAGATGTTGTTGCAGCGGGAGAAAAAGGCTATCTCCGCGGTATTGGGGAAATAAAAAAAGCACAAAACTATGAAGATGGTGATGGCCGTGAAGTACGCTCATCTTATGATCACAAACAAGGCGGCATCATCGCTGGTTTTACGCCAACAGAAGATCGCCTTTTCGAATTTAGTTTCGAGCGTAACTCATTCTCGGATGCACTTTACCCCGGTGCAGGAATGGATAGCCCAACTGAAGATGCTGATATCGTCAGGCTACGTTATGAAGACAAGCCCGCTACAGATAAAATCGACAGCATCGAGGCAGAAGCCTACCTGAGTGATGTTGATCACTTAATGAATAACTATAGTTTGCGCACAGCTCCGACCTATATGGCCTGGCATCCAAAAGCAGGACAAGACATGCTGCGCGAGACGCCTACTACGTCCAAAACTTCTGGTGGAAGATTAATCCTAAATTCAACAGTGGGTGCAAGCAATTGGAAATATGGTGTTGATTTACAGCGCAACAATAGAGATGCAGTGTTAAATAATATGGATAGCGGCACGGCAATACCAATTACATTGATGTGGCCTGATATCACCATCCAGCAACTTGGCCTATTTGCAGAAAGCACTCGGTCACTGTCTAACAAAGATACCTTGAAATATGGCATACGTATTGACCAGGTAGAGGTCTCGGCTGATAAGGCAGACGCTAAGGTCGGCAGCATGCCTATGGGTGGCCATTCAGCCAATCAATCCTATGCGGAATATTATGACAGTAACGCAGATGATAAAGACGAAACTAATATCGGTGGATTACTCCGCTATGAAAAAGACATTGGCAAAGGTTTATCGCTATTTACTGGTCTTAGTCGTAGCGTAAGAACCGCTGATAGTACCGAAAGAGGTATGAATAAGTGGGTGCCTGTTCCTGGAACTGCCCCTGTTGCACTGCAAGAGGGCATTCTAGCAAGCCGCTGGATCGGTAACCCTGATATCAAACCTGAAAAACACCATCAATTTGATATAGGTTTGAGCAAGACAAGCGATAACATGGACTTCAGTGCTGTTGCATTTTATGACAAGGTAGATGATTACATCCTGCGTGATACGGCTCGCGGTCAAACTGGCATCTTGAAATCTGATGGAGCGGACATCTACCGTAATATTGATGCTGAACTTTATGGTCTGGAATTTGAAAGTAAAATAAAGCTCTCTAGCAAGCTAGACCTAAGTGGCAGTATTGCGCTGGTTACAGCAACAAATACTACTGATAACAATCGACCCATTGCTCAAACACCACCAATTAACGGCAAGCTTCAACTGGATTATACAAATAACAGATGGGGTGCTGGAGCAAGAATCAACTTTGCTTCCAGTCAGGATAGAATTGACCTCTTTAGCAAACAAGAGGTTGGCGAAACTGCGGGTTACGGCACATTGGATCTTTACGGTAATTACAGGTTGAATAAAACCGTTAGCTTGCGTGCTGGAGTAGATAATGTACTGGATAAAACCTATGCGGAGCATGCCAGCCGATCCAACATCATGGATATCAATGCGATCAAGGTGAATGAGCCAGGGCGCACTGCATGGCTTAAATTAACAGCAGAGTTTTAATTATAGTAACTGTGTTCGTCGAAGGTGGTTTACAGTTAAGTATCTATTAACTGTAAACCACACCCCTGTGTACAACCCCCCGCCTTTTCTTGAATGATAGCTCGTTTTTGTTTTTAAAAACGATACTAGAATTTATGCAGAGCCAGGTTTTTAATTCTATAAAATGAAAACCTCACCCTTCGGGTAGTCATCACTGCGTTAATGATGATATTGACTCATATCATTATTTCATCGTGCATTTCTTCTTTAATTCGTTAAAATTCACCAATGGAACTAGACACTTTTATACAGGTAGGTTTACCAGTATCACTCGGATTAATCATGCTCAGCATGGGAATGATATTAAAAACAGATGACTTTGAACGGGTTGCTGTACGACCTAAGGCCTTTTTTATTGGCCTGTCAGCTCAGATGCTATTGGTGCCATTGATAGCATTACTGCTTCTACAGATATTCAATTTACCGCCATTGCTGGCTGTTGGATTATTAGTACTAAGTTTTAGTCCCGGCGGAACTACTAGTAACTTGTTCTCTTACATTGCGAAAGGTGATGTAGCGCTTTCTATTGCACTTACCACTGCCGCCAGTTTTATTACACCGTTTAGTATTCCTCTACTAACCGAGATAGCAATCAACATGCAATTGGGGGAAAACAAAGATATCGCGATCCCAGTAGGTTTAACAATGAAACGACTGTTTATTGTGACGATTCTACCCGTTATTGCTGGCATGGCATGGCAACTATTCAAACCAGCATTAGCAGACAAAATTCAACCCATTATCAACAAGGTTTCCGTAATACTTTTTTTTAGCGTAATCACTTCGATAATTATCAGTCAATGGGATAAAATGCCTGACTTCCTGAGTAAGGTCGGCACTATTACAACAATGATGATAATTTTAGCAATGTTATCGGGTTTCTATTTGTCCAAACTCACCAGACTGGATTCTCAACAGAGAAAAACTCTTTCAATTGAAATAGGTATGCAAAATGGTGGCATGGCATTAATAGTGACTCAGAGTGTGTTACATAACCCAACTATGTCGATTGTGCCCGTTATTTACGGATTGATCATGTTAGTTCCCATAATTATATTTGCTTTGGTTAGCCGTCGTGAAACCGCTTCAGCAATATAGCTTTTTAAAAGCACTTCGCCCTTTTTCACTTGTTATTGCAGTAATCTCCTGTGGGCTGGGGATTGTAGTTGCATGGAATCAAGGCTTCCAGAATTCAGTTTTAGCATTCTGGATTTTAGTTGGAGGCATCCTTGCTCAAGCTGGTATTAATCTGATTAACGACATTGAAGATCTACCACTAATACCAAACACGCATACAAAATATACAATTATCACAAACATGATAAATCGTAATACCAGGGCAGGTATTATGTGTTTTATCCTGGCGGGGTTAATCAGTTTATATTTGATTTCAATACAAGGCTGGCCATTATTTCTATTGATCCTTGTTTCAGGTTTAGCCTCACTTAGCTACAACATTGGACCATTTAATTTTAAACATCGTGGCTTGGCTATGGTGCAGGTTTTTTTGCTAATGGGCATATTAATGGTTCAAGGTGCATACCTGGCAATGACAGGAAACTTTTCCTATTTTGTGTTGCTTCATTCTATTCCTATAAGTCTTCTTGTTTCATTACTACTATTAAGCAATGAATTACGTGATTGGGAGTTAGACAAACACAAAAACATAAAAACCCTAACCGTACGTATAGGATATCAAAATGCCGTTAAACTATATTGGGTTTTGATAGGTATTAGTTATTTGATAGCAGCCATACTTCTACTGTCAGGGTTTCAAGGTTCTTTCCTTAACCAACCTAATCTACTTTGGTTATTGATGCCATTGCCGCTACTCTTGCCGATTAAAAAATATTTAGATGCCAGTGTACGTGTTCAGCTAACACCCATGACAGGTCGTTTCTTTTTTCTCTTCGGTATAGCCTATATGTTAGCTTTATATTGAAAGAGCATAATAATGAGTTAAAGCACACCCTCCACCTTTTATTGAATGATAGCTCGTTTTTGTTTTTAAAAACGATACTAGAATTTATGCAGAGCTAGGTTTTTTCATTTTTAATGAAAATCTTACTCTTCGAGTGATAGTCGCCATGCTTTAATATTGACTAAGAAATACGTCCATATGTTATGAGGTTTTTAAATCTTTTTAAAAGAAAACCTCACCCTTCGGGTCGTCGTCACTGGGTTCCAACGTTGTCTTCACTACGCTTCGGCTCAGCTCTTCGAGGCAGTTGCGTTCGGCTAGCCAGTTATTGCACAACCAACAGGACTATCTAATTGTATAAAAACGAAACGGCGCCATCATTACGCCTTTATCGGTTTCTAGCTTTACTTGCGCTTCCCATTCCATTCTAGAGTTTGCACAGATAGGGATTGTAAATTGACCAGTATATTTATTCGGGGTGTCTTGCTTCAACTCACTACGATTAAAGCCCATATCCATATTCAAACCAACAAAATCTACTTTGACTGAAGAAGCTGTAATACCTTTGGTTTCAACCTTCAAATTAAGAGGTCTAAGAATTGGAATATCTTTGGGGTCAATTGAGAAAATGACGGTTTCGCCTTTAGGAAATACATTGACACAAGCTGCTTGCCTAAGATCACAAGGTTCTTGTAAGGACGCTTCGGCTATGAAATTTGAAACCAGATATCTTTTATAAAAATAACTTGCAGCAATGCCGCCAGCAAAAACAAGTAAAGCGATAAGCGAAAGGAGATTCGAAGATTTTTTGGTGTCGGTCATTATTCAGCTTAAATCAACTACAAAAAAATTATTTCAAAGAATTAACACCGACCTGCTATAAGCTGGCTTCTACCGCTATGACACATAAAGACATGAGTGCACCCGGTAAGATACCTAGCGCTAATACTGATAAGCCATTCATGCTTAGAAGCAATTTGAAATCAAAGCCAGATTTAGCAGCTATCAACAGTTTTTCATCACCCACAAACTCATCTGGCTGATCAAAGTACATCAGCTTCACTGCACGTAAATAATAATATGCACCGACCACTGACATCACCACCGCAAATACAGCGAGCCAAACCACTTCTGCACCAACTACCGCTTTTAACACGGATAATTTTGCATAGAAGCCTACGGTTGGTGGTACGCCAGCCATTGAGAATAAGAACAGCATCATCATAAAGGCATACCAGGGGTGACGTGTGCTTAATCCTTGTAAGTCCGAAAGCCGATCAGCCTCATAACCATCCCTACTAAGTAGAATAATGATTCCAAAGGCACCCATGGCTACTATCGAATAAGTAATAATGTAGAACATCGATGCCGCATAACCCGCCTCACTACCAGCAAGAATTCCAAGCAACAAAAAGCCCATATGTGAAATCGTGGAATACGCCAACATGCGTTTAATATTGGTTTGAGCGATAGCAATAACATTACCTATGAATAACGATAAAGCAGCAAGCAAAGATAGTATCTGCTGCCAGCCTAGTAACATTTCATCCAGGCCTTCAACCAGCAAACGGAACATCATGGCGAAAGCTGCGATTTTAGGCGCAGTACCCAAAAACAAAGTCACTGCTGTTGGTGCGCCATCATAAACATCTGGCACCCACATATGGAAAGGTACAACACCCAGCTTAAAACCCAGACCGACAAGTATGAATGCCAAGCCCAGCAGCAAGCCCATATTCTTCATAACTTCATGACCCATCATGAAGTTATCGATATGATCAAGATGTAAGCTTCCAGTGACACCATAAATAATCGACATACCATAGAGCAACATACCTGATGCGATTGCACCCAATACAAAATACTTCATGGCCGCTTCTGATGCCCTGCCATCATTTCTTCTGAATGCCACCATCGCATACATAGCGAGCGATAGAAGCTCCAGGCCTAAATAGATGATTAACATGGTTTTCGCCGAAACCATAACCATCATGCCTAATACTGCAAACAATCCTAAGGTAAAATATTCACCCTTATACATTTGTCGGGTTTTCAAATAAGGTCGGGAATATACAAACACCCCGACAGTAATTAACAGGATAGAAACCTTCAACACTTGCGACATTGGATCTTGAACAAACATATCGCTAAAGGTGGTTAAGCTTGCCTTACCCGTTACCTGCAATGCTTCCGCCATATTTAAATCATTCATACCAGAAATAACGAGAAATGCAGTTATCAACAAAACAGCTTGTGACAGCAAATAAGTGACATAACGATTTGAATCTTTCAGAAACAAATCTACCAGCAAAACCAGGCAAGTCCCTGCTAACAGGAATATTTCGGGTATTGCGGGAGCAAAATCTGGAACCGCAAATTGCATTGGGATTAATGTCGCCACTATTGTCGCCGTTATAGTCGAGATCAGCATATTAATTCCCCAACTTACTGGTTGTTGCTTGCTCAATCACATGCGCCAGTGAATCATTCATCACATGTACCAAAGGTTCTGGCCAGAGACCCAGGAGTAAAACAAAAAAGGCTAATGCAGCAAGTATAATGGTCTCACGCTTATTGATATCAGTCAGCGCGGCAACATTGTCGTTGGCAACTGCACCGAAAATGACTCGTTTTACCAGCCACAATGTATACGCAGCACCCACAATTAATGTGGTTGCAGCAAGAAATGCTATCCAGAAATTTGCCTTGAAGCTTGTGAGGATAACCATGAACTCGCCGACAAATCCTGATGTACCAGGAAGACCCGTATTAGCCATTGCGAATAACACAAAAAATGCAGCAAACCATGGCATGCGATTCGAAACACCACCATAAGCGGTAATTTCACGTGTATGCATACGATCGTATAAGACACCGATACACAGGAACATGGCACCTGAAATGAAACCATGTGACATCATTTGCACCATGCCACCTTGCAAACCTAATAGCGTTCCTTCAGCGCTTCCGGTATTTGCAACAATCGGGAACAGCACAAAGAAACCTAAAGTTACGAAGCCCATATGCGCAATCGATGAATAAGCTACGAGTTTCTTCATATCGTTTTGTACCAAAGCGATAAAACCAATGTAAACCACTGCTGTTAATGACATGAATATAACTAGCCAGGCAAGCTCACTCGATGCATCAGGAACCATCGGTAAAGAAAAACGTAAAAAGCCATAGCCGCCTATTTTCAACATCACCGCTGCTAATATCACCGAACCACCGGTTGGTGCTTGTACATGAGCATCCGGTAACCAGGTATGTACTGGCCACATCGGCACTTTGACACCGAAAGCGACCAAAAACGATAGAAAAATCAAGATCTGTGGAGTCAACCCCAACTGAACATCATGCAAGTCGGCAATCGCAAAACTATCAGCTTGTGAATACATATACACCAGACTGACCAGCATGAATACTGAACCAAAGAAAGTATAAAGGAAGAATTTGATCGTCGCATAAATACGGTTATCACCACCCCAGATTCCTATCACAATAAACATCGGGATCAACATTGCTTCGAAGAACACATAAAACAAAATTGAATCTTGAGCAGCAAACACACCGTTTATGATGCCTTCCATGATCAAGAAAGCCGCCATGTATTGCGCGGGCCTGTGTTTAATCACTTCCCAACCTGCAATAACGATTAACACGGTAATAAAAGTATTCAGCAGTATTAACGGCATGGAAATACCATCTATACCCAAATGATAGTTTATTTTAAATGCTTCAATCCAGGGGGCAAACTCCACAAACTGCATTTGATGACCGACAGGGTTAAAATCAGTCCAGAGAACTATGCTAATCAAAAAAGTTAAAACACTGAATACCAATGCTATAGGGCGAGGAGCAAAGTTGTCACCACTAAACAGCATAATTAAACCGCCAATAATTGGTAGCCAAATCAAGACACTTAACAAATAACCCTCAAACATTATTTGCTCCAAACAATAACCAACTCATAATTGCCAGAACACCAATAATGATTGAAAAAGCATAGTGATATAAATAACCGGTTTGCATATGCCTGATAATTGATGAGAACCAGTCAGTTACCTTTGCCGAGCCATTCACCAGTAAACCATCAATTAAGAAGCGGTCACCCGCAGCCCACAAACCTTTACCCAGAGCGATTGCTCCACCAGCAAATACAGCCATATTGAACTCGTCAGCGAAGTATTTCTTATCAAGAATCGTATGTAAAAAGCGCAGTTTGTCATAACCCCATTGAGCAATTGAAGGTTGCTTCATATAAATAAAATAAGCACTGCCTAGACCAGCCATTGCTAACCAGAATGGCGGAGCCATCAAACCATGACCTACAAAACTAAATACTCCGTGGTAATGCTCTTTGAGAGTCGCAATCGCTGGGTGATTTGCGTTCACTTGAATCACTCCTTCAAAGAAATCACCAACCACCATTGGATTTAATAAGTAACCAGCTAGAACTGCTGGTATTGCTAATGCAATCAATGGCCAAGTCACTACTTTTGCAGGCTCGTGTAAATGTGATTTGGTGTGCTCATCCATACGCTCTTCACCATGGAAAACCAGGAAGAACATTCTGAAGCTATAAAATGCGGTGACGAATACACCAAGTAAAACCATCCAAAATGCATAATTAGAGCCTGTAATATTCGACGCATGAACTGCTTCGATAATTAAATCTTTGGAGAAGAAGCCAGAAAAGAACGGGAACCCAATCAAAGCTAAAGAACCTACTAAAGAAGTCCAATAGGTAATCGGCAAATACTTTTTCAAACCACCCATTTTGCGAATATCTTGCTCGTGATGCATGGCAATGATTACCGAACCAGCAGCAAGGAATAATAGTGCTTTGAAGAAAGCATGTGTCATTAAGTGGAATACGGCAGCACTATAAGCCGATGCGCCTAAAGCGACAGTCATATAACCCAGTTGTGACAATGTAGAGTACGCAACAACACGTTTAATATCGTTTTGCACAATACCAATTAGACCCATAAAGAATGCTGTTGTGGCTCCAATGATCAGCACCATACTCAAAGCGGTATCTGACATCTCAAAGATAGGTGACATACGTGCCACCATAAAAATTCCTGCAGTAACCATAGTTGCAGCATGAATCAAAGCAGAAATTGGCGTTGGGCCTTCCATTGAATCGGGTAGCCAAACATGCAATGGTACTTGTGCTGATTTGCCCATAGCGCCAACAAATAATGAAATTGCAATAACACTCACCAGCATCCATTCGGTATTAGGCAAAACAGATAGGGTGATGTGTTCAATTGCGGGTAGGCGCTCAAACACTTCTTTGTAATCAACTGAGCCGGTATAAGTCCAGATAGCTGCTATCCCGAGTAAAAACCCAAAGTCACCAACACGGTTAACCAGGAAGGCTTTCATATTGGCAAATATCGCAGTATCTCGAGTAGACCAGAAACCAATCAATAAATATGAAACAAGACCTACTGCTTCCCAACCAAAGAACAGCTGCATGAAGTTATTAGACATAACCAGCATTAGCATGGAGAAGGTGAATAGAGAAATATAAGCAAAGAAACGCTGATAACTGTTATCACCACCACGGCTATCTTCTGGCCAGTTGTGCTTATCGTCTTCCATATAACCGATGGTGTAGATATGCACCATCAATGAAACGAAAGTAACCACTACCATCATCATTGATGTAAGGCGATCTATCTGGAAACCGACAGCAAATTTAGTGTTACCTACTTGAGCCCAGGTATACACGTCACCGTAGAATGTATTTCCATCGATGCCTACATGTTTGAGTACTACAAATGAGAGCACACAGGAGATACCCACACCAAGAATAGTGACAGCATGCGCACCTTTTCGGCCAATCACTCCACCGAATAAACCGGCAATAATTGCACCAACAAGAGCAGTAAGAGGGATTGCTAAATAGATACTCTCCATAACTGCCCCTACCCTTTCATCTCATCAAGTTCTTGTACGTTGATAGTACGACGGTTTCGAAAAACCGTAACCAATATTGCAAGACCGATAGCTGCTTCAGCTGCAGCAACGGTAAGAATAAAGAATACAAATACCTGCCCTGCCATATCACCTAGATAATGAGAAAAAGCGATAAAGTTGATATTTACAGCAAGCAACATCAGCTCAATACACATCAAAAGAATAATCATATTCTTCCGATTAAGAAATATTCCAGCTACCGCGATTGAAAACAGCAAGGCGCCAACAATAAGGAAATGAGATAAAGGAATCATTATCTCTCCCCCTGCTTTGATTCTGTTTTCATTTTAACGATGCGTAAACGATCTTCTTTTCGGGTACGAATTTGCGCTGCCTGATCCTGTTTCTTAACGCCTTCACGTCGACGCAGTGTAAGAGCAATCGCTGCAATAATGGCAACAACCAAAATGACAGCGGCAATCTCAAATGGGTATACATATTCGGTGTACAAAATTTCACCCAATGCTTCTGTATTACTACTACCTAAAGGCGCCGCTTCGGGAATCGGGCGATCGAATGTTTTTGATTTCATCACTAAAATCATCTCAGCAGCAACAGCTACTGCAACCAGAATTCCTAATGGCATATATCGTGTAAAGCCTTCTTTCAATGTATCTATATTGATATCCAGCATCATAATAACGAATAAAAACAACACCATGACTGCACCGACATACACCAGCACCAGCACCACACCAAGGAATTCCGCCTCAAGTAACACCCATGTTGCAGCGCTTGTAAAAAAGGCTAAAATCAAAAACAAGGCAGCGTAAATAGGGTTACGCGCAGTCACTACACCAACCGCAGAGAACAGTGTTATTGCTGCAAAAACGTAAAATATAAATAGCTCAAATGTCATTTTATTCCTTGTTTATACCTTCTACTAACTAGCTCTAACTGTGACTTATTTATAAGGCGCATCTTCTGCTTTTCGCTTTGCGATTTCAGCTTCATGTTTATCACCAAAAGCTAATAATTCTTCCTTGGTGATAACATTCTTCCCTCGTTCTTCAAAGTGATATTCAAAAAAATGCGTTTCTACAATGGCATCTACCGGACATGCTTCTTCACAGAATCCGCAGTAAATGCACTTAAAGAAATCGATATCGTATTTGGTGGTGCGACGCGTTCCATCTGCACGCTCTTCCATTTCTATATCGATTGCCAAAGCCGGACAAACCGCTTCACACAACTTACAAGCGATGCAGCGCTCTTGTCCGTTAGGGTATCTGCGCAAAGCGTGATGTCCCCTGAAACGTGGTGACATTGGTGTTTTTTGTTCTGGATACTGAATGGTAATTTTACGTTTAAATAAATATTTTCCAGTAACACCAAGACCTTTAAACAATTCAAACAGGGTAAAGGACTTTATGTAATGTTTGATTGATCTAATCATTGCACTCTCCTTTATACTTAGTTTCTTCAATCGATTTAGGCATTCCCCAAAAAACTGCCCAGCCGAGGCGTAGCCGAGACAACGTTGGAGCACCGCGACGATGACCCGAAGGGCGAGATAAAATCGAGTAAAAGTGGGGGGGTGACCTTTTGAAGCTATTTAATTCAGTTTTTACAACCATGGCTGCCACCCTAGAGCAATTGCTATGCCCTCACCGAAGATCCAGACTAAAGTCACAGGTATTAAAATTTTCCAGCCCAAGCGCATAATTTGGTCATAGCGGTATCTTGGGAATGTCGCTCTAAACCACAAGTAACAGAACAAGAAGAACATCGCTTTAACAAGCAACCAGTGGATACCATCACCTAGAATAAAGCTGAGTACGGGTATTTCGTCTACAAAAGAACCAAACGGAGATAACCAGCCACCGAAGAACAACAAAGCAGTTAACGTTGAAATCAATATCATGCTGGCATATTCAGCAAGGAAGAATAATGCAAATGCCATACCCGAATACTCGACATGAAAACCCGCAACAATCTCAGATTCACCTTCCGCCACATCGAAAGGTGCACGATTAGTTTCTGCTACACCTGAAATAAAGAACACTACAAATAAGCCAAATAGTGGCCAGACATTCCAACCAAACACCCCCCCACTTTGAGCACGAACGATATCAGTTAGATTTAAACTACCTGCCGCCATTAATACGCCTACTAATGCGAACCCCATAGCAATTTCATAAGCGACTACTTGTGCGCCAACTCGCAATGAACTGAGGATGGCATACTTGGAATTTGATGCCCAACCAGCGAGGATAATACCGAAAACATCCAGCGAATTGATCGCTAAAATTAGCAATAAGCCCGCATTTACATTAGCTAGAACACCTCCATCCCAAAATGGAATTACTGACCAAACCGCTAGTGCAGGTGCTAAAGCCAGCATTGGTGCGATGAAAAATACTATCTTGCTGGAGCGAGTAGGAGTAATGATCTCCTTGAACATTAGTTTTACGGTATCGGCAATGGGTTGAAGCCATCCCTTCGGCCCTACTCGATTTGGACCCATGCGCACCTGCATGTAACCGATAATTTTTCTTTCAGCAAAAGTTGTGTAAGCAACTGCAAGAATTAGAGGCAATAGGATAGCGATGATCTTAAGCAAGATCACAATCAGAGTGGTTAAACCCTCTGGTAGGAAACTGTTTAAAAATGTCGTTAAAGTATCCAAATTTATCCTATGTTACATTTGCTATCTTGTTTAAATATCAGTTAAAAAGTACTTTTAATCAGGCTGTTATCTCTATTTCCCCAAAAGCTGAGCCTAATAAACTACTCGATTTTGTACCTGAAGCCAGTAGAGCACATTTATCTGGAATATTTTCATTAATGAGTAACGGCATAGAAACCACTACCTCGCCTTGCTTGACATCAACAGAAATTTCCTCTTCACCAACTAAATCCTTCAAGCCTAATAAAGCTGCTTCTTTAGAATTGAGTTGCACTGCATTTTGTTCTGGACAACTTTTTTGTAAAGCAGTCGCTCTACGAACTAGAGAATCGCCAGAAAATTCACCAACATTACCAATTCGGTATAAATATTGATTTGTTACTTCATCCAATTTTGTATAAATCCCTTCAACCACCAAAGATTTCTTATTTTCTATATCTTTACAGAGATTGCGAAGTTCATCTCTAACATCTTTAGAACTAACATAATCGAAGCCTTTAACCTCTAACTTATTACCTAGAACACGAAGAATCTTCCATGCAGGTCGCGCTTCACCGTAACCTTTTGTTGCTGCTTTAAAACTCTGCCAGGTGCCTTCTGTATTGACAAAAGTTCCTGAAGTTTCGGAATAAGCAGCGCTGGGTAAAATAATATCAGCATCAGCAAGTAGGTTTTTATTCGCATAAGGAGAAATTGCAATAACTGTTTCTGCTTGATTCATCGCTGCCTTGGCTTGCTGTGGATTATCAGAATCACATCCTAACTCCACATCCAGGAGCACATAAACCTTCTTTGTGCGAGATAGCATTTCACCAGCATTTAAACCAGCAACTTCGGCAATCTGACCCGCTTCCATTTTGTGTGGAACAGCTCCTGCAAGCCATGCACCAACAGTATTTGCAGATTCGGCAAAATAACCCAAGATTGAACCTGTGTTTGCTGCGATAGCTGTAGCTAATGCCTGTAGTGTGGAATAACCCGGATGTTGTACCGAAATACTACCCAAGAAAACGGCTGACTTCTTTGAAGCCATCAAGTTTTCAGCGAGTACTTTGTCAATTTTATTGACTCGAACTCCTGTGAATAGATCTTTTAAACCTGCTGGTATTTTATTTTTGCTCAGGGTAAAGCTAGCTTTAGCAATAATCGCCAGAGTATTAATCATTTCAACAGGATCGCTGACTCTTTGAGTTTCAACTTCATAATTGAGGTCTAAATCAACAGGATTTACATACATGACTTTAGCGCCATTAAGGACAGCTTTGCGCAAGCGATGGTTAATCATCGGTTGCTCTTTTCTCACATTAGAACCAACCAGAAGAATGCTATCTAGCTTTTCAATCTCAGCAATTTTCATTCCAAGTGAAGGAAACGCTCCCGCACTTTCTTGATCATTAAAGTCAACCTGACGCAGACGATGATCGATATTCGAAACGCCGATACTACGCATAGCTTTCTGTAACAAATAAAGCTCTTCAATAGTGGCACGCGCTGAAGCCAACACCGCTATATCATTAGCTGACACTGCTTTTAATTTTTCAACCGTTATATCGAGGGCTTCACTCCAATCTACTTCCTTCCAAACACCGTTATATTTGATCATGGGCTTTTCTACGCGATCTTTCGCGTATATACCTTGATAACTGAAACGATCACGATCTGAAATCCAGCATTCATTAATATCTTCATTTTCGCCAGCGATAACACGTACTAACTTTTGCTTAAAAGTATGTAATTTGACGCTAGAACCGACACTATCATGTGATGCTATCGAAGGTGTTTGCATCATTTCCCATGCTCGCGAATGATAACGTGAAGGCTTGGCAGTAAGGGCGCCAACAGGACAAATATCAATAATATTTCCCGATATTTCTGAATGCAGGCTTTTTTCAACAAAAGTACCTATTTCCATTCGATCACCACGGCCAGTGGCGCCCATTTCACGCATACCTGCAATTTCTTCGCCGAAACGCACGCAACGCGTACACTGGATACAACGCGTCATTTCTGTGGCTACAAGTTCGCCGATATCTTTGTCGACAACAACTCGTTTCATTTCATGAAAGCTTGATGTGTCACCACCAAAAGCCATAGACAAATCTTGTAACTCGCACTCACCACCCTGATCACAAATCGGACAATCCAATGGGTGGTTAATCAGTAAGAACTCCATGGTGTCTTTTTGCGCTGTTAATGCTCTCTCAGACTGAGTCCAGACCTTCATACCTTCATTTACTGGAGTGGCGCAGGCTGGCAGTGGCTTGGGTGCATTTTCGACATCAACAAGACACATACGGCAGTTTGCAGCGATTGATAATTTTTTGTGGTAGCAAAATCGTGGGATGTGAATATCTGACTTGTCAGCAATATCAATCAGCATTGATCCAGGAACAGCTTCAATTTCCTTATCGTTGATAGTGATTGTTACAAGTTTAGTTTCTGTATTGCTCATCTCATATCCACCATTGAGCAACCATTTTCAACGTAGTGTACAAACTCTTCTCTGAAGCTTTGTACAAAACTCCATACGGGCATTGCAGCTGCATCACCTAGTGCACAAATAGTACGACCCTCAATTTTATGTGCGACCTCGTCTAGACGATCGATATCTTCTATCGTGCCTTTGCCTTCTACAATGCGGCAGAGCATACGATACAACCAGCCAGTACCTTCGCGACATGGCGTACATTGCCCACACGATTCAGAGAAGTAAAAACGGGAAATACGCTGAAGCACTTTCACCATATCAGTGGTTTCATCCATTACGATGACTGCACCAGAACCTAAATAGGATCCAGCCTTCGCAATGCTGTCGTAATCCATTGTCAGCTTCATCATTTCATCGCCGGTTAATACCGGCACAGATGAACCACCCGGAATAACTGCTTTTAGTTTATTGCCATTTCTGACACCACCAGCCATCTCCAGCAATTCTGAAAATGTTATTCCCATAGGTACTTCGTAATTCCCTGCTTTATTCACATGGCCGGAAACGGAAAATAGCTTTTCGCCACCTGAGCCCTCTACCCCCATATTTTTAAACCACTCTCCACCACCTCTTAAAATTGCAGGTATTGAAGCTAGGCTTTCGGTGTTGTTTATGGTTGTAGGACGGCCATAAAGTCCAAAGCTAGCTGGAAATGGTGGTTTAAATCTTGGTTGACCTTTTTTGCCTTCTAACGACTCTAGTAATGCTGTTTCTTCTCCACAGATATATGCACCTGCACCAAGAGCACCGTACAAATCAAAATCAATGCCGCTTTTTTGAATATTTTTTCCAAGGTAGCCAGCTTCATAGGCTTCTTTAACTGCCTGTTCGAAGCGAATCGATGGCTCATCCATAAATTCGCCACGCATATAATTGTAGCCGACTGTTGCCCCTATGCAATAACCAGCAATAGCCATCCCTTCGACTAGCGCATGAGGATTAAATCGCAGAATATCTCGATCTTTACACGTTCCAGGCTCCGACTCATCAGAATTACACACAATGTATTTTTGACCCGGCATTTTACGTGGCATAAAGCTCCACTTCAATCCAGTGGGAAAACCTGCGCCACCCCTGCCTCGCAACCCTGAATTTTTAACTTCCTCAATAAGGTCATTAGCATCAGTACCTTCTTCCAGAATTTTCTGCCACGACTGATATCCGCCTGACTTCACATAATTTTCCAGAGAATAGCAATCCTCACCGTACTGTTTTGTGGCAAAACAAACCTGATCAACCATTAGCTTGTCTCCTTTTTGTTTAAGGAGTCTTTGACGCCGTCCAGAAGCTTATCTACTTTTTCTTTGGTTAAGTTTTCGTGATAGACATGATTCAGTTGCATCATTGGAGCACCGCAACAAGCGGCGAGACACTCTTCTTCAATTTTGAAGAAAAATTTACCATCAGGGGTTGATTCACCCATTTTGATACCTAGTTTTTCTTCGATGTGCTCGACAATTTCATCTGATCCATTGAGCATGCAGGAAACATTGGTACAGACCGCAATGGTATTTTTGGCTGCTGCTTTTTCATCCAGTTCATACATAGAATAAAAACTTGCAACTTCATAAACCGCAATTTTAGGAAGTTTCAGGTAATCAGCTACGGCATCCATTTTTTCAGTAGAGAGATAATGGTCTTCGTGCATTACAGCTCTTAAAGCTGACAATAAAGCTGACTGTGCTTGATCTTCAGGAAAGCGTTCTAGCCATTTGTCTATTTCATCAGTCTCATGTTTAGATAAAATATTTTTTGTAGTAGCCATTATCTGTCCACCTCACCAAATACAATATCCATGGTTCCAATAACCGTTACTACATCAGCCAGCATGTGCCCTTTAGTAAGCTCATCCATTGCTGACATATGAGCAAAACCAGGTGCACGTATTTTCAAGCGATAAGGTTTATTTGCACCATCTGAAACAATATAACAACCGAACTCTCCTTTGGGATGTTCAATTGCTGCATAGGCTTCACCTTCTGGAAGACAATAACCTTCAGTTGCTAATTTAAAGTGATGAATCAACGCTTCCATATCACCTTTCATTTCTTCGCGTTTTGGTGGTGTGATTTTATGATCATCATGCATCACCGGGCCGGGATTTTTACGCAACCAGTCAACACACTGCTTGATGATTCGATTTGATTGACGGAATTCCTCTATACGCACCAGATAACGATCATAGCTATCACCATTGAGGCCCACTGGTATATCAAAATCAACTTGATCGTACATGGCGTAAGGCTGCTTCTTTCTTAAATCCCACTCAACACCTGAACCACGTAACATTGCACCAGTTAGACCAAGTTGCAAAGCTCTTTCTGGTGAAACGATTCCAATATCAACCAGGCGTTGTTTCCAAATTCGGTTGTCTGTAAGCAATGTTTCGTATTCATCTACACATCCCGGAAAACGATTTGTGAAATCTTCGATAAAATCTAATACGCTGCCACTGCGGGTTTGATTTAAACGCTCAATATCCGCATCGCTATACCAGCGTGATTTTTCGTGAAGAGGCATAACATCAGGTAAATCTCTGTAAACACCACCCGGTCTATAGTAGGTAGCGTGAAGGCGCGCCCCTGAAACTGCTTCATAAACATCCATTAAATCTTCACGTTCGCGAAATGCATACAAAAACATTGTCATCGCACCAACATCTAATGCATGTGCACCAATCCAGAGGAGATGATTTAGAATGCGCGTGATTTCATCAAACATGGTTCTAATATATTGCGCACGAATTGGGGCTTCGATTCCCAGCATTTTCTCCAACGCCAAAACATAGCCGTGTTCATTGCACATCATCGAAACATAATCGAGGCGATCCATGTAGCCAATGCTTTGGTTATAGGGCTTACTCTCTGCAAGCTTTTCAGTGCCGCGATGTAACAAACCTACATGTGGATCTGCGCGCTGAATAACTTCTCCGTCCAATTCCAGAACCAGTCGCAACACACCATGTGCAGCAGGGTGAGCTGGACCAAAATTTAATGTAAAATTACGAATCTCAGGCATTATTCTTCACCCTCTTTATCCGTTTCATTTAATTCATTATCGTTATCCGCAGTAAAACGTAAATCATCTCTGATAATTCGTGGCACTAGTACACGAGGTTCGATTGAAACTGGCTCATACACTACACGCTTTTGTTCTTCATCGTAGCGCATTTCAACTTGACCAATGAGAGGAAAGTCCTTTCTAAAGGGGTGTCCTGAAAATCCATAATCGGTGAGAATTCTACGCAAGTCAGGATGACCGCTAAACATAATGCCGAACAGATCAAATGCTTCACGCTCAAACCAGTTTGCAGAGCTCCAAATATCTGTAACTGAGGCCACGACAGGAAATTCGTTATCATCGCAGTAAGTTTTTAAACGAATTCGTTGATTATGTTTTATTGAGAGCAAATGAATCACTACTGCATAACGCTTACCTTCAAATACACTATCTGTTTCATCTAGTTCGCTATCATCAAATGAGAATTCGCGCTTTACACCCCGCGAAAAACTACTGCCACCGATATCCCATTCAGATTCACCATAGGCGAGATAATCGACACCACATAGATCAATCATTTGCTCAAAACTGCATGACCCATCATCGCGCAAAAAACTTGCAGCCGAAATCAAATCAACGGGTGCAACTTCTATGGTGAGCTCATTGAAGGTAATTTTTCTTGAAATTATTTTATCGGATAACGACTCGTTGATATGAGCGTCTAACGATCTTAAAGCTTCCGTCATGCAACTTCTTCCTGACGAGCAATGGTATTCGTGTTTTTAATTTTATTTTGCAGTTGAATTATCCCATATAACAAGGCTTCAGCAGTTGGAGGACAACCTGGCACATAGACGTCAACAGGCACTATACGATCACAACCACGGACTACAGCATAAGAATAATGATAATAACCACCTCCGTTAGCGCATGAGCCCATTGAGATTACCCAACGGGGTTCTGCCATCTGATCGTAAACTTTACGTAAGGCTGGAGCCATTTTATTTGTTAGTGTTCCGGCAACTATCATCACATCAGATTGGCGAGGACTAGGGCGAAACAGGATTCCGAATCTATCCATATCATAACGTGATGCACCAGCTTGCATCATTTCTACCGCACAACATGCCAGGCCAAACGTCATTGGCCACATTGAGCCAGTCCTTGCCCAATTTATAAGTTTATCTGCACTAGTGGTAACAAACCCTTCTTTTAGTTTTCCTTCTATTCCCACTCTAAGGCTCCTTTTTTCCACTCGTAAATAAAACCTATGATTAAGATACCAAGGAAGACCCCCATAGAAATAAGACCAAACAAACCTATTTTGTCGAGTACCACAGCCCAAGGGAATAAAAATGCTATTTCAAGATCAAAAATAATAAAAAGGATAGCGACTAAATAGTAGCGCACATCGAATTTCATTCGCGCATCACCGAACGCTTCAAAGCCACATTCAAAAGGAGAATCCTTCGCTTCGTCAGGACGACGAGGAGAAAGCAAGGAGCCTAGTATTAACATAAAAATTGCCATTGCAAATCCGATACTCAGAAATACAAGAACAGGCAAATATTCTGCAAGCATAAACTCTCCATGACACTAATAGCTGAATTGTTATATCAAAAAATCACTGAATTTTTAATGGTATTTATTCACTAACTTAAAGGAATATACACTTATTTTTACCCAGTTCACAACAAACCTTGTGAATATTTCTGATAAAAATCAAACTAATTGAAACATCAACTCAGAATATATATATAGATAAATTTTACTAATGTTTTTTGATTGTTTAAATTACCTTTACTTATGCTGTTTTTATGATTTGTAGTAAAATAAAAAACTAAAATCCACAGCCCCCTACTTTTAGGCATTTTTTATGAAATAATTAACACTCACCGCATACGTTTAGCTTTATGTTTGTTAAATTCGTCTCTTCCGTATTATCAGGAAGCTTGTTTATTCTTTAAATCATGAGGGACTTGTGTTTACATAATAGACAAGGTGATCAATTCAAATTGAATTGATCACTATAGAAAAGGAAAAATGATTAATTTAAGTTCTGTTTTCTCTAAGAGCCTGATTAAATGTATTACTTGGCCTCATTACGCTTTTGGTTTTTTCTGAGTCAGCATAGAAGTAACCACCTATATCAACAGCACCACCCTGTACTGAGTTCATTTCTTCAATAATTTTATCTTCATTATCAGCCAAAGTTTTTGCCAAAGGAGCAAAAAGTGTAGCGAGTTCAGCATCTTCATCTTGCTCAGCTAGAATCTGCGCCCAGTACATTGATAGATAGAAATGACTTCCACGACTGTCCAATTCTCCAGTTCGCTGCGAAGGAGATTTATTTTCATCAAGGACTATACCGATTGCCTGATCTAAAGTTTTTGCGAGTAATTTAGCCTTATCATTGCCGGTAAAATCACCTGCCTTCTCAAGCGAAACAGTGATCGCCAAAAACTCACCTAAAGAATCCCAACTTAGATGGTTTTCTTCTAATAACTGCTTAACTAAAACCGGAGCAGTTCCACCAGCACCGGTTTCAAACAAGCCTCCACCTGCCATTAGCGGTACCACGGATAACATTTTTGCGCTGGTTCCTAGCTCCATAATAGGAAAAAGATCAGTTAGATAATCGCGCAATATATTACCCGTCACGGAGATTGTATCTTTACCACGAATAATTCTTTCCAGGGTATAACGCATCGAACGCAATGGAGACATGATTTCAATGTCTATTCCCGTTAGATCATGATCTTTCAAATAATGTTTAACTTTTTTAATTAATTCAAAATCATGAGGGCGGTATTCATCAAGCCAGAATACTGCAGGAATTTTTGCTTCTCTGGCACGATCTACCGCCAACTTAATCCAATCTTGGATTGGGATATCTTTGGTTTGGCACATTCTCCAGATATCTCCTTTCTCGACTTCCTGCTCGATAACAAAATTACTTTCATCACACACAACTCTGGCTATACCATCTTCAGTAATTTCAAACGTTTTGTCATGCGAGCCATACTCTTCTGCCTTCTGCGCCATTAAGCCCACATTAGGCACTGTGCCCATTGTGGTTGGATCAAATTTACCATTGCTCTTACAGAAGTTAATCATCTCCTGATAAATTCGCGCATAAGTACTTTCTGGCATGACTGCTTTTGTGTCTTTAGGTTTACCATCGGGCCCCCACATTTTTCCGCCATTGCGAATCATTGCCGGCATAGATGCATCAACAATGACATCATTTGGCGCATGCAGATTGGAAATACCTTTAGCGGCATTTACCATTGCTAGCTCAGGACGTTCTGCATAACAATGATGAATATCTTCTAGAATTTCCTCCCGAACGGAACCCGGAAGTGTTTCGATTTTTTCGTAGACGCTACTGATGCCATTATTAGGATTAACGCCTAATTTATCGAAAAGTTCCCCATGCTTTTTAAACAAGTCTTTATAGAATACTTTTACGGCATGACCGAAAACAATCGGATGTGAAACCTTCATCATGGTTGCTTTAACATGCAAGGAATACATGACACCAGTTTCTTTGGCATCATCCATGGTATCTTCAAGGAATTGACAGAGTGCTTTTTTACTCATGAACATACTGTCTATGATTTCACCCTGCAGCAAATCCGTTTTTTCTTTTAAGACAGTTACTTTGCCATCTTTGTTTACAAACTCCATCCTTACACTACAGTTTTTTTCAACTGTTTTACATTTTTCGCTGGAATAGAAATCGCCGTGACGCATATGCGCGACATGGGTTCTAGATGCAGGGCTCCAATCAGCCATTGAGTGAGGATTTTTCTGAGCATACCGTTTAACCGCTGGTGGCGCTCTACGATCGGAATTTCCCTCTCGTAAAATAGGGTTAACTGCACTTCCTAGTATTTTTGCATAACGCTCATTTATTATTTTTTCTTCTGCTGTTTTTGGTGATTCCGGAAAATCCGGAACATCAAAACCATGCGAATGAAGTTCAGTAATTGCTGTCAATAACTGTGGTACTGAAGCACTAATATTAGGGAGCTTGATTATATTAGCGCTTGGCTCACCAATTATTTTTCCTAATTCTGCGAGGTTATCTGGAATTCTCTGGTTTTCTTTCAGATAATCACCAAATTCACCAATAATCCTTGCGGAAAGAGATATATCACTCTTTACAATCTCTACTCCAGCTGCTGAAAAAAAAGTTCTTAAAATGGGAAGAAGAGAGGCGGTTGCTAAAAGTGGTGCTTCATCGGTGAGTGTATAAATGATTTTTGAGCGTTCATTTCCCATTTGCAATACTTCTCCATTATGATTAGATTAACTTATAGTTATATATTAAAACATATGAGTATATCTCTTTTGGAGTAGCCTGATCCCTCGTATTCTTCAATGAATGGTATTTGACAATTTAAAATCACTAGCACTGGCTAATCATATCATTGAAAAAAACTTAGGCATTAAAAAATCCTGCACGAAGCAGGATTCATTCTGAATATTTTTCAGGAATTTGGTGGATGGCCGGACTCGAAACGGCAATGCTTGCAAAACACGCCCCTCAAGTGTGCGTGTCTACCAATTTCTTCACATCGGCTAAAATGACACTATTTTGGAATGTCTGAGGGGGCTACATTCTCTTTTGCCGGGGCTACTTCACCTGAACCTTTTGGAAGATCAACGGAAGAAGATCCTGCTGGCGCAGGCTCAGTGATCGCTGTTGGTATTATTGACTCGCTGACAACACCATCAGGATGTGCAACTAACCACGCTAACATCATTGAATTAGCAAAAAATACTGCAGCAAGCACAGCTGTCATTTTGGTTAAAAAGTTACCAGAGCCACGTGAACCAAAAACTGTACCAGAAGCACCACCACCGAAAGCAGCACCAGCATCAGCGCCTTTACCATGCTGAATTAGTACCAAGCCAATGATACCTAGAGCCACCATAATTTGAATAATTAACAATACGTTATATAACATGTAAAACCTTTATCTTATTAAGCAAACGGAGTGAGCCAATCTATAATTGATATTTAACCAGCTTTGCAAATTGCCAAGAAATCCTCTGCTTTCAATGAAGCACCGCCTATAAGGCCGCCGTCTATATCGGACATGGCAAATAGCTCATCGGCATTCCCACCGTTTACGCTTCCACCGTATAAAATCTGAACTTTCTCAGCTACTTCGGCATTCAACGCAGCAATTTTTCCACGAATAAATGCGTGGACATCTTGTGCCTGTTGCGGGGATGCTGTCATACCTGTGCCAATTGCCCAAACAGGTTCATAAGCGATAACACCATCTGCTAAGGTTTCAACGCCTTCTAGCTCAATCACTGCGTCTAATTGACGAGCAACCACTTCTTCGGTAATGCCCTGCTCTCTTTCTTCAAGTAATTCACCAACACATAAAATTGGCTTTAAACCGTGCTTACGTGCTGCTGCGAATTTGTTTGCTGTATCTGCGTCTTGCTCTGCAAACAACGTACGCCTTTCTGAATGACCTACTATTGCGTACTGACAAGCAAAATCATTCAGCATTGATCCTGATATTTCTCCCGTATACGCACCTGAATCGTGTTCAGAAATACTCTCTGATCCATATGCAATATCAGTGCCTGATAAAATCTCTTGCACTAGAGGAATATAAATATAAGGAGCGCATACGGCAACATCTGTTTTAGCTTCCGACATTCCTGCCAAAATACCATCCAACAATTTTTTGATGCTTTCTTTAGAACCGTTTAGCTTCCAATTACCAGCTACCAGAGTTTTACGCATGTGTTTTCCCTGCCATCTTTTTCAAATCGCGGAAGATTAACCCTAGCCCACGCATAAATCAAATGTTTTGTGCTTTAGCTTGCGACATTCTCAACCACATCAGCTATTAATTGAGCATATTGTTTTGTGTGCTTTTCTTCTTCTGCTTCAACCATCACTCTAATTAGAGGTTCTGTACCGGAAGCTCTTAACAGAACACGACCTCTATTTCCCATCTGAGACTCGACATCTTTAACCGCAGCTTGAATTTTTTTATTCTCGTTTAAATCTATTTTGTTTTTAATTTGAACATTGATTAGAGTCTGAGGATATTTGGTCATTATTTGTTTCAAATCATGTAAAGTTTTTCCACTAAATATCATTGCATAAAGAACTTGAAGTGCTGCGATGGTTCCATCACCTGTTGCGATCCGATCTCTAACAATAATATGACCGGATGATTCACCACCAAGCACCCCCCCCGACTGTCGTAATAATTCCATCACATATCTATCACCCACGTCCGCACGATGAAAATTCAATCCCATACTAACCATAGCTTTTTCCAGGCCAAGATTACTCATGAGTGTTCCTACAACATCTTCTTTAAGTCCATCTTGCTGCATTCTATGCGCTGCTATAATGGCTAAAATCTCATCTCCATTGACCACTTCACCAGTGTGATCGACCATCATCAAACGATCACCATCACCATCTAAAGCAATACCTAGATCAGCACGAAAATCTTTTACACTTTTTTGCAATAAGGCAAGGGATGTTGCGCCACAGCCTTCATTGATATTGAACCCATCTGGACTTGCTGCTACTTTAACAACGTCAGCACCTAACTCAGAATACACATCAGGACTGACGTGGTAGGTAGCCCCATTGGCACAATCAATAACTATACGGAACCTATCTAATTTAATGTGGGAGGGTATTGAGCGCTTACAAAACTCAATATAACGACCTGCCGCATCATCGACACGCTCTACTTTACCCAATTTTTCAGAGCTTACCGTTTCAAGGTCTCTATCTAAATAATCTTCAATTTCATGCTCAGTTTCATCTGAAAGCTTCGTTCCTTCAGCAGAGAAAAATTTAACACCGTTGTCTTGATAAGGGTTATGTGAAGCACTGATGACGACACCGGCTGAAGCCCTGAATGTTGTTGTTAGATAAGCCACGGCAGGAGTCGGCATTGGTCCCAATAAGCGAATATTTACACCTGCGGCAACGAAACCAGCCTCAAGCGCTGACTCAAGCATATATCCAGATATACGCGTATCTTTGCCGATAACGACTAATGGAGACCCATGAGCCGCCAATACTTTACCTGCAGCCCAACCCAGTTTTAACACAAAATCCGGTGTCATGGGGGCTTTACCTATTTCTCCACGAATGCCGTCAGTTCCAAAATATTTTCTACTCATTTTATGCCCATCTATCTATATATCATTGCAAGTATTCTTCTGCAACAAGCTTAATTAGTGCTGTGAATTATACCATTTTTACTATTGCCACTACTCAAAAAATGATAAATAACTTGTTTTTATAAAGTAATTATTTTAAGAAAAGGCCTATAAGTAGGGGGGTGACTCTAAGAATAACTTCATAACAAAAAAGGACACTGAATGCGTCCTTTTTTACAATATACTAAACTGCATCATAAATCAGTGGGATTCAGCAGGATCACCAATCACATCCTTTTTAGACTTTTTACCTTTTTTAGATGTATCTGCTTCAACCGCAGAACCACTATCATCTCCATCTAATGGAGAATCATCATCAGTCCAACCAGGTGGTGGTGGTGGAATATCTCCTTTCATAATCGCTGCGATTTGCTCAGTATCAATAGTCTCGTACTTAATCAATGCTTCTGCCATGACGTGAAGCTTATCTTTATTTTCTTCTAGAATAGTTTCAGCGCGAATGTAATTGGAATCAATAATACGACGAATTTCATCATCTATTTCGTGCGCAGTATCATCAGAAACATGTTTTGTTTGAGTAACTGAACGGCCCAGGAATACCTCACCTTCTTCATCACTATAAGACAATGGACCGAGCTTTTCTGAAAGCCCCCATTTAGTCACCATATTGCGGGCAATATCGGTAGCGCGCTCGATATCATTCGAAGCACCGGTAGTCACACCTTCTTTACCAAGAATCATTTCCTCAGCAATTCGACCACCAAACAATGTTGAAATCTGGCTCTCAAGATTTTGCTTACTCGCACTATATTTATCTTCTTCAGGCAAGAACATGGTCACACCCAAAGCCCGACCACGTGGAATAATGGTTACCTTATAAACTGGATCATGCTCAGGAACGACTAAACCGACAATAGCATGACCTGCTTCATGGTAAGCCGTATTTGATTTCTCTTTCTCATTCATCACCATGGATTTGCGCTCTGCGCCCATCATGATTTTGTCTTTGGCTTTATCAAACTCTTCCATCATAACGACACGCTTGTCACCTCGGGCAGCAAACAGTGCCGCTTCATTAACAAGGTTAGCCAAATCAGCGCCGGAGAAACCTGGTGTTCCACGAGCAAGAATTGCAGGCTTAACATCATCCCCCAAAGGAACTTTACGCATATGTACTTTAAGTATCTGCTCACGACCTCTAACATCAGGTAATGGCACTACGACTTGACGGTCGAATCGACCAGGTCGTAATAATGCAGGATCAAGCACATCAGGGCGGTTAGTTGCCGCAACAACGATAACCCCTTCAGTTCCCTCAAATCCGTCCATTTCAACCAATAACTGGTTTAATGTTTGTTCACGTTCGTCATTACCACCGCCTAATCCGGCACCACGTTGACGACCTACAGCATCGATCTCATCGATAAAAATAATGCATGGAGCATGTTTCTTTGCTTGTTCAAACATATCACGCACACGAGATGCACCAACACCGACAAACATCTCCACAAAGTCAGAACCAGAAATACTAAAAAATGGGACTTTAGCTTCACCAGCAATTGCTTTAGCTAACAAAGTTTTACCGGTACCAGGAGAACCTGCTAACAGAACACCACGAGGTATTTTTCCACCTAGCTTTTGGAATTTGCTTGGGTCACGTAAAAATTCTACAACCTCAAAAACTTCTTCCTTGGCTTCTTCACAACCTGCAACGTCATTAAATGTTACTTTGACTTGATCTTCAGTCATCATTCGCGCTTTACTTTTACCGAATGACATTGGACCACCTTTACCGCCACCGCCCTGCATTTGGCGCATAATGTAAATCCAAAGACCGATAATCAACAAGAAAGGAATGGTATTAACTAAAATATCGACCAGAACAGAACGACCTTCTGGCTCTTTTACGTTGATTTTTACATCATTAACGATCAACTCATCAACTAATTTAGGGTCGTTATAAGGGGCATACGTCTGGAACTTCTCACCTGAAGTGCTATAACCAGTGATTGTTTGTCCACTAATTTCAACTTCTTTCACGCCCTTGTTATCAACACGTTTAATGAAGTCTGAGTAGGACATGCCAGTCGATTGCGCAGTAGGCACATTGAACTTGCTGAAAACAGCAACCAATACCAGTGCTATCACAACCCACATCACTATATTTTTATTTAAATCGTTCAAGAAATATTCCTCTACTTAAAATCTGATGTTTGTTAAAAAAACAAACCATTTGCTTATGATCTTACACTAAAATTCGAGATTTTATTAGTTATAAAAACCTTGAGCTACTACATATACCTCGCGGCTACGAGGCCTTGATGCCTTAGGCTTACGCACCTTCACTTTTTTAAACTGACTTCGAACATCTTTTAAAAACGCATCCGAACCATCACCCTGAAAGACCTTTGCAATAAATGAACCTCCAGGCTTTAATATCTGACAAGCCATATCCAATGAAAGTTCGCACAAGTAAATAGATCGAGGCTGATCTGTTGCTTCCATACCTGACATATTTGGGGCCATATCTGAAATTACAACATCGGCTTTGTAATTAGTTGAATCTTTATACAATACATTCAATATATCATTGAGGACGCTTTCGTCAGTAAAATCCCCCTGAATAAACTCCACAAAAGGCAATGGATCAATATCGAGGATATCACTGGCAACTACACGTCCATTTTTCCCCACAAGTTCGACAGCATACTGACTCCAGCCACCCGGGGCTGCTCCTAAATCAACAACTTGCATGTTTTGACGGATCAAATTGTCTTTTTGTTGAATTTCTTCTAATTTATAGACAGCCCGTGATCGATAGCCGTCTTTTTGTGATCGTTTCACATATTCGTCATCAAAATGTTCTTTTAACCAGTGTCCACTGGTTTTGCTTCTAGCCATTTAACTCCACCCGCATTATGATTGCCGCCCATGAATAAAATAGAAATAAAACAGCTTAAAGCATTAGCTCACAAACTCAAGCCGATTGTCACAGTAGGACAACACGGTATGAAAGAGTCAATTGGTGAGGAACTAGATTCTGCGCTGAATTATCACCAACTGGTAAAACTAAAAGTAAATCTGGGCGATCGTGACGCCAGAGATGCTTTAGTTGTGGAATTAAGTAAAAAACACAAAGCGGAGCTTGTTCAACGCATTGGAAATATTGCTGTTTTCTATCGTAGAAATTTTGACAAAGAAAATTTGCTCAAAAAGTCATAATTAGCATTTTTTTATACCAGTCAGTTCCTTTCATCTAACTAATATTAAAGTTTACTATGCTCCCGATCACAAAAAGGAGCATTTTTAGTGTGCTTACAACCACATAAACCATACTTTTTCTGTTCTTTAACCTCAAACTTTACGGGTTCAAAGTGGGTATTCTTATGAGAACCGTCACAATAAGGTTGATTTTCTGATCTACCACAAGCACACCAGTAGTAGGTTTTACCCGGTTCTAATTCAACAACATAAGGGCCTTTTTTTGCAACAACAGGGTTAGATCTATGCGGCACAGTAATTCCCCAGGATGTAGTTAATAATTGTAAATAATACAAAAATATCATTCATCTGCAAATTTACTTAAAAAAAAGAGTTATTTTCTTTTACGTTTAAAAAAACCACCGAAGATTTTTTTCGGCTCCCCATCAACTTTTACTTTCGATTGCTTTTTCACTTCTTCAGCACCGAGGTTAAACTCAATTAATCCAAGATTTAACAGCGCATTATAAATATCAAATATACTTTCATACGGTATACCAAGTTGTTTCTGGATTTCGGCCAAACTATTAGAACCTGCTTCTAAAAGACCGATAATCTCATTCATGTAGGGCGCTTTAGCAAACTGATTAAAATCTACGCTACGTTTTAATCCAATAACTTTAGCAGTATCAGTATGCTCACGAATTCTACCCTGCGATGTATGTAAGCTTGTAGCCCAGATAAACGATTCAATGGAATGAGATAGTTCTGGTCTCTCTCTCCTGAAACTCTGATGGGTTTTAACTTCATCGTAGGCTAATTCCCTAATCTCAAAAATACCAGGCTCTGCTATTGTCGAACACTGTTCTGAAAATTTCTTGGAATCCAAAGCACAATTACAATATATCGTATTTAAAGTTTGATCTATGATGATTAAGATTCCATTGAATTTTATTTCTATCAACTGATAGGTTTGTTTGGCAATTTCTAATTGATGTAAGAACCAAGAAATCATGTGTTTTTCGGGTACGAAATACTGTACTTCTGAATTATCTAAATTATTATCTAGCTTTTCTTCAACAAATAACTCCACCCCCCTACTTTCAGGGGGTTTTTCTAGCTCTTCCCCAGAATCATAAATAACATCATCGATAGCGTGATTCACAGATTGATGCTTTAGATTTCCCCAGTCTTCCTTTTTATTCTTCTCATCTTGCTTCGCGTCTATATTGGCCTGTATTTTCTTATTAGCAGTTAAAGATTCAGTTTTTTTATTATCTGTCTTGGAAGTTTGAGGTTTTCCAGGCTGATTTTCTAGTGCTTGATTTGGCATTTCAGCCAAATCATCTGAGCCAAGTTGCTTTTCATTTTCTAACTTTTTGGCTACAAGATTCTGTTGTTTTAAAAGTTGCTTCTGGTGTTTTAATTTCTCACGCTTTAATCTTAGTTTTTCTTGCTCTCTCCCAATACGCTCCATAGCGAGTCTTTCTTTTTCTTGAATTGCTTTTTCTCGTTGTTTTAGTTGCAGTTGTTCTTGTTCTATTCTCTCTTGCTCGAGTCTCTCTTTTTCTAATCGCTGTTGCTCGAGTCGATCTTTTTCGAGCCTCGCTTTTTCTAGTTTCTCTTGCTCGAGTCTCACTTGTTCGAGTCTCTCTTTCTCGATTCGCTCTTTCATTAGTCGCTGTTGCTCGATTCTCTGTTTCTTGAGCCTCTGTTTCTTGAGCTTCTCTTGCTCGAGCTTCTCTTTCTCGATCCTCTCTTTCTCGATCCTCTCTTTCTCGAGTTTCTCTTTCTCGAGTTTCTCTTTCTCGAGTTTCTCTTTCTCGAGTTTCTCTTTCTCGAGTTTCTCTTTCTCGAGTTTCTCTTTCTCGAGTTTCTCTTTCTCGAGTTTCTCTTTCTCGAGTTTCTCTTTCTCGAGTTTCTCTTTCTCGAGTTTCTCTTTCTCGAGTTCTCTTCTCGAGTTCTCTTGCTCGAGTTCTCTTTCTCTCTTTCTCGAGTTCTCTTCTCAGTTCTCTTGCTCGAGCTTCTCTTGCTCGAGCTTCTCTTGCTCGAGCTTCTCTTGCTCGATCCTCTCTTGCTCGATCCTCTCTTGCTCGATCCTCTCTTGCTCGATCCTCTCTTGCTCGATCCTCTCTTGCTCGATCCTCTCTTTCTCGAGCCTCTCTTGCTCGAGCCTCTCTTGCTCGATCCTCTCTTGCTCGAGCCTCTCTTGCTCGAGCTTCTCTTGCTCGAGCCTCTCTTGCTCGAGCTTCTCTTGCTCGAGCTTCTCTTGCTCGATCCTCTCTTGCTCGAGCTTCTCTTGCTCGAGCTTCTCTTGCTCGATCCTCTCTTGCTCGATCCTCTCTTGCTCGATCCTCTCTTGCTCGATCCTCTCTTTCTCGATCCTCTCTTGCTCGATCCTCTCTTGCTCGAATCCTCTCTTGCTGAATCCTCTCTTTCTCGAGTCCTCTCTTGCTCGAGCTTCTCCTGTTCGAGCTTCTCCTGTTCGAGCTTCTCCTGTTTGAGCTTCTCCTGTTTGAGCTTCTCCTGTTTGAGCTTCTCCTGTTTGAGCTTCTCCTGTTTAAGCTTCTCCTGTTTAAGCTTCTCCTGTTTAAGTCTTTCTAGCTCTAGTTTATCTTCATGAAAAGGATCAACCCCTGTTTCAGTTGGTTTATTCACATGCAGGACTGAGCAAAGCTTCTCGAATGTACTAAGCTTTGTCTTTACGGTAAACACCGGAGGTTTGGGAGGTATTACAGGCTTTGAATTATAGGTCTTCTGAGCTGGAGATACATTTTGGGGTTTTTCAACTTTTTTTGATACTTCTTCTTGTGGCTGTTCAACTTCTGCGGTTAGTGAGGCCAACAGCATATCTAGCTCATCATCCGAACTAATCATATCCATAGGTTCAGCGTCATCATTTAGATTTTCAGATGTGCTTGATAAAGAGGATTTTAATTGTTTCTTATCCACAGAAATTTCAACAACCTATACTTTATTTTTATTCTTTTTCGTCCAGTATATCCTGGAGATTTTTTATTTGAGCAACTAAGAAAATTACTTTTAAACTCAACAATTAGTCTTCAGACTACTCGCCCATATTATAAGTTATTATATAAATGCCGTCACTTTATACCAGATAGAGGGACTTATCTTAGGTAAAAAAACACCCCAAATTATCTTCACCTTTCTATAGTTATTCATTGTAAAAATAGCGGGCACAAAAAACCAGCTAGAAAGCTGGTTGTAAATATATGGCGCGCTGGGGAGGATTCGAACCCCCGACCCTCTGGTTCGTAGCCAGATACTCTATCCAACTGAGCTACCAGCGCAGATCGTAATAAATCAAGGATGCGTATTCTGCTTTCTTAGGCATTACAAGTCAAGAGGTAGATAAATCTCTTAACGTGATACCTATGGCTAGATACGACTGCACTTGATTAATGGCGGAGAAGGAGGGATTACTTACGTTGTCTCCGCTTCGCTCCGGCTCAAACCCTCTTATCGGGTTCTCATCCCTCTATATTATAAATAACAAAAGAGATCATTTATCTTGCGATTAATGGCGGAGAAGGAGGGATTCGAACCCTCGATCCGGGATAAACCAGATACTCCCTTAGCAGGGGAGCGCCTTCGACCACTCGGCCACTTCTCCAATTTTAATCGTGTTTTTTTACGAAGCGCAAGAATACCTGTGCACGAAGCCAAGGTAAAGTCTGAATATCAAAAAATCACTTACATTTTTACTATTATGAGAAAAAGTGGCTAGCTCTGCATAAATGCTATTTACGCATTTAATAAACAAAAACGTAATATCATTCAAAGTAGGGGGTGACTTTTTTCTCGTCCCAATCGTTCTGAAAACATATTCTTAATCGCTTTTTTTAAGCTCTTACAATAGGATTGATATCGTTATTTCTTTGCATAAAGATGATAACCACACTAAAAGTAGATTATTAAACCCATGGCATACTTTTCTTTATATAATCACACCAGATTTTATTCTATTAGGAGAACAACATGGCACAAGCCAGCGCTCGTCATTTACTCGTGGATACCGAAGAAAAGTGTAATGACTTAAAAAAACAAATTGAAGAAGGTGCCGACTTTGGTGCTATTGCTCAACAACATTCTAGCTGTCCTTCAAAAGCACAAGGTGGCGATTTAGGATCTTTCGGTCCTGGCCAGATGGTTCCTGAATTCGACAAAGTAGTATTCAGTGCACCAATAAACACTGTGCAAGGCCCTGTTAAAACGCAGTTTGGCTATCACTTACTAGAAGTCACTAGTCGTAGTGATTAATTTCAAAATAGACATAAAAAAGCCCTGAGAATTCAGGGCTTTTTTTATGTACAAAGAATTTATCAGATTGGGTTACGGTAAGTGTTGGTTCTATTTCTCCATCCCGGCAACCATTTTCTTTCGTTTCTGCTAGGGTTTGAATTTCTTACGCGCCGTTCTAGCACTCTCATCGACGCATCCGCAAATTCATTAAGTGCCTGCTGACCCGGTCTTACAGGACCCATTTCTTCAAGAACTTGCAATAAACCCCAATTTTGACCTTTATACCCACCTGTACGGTTTAAACCTTCGCCTTTGAAGTTAACATAATCTACAAGTACGTATCGACCACCGTGTGAATTAGCCACGGCATTCAAGTTATTCGCAACTTGTTGACGTAAAACGGGGGGTGTCTTTTTCACCAGTTTAGGCATCGCACGCATCGCACGATCCATAATATATTTAGCCTGCAAATGGCGCGTATTATACAAAAGTTGTGAAAACTGTTTAATCTCTGGTGTGTTTTTTGCCGCCATTAATTGACTTCTAGTTCTCCATGGAGCACCTTCAAATCTCGCCCTTTCGATCCAGGCTGGTAACCGAACACCATTTTTTTGTAAATGATCCAATAAACCAGGGAAGGTATTACCAAATCTTTGGCTTCTCCCTGCTGGATACCAAGTAAAATGCCCTATTCCCATTGATGCGAAATCTTCTCTAAGATTCCAATGAACTAGCTGGTCTATGCGTCCACCAGTTTCATTCTTGAATATTTGATCACCAATACCGTAAAGTTCTGACATTTCGTCTTGTTGACGGGCGTATTGTGGAGGTAGAGTTGGTCGTGGTATTTGCTGTTCCACTGCAGGTCGTCTTACTTGTTGCTGAGATGCACCTTGTCTATATGAAGGAGCCCTATTTTGCTGTTGAAAAACAACCTGTTGAGGTTTTGGCGCTTGCCTGGGGGTTTGGACATAATATGTCTTTGAGGAATTAGCTGTATTCTTGGGTGCGGCTGATTGCTGACTACATGCAGATAATCCTAATAAGGATAACGCAGCCATAACACTTAGGGCTTGTGATTTCATTGAGTTACCATGTTTTATTATTATTTTCGGAGCTACTTAATTGCTAGTTGCTGGTTAAGCGGTTCACTGGTCTAACTATGGCATATAATATACTATTGAATGATACAGTCGAGCGACTCACGACGAATGGACATCTATAAACACAGAAATACCTATATAAATAATATAGTTAGATCATTTTATATATTTAGAAAACAATCTTTCTCCTAACAAAATAGCCAAGATTACAGCATAAATCATAGGTTCTGTAACATCGAGTTTTACCATCCACCAAAAATGCAACACTCCAAGCATCGAAATAGGATAAACCAGCATATGTAACTTCTTCCATTTCTTTCCCAGGCGTTTAATCATCTTGTTGGTCGATGTGAATGCTAATGGCGTTAATAAAACAACGGCAATCATACCTACAGTAATAAAAGGACGCTCTAAAATATCGAACCAGATTTCTTCCCAGTCAAAAAACTGATCAAACCAAAGATACCCAAACAAATGCAGCACCACATAAAAATAGGCATACAAACCAATCATTCGACGCAAACGCAGTAATTGAGGCCAATTCAATAAACGCCTTAAAGGTGAAATAGCTAAAGTAAGCAGCAATATTCTTAACCCCCAATCCCCTAAACCTCTTATTACAGCTTCCAAAGGATTTGCGCCCAATGTATCTTGCCAGACTCCCCAGCCATAATAAATGGCTGGGAGTAGTAACAATATAAAGAATGATGGTTTTAAAATTCGCGAAAAGTTACTTTCAGAGATTTTCATTATTAGCCAACTTCTTAACTTAATGACTTATTTTTATTAGTTAAATGTTTCATCGAAAAGCTAGTTTCGAAATCCATTAAATTGTATTAAATATTTAGTAATTCTTTATTAGATCCATCCCGGAGTAGAGCGATGCAACTTGCTCACCATAACCGTTAAACTTCTGAGTTTTGATTTTGCGGAATTGACCAATCCTTCTTTCTTTGCGCTGACTCCAACGAGGATGGGATACATCAGGATTTACATTGGAGAAAAACCCATATTCATGTCGATTCGCTTTTTGCCACGAATTTACAGGCTGGGTCTCTGAAAAACGAATTTTAGCGATACTTTTTATGCTTTTGAAACCATATTTCCAGGGAACCACCAAACGCAACGGCGCGCCATTCTGGTTTAATAAATCTTTACCATAAATGCCCGTTCCGATTAGCGTTAATGGATTCATCGCTTCGTCCATGCGCAAACCTTCAACATAAGGCCAGTCAAGCACTGCACGTTTTTGACCCGGCATTTGCTCTGGGTTATGCAGCGTTTCAAAATACACATATTTTGCTTTTGAGGTTGGTTGCATGCGCTTAATTAAATCGGCTAACGGAAAACCCATCCACGGAATCACCATAGACCAACCTTCAACACAACGAAAGCGATATATTCTTTCTTCAACAGAAACAGGTTTCAAAAGGTCTTCAAGATTATATTTTCCCGGCTTTTCACACTCACCTTCAATAATTACATCCCAGGGAGAAGTTACTAAGGTATGCGCATTTTTAGCCGGATCATCTTTCCCTGTGCCAAATTCGTAAAAATTACAGTACGATGTAATATCTTTGTAATCGGTCAGCTCTTCATCGGTTGAATAGGGAGATACTGTTTTTGCAGAAGCCTCAATTATAGGTAAACCACTAACCGCTGCAATACCAATTCCTGCAGCAGTCTTCATAAATTTACGTCGATTCTGATAGATCGAAAAGTCTGTTACTTCATTTTCGCTAAGTTCGTTATTTTTCTTGATTAACATTTAAAGCCTCCGTCCTTACATGCAGTATTAACTATATCAAAAGATTTTGCTGAAACCTTTTGAATGAACCATGCACAGAGCTAACCCTAATACATAAATTCAGATTCAGGCATTAATACGCGATTTTTAGTTTTTGTATGCAAAATAAAGGAACTATTTGCGAAAAAGATAGAGCTGAATTCAGTAAACCCGTTAAAATATAAAGCAGAGGAGTATTACATCACCCCCCCCTACTTTGAATGATATTACGTTTTTGTTTATTAAAACGTAAATATAATTTATGCAGAGCCAGGCACTTTTTATAAAGCATCTTAAATAAGACTAAGTTAAACCTTAATTGAAACTTATTGTTTTCCGTATTCGTGAACAGCATCAACTAGAACAGTTACATTATCCGGATCAATGTGTTGATGAATTCCATGACCTAAGTTAAACACGTGGCCTGTTCCCTTGCCAAAACCAGTAATCACTTTTTTCACTTCATCTTTAATGGTGTCAGCAGAAGCATATAAAACACTTGGATCCATATTACCCTGCAAAGTAACCTTATCGCCCACTCGCTGACGAGCATTAGCTATGTCTTGCGTCCAATCTAGACCAAGAGCATCACAGCCTGTTTCAGCCAAGATTTCTAACCATTGTCCGCCACCTTTAGTAAACAAAGTTACCGGAACTCGTCGTCCATCGGCTTCACGCATTAAACCAGAAACAATTTTCTGCATATAAGCCAAAGAGAATTCTTTGTATTTCTCTGGTGAAAGCACACCACCCCAGGTATCAAAAACCATCACAGCTTGAGCACCTGCGGCTATTTGCGCATTCAGATAAGACGTTACACTGGCAGCTAATTTATCCAGCAATAGATGCATCGCTTGAGGATCTTCAAACATCATCCCTTTAACTTTGCCAAAATCTTTAGTTGTGCCACCTTCTACCATATATGTTGCGAGCGTCCACGGACTTCCAGAAAAACCAATTAAAGGTACACTACCATTTAATTCTCTTCGGATAGTGCGAACCGCATTCATCACATATTGCAATTCATTTTCTGGATCAGGATCTGGAAGCTGTTGAATATCAGCCATATTCTTTAAAGGACGCTCAAACTTTGGTCCTTCGCCTTCAGCAAAATAAAGCCCTAAGCCCATTGCATCCGGTATGGTTAAAATATCAGAGAATAAAATTGCCGCATCAAGATCATAACGCTCTAAAGGCTGAAGTGTAACTTCGCAGGCCAAATCAGCGTTTTCGCACAAGTCCATGAAACTACCAGCTTTAGCACGCGTCGCGCGATACTCAGGTAAATATCGACCTGCTTGGCGCATAATCCATACTGGAGTGGTATCTACTGGTTGTTTGAGTAGTGCTCTTAGAAATCTATCGTTTTTTAATTCTGACATGGGTGGAATTGTCCTGAATTAATACCATAAAAAAACAGGAAGTCTTTGTATGTATTAAATTTAAAATGGTGGAGCCTTATTGTTAAGACAGATTTTATTAAAACAAATAAAATTAAGACAGATCGACTCTGCACGATAAAAGCTTATGTTTTTTTAACCCGATAAGGCATTCTTTATGATACCGCTGATTCTTCCCATATCAGCACGACCTTGAACCTGGGGCTTGAGAATAGCCATAACTTTTCCCATGTCTTTCATGCTTTCAGCGCCAGAACTTGCAATGGCTTCAGTCACTAGACTTTGAACTTCTTCATCACTGAGTGGCTCTGGCAAATAGCGCTGGATAAAACCTAGCTCCATTTCTTCCTGAGCAACCAGATCTTCACGATTAGCGTCTTTGAACTGACTGATAGACTCACGACGCTGCTTGCTTAGTTTATCAAGTATAGCAAGCACTTCGGTATCATTGAGGTCTTGACGAGTATCGACTTCTTGCTGCTTGATTGCAGCCAAAATAGTACGAACTGTCAGTAGAAGGTCCTTCTCTTTAGCACGCATGGCCGTTTTCATATCTTCGAAAATGCGTTCCTTTAAGTCAGACATATTAGAAATCTTTCGTTTAGCTATTTTTAGATAGATTTAATTAAATCTAACTAAAGTCTAGCCATATTAAAATGTTTTAATTAATACATTCTTACGCGACGGTTGATCTCGCGCTTCAAATTTTTAATGTTGCGTTTTACTGCTGCAGCCTTCTCTCTCTTACGGATTGAAGTTGGCTTCTCATAAAATTCACGACTACGAACTTCAGCTACTACACCAGCCTTCTCACAGGTACGCTTGAAACGACGTAATGCAATTTCAAAAGGCTCGTTTTCTCTAACTTTTACACTTGGCATATTGTTGCTCTGTTTTTTACTAAATAAATAGCAAGTTAATTTAAATATAAGGTTTTAAAAGAACGCAATATTATACGCATCACAACACTAAAAGCAAAATCGAAATTACTATTTATTTAAATAAAATCTCTGAGATTATTTAATACTCCATCAATTTAACAAAGTTATTCGTCTTTTGACCTAAAAAACTAATAGCTCTTCTCTATATATTGTAGAATAACTTATCAATTACAAAATAAGTCTTATAATATTATGTTTAAATATATGCTCAACCCCATGCTTAAAATTATCGTTACTTTTTCACTAGCACTGCTGGTGTCTAGCTGCTCTATTTACAGAATGGACGTTCAACAAGGTAATGCACTAAACAATGAGACAGTTTCACAACTACAGCGCGGCATGAGCAAAGAAGAAGTATCTTCTTTGCTAGGCAATCCGTTACTACAAGACAATTTCAGAAGTAATCGCTGGGATTATATTTACTTCAAACGTAACGGCAATAAGTTGGCGAACAAACAAAATCTGACACTATTTTTTGAGAATGACCAATTAACTCAAGTACGAAAATAAAATATTAGCCTTCTTATAGCCACTCGGCTAGATAGTAGATAAATTGCCCCTCTGAGGATTTAGAAGGACCAACAACAATAGCAGCAAATTTTTTATCAGTTGATGAAGCAGTTTCTAAGGCTTTCTCCTTGGTCTCTAATATTTCAACACAATTAGCCGGAAAACGTTTTCTATTTCTTTTTGGCACATAAACCACAGCATATCGAGGCAATGAAACCTTCGTTTGGGGATCCGGTGGCACCATACCCCTCATTTACTCATCACCAGCTTCAATCTTTGCATCACCACCACCTTTTTTAAGCACCTTGCCTTCTGCAGCTCGTTTTTTACGAACTTCTTTTGGATCCGCAATTAAAGGGCGATAGATCTCAATACGGTCTTTATCTCTAACCTTTTGCTTCATTGTGGTCATCTTACCGAAGAGTCCGACCTTCATAGCGCTCAAATCCAGTTCAGGATATTGCTTCAAAACTCCTGATTCAATTATTGCCTGTTGCACCTCGATGCCATCATCAACTTCGATAGTTAACAAATTTTGCTCCTCTGGCAGTGCATAAATTACTTCTACCTGAATTCGATCAGCCATATACAAGCTTCGCCTGCTTCACAAAAGAATCAACCATGGTATTTGCCACTTGATTGAATACCGGCCCAACCACCACACCCAATATCTTACTTGAAAATTCATATTCCAAATTGAGTGATACCTTACACGCACCAGCTTTTAACTCTTTAAACATCCAAAATCCATGAAGCTTTTTAAATGGCCCATCTACCAATGTCATTTCAATTTGTTCGTTTTCACTCATTATATTTTTAGTGGTAAAAGATTTATTCACAGATCCCTTTTCAATGGTTACTGAGCCCACTACAACATTACCCTCTCGGGAAATTTCCTCAGATGCACCGCACCAAGGTAAAAATTGCTGATACGACGACACATCATCAACTAATTTATACATCTGCTCAGCACTATATGGCACCAGTGCACTTTTATTAACTTGAGACATAAGAAAAAACCACTACAATTCTTCTAACTGATTTAGACTGCGAGATCTTTACACGAGACTATGATGAGAGAAAAATAAGTGTAATTTCACAGATTTTACATAAAAATTTTGAGAATAGCCTAGCTATTCACCGAATTTTTAGAAAAAGCCAGGATATTATTCAGCTAAAGCTTTTGTTTCGTTTCACTCAGCTTAAGCTGTTTTTATCCATCATCATTCACGTATCAAGGTCTTGTTCTATTCTAACAGCGAAAAATTATATGCGTCAGGTTATAATCCCTTTTTTACTCAATAAAGCAACAGGCTAGTATTTCAATGGCAAAGAAAAACAAAAAGAAAAAAGGTCACGGAGGCCAAACCATAGCGCGCAACAAAGTCGCGTTTCATGACTATTTTATTGAAGACACTTTTGAAGCTGGCATGGTACTGGAAGGCTGGGAAGTTAAAAGCCTTCGCGACGGGCGCGCCCAATTGAAAGAAGGCTATGTATTTATTAAAAATGGAGAAGCCTGGATTTCTGGTGCTCAAATTACACCGCTATTAACAGCATCTACACATATTAACCCAAACGCAACACGTATCAGAAAGCTTCTATTGCATGATTATGAAATCGTAAAATTAAAAGCAGAAGTAGATCGTAAAGGTTATTCTATTTTACCTTTATCCCTCTATTGGAAAAACAATCGGGTAAAGCTAGAAATAGGTATTGGTAAAGGCAAGAAGCAACACGACAAACGCGCCACAGAAAAGGAAAAAGACTGGAATAGAGACAAGCAGAGAGTTTTAAAGGGGAGATAAGATACTCATTACTAGTAAGTTACTATTTGATACAAAGTCACCCCCCTACTTTTAAAGCCTTTTCTATAATTGACCCTAAACTCTAGTTACCCCAAAGATTTTTACCCGATTCTTCTTTTATTTTTTTAAGATATTGTTGATGACTATCTAACTCGGACGCATCAGCCTTTATTATAGTTAGCGAAGGGCGGTCTGCATTTAAACGATTAAAAGATACAGCACCGGCTTCCGAATCTGCACCCCCCTCCTCTCCTAACAGTAACGCTGTTTGACCACCTGTCATTGCCAGATAGACATCGGCCAGAATCTCGGAATCTAGTAAAGCTCCGTGAAGCTGTCGATGCTCATTACTAATATCATAGCGTTTGCATAAAGCATCCAATGAATTACGCTGCCCAGGATGCAACTGTCTAGCTTGAACCAGGCTATCGCTGATTTCACAGATGATCGTTAGATCAGTTACCCCTCCTGCTATTCCACCAGCCAACAGAGATAACTCATAATTTAAAAAGCCAATATCAAAAGGAGCATTGTGAATAATTAACTCTGCGCCTTTTACATATTTCAGAAAATCGGCAACAATTTCAGTAAATCCAGGCTTATTAGAAAGGAATTCTGTTGTTATACCGTGAACTGCTAAAGCTTCTGCATCACTTTCACGATCGGGCTTAATATATTGATGATAATTATTATTAGTCAATTTTCTATCGATCATCTCCACACAGCCAATTTCGATAATCCGATGTCCATCACGTGTTTCTAAACCGGTGGTTTCAGTATCTAGAAAAATCTGTCTTATCATTTATGTTTCCTTTAGGGACCTCTGATTTAGTCCAATAAAATTCTGCGACGCCAAAAAACCAGCCTCTGCGTTATGCTCATTTGAAAGGCAATAAGCATTCCTGCATGAGCAAGCCTTGATCCTGAATTTTTGGCGTTGCCAGAAATTATGGGACTAAATCAGAGGTCCCTTTAGGTATTCCCTTTCTTTTCATCCATGGCACGATTAGCCAAATCATCAGCCCTGTCATTACCTGGATGCCCACTATGTCCTTTAATCCAATGCCATTTTATATTATGACTTTGCACAGCTGCATCCAGTCTTTGCCAAAGGTCTTTATTCTTTACCGGTTTTTTAGCTGCTGTTTTCCATCCGCGTTTCTTCCAGCCATCCATCCACTCTAAAATGCCCTGACGTACGTATTGAGAATCAGTGGTAAGTTCTATCTCGCAGGAACGGGATAACAACTCTAAAGCACTTATTGCTGCCATTAACTCCATTCGGTTATTGGTAGTTTCTGCTTCGTAACCATAGATTTCTTTTTCGTGTTCGCCGAACTGTAATACTGCTCCCCAACCACCAGGACCAGGGTTCCCCCTGCATCCACCGTCTGTATAGACGACTACTTTTTGTTCACTCATAAATTAGAATAATTATCTTGTCTTATTTTTTGTGCAGTTCTATTTAAGGCTACTTTTCCTCCTTGAAGAACAGCCGGCGCTTCCCAAACTTTCTTATCGGGTCGCATCGCAATAACTCGTTTTTTGGCATGGATCACGTACATATTACCTAAAATTGGGCCAGTATAGTCACCCCAACTTTCAAGCCAGCGCAAGCTTTCAAATAGCTTTTTGTTTTTTACAATAGGTCTGTATCCCAAATAGTTAACATCAAGCACTTTAAAACCCAATAATGAAAACCAGTCCTTAACACGATTCACGCTTCGCATTTTATATTGGCTTTCTCTTTTTTGGCGAAAATGTCTGATTTGCTTTCCTAGGTTTGGAATAGACAGTGGATTAAATCCGATCAAGATACAGTGCCCCTCAGGTACCAATATTCTATCTATCTCTCTTAAAACCTGATGTGGATTTGTTGTGGCTTCCAGAATATGGCTAGCAACCACTAAATCAACATTATCTGTCGATATTGGCAATTGCTCGTCTGAAGCAATCAAAGAATAATCCTTGTTAGCACCTACTTCGTTAGCACCTACTTCGACATTTCTATATTGAAGGACATCATCACTCACCAATGAAAAATCTGCTGCTATTCTCGAATGCTTGAGTAAATTATACTGACCACTCAATGCACCCATTTGAATAGCATAGTAACCAAAAATCTCTGACATTGAATCAGAAAAAAAGACATCTAAGTCCTCTAAAGCAGCAACTCCAGAGTGAGAGTTGTACCAATTCGAACAATGCTTTAATACTTCTTTTTTGTTCCTCATTTACCCTTTATTTACCTCTGATAATCAATATATTCCTTGAGATTTAAGCCATATCATACTATATTCGGTGTCGATATCGGGGATATCGCAGAGTGATATTTAGATGAATCTCTCGTATACACATAATCAATTTTTTCTTTAAAAGTATACGCTATTTTTTATAAGCATTTAAGGGTATGGGGATGAAAATCAAGAATTCACCTTTTAAGGTGGCTGTAACATTTTTTATTTCAATTTTATCGATTTCTGGGCTTCCCAATATAGTTTCGGCTCAAACCTCTTCAGAAGATCAAAGTTTTATAAATGCAGCAAGAGCACTAGGTGTCGTTCAAGATGTAACTATAACCGCACCAGTAAAACCACAAGTTAACAATAAAACGCAACCTGCTACTAGCAACGTTAAACATGATCCTTATGCTGCAAGACGTCAACAAATTCTTAGACAAAATGCAGCCAGAAGAAAAGCCCACCAACAACGTACTCAACAAGCCCAAAAACAAAAACACCAAAAAGCTAACCTTCAGAGAACACAGCAACAGAATTCCCAGCATAACCTTTGGAATCGAGTTTACCAGGGCTTCAAGTTTCGTGATTACAGATACCAACCACTAGTAAAACGTTATACACGTGAGTTTTCACGCAACCCACAAAGAATCCAGCAGTTAGCAGATCGCTCTTCTGACTACCTATTCATGGTTGTAAACGAATTAAATCGTCGAAGAATGCCAACTGAGTTAGCGTTATTACCTTTTGTAGAAAGTGCATACAAAAACTCTGCATTTTCTCATGCAGGTGCAGCTGGTATGTGGCAATTTATACCAGCTACTGGTCGTCGTTATGGCTTAAAACAAACACGAAGCTATGATGCCAGACTAGACTCGCATCAAGCGACACGCGCAGCATTAGATTATTTACAAAAGCTTAATCGACAATTCAAAGGTGACTGGCTGCTAGCTTTAGCTGCATATAACTGTGGCGAAAATAGAGTCGAAAGAGAGATTGCAAAAAATAGAAGCAAAGGCAAAAAAACGAATTACTGGAGTTTAGATCTGCCAAGAGAAACCAGACAATATGTTCCGCGTTTACTCGCATTTAAAGAAATTTTCCGCAATCCAAGCACATATCGCGTTCGCCTCAGAGGAATTCCAAACAGCCCTGCGCTTGCACGCATAGATGTTAATAAGCCTGTAAATCTAAGAAAAGCTGCTGCACATGCAGGCTTACCTGCAGACAAGTTACTTGCACTTAATTCTGGTTACTTACACGGCATTACAACCCCTAAATTCTCAAACAAAATAACACTCCCACGTCGCTACGCAGGACGTTTACATAAAGCCATCCAGGCATTACCGCCTGCAAAAGATGTGCACAATGTTTCTGCACGACGTTACGCTAAGTACTCTCGAGGAAAACGCTCAAAATTCCGTTATCACAAGGTTAGAAGTGGTGATAATTTATTCCGTATTGCCCGAAAACATGGCACAACTGTTAAGCGCATAAAACGACTCAACAAAATGCGAAGCAGTAAAATATGGCCAGGTAAACGGCTTATAATAGCCAAGAGCTCAAGCAGAAGGAGCTACTCTTAACCATCAAAACCACCTTTTAGGTGGTTTTTTTATGACTTATTATTTATAACTATTTTAAATATGGAACAAGAATATCAGAGCTTTTTTAAGAGAGAAAAGAACATCTCTCTCAAAACAAGAACAAGCAGACAAATCTCAAAGAATTATTGATACAGTAAAACATTCTGAGGTGTATTTGAATGCCAAAAGTATTGGCACTTATTACTCAGTAAGAGGAGAAGCTGATCCTGCCAACCTCATTGCCGAAGCTAAAAAGGAAAAGACCAACAAAGAATTTTACCTTCCCGTTCTCTCTACAGATAAACAACAGGGATTATTATTTGGTCAATTAACACCGAACGTAGAGTACAAGAACAATAAATTCTCCATACCAGAACCCATCATTAAGGAAAATGATCTGGTCAATGGAGAACACTTAGACCTTATATTAGTTCCACTTCTTGGTTTTGATAAAAAGGGCAACAGGCTTGGAATGGGAGGTGGTTTTTATGATCGCTGCTTTGCGTTCAAAAAACACAAAAAAAATACAACCCTGCTGATGGGACTTGCTTATGATTTTCAGGAAATAGATAAACTGAAACCAGAAAGCTGGGATGTTAGATTGGATTTAATCGCCACCGAAACCCAATTAATCGATTTACGCTAGATTTGCTTTCCTGAATGTTCTTTTTCGCCTTGAGGGATGAGCTCATCAGGCTTCAATAACGGCCTAGAAAACTCCTCCTTTAATTCTTGCGTACCTTCCTCTATTGCACGGCCCAATTCATTCATTGACTCAGAGAGCGTCTCATCCAGTCCTTTTACGCCTTCTTGGACCAAACCGTTTAGCTGATCAAAGATATTATTAGCGGTGTACTTAACAACGGAAGTCATAGATTTCTTAACATTCACTCGCCAACCATGACTGGTCTTAACCAGAACGGTTACTCCCGGCACTTTAACGCCCGTCTGTCCTTGTTTACTTGTATACAAAATCGTTGAAACTTCTGCATGGGTTTCTCCAGTCATTTCCTCACCCAAATCAAATCTTTCTGGGTGTAATTTATCTGTATTTAAATATTTCAGATAATCTACGGTATCCCATGTTGCCATGATTTTTGCTGATTCCATATCTCGTTTTTGAATCGCCTGCCAAAAAGCCTGACTAACTTCTTTAGGGGATTCTGCTTTATTGCCATTACAAGCAGTTAAAGAAAATAAAACTAACAAAATAGACCACCCACACACAAACCTTTTGAATGTGTTTTTCATCGTTATAACACCTTTCCAGTTAATACACTTTTAGCTGAAGAGTAATCCATAATCTGAGTTCGTTTTACTCTACCCTCTAATAAGACATCATTCAGTCCAATTGATTCAACACGACAGAAGTTTGGCGTATAGCCGCTATAGACAAGCCTGCCCTCTTCATTCTTTTTCTGCGCTTCCCACAAAATATCAACTTCTTGATTGATCTGATTCTGATGAAAGTCCTTCTTCATTTGATCCGCTAGCTGATGAAGCTCATGACTCCTCTGTTTTTTAATCTCATCTGCAATCTGATTTTGTAGACCTGCAGCTTTAGTACCCTCTCTGGGAGAAAAGGCAAAAACATGAATATGACCAAAACCAATTGACTCAACATTGCTCAAGGTTGCAGCCCACTCTTGATCTGTCTCACCAGGGAAGCCGACGATAATATCTGTGGTTACATTAAATTCAGGAATTGCCGTTCTTGCCTGCTTAATTAACGTTGAAAAGTCCGTTACCTTACAACGTCGAGACATTCGACGTAACACTGAATCAGCACCACTTTGTAGCGGTAAATGCATATGTGGCATCAATCGTTTGTTTTTAAAAAGCGTAAAAAAATCTTCGGGTAAATCCCAAGGCTCAACAGACGCAAAACGAATTCTAGGAATATCTGTTTCGGTTAACAAAGTCTTGACCAAATCAGACAATGAGCTATCAATATCACTGCCATAACCTCCAACATGAACGCCAGTTAACACAATCTCTTGTATACCTTGCTGGTGTAGGTGATTAACTTCCTCAACAATATCAGCTAAACTACGGCTTTTTTCTTCACCTCTCGCTACCGTTACTATGCAATAGGTACACCGGTAACGACAACCATCTTGAATCTTAATAAATGCGCGCTGCTTACCCCTGAGGAATAACGAAGATTCATCTGGTTCCATCGCATTTAAAGGCATGGTATTTGCTGAAAACTCATCCATCACTTTTCTCGGCAATAAGTCTTTGTCTTGATTATTGATAACCAAATCTACACCCATACGTGATGCCACATCTTTTTCTTCAAGCGTAGCATAACAACCACTGACGACTAATTTCGATTGTGGATTCTCACGGTGTAAACGATTCATCAGCTTGCGAGATTTTTTAGTAGCCTCGGTAGTTACAGCACAGGTATTAACTACCACCACGTCTGCAACTTCGGCGCTTGTTACGATGCTATGACCTTCTCCAGTAAACTCTCTAGACCACTGTTCAAGCTCTGCTTCATTGAGCCTACAACCTAGTGCCTTTAAATGTATTTTCATAGTGAGTAATAGTGATGGGCTTTAAATTAATATACGTAATGAATATTCAGATTAACATTACAGCAAATATAGAATCAATTAAGCCAATGCTGTTGCGAGTCATTGGCTTAAAAACCCCTAAGCCGGCGCGCAGCCGAGTCAACGTTGGAACATTGCGACGACGGCCCAGAGGGCGTGGTTTTCAATTTTTTTGAGTTAAAAACCATGTATAAGTAGGGGGGTGTAATTTATTTTAAAAAAATACTAAACAAATTCATTTAAACAAAGTTTTGAATGACTTTACTGAATATTCTCTGGAAATAACTCAACCTCTGCACTTTCACGCAAAGCTTTAAATACAGCCGTTTGCTCACGTGATGCAACCATTTGAGTAAAGCTCTTTTGCAGATTAGTATCGAGCTCTGTTATTCCGTCTTTGACCCCTGTTAAAGCAATCAACACATAATCACCATTAGGAAGAATGGTATTACCAAATATCTTCTTTGCCGACTCCGGCTTATCCATGCTAAAGAGCTTATCAACAACACTATTTGATAAACGAGTATCTGTACGTTTAATGCCTGTCATATTTTCAACTTTATCCGCACTTGCACCAATTGACGCAAGTACTGACCAGTCTGTAGATTCGTTAAGTGATTTTAAAACTGACTCGCCCTTTTCAATCAATAATTTACGAAGTTTTTGATTTAATAAACTGGTTTTTATTTGTCCTTCAACATCAGCAAGGGCCTTTTGCTCCGGCACTTTGTGTTGTTGTAAGCGAAGTACAGCAACTGTTGTAGGGCTAATTTCAATTAATTCTGAATTCTTACCCGCGTTTAGCACATCGTCGCTGTAAGCCGCTTGGATAAATTTAGTCGATAAATATTTTTTCTCTGGATTTGGTGTTTCGCCACGCTGTATCCAATCCGAAGTTTCAACCTTTGCGCCAATTGCGTCTGCCGCACCATCAAGACTACTATCATTTTCAAAAGCAAGCGTTTGTAATTTATCTGATTTCTCCAAGAATAACTTTTCAGCCTGCTCTTTCCTATAAAGCTTCTCTACTTCAGCTTTTACCTCATCAAATGTTTTTTGCTTTGCCTCAACGATATCCTGAACCTTTAATATCTCAAACCCAGCTTCGGTTTTCACAACATCTGAGATGGTTCCTTTTACAAGAGTAAAAGTCGCATTTTCAAACAAAGGTCCCATCTCGCCTCGTGCAATCAGACCAAGCTCTCCGCTCTTCTCTGCTGCAAGCTTATCATCAGAGTCAATCTTAGCAGCATCTTCAAAGGTTTTTGCTCCAGACTTTATCTCCTCATAGAGAGCTTTGGCTTTTTCTTCTGCCTTAGACTCTGCGTCTTCTTCATCACCAATTTTAACAAGAATATGGGAGACTTTACGCTGCTCTGGTTCCGTATAACGACTCAAATTATCATCATACAGTAGCTGTAATGCATCATCTTCAACTGTAATTGTTTTAGCTAGCTCAGATTGCTCCAGTAAGACATAACTTACTTTTACTTTATCATTAGTCATATAACGGGATAAATTAGCATCGTATTGAGCTTTTATTTCTTCAGCAGAAATTTCAACCTGAGACTCGTAATCAGCTTTTTTCAATGTAAATGTTTCAGCATCTCTTACTTGATTCTGTAATCCCTGATAACGAGACACTTGCTCTATAGGAAGAAAAGCGGCTTTACTAATGGATTGAGAAAATTGCTGATTAGTTATACTTGTTCTGATTTCCGTTTCAAAACTATTTTTACTTCTTCGCTGAGACTGTAACAACAGTTCGTATGTTTTAGGATCAAATTGACCATCTTTTTGAAAGGCTGGAATATTTGCAATCGTGTCATATACTTCCTGGTTACTTGCTCGATATCCATTGTTTTTAGCTTCCTGCCTAAGTAAAGCTTGATTCACAACTTGATCTAATGCTTGCTGTTTAATCGTATTTTCATTAAACCCAGGAGGTAACTTTCCACCAAAAATCTGCATCATTCTTTGACGTTGTTGCAAAACCAGATTTTGTACTTCTTGAATTTGAATCTCTTCACCATTCACAATTGCCGCAACCAGTGACCCACTTCCACCTAAATACGAACTTATGCCAAATAAAGCAAATGGAACCGCTATAAATCCAACAATTAAATACGCAACCCAACCTTTAGCCTTGTCATGAATATTCTGTAACATAGTTTCTCTTTTGTGTTATCCAGTTAGACTACTGAAAAGCCCTATTTCAGTAAAATTTAATAATAAATAAAGCGCGTAATGATACCTTATGCACCCGTAGTTACCAAGAAAGACAAGCCTGGCAATTGATAAAAATTTTAAGTCAACCTTCCTAAAGCTCGAGTTATTGAATAACTCATTACCAAACAACATCAAAATATGTCTATAAGTAGGGAGGTGTCCTTTAAATTACTGAATTATGGATGTTATTTCACACTCTTAAAAACCACCAGTTTATTTTGAACAAAAAAAAGGATGCCCTAAGGCACCCTTTTTAATATGGCGGAGCGGACGGGACTCGAACCCGCGACCCCCGGCGTGACAGGCCGGTATTCTAACCAGCTGAACTACCGCTCCAATGGTGGGTGATGAGAGATTTGAACTCCCGACATTCGCCTTGTAAGGGCGACGCTCTACCAACTGAGCTAATCACCCACTGGATCGAAGTCAATCATCTGACTTCAGAAAGCGCGCTAGTTTACTGCATCTTTTAGGGCTTTACCAGCCTTAAATGCAGGATTATTTGCAGCTTTAATTTGGATAGTTTCACCAGTGCGTGGGTTACGTCCCGTACGTGCTTTACGCTCACGAACCAGGAAAGTACCGAAACCAATCATGGTAACTTGATCACCCTTTTTAAGTGCTTCTGTGATGCTTTCTACAAAGCCTTTAAATGCTCTTTCTGTATCAGCTTTTGTAAGACCTGATTTAGCAGCAACAGCATCAATTAGTTCTGATTTATTCATAATAATTATTCCTTGTTAATTAGTGGCAAAATTAATTTCATATAATAATTATCTATATTAATAATTATAAATGATAATAACAATGTGGATTGAAACCTCAATGTTTTTCTTGAGTTATTAGTATAAAAGCTATGTGGCATAAGCTCCACCACATCTCACAAGCCGGATATTTATACCAGCGTACATAGCAAGTTTCAACTTAAACCACCAAAAATATCGAATTAAAGTGGTTGACTTATGAATACCCGAAAAATCTCACCTAATTACGCAATAAAGCGGCAAAAAATGAACTTTTTCGCCATTAGTGAGCACGTAACTCATCGTCCTGTTCTTGAGTACTTTGAGATTGCCCGGACTGTTCCACATCATCATCAAGATCATCTTCTTCATCGATAGCCTCGGGCATCGACTCCAAAGCAAACTCTAAAACTTCATCTATCCACTTTACAGGTTTAATACTCAAACCTTTTTTGACGTTATCAGGGACATCTGCCAAGTCTTTCTCATTATCAGCAGGAATTAAAACTGTCGTTATACCACCACGATGTGCAGCCAATAACTTCTCTTTTAATCCACCGATTGGCAACACCTCACCGCGTAATGTAATTTCACCCGTCATCGCTACTTCGGCTTTAACCGGAATACCGGTCATTGATGAAACAATTGCTGTTACCATGCCAACACCAGCACTTGGACCATCCTTAGGGGTTGCCCCCTCTGGAACGTGAATATGTACATTTTTCTTTTTCAAAAATTTATGTGAAATACCCAAGGCACTAGATCGGCTCTTAACAACAGTTTCTGCAGCCTGAATGGACTCTTGCATTACTTTACCTAGACTACCGGTACTTTTAACATGCCCATTCCCTGACACCACAACACTTTCTATCGTTAATAATTCACCTCCAACAGAGGTCCATGCGAGTCCAGTTACCTGACCAACCTGATTTTTCTTATCAGCTTTACCATAGTCAAATTTTTGCACTCCTAAATACTTGGAAATATTCCTACTGGAAACAGATGTTTTTGTTTTCTTACCAAGCAAATGCTCACGAATCACTTTGCGACAGATTTTAGAGATCTCTCTTTCTAAACCGCGCACACCTGCTTCGCGAGTATAGTGACGGATAATAGCCAAAATTGCAGAATCGCCTATAGTGACCTCACCTTTTTCTACACCGTTGTTTTTATATTGCTTAGGAACCAAATAATTTTTAGCTATATTCAGTTTTTCATCTTCTGTATATCCTGGGATACGGATAATTTCCATTCTATCTAGAAGTGGACCAGGAATATTCATACTGTTGGATGTAGCAACAAACATCACATCAGAAAGATCAAAGTCAACTTCGAGATAATGATCAGCGAATGAATTATTTTGTTCTGGATCAAGTACCTCTAACATTGCAGACGCGGGATCACCACGGAAATCCGTTGCCATTTTATCTATTTCATCTAATAAGAAGAGCGGATTACGAGTTTTAACCCGAGAAAGATTTTGAATAATTTTACCAGGCAAAGCACCTATATAAGTACGACGGTGTCCGCGGATCTCTGCTTCATCTCTAACTCCACCAAGCGCCATACGCGTGTATTTACGTCCAGTAGCATTTGCCAAAGATTTACCCAAAGATGTTTTACCCACACCAGGGGGGCCAACCAAACACATAATTGGACCTTTTAACTTTTTTACACGCTGTTGTACCGCAAGGTATTCAACAATTCTTTCTTTGACTTCATCCAAACCATAATGATCCTCATCGAGAATTTTTTGAGCTTTTGCAAGATCTTTACTAATTTTAGATTTTTTACTCCAGGGCAAGCCAACCATCCAGTCGATATAGTTTCTAACCACAGTAGCTTCTGCCGACATCGGCGACATCATTTTTAATTTTTTGAGTTCTTCTTCAGCTTTTTCTTTAGCTTCTTTGGGCATCTTTGCTTTTATAAGCTTTTCAGCTAGCTGATCTAGCTCATTCGACGGAGCATCATCGAGTTCGCCCAATTCTTTTTGGATAGCCTTCATTTGCTCATTAAGATAGTACTCGCGCTGGCTGCGATCCATCTGCTGTTTTACGCGGCCACGAATGCGCTTTTCAACCTGGAGTAGATCAATTTCACCTTCGACAAGGCTAACCAAATGCTCCAGACGCTGTTTTACTGAAATTATTTCCAGGATCTTTTGCTTATCGGTAACTTTTAAACCCAGATGCGCAGCAATGGCATCTGACAAACGGTCTGGCTCATCAATTCCGGATAATGAAGACAAAATCTCAGGTGGAACTTTCTTATTCAAGTTCACATATTTATCAAATAAATTGACTAGAGCTCGACTCAACAATTCTGTCTTTCTTTTATCATAACTGTCATCAACAGGTATAACATCAATGTCAGCCGTAAAGTATTCACCTTCGATATCCATGGAAGCAATTTTCACACGCTCCACACCTTCAACCAATACTTTTAAAGTACCATCAGGTAGTTTAAGTAGCTGCAAAATAGTGGCTAATGTTCCTACCTCAAAGATATCATCTGGGCCTGGCTCGTCTACTTCAGCACTTTTTTGAGCAACCAACAAAATTTGTTTGTTATTTTCCATTGCCTCATCAAGTGAGCGGATAGATTTTTCCCTACCAACAAATAGTGGAATTACCATGTGCGGATAAACCACTACATCTCTTAATGTGAGTACTGGAATTCCTTTAATATTGTTTTCAACATTTGTTGTTTTATTTTCTTTATCCGTAGCCATTTTAGCCTCTTCTTTAAGCACTTCTATATAATCACAGAAGTCTAACTGATTAGATTGGGACGCTTTAGAAAGAAATCAATACTTATATAAAATAAAGCCCCGCGAGTTTCCACTGCGAGGCTTTATCGAACATCTAATGAAATACAAACAATAGAAATTACTTCATTTAGATGATGATGCTTTCTTAACGTCTTTACTTTCGTAAATTAGATAAGGTTGCGATTCCCCATTCACAACTGATTCATCTATGACAACTTTTGTAACATCTTTTTCTGAAGGCAGATCATACATGGTATCCAATAAGATTTTTTCCATAATTGTACGCAAACCACGAGCACCTGTTTTTCTTTCCATTGCCTTTTTTGCAATAGCATGTAAAGCATCATCGCGGAAATCTATTTCAGAACCTTCCATTTCAAAAAGCTTTGTGTATTGTTTAGTTAATGCATTTTTGGGTTCAGTTAAAATTCTAACTAAAGCATCTTCATTAAGCTCTTCAAGCGTCGCGATCACTGGAAGACGCCCTACAAACTCTGGAATCAAACCATAACGGACTAAATCTTCTGCTTCAATTTCCTTAATAACGTCACCAAATGCACGATTATCATCAGGCGCTTTAACTTCTGCTGAAAAACCGATACCACCTTTTGATGTTCTATCAAGAACAACTTTATCCAAGCCAGAAAAAGCACCACCACAAATAAAGAGAATATTTTTGGTATCTACCTGAAGAAACTCCTGCTGTGGATGTTTGCGGCCACCCTGCGGTGGAACTGACGCTACCGTACCTTCAATTAATTTTAGTAAAGCTTGCTGAACACCCTCACCCGACACATCACGAGTTATAGAAGGATTATCGGATTTACGTGAAATCTTATCTATTTCATCGATATAGACAATCCCGGTTTCAGCTTTAGTTACATCGTATTCACATTTCTGCAACAGCTTTTGAATGATATTTTCAACATCCTCACCCACATAACCGGCTTCTGTTAATGTCGTTGCGTCAGCCATTGTAAATGGAACATTCAACATTCTTGCTAAAGTTTCAGCTAATAATGTCTTACCGCTTCCTGTTGGACCAATTAATAAGATATTACTCTTAGAGAGCTCGATTTCATCTTTTGACGAATTACTGTCTAATCTTTTATAGTGATTATAAACCGCAACAGATAAAACACGTTTTGCAGCATCTTGATCGATAACATAATCATTCAAGAAATCATTAATTTCTTTTGGGATTGGAAGGCTTCTTTTCTCACCTTCATCTTTTTCTTGTAGTTCTTCTGTGATGATATCGTTACACAGGTCAACACATTCATCACATATAAATACTGAAGGACCAGCGATTAGTTTTCTTACCTCATGCTGGCTTTTTCCACAAAAAGAACAATACAGCAACTTACCGTCACCCTTGCCATTTTGCCCATCTTTATTATCTTTGCTCATTGACGAAAAACCTCAATTTTACATTTCCCCTAATACCAGCCCTAAAGTTAATCCTAATCTGCTTAAAAGTACAGTAAGAACAGATAAAGTCGGTTAATTATTTATAGGTGAATAGTTAGTAATTAACAATAAAAAAAGCCTGACGATTCAGGCTTTTAATAATAATTTAGTTCTATTGATGCTTTTTTACTTATTTCGACTATCCAAAACTTCATCAATTAAACCATAAGCCTTAGCCGCTTGAGAATCCATAAAATTATCTCGATCGGTGTCTTTCTCGATCGTCTTCATATTCTGACCAGTATGATGGGCTAGAACAGAATTGAGTTCTTTACGTATCTTAAGAATCTCTTTTGCATGGATATCAATATCAGATGCCTGCCCCTGGAAACCACCCAAAGGCTGATGAATCATCACTCTTGAATGTGGCAACGCAAAACGTTTACCCTTTTCTCCACCAGCCAATAATACAGCACCCATACTCGCCGCTTGACCAACACACAATGTACTAACATCAGGCTTAATAAACTGCATGGTATCGTAAATAGCCATTCCAGCAGTGACAGCACCACCTGGTGAATTAATATACATATGTATATCTTTCTCGGAGTTATCCGCTTCTAAAAACAGCAGCTGAGCCATTACCGATGTCGACATATAGTCTTCAACCTGACCGACAACAAAAATCACCCGTTCTTTCAACATACGCGAAAGAATATCTGAGCCTCTCTCCTGACCTCGTACCGTCTCAGTGACACCCGGCATAGGCAAGATACCATTAATTCCGAGCATTTCTTCTTGAAGTCGAGTATTTGACATTTTAGTACCTTTAAACATTGATTATCTTATCGTTATAACGTGAATAAAGTAAAAGCAATTAAGCCTGCGTATTCATCAGGTCTGTGAATTTTACTTTCTCATCAGCAACCTTTGCTTGATCTAGTACCCAATCTACGATCATCTCTTCCATAACCGCAGCTTCGATTGTCTGCATAGCCTTCTGGTCACTTCTGTAGTACTCGATTAATGCTTGAGGATCTTCATAGCTGGCAGCTAAAGAGTTAAGCATGTCATCAACACGTGCTTGATCTTTTTCAAGCTTATTCTTAGTAATGATTTCGCCAACGATTAATCCTAGCTTCACTCGTCTTGCAGCCTGGTCTTTGAACATATCATCCGGCAAAGATGACATATCAGCCCCTTGAGAGTTTTGCTCCATTTCGCTACGAACTTGTTTAACTTCTTCGTCAACCAAAGAAGAAGGTAAATCAATCTCATGCAGGTCGTGCAGACCTTCCATTACTGATTGCTTCACGCGGCTTTTAACACGCTGCTCAACTTCACGCTGCATATTAGATTTAATTTCAGCTTTGAAACTTTTACTGGTTCCGTCTTCCACGCCAAATTTCTTGATGAAATCTTCATCAACTTTAGGTAAAGAAGGCGCACTCACTGTTTTCACATTCAAAATAAACTGTGCAGTTTTACCTTTCAGGTTTTCTGCAGGATATTCTTCAGGAAAAGTAACATCTGCTTCTTTTTCAGAACCAGCCTTCATTCCAGTTAATGCATCTTCGAAGTCTTTCAACATACGTCCAGCTCCAAGCTCTACAGAGAAGTCTTTAGCAGCTCCGCCTTCAAACTCTTCACCATCAACTTTACCGTTAAAATCAACAACCAGAAGATCACCTTCTTTTGCGGCTCGTTTAACTTCTTTCCAGTCCTGCTGTTGCTTACGCAATGTTTCGATCATTTCATCAACATCTGCGGCCATTAACTTTACTACTGGCTGAGTTACTGTCATTTTTGAAATATCTGCAATTTTAAACTCAGGATAAATATCAAAAGTTGCTATGTACTCCAGGTCTTTACCTGGCTCTAGAGTAGTAGTATCAATTTTAGGCATTCCAGCTACTCTTAGCTTTTCCTGCTCTGCAGCTTCATAAAATGTAGACTGGAATATTTCACTAACGACTTCTTGATAAACAGAATCACCGTATTGTTGACTGACAACACTCATTGGTACCTTCCCGGGACGGAAGCCATCGATCTTGACTCTACCGCGCATAGACTTAAGACGCTTATCTACTTCTCCGTCAATGCGTTCAACTGGCACAGTTACTGTTAATTTACGTTCGATATTTCCGGTAGTCTCGACTGAAACTTGCATGCAATAAACCTCATCTCAAACCATTCGATCATGACCTGAGTTCTTCTTATAGTTTAAATAAATGGTGCGAAAGGAGAGACTCGAACTCTCACGTCTTGCGACACTGGAACCTAAATCCAGCGCGTCTACCAATTCCGCCACTTTCGCAAAAAAGCGCGATTATACATTGCATTTTTGCAGTTGTATAACCTGAAGGAGAACTAATGATTTAACTTTTCAAAATAAATCACTTTTTACTACAATTTGGGGTGGGTAATGGGACTCGAACCCACGACGACCGGCATCACAAGCCGGGGCTCTACCAACTGAGCTATACCCACCATAAAAACCCACGGCTTACCATTTAATGGCGCGCCTGGCAGGACTCGAACCTGCAACCTACGGCTTAGAAGGCTGTTGCTCTATCCAGTTGAGCTACAGGCGCAATATTAAGGTCCACCACGTACATCTTATGCTGTAAATTGGTCGGGGTAGAGAGATTCGAACTCCCGACATCCTGCACCCAAAGCAGGCGCGCTACCAGACTGCGCTATACCCCGACACATCGTTATTATCAAAGACAATAACTACTACATAAACAGCAGAGCGCGAATAATACGCATCTAAATTATCTTCGTCAACCCTATTAATCGCAGATATCTGTTTTTAAATTTTTTACTATTTATATTAATTTCCTCGTTTAAAAAAGAATAAAAACGCCAGATCAAGAGCATTTAAACCCTGCTCTTCAGTAATCAACATTTTTTCAAGATCTACCTTAAAAAGTCATGTAGAGTCGCCTCAAATAAACTATTATTTTGATTCTTGTAATATTGTGACTTTAAATTCATCCAATGATGAAAATATTACCTCATACAGAAATACTGGATAAAGTGTTATGCCGGCTCAAATTATTGATGGAAAAAAGGTTGCTACAGAAGTTAGAAATGAATTAAAAGCTGCTATAGACATAAGAAACTCACATAGAAAGCGCCCTCCAGGCTTAGCTGTTATCCTTGTTGGTAGTGACCCAGCCTCCGAAGTATATGTTGGTCATAAGCGCAGAGCATGTACAGAAATCGGCATTTACTCCCGTTCATACGACTTACCAGAAGAAACAACCCACAACGAACTTGTTTCTTTAATCGATCAATTAAATGATGACCATTTTATTGACGGAATTCTAGTGCAATTACCTTTGCCTGATCATCTAGATGCATCATTAATCATTGAACGCATAAACCCAAGTAAAGATGTTGATGGCTTCCACCCCGTCAATGTCGGACGTTTAGCCCTACGCATTCCTGGACTTAGACCTTGTACACCTTATGGCATAATAAGACTAATTGAGTCTATTGAGGTAAATCCTAAAGGACTCAATGCCGTTATCGTTGGCGCATCGAATATTGTTGGTAGACCCATGATGCTTGAGCTACTAATGAAAGGCGCCACTGTTACTATCTGCCATCGCTTCACCAAAAACACGCAGGAACTAGTATCACAAGCTGACCTTGTAGTTGTTGCTGTAGGTAAGGCAGGACTCGTTAAAGGAGAATGGATTAAACCCGGTGCGGTAGTTATAGATGTGGGTGTTAACCGATTAGAAGACGGAACACTTGCTGGAGATGTTGAATACCAAGCTGCAGCAGAAAGAGCTTCATGGATTACCCCAGTCCCCGGAGGCGTTGGCCCAATGACTGTAGCGATGTTAATGCAGAACACATTAAGCGCCTGCGAAAAACATCAATTCTAATTTTTTTTATCCTAACTAAGTCACCCCCCTACTTTGTTCAAAGTAGGGGGAATAATTTAATCTTTCTTTATCAATCTATTTTTATGGACAACTAGTTATTTCGGGCAACTTGCCTTATCTCCGGGTAATTTTCCTGCAACTTTCAAGAACGCTTCAAAAGGCGACATCACTTTCATTGCTTCGCCTTTTGGGCCTTTGAATTTTAGTTTACCCGTCATCATGGCTCCCATTGCACCACAACCAAATGAACCTCTACCCATACAAGCCCAGTTTTTATCACTGGCATGCATTAAATAATCCACACTGAAATTCATCTTTTTACCATCTGGCTTGCCAGCAGCTACGCACATGGCCTTATCTCCTTTTGGCTGGATCATTAACTGAATTTTTGAGGTATCGCCACATTTAGAACGATACATTTGTATCAGCTTATATCCTCTTTTGGCATCATTCTTAATCCAGGAATATCCACCTGCCACATCTTCATTGGCATCAACATCAACTAATTGCCTGGTTAACACGGGGCTTGCATTCCATGCATTACACGCTTGTTGCGCCCACGCTGCGTCCATATAAGTATCAGCAAGCGCAGGGCTAACCGAAGTTCCTAACAGAAACAGTAATCCTATCTTTTTTAACATAATCAACTCTCCGTATTTATAAATTATTTAAAGCAAAAAAAGCGAGCCTGAGCTCGCTTCTTATGTGTAAGAATTTAAAAATTCTTGGTGTATGCAATTCCAAAAGAATTCTGACTCATATTAATATCTGCTGCTGTAAAATCAGTCAATGGATTAGGTCCGATTCCAATAATTGCACCAGGTGATGCGGGTCCAGCTGGTGTCATTGTACCATCACCTTTTATTGTATTCTCAAAAGCATGCATATACTGGAACGATAGATTCGAAGTCTTAGAAAGTTTGTAATCCATTCCTAAGGTTATATGATCTTCAACCGTAGCAGGCGCCAATATATTAAACGCCGTTTCCGTTTCAGTAATCGGTGCCTTACCGTGGTTATAACCCGCCAGAAGCGTCAATTTATTATTAAGCTGATGCTTGATTCCTATCTTCACAACATTCTGATCTTCCCAGCCAAATCCTGCACCATCGTCATCCCCTAATAAAGGTCCTTGTAATGGTGTTCCTGGTGGAATTATATTAAAGCTCTGTGCAATCAATTGTTGTTGTAATCCTGCCGTATTATTTGGATTTGATATAGATGCAACATCGGTATAGTTAATACGAGCGAAATCCAAGGCAATCGTTGTTTTAGGCGTGGCTTTAAATGAGATCCCCGCAGTAATCATGCTTGGGATATCGAAATCTCCCTGTTCAGCTAATAGGCCGCTATACTTATCAAACTTGCTCATCTTGGTTTTACTGCGGTAAGCCAAGCCGAGCGATACCTTATCAGTCACCTGACCTTGCCAGCCTAAAGATACACCAGCACCTGTGGAGCTATCATAACCATTATTGGATAAGCTAGTTGGGGCACTGCTAAATGGAGCGAACGAGCCTGTGCCATTAATTTTAATTCGTTGATACACAAGATTCAAAGATGCACCAATACTGTGGTTTTCATTAAGCTTCATTGACACACTAGGTGCAAAAAATAGTTGTGCCAAGTCAATCCCACTTTGTCGAGTTGGATCAGTGTCAAATATGGGTACAGCATAGCTGGAGTTCATTCCACCATTACCATAGGCAGCGATTCCCACTGCAAATTTATCATTTAAGTGGCGCTGATATCCAAATTCTGGAATTGCAAAATTGGAGTCATCATTTCCACCCCATGTTGCGCCGGGTATAGCTGCACTGGCGGGTACACTTCCTGGAGGAAGAGGAGTTCCTGGTGGAAAGAAAGCAGAAAATGGAATATCAGGGTGCGCTGGTCGACCAGCATGGCTTGCACCTCTGTCTGGAACAAAGATATCTATACCTGCTGTCCAGTTATTTTTACCAAATGACATTGCGGCGGGGTTGGTCGCCATATTCATGGCATTGTCACTGCCAGCTACTGCAGCACCGCCCATTGCTTTTTGGATCGTACCAAAGCCATGTGCCGCATAACCGTTAGTTGCAGAGGCTGATGATGACATGACACATGCCAAAGTGACTGACGCGGTAAGCACCGTCTTTTTAAATTGATGTAGCATCTTTTCTCTCCTAGTTTTATAGTTTTTTAATTTTTTTATAATTCGATTTTTCTGATTCCCTGCCGATAGTGGCAGAAATATTCTTTATAGGCAATACACATTTACTGATAGGCTATTGATTTTACTTATATTATCAAATTATTATATTATTCTATAGTTAGTATTAACTAATGCAAGCGCTTGCATTTAATAGATTAGAATCTCACACCCCCCTACTTTCAAGCACTTTTTTAAAATTTACCCCTTTCTATTTAAGCAGGTTTAAGCTCAGGTGTGCAAACAAAAATGTGCATCTATTCAAAAGAACTACTACCATACGCAACTTGTTAAACAAGACTAAAGTAATAGCTATGGATTTCGCACTCAAACATTCAGATAGCTCCAGCAATAACCTCGCTAGAAGAGCAGAGCTCAACTTCCCTAGAGGCACAGTTCAAACCCCTGCATTCATGCCAGTAGGAACTTACGGTACCGTAAAGTCCATGAAACCCGAAGAAATAAAAGACCTGGGTGCAGAAATCATCCTAGGTAACACTTTTCATCTGATGCTGCGACCTGGAACTGACATTATCGAGAAGCATGGAGATTTGCATGATTTCATGCATTGGGATAAACCTATTCTTACTGACTCAGGTGGTTTTCAGGTATTTTCACTCGCCCAAATGCGTAAGATTACTGAGGAAGGCGTTCACTTTAGATCGCCCGTCAATGGTGATAAGGTTTTACTTTCACCCGAAGTATCGATGGATATTCAGCGCAAACTAGGCTCTGATATTGTGATGATATTCGATGAGTGCACACCCTATCCTGCAGGCTTATCAGAGGCACGTGAATCGATGGAGTTATCCCTGCGCTGGGCCAAACGAAGCAAACAGGCGCATGCAGATAACCCATCAGCGTTATTTGGTATTGTGCAAGGTGGAATGCACGCAGAACTGAGATCCAACTCTGCACAAGGACTACAAGATATAGGGTTTGATGGCTACGCGATCGGCGGGCTTTCAGTTGGTGAACCCAAGCACGAGCGAGACCATGTATTAGAAGTAACCACCCCCCTACTTCCAGCCGATAAACCACGGTATCTAATGGGTGTTGGAAAACCTGAAGACATTGTAGAATCGGTGAGGCGTGGCGTTGATATGTTTGATTGTGTGATTCCAACCAGGAATGCACGCAATGGGTTTTTGTTTACCCGCTACGGCGAATTGAAACTTCGTAACAGCAAACACCAGGCAGATACTGGTCCAATCGATCCGGAGTGTGGCTGCTATACCTGCCAGAATTATTCTCGTTCTTACCTGCGTCACCTCGACAAATGCAGCGAAATGCTTGGCGCACACCTTAATACCATTCACAATCTTTACTATTATCAGGAACTCATGAGAGGAATTCGTGCGGCCATTGAGACTGATAGTTTTGATGAGTTTGCTACTGAGTTCTATGCACTAAGAGAAAACAAAGAAAACCTTTAAATACTTATTAATGAAGGTCACCCCCCTACTTTTAGGCATATTTTAGTGTTTTAGATAAAACACACATACACAAAAAAGCCGCGAAATTCGCGGCTTTTTTTATACTTATTAAAACGTAGTGATAGTTACATTACACCAAGCTTTTCAAGCGTATCGATAGTCAAACCACCGGTAGCAAGTCCGTTATCTTTCTGGAATTTCTCCACCGCAGACATACTGCCACGACCAATATTTCCATCTATAGTGCCATTGTAAACGCCTGCATCTTTAAGTGCCTGTTGAATTCTCTTGTTGATATCAGGACCCATATTGGTCTTACAAAGAACTCGACGCCACTCTAAACGCTCGCTAGAAACTTTTGCGCGTTTTTCAACAGTGTTGTACTCAGCTGGTATGGTAGTACGTACTTCTTCAGCTTCTGTAGCAACATTGCTTACTTTGATTAATTGAGCAACTGGCTCAACCCTCTCTTCTTCAATCGTAGCTGGAGTATCAATTACTAGTTTCTTGACTTTGGTGTATTTAGCAGGGATTTCTTTAAGACAAATCTGGTTTCCAGTAAAAGTACCATCACCATCAATTGCTGCGCCTCTCCAGGTGAAACTTGCATCAGATATTTTGTTAGTCAAGGTAATTTTCTTGTACTCAGCAGGAATCTTCACTTTGTCGATAGTTGCGTCACTTATAAGCTTAGAAACCTTAACACCCTTAGATTCTTCTGGTATTTCTACTAAATCGATCGTTGACGGGGTCTTGAGAACAGTCTTCTTGATAATCTTGTACTTAGCAGGGACCTGGATCAAACACATGATCTCACCTGTAGAGTTATCAATCTTAGTGATTGGACCGTCACCTTTTTTCCATACTGCTTTAGCTGGCTCGATTTCGATTTTTTCTTCGATAGTCTCGTATTCAGCTGGCTTGTATACTTTTTTCTTACTTGCCTGCTTAACCACAACAGTCTCTTCTGTTTCCTCAAACTGAGCTGCTGCTACTTTAATTTCTTCAGATTCTTCTTTAACAAGTACTTCTTTTTCAGTCTTCTCGTACTTAGCAGGTACGTAGTATTCTTTGAAACACTCGCCAATTGCTGCACTAGCAATATCTATATTGTTCGTTTTAACTGCTGCTAATAATGCAGGGCTAGCAGGAATTCCTTTATCGCCAAGGTTTGTTACCCACTCTGTACTGGATTTTGCAACTTCAACTTCTTCGAATTCTTCGCGAAATTTAGCTGGAATAACTTTTACTTTTGTAAAGCCTTCTTTAGCAACCATTGATTTTTCAGCCACATCGAAAACTGCCGGCTTAACTTCAACCTTCTCAGATTCTGGCTTAACTAAAACCTGCTCGGTTATTGTTTCGTATTCTGCAGGTACTATTACTTTCGCATAACATTCGCCCGGCTTAGCATCAGGTAAAGTATCGGTCGCATCTATTCTGTCTTTTTCTCCGTTATTTTCTGCGCCATGCGAAGCAGCCATTGTCTGTGTAGCAGGGAGCAATAGCGCCAATACAGCTGCTGAAGCAAAACTTTTAATTAACATTTGAAACTCCTTAATTTTTTTATAATCTTTGATGGTTACACGTTATTCTTGCCTTTAAGCCCACAATATTATTTCCGAGCTGAATAACAGATTTTGCAAGGATAATCCATTCGTCACTAATGAGCAACCGTCTATCGCCTTATCCGAACAGCGAATACAGTTATTAGTTTACGTAGTTTTTAGCTAGTAATGATCAGGATAAGAAAAAAGATAACAAAAGTTTACATTAGAAAGTTCTATTTACTCTGAAGTACCTGTAAATTCTTAAGAATTACATCAACGTGAATTTTAAGATTTAGATTACGATAAGCTTTAGCGATGTTACCCAGTGGATCTATTGTATAACTGTTGCGTTTGGCAATTTTAAACACCAAAAAGTTCCTTAGAGAATCATATTTTGTTACAACTTTTCCACCGGGATCTGCCAATTAAGTAAAAGGGAGGTGATGCTTACTGGAAAACTCTGCATGGCTTTCTGTGTTATTCATGCTAATCACCAAATTACCGTGTTTTCATTCTAATTGCGACATTATTATCGCGAAAGCTACAAGCCTCAGCAACACATCCCGGATGTTTCATCCTTTGGATAGAAATGAAATAGAGAAGCAGCCATTTTCCACGCATCTGATTCCAAGCCTGTGCTTGGTTTTTTTGATCCGATAAGGTGAAATCTGGTGCAGCGTGACCGATCTTTAATGTAGCCGCATAGCTCGTATGTATAAAATAAGTAAACCAATAACAATTAATGATTTAAAAATGAACTGCATATTTTACCCCCTTAGCTCGAAATTATATCTAGTGAATTCAAGTAAAAACGCACCCCCCTACTTTTAGTATGTTTTTATGAATAACCAAACTTAAAAAACCAGATTAACAACAGTAAAAAACACCTGGAAAAAAATAGTCATAAATACTAACTTTCTGGGAAATAATTGACATAGATCACGGCTAAATATGATTATCTTGCATTCTTTGTTGAATGGGTCTATATAACCTTAAGGATAGTATGTTAATTAACTGCTGGGGTTTGTCATGAAATTAATAAGAAAAGGATGGCTTTTAGCTCTCATCATTGGTGGAGCTTTAAATTTTTATGCATCGACTGCGATAGCTGATGCAGGTTGTATCACTTGTCACGCAGGCATAGAAAAAATACGCGACGACAAAAGTGGCATGATGGTGTTGATCAAGGCATTGGGTAGTGGCCACGGAGATTCCGAAGGCTGTGTCATGTGTCACGGTGGTGATCCAACCGCCGCTGAGGCAGAAAAAGCACATAAAGGAGCGCCACATCACTAATAGAGCCAAGGGACCCAATAATTTCTATCCTGACCCCGGAGCCATGGACATCAATAAGATGACCTGTGGTCAGGCTGCATGTCATAAAGGCTATTCTGAGCGTGTTGAAAAGTCTCTGATGAATACCGAAGCCGGTAAGATTCAAGGTAACTTGCATACATGGGGAATCGAAGAAGTTCAAAACCATAAAGTGCCATGGGGCAATTATGATGTTAAGGATGAAGATGGCGCAATTCCTAACATCGGTACTGAAGAATACAAAAGCTATATGAAAGCGATGGTCGCTGCACATCCTGACCAATTCCCGACTGAATTAAAACAGGTACCTCAACCTACTGTTGAAGAAATTGAAAAAGACCCCAAACTCGCTGGCTTCACTTATCAACGCCAGCAGTGTCAACGTTGTCACGTTACGGTTAAAGGACGTGAAAAGCGCGGTGATTATCGTGGTCAGGGGTGCTCATCATGTCATATCCCTTATGGTAACGAAGGTCTCTACGAAGGTAACGACCCAACCATAAACAAAAAAGAAAATGGCCACATGTTGACACACCAGATACAGGCTACTCGTAAGTCTGTAGTCAAGACCTCTCATGCCGAATATTCAGGTATTCCGGTAGAATCCTGTAATTCTTGTCACAACCGTGGTAAACGAATCGGTGTAACCTACCAGGGTTTAATGGAGTTCCCTTACGGTTCACCATTCAACGTGAAAGGAGGTACTCAGCCAAAACTGCATACCAAAAAATACCTGTTCATCTCGGATGATTTACATCATCAATATAACCAAAGCCGTCCGGGCAACCCAACAGGAGGCATGCTCTGTCAAGACTGCCATACCAGTATTGATATGCATGGTGACGGCAATATCCCGGGAACCACACTGGCTCAAGTAGAGATCGAGTGTCAGGACTGTCACGGAACACCTGACAAGTATCCATGGGATTTACAATTAGGTTATGGCGAAGAATTTAACAAAGAACTCACAGGTGGACCACGTGGTTTATCAGAGACGCTAATGGCAGAAACCCAGGCATTTGCTACAACCTACGAGAAAAAAGACGGTTACTTAAAAACCACTCGTGGTAACCCATTCGGTAATGTCGTTAAGGATGGCGACAAGGTTATCCTTCACTCTGCAACAGGTAATGACTTTGAAGTCCCGATCCTGAAACAATTAAAGGATGACCAATACATGGAAATCCCAAAACGCGCTCGTTGCCATGAGCAGTGTTGCCAAGCACAACGACAGCCTTGAGTGTTACACCTGTCACGCATCATGGGTACCACAGTGTTATGGTTGTCATGTACAGGTTAATTACGGTAAAGACAAAGATGGTAAACCACATCACGATACTGACTGGATTGCATCGGGTACAGCACGTAACCCTGATGGTTCTACCGCTGAATCTCCATTAGGCACTAAAGGCATCCAGAGCCCGGGTAAAGTATTTGAAACACGTTCCTACCTGCGCTGGGAAGATCCAGTACTGGGTATCAATGGTGAAGGTCGAGTAACACCGCTAATGCCAGGTTGTCAGGTTGTCTATACGGTTATCGACAGAGAAGGCAAGACCATTGCATTGAATCAAGTTGCAAAATCATATGACGAGCAAAAAGAGTTAGGACAAAGCAGAACGCCACTGGCAATCGATATGGCGCCTGTTCAACCTCACTCTGCACAACGTAAGGCGCGTACCTGTGAATCCTGTCACAACAACCCTAAATCACATGGGCTACGGTATTGCAGGTGGTGTGTTCCAGACTCGTTATGTCGAAGATATCGTTGAAGACTTGATCGACCAGAAAACGGGCAAGCCGATTCCGAAGCCCGGCAACTACCAGATCCAGATTCCTAAAATTGCGGATATGGACTTTGACTGGTCTACCATCATCAAAGACGGACAGCAGGTGCAAACTGTTGGAACGCACTGGCCATTATCTCGCTCACTCCCAAAAGAAATGCGCGATGGCATGGAGCGAACTGGTCTATGTATGGGATGTCACCGTGAGATGTCTAACGAGGAGCTTTGGGGTAAGGTTGCTTCACCAGGCGTATTGAATGACGAACAACATATAGAAATGTTGAACAAGTTATTCAAGACTTATGCAGAAAGCAAAGGTGCAAAGATAGAATGATGATATTTAACCTCAAACAGACAGCAACAGGTTTAAAACCTGTTGCTGTATTTGCAACGGCAATAGGGCTTCTTGCTACACAAATGAGCTTTCAAACAGTACAAGGCATCAGAATCAGCTGAACAGGCCAAAGCATGCAACACCTGCTTCAATGGTCGCTGCAAGCAAAGATGTTAAAACATATTCGCCATATAGATCCGTTAGATGAAGGTCGGGCGAATGCCACACATCGTGGTAAAAACCCGCACGCCAAGTTAACTGCCGATCAGCAAATCAATGTCGCATTACAACATTATCAAGAAGGCAGAAAACCACAAGCAATGGTTGTACTAAGTCAGGCGATAAAAAAGTATCCGAAGTACTGCAAAACTCTTCGATGTACGTGCTACGCTTGAACTTACAAAGTGGCAAGACTAAAGAAGCACTAGCAGACATAGAAAAAGCAGTTACAGCTTGAACCAAATAACGCTATATATTTAGTCAACAGATCACAGGTTTATCTAAAGTTTCATCGTGAATCTGAGGCGTTAAAAGATTTGGATAAGGCGATAGAAATAAATGCCGATTTAATCCCTGCACGCTTTAATCGTGGTTCTTTATTGGCATACCAAGGTAAAAATGAAGCGGCAGTGAAAGACTTTGATCAGGTCATTGCGTTAAACCCTCATCTACCAGCCCCCTACTTTAACCGAGCTTCTGTTTATCATTCACAAGGTAAAAAAGAAGCAGCGATTAAAGATATTGAGAACTTCATAGCAATCGCTACAAAAGAAAACTGGAAGAAGTCTGCTCAAGACTTACTAAAAGCCTGGAAGGAAGAAAAAAGCTAAAATGAAACAGCTTTCAGAGTTTCAACAAACTTTCCTTGCTAGCCTTTTAATTTTTGGCTTATTCTCGGGATTTTCTGCTGCTGCAGATACTATTAAAACTGCAGCAACAGAAAACAATAAAACCAGTGAAAACATTCAGACCGACTTTGATGCCTTACTCAAAGAATCGGGATTAAGCTTCAAATCTACCAAAGGATTTAAGGAAATCGCTGTAGAACCTGAATACGTACTACCCTATGAGAAAGCGCATTCTCAGTGAAGATGGCGAGTTGGAAGTACGATATGCGATACGACCACTAAACCGTATCGAAATAGCCTACGAAGATCCACATAACTCAGCTCCGCACCCGAATGATCTATTTGAAATGTTGTTTCGTACATTAACTGAAACACTTGCGGGTGGATCGCACGTTATCACTCGAGCCTATACCGCAGAGCAAGCGAGAAAATTTTTTAATGCCGGCTGGGCATCGGCAGGTGTTTTTGATATATCACCCGATGTCTCAGACAAATACAAGCAGGCAATGATGATAACAATTCATCACAATGACAAAGCAGATGCCTACCTTTTAATGCTAACAAATAATTTAGGTAAGAAAAAGAAAGACAATAAAAAACTCAAAGAAAGTCTAAAATTTACGCTGTTTGAAAAGGGGATTAATCAACCAGAACTGCAATAACTCGCAACAATTAACGAAATAGAGAAACTGGTACAACAGACAATAAGCCTCTCACATTAAGATAACCTGCAACACTTACCAGTACTGCGCCTAATGCAGTCCCTATAATATCAACCCCAAGTTCAATTGAGGACTCAACTCGAATAGCTGGTACGCTGCAATATTTCCTGCAACCAGTGCCAAGACTGCTGCCAGGAATCCCGCTAAACCTCCAATCATGGCAAATTCTAATACTAAATTACGACGTAAGTATGCTCGATTCGCACCTAACGATTTAAATATTGCCAGTTCTTTTCTGCGTAATGCTTTTTGCGATTGTAAAGCTGCAAATAAAACCACAACTCCTGCAACCAAGGTAAATAAGAATATAGCCTGTACCGCAAAAGCAGCTTTATTGATTAGTCACGCACCTGAGTGAGTATCGCACTAATATCGATATCCGTAACACTCGGGAACTTGCTTTACCAGATTAGGTAGAACATCTGATTTAGTTTCATCAAGATGAATACTGGTGATGTAGGTTTTAGGGTAATTCTCAAATACCTTCGGAGCAGCCAGTACGAAAAAATTCGGCTTCATGCTATCCCACTGAACGGTGCGCATACTCGTTACTGTTTCTACTAATCGTTGACCTGCGATATCAAAGGTCAACTTATCACCCATACTCACACCTAACGTTTCAGCAATTCCCTGCTCCATAGAAAAACCGTTTTGAGTGTCTTTTTCAAACCACTTACCCGCAGTAATAATATTACCTTCGGGCATATCCGCGCTTGCTGATAAATTAAATTCACGGATTAATAAACGTTGAGCGCGTTGATTTTCTGCGTATTGCGAATCATCCGGGGATACTGGCTCATCATTAACCTCAACTAAGCGTCCACGCACCATCGGGTAAATGGGTGTCGCGGTATTTTCCCTAGCGAGTAACTCTTTTAATGGCTCAACTTCATTGGGCTGTATATTGATCAGAAAATGATTAGGTGCACCTTCAGGAAGACTCGCTTGCCAGCGATCGATTAAATCACTGCGTAAAGTGGTTAATAACAACAGACTAAATAAACCCACCCCGAAAACAACCACCATTAAAGCCATGCGACGATTTGCTTTTGGTAAATGCCAACGTTCACCAAGTTTACGAATCAGCTTTAACATTAATAAAGCACAAACCCAGAAAACAACTAAAGCAATCACAACTGCGGCAAGTAAATAAAGACTCAACTTTATATCTGCAGTTTGCAGCCACATCAAACCCAGTAGCGCCACAATCAAGCTAATAAATGGCAACAGTAATGGCGCTTTAGAAACCGTACTTGCCCTTTGTAAAATTTGCACAGGTGCAGTTTTCACCAGTTGCAACAAATGAGGCGCAGAAAATCCAATCACTAATACTTGCGAAGTAAGTAGTCCTACCCAAACAGGTGTCCAACCTGCATCAGGTAACTGCTGACCAATAAAGTCCTGCAGATAATTAGCTAAGAAAAACTGGATTAAATACCCAATAAATGCACCAACAACTCCTGCAATAAACGCAACGAGCAACAACTGGAATAAATAATGTTTGGTCACTTGCCTGCGTGAAGCACCCATTGTTTTCAGCACAGCAACCGCTGAAGTTTCATGTCTTGTCAGGCTATAGCTGCTCAATAGTAATTCCAGCTCCCGCTAGAATAACAGCAAGTAAAGCGGCCATTTTCAAGAAACGCTGACCACGCTGTAATGCTTGTTGCACCGATGGCAAACCATCATCGAGGGTACGAATTCTTTCGTTATGTTTTAATTGTGGCTTCAACCAGCTACGGAAAGATTCAATTTGTTGCTCATCTCCGGCAAATAACAAACTGTAACTTGCCCGACTCGCTCCAGTTAAAAGGCCTGTTTCTGGCAGTTGTTCCAGTGGCATGATCAATGTAGGTGCAAACTGAAAAGCATTACTGGCCTGATCGGGCATTTTTCGAATCACTTTTGCCAGTGTTTTTTTACTTTTACCCAGCTGAACGGAATTTCCCGAACTAGCTTCCAAGTGCAACAAAGAGTCTGCCATCGGCTATGATTTCGTCATCACTTAAAGAGTCAATCTGGGTTATGCTAGTCACCCCCCCACTTTCAGCACTTGTTTCAATATTACCGTGCAGTGGGTATTTGTCCGATACCGCTTTGACTTGTGCTAACTGGAATTTCTCGCCTCGTGATACCATGCTAGGAAAAGTAACCGTACTGGCGGTTCGCAAACCTCTTTTATCAGCTTCTGATAAATAGACATCATCAATAGGTCGTGTCGAAACAATCACCATATCGCCACCCAACAATTGAGTGGCTTGTGCATTCATCGCGCGATCTGCGCGATCGGTAAAGAAACCCACCGAAGTAACTGCGACAACTGCCACGAGCAATGCCAAAAATAGTAAGCGGGCTTCTGCGAGTCGCCAGAAACGTTTTGTCTGAATAAGAATACTGTTGGATATGAGAAACCATTGTTGTGCCATTATTTGCCATTGCTTTGCGATTAAAGCGCCAAAGCACCATTAACTAATTTGTAGTGCGTTTGGCATTTAACAGCGAAATCATCATCATGCGTAACCAGCACTAGCGTCGTATTGCTTTTGTTGCTGCATAGCAAACAACAAGTCGATGATTTCATCACCGGTATGGCTATCCAGATTACCCGTTGGTTCATCAGCAAATAACACCGATGGCTTGGTAACAAAAGCTCGTAGCAAGTGCAACTCGTTGTTGTTCTCCACCAGATAACTGCGTGGGTAAATGAGTCAAGCGCTCGCCTAAACCAACCTGGTTCAAAGCGTCGCTCGCATGTTGTCGAATTTCAGCGAGTTTTAAACCAGATTGTCTATCCAGCTCTAATGGCAGCATCACATTTTCAAGTGCGGTTAAATTATCCATTAAATGAAATGACTGAAATACAAAACCGACTTTGCTCAAACGCAATTCTGCACGCTGATCTTCATCGAGTTGGGTTAAGTCCTTACCGAGTAAGCTTCACCGAAGCCTTCAGAAGAAACATCCAATCCTGCGAGCAAACCTAAAAGGGTTGTTTTACCCGAACCAGATGTGCCTGTAATTGCAACTGATTCGCCTTGTTCAACCACCAAGGTAACATCATTAAGAATCTTTAATTGTTCACCACTTGAAACTGGCAAGCTTTTACTCAAATTTTGTGATTCAATTACAATAGAATTTTTTGGCATTTAAAGTTGTCAATACAAATGGGATAATAAGAGTGTTTACTATGGGTTTCATATTGAAGGTTTTCAAGCAGGTACAACGTTATTTTCTTTTTATAGCGCTAATGCTTTTAAGCAGCCTTTTTAGCAGCAGCAGTTTTGCCGACCAAAGAATTCTGGTTTGGGGTGATAGTTTAAGCGCTGCTTATGGGATCCCAATAGAACAAGGCTGGGTAAACTTGATGAGTGAAGAACTCGGTGAAAAGTTTGAAGTCATCAACGGCAGCATCAGTGGCGAAACCACTCAAGGTGGGAGAACGCGCTTACCGCAGGCATTAGAGGATCATAAACCTGGTTATGTGTTGATTGAACTGGGTGCGAATGATGGCTTAAGAGGCATCCCGCCTAATGTAACAAAAATCAATCTAGATGAAATGATACAAGCGGCACAACAAGCCAATGCTAAAGTCATTTTATTGGGAATGAAAATCCCACCCAATTATGGTGCCTCCTATTCAGAAAAATTTGAGGCTGTTTTTACAGATTTGGCTGAGAAATACAAACTACCATTTATTCCTTTTTTTATGGAAGACATCGCCGAGAACTATGATTATTTACAAGCAGATGAGTTGCATCCGACCGCTTCAGCTCAACCATTGCTGCTGAAAAAAGTACTACCGACTATCAAAAAAGAACTTTCATCAGGTTGAGTTCGGTAAAAAGCAAAAAACCCGCTCAAGTATGCCCAAGCGGGTTGTACTCTTAAAGCTGTTACTGAGGAGGTACAGTAGTCAAACCCAAAGTTACACAGGATTGCATACCACCGCGATACCACTTAATTTTATCCGCAGGATAGCCCTTCTTAAGGGACATCTAAATCGGTAGAATTAGAGTTTGAATATTTTTTCTTTTAGGCTAACTGGACAGACAAATGATAAAAATACCGCACTCAGTTGAAGATCTCTATCTGGCTGAAATGATTGCGAAACTGAGCCATATAACCTATCACCAACCACAGGAAAGCCAAAGCCAGAAAGGTGCTTTCTAATTTGATGTTTTCTACCTGTTTCTATGTTTACTTCTAACAATGATTGATTGATATTTACATCGAATTTCAAAACCGTTATATGCGATATCGATTTTTTTCCATCCAATTCATTATCAATTGAGATTGATCCATTTTCTGCAACATCGGAAAAACAACCTTCAACAAGCACCTGGTAAACCTTGTTGATTTCTCGATTTTCAAACATTCTTCCAAATTGCGCTGCAACTTTCTTTTTATGCGCAAGAATAATTAGTCCATTCGCAGCCCTATCCAGACGATGTACGACAAATGCTACGCGTTCTGGAACCAGATTCTTTTCCGCCCAACGCTGAATGGTACAATGATCTCCCCATTTAGAACCCTGGGAAAACATTCCTGAAGGTTTATTCCAGACACTGTAATCACCCTCATCACTGATCAATGTTGCTGGTTGCGGTTTCTGCTGAAGAATATTTTCATCGTAATAAAAATGCAGAACACTCCCAGCGCTAACTATTTTTTTTGCTCTGCGAAGTCTTGTCACTGATTTATTCTCTGTACTCTTGTCTCTACCCTGCTCTAACCAAACACACCCTTGCTGCATCACTGTTTTTATTTTTTGACGAGATAAACCCGACTCCACCGCAAGATAATCCAGAGCCGTTTTATCGTTAGATGTAATCTCAATATGAAATTCTTGTTTTTGTGGGCTGGTCATTTGAGATTTATCTTATGAAGTTGTTTGATATAAGGGTTTGATGAATATAATAATACACCCCCCTACTTTCATGAGGTTTTTTAAAAAAACAACTCATCTATGCAAAGCTTATTGCTAGCTCACCTGATAGGCAATGCTAGAATTTAGCGGATATACAGGCAATTTTTTGTTTTGCTTTTAATACTTCAGAAAGCTTTTATATTCTGGCAATTCCAACAATCCGTAAATTGTGCGCTATGTTCCTCTCCACAATTTTCGCAAATCCAGTTATCTTGTGAACCAGTTGGCGCTTTCGCTTCTTCAATAAGCTCTATAGCCCAGGCTTCTTTCAAGGAGTCTTTAACCCATAGTTCTGGCCAACAGACTGTTAAAGGGACCTCACCTGCCAGGGATGAAAGACGATCGTTTTTAATCAAGCACTCTATACCCTCAACATCTAGTATGTTTTTTAGATGATGTAAATAAACCAAGTCTTCTGACGTATACACAAGCTTCAAAATAACAACCTTTGGGTATTTTGTTCATTACAGTCAATGTGGTCATTGCACAAGAATAATAATAGATAAAAAATGTTTTAAAGAACAACATATTCAACTACTTCGGAAATGCAAACTTTTGATCATTACTACAAATTTACATAACTTATATCGGCAAGAGTTTGTCGCTTTTTTAAGATTATTTCTTATTTTCAATTTTGATTCATCATATTAATACTCCATTAATTATAACGGGAATATAGTTTGCTTCTAAACTAATAATATATTGGTCTATGAAAATACCCCCTTAAAAGAATAAAGCTCTTATTACACTAATTATTAGGAGTGAGCAAAGAGTGGATAATCAAAGCTATCGAATTGTTGCTATCGGCGACAAATTACCAAATATGCTATCTGAATTCTGCAACGAGCTTTTAGGAAGTAATTGTGAGATACAGAGCATTTCATCGCTAAGGCTTGGCCATAGTTTCGTTGTGGTAGTGATGGTCGAAGCATATATTGATGAGCTTGAAATTGAACTTTACCTATTAGGTTTAGGTGAAAACTATCAACTTAAACTAACTATCGATACCTGTACTCGTAAAACCTTTAAATTTCAAAAATCAGATGTTTTTATGCAGATTAAAGGTATCAATACCACAGGCATAAAAGAAGCTGTAATCTCGAAACTATCTGAAGGTGGTTTAGATATCCATGGATTAGAGTCAGATGCATATCGAAAAGATGAAAAAAATATGTTTGTTATTAATGTTAAGGGTCATGCTTCTGCCGATAACTTTGACACTTTAACTAAATTAGCTGAAGGTCTTCAGGAAGAAAATCTTGATGTGGCTATTTCTAAAGAGTGGAAATTATTAATTTAAACTCTTAGTGACCTCCATTTAACGATTTTTGGATCGTTATTTTATGATCGATAATAGCTGTCCAGTTAATCCTATTTCTGGACAGTTATTATCATCTTTTTAAATTCGATACTTTAAATCCAACGTCTTATTTCTTCACGTCTCCTTTTAATCTGATACCTTCAACAGAAATGATCATTTCAACATCAGCTAGATTTTGGGCCAAGATTTTTCGTGATACCAAAATCAGCCATTTTGAAAGTAGTACGTACCCTCAAAACCTGCACGGTATCCACCCCATGGGTCTTCACCTTCACCGATCTTTTCAACGACAATATTCAACAGGCTTAGTCACGCCCATTAAAGTCAGATCTCCCTACAAACGTTTTGCCATCGAAACTCGTACTTTCAAATGTTGCTTCTGGGTATTTGTCCACATTTAGGAAATCATCGCTACGGATGTGTTTATCGCGCTCGGCATGATTAGAGTCAACACTTGTAGTATCGATCGTCACAGATACTTTTGATTTTTCTGGCGCATCAGCATCGTAACTAAAAGTACCATCAAAATTGTTAAAACGGCCGTACAACCAGCTATAACCTAAATGCTGCACTCTGAACTGTAGAAACTGATGTGAACCTTTTTTATCGAATGCATAATCTGCTGCTTGCGCAGTTAAGAGCACCTGCAAATAAACCCAGTGCTAATACTGATGTTGCGATTGTTTTTAATTTCATTTTTTCCATCCTTTTTAATAATTAATAAATCTATATAAATCTTATAAATCACTGATTGAATTTTCTATTTCTGTCACTTGAAGTAATCAACTTCTAACACCCAACATTCTTTTTAAAGTTCGATCTTTCATAAAGAAATGATGAACCAATGCTGCTAATGCATGAAATGCAACCAACAACATAAAACCTAATCCTGAATACTCGTGTATTTTACCCGCCAACTCCCCCCGATCTTTATCATCAGGTAATAAGCAGGTATTTCGAAAAGTCCAAATACATCGATCCCCTGGCCTTTTGCGGTTGAAATCAAATAACCGCTAACAACGAGCACAAAAACCAATAGATAAAACAGGTAATGCGCAGCAGAAGCCATCCAGTTCATACGGACACTATCAGGATCAAGATGCTGGGGCTTTTCTTGTAATTGATTCCATAGCAAACGCAACAGCATCAATAGTCCAATAATAAAGCCAACCCCTTTGTGTATTTCTGGCGCATCTTTATACCACTTATCGTAGTAATCCAGACCCACCATGTAATCACCGAGAAAGTACATAGAAATTAACCCTACAGCCATTAACCAATGCAGGCTGATCGACACCCAACCATAACTAACTCTGGTATTTTTCAAACTCGCCATTGTTTCGATATCTTCCTTAAAAAGCCTGTATTAAAAATCTTTTGTTAAGACCTTTGGTTAAAACCTGTTATTTCTAAAGTCATCAAACGCTTGTCTGACTTCATCCTGGGTATTCATCACAAATGGGCCGCCTCTGGCGACCGCTTCATTCAATGGTTCCGCAGATACAACCAAGAATCTGGCATTGTTTTTGTTAGCTCCAGTGTTTGCTCTGACCATAATTTGCTCACCAGGTTCTAATAATCCCAAACTTTTTTCAGCTAATATTTGCTGCTTTTTTCCAATTTCAACTGCACCCTCAATCACATAGATAAACGTATTATCTGTAGCATTTACCTGTTGTACAAAAGAATCCTGAGAAGCTAATGAAACATCCATAAATAACGGGCTAACATAACTATTTTTTACGGGGCCAGTTGTGCCTTTTTCAGTAGTACCTGCAACAACACGAATCTGAGTGCCGTTATCCCACGTTTCAACTGGCACTTCGTCAGCTGAGAACTCCTGATAGGCTGGATCAGTCATTTTATTATCAGCCGGTAAATTTACCCACAACTGAAAGCCTTGAAGTAAACCATTTTCCTGCTCCGGCATTTCTGAATGCACAATACCTTTACCGGCAGTCATCCATTGCACACCACCCGATTCGATCACACCTTCATTACCCGCGTTATCTTTGTGGCGCATCTTGCCTTCCAGCAGATAAGTCACCGTTTCAAAACCGCGATGTGGGTGCGATGGAAATCCACCAATATAGTCATTCGGCTCATCAGAACCGAAAGCATCCAGCAATAAAAAGGGATCAACCATATTGAGCTCAGCTGTGCCGATGAGGCGAATCATCGACACACCATCACCGTCGGAAGTCTTGAATCCCACACTTGAACTGACTAACTCTTTTGTAGAAGCCTGTTTACTCGCAATAGTCATACTCAACTCCTAAAAAATTTAAATACCGCAAGAAAGATTTCTTGCCAACCTTGTAATAATAACTATTGATCAAAAAAGAATAAATGTCGATTATTGCAAATATTTATTCTTGTTTTTAGAACAATAGGATTGTTTATAGTGAACTAGAAAATATACAAGCATTTATCAGGGTAGTAGAAGCTGGCGGAATTGGCAATGCCGCCGAGCAAATGGGTATTGCCAAATCATGGCATCATCATCAACCTTTATATCCTGGCAAGCCATTTCAATGGGTGAATTAGTGCCGGTTCTTCAAGACTATACATTTCAGTCGGTGAACGCCTATGCGGTCTATCCGCAAGCTCGCCAGCTTTCACGTCGCACGCGATTACTGATTAATTTCCTGGTTGATCGATTTGGAAATAATCCATACTGGGATCAGAAATAACACTTATAAGTAGGGGGGTGGCTTTAATTATGCTATTAACATTTAATATAGTTTGCAGATTGTACATCGACGATTCTTTATGGAATCTATGATGAACTTTAATGAACTTACCGTTTTGTTGTTTAAAACGGATAATTCAGCCGAGTAAGCGAGACAACGTTGGAACGAAGTGACGACCCGAAGGGTGAGGCGTTAGCCGAATAATTATTTGACTTGTCATTTCTGGCTCTTGGTGAGCCTAGAAAAGCCACTTTCAAGGCATTTTTATAAAACAAGACTTTTGCGTAAAATAAACGTAATACTAATTTAGGAGTAATAAATGGAAGAGGACTTTTGGCACCAAAGATGGCAAAACAATGAAATTGGATTTCATGAAAATGAAGTGAATCAGTTTTTAGTTGAACATATTGACATACTAAATTTATCAAAAGGCGATCGTGTATTTTTACCATTATGCGGAAAAACAAGAGATATCGCCTGGCTGCATAGCCAAGGATATAAAGTCATCGGCATAGAACTCAGTGAAATGGCAGTAAATCAATTGTTTGAAGACCTCGGAGTTACACCTGAAATCAAACATATCAATGATCTGACTTTATATACGGTTGATAACATCGAAATCTACCTTGGAGACTTCTTCAATTTAAACAAACAACAACTCGGTCAGATTGATGCTGTGTATGATCGTGCTTCGTTGATTGCGCTTCCAGAAACCATGCGTGAGAAATATGCACAGCATCTCGTATCAATCACAGCGAATGTACCGCAACTATTAATAACGCTAGAGTACGACCAAAGCGCACTAAAAGGCCCTCCTTTTTCAATCGATGAAACCATGATCAATGATTATTACCAAAATCATTTCAACTGGAGAGAACTAATGAGAATCGATGAAGATGGAAAGTTTAAAGGCAAGGTAGAAGCGGATAATGTCGCTTGGCACTTGACCCCTAAAGCTTAGTTTTCTAGTATTTCAAAACAAAAAAACAGGATTCAGATAATCCAAAGAGCGCTTGATCACCTAAAAAATAACGGCGTATCGTTACAAACAAACACAAATAGTGTAAATAAACACCCCCCTACTTTCAGCCACTTTTTATATGAGTTCACTAACAAAACAAAAACAAATTCTAGGATTAATCGGCTGGATACTTTTATCTTTTGCCGCATCAGCCGCTGGCGCAATAGCATCCATACAAGCCAGGTCATTCTATGGAAAACTAAACCAGCCCGAATGGGCGCCACCTGGCTGGCTGTTTGGCCCAGTCTGGAGCATTCTATTCCTGTTAATGGCAATCGCCGCATGGCTAGTCTGGCGCGATGGCGGTTTCAGTAAACACCGTGGCGCACTCACCCTATTCATCTTACAACTGATACCCAATGTACTCTGGAGCTGGCTATTCTTCGCCTGGAATCGCGGTGTCCTGGCATTCGCCGATATTATACTGCTCTGGCTAATGATCGTCGCCACTGTCATCAGCTTCTGGCGCATCAATCGCATCGCAGGCAGCACTACTGATTCCGTATTTACTCTGGGTAAGTTTCGCCGCGTTTCTAAACTACTCGGTATGGCAATTGAATCCACAGATACTGGGTTAGTTTTAATTTGACCTATAATTTAAAAATTAGTTAGCATTTGATATCAGAAAATCAAACAGGAAAAATCATGCCAGAAGAAATATCAGTAGTGGTACTTATCGAAGTCATACCCGGCAAAAGAGAAGCACAAATAAATGCCTTTAAAAATTTACAACCACTCGTGTTAGCTGAAGATGGCTGCATTCAATACGAATTAAAAGCAGACCAGGACAATGAGAACCGATTTGTCATCATAGAAAGATGGGCATCAGCAGAAGCGCTGGCAGCACATGCCGTATCACCACACATGGTAGAAGCGGGTAAAAAGAATCATTTATTTAGAGCAAAACCAGTAGAAATAATAAAGCTCTCAGATATCTAAATTCCTCTGAAAACCTATTTGAAAGGTCACCCCCCTACTTTCAGGTACTTTTTAAGTCAATAAACTAGCACCCAGTTTACACGCGATTGCATCAATCATAGGCTCTGGTGGGTATTCAACAGGGTTCGCTAAACGATAGGTTTGCCACTCATTAAAATCATTCGCTAAACACGCGTTAGTGCCGTGACACGCTAACACCTTAATCACATGCCCAGAAATCTTCCACGGGCCTTCACCCTCAATCCAGCCTTTAATTAGTTGAATTCCCTGTTGATCATCCTGCAAATGCCAATAAGGCTCGAACACCAATAAGCCTTTGGGGTGCTTGTAGAATTCAGCCATCAGCAATTCATCACCATCAGGATTGGTAATAGTGAGCGGTGCAGTAACTGTGAAAAGATTGGCCATTGGGGGATTATAGCGTTAAGTGATTAATTAGAAAGGTCACCCCCCTACTTTTAGGGTATTACGTTTTCGTTATTTGAAAACGTAAATAGAATTTCTTTCTTTTATTTCAATTATTGAAAACCTCACCCTTCGGTCGGTTAAACGTTGTGCCATCCGGCAAGATTATGACTGATAAAGCTAATAAAAATTAGTTCATGGCATTTCTAATATGCGGCGGAAGATTTTTCTTGACATATGCTTCTTACGCGATTTCACACCCACAACAACGGGAATATTACTTAATGTGCTTTCGATCTAAAGTTGAAGAAAGTTTCTGACTCTTGATGCAGAGGCACTAAGCGGAACAAATTTTTGTTTTAGATCAAGGCGCACCTTCGCAGGGTAAGGAGCATATAATTATACGTGACTGCTGATAAGGGAGAACTGCTGAGCTGGGACAAAAGCTGGATACGAAACATTGCTTTTTTGACAGGACCTGTTAAGAGGTGCTATAAATAGACCTCTTCAGCAGTAAAGTCATGCAAACCAAATTTTCAGAAGACATCATTACGCTATCGGACCTTAAAGTAAATCCGGGTAAAGTAATCAATCATACTAAAGATACTCATAGACCTGTTCTCTTAACCAGCCGTGGTCGCGGGGTGGCTGTTGTTCAAGGGCTTGAAGAGTATGAGACCATGAATGAGAGCTAGCCTTTGTTAAGGCTATTGCCCAAGGTTTAATAGAAATTAAGGAAGGTAAAACAAGCGATATTAGTGACGTGAAAAAGAGATTGGGTATCTGATTGGTGAACATAACTTTTGCTGAATCTGCAATTAAAGACCTTGAAAGTGTTATAGAATATTATTTAGAACAGGGAGTCCCAAAAATAGGTCAGGATTTCGTTATTGAGATATAGAGCATATAGAAACTCTCAAGGCTCACCCTGATATCGGCAGAAAAGTACCTGAGTTTAATGATGAGGTATTCGGGAGCTAATTCATCCACCTTTTCGAATTGTGTACCTACGAAAGTCAATCAATCAACATTATCCGAGCTAGCGCAGTGAAAAATTACCCAATTTAGCGATGAAAATTAAAGCGATACGCTCATCCCAAGATTACTCTTTTAATTTGAAATAAATAGAATTAACCCAGACAAATCAAGCGCTCAGCCCTAAAGGATAAGTTCTTGTATTTTCAAATAACTGATAGATATTCAAACTAAAGTAGACTTAATTCAGATTCTTGATTTATTGAACACACAAGAACAAAATTTTGTTTCAGATCAAGGCGCACCGACAGCACAGCGAGGAGCATACTTCGACTCCGCTCAGTAGGACTGTGACCGATCGCGCATCGGAGCAACGCCGAGCTGGAACTAGAGCTGAGTGTGAATCGTGAGCACAAGAGCAAGGTGCAACACCTAGCTGGAGCAAAAGCTGAGTGCGGACAGAATTCTACAACCCGTTATCTTGTAACCAATACTCGAGTAAAGACTCAAGTGCCAGAGTTTATTGCCCTGAATCCTTGTGTGATGTTCATCAGGAGCTGCCAATAGCTTCTCCACATAAGACCTCTGATAAATCCCACGCTCTTTACACTTCTGTGAATTCAACACATCCTGCATAAATTCCAAAAACTCTCCGCGCACGTATTTAAGTGCGGGCACTGGGAAGTAGCCTTTTTTACGATCAATTACGCTATCTGGAATCATTCCACGTGAGATTTGTTGCAGTACGTGTTTGCCGCCGCTGTTGAGTTTCATATGCGGTGGCATTTTTGCGGCGAGTTCGACCAGTTCGTGATCGAGGAAGGGTACGCGTGCTTCCAGGCCATGCGCCATGGTCATATTATCGACACGTTTCACTGGATCATCGACAATTAACATGGTGGTATCGGCTCTGAATACGGCATCGATAAAGGTATCTGCATTTGGTGCTTCTAGCAGGCTAGTCATGGTTTCGGCGGTGAAGTCTCTATCGATATAGTTTGGCATTAGCATTTCTGCCATTTCATCGTGATCGCGATCGAAGTAGTACTGACGGAAGCGTTCTAAATGCGTGCCCTTTGCCTTGTTCATTTTGTCATACCAGAAGTAGCCACCGAAGACTTCATCGGCGCCCTGCCCTGATTGCACCACTTTTACGTCTTTGGCGACTTGCTCGGATAACAGATAGAAACCAATCGCATCCTGCCCGAACATTGGCTCTGCCATATTCGCAATCGCTTCAGGCAAACGAATTAGGGTTTGCTCATTGGGAATATGAATTTTGTGGTGATTGGTATTGAAACGCTCAACCACGGCATCAGAGAATTCAAACTCACTGCCTTTTTCTTCTGGCTGATCGTCAAAACCGATACTGTAAGTTGGGATATCTTTAATGCCGATTTCATCGAGTAGGCCAACCAGTAAGCTTGAGTCCAGACCGCCTGATAGCAATACGCCTACAGGTACGTCGGATACATCATTACGTCGTCTTACTGCTACTCTAAGTGCTTCGTGAATCGCTTCTGTCCATTCTTCGTCGCTACGCTCTTCTTTGGGCCTAGTCGCATCTAGTGTCCAGTAACGATTTAATTCTTGCTCGCCATTTTCTTTGATCAATAATGAATGCGCTGGCTCTAATTTGCGAATGCCTTTAAGTACCGTCATTGGTGCTGGTACAACAGCATGCAGGGTAAATTGATGATGCAAGCGCTACTGGGTCGATTGATGGTATCTATAGCATTGTCATCGTTTGATGCGAGTAGCGCCTGGGTGTTTGATGCGAAACGAAAACCTTTTCCAGTGTTTGCATAATATAAAGGCTTGATTCCCATGCGATCACGCGCGAGGAATAAGGTCTTCTGCTTTAAATCCCAAATGGCGATAGCGAACATGCCGAGGAAATGTTTCACGCAATCTGTGCCCCATTCTGCATAGGCTTTTAGAATAACTTCGGTATCGCCCGTAGAGAAGAAAGTATGGCCTTTCGCGCCAAGTTCTTCGCGTAATTCCGGGTGATTATAGATCGTGCCGTTAAACACGACAGCGAGGCTTAATTGTGGGTCAATCATCGGCTGATTGCCCTTCTCAGATAAATCCAGAATAGAGAGCCTTCTATGACCAAACGCCAAAGCACCGTCGGAGAATGTACCAGCGTGATCTGGGCCACGCTTTTCTAGCTTTTTCATCATCGACTGGATATGATCTAAATTTGGCAAAGAGCCATCTAATCGATATTCACCACATATTCCGCACATAGTTCTTTGTTCCTAGTTAATCTGGTAATGGGTTTAGCTATTTTTCGATATTCCGCTTTTCGATATTATAAGTAAGAACATAAATTAAAAATACACCCCCCCACTTATAGACACTTTTTTATCACTCTTTTTTATTGGGATCTTCCAGCTAGAGCCTATCTAAGTGCTTATTTGTTCTTTAGTTAGTATTTTTTAGTATTTAGTTAACATTAATAATACTAAGAGCTATTGCTTTTCAGGGGTGATTTAAATAGTCTTACGCTGTTATAAGAAACCCCTGATCAAGTCCATTTATTTACTTCTTTCATTTTAGTTAAGTTGTAACCGACTGAAGCAGGGCTTTCCCAAAAAAACGCGCTAGTTTTTATATTAATCAATCTAATTACAATCAAAGGAATCTACCATGACACATGAATTACCAGATTTACCCTACGCAAAAGATGCTCTTGAGCCACACATTTCTGCTGAAACTTTAGACTATCACCACGATAAGCATCATCAGGCTTACGTGACTAACCTAAATAATTTGATTGAAGGCACTGAGTTTGCTGATAAGTCATTAGAAGATATCGTAACTTCTGCACCTGCTGGCGGCGTTTTCAATAATGCTGCGCAAGTTTGGAACCACACGTTCTACTTTAACTGCATGGGCCCTAACGCTGGTGGCGACCCTACTGGTGCGGTTGCAGATGCAATCAACGCTGCATTCGGTTCTTTCGCAGACTTCAAAGAGAAGTTCTCTGCTTCTGCTGTCGGCAACTTCGGTTCTGGCTGGACCTGGTTAGTGAAGAATGCAGACGGTTCTGTTGAAATCGTTAACACGACTGCTGCTGGCTGCCCATTAACAGATGGCAAAACGCCTGTACTAACTATCGATGTCTGGGAGCATGCTTACTACGTTGATAAGCGTAATGCGCGTCCTGCTTATGTTGCTGATTTCTGGAATCTTGTAAATTGGGATTTTGTTAATAGCAATATGTAAATCATCGTATTACACATGTCATAAATATATAACAAGTCTGAAAAGATTAGATTTATTGACAAAAAAGCGAAAATCGAGCAATATTGCTCGTTTTTCTGCAAAAGGGCAGCTTCTGGCTGCCCTTTTGTATTCCCTTTGTAACGCGCTTTAACGTCGAATTAGGTAAGTTATTGGGAAGTGATATAGGAATGTTATTGTGTCAGATTCATTAATGTCTACTTACGCACGTCTTCCGGTTTCTTTCGAGAAAGGCGAAGGTGTGTATCTTTTTGATTCAGAAGGTAATAAATACCTGGACGCGCTTGCGGGTATCGCAGTATGCAGTCTCGGTCACGCGCACCCACGCGTTGCGGATGCTATTGCTGATCAGGCACGCACGCTTATTCATACATCTAATATCTATGGCATTCCTCATCAAGCTGAGCTTGGCGATAAACTTTGTAGCCTATCTGGCATGAGCCGTGTGTTCTTTGGAAACTCTGGTGCTGAAGCGAATGAAGCGGCGATTAAAATAGCTCGTCTATTTGGTAAGAAGCAAGGTATTGAACGCCCTAAAATTATTGTGGCTAGCGGCAGTTTTCATGGTCGTACCTTAGCGACACTTTCTGCAACGGGCAGCCGTAAAGTACAAGCGGGTTTCTCGCCATTGGTTGAAGGTTTTGTTCGCGTTAATTACAACGACATAGAAGCGATTCAGAAAATTGCTGAAAACAGCACTGAAGTTGCTGCGATTCTTAGTTGAGCCTGTTCAAGGTGAAGGTGGCGTTGTAATACCTGACGAAGGATACTTAAGCAATATCAGAAAAATCTGTGATGACAATAACTGGCTGATGATGCTCGACGAGATTCAGACAGGCATGGGCAGAACCGGAAAAATGTTTGCTTTTCAACACGAAGGTATTACCCCTGACGTGATGACTTTAGCAAAAGCACTGGGCAATGGTGTCCCCATTGGTGCATGTTTAGCTGCGGGTAAAGCAGAAGAAATTTTCTCACCTGGTACACATGGTTCTACCTTTGGTGGTAACCCATTAGTGACCCGTACCGCGCTTGAAGTCATCAGCATTATGGAAGAGCAAGATATTCCAAATAAAGCAGCTGAAATGGGCAGCTATATGCTTGATCAATTCAAACAAGCGCTAGCTGATACGGATGGTGTTCAAGATATTCGTGGACACGGCATGATGCTTGGTATTGAGCTGAATAAAGACTGTGGAGAACTGGTTTCTAAAGCATTGGAGAACAAGCTTCTGATCAATGTGACTGCAGGCAAAACCATTCGACTATTACCACCTTTGGTAATTACTAAAGATCAAGCGGATGATGTTGTTTCAACACTCGTTCCTCTTATCAAAGAATTTCTTTAAGCTTTCATAAAACGCCATAACTAACGCCAAGGGCGTACCCAAACAGAAGGTATTAATTATGTCTAAACCGAGACATTTTCTTACATTAATGGATTTTAGCCCAGAAGAGCTACAGCAATTAATTGCCAGAGCTATTGAGCTAAAAAAAATACAGAAAAGTGGTGAAATTTACGAGCCACTAAAAAATATGACATTGGCGATGATATTTGAAAAATCATCAACGCGAACTCGCGTATCTTTTGAAGCTGGCATGAACCAGTTAGGTGGTCATGGCATGTTTTTATCTTCTCGTGACACTCAGCTAGGCCGTGGCGAACCCATCGAAGATAGCGCACGCGTTATTTCGAGCATGGTCGACATCGTAATGATTCGTACGTTTGGTCACGATATTGTTGAAAACTTTGCCAAGTATTCAAACGTTCCTGTAATCAATGCATTAACCGATGACTTCCATCCTTGCCAGCTACTGGCTGACATGATGACTTATGTAGAACATCGCGGCAGCATCAAAGGAAAAACAGCTACGTATGTAGGTGATGGCAACAATATGTGTCACTCATGGATGAATGCTGCAAAACAGTTTGATTTTCATCTAAATATTGCCAGCCCAAAAAACTATGAGCCAAATGCTCAGCTTTTAGAAGAATTATCTGATCACGTAACTCTGTTCAATGATATTGATGTTGCTGTTGAAAATAGCGATTTAATCACAACTGATGTCTGGGCCAGCATGGGACAGGAACAAGAGCAAAAGATCCGTGAGAAGTCTTTCAAATCTTTCATGGTGAATTCTGCGGTAATGGCTAAAGCCAATAAAGAAGCCATCTTTATGCATTGTTTGCCGGCGCATCGTGAAGAAGAAGTAAGTACGAATGTCATCGACGGACCTCAAAGTGTCGTTTGGGATGAGGCTGAAAATCGTCTGCATGCACAAAAAGCACTGCTGGAAGCATTAGTGATTGGTCTACCAAATCCAGAAGAAGCGTCTTAATGTCTACTCATTCAAAAGAGGTTTCTTTACGCCGCACGTTTGCGATTATTTCGCATCCTGATGCGGGTAAAACAACCATCACCGAAAAACTGTTGTTATTCGGCGGTGCGATTCAGCTTGCGGGATCGGTAAAAGGTAGAAAAGCAGCGCGCCATGCGACATCTGACTGGATGGCGATGGAAAAAGAGCGTGGTATCTCGGTGACTTCATCTGTAATGCAGTTTCCTTATAAGCTGAATAAAAAGAAGCCCTTCCGATCCTGATAAAATTATCAACCTGCTTGATACACCAGGCCACGAAGATTTCTCGGAAGATACCTATCGTACTTTAACCGCGGTTGACTCGGCATTAATGGTGATCGACGTCGCTAAAGGTGTTGAGGATAGAACCATCAAATTGATGGAAGTTTGTCGCCTGCGTGATACGCCGATAATGACTTTCATCAACAAACTGGATCGCGAAGGCCGTGATCCCATCGATTTACTGGATGAAGTTGAAAGCGTTCTGAAAATTCAATGTGCGCCTATAACCTGGCCAATTGGCATGGGTAAACGCCTTAAAGGTGTTTACCATATTCATAATGACGCGGTGCATTTGTATGATCCTAACCATGATGGAAAAATCATGGATGGCGAAACCATTCAGGGTATCGACAATCCTCGTTTAGATGAACTACTGGGCACACAAGCCGAAGAACTTCGAGAAGAAATTGAACTGGTTCTCGGTGCCAGTAATGAATTTGATAAAGAAGCATATTTAGCAGGTAAATTAACGCCTGTATTCTTTGGTTCTGCGGTGAACAACTTTGGTGTGGCAGAACTTCTGGCTGACTTTGTCGAGCATGCCCCTGCGCCACAACCAAGAGCGACAACAACACGTGAAGTCTCACCAGATGAAGATAAATTCAGTGGATTCATTTTCAAAATTCAGGCTAATATGGATCCTCAACATCGCGACCGTGTTGCCTTTATGCGTATTTGTTCGGGCAGCTTTAAAAAAGGCATGAAACTGAACCATGTGCGTATCAAGAAGGATGTGAAGATTCCGGACGCCTTGACATTTCTTGCGGCTGATCGTGGTCATGTAGATGCTGCTTACCCTGGAGATATCATTGGAATCCACAATCACGGTACGATTCGTATCGGTGATACTTTTTCTGAAGGCGAAGAATTATTCTTCACCGGTATTCCGAGTTTTGCACCTGAATTATTCCGTCGTGCGCAGTTGAAAGATCCACTCAAAATGAAACAACTGCAAAAAGGACTAGATCAGCTGTGTGAAGAAGGCGCAACGCAGTTATTCCGTCCATTTAAAAACAACGATTTAATTCTTGGTGCTGTCGGTGTGTTGCAATTTGATGTGGTTGCCCAAAGACTCAAAGACGAATACAAGGTCGACTGTCAATTTGAAGGGGTAAGTGTACAAACAGCGCGCTGGATTCATTGTGAAGATCAATCCATGTTGACACAATTCAAAAATAAAGCCGAAGCGAATCTAGCCCTGGACCATTCTGGAGATCTCGTTTATATCGCACCGACCCGGGTCAATTTACAGATGGCTATGGAAAAATGGCCGGATATCCAATTCTTATCAACCCGTGAACATGGTACTTATTAAGCATTAACTGTGAAAAACAGGCTAAAAGGTAGGGGGTGATCAAATTATTGATCACCCCCTACCTTTTAGCCTGTTTTTTTATTTCTTGAATCTGCGCATTCTAACTAATGCCAATAACGGTATAAGTAGAAATCCAAAACTACCTCCACCGCCTGAGCTAGCATTAGCAGTCTGGTCATTGCGAGATTCGACTGCTTCAACGACAACCGTTCTGTGTTCAACAATAATATTTCCTGCAGCATCGATAGCCGTATAGGTAATTACATATTCACCCGCTGTTGATGTATCAATTTCATCCATACCGGTAACAGTCACGCTAACTACACCATCTCTATTATCAAATGCTGAAAAGCCTGGGTCAGTAAAACTATCACCTACATTTATAGTAATGGATTCTTCACCTACTAGCTCAATGACAGGATCAACTGTATCAGGAACTGAGCTAGGCGCTGCAACAACTATTACTATACGAACTTTGACAGAGGAATTACCAGCCGCATCTTGTGCGGTATAAGTAATCTTATAACTACCAACTTGATGGGTATTCACGGTTTCCGATGTATTAACAGTCACTGTGCCATCGACATCATCTGTTGCTGTAGCACCGGCATCAACATAATTAGAACCAACCACTAAAGTTACAGTACTCGAACCGTTGAGGGTAATTACAGGCGCGGTTGTATCCACTGGAGTAACTACAGTGACAACGACTTGTCGGGTTTTGGTCGATGAGTTACCAGCAGCATCCACAGCGCTATAAGTTATAGTGTAAGTCCCAGCAACTGCTGTGTTGACAGTGCCCGAAGTGGTAACCACCACGGCACCATCGATATCATCGACAGCAGTTGCACCCGCATCGGTATATACAGACCCCTGAGGAATACTGACAGGGTTAACACCTTGCAAGGTAATTATCGGAGGGGCTAAATCACCTACGCCTTGTTGCATCGTGATAGTACCTGTTGAAATATTGAAGAATGAATTATCAGAGCAAGAAACCATCATTCTGGCTCCCGACATGGTGGGCGTAGCACCTGGGATAGTAAGTTGCTGGTTGCCATCGTTATCAGTTGCAGCTAACAGCATATCTTTATCGCCATTAGAGCGGATTAATTGAATATCTACTGCGGCACAATTAATTGGCGCTACATTTGTTCCTGCAGTGTTCCAGATTACATTGATACTTTGCCCTGTTGAAAGAGTTTCGTTAGATGATTGTGAGACTACCGAGAAGGTACTATGTGTGTCTGTGACATTAATTGTCTTATCATCAGTACCAATACCGCCATTACCATCGCGCACCACAAAAGTGAAATTTAACTCACGCGTTGTCTCGGGTAATTTTTCACCCGTAGTATTGCTGCCAGCAAATAAATCACCCAGGCTTGGAATATAACGATCGGGTTCTGAACCGGGTAGGAGACTTCGAATAATCGCATTATTTCCCATATCTACGTCGACTGAAGATGCACTACCCGTATCTGTTTGATCCCATGTATAGCTAGAACCACCAGTTGATGAACCGTCTAAAAGAAATGGAGTATTTGCCGGAATATAAATATCAAATCCTGCATTTGCAGATGGATTTTGACTACCTGAAGATGAATCTGTACCACAGTTGCCGCCATAATCACTTCGTGTATAGCTGTTGATTTGACTAATACTGGCAAAATGGAAGTATGCATCTGAGTTGTATTGAAGGTCATCTGAGCCACATAAACCACTGTATGACATGATTGTGCTACCGCTACCTGGTTCTACCGCTGTTTCCCCAGTTCTATTTCCACCCCCACAACCATTTTGTGAACTGTTAAAAGTATGTGTTGCACCTAGCTGATGTCCAACTTCGTGTGCAACATATTCAATACTAAAGATTTCACCTTGCGGATTATATGTACCCGTTGCTCCGCCAGCTTTAATACCATTTATGAGTCCGCTCGAAGTATTCGCCGAATCGACACAAGCCACTCCTACAAACGCTAGTCCACCCAATGGACCTTGTGCAAATACATGCCCTAAGTCAAAATTAGAGAGTCCCAGAGTTGAAGACATATTTTCCATATTCTCGGATACAATGGCATTTGCATTGTTGTTTGTATAAGGGTCTGTCGCAGCGTTGGTATAGATTAGTTGCTCACCACTAACTAACTCCAGACGGATACCCAAATCTCTTTGATAAATCTGATTCACTCGATTTATCGTTGTAACCATAGAAGCATAGGCAGCAGCAGTGGTTCCGCCCTGACTTGCGGTGTATTCTGCTGTTCCTGCAACTGCAAAGCGATAGGTTTTAAGGTCTAACGCTGGTGAGTTTGCTAGTATTTTTTTAGATTGTTTTTCTGATGCTAGAATATTATGAACAGCATGAGCATCATGAACCTGACAATTAAATTCGGTATGAAAATGATCTGAATTTTCGCGCTTACTTAAGCTGCTATAGACATTGGCTGCAGTATTTGCCTCTGGGTCAATATATATCGTATCCCCATCAGGCATAACCAGCATTCCATGAAAACCCTTGCTGGTGAAATCAATTCGGCCAGTTATTGCAACATCATCAGCACCTACTACCCGCCAGGTTTTTATCTCTGGATATTTTTCTGCAAGTTCATCAGATAAAACAGGAGAATGAAACGCCTTTACCTTCACAAAGCTTCCATTGGGTAGCGGCAAGTCTATTACTGCAGCACTTGCAGAAGACATTTCATTCCCTTTGGCGTACTTAAGTGATAGATTTTCTTGATTATTTAATCGATTTTTGAGTGATACTTCATCAAGAAGCAGGGAATGTTTTTTTAATACATTCTTGGCAGATAACTGATCAGAAAAAGATTGAATTTGAGATTGTGAACTTTGAGTATAATCTTGCCAAATTAAAGGTTCTTGAGATTCTGCAAAAACATTTGTGGTGGCAAACACACCTATAGTATAAAATAAGCTTTTTCATGTAATTATTTTTAAATTTTTAAGCTCTTATTTTCAAAATACATCAAAAACTAGTTAGCAAACAGCTTTTAATTACGATGTGTAGGTATAGAGAACTATATTATCAAACGGTGTTTGATAATAACATGATAAAGCTGAACCCCAGCTAAACAAAGCTTACAGCTGATCTTATTTAGATTTTAAAACTAATTTCAGCCTAACGGCAATGAGTCAGCATTCTAGCGTTGAATTCACTCGCATATTTACGTAAAGCGACTCTGTATTTAAGATGGTTTTCTCCGTAGATTGCGTCACCCATACCATCGAGTTGCAACACCCTGCACTTTAAACTGGTGGGTTGTGGCTCAACCAAACCGGGGATAATTCGTTCCCCACCCCTACCTGAATTATAGGCAAGAAGATAGATACTTTTATTATTCAATGCTTTAGTCACTTCTTCAGCAGGATTCATTTGCTTTAAGTCAGCATACTTTTTTGCATATTCAGCTTCTTTTTGCTTTTTGATATTTTCAATCGAAAAGCGATTAGTAGGTTGCGGTGAAGATTGATTAGAAGAAGATTCATTAGGGACTGCAACACATGCCTGCATCAATAAACTTATACCACTTAATAACAGTAATTTTTTCATTGAAGGTCACCACTCTTATCATTAGCAGGTTTCTTCATTAGCCTTCTACGGATAAATAGTGGCAACAGCAATATAGCCATGTATCCTAAAGATCCACCGCCTGAACTTTCGCTATCATCTTCTCCGGTACCTAAGCTAGCGAGAATAGCAAGATTGGCACTAGAAACATTAAAGAATTGACTTGTTTTGCATGACACTATAAATCTTGCGTTACTTAGTGCTATTGCATCAGAAGGTATTGTGATTTTCTCAGATCCATCATTATTCGTTGTAGTAATATCAAAACCTGTTCCATTCAAAGTGATTAAACCTATATCTACCATCTGGCAAGAAATTGGGGATGAATTAGTGCCAGCCACATCCCAGCTAACAGTTGTCTGATCACCTTGACCGTATGTTCTGGACGAAGTATGAGAAGTGACTGCAAAAGCCGAACCAGTATCATAAACTTTCATGGATACTGCATCATACTGAATACCTCCTTTACCATCCCTTACGGTTGCTCTTAACTCCATATCACGATTAGTTACAGGGAGATGTTCTCCTACAGCAGCGACACCATTGAATGTATCACTCAATCGAGGAATAAAACGTAAATTAGAAGTCGTTAACGCCCTGCTTCTAAAAAGTGCATTATCTCCAGTATCAACATCAACATCACTAGCTGTACCAGAATCTGCCTGTTCCCATGAATAACTTAATTCATCACCATCAGAATCAAAACCATCAGCGATTAAAACAATAGGCGTTCTGGCTGGCACAGTAAAATCTTCGCCAGCACTAACAATTGGGTTCTCGTTAGTTATGGCAGAGCTACTGCCACAACTACTACCACTGTCTTCTCGACTAAATTTAAACATTTCTTCAATACTAACAACATGGAATTGTGGATCTACGTCATTCTGTAAATTATTAGTCCCACACAATCCTGCATAAGACATTATGGTCGATCCACTGCCTGGCTCTACTGCTGTACCAACACCTCTTTCACCACAATTTTCACTATTAAATGTATGTTGCGCTCCCATTTGATGGCCTATTTCATGTGCCACATAATCCAGAGTAAAACCATCGCCTATGGGATTAGTTGAACCTGTAGCACCACCAGCCTTAAAATTGGAATTACAGGTACTTCCCACAAATGCCAAACCACCCACATTTCCCGATCCAAATACATGGCCAATATCGTAATTTGCTGATCCTAAAACGCTGGTATTATTCAAATTTGCAATGTTTTGTTCGATGAGTGCATTTACATCAGTATTGGTATAAGGATCATTACTAGCATCGGTATACATCAAATCGAGTTGCTCTGGCACTAGCTGAAACGTAATACTCAAATCACGCTCATAGATTTCATTGACTCGGTTGATTGTGGTTGTTACTGCACTTAAGGCTGCTGCTTTAGTACCACCATGGTACTGGGTATATTCTCCTGTGGTTGCAACCGCTAAACGGTAAGTAATGAGATTAAATGCTGGCTTAGCTAGAATATTTTTTGCGCTTGATTGAACATCATCTGCAGATTGAGTGATGACACTATCATGATCAACACCACATTTAAAATCTGTTTTAAAGTGCTCATGGTTAGCATGCTTGCTGAAGCTTAGGTACCTTGCAGAACTAGAAGTTACTCTTTCGCCATTGTAATTATCTTCTGGCTCGATAAATACAGAATCTCCATTTGGCATTATCAACATCGCATGAAAACCCTGTGAGGTAAAATCAATACGACCTGTTATTTTTTGATTAACGCCAGCCACCTTCCACGTTTTAATATCCGGGAATTGAAGTGCTAACTCAGGGGCAAGTACTGTAGTTTCTATAGCTGTTACTTCAACCTCAGTCCCATCTGGTAATGGCAACACAATTTTGTTTGCATCTGTCTCTAAATCAGAGTCACCCTGAAAACGCGATACTTTTGAAGATGCACTTTTCTGAAGTAAATCTTTCCATGCATATTCATCCAGCTCGAGACCTCTAAAGGCTAAAGGCTCGATTTTGAGGTTTAGCAGATAGACTTTGGCTAGCCCGAGTAACTGAATCGGAAACGAAATCTGCATCATTCCAGGGGGATGAAAATACGGAAGTGCTTAATAACACTGAAGATAAAGCTATGAAGGCCAGACTTGATCTAAAAAAACGTTGAGATACTTTTCTCATTATTTACTGCCCTTTATTTTTATCCGCTAATTTAATACTTCTAAGCGGTCTACTCTATAGTCTGAATAATTTAGCTAATAATGACACTGCATCATCTGTTTTTTTATAAACACCTAAACATCCACCAATGAACCCGGTTACTACTATACGGCCATATTACTTTACAAGCATGTTACAAAAAAGGGCTAAAAGTAGGGGGGTGTCATTTCATTATTAGCACAGATAACTTCTAGGTCATCTGACACCTTTCTTCTAAATAAGTTCATTCGTTTTTTATTGACCTTCTCATTAACAATACGCAACTTATTAGTAATAACCAACCATTAAACAATCCTCCCCCTGAACTTTGGCTAGTATTATTGGCAGCATTAGAAGATGAAGTATTAGTTGCTACCACATTTAAATCTGCATCTTTAAGATTTTCCTCTGGTTGATCCTCATCACTGTGCTTAAAAGTCACCTGTGTTGTTTTATCAGTAATCACAAAATTTCGGTACGATAAAGCAAAGAAAATGCTATCGCTACATTTGAGCTTAAATCTTCCTTCTGAGGTTTTTTGCGTAGTAGCAGAAATCCGAATCCAGGCATCGCCAGTATTCGGTAAATTTTTAGCGATTGTGGTTGAAAAATCATAAACCACCATCGGAAGATAAGAATAAATCTACATTTTGACAATTTACCGGTGGCTTATTAGTGTCAGCCACATTCCATAAAACCTGATAAGACTCACCAATAGTATATTGGGATTTCGGTAGATTTAATGCAAATCGGCTTCCGGTTCTCGCAACATTGATTTTCATCTCATCGCTTTGTGCAACATTCACACCGTCTTGTGCAACAAAACTAAAATTCAGAATTCTCTGATGTTCTGGAAGCTTTTCTCCTCGACTCGAACTATTGCTCAATATATCTTGCAACGGTGGGAAAATTCTCACTGTTTTATTCTGTGGAATATGTACACGGAATAAAGCATTGTCACCTTTATCATCGAATTCGAGTGATGATTCACCAGCATCGATCTGTTCCCACGCATAAATTAAAGAATCTCCGTCAGCATCCTGGGCTGAACCTTTCAATTCAAATGGCGTCCTTGAAGGAATGGTGAAATCATCGCCAGCATCGGTAACTGGTGGTTTATTGTTAAACGCTTTCTGAGTGCCACAGAGATTGCCTCTGCCATTACTGGTAAAATCTGAAATCTGTTCGATGCTGCCGATGTGGTACATCGCATCCGCATGAGATTGCAGATTATCTAATCCACAATACCCTGCATAAGACATAATCGAAGAACCACTTCCGGGTTCAAATGCTGTTTTTTCTGATCTGGTACTCCCAGAGCACAAACCTTGTGAACTGTTAAAGGTATGAGTCGCACCTAATTGATGGCCTATTTCATGAGCAACGAAATCCAGATCGAAGCTATCGTTTACAGGATTGCTAGTTCCTGAAATGCCTTGTGCTTTGCGATATTGATTACACACACTCGCTATTGCAGCAATACCACCACCGCTACCAGAAAATAAATGACCGATATCATAATTCCCTGAACCGATAACCGAATCAATGTATTCCTGATTCTGACCCAATAATTCAATCATATCTGTTTTGGTGAATGGATCTGAATTCGCATCCGTATTGATAATTAAATCATTATTTTCAACAATATCCAGATGGATTCCCAGATCGCGTTCCAGAATTTGATTAACTCTGCTCAAGGTTGTCGTAATCGCAGACATAACACCTGCTACCGTACCCCCGTGCTTGGCGGCATATTCTCCAGAAGTTGCCACGGCGATTCGATAATGTAACAAACTCTCCGTAGTTCTTTCTGCAACCACACGGGCCAAGCTTTGCCATCCAGCAAACTCTTCAGTTAAATGACTTTGGTGCTGCGTGACTCCACAAGAAAAAGTCCTATCATTACTTTGTTTCTGCGCACTTTTTTTATAACTAACGTATCTATCTTTTAAAACATCTACTGGATCAATGAATATAATTTCACCATCGAACATTTGCAGCATGGCATGGAATCCTGATGATGTTATATCAACCTTTCCAGAAAAGACTGTGTCATTTGCTATTACTTTATAAGTTTGAATATCTGGATATTTGTCAGCGAGTGTCCCGCTTAATACTGGATCAGGCACTAACTCAAGGACAGTGATCGCACCATTTGGTAACGGTATTGAGATTCTATTTAAAGTATCTTGATCACCTTGGCCTGAAGGTTTAGCTGATTTCGCCCTAGCCAGGATTGATCTCATCTTGTTTGAGTTTAAAGTGAGAGTCAGTGCCTCTTCATAGCTCTTTGATTCGATTTTTATATTGTTTCCCCAGCAGCAACCGATCTATTTGCAGACCCAAGTGTTTGATCGACTGACCACAAGCCCAAAACATCCTTACTTTCAGCAGTAGCTGTAAATTGCACTACCACCAAAGACAGCTAAAAACCAAAAGCGCATCCTGCTCTTCATACTTAACGTCCATCATTCCTTGATCGATGAATCCAGTGTAGCCAGCAGGTTCATTTCTAGAAGTGTGGATAGTGTCAGTAGTAGTAATTTTAAGATAACAAAGCAATAGCAAGCCCTAGTCTCTTATTTATAACCTTTAGTCATTCATTTTTAGTTTTCGATTTTAGTTATACTTGGCGCACAACCATAAGAGAACGGATAATAACCAGTGTGGCACTCCCCCTTTAAACTATATCTATACCCAAAAGATACCAAAACCAGTATTGAGCCATCCACAGTTCTACAAACAATTGAGGATTTGGGTTTTATAGACCGTAAAATTGAAAAAACAAGATACTCGACAGGTGATAACTTTGTTTCACTGCTTACCTTTATGGGTTGCTCACCAAATATCGAATTAGAACCGCAACAGGATAAACCCTTTTGCTATATCGAAATTAATACAAACGAAAAAGAGAAATTCTATTCTGGCATCAATATAAAAGCAGCAGTTTGTCCTGAGTGTAAAACTAGAATCACCCACATTTCTAACCCCACCGATGAAAAAACACATTGCCCTGATTGCAATAGTGAAATACAAACTAATAGTTTAAATTGGCGCAAAACAGCATTCATAGCTCAATCATGCATAGCAATTGGCAATATTTACGAATCAGAAGCAATACCTAATGACAAGCTATTAGATGCTTTAGAAACAGTAGGTAAATCTAAATGGAAGTACGCCTACATACGCGAGGCTAGTGATTGAATTCTAATCAAAAACCTTATTTTGATCTCTGGTATTGTGAATTCTTTGGCACCACCCAACGCACGCCGCCTTTGGGGTTTTCAACATCACCTTCGTAGCGAGGAATAATGTGGATATGTAGATGGAAAACACTCTGCCCTGCAGCTAAATCATTGTTGCAGCCAATATTGTAACCATCTGGCGAATTATGTTCTTCAGCGTACTTTTTACCTCTCAGGGTTAACTCGCGAAATTCCCGATTCTCTGCTTCGGTACATTCAAAATAGGTCTTGATATGACGCTTGGGAACTACCAGACAATGTCCTGGACTGACAGGATAAGTATCAGTAATGAGTAAGGCATGTTCAGTTTCTGCAATAATTTCTTCGGGCTTTGGGTGACAAAACAGGCAGGGATTATTCGGGTCAAAGGCTTTCTTTTCAGTCATATTCTCAGTTTCTCTAGTTATCTCTTATCTTTATTTTTATTTCTTTTGCTTATTTTTGTCTAACAAAGCAGTGTCAACGACATTTATTAATCCTACATGACGAATCTCATTGCCGGTCATCACACGTTCCTGAATCACTCTCCAGACACCGTCTTCTTCTAACTCAAGTAAAATTTCAACACCCTGAGTCTTTTTTGTACCATCATTGACAAATATGGTTTCAAGCGTTTTAAACATGATTTGCGTATCGTTATGCGCATTCATTTTTAACCCTTCATAACTTACACCTTGAAGGGTACCCTCTTTGAAGTCTTTTTCGGCAGCCCTCGCCCAATCATCATAACTAATACTCTCAAACCCCGGCACACCAGTAACCTGGACCTTTGGTGAGATTAAATTAAAGTGTGCGTCAAAATCATTTTTGCTCGCGGTAAGTGCAGACGCATCCAACCATTGCTGTGCAATTGCTTCTGGTGTTTTATTAACTTCGGACATAAACAAACCTGGTGAAAAATTAAATAAAATATTTTACTGGGCTGAATTCTAACTAGCATTTGAGGATAAACCAACCCTAATCAGTACTCTATTCTATTCAATACAACGTAGCCATTTCAACTGACTATAGAATTGATCTGGATAAGCACCAGGCAAAAGAATGATTTTCGCAATGATCACGGGTTGGTGTCTACTGATACTGGATTCTAAAATTAAAATAATTAAATACAATCATGATGCAAGAAAGAATGGTCAATCAGATCACTCCTATTGGTGATAAATTGGTTTATAAGTCACCCCCCTACTTTTGACTCATTCCATTCGCCCTTCGGGTGGTCGTCGTTTCACTCCAACGTTGCCTCCGTTGCGCTTCGGCTGAATAAAAACTCGTTTTTGTTGTTATTAAAATCCGCCTTTTTCCAGGTTTTGCTTAAGCGTTTCCAAACCTTTCGCATACTCGGCGCCCACCATTTTATCCATCAATAATCCCATCCAGCGCATAATTGGATTCATTCCTGCGTCTGTATCGAATCCCCAGGTAACTTTGGTCTTTCCATTATTGGGTTCTAGATAGAAGAAAGAGGTAGCACCACCCTGTTCACCAAAATCCATGGCTACATCAAGCGATTGATTTTCTACAGCTTTTGTAATAACCCAGCTACCATTTCCAACGGCAGGATCATCGCTTTGCCAAGTCATCCCCGCACCTTCTCCAGCTGCAGGGCCCGTGTATTGTATTTTCATTTCTGGATCCATGTTTGACCAAGGCGACCATCTCCCGAATAAACGTGGATCTGATAAATGAGGATATATTTGTTCTGCGGGTGCAGCGATATCAAGGCTCCGTTCAACATGTTGTTTTTGCGGTAAAAAGAAGCTCACTACAATTATCAGTATGATTAATATCGATAGTATGCGTACAATTTTTTTTAATAATTTCATGGCTTTCCCTGCTTATCTATTTAGGTAGTTTTACACCAATTATTCATTGCAAGTATAAAAACCAGATGGCACCCCCTACCTTTTTATGGGTTTTTAAAACAACCCACGCTTCGCCTAGTCGTCGCTGTGCTCAAACATTGTCTCAACTACCCATTTTTATAAAAATATCAAAACTACAGTAATTGTTCTAAAGTAAGTTCTTCTTTACCCAAAACGGTATCCAATCTTCTTTGCTGAATCACCACATCAAGTAAGTATTCACCTTTATCTGAAATCGCTTCGCTAACAACTGCTTCATCTTCATACAGCTGGGCGCGTAAACGTGCGAGTGCCGGGTGTAAGCGCAACTTGCCTTTAAAGGTGTTTTTGGCAAACATCGAGGCAATCGTTTCGCCTAAAGCTTCTAGACCTTCACCCGTTAGTGATGACAGCCAAACTCGTGCGGGTAGACCATTATGCCCTTGCTCCACATGTGCGCTTTGTTCGGTTAGATCAATTTTATTCATCACCTCAATCTGAGGTACCTCCTCCGCACCAAGTTCATGAATCACGTTATTCACTTGCTCACGGAAAAAATCCCGGTTTTCATCGCTGCTGTCTATCACATGCAATATCAAATCTGCTTCGATTGTTTCTTGTAAAGTAGCGCGGAATGCTGCCACCAAGTCATGAGGTAAATCTCGAACGAAACCTACGGTATCGGCCAAAACGATGGATTGTTGATCAGGTAGATTTACACGGCGTAATGTTGGATCCAAAGTCGCAAATAACTGATCGGCCGCATACACATCAGAGCCGGTAATTTTATTGAATAACGTTGATTTACCCGCATTGGTGTAGCCAACCAGCGACACCGTCGGTATCTCGGTTTTCTGTCTAAGCTGCCTGCCCTGTTCACGTTGCTTGCTTACTTTTTCTAAGCGTTTATTGATCTGCTTGATACGAATACCCAGCAAACGACGGTCAGTTTCCAGCTGTGTCTCACCCGGACCACGCATACCAATACCACCTTTTTGTCTCTCAAGGTGAGTCCAGCCACGTACCAGGCGCGTCGACATGTGCTTTAGTTGAGCCAACTCAACTTGCAGTTTACCTTCGTGGGATTGTGCTCGCTGAGCGAAAATATCCAGAATCAAGGCAGTACGATCGAGTACACGGCATTCTAACAGGCCTTCCAGATTTCTTTCCTGGGCAGGAGAGAGTGAATGATCAAAAATCACCACATCGGCATCGTGTTGTTTAACCGCTGTTTTGATTTCCTCTGCTTTACCAGTACCCACGAAATAACGAGAGTCGGGGGATGAGCGTGAGCCAGTGATTAGCGTTGAGGTGTGCGCGCCGGCAGAGCGCACTAATTCCCTGAATTCGTGTTCATCCTGGGTGGAGCCTGGAGATTTATTATTTAATAAAGAGTTTGATCCAAATTTTATTTGCACCAGTATGGCACTTTCAATCAGGGCTTCACCCTGACTGAGTTTGTCAAATAATTCCATTTTAATGCACCCCTAAGAAATCAGGGATACAAAATTGCTTAAATTTATTCTTCGTCTTCAACCGTTAACTTTATAGGTCTTGAAGGCACAATGGTTGATACAGCGTGTTTGTACACAAGCTGACTAACCGTACTGCCAAGTAATATTACAAATTGATCAAATGACTCCACATGACCTTGTAATTTAATTCCATTTACAAGATAAATCGCAACTGGGATTCGCTCTTTACGTAAAGCATTTAGGAAGGGTTCTTGTAGCATATGCCCTTTTGACATGGTTAACTCCTGGTTTTTTATTAGGTTATGTTATTAATATTTTATTGTTTGCTGAGCTTAACTTTCACTTATCTCTTTACGTTTCTCGCTTTGTATAAATAATAGAGAGAGTTTAAAGCCGGGGGTAACAGCATTCTGCATCCTTACATACCCTCGCATAATAACAGGTTTATAAAAAAAGTAAAAAATCAATACCATTTATTGATCATTTATCGACAGGTGGCACTATCCGCATTGTTGCAAGCATTTTGAATTCAGAATACTATTTAATGAAAACTTGCTTCTGGAGAGCATTATGAACTCCCTCAATTCAATAATGATATTACTTCTATTGGCCTCAATGCCTTTAGCACTTTCTGCTAAAGAAAGTGCACCAGCTCAAGAAAGTGCACCAGCTGAAGAAAGTGCACCAGTGAAGAAACCGAAATCAGAGACTACAGTACTTTTTTTGATGAAAGCCTTAATGATATGCAGGAAGAAAAAGAAATAGCTGCAGAAGAAGATAAAAAAGGCATTTTATTGATGTTTGAAATGGATGAATGCCCATTTTGTGCACGAATGAAAAAGACAGTACTCAATCGTGGCAAAGTACAGGATTACTACCGTAAGCATTTTCGCATTTTAACCGTGGATATCGAAGGTGATCTGGAACTTACTGATTTTGCAGGCAAAGACACCACACAAAAGGAGTTTTCATTAGAACAGTTTAGAGTAAGAGCCACTCCCGTATTTCAGTTTTTAGACCTGGAAGGTAAGCCGATTAAAAATGGTCGTCTCACAGGTGCCTCCAAAGATGCTGATGAATTTATGATGCTAGGTAAATATATTGTGGAAGGTGCAAACGAAAAAATGCCTTTTATTCGCTACAAACGTAAGCAGAAAAAAGGTTAATTTATCGCTAATTATGACGAGATTACTTCACCCAAAGAATTTCAAAAACACCCTCCAAAACCTCTGCCTGATAGGAATGATTTACATCCAGATCCCCATTAGTGCAGAGGACAAAAAACTCCCTTCTCCGCTGGATTTAAAAACAGCGCTCAGCTTTGCCAGCGAACACCCACGAACACGTTTAACACCAGAACAAAAAGTTGCTTCACCTCCTCAACAATCACTTTTTCTCGGTTGCCATAATCTCACTTTCAACAACACGTCAATTGGCGATGCACAACGCAATACTGCTGCAACGCTATTGGTGGAGCCAGCCATTCAACAAGAACTACTCATTCTTCGAGCTTTTTTTGATGTATTACTGTCAGACTCCAGCCTGATTGGTATTAATGAAGATATGGCAGGGGCTTATATTTCATGGGATAGAGCAAAAGTTCGTCAGGAATTAAAGCAAAATTCAGAGCTTATTGTTGCTAAATTAGAAGCGGAATACCAAGAAGTTAGACAACAGTACTTTTCTGGACAAGCGACGCAACGCCTCACCCGGTCGATACTGGCTCAAACCATTAATCATCCCGATGAATTATCCAGCGATCTAATTCCGCCAATTCTCATCACCTCACCAAAATCACTCCCTGATTTTTCAGATTTATACGCCCAGGCACTGAAGAATAATAGCTGGCTAAAAACACTTAGTGAAAAGTATAACAAGGATCAAGTAGCACTTTATGAGATGGATTTACGCCAGCAAATACTAGAATTGATTCTTCGCTTAAACGTACTAAAAACAGCGGCTGATCGTGCAGAATCTGAACTTTATAGCCGTGACCTCGATTTAGAAATGAGCCGTTCTTTGTACGAAATGGAAGTGCGCGCGAGTTTAGGTAAATCCATGACCTTACAAAGCAAGGCTCGTATGGAGGAAAATCGCGTTAAATACTGTACCACCATTGCATGGGCGCAGCTCAACGCCTTAACAGGTAAACCAATACTGACTCAACCCGAAGAAGCGAAGGAAGAGACACAATGATTTTTTCAAGGAACAACAAGATCAAAAAATTACATATAAAATTCGCCTTATCTATTTTTGCGGTAATAGTCAGTCTCGGTGCAAGCGCTCAACAACTTAGCGGCAGACTTGAATGGGTAGATAAAATTGAGATGCGAGTGCTTGAGGATGGATTTATTGAGAAAATGAATATCAAAATCGGCCAACATGTAAAAAAAGGTGCCATCTTGTTAACGATGGATCAACGCAAAGCCCAGGCCGAATTATTAAAAGCAAAAGCCATGATCGCCCGCTCTACCGTGGAAATGGATGATGCTAATGATGAACTAAAACGCGCTGAAGAACTTTATGATCGGGGCTTAATCGCTGACGAAGAACTCAAGGATGCAAAGATCAAAGTAGCCGCTACCAAAGCTGAAAGTGAATCTGCCAATGCAGCTCTGGCACTAGCAGAAGTTACCCTGGATAGAAATATACTGCGCGCACCCATAAACGGTGTGATTATCACCAAAAACAATCACGAAGGTGGTGTCGTTTATAAAACGCAACAACGCGAGCCACTGATTGCAATAGCGCCTAGCGGAAAAATGCTGGCACGAATTCTTGTACCTTCGCATGTTTTGAAACGTTATAAACCCGGGCAAAAAGCGCGAGTCAGCGTAAACGGCAAACACTATAATGGATTAGTTTATAGCCAAGGTGTTGAGGCAGTTAGAATCGAACCCGGTGGAGCAATTTACGAACTCGATATTATTTTCAACCACAGTCCGCAAGACTTATTAAGACCTTCTGAAATTGTAAAAGTAAATTTGCCTTAATCACAAAAACAAACCAAACACACACTTAAAACCTGGTAGAGCCTGTCGACTAGCTAGTTGTCAGCTTTAGCATGCATCAGGAGTTGCCCATTTTAAAAAACGAAATCGCAAGCTCATAAAATGTGGAGGTGTGCTGCTGAAGGATTTTAATCGGCTAAAGCAGAATTTAGTTAAATCATATTAACTTTTTATTCACTTTATTTCTGTTAAATCATTAACTTAAAAATTAACAAGAATAAATTAATGTCGCATTTAACAGCAAAACAACATTGGATTTATTATAGTTTGCATTTAATAATCAATAGTTGAATTTATTTTTATATCTAATCAAAGCTTTGATCAGTAGCTCTTATGCGTTATTATTCTGCGTTGATTTTTTCATGCCTATCCTGAATGATAGGCCTTATTATTAAAAGGTATATTATTTTATGAATAAACAATATGTTTTAGGTAGTGCAATTGCATTTGCTCTAACAGGAATTTTTACATCTGCACAAGCAGAGCCATTAGTCACTGATTACAAAGAAGCAACTTCTGCATATGAAGACGCTTACCTATCTGGTTCGTTTAACCTGGATAGTGGTAACCAGGATCAAACAAGCTATGACCTTGATCTTGCAGTTGACTATGAAAAAGTATTCAGCTCGGCTGACCGTAATACTAAACTTGATTTCCTGGGAACTGGTTCGGTTTCTAAAGGAGCAAATTCTGGTGATGAGAGACAAGATACTTATCAGGCATTGGGTTCTGCAACGGTTGATAACTACTTCCGTCCAGGTAGTAATGGTGTATTTTGGTATGGTAAAGGCGAACTTGGCTTGAAGAAAGGTCAGGAAGACCCATTCACGAAAGCAACAGCTGGTATCGGTTACGGTCGAGTGGTTAATGTAACACCAATGGCAAAAGCGATTCGTGTAGTACAATCATTACGTGAACAAGGTAGCGTTACTAGTGACCCATCTAATGCAACTTACCAGTCTATTGCTGAAATTATCTCAAAAGAAAATGAATACCGTTCTAAACACGGTGCAGCTGACTACGAGCAATACTGGATTGAAGACATAGAAAAAGCTTTAGTTGCATCTGGCACTGTAAGTGGTGGTTCAAAACTTAGCGCAAGAGGCGTATTAGAGTCTTACGATGTTTTGACCAACGAGCGAATTTCAACACGTAAGCACGGTTGGTTAGTACGTGCTGGTGTTGGTGCTGTGCTTTCTGATTATGACGGTGAAGACGGTAAACCTGCTCTTGAAGCTGGTGCTGAGTACCACCTTCCATTAAGTAACCAGACTCAATTCTCTAACGAAGCTATTCTTACAGCAACTCTAAAAGATGGCGATGACGGCTACAATGTTAACAATGCAATGTCTTTAACGCATGAATTGACAGACCGTGTTGATTGGGAAAACAAATGGCTTCTTGATCACAGCAGCTCTGACAAAACAAATGACATCACAACAAACACTGTAAGCTCTGCATTCCTTTACAGCTTAACTAACGAATTGGATTTCTCTATCGAAGCAAGATTAACAGATACAGAAGATGACATAGCAAACAACGGTAATGACGAGCTAGATAAAAGCTTGAGAATGGGTATTAAGTACCGTTTGAAGTAATCCCGAAATAGAGCTTATTTTGTTAGATTTTGCTCTATGATTAATTACCAAATCTAGCGACTAGAGGGGCTTTCAGCCCCTCTTTTCATTTGTAGAAACCTTTAAAAGAGAATGATTCATTTCCATTCGGAACACTCCATAAATTCATCAATATCTGCTTTAACCTTTTCCAAATCATAACCTTTCGCGCCATACGCAGTAATATTCGGCTCAGAGCGTAAATAGGTCATCTGGCGTTTTGCCAATTGACGTGTTGCGATTACCGCACGCTGTTTCATTTCTTCGTAATCCAGTTCACCTTCAAGGTATTGCCACGCCTGGCGATAACCTACACAACGCATCGATGGGCAATTCAAATCCAGATCACCCCGTTCTCGCAACGCTTTTACCTCATCGATAAAACCAGCCTCAAGCATCAGATCAAAACGCGTTGCCGCCAGTTCACGTATCCACTCACGCTCTTCAGGGATCAACGCAATTTTCATCAAACGATAAGGAATCGTTTCCACTAGCTGTTCTTGCTGATGTATGGTCAGCGTTTTACCCGTTAGTTCATAAACTTCAAGCGCACGTTGAATACGTTGTTGGTCATTGGGATGAATCCGCTCAGCTGCGATTGGATCAACTTCCAGCAACCGCTGATGCAAACCATCCCAACCTATTTTTTCCGCTTCTCTTGTCAGCTTTTCACGAACTTCAGGATCCGCTTGCGGCATTTTAGCAATGCCATTTTCCAGGGCTCGGTAGTACAACATCGTACCGCCAACCAGAACCGGGATCTTACCTTTGGCTGTAATCTCCGCCATTTCACGCAAGGCATCCGTTCTAAAATCAGCTGCCGAATAGGATTCAGACGGATCCAGAAAACTAATCAAACGATGCGGTGCTGCATCAAGTTCTTCTGCCGTTGGCTTAGCTGTACCAATATCCATATCTTTATAAACCAATGCAGAATCGACACTGATAATCTCGATAGGAAAATGCTCCATCAGCTTTATGGCAAGGCCTGTTTTACCTGATGCGGTTGGGCCAATGATGAAAATGGCGGGAGGGAGACTCATAGGTTACTAGCTTTGAAATGAGGTATAGATAATACAGCAAAGTAATGAAGACCTCATTTAATCGTAACGGATAAAGATTAACATCACCCCCGTACTTTTATGAGGTTTTTTTCTTATCTAAAAGAAAACCTCACCCTTCGGGTCGTCTTCGTTTCACTCCAACGTTGTCTGCGCTCCGCTCCGGCTGAATGACAACTCGTTTTTGTTTTATAAAAACGATATTGGAATTTATGCTTTGCGAGGCGTTTTTGGGAAACTGCACTTCGCTAGAATAGATTACGTTTTTAAAGCCTCTGTTTGCTGAAACTCACTTATAAAGGCAGGACTACTAGCTACTAAATACCTGTCATGATTGTGGTCCTGGAATGGACGAATTAAATTATTCGCTTTTGCCGACAGTGGCTTAATATTTTGATAATTGCATAATGCTTTAAAACGCACCGCTTTATACTCATCAAGTTCTGCTATACGCACGGTATTTTTACCAGAAGATTTTGATTCGTATAAGGCCATATCAGCTCGGCGAAACCAGCTATTAGCATCATCCATTGGCATAATCTCCGAAACACCTATAGACACAGTAACCTTGAATTTAGATAGTTTCTCGTTTTCTTGAACAAATTTACGGATAGAATCTGCGAGGTTTCCTGAATCTTCCAGAGAGGAATTTTTAGCTATCACCACAAACTCTTCACCACCAAAACGGTATATAAAATCTGTTTCACGAATTCTCGATTTGACAATTCTAGCAAAATCTACCAATACCTGATCGCCCTGTTTGTGCCCATAAGAATCGTTTATTTTTTTGAAACAATCCAGATCCAGTAACAACATACAAGCCGGTTTGGGTAAACGTTTATAATTTGCCAGGATTTCTTCAACCTTCTCGTCGAAAGACCGTCTGTTTTTAACCCGTGTAAGGGCATCTTCAGATACCAGCTTGAGTAGTTTTTTATTTTGGCGCTCAGAGCGCATGCTAAGAATAAACCCAAAAAAGCAAACAAGTACCAGACTAGGGTAAATACTCATGGCCTCAGCCTTGGTAAATACGTCAAAAAATAACAACGTAATTCCACCAATAAAGACAATATTTGCAACAAAGGCAGGACGTGATTGTAGTAAGAAATAGGTAGCCCCCATTGCGGGAAACGCCCAAAAGATCATGTCCGGACCTTTTAAGTACATGACCCCAAAAATCCCCAACATAAATGAGATTACAGCAATAATATTTAAATATTTGACTTTCTTTGAGCGCCAGGACTGAGTAAATATCACAACCATCAGCAACGCCATCACCAAATCGATAGCGGCTAGCATAAGATCACCGGTAATTAGTCGGTAAAAGGAAAAGAAGACTAAGAATAGCAAGGTTATCGCCGTCCCGTATACTACGAGCTGGTCTTCCAAGCTTCTTTTTTTACGGTTAAATAAATTAAACATTATTTTTGTTTTTATTATAATTAGCTAACTTTAAAACATTATTCCTTAACTCAGTCTTAACACAATATTTATTGGCCCCGCATAAATAACTTGTCGAGCTGGTCTACCGACATCTGCGTCCAGGTCGGTCGCCCATGATTACATTGGCCACTACGCTCAGTGCGTTCCATATCACGCAATAAGGCATTCATTTCTGGAATAGTAAGTCGATGATTCGCACGTACCGAGCCGTGACACGCCATGGTCGAGAGTATCTCGTTCATTTCCTGCTGGATTCGTTCACTACTGCCGTGTTCCAGTAAATCTGAAAGCACATCGCGCACTAGCTGCTCGACGTTCGAATCCTTGAGCAAACTCGGCACTGCCCGAATCGCTAATTTCTCTGGCGCGAGCCTGTTTAGTTCAAAACCTAATTGCCCAAAGGTTTCAGCAAATTCTTCGGCGCAATCACCTTCTTTTTTACTCACGGATAATGAACTTGGGACTAACAATGGCTGTGAACGAACATTATCTTCTGCCATGCTTTTCTTCAGGTATTCGTAGGTGATGCGTTCGTGCGCAGCGTGCATATCGACTACAACCAAACCTTCGGCATTTTCTGCGAGAATATAAATACCGTGCAGTTGCGCCACAGCAAAACCTAACGGCGGTACTTCTCCCGTGTTTTGATTCTCGCTAACCGGCATCGATGATGTAACATGTGTAGAAAGCTTTTCTGAAAACTTGCCTGAAAGTGGGGGGGCTGTAACTTTCGACTAAGATCAGTAGAACTGTAATTTGACTGATTGCTGGATGGAGTAAAACCAGTATTCAGCTTATTTGCTGTAGTTTCAGCTTCATTTACACCCTCAGTCCCCTCATGCATGCGCTGATATGCCGCCATTTGCTCGGCAACCTGACCAGGTTTGATCTGATTCAGAGGAATATTCAGCTTTTGCTGTGATTTGATGGCTTCCCGATTGTACTGCGCCATACTCATCTGGTCTGGTAACTCAGGGGCAGAATCTCCAACCTCATTCGGACGTACATCCGCTAACGCCTGGTGCAATGTTCGATACAAAAAGTCGTGCACCAAACGCGCATCACGAAAACGCACTTCGTGTTTGGTTGGGTGTGCATTCACATCAACCTTTTCTGGTGCAAGTTCAAGAAATAAAGCATACGCGGGATGACGCCCATGGAATAACACATCGCTATACGCCTGACGCACCGCGTGGGTGACAACGCGATCTTTAATGATTCTGCCATTCACATAAAAGTATTGAAGATCCGCCTGCGAACGCGAAAATGTCGGCAAGCCAACCCAGCCCCAAAGCTTCAAACCAGCCGCCTCGTAATCCAGATACAGCGACTGCTCCATAAATGCAGGACCACAGATTTCTGAAACGCGTCGATCCGCACCAACACGCTCTAATGCTGGTTGTAAAGTCAGCAAATTACGCTGGCCGTGGCGCAAGCGTAATCCCGATTTGAAAATTACTCAGGGAGATTTTCTTCACCACTTCTTGCAGGTGTTTGAATTCGGTATTTTCAGTCTTTAAAAATTTGCGGCGTGCAGGCACATTATAAAATAAATCACGCACCTCAATGGTCGTGCCTTTAGCGTGTGCCACTGGTTCTGGCTCGTCAAACGCTTCTGCGCCATCATCCCGATGTTGCGGAGAAACCGCCCAGCCCTGTTCGCTATCTTCAGTGCGCGAACTAATAGTCATTCGCGATACCGAGGCAATACTCGGCAACGCCTCACCACGAAAACCCAGTGAAACAACATGCTCCAGATCATCCAGCGAAGCAATCTTACTGGTCGCATGACGGCTCAGCGCCAGCGATAATTCTTCTTTGGGAATGCCCTTGCCATCATCGCGAATACGAATGCGTTTTAAACCACCCTGCTCGATATCAATTTCGATTTTTTTCGCGCCCGCATCAATCGAATTTTCCAGTAACTCTTTCACTACAGACGCCGGGCGTTCTACCACCTCGCCCGCGGCAATCTGGTTAACTAAATGTGGTGGAAGTTGTTTGATGCTCATAAGAGAAAAAAGTGCCTGAAAGGTGGGCAGGTGCTTCGACTACGCTCAGCAGAACTGTGCTTTTAGCTTTAGAATACGATAGGGGTAAATATTATAAAAGGTAAATTTCTATGCCTGCTTTTTTTACTGCTTTCCTCAAATCCTTATCTAGGGTAGCAATAGGTAGGCCTTCACGAATAGCTAATTCAAGATATGCCGCATCATAGCTACTTAATTTATAAGCATCTGCCAATGCCAAAGTCCTGTTAAATGCCTGTTTAGAAGTGCTTGCGTCAGTATGAACCGGAAGATTCTCTAGCTGCGAAATAAAAATCTCAATTTCTCCCGCATCAATTTCGGAGCGTTTTTTTGCACTCAATAAAACATTTGTTGCTTCCAGGTGCCACAAGTTAGGTACATAAGCCTCGTTATTTAACATGCTTTTTAGAACTTTTTCAGCGTAGTTCTGGTCTGTTTTTTTGGTACTCGCCAATAGCCATCTCATTGATACAGAGTTATCTAAAACAAAAGCCATTATTATTTACGACCACGGCCTTTCATCTCATATAATTCAATGTCAGCAACAAGATGTTTTCGTGATTTAAGTATATTTTTTATGGCTATTTCGGCTTTGCTTTTTTCGCTACTTTTACTGGGCACAAGATCAGCTACAGGCTTACCATGCTTTGTGATTGTAAAGTTTGCCCCTGTTTCTTCAACTTGACGCAGAATCTCTGCCAACCTTGTTTTGGTATCATAAGTGCCAATTTCTGTATTCATTATTTCCTCACAATTTCCAATTAAGACCAGTATACTAGTCTTAAATAATATAAACAAGTCAATCCCTTATAGCAACTTTGATATTCAGAATACTAATTGCTTGTTGAACACAGTCCATAGACTAAAAAATTCAAACGAAAAAAAACCAGGCTAAACCTGGTTTTTTTATTCATATTTAAATAAAACTTAGCTACTGGCTTTATCCTCTTTCATCTTTTTAAGTTTTGTTTTTTTCTTTGAGTTAACCTTCTTTTTAGCCTTTGTTTTTGCCTTTGATTTTGCTTTCGTTTTTGCCTTATCAGGCGCAGCAACAACTCCTTTGGTTAATGACAGGCTCGACTTGATTTTTTTATACAGCTTTTCACCAATACCCTTCACTTCCTGAATTTCTTCGACACTTTTAAACTTTTTATGCTGTTGACGATATTCAACAATGTTCTGGGCTCTCTTCTCACCAACGCCCTTTAGATAATGCTGCAAAGCGCTGGCATTCGCTTTGTTCAAATTAACAATTTCTGCCGATGCAGAAAATGAAATAACAGAAAGAAGTACAGCGAAGAATAATGATTTTAATTTCATATTTGGAGTCCTTTTTTTTAAGATTAATTTATGGGTTTGATGTGTTAGCGGTGATGATAAAAACACAAGTCATACATTGCATGCAAAATTTTATGATAAGTGGTAGTTGTTTCGATATTTAGAATAAATTTCGTTGTGAATTGAGCCACTTCAAAAAATTAACCGACGAACCCTGACTGCTAAATTCATTGGCGGGAATTTGCATCTAATCTATGCAACAATCATCTCTTTTTTTAATGTTAAATAATGAAACATTTGCTGGTTGATATTTCGGGACATGGTTTTGGGCATTTAGCTCAGGTAGCGCCTACACTCAACGCACTGGGTTTAAGGGAAATAGATATTCACGTAACCTTACGTACGTCTCTCCCTGAAAACCTGCTTAGGTCCAAGATTTCATTGCAATTTGATTACGTTCGCATGGAACTGGATAAAGGCATGATCATGAATGATGCCATTGGGGTTAATCAACAAGCATCTTATAACTGGTACCAACAATTCCATGACAAATACGAGCAGAAGTTGAGCGAGCAAACTCAGTTGCTTGAGACACTAAAGCCTGATCTTTTGTTTGCAGATATTCCTTATATCAGTCTAGATGCAGCTCATTTTCTAGGAATCCCCTCCATTGCGCTTTGCTCCCTGAACTGGGCCGATATCTTCTATAGCTATTGCAAACACCAAGCCAAATCAGAGATTATCTATAAACAGATTCTTGCCGCTTACAACAAAGCAGATTCCTTTTTACAACCAATGCCATCCATGGACATGCCTGAAGTTACAAATGGCAAGGCTATAGGCCCCATTTCACTACATGGCAATCGACACAGACTCGCGGCTTATACCCAATCGACAGACCGTGAAAAGAACCGGGAAAAGTTTGTGCTTGTCAGTCTGGGAGGAATAGATACACAGCTGGCTATTGAAATCCTGCCAGTAATCGAAAATGTAAACTGGATTGTGCCGAATACAATGACCTCAACGCGAAAAGATATATTACCCCAATCCATATTTCAAATACCCTATATTGACCTTGTTAGCTCGGTAGATCTGATCCTGACAAAAACAGGCTATGGCACAATGGTTGAAGCGGTGACACACCAGATACCAGTGTTATGTATTGAAAGGCCGGACTGGCCTGAAGAAAGCAATCTGTTTGCCTGGTGCAAAAAGCATGGTTATTTTGAATCAGTGACACGCGATCAGCTAACGCAAAAAGTGTTTCCACAACGTGTAAAGACATTGCTAGCCACAAGTTGGGATAAACCCGCTATCAAAGCCAATGGTGCCCAGCAAGCTGCGGATATACTTTACCAGTATCTAGTTTAAGGGGTGAAAATATCAGTAGTTCATTTTCTGGGGGAATTATGCCGCTTCGTGCAAAGGTCTGTTTGTATAAGTAACTGTTTACTTATGGGACTTAATCAGAGGTCCCTTAACTGCAAAACAAATAAAAACACCCCCCACCTTTTAGACTATTTTAAGAAAAGTGCCCAAAAGGTGGGGGGTGTCAAATTTGCCTTCAGTTAAATCTTCAAGCGCCAAGGCATTCAGCTGTAAATATTATTCAACTTTGCCTCGCAATAAATTGAAATCAGGATAGATTTCTACAAACGCTGTGCAACATCATGCATGCCGTAGCGCTGTGCAACTCTAAAAGCATTCTCACCTGAGTGATTAGTATGTTCTATATCAAAATACTCCATATTAATCAGTCTATTAATGATGTCTCTATTTTGACCTGCAATGGCGTAAAAAAGTGCATTATTGCCATAGCTATCAATAGCTTTCAAATTACCGCCTTGTTTAATAATTTGTCTAAACAACTTCTCATTACCTTGTTTAGCCGCATAATGTAGAGCAGAAATGCCTTTATCATCTCGCATATTTATATTTCTACTATTATGAATTAATAGCGAAGCAATATCTTTTCTGTTGCTTTTAATAGACTGGATTAAAGGTGTTGTACCAAAATTATCCGCAACATCTACTTTTGAACCATGACTGATTAGTTTTTGTACGATACCAACACTGCCATTATCTACAGCATACATCAATGGTGTGGAGTTATAGATTGATACATTCTGGTTTGGATCAACACCAAAGCGCACTAATGATTCTACTAAGGAAATATTTTGAGTTTCGATCGCATTAAGTAATTGATCAGTATTGTAAGCGGAAGCTGAAACCTGGGTATTTAAAGTGAAGATTAGTGCAGCTGCAAGTATTATTCCTTTCATAAATTTTACTCTCTTGTTATTAAAAAATAGTCAACCATAGTTTTCTTTGTATGGATTTATGTTTGGGTTTATGTTTTGTATGGGTTTGTGTATGACTGTGATCATAAAAACATAGCTATAGATTGCATGCAATATTTTATTGATAAGTGGTAGTTATCTGGCTTTTCCAATTCCTTAATAATGACTCATAGTGCACCAATAAAAAGTGGCTGTTTTGGCAACTGGTGAGCGTTTAACCGACATGCTTCTGAGACAGAATATAATCTGAGGATTATCGGTCAATGTACGTCGACGACGGACTTTAGTGAGCTTACCGTTTTGTTGTGTAAAACGGATAACTCAGCCAAACCAATTAAGACAACAGCTTTAGCTGACCCGCAGGATGAGGTGTAGCCGAATAATTATTTGGCCTGTCATTTCTGGCTTTTGGTAAGCGTTTAGCTGAAAATATTTTGAGACTTAATATATTCAGTGGTTTATCGACCATTGTACGTCGACGATTCCTTGCGGAATCTACGACGGACTTTAGCGAACTTACCGTTTCGTTGTTTGAAATGGATAACTCAGCCGAGTAAGCGAGACAACGTTGGAACGAAGTGACGACGACCCGAAGGGTGAGGCGTTAGCCGAATAATTATTTGGCTTGCCATTTCTGGCTTTTGGTAAGCGTTTCACTGAAAAATATTTGAGACTTGAATACATTCAGTGGTTTATCGACCATTGTACGTCGACGATTCCTTACGGAATCTACGACGGACTTTTCTGGCTTTTGGTGAGCCTAGAAAAGCCACCTTTCTGCGCTTTTTAGCCAACCTCATAATTTTGTTTGTATGCTATAGTTTTATTTAAGCGCATTATCTCTGGTTTTATTGCAAACTTTTGTAACTAAAAGCCAACTAATTCCCAACTAAAAGAAGAGGAAGCTCAGCTTGTCGATTCATTCAATATTAAAAAAACTATCCTGCAAGGAAGAAAATATATCAGCCTCGCATGAAACCGAGATTGACCACCACACAACAAGATTAATTGTTGGCGCAATTGCCGTTTCTCTAGCTTTCTTAACAAACTATTTATCGGGTGGAAATATCACCTCACTGAGTGCTTCTTATCACTTCGGTAACTCAACCCGGGATATTTTTGTCGGTTTTCTGTTTGCCATTGCTGCCTTTCTACTCTCCTATAATGGCAGATGTTTTAATGAAGCAATCTTAAGTAAGGTAGCTGCAGTTGCCGCCTTAGGCGTTGCTTTTTTTCCGTGCAAATGTAAAGTTTATGATGAAATTATCCCCAATATTCACGGGCTATCAGCGCTTGTAATGTTTCTGATACTCGCCTATTTTTGCAACTCATTCTATCAACGAGCCTCTAATAAAGAGTATAAAGAAGCGATGATGCGGGCGAAAATATATGCCATTTCCGGCTTTGTAATTATAGGGTCTATTCTATTATTATTCCTGGACGCGCTGCTTGATGATGCCATAAGCATAAAGCTGGATAGATTGGTTTTTTATTGCGAAGCCGCTGCATTAGTCGCATTCGGCATATCCTGGCTCACTGCAAGCCGTGTATTCCCGTTGATTACCCATCCCGACGAACGACAAAGCATCTTGTTATCTAAATCTAAATAAGTAAGGTATAAATAAACACTTAGCTTTACTGAGCTGTGTCGAAGCGGTTACTGAGCGGTTCGAATCGGTTGCTACTTAGCACTCTGTAATTCGCTTACATAAAGTATCGGTCACGCCAAATGCTTCTTTTTCCATCGGCATGTTATCGTGAATTTTTTTGAGGTTTCCACTCTTTAGCACACTCGATCCCAGGTCTCGGAACCACATTAAAGCATATCGATCACGGCCATTTATTCGTTTGCACTGGTTATAATGTTGGAGTTCATGGAGGAGCCATATGAAATCACTTGGTTTAGAGAGCCTTCCCTGCTTCAAGCGATTCACAAACGCATTATTATTGTAATAAGTCTTGCTGCAGTCGGTTGTCGCATTGTTGCTCGGCTGGTGATTACTGTAACCAAACCGATAATTATCAAGATTTATTAGGTGTGGGTACAAGGGTGCTAACATGTTGCGATACTTTACGGGCAATTTATGCATCTGCACTCCAGTGCGAAGCTGGATCATGTACCCTTGATATAATTTGATTTTCGATATGCATCCAGGGTCTCCTTTACACACCAAAGTGAGGCGCTTTAATTCTTTATAGATTTCATCACCTACCCATTCAAACCCGTCACCAACAACTCTGACAGGGCTACGCCATTTTTTGCTATCTGGCCATCCAATATGGCCGCCAGCAGTTCTTTTAAAATACATCAATGGTTGCTTATGCTTAATATTGTAAATAATTACCCAATCTTTTCCTTTTTTAACGGCTTGACCGGTTTTACCGCCAAGAATAGTCCATTCATAGGATGGAGATTTAGACCAATCAAGATTAATACCAATATTTCGTTGACTGTATTTAATGTATGGTTTTTTCCTATCACCCCAGGCGATAGCAAGTCGTTCGCCATAACGTATTGGCTTAGTTGAATTTGATTTTCGTGAGAAAAACCATTTAGAACGTTTAGATGCTGTTTTTGCGCTTGCATTGTTTGTCCAGCCTAAATTTATCCCTCTTGCAGTACCTTGTTTTTCATATTGGAGAAATTTTCTGATAACAGAACCTTTGATATTATAATTCCTGTTTGCGGGTCCATTCCAGGAAGGTTTCGGATAGAGAAAGCCACTACTGTTGGCTCCGATCATCCATTGCTTGTATTTAGTTGAAGAATCTGCAGGTTCCGATGCCTGTGCGGCTATAGGTAGAAACATAAAAACACATACAGCGACCAGTCTATATATTGAAATACTCATATCAAAAATCTCCTTTCCGATTGAATTCTTGGCGTTTATTTCGAGTTTATGAAAAACATCATTTTTAATACAAAATACACTTCCAGGAATAAGGGTCATTCCAGTTCAATGCTTTAGATTTTTTTGCTTTTTTACCATATTGTAATTTGCAGGCAGCCGTAACAGAGATGGGTCTACGGTTACCTTGGCTTTGCTCACATACCCAGTCTCCAGCAGTCTTACCGATTAATTTTGCTTTAAAACCAGAACCAAATTTCGATTTGCACCAGGGAGTCAAATTAACGCCTTTTAGTGTTCCCTTTCTTTCTCGTGCAATGCATTTCCAGGAATAGGGATCACTCCAGTTCTGCGCTTTGGATTTCTTTGCTCTTTTACCATATTGTAACTTGCAGGCAGCCGTAACAAAGATGGGCCTACGATTGCCCTGGCTTCGTTCGCATGTCCAGTCACCAGCAGTTTTACCAATTAATTTTGCTTTAAATTCAGAGCCAAATCTGGACTTACACCAGGGTGTTAAATTAACGCCTCCAATAATCACGTCTTCATAATCCGACCCTTCAGTGCCGTCAGGAAGCTCTCCAATTTTTCCTTTCCCTACTTCACAATGATGTGGGTGATAAACTTTGCAGTGCGCAAAAGCCTTATTTGGTATAAAAATGACAGATAAAAAAACGACAAATATCCAAATAATGTTAATGTATGGTTTTAATGTTTTCATCCAATACTTCCTCTTGAATTTATACTCCCAATGTGGAGCCTTTCATCGCTTATCTACAATCCCTCAATCTTCTTGACCTTGAACAACTTCATTGAATAACTCCCATCACCAATTGAAAATACCTGCTGACTAGAACAAGAAACTCAGTGGCTAGACGTAATTATTTTGGCAGTTTCATTTTGCCAGGATTCGTTATTGGTGGCTGAAATCTCTGTGTTTCGATGCGAGAAAAAACACCAAGTTTAGTTTTAGTACCATTAGCGTTCACCCAAATGTTTTTGTTGGTGTCTTTAAACAGGCTAGCGTTAGTATAAGTCGTCGAAATGATTCCATTCATTTCTATAAAATTCAAAGTACCTATACTTGGCTGCAAAAGGGATTTGCCATTTGTGAGCCGTAACCTTTGGGTGCTAGCAAGATTTATAGGGGCTCCTGAGATGCCTTTATTTGTTCGTTTCCCGAACATGGCATCGGCTTCATCAAAACGTTTATTAATAACTGGGTACGGTATAGGAACTGGCGTCGCTGGTGAGGGTTGTTTGATTTTCTGAACGCCACCCAATATGTTCGAAGCTTTCCCCTGTGTTCTTGCTTTGGCTTTGGTTGGAGCGGGAGTGCAATCAGGATCAGTTGATTTAGATGTTTTTGTTTCATTCCTGCAATTAGTCACTTTACCTTTGGTGTCACAAATAGATCGCGTACAGGTTTGGATTTCAACACACGAATTATTTTTATCTTTTGTCCATGCACCACAAGACCATGCACTTGTCACAGGTGCCGCAATCGCAAATTGACTGCTAATCAAGATTGTCAGTAAGGCAAAAGCAATAAAAGGGGTGAGAAGTTGTTTTTTATAAACAACGGTAATTGATGGTTCACCTTCACTAAGGTTTCGTAATAATTTAGTCGTTTTCATAATTTCACCAGATAGTTTTTCAATAGCGCAAATGGCTATTTAAATCATGAATCGTCAATTCAAATGATGTATCTATACTGCTTGAAGCAATCAAAGAATACTGTGATTAAATTCACATTAACAAAAAATAATGTTAAAGAATGAGCACACTTGTATTTCATCACAGCTCTAAAAATGTATAAAAAATTGTGTATTTTGAAGCAAAAACCAGTACAGAATTTGTAGAAACTGAATGGTTTGTGCATCCTCCCAAGAGAAACTAGTTGCAATACTCACAGATAGCGAATCTTTAGCATCCGCAATTGGCACTTTTTATATATATAAGTCACCCCCCTACTTTTAGGTGTTTTTATTTTGACGTCATATATGCTACCATTTAAAAATGTATATCGTTGTTGATACAAACATCTTTGTTGGAGCCTGTATGGGCAAAGGTGCACCGTCAGATATAATTGCATCTTGTTTACAAGGAAAAAATAAGGCCTTGATGGGAACAACACTTTTCAGTGAGTACGAATCCGTCACAAACAGAAACAGTATTTTTAAAGGCTGCCACCTAAGTAAACCTGAACGAGAAGAACTACTCGATATATTTATTGCCACAACCGAATGGACACGCATATTCTATAACTGGAGACCAAATTTACGTGATGAAGGAGATAACCATCTTATTGAACTTGCTATAGCAGGAAATGCCAAAATCATTATTACCCGAAATATTAGGGATTTTTCAAAAATGGAATTAACTTTTCCTGATTTAGAAATATTAACCCCCGAAGACTTTATAAAGGAGTATTCAAAATGACCGCTCTAACACTAAGACTCGCTGAAGAAAAACATAAACGGTTAAAGAAACTTGCGAAAAATAAAGGAATGACCGTCAACAAACTACTCGATGAAATGACAACATTAATGCTCACAGAATTTGATCTGGAAACTCGTTATTTGGCTCGTGTAGAACGCGGTAAGGACAAAACCGAAAGAGGACTGGAATTGCTAGAAAAAGCAAAGCAATAGGATTTTTAAGTTCCTATATATGTGAGATTTAACAGGTTCATATGCTTATCGATCATTGTACGTCGACGATTCCTTACGGAATCTACGACGAACTTTTCTGGCTCCTGATGAGCCTAGAAAAGCTACCCCCCTACTTTTGAATGATATTTATGCGGCTACGCCTTTCCTTCGGATCAACTTTAAACAACAAAGTTGTTGTCTCACGTTGTTCGGCTCGTTTTTGTGCTTTAAAACGTTAATAGAATTTATGCTTCGCGAAGTGATTTTTCATTTCGTTTTTTGAAATGACAAAAAGAACTTATGCTTCGCGGAATGACAACTCGTTTTTGTTTTATAAAAACGATATTGGAATTTATGCTTTGCGAGACACTTTTTCCTGATTTGAAAATTAACCAGAATCTGATAAAATAACAATAATTGTTATTTGTTGTTATAAAAGGAAAAGCCTCATGAATGTATCACTATCATTACCACTTGAAGAATACATAAATGAAAAAGTGAAAAGTGGCATGTATAACTCAGCGAGTGAAGTCATTCGCGAAGGTCTACGCACGCTACAAGAAAAAGATAAGCTCAAAGCCGAAGCATTAGACAACTTGCTGATGGAACGTCTTGCAAAATACGAAGCGGGCGAAGCAGGAATAGCAGCAGAGGACGTAAAGCGAAATATAATTAATAAGCTAAAAAAGGAAACAAGTAGCAAATAAGAGTAGGGAATAGAAACCTTTCTATGAATTACTCTGTAAATTTATCACCAGAAGCTGAAGGTGAACTTACCGAAACAGCGCTTTACGTTCAGGAATATAATCCAAACAAAGCCCAACCATTTATACAAGCACTACTGAGTTATTATATTGAAACACTCTTACATTCCCTAAGTCAGGCAAACACTATAATTCTAAAATAAGAAACTCACGTATAAAAAACATACCGCATTTTATGTCGTCAATGATGAAAGACAAGAAGTACATATTGTGGATATGACCAAGCCACTTGAAGCTCGAAATATTAAATTATAGTTGATGCTGAAGGCGATACTAGAACTTAGCGTGTAAGAGCACTTTTTTAACAGGATAGATAATATGAATTGTACAAGTTGCAACTCCGGCTTTTTAAAGCCCAGTTTTATTGAAGGACAGTTCCGCGCTCATACCTGCACAGATTGTGCTGGAAACTGGATTCTAATTGAAGATTACGTTGCATGGTTAGAGCGCAATCCAGACTATCAATTTTCTGAAAACATTGCATTCGAATCAGAAGCCACTGATACCAAGAAGGCATTAATTTGTCCTGTATCAGGTACCATCATGAGAAAATTCCGTATCTCGGCAACAAATAAACATCGTATAGATTATAGCTCTGCTGTTGGTGGAATCTGGTTAGACCGTGGAGAGTGGGAACTGCTTAAAATTGAGGGCTTGGCCGGTTCTTTGAATGCAGTCGTGACAAGACAATGGCAAAGTCAAATCAGAGAAAACAGCGCAGAACAAAATTTCAGAAATCTCTATAAAGACAAATTTGGAATTGATACTTACGAAAAAGTAAGAGAGTTCAGATCCTGGTTAAATGAACAACCACAAAAGGCAGATTTGAGAGCTTATATTCTTGCGGAAGATCCGTATTCGGCAGAAGTATAATAAAAGCCACCCCCCTACTTATGAATGATATTTATGCGGCTACGCCTTTCCTTCGGATCAACTTTAAACAACAAAGTTGTTGTCTCACGTTGTTCGGCTCGTTTTTGTTATTTTAAAACGTAAATAGAATTTATGCTTTGCGAGGCACTTTTTTATAACATGATTTTTCTATGTTAAGTTGATATTACTACAGAACAAATTTCGTTATGAGGGAGTATTCGGCATGACCGTCCTAACACTAAGCTTAACAGATGAAAAACATCAGCGATTAAAGAAGCTTGCGAAAAATAAAGGAATGACCGTCAATAAGCTACTCGATGAAATGACAACATTAATGCTCACAGAATTTGATCTGGAAACTCGTTATTTGGCTCGCGTAGAACGCGGTAAAAACAAAACCGAACGAGGACTAGAATTGCTAGAAAAAGCAAAACAAAGATAATATTCAAGCTGATTTATTGAAATCGGCCATTGTAAGTTGACGATTCCTTACGGAATCTACGACGGACTTTAGCGAACTTACCGTTTCGTTTTTTGAAATGGATAATTCAGCCGAGTAAGCGAGACAACGTTGGAACGAAGTGACGACGACCCGAAGGGTGAGGCGTTAACCGAATAATTATTTGACTTGTCATTCCTGGCTTTTGGTAAGCCTAAGAAAGCCACCCCCATACTTTTACATGGTTTTTTATTTAGCTTAATGAAAACCATGCCCTGCGGGTCGTCGTCGCTGTGCTCCAACGTTGTCTCACTGTGTTCGGCTTGGGACTTTTTTATTCTATTTCAAAAGCTCTATCTGGTAATTCAATATATTCACTATCCGATTTAATCCAGCACCCAGTGTATTCAATATGAATTTGAATATTCGACTTATCCCGAGTTCCACATTCCCAGATAATAGCTGTCCGCCACCCAAGCGTTTTTAATTGAAAGTAAACTTCACTATCACGACGTACATTACCACTAAACTTTTTCTTCCAATATTTAATGTTTTGTTTTGGATTGCTAGAGAACTTACAGTTTTCATGCCTGTGCCAAAAACATCCATGTACAAATATAACTGCATGATACTTTTTTAAAACAATATCAGGCTTACCCGGTAAAGACTTGTCATGAAGTCGAAAACGAAATCCCTGACGATGAAGTAGTGAACGCACTGTAATCTCAGGCTTTGTATTCTTGCCTTTAATATTTGCCATCATCCGAGATCGGGTTTGTTTATCTACAAAATCCATATGTGTTTACGATGTTAACAGTCAGTTTATAACACTGAAAGCGATAGACCCAATCTACGGATCAATTGGTCACTCTTTTACGGTAAATATTTAACAACTAGTTTTTAGCAGTTTTGTGAAAGAAATATATGAGTAGATGAAAGCTTCAATTCAAAGCTATAAAAATGCTAAGCTTCAACTCCTTGAAATTGGGGTTTTAACTAAACGTGAAAGAAAAAACATATAAGTTAGGAGAATTATTTTGTGGGCCAGGCGGTATTGCTTTAGGTGCAAAAAATACTGAAGTCAAAGATCTAAAGAACAATATTATTTATAAAATAGAACATGAATGGGCCAATGATTATCATCAAGAAACATGTGATACATATGAATTAAATTTTCCTGAAGCTAACGTTGTATGTGAAGACGTGAAAACTTTAAAAATTGATGAGCTTGGTAAGATTGATTGTTTTGCTTATGGTTTTCCGTGTAATGATTTTAGTATCGTCGGAGAAACTAAAGGCTTTGATGGTAAATTCGGCCCTCTCTACACTTATGGTATAAAAGTTCTCGATAAATATAATCCTGACTTTTTTATTGCTGAAAACGTGGGTGGCTTAACTAGCGCAAACGAAGGTAGAGCATTCAAACAAATCATTCATGACTTAAAAAATGCTGGCGATGATGGCTATGAACTAACCGCTCATAAATATAAATTTGAAGAATACGGGATTCCACAAACTCGTCATCGAGTAATCATAGTTGGAATCAAAAAATCATTAAATAAAAAATATAAGGTTCCTGAACCAACTCACATTAAAAACTATAAATCTGTTAAAAGTACATTCGAAGATAATCCAATAAGTTCAGATGCTGAAAATAATGAACTTACTAAACAATCTAAAACTGTAATTGAAAGACTAGGCCACATTAAACCTGGGAAAAACATTTGGCAAACCGAATTGCCTGAGCATTTACGGTTAAATGTAAAAGGAGCTAAACTTAGTCAAATTTATCGTAAGCTTCACCCTGATAAACCTTCAACTACAATTACAGGAAGTGGCGGTGGTGGAACACATGGATATCATTATTCAGAGCCACGAGCACTAACAAATAGAGAAAGAGCTAGAATACAAACATTTCCAGATGACTTCATATTCCTAGGAAAAAAAGAAAGTGTTAGAAGACAAATAGGTATGGCAGTTTCACCAGCTATGGCTCAAATTATTTTTGAAGCAATATTAAAAACATTGGCTGACATTGAATACGAATCAATTGAAGAGCGATACAAGAACATATGATGTGCTTAAACTAACTTTTAACAACTACTTTACATGGTAGTTATGTTAAAATTAAGACTATAAATTTTATGAAATTTCTAATGGAAGATAAAGCATTTATTGTAAAAATCACTAATAGTGAAAATATTGATAAAATTTTACGTAACGAAGTCTTTTCCCATATAGATATATATAACTTTGAAAATGAAATACATATCGGTGATCTAGTATTTATATATTTTGGAGGTGATAGATCAGTTATCACTTGGGAACAAGGGCTCGCAGGTTATGGAAAAATAGTTAAAACACCTTATGACAAAGGATATGACGTAAAAAACCTAGAAACTTTAAGATAGATATAAAACCTATAAAAGTTTTATCACACTCAATTCCTCCAAAAGAACAAAAATTCATAAAGAATTCTCTGAAATTTTTTACGATATACCTTACGTAGGAGCTAATCATTTTCCTAATCAAGCTATTGCAAAGTTCACTGGAAACGAAAAAGTAATAGCTTTAAAAAACATTATAGAAAACAAGAATAGTACGCCAACTTCAATTCCCACAATTGAGACTCATAATGACAATTTCATTCAAAATAGCTTCGTAGAATGGTATCAAAAGAGCCAAACTATAAAAGATCATATGATGGATTGATAACACTAGAAGACACTTACTTTTTGGAATAATTCTTATTTTAATAATTCACTGTTTTTAATAGATGTGAATAACATTGAAGAATCAATTCAGCAAAAACTACGAACTAGTAAGAAACCCATCAAATAAAGACTGGTTTAATTACAGCCAAGCTACAAGCAGAGGAGCTCCAGAGGCTATTTTAGGTTCTAAAAATTATATCAAATTCCTTAGATGAGTTTTTTAGTGACCCTGAAAATATACAGAAATATAATGAAAAATACAGACCTTAAATACAAAAAGCTAAGCAAATATGAACATACAATCTTCAGTAAGATTTTCTATTCAAGCTTTTACTGACAGCTTAAAAAAAGCAAATCTAGCTTTATCAAAAAACCATGTTTTAAATTTTGTTTCTTCATTGACAAACCAAACCTTTTGTAATTCTAACGGGGCTATCTGGTTCGGGAAAAACCAAATTAGCAGAAGCATTCTCTTTATGGGTCACAGAATCTCAACCGATCAATCATTGCATAGTGGCAGTAGGATCAGACTGGACAAATCGTGAACCACTATTAGGCTTCCCAAATGCACTTGATGAGGGTAAATATGTAAAACCAGACTCTGGCGTACTTGATCTTATCCTTAAAGCAGTCAAAGACCCTGACAGACCCTATTTCTTGATACTTGATGAGATGAATATGTCTCATGTAGAACGCTATTTCGCTGATTTTTTATCTGCAATGGAATCAACGGACAGAAGCATCTCACTTCGACCAGATACGGTGGGTACTGCATGGGAAAACTGCGATGTACCAGCAAAAATAACTTTGCCTGAAAACTTATTTATTATCGGTACTGTTAATATTGATGAAACCACTTATATGTTTAGCCCTAAGGTGCTTGATCGTGCCAATGTGATTGAATTTAGAGTTTCTGATGATGAAATGGAGTCTTATTTTAGTAGATCCAAAACAACTCAATATGGACTCACTTCGCGGACATGGTGCTTCGATGGGTGAGAGCTTTGTAGCTAAAGCAAAAGAGAAAGACTACTTCACTGATAACTTAGGAAATGAGCTGATGCCATTCTTTACAAAGTTACAAGAAGCCGGAGCTGAATTTGGCTATCGAACTGCTTCTGAAATTAGCCGTTTCGTTTCAATCTGTTCGGACATTGCAGATAATGAAATGAGTGAAAATGAAGTAATTGATGCGGCCATAATACAAAAATTATTGCCAAAACTTCATGGGTCACGAAACAAGATAGAGAAAATCTTAAAAGCATTGGGAAGTCTTTGCCTTGAATGATCCAACAAATACACCATTCCTGGTAAATGATGATAAATCAGACAAACATCTGTTAAGTATCCTCTTTCATATGAAAAACTTCATCGAATGCACACTAGAGTAGTTGCTGACGGATTTACGAGTTTTGCAGAGGCATAAGGAATGCTAGACCCTTCTAGCAAAGTAGAAGTTGCGATTGAACTGAAACATGATCAGTCCTTAATCATCATTGCCGAAAGTAGTGTTGAAAATAATACATTGCTAGAACTTACTCAGGATACTGCTCATCTAAACGGTGAAGAGCCGATTCAGCTTTTAGAAGGCTATTCATATGAATATGAACTGCCAGAAGGTTATGAGCTGAAAGAAATTCCCAAGATAATTCATCCTTCACGCAAAAACAAAAATCGTGGACGTATAACACCTAATATTTATGTCGGCAGATTAGCTCTTACTGCTTTTAATGCAGAAAATGATGAGAATTTTGAGCTTGCTGTAGAAGTCCGGTCAATTAAGGCTGAATACCGAAGTGAATATCGCAAGATGCTTGAGGATATTACTGCGGAATGTACTGAATTACTGATGTTGCATTCATCACCCGTAACCCAGAAATTTACAGTGGATTACGAAGGTGATTCGGAAACACTCTATCAGCGCTTTGCCTTTGTTCAATCTATTGTTGATTCCGATGATTTTCGCAATGCAGTGAACCGTATTATTTCAATGCCTGTGACTGCATGGACTCACCACTCCGAAGAAACTGATATTCGCCGTGCTCGACGCATTGGATCGAATCAAATGCGTCAAATGGCTTCGCGAAGTGAACGAATTAACCTGCCCCGATCACATCCCTTGCGTTCAAAAATGGAGTCTGTTCCATCACGACTTACCACAGAAACAAAAATTGATAGCGTAGACAATCCTGAAAACAGATTTGTTAAACACGCTTTAAAAGAGTTTGAACGTTTTTGTGGTTTTATCTGCCAGCATATTGAAAGCAATCAACCTGACCCTTTGAAACTCCCACATATTTACCATGAAGCTAAAGCGCTTGAATCTCGTTTCTCGGATTATTTGAATCACAGTTTGTTTCGAGAAGTACAACAGGCAAATTCACTTCCATTAAATAGCCCAGTGCTTCAGCGAAAATCAGGTTACCGAGAAGTGTTGAGGGTTTGGTTGATGTATGACCTTGCAGCGAAGTTAATATGGAGTGCCTTGGATGATGAGTCTTATCATGTAGGAAAACGTGATGTAGCTACATTGTATGAATATTGGTTATTTTTTAAATTACTTCGTCTGATTGAAGATATTTTTGACGTTGACCCAAAAGAGACAAAATCATTAATTAAAGAAACTAGTGATGGGCTTGGTTTACAACTTTTAGCAGGTCGACATACAGCAATCAACGGCGTTTACACACATAAGGCTCGTGAGCTTAAAATCAAGTTTAGTTACAATAGAACATTCAAACCCACAGACTATCCAAATGCTGGAAGCTGGACACAGCAAATGCGCCCTGATTACACTCTTACTATATGGCCGAAAGCATTCAGCGAAGAACAAGCAGAAGAACAAGAGCTTATTGTTCATGTGCATTTTGATGCCAAATATAGAGTTGAAGGTTTAGAGTACCTTATCTCAGAAGATGAAAGTGACTCGGGAGAAGACGAACTCACGAATGAAAAGGAAATGCAAAAAGAAGGGAAATACAAACGCGCTGATCTCTTAAAAATGCATGCTTACAAAGATGCCATTCGAAGAACAGTTGGTGCTTATGTGCTTTATCCCGGCACTAAAACATATGAGCGTCGAGGTTTTCATGAAATTATCCCGGGTTTAGGTGCATTCCCTATTTCACCTTCGAATAATGGAGATGGGCTGGAAGCAGTAAGTGATTTTATCCGCAACATAATTGATCATTTTTGTAATCGTGCTTCACAGCGTGAGACGATTTCCTATCATGAATATAAAGTACATGGTGAAAGTGACCCTAAAGTACGTGAGATGCATGCCTTATATGACTTACTACCGGAGCAAATTTCAGGTTATCGACTAACACCACCTCAAAAAGATATGACCGTTCTAGTTGGCTACTTCAATAAAAAGCAATATAGCTGGATTGAAAAATCTGGTCTATATAATATTAGAATTGATAAAAAGAATGGCTTAGAAAAATACAGCGAATCAGAAATGAAAGCTCAGTATTTATTGCTACATGGTGAAGCAGGACTTGAAACAGGAGACCTTTGGAAAATAACAGGTGAGACACCTACTCTAATGAGCAAACAAGAGTTAATTGATAAAGATTACCCAACACTCCAAGCCAGGACTATTATTTGGTATTTGCTATTTCTCCTATAAAAAACGATCAGGTATGGGACGTAAGAAAAATTCCAGGGCACAAAGGTGGGCGTTCCTCAGCAAGACCTTTCTCTGTAAGTTACTCTCTATTAAAAGATGCACTTATAAAAAAATGATAGTTATTAAATCAAAAACACACCCCCTTACTTTTAGGCACTTTTTCACAATAAAACAGGCATAGAGATCACTTTGCAGAAAGTGATTTTGATAAGCTAGTATATTGAAATCTGTAATTACTAAACTGAAAAATCCATGTAATAATTTTCTTCATCTATTTTATAAAAGTCTAAATCTGTTCTACCGTAATCTGCTAAATTCTGCATAGTCACTAAGGCACCACTTGCAACACCCAATCTAGACCTAAAATATTGACCAATTAAGCTATTATTGTGGGGAGTGTGAATCGCTTTGCCATTTTCCTGAGCTCTCGTACAAACAAATATTTTTCCATCATCTGTTTGTACAGTAAAGTGCTGACCCCTAAGTGGAAAAAAGTCTGTTCTATGGACCCCAACTTTTAAAGGTATATAGGCCTGATTTGGCTCCCTATTAACTCTTTGTCCCCAATTCAATCCTGATCTCCTAGATATTTCCCCAGAGTTATTAATCAAAGAAATGGTGACATGATCTAAACCATAAGTTTGTACATTATCAGCATTCCCTTCCTGTACTACATTACTATTGGTGCCCGTAGCTCTATCATTATCAGTATAGAGGTCTATCACTTGATCCGCATCAATATGGTTGCAATAAATTGTCTCACCAAGTAAAGATTGATAATAATCATATGCAGATGATGGATTACATTCTGTTGTAACTTCTCTTTGAGAGTTACCAATAAATGCTTGTTGTGAATAATTTGCAGAACCCATGAATGCCTTTACTGGTTCTTCACCACGAACCCATGAGTAAATTTTAGAATGGACTGGGGGATTATTTATTAAATACCTACATTCAAATCGATCAGATAAGCTTGTTTCTACCAATTCAAGAAATCCACGATGATTTGTTACCGACAAACCATCTCTGCTTGTCATACCAATAATTAAATGAATTTTTATGTCTGTATTTTGATTTCTAAGCTTCTCAGAATGATGAAAAACCATCGCAGATGACGCATATCCAGATACAATATATAAATCACTTGCACCATTTTCTGCCGGATTCAGCAAAACTTCACTAAATAAATTATTCAAGTGGATAACATCACTCATTCTATATACTCCAAATCTAACTTGTTATGATTATTGACAAATTACCACCAGCTCTTAGCATTATATCTTCTATAAAAAGCACATTAAACACACCCCCCTACTTTCAGGCACTTTTTCACCCACAACATCGAATCGACTTTTGACTGTACTTAGAAAAACCAAATTAGCTTGTTTGGGAGTATATTTACCTAATAAGTGAGTGTTGGTGTCATGTAATTTAAAAGTACCCAGTCGTTTTCGGCTGATGGGTAAAAGTCAGGTTTTAAGATTTGAGAATTAAGATTTAAGATTATTGGTTTATCTATATGTGGATTTGGGTATAAAGAAAATCAGTAGATAATGTATAATTAAAATCATTGGTGATTTAGCTGATAAGGCCTAGAAAAGTTAATGAGATAACAACATGGATTCTGACGTTAGAATTATAAAAAAATATCCAAACAGACGTATTTATGACACAGAAAATAGCTGTTACATCAATTTGCTAGAAATTAAGAATATGATTGAAAGCGGCATCCCTATCAAAGTGATAGACAGTAATACGCAAGAGGAAGTCACACGTAATATCTTATTACAAATTATTCTCGAACAGGAATCTAATAAAGAACCATTATTCACTACAGAAAATTTAATTAACTTCATACGTTATAACGGTGAAACCTCTCGCGAAGGATTTATGCATTTTATGGATAAGAATCTTAACTTCTTTCAGGAACAACAAAGTTTAATGCAGGAGCGCTTCAAGGAATTTACTAACTATAACCCAATGGACTTTTGGACAAGTAGTACAAAAAAGAATATGGATATTTGGAAAAAAATGCAGGATAACTTCATGAGTTCTAACAATGCTTCTGATACTGATAGCAAAAAGAAGAAATAAAAAGAAGAATAATAATTGTAACAAATATTTAAACATCCTTAATTTCTTTTTTAGTCACCCCCCTACTTTTAGGTACTTTTTCACATTAAGCATAAAACAGGTTTAGATATCACTTTGCAGAAAGTGATTTTGATGAGCTAAGTAATTAAAGATTTAAATTACTAAACTAAAAAGTCCATATAATAATTTTCTTCGGCAATCTTATAAAAGTCTATATCTGTTCTACCGTAGTCTATTAAATTCTGCATAGCAACTAAGTTTCCTTTTAGAACACCCAACCTAATCTAAAGTTCTCCCCAATTAAGCTATTATTATGAGGCGTGAATTGCTTTGCCATTTCCTTGTGCACTGGAACAAGAAATTTTATATTTTTCAAAAACTCCTGGTTTGAATTAAAACTTTAAAGATCTGTTCCTACCAGGGCCAACTTTAAAGTTGATAATATTTTGCTTTCTAAAAAAACTTAGATCACCAGCACTAAAAAGTTTTCTATCAACTTCCTGCAACTTTTCCCATATTTCTTTTTTAGTAGGTTTTCCGATACTCTTATAGCAATCTTGATATTGAGCATCGTTTGTAATTGTTATATTAGCTTTAGTGGCTAACCAGTGTTTAAATGCAACTAACCTTTGGTCATTTATAGGAGCCTTTTTTGTTATTGCAGTAACTCCTTTCTTATTTTTGTCTGATGTATGGGTAAGAGCCATAATGTTACCTAGTGTTAATAAAGAACCATAAAAGACCATCAAGAAGACCGTCATTTATCCTTGTTAGTATAATGCTCTAAATACTCCTATGGAATAATATATCTATACTATTTAGTAGCTTGGCTATCGGATAATTAGGAAACCTTCGGCAAAGCTCCAACGGCACGTCCATGTGCTCGCCCTAATACTGGGCAATTATTCAAAAAACAGCTTCGCAAAGCATAAATTCTATTTACGTTTTAAAACAACAAAAACGAGCCGAACAACGTGAGACAACAACTTTGTTGTTTAAAGTTGATCCGAAGGAAAGGCGTAGCCGCATAAATATCATTCAAAAGTGGGGGGGTGTGCCTTTTTATTAGCAATTTTTCGACACAATGGAATTCATCGACCATTTCAAGAAATAATGGGCCAGGATGAAGGTTGTTTGAGCGGAAGAGCGAGTTCCCTTCAGTCCCATTATTTCCCCTCTGAAATTAAAATTATGATGTTTTAAAATAACGGCATTTTTGATACGTCTCACTAAGGTCGTCGTCACTTTCCTACGTTGTCTCGGCTATCGCCTCCTGGGTTACTTTGTTGCTGACGCAGACAACAAAGTAACTCGTAGCTTTTGCTACGAAAAAGCTTCTGAGTAATAGTTAGTAATATCCCAAGTGCTAACATTGTACGTCGACGATTCCTTGCGGAATCTACGACGGACTTTAGTGAACTTACCGTTTTGATGTTTAAAACGGTTAATTCAGCCGAGTAAGCGAGACAACGTTGGAACGAAGTGACGACGACCCGAAGGGTGAGGCGTTAGCCGAATAATTATTTGGCTTGCCATTTCTGGCTTTTGGTAAGCGCAACACTTCAAATCATTTGAGTCTGAAAACAGTCAGAGGTTGATCGACCATTGTACGTCGACGATTCCTTGCGGAATCTACGACGGACTTTTCTGGCTTTTGGTAAGCCTAGAAAAGCCACTTTGGGGCACTTTTTCACAAAAAGATAACAAAAAGCAGGCAAAGCCCACTTAGAACTAAAACACCTATAGAGCAACAAAAAATATTTTATTATTAAGCTGTTATGGTCTGCATTTGACTCACTTCTTGACTGTTTGTATTGATTCTGGAACAATGACACATATAGCAAATATATGTGGAGTTATTATGGCACAATTACATTTTTACATACCAGATCAAGTGGCTGAAAAAATAAAAGTAATCGCCGAGCATAAACATATGTCTGTGTCTAAATATCTCGCGACATTGGTCAAGCGTGAAGTCAGCGTTGAATGGCCGGAAGGCTATTTTGATTTATTTGGCTCATGGAACGGTGAGGCACTTGAACGCCCGGATCAAGGCGATTATGAAAAGCGTGTGGATTTTAACTAAATAATGTACCTGTTAGATACCAACACGTGTATTCATCTATTAAATAAACGCCATACACAGGTTGAAAAACGTTTTCGCCAATACTCACCCGCCGAACTCTATCTGTGTAGTGTTGTAAAAGGAGAATTACTGTCTGGTGCGAGACGCAGCAAAAATGTTGAAGCAAACCTGCAACTGTTGCAACGCTTTTTTGAGCCACTTTCTAGTTTGCCTTTTGACGATGCGTGCGCGGCTGAGTATGGATTAATTCGTGCTGATCTGACATCGCAAGGTAATATCATTGGTCCCAATGACCTATTGATTGCTGCTATTGCCAAAGCACACGATGCTGTACTCGTAAGCAATAATACGGGTGAGTTTTCTAGAATTCCCGGGTTGCGGCTAGAAGATTGGCAAATTGAATCTAATTAGATGCAATTTGACACCCCCCTACTTTTGAATGACAATCTCGTTTTTGTTTATTTAAAAACGTACCTTGGAATTTATGCATTAGCTAGTGGTTTTTACCACGCCCTTCGGGTAGTCGTCGCATAGCTCCAACATTGTCTCGTTTCACTCGGCTTGGCACTTTTTCAAAATAAATAAATTATCCATAATAATTTTCATCCACAATTTCTAAAGTTAAACAAGAACTTTCCTGTAAATTCCACGCATATAAAGCTAAATTCGTGTATCTTCCTGCTCTGATCAAGTCCCATTATTTTTAGCTTTTTAAACATGAGTTGTAAATTTATTGTAGTGATACTATAGTGATACTCTTATGAAAACAGAACTTGTAACTACACTAAAGCGTCATGCAACTAAAATACTTGCTGAGCTTCATGAATCTAAAGAACCTGTCCTTATTACAGAGCATGGACAGCCCTCAGCATACCTAGTCGATGTTAATGACTACGAACTTACACAAAATAGAATGCAAATTTTAGAAGGTATTGCTCGTGGTGAAACTGCAATTTTAGAAAACCGCACTTTTACACAAACAGAAGCAAAAACAAAAATGAGTAAATGGCTCAAATAGTTTGGACAGAACCAGCGTTACAAGACTTAAATGAAATTGCTGAATTCATCGCTCTTGATAAAGTTACTGCTGCTAACAGATTTGTACAAAAAGTTTTTTCAAAAATAGAGAGACTTGAGCGGTTTCCTAAATCAGGTCGAAAGCCACCTGAACTCGAAAATTCTCGTTACCTTGAACTAATTGTAAATCCGTGCCGCATATTTTATAGAGTAGAAAAAGATAAAGTATATATTTTATATGTAATGCGCAGTGAAAGATCACTTAGAAACTTCATACTAGATGACCGTGCAAATGAAAGAAGCTAAGTTGCCGCATCGGAAAAACTACTCGCTCGCGCTCGCATTTTTCCGCTGAGCAAGTCGTTATTTAAGACAATTTATTTATAAAAACACACCCCCCTACTTTTGAATGATATTTCGTTTTTGCACTTTAAAAACGTTAATAGAATTTATGCTTCGCGAAGTGATTTTTCATTTCGTTTTTTGAAATGACAAAAAGAACTTATGCTTCGCGGAATGATATTTATGCGGCTGTGCCTTCCCTTTGGGTCAGCATTAAACAACAATGCTTTTGTCTCGATAAATCTCGGCTCGTTTTTGTCTTTTGAAAACGTAAATAGAATTTATGCAGAGCAAGGCACTTTTTTATCATTAAATATCTAAATCCGAACTCATTCAAAACCAGTGAAAATCTCAAGAAATAATGGGCCAGGATGAAGGTTGTTTGAGCAGAGCGAGTTCCCTTCAGCCCCTTTATTTCCTCACTCAACTCAAAACTATAATGTTGTAAAATTAACGGCATTTTTGATTCGACTGCGTCTCACCCTAACGGGTCAGCTAAAGCTGTTGTTTCGCTTCGCTCAGCTGGGTTACGTTTTTATTCGGCACGTCCATGTGCCTCACCCCTATCGGGGCTACGTGAAAAATTGTTCCTGACAATTTTTTGTTGCTGTAGACAAAAAGGTAACTCGTAGCTACGCTACGAAACAATCTTTCTTCAATAATGACAAATATGGACAATTTCAAAATAAGAATCTATTTCGGTAGCGAGCTGGCTAACCTCTATGAACTGGGCTGGATTTCTACTGACCTGAGCCAGTTGATTGAGTTTTCTGAATTGGTTGAGAGTGGTGAACAGGAACGTGCAGAAAAATTCTTTGGCGAAAAATCACGCCCTTTTAATCGATATACCGCGTTAACTAAAAATCGTGAGAAAAGACCTGAAATCGTTGAAGTGCAAAAAGGCTCGATTGAACTGGTGATTGCGGGTGCTTCTATTGCTGTTGCTGTGATTATGCCGCTGGTTAGAATCGCAGTTACCAGATATTTTGATAAACAGGATGAATCGATTACTTTTGAACTAAGCCCTCAGGATAAAGGCTTGCGCAAGATTATGGACGCGTATGAGAAAGGTGAGTTTGGTAAAAACAGTGAAGGGCTGAAAGTTCTGATGTCGGTATTGCAAGAGCGCAAATACGATGTCGATGTGCTGGCTAACAATATCTATTTAATCGAGCATGTGGTTGAAAAGTATTCACAACGGATTATCAGGACTATAAAAAAGAATATGAAATGACAACCATTCCTACAGTTGTAATGGTTGGTGAGGTTTATGATCCGGGATTTGCAAGTCCTGACCCTGCTCTTTACCAAAATACTGTATGGCTATGTCACCTAAACGAGTTGGATTGGACACTTCTTGTTCTATAATACGACGTACCTCTTCCTCCATGGAAATTCCATGCTGGGATGCACGATTACGCAATTTTTCTACAACCTTATCGTCTAACTTTCTTATACTTAAGTTTGCCATTATCTGACCCCTATTAGTTAGGATTTAATATTGCTATTACGTGATAGCTTTTAAATTAATTCTACTTATTTGACCTGTCATTTCTGGCTTTTGGCAAGCGTTTAGCTAAAACCTTATGAGACTTAACTTCTTCTGTTGTTGATCGATCACTGTACGTCGACGATTCCTTGCGGAATCTACGACGGACTTTAGCGAACTTACCGTTTCGTTTTGTTGAAACGGATAATTCAGCCGAGTAAGCGAGACAACGTTGGAACGAAGTGACGACGACCCGAAGGGTGAGGCGTTAGCCGAATAATTATTTGGCTTGCCATTTCTGGCTTCTGGTAAGCGTTTAGCTAAAACCTTATGAGACTTAACTTCTTCTGTTGTTGATCGATCACTGTACGTCGACGATTCCTTGCGGAATCTACGACGGACTTTAGCGAACTTACCGTTTCGTTTTGTTGAAACGGATAATTCGATTATTTGGCTTGCCATTTCTGGCTTTTGGTAAGCGTTTAGCTAAAACCTTATGAGACTTAACTTCTTCTGTTGTTGATCGATCACTGTACGTCGACGATTCCTTGCGGAATCTACGACGGACTTTAGCGAACTTACCGTTTCGTTTTGTTGAAACGGATAATTCGATTATTTGGCTTGCCATTTCTGGCTTTTGGTAAGCCTAGAAAAGCCACCCCCCTGCTTTTGCGTGGTTTTTACCACGCCCTTCGGGTAGTCGTCGTACTGCTCCAACATGGTCCAGGCTATGCCTCGGCTGGTTACTTTTCTATAGCTGCAAACAAAAAGGTATCTCGTAAATCATCAGTTGATAACTGTTTAATATTTGCCTTTCAGCCACTTTTTAGCGGTTAATTTTCTAAGACGGCTTTTATAACGTATAGTCACGTCTGCACTTTCATCATTCATGTCTTCTTGCATACTTTGATGTATGCCTTCAATGATAACTGCGCCAAGTGCATGCAGGGTATCGTGTCTCTTTAAACCTTGTCGAATTAGTCGATTGTAGGCATCTAATGTTTCTTTTTCGCCCATTGCAAGTTGAGTTTCAACCATAGCGTGTACTGCTGCATGTAATGTGGGACTTACTTCACCGAGACCTTGCTCATCTGTTAGCACGTATTCTTCTATGAGTGCTTGCCTTTCAGACTCGTCCATTGCAAGCCAATTGTCTGGGTTTATATTTTTTGATGGGTCGTAGTAATCCATGATTTTGCTCCTAGAAACCTTTGCATGAAAGGCCTCTGTTAGTTAATTTCCCCAAAATTGGATTTGAAAATATTTAGCATTGCGGGGCGGTTTTTGTATTGCGCTGAGGCTTCTTTGATGAGCTGTGTGGCGATTGCCTTTCCCATCGGTATTTTTTGCAGTGCTTTGATATCCCTGGCGGCTTGTTCGTAGACTTTTCGATGGGTTTGTTTTAGATCGTGATGAATAATAATCGCATAAAAGTTGGCGCTTTCTTCCGGAAACTCTTTGCTGAGTTTTGTCAGGTACATTCTAAATAGGCTAGCCGCCCTGTATTCATCTTGCTGGATTAAGTCGAATAATTCCCGGAGTTGATTTTCTTCGGCATGTATTTCTGCTTGAACAATAGAATCGTTATACCTGGCTGTTATTTTTTTAGCATAATCTGCCTGTACTGTTTGCCATTCATCCGCTTGATAGCTTGCTTTTAATTGACGGTAGAGTTTGATTTCGAACCACGAACTCTCCAGTATTTTCATTATCTCCTGTCGAATACCATCAACATCATTGGTCTTTTTTGCGATTTCTAACAAGGTTTCTCGCCATTCTGCTACCGTGCCGGGGTGCTTTCGTTTTATGGCTACTTTGATGCCTGTATCGATTAACGAGCGGGCAGTTTCAAAGTCTTTGTTTTTTATCGCTTTATCCACGAATATTTTGCGGAAATAGGGAGTTTCTATTTTACTTAATGCGAATTCTTCAGCCTTATCTTTTTTCCCCCAGTCCAAAAAGAGATTGTATTTCTTCTTGTTTATGTCCTCTCCTCTCCATGAGTCTTCTGGAATTGTATCCATGTTATCCAGAGCCTGCAGATAGAGATCCCGAAAATCTGGATTGTTATTAGCCCATTGTGGAGGTAGATAATCAAAATACTGATCCAGGCCATAATCATCTAAATCACTTTTAAATATCCAGAATAGCACTTGTTTAAAGCAATATTGTTGCTGCTCTACGGTCAATTGAGGGAAAGTATTCTCCAGCATGTTTGCCAGATGGTCTGATATTTCTGCTAAATCTCCGCTTGAATCATCTATCGCGTCTGCTACTTTGTTCATCATGCATGTCAGGATTTCAAAGCAACTGTCTACGCGCACTTTTGCAGAGATATGCGGTGCTTTTAGAGTTTCGATGAGTTCGTGGGTTTCTCTGGTAAACCCTCTTGCAGAACGGTAATCGATATACCCACGAGAGGAATGCTTTTTAATGATTGCGTTAAATTGGCTTAGGTAATTTTTGGCAGTCACTTCTTTACCCGTATAATTCTGAAAGTGCAGCAAAGTTTTATTCAATAAGGTTTTATCGGCGCTGATCAGTTGGCGTAAATAGTCGTTCAATTCTTCACGGCTAGCTTTTTCAAATATGTTGTTAAGTTGAGCCTGCTGAGTCGGTTGTTTACTTTTTGTTGTTTTAGAATTTGTGGTGTTTTTATCCTGGATTTCGCGAATACTTAATAAAGTAGCCACAACGTGCTTGCAGATCGGCCCATCATAAGGACAACTGCAATACCATTCACGAATGGTTTGTTTGTTTAACTTCGACTTCAATATCGTAGATATCTGTACCTGCGATGATAGCTTCCCAAACTCCCGGTTCGGTTTCCTCCAAATCTTCCACAAGTTGGTCGTTAAAGTAATTTATACCCCGCTGCAGAATGGTCGGATTAATTTCTGTCTCAAAATTATTTAGGTTCATAACTTTAATTATCTCTGATAATTACACCCAAACCAGTATATTTGGACTCTTATTAAGTTGTCTACGACAGACTGAAATGAACATAACGTTTTGTTGTTTTAAAACGGATAATTCAGCCGAACAGCTCGAGACAACAGCTTAAGCTGGCCCTTTTAGGTGAGCCGTTAGCCGAATAATTAATTGGCTAATTTCATCCTAATTGAAAAGACTTTCAATCTAACTTAAACGAAGTTTGTCCCCCCAAAATACCGTATATCGGCTAACTGGAATAGAATTGGATTTGAGGGTTATTCTGATTTAGGATAATAAGACTAATCATAACAATAATTTACATAGATACTATTTTCTATGGTCGTTCTATAGGTAATAAATGAATAAGAAAAGCCTGAGTGCAATCCTCACCATATTTTTTATGGGTGTTTGTTCAATCCCTTCTTTAGTGATGGCGGAGACAAGCTTATACGGTTGGCGTGGTTCCGCAGTTTGACGCACGACGCACCCAACAAGTTTGGACACCTATCCTCAAACGCCTTGAAGCTGAAGACTGGTTTTTCATTTAAGCTGATTGGTTCTCCTGATATTCCTGAATTCGAGAAGTCTTTTAATGCCGGCGAATACGATTTCGCTTATATGAATCCGTATCATTTGATTGTGGCTAACGGTAGTCAGGGTTATAAACCGATTGTGCGAGATATTGGCCGTAAGTTATATGGCGTTATCGTGGTGAAAAAGGACAGCCCGATTACTAGTGTTGAACAACTGGATGGTGAAGTAGTTGCGTTTCCTGCGCCCAATGCATTAGGTGCGGCGCTTATCCCGCGTACCGAATTTGCTACCAAATTTAAAATTAAGCCTGAATATAACTACGTAAAAAGTCACACTTCTGTGTACCTTAACGTGTTACTGGGTCAGGCTGCTGCAGGCGGTGGTGTACAGAAAACGTTTTCTCAGCAAAAGCCTGAAGTTAAAGATAACTTAAGAATTTTGTACGAGACGACCAAGGTTGCTCCTCATCCGATTGCGGTTCACCCTCGCGTATTTTCTGAGGTTAGTCAGCAGGTGCAGGATGCCTTTTTGAAAATGGCGGCATCGGATTCTGATATGAAACTCTTGCAGAAGATTCCGATGAAGAAGCTTGGCGCTGCAAAACTGAATGATTATGACGAGTTACTTGAGATGGGGCTGGAGTCCTTTTACGTAAAGTAATTTACGCATATTACTCATTTCATGAAATTCATTAAATACTACTTCCCGTTTCTGTTTGTGATGATCAGCCTGGCTATCATCATGCATTTTTTCTGGCTGCCGTATTACATTGATAACGAGGTAAAAAGTTTACTGACTCATGAACAAGAAAAGACACGTCTGTTATCTGATACCGTGGTTCCGTCGATGTTGTCTGGTGATTTAGCAGAAATCCATTCCACTCTGGATATGGTTGTTGAAAAAAACCCTGCATGGCGAGCTGTAGTCCTTCAAAAACTGGATGGAACGCAGTTATATCCGTTGTCAAAAGTTGAGTTATCAAACTCAGACACATTAAATGTAGTTAAGCACCCTTTAATCTATGAAGAACAGGAACTGGGAAATATCCAGGTTCAAACGGATGTTGAATCACTGGTTGCGCCTAAAGTTGAGAAGCTTCAACATCTGGAAGTGCTGGTTCTGGCTTCGAGTTTTTTAATCGTTATGGTCGGTGTATTTCTACAAAATAGATTCATCCATTTGCCACTGAAAAAATTGAGTACTGCTACCTCGCGTATTGCCGAGGGTGACTTTCTCACCCCTCTTCCTAAATCATCCAATTCGGTACTCACAAAGTTTGTTGAAAACTTCAATCATCATGCGCAATGACCTTGAGAGTCGTGATAATCAGCTAATGCAGCAACAGATGATTCAAGATGCTGTACATACGATGCAATCAAAATTTATGACTGTGCAGGATACTGGCGCTGTTTACTGCGACATGCTCAATACCTTGCTAGAACTCAGTAAAAGTGAGTTTGGTCTGATCGGTGAAGTAAAATATGATGAAGATAACCAGCTTTATTTGAAGGTGCTGGTTATGACCAATATAGCTTGGGACATTCCTAGTCGAAACATGTTTGAGTTAGCCATTAAAGGCGAGCTGAACTTCACTGATATAGAAAATCTCTTTGGTCGAGCGTTGATCACTGGCCGAACCGTCATTGATAACAACCCGGATCCTGAATTATTTAGCATGGGCTTGACAGCAGGCCATCCAACGATAACGAGCTTCGCTGGAATCCCCCAGTACAATGGCAAACAACAACTTACTGGCATGGTAGCACTGGCTAATTCAAAAAAAGGTTACTCACAAGATTCAATCAGTGAACTCAATATTATCTGGAATGCAATTGGCAATCTGATTGATGCTTTTCACAGGAAGGAGCAGCTAAGTGAAAGTGAAGCGCATTTAAGAGCTATCGTTGAAAATGCGGTTGATGGGATTATTGTGATAGATAGCAATGGCATTGTGCTTACGTTCAACCCAGCTGCTGAAGATATATTCGGCTACAACGAAAATGAAGTCATTAATCAAAGCATCAAAGTACTGATGCCACCTATGTATGCTGAACAATACGGTGATAATCTCTCTAGTTATTTAAACGCAGGAAGATCAAAACTTATTGGTAGCAGTAGAGAAATAATGGGCCTACGTAAAAACGGGGAAGAGTTTTATATGGAGGTATCTGTGGCTGAAGTTAGAGCTGGGAAAATGCGCCATTTCACTGGTATTGTAAGAGACATTACAAAACGAAAAGCACAAGAGTCTCAACTGATGATTGCTCAGGAGATACTTTCAGAAAACAATGAACAACTTCTTGGTTTATCTATTAAGGACGGACTTACCGGGATAGCTAATCGACGTTGTTTTGATGACACCTTAACAGCTGAAATAAAGCGTGCTGCTCGTCATGATTCTTCTATTTCAATTATCCTTTTCGACATTGATCACTTCAAACTCTACAACGATCATTATGGCCATGTTGAGGGCGACGAATGTTTAACTACTCTCGCTAAAATCGTTTCTGATATTTTCAATCGTGATGGTGACCTTTTTGCGCGTTATGGTGGCGAAGAATTTGTAGTAATTCTGCCTTTAACCAATGAGAAGATAGCCACTAAATTCGCTGAGGTAATACGTGAAAAAATAGTAGAAACGGCACTACCTCATGAGAAGTCACCAACGGCATCATTTGTAACGGTGAGTTTAGGTGTAGCCACACTTGAAGCGGGCGAATATACAACCAGTACAGAACTGGTTAAAATAGCTGATGAGGCTCTATACTGCGCCAAATCAGAAGGTCGAAACCGGGTATGCTCCAGCAAAAGAGCACTTGTAAGCGCATAAAACTTTTTATCATCCCCTAGAAAAACAATTGCAAAATACTTTGCAGGACCATTCCAGTAATTAATTTGTTACTAAACCCCTTCCGAGACAGATAAAACTGTTGTCGCTTTTCACAAAGTATTCATTAAAAATTGTATTAATTAACAATAAACAATGAACTATTACTCCTGAACTAATACACTAAGAGCCAGTCTGAAAGAAGACTATTTGGCTGTAAATTCTCAGGTAGTGTCCAACTCAACTTTTCAAAATTGTTAAATAGGCTTGCTATTCTCCTCTTTCGAAATGTTGATTTGACTTACCCCTGAAAACTTTCGCTTCAAATGCTAATATCAAACTTATTCTGCAGTCTTAAACTACTAAAAATTCATACCCGAGTCCCTTATTTATGTTTAAAAAAATCATCCTAACTTTTATTGTTTTAATCGCCATTGTTATTGGTGCTTTGGTAATTTTTGTCGCGACCTTTGATGCCAATGATTACAAACAGCAAATTACCAATCTGGTAAAGAAGCAAACTGGGCGTGATTTGAACATCGATGGTGAGTTGAAACTTGCGGTCTATCCTGATGTGGCGCTGGAGATGGGGAAAACTTCGCTGGCGAATGCCGAAGGTTTTGCTGGAGATCGAGTTTGCGACGATTGATTCGGGCAAGGTTTCGGTGAAACTTATGCCGTTGCTTAAAAAGCAGATTGAGGCAGATGCAGTAGAGCTTGATGGGCTCAAATTAAACCTGCATCGCAAGGCTGATGGCACAAGCAACTGGGATGATCTGGCAAAAACAGGAGCTAAACCTGAAAGTACCGAACAGGCAGAAAAAGAGCCATCCAAAGTAGCTGAAGAAATGCTGCAGAATCTTTCGATTGCCGGGGTCAGTCTTAAAAACGCAAACATCCACTGGCGTGATGATCTGGCGAAACAGGATATTCAGCTTTCTCCGCTAAACCTGAAAACGGGTAAATTCAGCCCGGGTAAGCCTTTGCCGATTGATCTGGCAGTGGTGATGCAACAAAAAAGCCCGCCCATGAAGATTGCCGCTGAGGGAACAACTACGGTTAACCTTGGAAAAGACAATAAGAGTTTTTCGCTGGACAAGCTTAAGCTGCATACGACAATCACTGGTGCACAGATTCCAAACGGCGCACTGGATGCGAATATCGCTGGTGACATCAAGGGCAGCCCGCAGAAAATCAACATAACTGGACTTAGCCTGCAATCGACACTAACAGGTGATTTAATCCCGCAAGGTGCGGTTAAAGCCGATGTTGCGGGCAATGTAGATTTTGATGTAAACGGCCAACAACTGACGATAGCAGGGATGAAACTTGATACCACTATCAACGGCAAGCCTTTGGCGGGCGGGACTTTGCAGGCACTAGTTACGGGTGATACCAAATTCAATCTGAAATCGCAGCAGTTGTCTATTCCTAATCTGGCGCTGGATGCAAAACTCGCTGAGGGTTATGTCAAAGGCGGCGCGGCAAATGCCAAGGTAAACGGTAATGCGCAGTTTGATATGAGCAAGCAATTGCTATCTATCAATGGCATGAAAGCGGTCGCGGATGCCAGTGGCGAGATTTTGCAGGGCGGTAAAGCCAATACCAATATTAACGGCGATCTGCAACTTAATCTTGGCGCACAAAAGTTATCTGTACCTAATCTGGCGTTAACTACCAAACTAACGGGCGGTTATGTCAAAGGTGGTGCGGCAAACGCACAGCTAAACGGTAATACGCAGTTTGATCTGGCTAAACAATTGCTGTTTATCAATGGACTGAAAGTGACTGCCGATGCAAATGGCGAGCTGTTTAAAGGCGGCAAGGCGAATACTAATATCACTGGCGATCTTCAACTTGACCTGGCGAACTCGCAGGTGAAATCACCGCAGATTACGCTTAATAGTCAGGTAGAAGGTGGCCTGGTTCCCGGTGGTAAGTTGACTCAATCTGGTAGTGGTAATCTGGATCTGAACTGGGCGAATAAACAAGGTGCGGTTAATTTATCCAATCTACTGGTGAATCTGGCGGGTCTGGAAGTCAAAGGTAGTGGTGTACAAGTGCAGCCTCTGGCGGCTAAACCGGCAGTTTCTGGTCAATTTACAACCAATACTTTCAACCTGAAAACGGTAATGAAAACATTTGGCATCGAACCACCAGTAACCAGGAATCCTGCTGCGCTATCTCAGGTGCAGGCGCAGTTTGCTCTTAAGGCAGATACCGACAAGGTTGATTTACAGGGGCTTAAGGCAAACCTGGATAAAAGCCAGCTGTCGGGTAATCTGGCGATTGCTAATTTCGCTGCGCCAAGTATTCGTACGCAGCTGACGATCAATAGCATCAACCTCGATGATTATCTGGCACCAGAAGCAAAAGGTGCTAGCGCGGCGGCATCTACCCAGTCCGCAGGCAATCAAGAGTTATTACCGCTGGATACCTTGCGCAAACTGAATATTGATGGTGATTTTAAGATCGGCAATATGCAAGTGAATAAAATCAAGATGAGCAATATCAACGCCAAAGTAAATGCGAAACAGGGTTTGATTATCATCGACCCAGCAAATGCACAGTTGTATTCGGGTAATTACAAAGGGCGCATTACAATCGATGCCAAACAAGCTACGCCAACAATGAATATGCGCCACGAACTGGCTGGAATCCGTTCTGAAGGTTTGTTGTTTGACCTGTTTCAGGATAAGTATGTTTCTGGTGGAACCAGGTTGATTACTGAATTGAGTTCACGCGGCAATAGCATCGATGCCTTACTGAAGAATCTTAATGGCACGACCTCATTGGGTCTTAGCGATGGCACGATTCGTGATTCTAACCTTGCTGAAAAAGTGTCGCTGGCGGTTAAAGCCTTTGAAAAGAAGGAAATGCAGGACGGTAAATCGGTAGTGAAATTTACCGGATTGAGCGGTGACTTCAAAACCACCAATGGTGTCTTCGCGACCGATAATTTGAGCATGGAATCACCCTATTTCAATATCAAGGGTACTGGTACGGCGAATGTTGCCAGCCAGCAACTGGATATGAAACTGCGTATCGGGCCGAATAACCCAGATCCTAAAAGACCTTTATTCGCGCCACTGAGAATCACCGGGACTTTTTCTAATCCTAAATTTTCCCTGGATATGGCTGACCTGGTAAAAGCACTTGCCGCTCAGGATCTGGAGAAAATTAAACTTCAGGCAAAGGAGAAACTAGAGGAAGAAAAACAGGCTTTAAAGCTCAAGCTGGAGAAAGAAAGAGCGGTACAGGAACAAAAAATCAAACAAAAACTTGAGGATGCGAAAGCAGATGCCATACAAAAACTAAAAAAACAAACCGGCGACAAACTTGGCGATACCATTCTCAATCAACTAGGTGGTAAAAAACCCGAGGCTCCTGCCAGTCAAGATCCAAATGCACCGGTTGAAGCACCTAAAAGCGTGGAAGATCAGGTTAAGGACAAGCTCAAGAATAGGTTAAAGGGATTGTTTTAGACTTTATTAGCTTTCGATAGTTTTCGTTAGCACTGCTTGATCAAATGCTTTAGCAGTTTGGTTTAGCAGTTCTTCAATAGTTATTTTCAGAACTAAAATAAGAGTTAATGACACCCCCCTACTTTTGAGGTGAGTTTTCCGTTTTTGAAAACGTAAAACAGCCTTCAACTGGGGGGGTGTGCAACGGAACATTCAGTAACACTCTAAACCGGCGTCTGCGAACGCTCTAAGTTGTCTTCCTTTGACGCCACTGAGTTGTCTGGCTACTTGCATTCTCTTAATGCATCGAATTCGCCCGGATAAATCGGTTCCCATGGGAAAATACTGTCCCAAAGACCGTTAGTCAATTTCCGTTAAGGCTTCCTCGCTCCAATGGCTAAGCACTGGGACGCATAAAATACGCATCGACATCGTTGCAATTTAATTTCTCCTCCACGTTTTTCTTTCAGAACCACGATCCCAAGTGAGTGATTTATAAAGCTCCTCGGGCAACTTTTCTGGATAGCAGGTTCTTTAAGAGCCGATATGACATGTGTCTGTGCGCTTATCCGCAGACTTTGACCAGCATCACATAGCGCGTGTGTCGTTCTACTAACGTGGCAATATAGCTATTCTTGCTTCCAGCAATTAGATCACCTTCCCAATGACCCGGAACAGCACGATCTTCCACTTCTGACGGGCGTTCACTAATAGACACCAAATCCGTTGTATTTTACCTCGCTTTTCTTGTTTGGAGCATTTAGCTCTGCGCAATTTGTGCCTTTGACGAAGATGTTGCATTAACTCTTTCTTCAATGCGCCTCGCGCTTGAATATAAAGGCTACGATAGATTGTTTCATGATACATCGCACATCTCCGATTGTTCAGGGTATGTAGAGCTTCAACCAACATGCAATTTGTTCAGGTGACCAAAACAGTTTTAGTTTCTGGGCAACTTGCCGGCAAAGCTTGGGATCTTAGCCAGTTTACAGGCCTTTGTGGGCGCTGAGCCCGCTTATCTGCCGCTGCATCCGCTTTATGCGCACGATAATCATTGTGCCGCCATTGCGTTTAACTTCACGACTGATCGTGGATGGCGATCTACCTAACGACTTTGCTATCGAACGCAGTGACTGTCCTACACATAAACCTCTTGAAATTGTTTCTCGTTCACTGAGTGAAAGTGAGCGCTCTGCTCTTTTATGCTGAAGGGGACTGATAGCCACCATGAGTAACAGTAAAATATGCCTTACACTCTAATCTGTCGGGATAGAGCACGAGCAATTTCAGCGATAGAGTCACCTTTGCGCCACCTTTCCCAGAGACGCTCTTTTTCTTCTGTCCTGAATAGGTTTGCGTTTGATGTAATTCATAAAACAACACCTCTTTAAAAATGAATTAAGAAAGTGTGTTGCAATGACCGATGAATCCAAGGTTAAAAAAACCTAATAGAATTTATGCAGAGCAGGCCATTTTTCGTTTTAATTAAAGAAACTGCCTTAAACAGGGGGGAGTGTATTTTCTTATAAACTGTAAGTCTTTTACACATACTCAATTAGTTAATAATATCAGTATAAATAATTCTGATTAATCAGCCTTGCGCCCTATCAACACGTTTAAGTTTTTTTATGTAAAGTATATAAATTTAAATAGTATTTATACATTTAAGTACATGAATTTTAATGCTGATGATGTTATTTTGCGCGGCTGTGATACTTAAATTTTAACAATTGAAAGACTCTGATTTTTTTCTGAGTCGGAAATGCTATTTAAATGAAAATTTTGAAAGGTCTGGACATCTCTATTACCGGTGAACCAGTACAATCTATTAGCGAAGATATTGAGACTAATTCCCCGCCTATTTCCACCGTCGGTGTCGTTGGTACTGATTACCATTTACTCAAGCCTTCAATGCTAGTCGCTGTTGGCGATCACGTAAAAATCGGTCAGCCGTTATTCACCGATAAAAGTAACCCGGGGTTTAATTACACCTCACCCGGTGCTGGAGTGATTACTGCTATTCCTCGTGGTGCCAAACGTGCTTTGCGTTCTGTAATCATTAAGCTTGATGAAAACGAAGAGCATGTAGAGTTTCCAAAATTTTCATCCGATGAGTTGGATTCTGCGCCTGTTGATGAAATTCGCAAAATTTTGCAGGAAGCTGGGGCATGGACAGCAATTCGCACCCGCCCATACAGTAAAGCTCCAAAGGTGGATAGCGACCCTGCAGGTATTTTCATACGTGCGATTGATACTGACCCCTTAAGTGCGAATCCGGAATTAATCATCAATTACAAATCCGATGCCTATCTGGATGGCTTGAAAGTAATTTCCAGACTGACCAGCAATCAGGTTTATGTTTGCCAGCACGAGACTGCAACCCTGCCTGAGTCTAAAGCAAGCAATGTCGTCACTAAAAAGTTTTCAGGTGTACACCCTGCCGGATTGGTAGGTACACACATACACAATATTTTACCCGTGAGTGATAATCGCACAGTTTGGCACTTACACTATCAGGATGTTATCGCGATTGGTAAATTGCTGACGACTGGAAGACGCTATGTAGATCGTATTATTGCGTTAGCAGGCCCTATGGTTAAAGAACCACGCCTGATTTCATCGCGCATGGGTGCGTCAACCAATGAATTGGTTGCTGGTCAGCTTGAAAAAGGTGATGCACGCGTAATTTCAGGTTCGGTACTGAGTGGTCTACACGCTGT
>CAVXCT010000040.1:0-107410 GCA_963760355.1 uncultured Gammaproteobacteria bacterium | reverse complement strand
CCCTTCCTGAACTCGAAAATTTTACTATTATAACCCGTGGTGCATATTGAATTATTTATATTTTCAGTTACTTATATTAGTAGGCTTTTTGGTTTCCCACTATATCAACCTGAAAGTAGTATTTTTTAAAAATGATTACACGTCATTTTTAGTATCAAGAACCAATATCAGCATGTATTTGCAATATATGGCATATATTGAGAGAAATATTGGGTAATTGTAGTTTGTAAAAAAATGAATGAATCTACTTGTTTTTCCTCAAGTAGTTAATGTATATAAACATTTTACTTAAGCTCAACTAATTACCATGTTTAAATGAATATGCACCAGATGTTATTATATTCTAACAGAATATTTTACAGATAATTCCAAAATTGCCTAAAAGCCGGGGGTGAGCCACACCCCCCTACTTTTACGCAGTTTTTTTGCTGGCAGATAATCTTTAATAACTTGTAATATCTATAATTTATTGTTATGGATTGGCACATTTTTCAGTGACTTTTTGAGTTGAACTTTCTCTACTGCCTCATCCCAATCTAAATTGTTACATGTGTAACATTCGTTTTTAAGGATACACATCCATGCCAGTAACCCATATATTTTATAATTCAGGCACAGGATTGACTCCAGCCACATTAAACCTAACCCGAATAATTCACGGGTAGCAGTAATTATTATTGTTAAGCTACATTGAGATATTAAGGTGCTCCGCTATAAATAAAAGCTTTATGAGTAAATAAAGCCACCCCCCACCTTGTATGTTCACTCTCAAGATCAATTGAGAGATGTTTCATAAAATAATTCTATCGATAGTTCTTTATTATTAACGGAGTAATCGGGAAGGCCGTTCCCACCTAAAGCCATTTTATGATGAGCTTGTAAAAAGATAGGTCTCATCCATTCCTTAGAGTATCCGAGGCCTTTGAGTAAAACCCTTGAGCCTGAATCACAAGGTCGGTAGGCGTTGGTATAGGGTCGGGAAACCCATTACTAGTCTAAATTATCTGAGCTGAAAGGGCTAATTTTATGAATAACGCTGGTATTGATACAAGTAACGAAACGTTGGATGTTGTTGTCCGTAAAAAAGGGAAGTCGTTAGTCTGCCGCAAGTTTGACAATGATTATGCCGGTCGCAGGGCGCTTATCACTTACTTAAGAAAGCATAAGGTTACCCGTGTTGGCTTAGAAGCGACAGGCTATTATCACCTGGATCTAGCCTTGGAATTAGATGACGCTAAAGACATCGAAGTCATGATCATTAACCCTCGTGCCTCCAAAAACTTTGCTAAAGCTATGATGCAACGTAACAAAACCGATGCCACTGATGCAAACGTACTGGTTGAGTTTGTTGAGCGTATGGACTTTGTTAAATGGACATCGGCTGTCGGTGAAGTCTTGGATATCAGGGCTTATGGACGTCGATTAGTCTCTTTGGGAAAAGAGAAGACTAAAGCAAAGAATCAGTTACATGCATTCAGCAGAACGAGGCGCACTCCGAAGTTTGTGATTGGTGATATTCATTTGAGCATCAAACAGATTGAGGCTCAAGTTGATAAACTAATAAGCCATGCATTACATTTAATTCAAGAGTGTGAGTTCCTAAAAGAACGCTATCGACGATTAACCAGTATGAAAGGTGTTGCTGATAAAACGGCCATCAAACTCCTGGGAGAACTGGGTGTGCTGGCAATGGATATGTCTGCACAGCAATGGGTAGCACATGCGGGATTATATCCCAGGGCATTTGAGTCTGGTACGAGCGTGAAAAAACGCACCTACATTGGTAAAGTGGGAAATCGTTACATCCGTGAAGCGCTTTATATGTCAGCATTAAGTGCCTCAAGTCATGACCCCCACATTCGTGGATTCTATTTACATTTGATTGAAGATAACGGTTTAACTAAATTACAGGCTGTCTGTGATGTTATGCGCAAAATGTTGCTGGCAATGCATGGAATGTTAAAAGAGAACAAACCTTTTGATGGTACACGGTTTTATTGTTTATCAGGTGCCTTGACTGATTAATATTTTCTATTAAAAATGGGAATATTTAGTTGACGTTGAACAGAGTATCTTTTTATGCGGTTTTTAACTGGTCATTTTTTTCAATATCACATTACCTGAACCCCTACTTCTTTAAGTATAATTAGCTTTTTACTCTAGCTTTCCGCTAATGTTGTAGCTCTTAAACACAAAAAGGCTTTAGGATGAAGCTCAATAAAGTTGCTGCATTTTCACTTAATAACCAGGGTGGTAATCCTGCCGGTGTCGCTATTTGTGATGAAATGCCAGAAGCGCAAGAAATGTTGAAAATTGCCAAAGAAGTCGGATATTCAGAAACCGCTTTTTTGCATAAACACAAAGACGGCTGGCGGATTCGTTATTTTGCACCTGAAATGGAAGTTGCTTTTTGTGGCCATGCCACTATCGCAACTGCTTTTATATTGGGAAAAGAATATGGTGAGGGGCGCTATAATTTGTATTTGAATGATGGACAGATTAGTGCTTCGGTAGAAAAATCTACTGCTGGTACTTTTAATATGTCGCTTCAATCACCACAGACTTTGTCTGAGCCTGCGCCTGTCGAATACTTAGACAGCATATTAACTGCTTTTGGCATAAGCCATGATGATCTAAATCCTGATTTTCCGGTTCGACTGGCTAATGCTGGGGCAAAGCATTTGATTATCGTTCTGAGAGAGCATTCAACGTTAAAAGCTATGAGCTATGACTTTGATAGTGTGAGAGCGTTGATGGAAAAAGAAGGCTTGGTGACGATTAATCTACTGTGGAATGCATCAGATAATGTTTTTCATTCAAGAAATGCCTTTGCGTCTGGTGGTGTATATGAAGACCCTGCAACGGGTGCTGCCGCAGCTGCCTTTGCTGGCTATCTGCGCGATATAAACTGGTCTGGAAGCTCCTCTTTCGAAGTCTTTCAAGGTGAAGATATGGGAGCACCTTCACATCTATTTGTTGAGTATCAACCAGAAGCTGGTTCGAGCATCAAAGTTTCTGGTACGGCGCGATATATGGATTGGCAAAATCGAAAAAGTGCCTCAAAGTAGGGGGTGACCTAAAATCTCGTTTATTACCCTTTTATCCGGGAAATACCACTAAATGCTCAAACTCCATGGCTATGCCAAGTTCTTCTCCTACCTCATGATTATGATGTGAATGCACCAGAGATAACAGCTGTGTTCCATCTTCCATCTCGAGGGTGAATAGATTATTCGCGCCTCTGAATACGCGAGAAACAATTTTTGCTTTGCGTGGGCTACAGTCATCATGGATGATGTCATCAGGTCGGACTAATACTTTAACCTTACAACCTGGTTTGCATTGTGCAGGGACGATTCCTTCTAATGGTGCGAGTGATGTTTTGATCAGATTATCATCTATTACTTCCCCATCAATAAACACCCCAGAGCCAATAAAGTCTGCGACGAATATCGATTCTGGTTCATGGTATAACTCGTAACCACTTCCCCATTGCAGTAATTCTCCGTGATTTATGACACCGATATTATCAGCCATGGCGAAGGCTTCGTTTTGATCGTGAGTGACTAAGATTGCGGTGATGTTCTCATGCTTCAGAATACTACGTACTTCTCTGGCCAATCCTTCGCGCAGTTCGACATCCATGCTGGAGAATGGCTCGTCCAATAAAAGTAAATCTGGCTTTGGTGCTAAACCACGAGCCAGTGCTATACGTTGTTGTTGCCCGCCTGATAATTCATGGGGGTAGCGTGTGCCATAGTCTTGCAGATTGATCAATTCTAATAATTGCTTAACGCGTTCTGACTTGTCTTTTTTGCTAAGGTGGCGAATACCAAAGCTAATATTATCAGCAACCGTAAGATGCGGAAATAGCGCAAAATCCTGAAATACCATGCCAATATTTCTTTTTTCAGGTGGCATGGTGAAACCGTTATTACTAACCGTTGCATCACACAGTTTTATTGTGCCGTGAGTTATCGGTTCGAAACCTGCAATGGCTCGTAGTAAAGTCGTTTTGCCGCAACCACTAGGTCCCAATAAACAACCAATTTCACCTCTCTCCAGCTCAAAACTCGCTTTCTTAACTACCTCGTTCTGGTCATAAGCGACTGAAACATTATCGACGTAGAGTATTTTCATTTTTGATTTCCAGCACGGGAACGGCTAATGGCATTGCTCAATAATATCACTGGAATTATTCCTACTAAAACAATCATTAAGGCGGGTGCTCCGGCATCAGGTAAACGTTCATCGGCTGCCATTTCATAAGCGCGGACGGCCAAGGTATTAAAATTAAAGGGGCGCATAATCAGTGTTGCGGGTAATTCTTTTAACACATCGACGAATACCAGTAACAGTGCTGTTAAAACAGTGCCACGCATAATCGGCATATGAATACGCCGTAAAACGCCAAAAGGTGATAAGCCAAGAGAGCGCCCTGCATCATCCATAGTGGGTTTTATTTTACCCAGGCCAGAATCAATCGCCTGGATCGAAACTGCGAGAAAACGTACAGTATAGGCAAAGATAAGTGCAAAAAGTGTCCCGGATAGTAACAATCCAGTCGAAATATCAAAGTGCTCACGCATCCAGCTATCGATACTATTATCCAGCCAGGCAAAGGGAACCATCACACCTACAGCAATAACTGTTCCGGGAACGGCATATCCCATTGAGGCAATATTAACACTGGTGTTAATCACTTTGGTTTTGCGTAATCGTTTGCCGTAACCTAGCAACAGCGCAATGCTTACGGCGATAATTGCCGCCATTGCAGCGAGCATCAAGCTATTACCCACCAATACAAAGAAAGACGCGTCGATGACTTCTTCGGCAGTGGTAAATGTCCAAACCAGTAATTGTAAAGCAGGGACTATAAAACCCAACAACAATGGCATGAAACAGGCAAACACAACTAATGCTGCTGTCCAGCCTTTCATTTGATAGCGCTTAATCGCCGAATATTTATTGGTGGAATGATGGAATTTAGCGCGCTTGCGTGACCATTTTTCAAGCATTAACAAAGCAAACACAAAGCCCAGCAATAAAGCCGCTAATTGCGCTGCGGTTGCGCCATCACCCACACCGAACCAGGTGCGAAAGATTCCTGTGGTGAAGGTGGAAATACCGAAATATTGAACAGTACCGTAATCGGCAAGCGTCTCCATTAGCGCTAATGATAAGCCAGTGACAATAGCAGGTCGCGCAAGCGGCAACGCGACGCGATAAAAACCCTGTAATGGTGAATTCCCTAAAGTGCGACTGGCTTCAAGCACCGCGATAGACTGATCCAGAAATGCCGCTCGTGCCATCATATAAACATAAGGATAGAGCACCAGCGACAGCATAATAATTGCACCGCCGATCGAACGAACCTCAGGAAACCAGTAATCTTTGGCGCCCCAGCCAAAGGTCTCGCGTAGCAGTGTTTGTAATGGTCCGGCAAAATCCAGCATGCCGGTATAGGTGTAAGCGATGATATAAGCGGGAATCGCCAGCGGTAATAATAATGCCCAGGAAAAGAAGCGACGACCCGGAAATTCACACATGCTGGTCAACCAGGCAGTTGTGATACCCATACTCAATACGCCCGCAGAAACACCCAGCATAAGTATCAAAGAATTAGTGATGTAATCCTTTAATAAGTAGTCATATAAATGAGTCCAGTTTTCATTAAAAGGCAGGAATAAAAAGCTTGCGACAACCAAAACCGGTAGCGCCATCAATAACGCTATCGCCACAATAGAAACATTCCAGCGATTCAGCTTTGGAAAGCGAAAAGGTACATATGAAGAGGTTTGATTGGTGGACTGGTTATTCATTCACAGCATTGACTGATAGGGATGACGGAGTGTAGATTAAATGAGAATTATTCGCAATTAAACACTTGTTAAAACGAGATAAAAGCAGAACCAAACAGAATCAAAAATCACCTTCGCTACTTGCCATGAGCTTACCATTTCGTTTTATGAAATGGATTACTCATGTATGTGAAAGCTTAGAGCTAGCTCGCCGATAGGCGATACTAGTTATTATAGCGATTTACGATAAGACCACTACATTTTTCAGGGCCATCTTCGGCAAAGGTTGAGATGATCACATGACCATCATGTTTGACCGTTCGCTTTACTATATCTACATAATATTGCCGATCTTGTTCTTTAGTCAAAAAATGAAAAACGGCTCGATCATGCCAAGCGTCAACACTTTGCTCGGGTAATTTCAGTCGAGTCACATCTTGCGCGATCCACTGCACTTTTTTAGCAAGATCCCCCAAGCGGTGTTGCGCGACCTTTAGGGCGCTCTCGGAGATATCAAGCACAGAAATTGCTTGATACTCATTTTGTATTAGATCGTCTAGGAGGGTAGAAGCGCCACCGCCAACATCAAGAATATGTGCTTATTTATCAGGTTGTAGGTGTGTAATCAGCTTGAGTGACGTTTCGGCATGTTCCTGAAACCAGCTAACAGAATCGGTTTCTATGGTGTTTTAAACATTCTCCCAGTGCGATTGCTTATTCATATATTGTCTTTAGTATTACCCCTGTTTAAGTAAATTTTCAAGATCAATTAAAGCCGCATTGGCGCGTGAAATATAGGATGCCATTACCAATGAATGATTAGTAACAAAGCCAAAACCTTTACCGTTGAGAATCACAGGGCTCCAGATTGCTTGTTGGGTGCCTTCAAGTTCCCGAATAATCTGGCGTAAGCTAATGAGTGCATTTTTGTCTTTTAAAACATCACTGAAATCAACTTCAATCGCCCGCAGTAAATGAATCAGCGCATAAGTTTGCCCGCGTGCCTCATAGAACACATCATCAATCTTAAACCAGCTTGTTTTAACGTAATTAGACTCCGCATTAGGAGTGGACTGTGTTGCATTTTTATCTCCTGCCAAAGACGTATCGAGTTGCTCCCTACCTACGCTGGAGCTAAGTTGTTGTGCTAATGAACCTAAACGTTTTTTGACTAAGTCTAACCAGTCGCCCAGGTTATCGGCACGCGCATAAAACTGGGCATTGTTTTGACTTGTACTTGATAATCGTCCGAGGTATTTATCCAGCGTTTTGATGCCGTCTTTGTACTGACTTTCAGCAGGCGGTAAAATCCATAAATTGGAATCCGTATGGAATTTTGTCGCGGTATTCACTAAATCCTGATCTTCTGCCGATTGAGATTGAGAGCGGCTCAAATCATTTCTCAAAGCCAGTGCCATATCTCGAGCTTGTACCAGCACACCAAATTCCCAGTTAGGCATATTATCCATCATGACGCCTGGTGGCATACGGTCGTTCTCAATAAATCCACCCGGCTTATCAAGTAATGTTTTCATCAATTGCGACAGGGTTGCAGTGGTGGTAAAGCCGGTCACCATTTCAGCACCTATTTCATCTGCATAGGCTTGGGCATTGGTATTGACATCAAAGGGTGCGGGTTCGCGACTCCAGTAAAACATCAGCAATAGTGACAGGATGAGTAAGGTAACAATGAACATTCCAATAGTCCATTTAAGGCCTTTTTCCTTCCAGGTTGAGGGTTTGTATAATGAAAATACTTTTCCAACTGCACCCATGTGAAAACTCCAGGATTAAATAAGTGTGAGATGTCCTAAATATGCGGCTTAAGTCTCTACTAATCAAGTACACTGTTGGAAGTTCTGTTTAAAATTAATATCTTCAGCATCTATGAAAACCATCTTTAAAGAATACATCCGCACCACTTGGCAGATGCGCTGGGGCTTTTTACTGGTGATGACTGGCATCATATCAGCTACCTTTTTAGGTCTCTATGTGCCTGTATTCTATAAAAATATTGCCAATGGGTTTGCTGAGCCGTTTAGCGCAGAAACAAATGCGATGATGCTAGAGAACTTCTGGATGATTGTGCTGTTTTACGCCGGTATCTGGCTATCCTGGCGTGTACTCGAAGTGGGTATCGTACCTGTTGATGGTGGCGGTATGCGGTTGTTAAACAAGCGCTGTTTTACGGTATTAAAACGTCAAAAATTTCTATATTTTGAGAATAATTTCTCAGGTAGCTTGATCAAGCAAGCGAGTCGCTTTTCACGCTCTTACGAAGTGATTATGGACTGGTTTATTTTCCAGTTAGTGCAAAATATTTTAAGCATTACCATCGCCTTTATTTTGTTTTACCAACACTACCCTGAGTTCGCTTACTATTTTTTAGTGTGGGTAATCGGTTTCATTTTCTGGAGCGTGGGCTTTTCCGTTTGGAAGCTTAAATACGATAAGGCAGTTGCAAAAAGTGACTCAAAGTTGGGGGGTGCCTATTCAGATGCGATTAGTAATATCTTCATCGTTAAAAGCTTCGCCTTAGAAAAAAGTGAGCAAGAAAACATCGATGAAAAAGCCGATATTGTTTATCAAAAAACAAAAATAGCCTGGATATTAATGTTTATCTCATTCGCTGTTCAAGGCATTTTGACGATGGGTATCGAACTGGTGCTGGTATATAAAATGATTGGGAAATGGGAACTGGGTTTATTCAATGTGGGTGAATTCGTACTGTTTCAATCGATATTGTTGATTCTGGTACAACGTCTCTGGGAGTTTGGACGAAATTTTCGTAACTTCTTCACTGCTTTGGCGGATGCCGCAGAAATGGCTGACGTGTTTAAAAATGATGATATAGAAAAAAATGCAGTGAATGCGAAAGATTTATTGATTACGCAAGGCAGGATTCAATTCCAGAATATCAATTTTGCCTACGCAGGCAGTGAAAAAAGCCAAAGCTGTCTGTTTGAAGATTTTTCTCTGGATATTAAACCGGGCGAAAAAATAGCGCTGGTAGGCCATTCAGGCTCAGGTAAAACATCGCTGACTAAACTGCTATTTCGCTTTTTTGAGCCACAGCAGGGCAGGATTTTATTTGATGGTCAGGATGCCAAACATTTTACCTTATCATCGTTACGCAATCAGATTTCACTAGTACCGCAGCAGCCAGAATTATTTCATCGAACAGTGCGCGATAATATATTGTTGGGTGCTGATATTGATGAAGCAGCTTTGATTAGAGCGGCTGAAAACTCGGGTTGTCTAGAGTTTATTCAGAACCTACCCGAGAAATTTGAAACCATGGTGGGCGAACGCGGTGTGAAACTTTCCGGTGGCGAAAAGCAGCGGATTGCATTAGCCCGCGCTTTTCTTGAGGATGCGCCAATTGTGGTACTGGATGAAGCGACTAGTGCGCTGGACTCGATTACCGAAAAACAAATTCAATCTGCTATTTTTGAATTGATAGACAAGAAAACTGCAATCGTTATTGCGCATCGTCTATCCACCATATTGCGTATGGATCGTATTCTGGTGCTCGATAACGGTAAAATAATTGAGCAGGGAACACATCAGGAATTACTTGATAAAGATGGTAAATATGCAACCATGTGGAAGCATCAAAGCGGTGAGTTTTTGGAGTAGTCATAAAGTCTATGAAAACAAGCTAAAAGTAGGGGGGTGTGATATTTTGAATATCGTTGAAGCAGAATCCAAAGATATGGATGTTGTGCGTGAGTTGTTTCGTGAATATCAAGCATGGTTAGATGTGGATGTCTGCTTTCAGGGTTTTGAAGAAGAACTGGCATCGTTGCCAGGTCGGTATGCGGCTCCTGAAGGTGTGATCTTTTTGGTGTTTGATGAAAAACAGAATAACCCCATTGCTTGTTCGGCCATTCGCCCCAGAATAGATCAAACGGATGATAAGCAAAATAATAAGAATAATGATGCAGAATTGAAGCGCTTGTTTGTGCACGAAGACTATCGTGGTGGTGGAATTGGAAAAGATCTTTTCTTCGCTTCAATGTCTGCTGCTAAAGAGATGGGATACGCATCCGTAGTGCTCGAAACTTTACCCATTATGAAAAAGGCCAAATCACTCTATCAACGCTATGGGTTTGAATCGATTCCCGCTTATTTTGATAATGCGGATGAAAGTGTAGAGTTCTATCGTTATCAGTTTCCTGAAGACGAAAAAAGAGGTGAGTAAAAAGTTGAGTAACTCTAAAAAGTCTCAGTTTGCCCGCTCAACGTTTGCTGAAAAACTCCTCGACTGGTTTGATGATCACGGTCGTAAAGATTTGCCGTGGCAGCAGGATATCAATCCTTATCGTGTCTGGGTTTCTGAGATTATGTTGCAGCAAACGCAGGTTAAAACCGTCATCCCATACTTTCAACGTTTTATGGAATCATTTCCCACGGTTAAATCTCTAGCAGATGCCGAGCAAGATGAAGTGTTAAAGCACTGGTCGGGATTAGGTTATTACGCGCGTGCACGCAATATGCATGCTGCCGCAATGATGATTCGTGACGAGTTTAATGGAGAATTCCCTAACGATATTGAAAACATCCAAAGCCTAAAAGGAATCGGTCGTTCCACGGGAGCAGCGATTTTATCAATTGCCAATAATCAGCCTGAGCCGATTTTAGATGGCAATGTAAAACGAGTGTTGAGTCGTGTGTTTGCGGTAGAAGGTTGGGCAGGGAAATCAACCGTTTTAAAAGCACTTTGGGTGCTTGCTGAGCAAACTACGCCTAAAAGTCGCAATGCTGATTACACCCAGGCGATTATGGATTTAGGGGCAACATTGTGTACACGAAGCAAACCACGTTGCAGTGAATGCCCGATGCAAAACGATTGCATTGCTTATGCCGATAATCGTCAAGCAGAATTGCCGGGCAAAAAACCGAAGAAAGTCATCCCAGAAAGAAACACGATTATGCTGATCGTTAAAGATGAGTCAGGTGATGTCTTTATGCAGAAGCGCCCACCGACAGGAATATGGGGCGGATTATGGTGTTTTCCTCAGTTTGAAACTGAAGAAGCGGCTGAAAACTGGACAGTAGAACTTTTGGGGAAATGGGATATAAAAGCACAAAAAACCGATATTCTTAGTCACACTTTCAGCCACTTTAAGTTGCATATTCAACCCTTGATAATCCAGTTGAAAGCCCCCATTAAAATGGGTGTGATGGAGAAAACAGAGCAGCTCTGGTATAACATTAATACAGAATTCAACGGTGGTCTTGCAGCGCCTGTAAGCACACTTTTAGACACATTAGTTAGACAAAAGAACACAACAGATTAGTTACTAAAAATTAAAGGATAGAAACATGGCAAGAATGGTTAATTGCATAAAGCTGGGTAAAGAAGCAGAAGGTTTGGATATGCTGACTTACCCAGGTGAGTTAGGACAGAAAATTTTTGACAATATCTCAAAAGAAGCATGGCAGGGGTGGGTAAATCATCAAACAATGTTACTCAACGAGTATCGTTTATCGCCAATCAACCCAAAAGATCGTAAATTTCTTGAAGAAGAAATGGAGAAATTCTTATTGGGTGAAGGCCCTTCGTCAGTGGATAATTTCGTCCCTGAATAAAGTATAACGGATAGTAATGGCTTGAATTCCTTTCTCGTTATACTCTTTTGTAAAACGTTAATTTAACGACACTTTTATAAAAACTGCCTTAAAGGTGGGGGGTGTGTTAAGTGAATATAAATAGGCAGTAATGGCAGCAAATTGGGTTCCAGCAACGGTTATTGAAAACCGCAAACTCACTGATCGGCATTTCGCCCTGATCTTTGATGCTGAGCTATTGCCATTTAAAGCGGGTCAATTCGCGCGATTACAGATCGAAGCAAAGAATGACGAAGGTGAATTAGAAAAGTTTGCCAATCCCTATTCACTGCTAAATACCCCTGAAGAGAAATATGCCGAGGTATATTTTAATATCGTGGATGATGGCAAAGTGTCCAATGGTTTAGCGGCTTTGAAAGCTGGAGATACGCTGGAAATTGCACAGCCTTGTGTGGGTTTCTTTGTGCTATCTCAAATCCCTGAATGCAAACACCTGTGGATGCTTTCTAGCGGAACCGGCATCGGCCCATATTTATCCATGCTTAAAACTGCAGAAGCCTGGGAGCGATTTGATAAAATTACCTTGGTACATGCCGTTCCATACGCCACCGAATTAAACTATTCGGAGCTGATTGAGCAATTTGCTGCAGAATACCCTGATCAGTTTCAATTTATCTCGGTTGTTAGCCGCGAAGATCATGATGGATCGCTCAAAGGGCGAATTCCAGCATTGATTGAAGATGGCACGCTAGAGGCAAAATCAGGCCTGGAAATCAATAAAGATAATTCACACGTCATGCTTTGTGGCAATAGTGGTTTACTCAAAGATACCAAAGCGGTGTTATTAGAGCGAGGCATGGAAAGACATCTTAATCACAAGCCGGGGCATGTATCCTCGGAACAATACTTTTAAGATCACCCCCTACTTTAACGTCGTTGCTCACTTTAAAATAATGAAAACTAAGCCCTACGGGCTGTTGTCGATGCGCTCCAACATTGTCTCGGCTACACCTCGGCTATACAATTTTTTCTGAAAAAAGTGGCTTAAATTAGGGGGGTGATTAAAATAGAAATACTTAAGCAGATATTTTACTCATGGACTGGTCTCTCGCGAAATCCAGCATGCGCTGTGTCGATTTAAGTGCCTTTACTCGCACTTCTTCATCAACGAAAATTTCGTTATTACCGTTCTTTAAAACTTCCAGCAAATTGTGCAGGCCGTTCATCGCCATCCATGGGCAGTGCGCGCAGCTGACACAGGTTGCACCTTCACCATGGGTTGGTGCAGGGATGAATTTTTTGCCTGGTGCTTCTTGCTGCATTTTGTAGAAAATGCCTTTGTCAGTCGCGACGATAAATTCCTTATTTGGCATTTCTCTTGCTGCATTTATGATTTGGGTAGTTGATCCAACTACATCAGCCATCGCGATGATCTCTTCGGGTGATTCCGGGTGTACCAGAATGCCAGCATCAGGATGCTTTTCAATAAGTTCGCCAAGTGAGCGTGTTTTGAATTCATCATGCACAATACAAGCGCCTTGCCAGCGTAGCATGTCAACACCTGAAACTTTCTGGATGTAATTACCTAGATGCTTGTCAGGTGCCCATAACACTTTTTTACCTTGCTTACCGAGCCAGCTCACCAAGTCTAAAGCGATACCAGATGTCACTACATAATCGGCACGAGCTTTAACTGCGGCGCTGGTATTAGCGTAAACCACCACAGTATGGTCTGGGTGGGCATCACAGAATGGGGCGAATTCTTCTATCGGACAGCTTAGGTCAAGAGAGCATTCCGCTTCCAGCGTTGGCATTAATACGCGCTTTTCAGGGTTGAGAATTTTGGCTGTTTCGCCCATAAAGCGAACGCCTGCAACAATCAGTGTTTTCGCAGGATGCTCGTTGCCGAATTTAGCCATGTCGAGCGAATCAGAAACATAACCCCCGGTTTCTTCAGCTAATTCCTGTAATTCTTGGTCTACATAATAATGCGCAACCAATACGGCATCCTGTTCTTTCAGCAGTTTTTTGATTTCATCTTTGACCGCCTTTTTTTCTTCAGGCGTGTAATGTGGGCTCAAATTTTCGATTTGTGCCGTCACGGGAATTTTAAATTCTGGAATGATGGGTGCTGTAACAGTAGACATGTTTTATACTTTGGGGTTCTAATTTTTGATTTCAACAAGTATATCAATCCATGTCAGATAAAAATACCAGTAAACCTTTAGTTCTTGTCGATGGTTCATCGTATCTATTTCGTGCGTTTTACGCGCTACCATCGAGCCTTACTAGCCCCGACGGAATGCAGACCAATGCCATCCACGGCGTATTGAATATGCTGGATCGATTGAGAAAGGATTACCAGCCAGATCACATGGCGGTAATTTTTGACGCGAAAGGCAAGACCTTCCGCAATGACATGTTCCCTGAATACAAGGCAACGCGACCACCGATGCCAGATGAGTTACGTGATCAAATTGAACCGTTGCATAAAATCATCGAGGCACAAGGTTATCCGATGATCGTGATGCCAGGCGTAGAGGCTGATGACGTTATCGGCACTATGTCTAAGCTGTATGACGGAGATGTCATTATCTCAACCGGCGATAAAGATATGGCGCAATTGGTCGATGATCAGATCAGTTTAATAAACACCATGTCAAATAGTTTCCATGATAAAGAAGGCGTTATTGAGAAATACGGTGTACGGCCTGAGCGTATCCGTGATTACCTGGCACTGATGGGTGATAAGGTCGATAATATTCCAGGCGTACCCAAAGTAGGCCCAAAGACAGCAGTGAAGTGGCTGACAGAATACGATTCGCTCGAAGATATCATCCAGAATGCCGATAAATTTGGTGGCAAAATTGGTGAAAACTTACGTGAATCACTGGAATTTTTACCGCTGTCCTATGAATTGGTAACGATTAAATGCGATCTCGAATTAGACGTCTCGCCTGAATATTTAAGCTTTAACGAAGAGGACAAACAACTATTGGCTGAACTTTATCAGCAGTATGGATTCCGCACTCGCTTAAGCAATCTACAATCAACTTCGGATATACTAATTCAGTTGAAGTCAGTAAGCGCCTCTGCAGCTTCGGTCTCTGATGAAGAAATTGAAGTTCCTGCCGTTGAAGATATCAAAGAAGTTGATTACCAAACTATTATTACAGAAGAGCAGTTAGATGCGTGGATAACTGATTTAAAGAATTCAAAACTATTCGCATTTGATACAGAAACCACCAGCCTTGCTTATATGGATGCCAGGTTGGTTGGACTTTCCTTTAGTATCAAAGCAGGGACAGCGGCTTATTTGCCATTGGCACACGATTATGTGGGCGTGCCTCAGCAACTTAATTTTGATGCTAGTTTGGCGAAGTTAAAACCACTGCTTGAAGATCCTACTCTGCTTAAAGTTGGTCAAAATCTTAAATATGACCGTTCTGTGTTGCTAAATCATGATATTGAGTTAAAAGGTATTGCTCACGATAGCATGCTTGAATCCTATGTGCTGGATTCGGTTTCGAACCGTCATGACATGGATACGTTGTGTGAAAAACACCTCGGGCATATTAATGTAAAATTTGAAGAGGTTGCCGGCAAGGGTAAAAAACAACTGACATTTAATCAAATTCAAATCGATGATGTGATTCAGGACAGTGAAGATCCTGATGTTGAAGGCGAAATAACACGTGGCGCTGCTTATTACGCCGCTGAAGATGCGGATATGACTTTGCGTTTACACAACTTCTTCTGGCCGCAATTAAAACCACGTCAGGCGCAGGAAAAACTATATCGTGAAATCGAAGTGCCCTTGCTTAAAGTGTTATCCGATATAGAACGTAATGGTGTGTTGGTAAATGCTGAAATGCTGGCTAAGCAAAGTGTTGAATTAGATACTCGGATGAAAGGGCTGGAGCAGGATATTTATAAATCTGCTGGCGGTGAATTTAATTTAGGTTCGCCTAAGCAGATACAGGAAATTTTCTTTAATGAAGATAAGCTAAATCTACCCGTAATCCGCAAAACACCCAAAGGACAACCATCAACCGCGGAAGACGTATTACAGGAACTGGCAGAAGAGCACGATGTACCGCGTTGGTTATTAGAACATCGTGGCCTGAGCAAATTAAAATCCACCTACACCGATAAACTACCGCTAGAAATTAACCCGCAAACTGGCAGGGTGCATACTTCATACCATCAAGCGGTTGCGGCTACCGGGCGTTTGTCGTCAAGTAACCCGAATTTGCAGAATATTCCGATACGCAATGCCGAGGGTAGGCGCATTCGCCAGGCTTTTGTTGCTCCACAAGGCTTTAAGATTCTTGCAGCTGACTATTCTCAAATCGAATTACGCATTATGGCGCACCTGTCGGGTGATGAAGGTTTGGTAGAAGCATTCTCACAAGGCAAGGATATTCACCGTGCAACTGCTGCGGAGATTTTTGAAGTAGCGTTAGATGATGTAGAGACAGAGCAACGCCGTGCAGCGAAAGCGGTTAACTTCGGTTTAATTTATGGCATGTCAGCTTTCGGTTTAGCGAAGCAACTTAAGGTTTCTCGTACTGAGGCTGCAGAGTACGTGACTAAATACTTCCAGCGCTATCCAGGTGTGAAACATTATATGGAAGATACCCGTGAAAAAGCCAAAGAGGATGGTTACGTAGAGACACTTTTTGGTCGTCGTCTTTATCTGCCGGAAATTAATGCTAAAAACGCGATGAGACGCCAATACGCAGAGCGTACAGCGATTAATGCACCGATGCAGGGCACAGCTGCAGATATTATCAAGATTGCGATGATTGGTGTGAATGACTGGCTGCGCGAGGATACCAGCAAAACCACGATGATCATGCAAGTACATGATGAATTGGTCTTCGAGGTTGCCGAAGATGAAATCAAAACGGTTGAATCTAAAATTATCGATCGCATGGTCAATGCGGCAAAACTCGATGTGCCTCTGATTGTTGATACGGGCATTGGTATTAACTGGGATGAAGCGCATTAATTTAAACTTTTTAAAAAAAATGATCTAAATCGGATGTTTGTTCGTACAGCTTAATGCTGTAACCTGAAACGAATCAACTTACTACATAACAACAAACAAAGGATGAATAATTAAAATGACAATGACAATCAAGCATTACCAAAAATTAATTATGATAATGGGGCTCTCTTTTTCAGTGTCTGCTTCGGCAGATATCATAAAGAAAGCTAGTGCGCATAGTGTCAAAGAAACCATGGATAAATTTGAGACTTTGGTTAAATCCCAGGGCATGGGTGTATTTGCACGTGTTGATCACACTAAAAATGCGGAAGACATCGACATGAAGATGAATGAAGCTGAAGTATTGATTTTCGGCAACCCAAAAGGTGGCACGGTAATTATGAAAAAGGATCCAGCTGCTGCATTGGACCTGCCGTTAAAAGTAGCCGTGTATAAAGATGATGATGGGAAAATCTGGTTGAGCTACCGTAACCCTCAGGATTTAGCAAAAGACTACAATGTTGCAGGAGTTCCTGTTTTGGGCAATGTTGAGGCTGGTTTGGATAAGCTAACTACTGCTGTTACTAAATAGTCAGCTTGTAGAAAAAGCGCATAAAAATAGGGGTGTGTGTTTGTAGTTATAATAACACCTAACCAAGATTGAGCATTGCACATCGACGATTTCTGACGGAATCTACGATGTACTTTAGTGAGCTTATCGTTTTGTTGTTTAAAACGAATAACTCAATTATTTGACTTGTCATTTCTGGCTCTTGGTGAGCCTAGAATAGCCACCCTCCCTGCTTTTAGTCATTTTTTTATGGCTTGAATACTAACGCTTAGAAATATTTACATAGTCACGTTTATGTTCACCAGTGTATAGCTGGCGTGGGCGACCGATTTTAGAATCTGGATCATCCATCATTTCATTCCATTGAGATATCCATCCCACAGTACGTCCAAGTGCAAATAGCACGGTGAACATATTTAATGGAATACCCATTCCCAGGAAGATAATTCCTGAATAGAAGTCAACATTAGGGTAGAGGTTACGAGATTTGAAGTATTCGTCTTCTAGCGCAATTTTCTCTAATTGCATTGCTGTATCTAGTAGTGCTTTATGTTCGGGATTAATGCTTGTATTTTCAGCAAGCATCGCATGACAGGTTTTTCTGATGATTTTTGCACGCGGATCATAGTTTTTATAAACGCGATGACCAAAGCCCATCAATCTGAAACGATCGTTTTTATCTTTTGCTCTATCAATGAACTCAGATAAAGGTTTTCCTGACTCATTGATTTCATTAAGCATTTGAATCACAGCTTCATTGGCGCCACCATGTGCGGGGCCCCAAAGCGAGGCTATGCCAGAGGCAATAACTGCAAATGGATTCGCTTCTGAACTACCTGCTAAACGAACCGTTGATGTTGACGCATTTTGTTCGTGATCAGCATGCAATACTAAAATCATATCCAATGCTTTTGCCATGAGTGGGTCAACCACATACTTCTCTGATGGCATTGAAAACATCATATGTAAAAAGTTAGAGCTGTAATCTAATGAGTTATCCGGGTATACGAATGGCATCCCCTTTGCATGACGATAACTCCATGCTGCAATTGTTGGCATTTTTGCGATAAGTCTGTGTGCTGCATCCATACGGTCTTCAGGATTATGTACATCTTCATCTTCATGGTAAAAAGACGATAACGCTCCAACCACACCAATCATCGTTGCCATAGGGTGAGCATCACGTCTAAAACCACTATAGAATGACTTTAATTGCTCCTGCAGCATGGTGCGTGAGCGAATAGAACTCTCGAACTCTTGTAACTGTTTTACATTTGGTAATTCACCGTTTAATAGCAGATAACAAGTCTCTAAAAAGGTACTTTCTTCTGCTAATTGCTCAATAGGGTATCCACGGTATTCTAAGACTCCTTCATCTCCGTCCAGGTAGGTGATTTTACTTTCACAGCTAGCGGTGGACATGAACCCAGGGTCATAGGTGAAGTAGCCTAGGTCCTTATATAAACTGCGCACATCCACCGCCATAGGGCCGCTGGTAGGCTTATATAAATCAAGCTCAACCTGCTTGCCAGTGCGGTTGTCAATTAGCGTAACGCTATCTCTTTGTGACATACTCTTGCTTCTCCAAATCTCTTATTCTTAGGATAATATTATCTAAGTGTTATTTTATTTTTAGGCTAACTTCTATTCAAATTCGATGACTAAATCGCTCTGTTCGAGGATCTCTCCTACATCGAGATGGATCTTTTTGATAGTTCCTGCAAATGGTGCGGTAATTGTAGATTCCATTTTCATCGCTTCGATAACAAATAATGGAACATCTTTTTCAACTGTTTGACCTTCTTTTACGGTTATAGCAGCCAAACGACCAAGGATTGGTGTGCCTACTTCGTTCTGCTCAGCAGCCTTTCTATTGACCTTTTGGGTTGATACAACAGATTCATCTCGAATTGTGATGCTTCTTGTTTGACCATTTAGATCAAATGTTACTGTTCTGATTCCGCCGCTATCTGGTGGAGAGCAGTACAGCATTTTGATAATGATGATTTTACCTTTACCTATTTCAACAGTGACTTCTTCTCTTTGTTTTAAGCCATAGAAAAATGCAGTTGTCGGTAACACAGAAATATTTCCATATTCCTGCTCATGTTGATAAAAATCTTCATAGACTTTTGGATACATCATGTAAGAGAGAAAATCAGTCATTTCTCTCTTGTCATCAAATTTTTCTTTAAAGGCAGCGAATTCTTTATCGAAATCGACTGGTTTTAAGTGGTCATTAGGGCGATCCGTAAAGGGTGTATCGTTCTTTAGTACAAGTTTACTAAGTGCCTGGGGAAAACCTCCTGGAGGCTGTCCTAAATTACCTTTGAATAAGTCGTGAACAGATTCTGGAAAAGCCAAGGTGCCACCTTGTTCCATTACATCTTTTTCGGTTAAACCGTTAGATGTCATGAATATCGCCATATCACCCACGACTTTTGAGGACGGGGTAACTTTAACAATGTCGCCAAACATTTTGTTTACCACAGCATAGTTTTCTTTTACTTCTTCAAATTTGTGCTCAAGGCCTAATGCAATCGCTTGAGGACGTAGATTTGAATATTGACCACCTGGTATTTCATGGTTATACACTTCAGCTGTTCCTGCTTTTAATCCCGACTCGAAAGGGTAGTAAACTTCGCGGATATCTTCCCAATAGTTTGCGTATTGATTTAGAGAATCAAGATCGAATTGTTGCTCGCGAGGCTGGCCTTGCATGGCCGCTATCATTGAATTCAGGTTTGGTTGTGAAGTAAGGCCAGAAACCGAACTTAAGCATGCATCAACGATATCAACATCGTTTTCGATCGCTTTCAGTAACGTAGCTGATTGCACCGAAGAAGTATCGTGTGTATGCAGATGTATTGGTAATTCCGTTGCGTCTTTAAGTGCAGGAATAAGGACTTCGGCAGCGTATGGTTTTAGCAGGCCCGCCATGTCTTTCAAAGCTAGTGTATGTGCACCTGCATCTTCCAGTTGCTTTGCTAAGTCGAGGTAGTACTGCAGATTAAATTTATTGCTCTTATCGGTGTTCAGTACATCACCGGTATAACAAATGGTAGCCTCGGCTATACCTCCTGTTTTTTCGCGTACTATCTGGATGGATTTCTCCATTCCTTCAATCCAGTTTAATGAATCGAATATGCGGAATACATCGATACCATTTTCCCAGGACTCGATAATGAACTTTTCAATTAAGTTGTCCGGATATGCTTTGTAGCCAACCGCATTGGAGCCACGGAAAAGCATTTGGAAGAGTATATTCGGAATAGCTTCACGAAGCTTTCTAAGACGCTGCCAGGGACATTCGTGCAAGAAACGCATTGCTACGTCAAAAGTAGCACCACCCCACATTTCTAAAGAGAATAATTGTGAGTGGTTCTTGGCTAAACCTTCCGCTACCTTTAACATGTCTTTTGTTCTAACACGCGTTGCAAGGAGAGACTGATGTGCATCGCGCAGGGTAGTATCTGTGTACAGGATATTATCCTGATCTTTTATCCACTGAACAAAACCCTCTGCGCCTAAAGCATCCAATTTGTTTTTGGTACCTTCCGGGTATTCTGCTAACTTGTTAAACTTTGGAATAACAGGCTTTCTAAAATTACGCTCAGGATCGAAAGATTTAATATCAGGATTGCCATTAACAATAACTTTTGACAGGTAGCTAAGTGTCTTTGTTCCTCTGTCTAAATGTGAGGAAACATCGAATAGCTCTGGGTGGTTTTCGAGGAAAGTAACCTTCACTTCGCCCGCTTTAAACGTTGGATGTTCTAAAACATTTAATAAGAAATGAATATTTGTTTTAACGCCGCGAATTCTAAATTCTCTGAGGGCTCTGTGGGCTCTTTGGATCGCTCCTTGAAGTGTTCTACCCGAGGCTGATACTTTAACCAGCATAGAGTCATAGAATGGGGAAACTTTAGCACCAACATAGGCCGCGCCAACGTCGAGACGAATGCCAAAACCGGCAGCACTCCGATATGCAATGATTGTTCCGAAATCTGGTTTGAATCCCTGAGAGGGGTCTTCGGTGGTGATTCGACATTGAACAGCAAATCCACGAATCGAAACATCATCTTGAGTTTTGATGTTTATTTGTGGGTCAGAAAGTTTTGCGCCGTCGGCAATATGAATCTGGCTCCGAACGATATCAATACCGGTGATCTCTTCAGTAATGGTATGTTCTACCTGTACCCTTGGATTAACCTCAATAAAGTAGATATTTTCGTCACTATCAACAAGAAACTCTACTGTTCCAGCATTGCTATAGTTTACGTGTCGAGTAATCTTTAACGCATAATCGAAGAGCTTTTGTCGAGTTTCTTCTTTTAGCGTTGAGCTTGGTGCAACTTCAATAACTTTCTGGAATCGTCTTTGAACTGAACAGTCGCGTTCGTATAGATGTACCAGATTCCCGTATGTGTCGCCAAGAATTTGTACTTCAATATGCTTTGGAGAGTCTAGATATTTCTCTAAAAAGACCGTGTCATCACCAAAAGCTTTGGCAGCCTCGTTTCGAGCATCATTAAATGCATTGGGTAGCTCATCTGCACTGCGCAAGATACGCATACCGCGTCCACCACCACCAGACGCTGCTTTAAGCATCATTGGGAAACCGATTCTCTCAGCCTCTTTTTGTGCGACTTCTAATGAATCCAGGGGTACTTTACTGTCAGGAATAACAGGAATGCCTGCATCAATTGCATTTTGCTTGGCTTGTACTTTATCGCCAAGCTGTTCCATAACTTCTGGAGCAGGGCCAACAAAGATAATTCCTTCTTCTCGACAGCGTTTTGCAAACTGTACATTTTCAGAGAGGAAACCATAACCTGGGTGAATAGCATCTACATGATTTACTTTAGCCGTTTCGATTAAGCCTTCAATATCCAGATAGGGCATTAAAGGGTCTTCATCTGCACCGATTTGATAAGCCTCATCGGCTTTGTATCGGTGAGGTGAGAAACGATCTTCGTGAGTGTAAACTGATACAGTAGTAACATTAAGTTCTGCAGCTGCTCGTAAAATACGAATAGCAATTTCGCCACGATTGGCGATAAGCAGCTTCTTGATGTTATTAGTCATAGTTTAAGGGTAGAAAATTAATTAGTATTAGGGAAATGAATAGCTTCAATCGTAAGCATTGAGGAAGCTCGGTCAAACGGTAAACTAAAATATAAAAAGGCTCCGTAGAGGAGCCTTTTTATTAAGTTATGTAATTATCTACATGTCTTAGTAGTCATAAGCACCACCAGCACCCTTAGGTAGGCGGATGTGTTCAATCATATCTTAACATCTTGTGGTACTTCTTCATTTTAATTTGTACTTGAAAACTCACTAAAAAATGCATGTTTTTTCGCAGTAACGACTAATCTTATGGTATCGCTATCTGCTGTTCCAGAATGTTTATAAGTCGATGTTTCTATAGTCCAATTTTTATTGTCACTTGTCGCTGGGCTTAAGTTAAATGGCTTGTTATTCTCGCTTACTTCCATACCAATCGCTGCAGCACCTAAAGGGTAATTTGCTTCTATATTCGTGAACTCGCCTTTAATTGTATATTCAAGGATTAATCCTGCGCCTTTTAACAGACAAGGACCTTGATCTATATCACATTTTCCTTCTATTTTTAACATGTGATAGCGTTTTTTATCCACTTGATATTTGTCATAATAATCAGCAAGAATATAGCCACCAATCGCTAGAAATGGGGCAATTATAATAGCTAACTTTTTGTGTTTGTTCATACTTTTTAAAACCTGTTGTACTTTAAGATTTATTAATTGTAATTTTTACATAATACCTAATACTGAAAAGATAAAAATGAAAAAGGCTCCATAAGGAGCCTTTTTCAAACTTAAATTAACAAAAAAACTAATTGTTAATTAATGATCACTTGCAGCACCTGCTCCAGCTGGAACACGGAAGTCTTCAATCATTTGATTAATTTCTGCAGGGATAGGTTTACCCATAGCAGATACGGCGTAAGCAACAACAAAGTTAACGATCGCTCCTACAACACCGAACGCATTAGGCGAAATACCCATGAACCAGTTAGCTTCCATTGAACCTAGGAACGAAGTTCCTGGTACAAACATGATGCCTTTATGTTGGAATACGTAGAACAATGTAACACCTATACCAGCCAACATACCTGCAACAGCGCCATTGTTTGTGATTTTCTTAGAGAATACACCCATCATTAATGCCGGGAAGATAGAAGATGCCGCTAGACCAAACGCCAGTGCAACCGTTCCGGCGGCGAAGTCGGGAGGATTAAGCCCCAGATAACCGGCCAACATTACGGAAAAGGTCATTACGATCCGACTGCCCAACAACTCATTCTTCTCGGATATATTCGGGGTGAATACACCCTTCATCAAGTCATGAGATATGGAGGAAGATATAGCCAACAATAAACCCGCAGCAGTAGATAGTGCGGCAGCAAGACCACCCGCAGCAACTAAAGCAATTACCCAGTTAGGAAGGTTTGCGATTTCAGGGTTAGCAAGAACCATAATGTCACGGTCAACTTTAACCATTTCATTCTTTTCTTTATCTGCTACGTACTGAATCTTACCGTCGCCATTCTTATCTTCAAATTTAAGAAGACCCGTTTTTTCCCAAGTCTTAAACCAACGTGGACGTTCGTCATAGACTAAGTGCTCACCTTTTACTGGTTCAATAGTTTGCATCAAGTTAAGACGAGCCATTGCGCCAACAGCAGGAGCAACAGTGTAAAGTAACGAGATAAATACTAATGCCCAACCAGCAGAAGAACGTGCATCTTTAACGGTAGGTACCGTGAAGAAACGCATAATTACGTGTGGTAGACCAGCAGTACCGATCATAAGAGACATAGTGTAAGCAAGCATGTTAACTGTGCTGCCTAGTTTCGCAGTTGTGTACTCTTTAAAACCAAGGTCAGTAACGATTAAGTCAAGCTTATCAAGTAAGTAAACATCTGTTCCTGCCATTGTGCTACCAAGTCCAATCTGAGGGATTGGGTTACCTGTTAGTTGTAGAGAGATAAATACAGCAGGTACTGTATAAGCAAAGATTAATACTACGTACTGAGCAATCTGCGTGTAAGTGATACCTTTCATACCACCGAATACAGCGTAAACCCAAACTACGAACATACCGATGTAAAGACCTGTATCGTAAGAAGTGTCTAAGAAACGAGAGAACGCAACACCCACACCTTTCATCTGACCGATTACATAAGTAAGCGATGCAATGATAAGACACAGTACAGCTACGATTCTTGCAGTCTTAGAGTAGAAACGATCACCGATAAACTCAGGAACCGTGAACTTACCGTGCTTACGTAAGTAAGGAGCAAGAAGCATTGCTAGTAGTAAGTAACCACCAGTCCAACCCATCAGGAATACAGAAGCGCCGTAACCGTTAAAGGCGATAAGACCAGCCATACCGATAAACGACGCAGCACTCATCCAGTCAGCACCAGTTGCCATACCGTTAAGTACAGGGTGTACACCACCACCAGCTACGTAAAACTCTTTTGTGCTTCCCGCACGAGCATACCATGCAATAGCAAAGTAAAGACCAAAACTACCAAATACTGCGATATATGTTAATACTGTTAAATTATCCATCTGAACTATCCCTTCTTCTCATCTAGACCAAACTTCTTATCTAGCTTATTCATGCGATTAGCATAAAAGAAAATAAGCACAAGAAAGGTATAAATAGAACCTTGTTGAGCAAACCAAAACCCTAATTTATAGCCACCCAGTTTGAATGCATTCAACTGTTCAACTAATAAAATTCCAAACACGAACGAAACCAAAAACCAAATTACCAAACAAAATGCAATTAGTTTTAGATTCGCACTCCAATAAGCGCTTCTATCATCCATAGATCTTCTCCTTGTAATATTTAAATATAAAAACGGTCAGATGCCTCTGAACCTTGATCATACTTCTAAAGTCTTATAAAGCAGCAACCAATGCTTTAAAGATTCGGGCGAAGATAGCACAACAGTCTGTAAAGATCATTTTTGAATGCAGAATTATTTTAATAATTAAGATTGGTACTACTTGTTAATTTTATACAGCCCCTTAGTCTTTTCATTGCAGCCATTGATCATTAGTTGGTTATTTTCTATACAATTTACACTATTATTATTTCTTCGATAAATGCCATAAATTTTAAAAAGTATAGGTATAAAACCAGAATAGAAACTAGGAATAGTTTTTATAAAGTTTAAATTACTTCGTGGTTTTCTAAAATCGAATAATTAAAAAAGTAATACAGAACAACAAATATGAAAACATATATTTTAGGATTATCTGCATATTACCACGACAGTGCTGCTGCGCTTGTGTGTGATGGGGAAGTTGTAGCTGCAGCTCAAGAAGAGCGCTTTACACGTAAAAAACATGATCCTGCTTTTCCTGCTCATGCGATTAAATATTGCTTAAAAGAAGCGGGTATAGGCCATAGTGATATTACTTCAGTGGTTTTTTATGATAAGCCGTTATTGAAATTTGAAAGATTATTAGAAACCTATTTATCTTATACGCCAAGTGGTTTTCGCTCATTTTTGACAGCGATGCCGATATGGCTTAAAGACAAACTATTTTTAAAGAAAACGCTTAAAAGGGAGCTTTCGGCAGTATTTTCAGTCGCTGAAACGGGAATTCCTGAGCTATTATTCAATGAGCATCACCAGTCTCATGCAGCTTCAGCTTTTTTTCCTTCTCCCTATGAAAAAGCCGCAGTATTATGCCTCGATGGTGTCGGAGAATGGGCAACTACGTCAATGTGGATTGGTGATGGCAATCAGCTTACACCGCAATGGGAAATCGATTTCCCACATTCTTTAGGCCTTTTGTATTCAGCGTTTACATATTATACAGGATTCCGAGTGAATTCTGGCGAGTACAAATTAATGGGCCTTGCACCTTATGGTGAGCCAAAGTATGTCGATTTGATTTTAGATAATCTGATCGATTTAAAAGAAGACGGTACCTTTAGATTGAATATGAAGTATTTCAATTATGCTACTGGTCTGACCATGACGAATAAAAAGTTTGCTGATTTATTTGGCGCTCCTGCTCGTGAGCCTGAAAGTGAGCTGACTCAGAAAGAAATGGATATCGCTCGTTCGATCCAATGGGTAACAGAAGAAGTTGTATTGCGTTTGGGAAGAAGTGTACACAAAGAAACAGGCCTGGATTATTTATGTTTAGCAGGTGGTGTTGCACTCAATTGTGTATCTAACGGTAGATTACTTCGTGAAGGACCATTCAAAGGTATCTGGATTCAACCTGCAGCAGGTGATGCAGGTGGTGCAGTCGGAGCAGCATTGTCTGCTTACCATCAATACATGGATAAGCCGCGAACAATACAGCTGCCAGATGCGACTAAGGGTTCATATTTAGGCCCTAAATTCAGCAATGAGCAGATAACTAAGTACTTAGAAAAAGTCGGCGCTATTTACACCCACGTTGAAGATAAACAACTTATGCCAGAACTCGCCGAAATTATGGAGGGTGAAAAAGTTATTGGCTGGTTTCAGGGGCGAATGGAGTTTGGACCACGTTCCTTAGGTGCTCGCTCAATTATTGGTGATGCACGCAGCACCAAAATGCAAACAGTAATGAATTTAAAAATTAAATATCGCGAATCGTTCCGTCCTTTTGCACCGGTAGTGAAATATGACAAGGTTTCAGAGTGGTTTGAGCACGAAGGGCCGAGTCCTTATATGTTGATTGTTGCGCCTGTCCAAGAAGATAAGCGTAATTTAATGACAGGTGAGCAAGACAAGCTATTTGGTATCGATAAATTGAATATACCGCGATCGCAAATTCCAGCGGTTACCCACGTTGATTATTCTGCGCGTGTTCAAACAGTGCATCCAGAGACTAATCCAAGGTTTTATAATTTATTAGATGCCTTCGAAGAAAAAACGGGTTGCCCGGTGTTGGTAAACACGTCATTTAATGTGCGTGGTGAGCCCATTGTGAATACTCCAGAAGATGCGTATAGATGTTTTATGCGGACAGAAATGGATTTTCTGGTGATGGAAAATATTTTAATTGATAAAACAAAACAGCCAGAATGGCAGGAACAAGGCGACTGGCGAAATGAGTTCGCTCTGGACTAAATCATATGACTACAGATATTCAAACGGCAGAAGTAACAACATCGGATTTAAGAAAATTTGGTTTTATTATGGGTGGAATGGTTGCCTTAATATTTGGGTTAATCTTTCCGTGGATTTTTGATAAATCCAGCGAAAACTGGCCGATATGGCCGTTTATAGTGATGGCTATTTTCTTCCTTTTAGCGATAGCTATACCAGAAATTCTGCGTCCAGTTAATCATATCTGGTTAAAAATAGGTAACGTCTTAGGTTTCATAAATAGCCGCATTATACTAGGAGCGATGTTCTATTTAATGATTTTTCCGATCGGTATGATCTTAAAACTGTTAGGTAAAGACAGTATGCAACGCAAGCTCGAAGAGAATGCTGATACTTATAGAATATTAACCAAGGTACGCGAAAAGGATCATCTCAAAAAACCTTTTTAGCCTGTTTTTTTAATGAATGAAGAATTAGTGAATAACTAGTGAATAAATAATTATAGGAATTAAACATGTTAGATTTATTGGGTGACTTATGGTCATTTATGCGTGAGCGTAAAAAGTTTTGGTTGGCGCCAATTATTTTAGTGATGGTTCTATTGGGAGCGCTTTTAGTCCTTGCACAGGGTTCAGCGATTGCTCCTTTTATCTATACCCTGTTTTAATTTAAAACCAGAAAAGTACGAGAATGAAAAACTTATTCGGAAATTTAATACTGCTCTTTGTTAGCTTGGCCATTATGTTTGTAGTGGGTGAAGTGGCAAGTCGTTATACTAGCCCAATATCGCCCGGTCCCAGCATTTTAGATATGCAGGGAAACAAACAGCGTATTAGTTATGTGCAAGCTAATAATCAATTCCGTATCGTTACGCCTGACTACGATGCAGTAACAACGATCACTCGTGATGGTTATCGAGCACCCAAGAGTAATGGCAACCCGGATGTGATTTTTATGGGTGACTCTTTTACCTACGCACAAGGTGTAACAGACGACGAAGCTTTTCCGGCCATTTATTGTAAAGTTCGCAAGCTTAATTGCGCAAATCTATCAGTTCCGGGTTCTAGTACTTTGTACGAAGTTGATCGACTTGAGTCATTTTTAAAAGAGAAAAATTGGCAGCCACAAAAGGTTAATTTCTTCTTTTTTACAGGCAATGACTTTGGCGATAACTTAAATGCAGATGAAAAACGCACACAAGGCCTTCCTTATGAGCCGGGCGAGTTGAATTTAAACCCAAGTGCAGAAGATGATAAAGGAACTGTAGAGAAAACTATCGACTTTGGCCTAAAGCACTCAAATTTATTGCGAGTAGCTTATTTCAAGGTGTTGCCAATTATACGAAATAACCCTGAAGAAGCTGCAGCGAAATTAAACAAAGCGTTGAATATTACCCAAGTCGAATTTCAGAGATTGGATAACTTAAGTAAGACATACGGATTTGAATATGAGATTTTTATCATCTATCCTGAACCAGAAATCATTCACAATAAATATCAAGAATTAGGCAAGAAGCTTAAGAGTATTTCTCCTAAGCCTGTGGTGATGTTAGGAGATGTTTTCAAGGATAGTACTAAAACCTACTTCTTCCCAAGCGACGGTCACTTTAGTGTTGCCGGGAATAAGAAGCTGGCTGAATATTTACTTTCTAGATGATCTAGGATCTTTTGTAAAATATGAAAAAGTGCCTGGCCGAGGTGCAGCCGAGACAATATTGGAGCATAGCGACAATAAATCAAAGAGTGAGGTTTTTCAAAAACCTCATAAAAGTAGGGGGGTGACTTTGTGATTGCCTCAATTCACATGAGATCGATACGTTTTCAGGTTTGATTTAATTTTTCTAAAAACATGGCATCACCATAACTAAAGAAACGGTATTTCTCAGCTACAGCATGCTTATAGGCAGACATAATGTTTTCATAGCCGCTAAATGCAGAAACCAGCATTAATAAAGTAGATTCAGGTACGTGAAAGTTTGTGATCATGGCATCCACAACATTAAAAGTGAAACCCGGGGTTATAAATAAGCGAGTTTCGTTTGAAAAGGGCTCAAGTTTTCCTGTTTCTTGAGCAGCGGATTCCAAACTTCTTACACTGGTGGTGCCAACAGCAACCACTTTTCCACCTCTGGCCTTACAGGCAGCAACGGCATCACAGGTTTGCTGGGTGACTTCCACCCACTCCGCATGCATAATATGGTCTTCCAGGTTATCGACACGAACAGGTAAAAAAGTTCCAGCACCTACGTGTAGTGTAATTTGAGCTGTTACTATACCCTTGTTTTTTAGCGCTTGTAATAGCTTTTCAGTAAAGTGCAAACCTGCGGTGGGTGCCGCAACCGCTCCGGTTTTTTTGGCAAAAACAGTTTGATAACGCTCTTTGTCAGCTTCGGTGTCATCTCTTTCAATATAGGGCGGAAGCGGGATATGTCCGTATTCATCGAGTAGTTTAAAAATGGGTTCTTCATTTGTGAATTTGATTTCATAAAGCGCATCATGTCTACCTAGCACTTCTGCATTGATCGTCTCTTCTAATAAAAGGCACCCCCCCACTTTTGGGGACTTATTTGCGCGAATATGTGCAAGGGCACGATGATCATCTAAAACCCGCTCAATCAGTACTTCTACTTTGCCACCGCTTTCTTTGTTGCCATTTAGGCGTGCAGGAATTACACGAGTGTCATTGAAGATGAGTAAATCGTCGGGTTGAATAAGATCAATAATATCTGAGAAATGCTTGTCTTTAAATTCGGCTGGCATGAGACTAGCATTTAAATGGAGTAAGCGGCTGGCTGTTCTATCTTCTAGGGCTTCTTGAGCAATCAGCTCTGGGGGAAGCGAATAACTAAAGTCACTCAGATGCATGTTAACAAGCGGGTTTGGTTATTCTTGTGGGCGTTTTTTTACAACTACACCTGCTTCACCACGGATGATGGCTTTGCCATTTACTAGACAGGAAACTTTCATTTTAATGCGGCCAGTTTTTTCATTGATTTCAGCAATTTCAGCGCGGGCTGTGATTTCTTCATCAATAAAGGCAGGTTTGCGGAAGCGCATGTTCAATTCAACAAAAATAGCTCCAGGGCCAGGTAGATCGTTACCAAGCACAGCAGATATCAACGAGGCTGATAATGCTCCATGCGCAATACGCTTTCCGAACATAGTGGTTGCTGCATATTCTGCATCCACATGGACTGGATTGAAATCGCCAGAAAGTTCTGCAAAGGCATTAATTTTTTCAGCAGTAACGACCATGGTCTTTTCTGCTGCCATCCCGATAGATAAGTCTTCGAGAAAGTAGCCTTGATGATTAGTTGTAGTCATAAAAATTCACTGCAAATAAAAGTGGTACCAGTGGTCGGAATCGAACCGACACTCCCAGAGGGAACAGGATTTTGAATCCAGCGCGTCTACCAATTCCGCCACACTGGCACAGATTCAATCGCGGAATTATAGCAGTTGTTTTAAAAAACTAAAGAGGAAGTTGGTTCCTTGAGCTAAATCAATCTGTGTTAGTTTTTAATCGGTTACTATTTAATCATAAATTTAAAAAAGAGGAGTTAAGCATGTTTGGAGAAAATCACGATCTGCACCATGAATTTCCAGAATACAAAGATAAGATTCATACATTAAAGATGAACGATGGACATTTTCAGAGATTATTTAAAGAGTATGATGAAATCGTTCACCAACTTTCACGTGTAGAACAGGATATTGAAACGCCGTCAGACGAAGTTGTTGAAGAGATGAAAAAACAGCGTCTGCATCTTAAAGATCAATTATTTGTAATGCTAAGAGCAGAAGAAAAGTAGAATCCTTTTTGATAAACGCTATGATAAAAAAAGCCGAGTAACTAGTTAGTTATCCCGGCTTTTTTATTTCTTGTTTTTGCTTTAAAATCGATTAATTAAGCAATTGCTTTAAGTAACGTAGAACCCATTTCAGAAGGGTTAAGTGTTACATATACACCAGCATCTTCAAGTGCATCAATCTTGGATTGTGCAGTTCCTTGGCCACCAGAAATAATCGCACCAGCATGGCCCATCCGTTTTCCTGGGGGAGCAGTAACACCTGCGATAAACGCTACAACGGGCTTAGTCATATTTTCTTTGATCCAGGCTGCACATTCTTCTTCGTCAGTGCCACCGATCTCACCACACATTACAACGGCTTCTGTGTCTGCATCGTCGTTGAACATTTTCATTACATCGAGGTGTTTTAACCCATTAACCGGATCACCGCCTATACCAATACAGGATGATTGACCAAGACCGAGTTGTGTTACCTGATGTACAGCTTCATAAGTCAGCGTACCAGAGCGAGAAACGATACCAATTTTGCCTTTTTTATGAATGTAACCTGGCATGATTCCAATCTTGACTTCTTCAGGTGTAATTACGCCCGGGCAGTTTGGACCAACTAGAATCGTCTTGCTATTCATTTTACGCATACGATCACGTGTTTTGATCATATCTGCAACAGGTATGCCCTCTGTTATACATATAACTAAATCAAGTTCGGCGTCTACCGCTTCATCAATGGCAGCAGCTGCAAACCTAGGAGGTACATAAATGACAGAAGCATTAACACCGTGTTCCGCTTTTGCATCAGCTACATTGTTGTATACAGGTACACCTTGAACTTTTTGGCCTTCTTTGCCAGGAGTTACACCAGCAACGAAGCAGTCTCTTCCATATGCATAATCCAGGCATTGAGTTGTATGGAATTCACCTGTTTTACCAGTGATACCTTGGGTAACGATACGTGTATCTTTATTGATTAAAATTGACATTATTGATTATCCTTATGCTTTAACAGCCGCAGCTATTTTTTCAGCAGCATCCGCCATAGTTGTAGCAGTTTGTAATTTAACATCAGACTCATCAAGAATCTGGCGACCTTTCTCTACGTTTGTGCCTTCAAGACGCACTACGAGAGGAACGCTCATGCCAACTTCTTTTGCTGCTGCAACAATACCTTCTGCGATAACGTCACATTGCATGATTCCACCAAAGATATTTACCAAAATACCTTCTACATTGGGGTTACCAAGCATTATTTTGAATGCTTCAGTTACTTGTTGGGTATTAGCTCCGCCACCTACATCCAGGAAGTTAGCAGGTTCGCCACCGTATAGTTTGATAATATCCATAGTCGCCATAGCTAAACCAGCACCATTTACCAAACAACCAATATTGCCATCGAGTGAAATATAAGAAAGATCCCACTTAGAAGCTTCGATTTCATTCTCATCTTCTTCATCAAGATCGCGATACGCTAGAATTTCTGGTTGACGATAAAGTGCATTTGAATCGATGTTGAATTTTGCATCTAAAGCGATAACACGTTTATCACCTGTAATAACAAGTGGGTTGATTTCTGCAAGTGATGCATCCGATTTTACAAAAGCTTCATACAGGCCCGCCAAGAAATCAGCACCTTCAGAAATAGCTTCTGCAGGCATGCCAATTTTTGCACAAACATCTTCAGCTTCTGCTCTGTTTAATCCTTCGGTAGGATCAACATAAATTTTGATGATTTTCTCAGGTGTTTCCTCTGCAACTTCTTCGATACTCATGCCGCCTTCAGAGCTGCACATAAGTACTACTTTCTGAGTTTCGCGGTCCACTAAAGCACCGACATAGAGTTCATCCGCGATATCTGCGCCTTCTTCTATATAGAGTCTTTTTACTATTTTGCCTTCTGGTCCTGTTTGGTGAGTAACCAGCCGCATGCCTAAAATTGCATCTGCATATTCACGAACTTGCTCTATCGAGGTAGCAACTTTAACGCCGCCACCCTTTCCGCGACCGCCAGCGTGAATTTGTGCTTTTACGACCCATACTTTTCCACCCAATTTTTCCGCCGCTGCAACGGCTTCATCAACTGAGAAGCAAGCAATACCACGTGGAGTAGTGACTCCATATTTTCTCAGGATTTCTTTACCCTGATATTCATGTACGTTCATCTTTTTCTCTGGTTAGTGAAATGATTAATTCGTGTTATAGCAAATTCTTTCAGCTCAACACATGGCTTGTAGGAAGCTCTGGATCACCTAGGTTTCAGAGTTTCCTCAACAACGGCGGACATCATACAGATAAACAATATCAATCGGTAGCAAGCAAACTAATGAGAACTATAAAACCCAGGTATTTAAGCGGTTTCTAATACATTAGTGCTAATAATATATAGATATACCATTATTATAGCTTTGTTTGAGGTAGCTTATTATTATTTTGAATAATTGCAGGTATAATGATTTTCACCTGAAAATTTAGAGATATTTCCATATGGGACGCATTTTTCTTGTTCTCGTTCTGCTGGCAGTCAGCTTGTATGTTGTAAAATACCTTCGAACAAAGCTGGATGAATCACAAAAACAGATAAAAAAAGACAGCAATTCGAATTCTGAAAAGAATCAGATGGTCAAGTGTCTTAGTTGTGGCTTACATATTCCAGAAAAAGAAGCGATAAAAAAAGGGGATAAGGTATTTTGCAGTCTGGAGCACGCTCAGGAGGAATTGTAAGTGGCATTGGGGAAAATAGTCCTCCAGAGATAGTCGTATCTACAGATCCTTGGGCACCGATACAATTATACAGTGTTTACAGGCTTATCTTAGCGGGTATTCTGTTAGTTTTAAGCTTAACAGAAGTTTCATCTATTCGAATCGGTGGATATGATCAGCGCATTTTTTCTCAAGCCGTTAATGTATATCTTGGGTTTGCAGTATTAGGTGTCTTCCTCGCGCATTTTAGAAAGCCTGATTCTAGTTACCAGGTTTACCTTAACGCAATAACAGATATTATTTTCCTGTTAATCGTTGCATTCAGTAGTGGTGGCATGACTTCTGGCCTTGGCATATTGTTGTTACTGCCGGTTATTCTGCCAAGCATTTTAAGTCCCGGACAAATATCTCTACTACTCTCTGCCTCAACCGTTATCGCCTTATTGGGTTTAGAAACTTATTTACATTCTCAAAATTTTGATTCAAATAACGAAATTTTTCACACCGGTGTACTTTCTCTTTTTATCATGGTTATTTCTCTGGCAGCAGGTAGTTGGTTTGAGAAAGCCTCAAAAACCGCAGAGCTGGCAAAGCGCCGTGGAATAGATTTAGCCAATCTCTCTCAACTGAATCAATCGATTCTTGATCAATTACAAACAGGAATCATTGTGTTAGATCATCAAGCATGTATCAGACATCTAAATCCAACTGCCTGGGATATGTTGGGGCAGCCTGATGATTGGAGGGAGAAAACCTTAAAAGATTTTGCGCCTGAATTACATTCGCACCTTGAGTACTGGAGGCATAATGTCTCTCCCAAGGTAGCCAGTTACGACATTAAACACTGGAAGAGCACCGAGTTTACAATGCGGCTCTCGCAACTTGGAATAAGAAGTCAAGGTGTAGTATTGATGTATTTAGATGACACCCGTATACAGCGCGAGAAGCAACAAGATGTAAAAATGGCTTCTTTGGGACAATTAACAGCAAATATTGCACATGAAATACGAAATCCATTGGGTGCAATAAGCCACGCAGCGCAACTATTATCTGAGTCACCCGTATTAGATAAAGCCGATGAAAGAATGATCCAGATTATCCAAGCTAATTCAAAACGTATGAATGGCACCATAGAAAGTGTTTTGAATCTATCTCGTAAAAGTAATCCTAAACGGGAAAACATAAGATTGAAACTCTGGCTAAATGACTTTATTAGTGATTTTGTGATGCAATCATCGTTGAAAAAGAATCAAGTCAGTTTATTCTTAGATGTGCCTAATGCAGCTATTCAATTTGATCCCACACATCTACATCAAGTCATGTGGAATCTATGTCGAAACGCAGAAAAGTACGCAAAAAAAGATGTTTCTACATTACATATTGATATTCAGGGAACTCATCCTAGTCATACCAGAGATATCATGCTCAGTATTATTGATAATGGTAAGGGTGTACCAGATAAAAATATTGATCGTTTATTTGAGCCATTTTTTACCACAAGTTCAAAAGGTGAGGGAACAGGCCTTGGATTATTTATGGCGAGAGAGCTGTGTTTAAGTAATGGAGCGTCACTTGAATATATAAAATTACCAGCTAGTGGAAGCTGCTTTAGGTTGATTTTTTCACAATCAAAGTTACAAAGTTAAGTAAGAAATAAAATTCTGAAAAGTATAATAATAAATAAAGAGAATGTAAGATGACACAACGTGTACTCGTAATCGATGATGAACCAGATATTCGTGAACTTTTAGAGCTAACGCTTCTAAGAATGGGTCTAGAAACAGCTACTGCTGGAACTGTTAAAGAAGGATTGCTGGAGATTCAGAATTTCCATCCGGATTTGTGTTTAACCGATATGAAGCTACCTGATGGTACAGGCTTTGATGTTGTCAGATACATTCAACGAGAGCACTCTCATATTCCTGTTGCAGTAATTACCGCATTCGGCAGTATGGAAGCAGCAGTTGAGGCGTTAAAAGCCGGCGCGTATGATTTCGTTTCAAAACCGGTGGATCTGGCTAAATTAAGAGATTTAGTACAAACTGCGTTGAAGCTTTCGCAAAAAACAGGTTCTGGAGCATCTTCTGAAAACTCAGATCATGATGATGGAACGAGTCCAATTATAGGTAAGTCGGCTGCCATAGAATTATTGAAAAAGACCATTTCAAAATTGGCAAGAAGTCAGGCTCCCGTATTTATTCATGGTGCATCGGGTACAGGTAAAGAATTAGTAGCAAAACAAATTCATCTGCAAAGCCCAAGGTCATCTGGTGCGTTTGTACCGGTTAACTGTGGTGCGATTCCTGAAAGTCTGATGGAGAGTGAGTTTTTTGGGCATATAAAGGGAAGCTTTACAGGTGCTATAGAAGACAAAGAAGGTTTGTTTCAAGCAGCGCATCACGGTACTTTATTTCTTGATGAGGTTGCTGATTTGCCTTTGAGTATGCAAGTTAAATTATTGCGTGCGATACAAGAGAAAGCAGTAAAGTCTGTAGGAGGGGTGGAAGAAGTTGCTATAGATACCCGAATTTTGAGTGCCACACATAAAAATCTTGAAGAAGAAGTCAACAAAGGCCACTTCCGACAGGACCTCTATTATCGTTTGAATGTAATAAAGCTCGATGTGCCTTCACTGGAAGAGCGTGGAGATGATATTTTATTATTGGCAGAACATTTCCTAAATTTAATTTCTGAAAGATGGGAATTACCTAAAGCAGCCCTTTCTAATGAGGCGATAAAGGTTTTATCTAATTATCCTTTCCCAGGAAATGTTCGAGAGCTAGAGAATATTTTGGAACGTGCCTGTACTTTGTCAGATGGCGAATTCATCGAGCCAGAAGATTTACAATTGTCGTCGATATCTACAGATGTAAGATCTATCGTCAGGAATGAATCAGTTTTAGATACTGAAAGTGAAATTGCTGACTTTTCGTCTGGAAATGAGAAAGACCAAATATTACATGCGTTAAACCAGACTCGATGGAATAGAACTGCAGCTGCAAAGACCCTCGGAATGACGTTCAGGCAATTACGATACAGAATCAAAAAATACGATTTAGATCAAACACCATGAGTTCTCTTAGGTATCTCTGTTTTTCAAGTGACGATGATTTTTATGAATTTATGAACTATCTATACTACGCTTACCCTAAATTATATAATATTATAAAAAAACCAAGGAGAAGAAACATGTCGGTAAACTTTCGTTTTAAACCTGCAATAGTCCTTTTTTCAATCCCCTTTACCTTATTAACATCGCCAGCACATTCAGCTGGCTTTGCTTTAATTGAGAGCTCGGCATCTGGTATGGGTAAAGCCTTTGCTGGTGCTGCTGCTGCTGCTGAAGATGGCTCTACAATATGGTTCAACCCCGCGGGAATGGATTATTTAGGAAAAAGTTTGGGTGGTGAGTCACTGGTGACCCAGGTAGGTCATATTGTATCTGCAGAAACAACGTACACCGATAAAGGTTCAGCTGCCCCTGCTACTTTAAATGCTGATCTTGGTGGAAAAGATGTTAAGAAAAGAGTAACTAGCTTCATCCCCAATCTTTATTACGTAAAGCCAGTCAATGATAAACTACACTTTGGTATAGGATTTAATGCGCCGTTTGGATCAAAAACTATTTATGATGATGATTGGTATGGTCGCTATCAAGCAACCAAAACTGATTTGCTCTCATTGAATGTAAATCCTTCAATTTCATGGAAAGCAAACGAGAAGCTAAGTTTGGGTGCAGGAGTAAGCGCACAATATATAAAACTTAAAAAGTTTGCTCGTGCTATAGATTCTGTGGGTGTATGTCGATCAGCGGCTTTAGCAAATGCTGCGGTTACAAATTCAACTGCTTTACTCGATTATTGTAATAGCGTGTATCCAAATGCTTCTCAACCGGAGACTGATTCTTACACTAATCTAACAGGTGACAATATAGCTTTTGGCTTCAATTTAGGCTTGCTTTATGAACCAACCGAAAAAACCCGCTTAGGTTTCAGTTACCGATCCAAAGTAAAACATGACGTTGATGGTGAACTTGAATTTAACTTAGATCCGGGACTTACAAACTCGCCTATTGGTTCGTCTACTAGTCTACAGAATAGAGATATTAAAGCGTCAGTGGAATTACCTGAGTCCGTATCATTATCTGTTGCTCATAAAGTTAATGAAAAATTAGAACTACTAGGTGATGTCACATGGACGGGCTGGAGCTCTTTTGATGAGTTTAGAGTCAACGAGGTTGATGGAGTTACCGAAGTAACTACTACACCAGAAGAGTGGGAAGATGTTTATCGAGTTTCGGTAGGTGCAAACTATAAATACAACGATAAGTTAACTTTGCGAACAGGTGTTGCCTTCGATGAAGAGCCTATACCTTCAGCAAAATTACGTACGCCAAGAATCCCCGGTAATGATCGAACCTGGTTATCATTTGGCGCTGGTTACAAGATGAGTAAACACCTAGACCTTGACTTTGGCTATTCTCACTTATTCTTAAAGGAAACTCCGATTGATAATACTGATGAAAATGGCTATACCGTTCGTGGTACATATAAAACCAGTGTGGACATTGTTAGTGCACAACTTAACTTAAAATTTTAAGGGGAAATAGCAATGAGACTATCCAAAACACTTTCTACAAAGATATCAATAAAATTAACTGCGACTTTAACGTCTGTTTTATTCCTGACCGCTTGTGGTGGAAGTTCTAATTATAATTTCGACACACCAATCGATACAGTTCAATCCGCTCCACCAAATGGTCCTATTTTTGACCCGTCTGCAGGTAAATTACCGACAACAAATGATCTATTTTCTGTTAATCTAGATACGGGAGAAACATCTCCTGATGGTACATTACAGATTCCAAATACATCGAATAACCCGCTTATTCCTCAAATAAACACCTTGGATGGTTTTTCAACCAGTAACCCGATTATTGCTGAGTTTGGAATGGCAATAGAGCAGGCTAGTTTAATAGTGGGTGATTCAATCCGGATTTTCCAGGTAACAAAGGATCCTGCAACAGGTGGAGTAACTGGCATTATTCGTGAAGTCAATGGCTACTGAAATTTACTGCTGCAGCTATAGGTGATGGAAATACCCTAGCTTTGATACCGAACCTACCATTACCTGAAAGTACTAGCTTCATGGTAGTTTTGACGAATAAAATCAAAGGCGCAGATGGTTCAAGTGCAGTAAGCGCAAGCGCTTATACTATTGCTAGAAGTCAGGTCCCGTTAACGGGAGGTGACTACAATGATCTAGAGCCACTTAGGTTGTCTGTTAATAATCATGAAACTGTGGCAAGTGCTTTGGGTGGCGTCGATAAAGACAGCATTGTACTAAGCTGGTCATTCACTACACAGTCTATTACTCCGGTTCTTAATTCTGTCGCAGCTAGTGCAAAGGCTGAAAGTCTGGTTGTAGTACCTACAGGTAATACCACAGGAGATTTAATTCCCTCCTCGCCAGGAATAGCAGATGTTTACATTGGTACCCTGGATATTCCCTATTATCTTGAAGCACCAAGTGCAGCTAATCCTGCTGCGCCGCTTACAGGATACTGGAAAGGTATAGGTGGTAGCTCGTTAACACGATTTAATCCTTCACCGGTAAGCAAATACCACATTAACATGTGCCAGTGATGATGACCGTACCCAATAATCAGGCGATGCCGGCAGCGGGGTGGCCGATTGTCATCTATCAGCATGGTATAACCCGTGTTAGAACAGACGTGCTAGTTTATGCGGATGCAATGGCCGAAGCCGGTTTTGCGGTGATTGCTATTGATTTACCACTGCACGGAATTGCTGATAATACCAATCCGTTCCATGCTGATAACACTCCGTTTGCTGCTGATATTGAGCCAACTTTTGAACTTGATCTAGCTAATAATGATACTGGCGAGCCGGTCCCAGATGGCAAAGTTGACGGCTCCGAACCGTTATTCATTAATCTACGAAGCCTTCTTACATTTCGTGATAATGCAAGGCAGGCAGTATCAAACCTTCTAACATTGCGTCGTAGTTTGGGTAATATAGTCAATGAAGGGACTGATCCTTTCAGTGCAGTTAATATTGACACCAGTAGAATCGGTTTGGTCGCACATTCTTTGGGTGGAATTGTTGCCGTCCCTTATATGGCTGTTGAAACACAGTCACTGCCGACATCATTAGTGACAGGAGGCGCCCTAAGTAGCAAGATAGTAAATGAATCTGCTTCATTTGGTCCTAAAATCAAAGCGGGTTTGGCAGCTGTAGGTGTTACCGGCGACTCTTTAACGCCCTTTTTTCCAAGGGTTGCAATGGATCGCTGATTCTACAGATCCGTTTAATTTTGCTAAAGCTGCAGCGGCGACACACCCGATACACATGATCAAAGTGATTGGTGATGATACTGTGCCTAATTCAACTACAGATATTTTGTCGGCGTTGGTTGGTGCTAAAGATGTCAGTACAACGGTTACCGACATTGCTCCGGATGCTGCTGGAATAGTAACCTTTACACAAGGCGTGCATAGCTCGGTACTTGATCCATCTGAAGGCTTGAATGTGTTTTTAGAAATGCATTCACAGATGGCAACATTTCAGGCCACTAGTGGAACAACAATATTAATTAATGATCCTAGTATCATCCAGTAGTTAAAACTCGTTTAAAACACTCCCCCCCACCTTTTGGGCATATTTTTATAAAAAAGTGCCCAAAAGGTGGGGTGTGTGTTTTTATTGATTAAACAAGAATATCTTTCAGACGGGTTCTTTCCAAGCCATCCCCATTAGCCATCTGTGCCAGAAATAACTCAGCGGTTGCTATGGCGTCTTCCAGAGCGCTATGAGCGTTATATCTGGGTAAACCATAATCAGCTCTGAGATTGAATAATCTTAAAGATTTAGGAGTAAAGCCTTGTGGAAGTTTGTCCATGCGTTTCTTGGCAATGGCCAATGTATCGACTATTAGTAATGGTGGCGTATCACCATAGATTTTTTTGCAAGCGGCGTTAAAAAAATTTCTCTCGATTTTGTCATAATGCACAAGTAGAACCCTGCCCTTCATCGCTTCTAATAAAATCGGTAGTACATCATGTAAATGCTCGCCTGATTGCATTCGATCATCAGTAATTTTATGTATAACGACGCTTTCCGGAGGGATTTCTCGATTTACCTGAATGAAGTGATGGCGGTTTTCGTAGAGTTTTACTCTGCCATTTTTAATTAGCGTGCAACCAATTGAAAGGATCGCTTCTTTTCCTGCATCTAACCCTGTTGTTTCAAAATCTAATGCGAGAAATTCAACTTCTGAAGCGGTCAGCTTTAAATCAGGTAACGGAGTCGAAAGGTAATCTTTGAGAATTTCATTCTCAACTTTTTCTAATAGTTTTTGTCTTTTTTTATCCGGGTTAGCAAAGAATGAGAACATCAGTTGAGCCTTTCCAGCGCTGTTTGTAAGGTGCTAACAGTTTCAAAAGAATCTTTTAAGTGTCTACGCTCTAAAGAAGAAAGCTCTTCTGGTGGCACATGGTTGTCAGCAACCTTTCCATTTTCAATTTGCTTAGCTTGATGCTTGAGACGAACCGTTGAGATGAATTCGAAAGCATCTTTTAAATCAGCCCTGCCTTCCTGGCTGAGAACCCCAGCTTCAGCAGCAGCATCTAAACGCTCTTGAGTGTTGATGGCGTGCGAACCCGCTTTTAACGCGTAAACGCGAGCAAGATCGATAATAGGAACAACACCTCTTTTTTTCATATTGAGGGCTTTTTGTTCTGCCCCCGTTTTTTCTAGAACAAAATGTCTGAATAAGCCTAAAGGCGGACGATAATGTAAGGCATTTTCAACCATCAGGTTGATGAATAGATCGCTCCTTTTGGTTCTTTTATAAACTTTAGTTTGTAAGTTGGAGAGTAACTTCTGGTCACCAAAGATGCAGCGCAAATCAAAAAAGATACTTGCATACATCAGTGGTTTTGGTTCTGGTTCGTCAATCCATTGCTTAAAATAACCTTTCCAGACTGAGAGAGGTTGACGCCATTTCTTATTGGTCGCCATTACATCACCTGGGCAATAAATATAGCCGCAGGCATCCAGACCGTCAGAAACAAATTTCGCCAATGCCAGGAAATACTCATCATGTGTTTCTTCAACATAGTCATCGGATAAGATTAAAGCGTTATCTTGATCAGAATGCGCCGTTTGCTCATTACGAGCCTGAGACCCTGCAATTATAAATGCATATGGAACTGGGGGCGGCCCGAGATTTTCTTCAGCCATTCGCAATAAACGTTTAGCTATAGACTCACCAATTGAGCTTATCGAGTGAGCAGTATCGTCTGCATTGAGCCCACTTTTAACAAGGTTTACCAATGTTGGGGCGAGTTGCTTGCTCAAACTGGTTAGTTCTTCAATTGATTTCGCTCGATGAATTTCATTGATCAAATAAACGGCATTATCACTTTGCTGGCGGATAATGTCTGCCGCAGTAACCATTGCTTTGACTTTGTTATTCTCCAATACAGGAATATGGCGAATATTATTTCTGGCCATGGTTAATAATGCCTGGGATGCTGTTGCCGTGGAAGGCATAGTAATAAGGTTTCGCGTCATTATGGTGTCAACGCTTTCCTCTAAACTAAGGCCTTTTGCCACTACTTTGGTGCAGAATTCACGGTCCGTAATAATGCCCTGAATATTGTCATCACCTTCATTCATTACCAGTAGAGCACTCACATGCTCGTTGGTCATTCTGTTCGCCGCTTCTTTGATGGTGGTATGGGTTTCTACTATTAATGGTATTGCGTGCGATAACTCACTAACACGTGTTGAGATTAAAGTACTTTGTTCGTTGTTACGAATATCATTAATTGCACTTCGTAGACGCTCAGTTTTTTGCTCCGAAAAATATTCTCTAACCGGTTTTTGATCTTTCAGCAACTTCTTGAAAACAGGCGCAGCGATGACATACAAAAGTGTGTCTTCGATGGCGATAACTTTGCGGGTAACGATACCGCTGAGCATGGTTGAGCGATGACCCGCCCAATCTCCCTCAGATAGCTGAGCAGAAATATTACCCTCTGTGTCGTAAAGTTCTAAAGCCCCAGAACGTATCAAATATAATGATTGATTCTCATCGCCAGGGGTTAGTAATGGTTTTCCTCTGCGTAAGTAGCTAATTTCGAGAGTTTTAACTATTTCATCGAGACATTCATCTGAAAGCTTATCTAATGGAGAGCAAGTCTGCAGATATTCGCGAATTTCTAGTTGTTCAATTTCCATGATAATTATTTTATAACTAAAGTTAGTATTTAATAGGGAACTCAGCTAAGTGAAGCGCAGCTTTATAAGATACGGCAAGGCGTATTTTCATATTATCGGACGTTACCGTTCCAGTGGGCATTATATCTACAGTCCAACGTTTTTTATCTCCAGTGTCCTGCATTTTTACTGGTTGGGATTTTTCACCAGCTATGATTAATGACATCGCAACGTCATCCAGTGATGTTTTTGAAAGTAATTCGATGGGTAACAGGCGTTGATAGCTTGGTGGTGCCTGAAATTTCAAATGCATTTCCATGCCTACTCCAAGAATTTCGCAACGATCGTCAACGGGCAAACAACTTTCAGTTACCACCAGTTTTTTATCTAGGTCTTCCGTTTTTTCTTCATCTGAATAGATACCTGCAAGAAAATAGCCTCCTGCTGCTAGAAATGGAGCCATTAAGATAGCGATTAACATGTGTTTATTCATAAAGTATTCTTTGCTCAGAAGATTATCAGTCGGCCTTTTATCAGAAAGTGGTGAGGTTTATCGTATTCACAATGACGGTAATATATAACTATGAGATATTAACGCTACGATTCAGGAGTTACTATATTTTTAATTTAATCTTTTGTTTAGCTAATAACAATAACAATTACAGAGCCCCCTATTTTATCTCAGTTGTTAGCCCTGAGTCCTTTGGACTCTCCACTCTGACATAAGCCACCCCTTGCTTATGTCAGAGTATTTTTGCCAGACTTCGGTCTGGCTTTTATTTATCTGTGGAATCTGAAATAGCGAACAAATGTGATGCACAGACATAAAAAAAGCCTATTCAATTGAATAGGCTTTTTAGTGTGCCGGTATAGGGGGAGCATCCTCCGATTCCGACTGTACTCCTCCTAGCGGTTGGAGGAATTCTTACTTCATCTCAAGAATGCGCTTTGTTTTTAAAGCTGTCAACAAACAGAAAAACATTCCAATATTATTAAATACTTATTAACTTCTGCTATCTTGTATAAATATGTATCAAATTTAAAAACAGTACATTATGCTCAAGTATTGTTTTTAATATTGGTACAAGCGTGTTTGACCTAATCGAGACTAAAGAGCAGTTAGAAAACTTCGTTAATCAAATTAGCAGCGCAACCTGGGTTGCAATTGATACAGAATTTCTTCGTGAAAAAACTTATTACGCAAAACTCTGTCTGATTCAGATTGAAGCGAATGGATTGCGTGCTTGTATCGATCCCCTTGCTATTGAAGATATTTCGTCATTTTCTGAAATATTACATAATCCAGACATTGTAAAAGTATTGCATGCCGCACATCAGGATTTAGAAATATTATTGCAATTAACTGGTAAGGTCCCAGCTCCAATTTTTGATACCCAGGTCGCTGCTTCTGTATTAGGCATTGGCGATCAAATGGGCTATGCCAGATTAGTTGAGGATATATTGGGAGTGAGTTTAGCGAAAACCCAATCCAGAACAGACTGGTCAAAACGCCCTCTTAAGCCTGCACAATTAGAATATGCGATTGATGATGTACGATATTTAGCTCAAATCTACCCAAAGATGATTGATAAGTTAGAGAAGCAAAACCGTCTAAGCTGGTTGGATAAAGATTTTACCAAAGCTACTGATCCTACAGTATATGCAAGAAACTCGCGTGAACGCTGGAAAAAAGTCAGGGGTAACCAGGTATTAAAAAGACCACAGTTAACCATTTTAAGAGAGTTAGCTGCATGGCGTGAAGATAAGGCAGAAAAGTCTAACAGACCTAGAAAATGGATTGTAAGTGATGATATTTTACTGGATTTATCTCGACAGCAACCTTCAAATCTTTCTGAAATTGGAGAGATTAGAGGCATTAACCCAGATAGAAGCAGTAATAACCATGAAATTTGGCTGGAACTCATCAAGAAAGGACAAAGCATACCTGAAGCCGATTGGCCCGAATTACCAAGAAGCAAAAAACCGACCCCAACTCAAAACACACTAATCGATTTGCTAATGTTGGTGGTGCAAATTCAAGCCAGGAAGCACAATATTACTGCGGCTGTTATTGCGACAAGAAAGCAGTTGGCAACTTTGGTCCAGGAAGATGAATCAACGCTCTCCAATGATTGGCGTGGCGAACTAGTCAACGACCAGATTCAAAAGGTGATGTCTGGTGAAATGACGGTTGGAGTTGAAAATTCTATTGTGCGTCTAATTGACCAAGAAGGCTCTTGATAAACGTTTCTTAATCGCCATTTTGTAAATATAAAAAAGTAACATACTCAAATTAATCGTCACTTAAGAAGAGCACCAAATGAAATCTCCATTATTAAATATTAAAGACCTTCCAGAATTTTCAAAAATACAGCCAGAACAAATTGAGCCAGCGCTTGATCAGCTAATAAAAGATGCACGTAAACTTACTCAAGACTTACTCGATAAAAATACAGAATATACCTGGGGTAATTTAATTGAACCGTTAGAGTCTGTTGATAATAAGTTAAGCCGCATGTGGTCGCCTATCAGTCATATGAATGGCGTGGTGAATTCTCCGGAGCTTCGCGATGCCTATAATACATGTTTGCCGAAGTTAAGCGAATACAGTACTGAAATGGGGCAAAATAAAGCATTGTTCAAAGCTATTGAACAAATCCAGACCAATGCAGATTCCTTAGGTCTTGATGATGCACAACAAAAATCACTAGAGGATTCAGTCAAAGGTTTTCGTTTGTCGGGTGTTGACTTGGAAAGCGATAAGAAAAAGCGATATGGAGAGATCAGCAAAGAGCTTTCATCACTTACCTCTAGGTATTCAGATAACGTTTTAGATGCAAGTAATGCCTGGACTAAATTACTGACTGATAAATCTGCTTTAGCGGGTTTACCAGATACTGCAATTGAGCAAGCAGCCGAAGCCGCCAAACAACGAGATGCAGAAGGCTGGATGCTAACCCTTGAATTCCCCTCTTATTACGCAGTGATGACTTATGCTGATGATCGTGAATTACGCGCTGAAATGTATCGTGCCTATAGCACGCGAGCCTCAGATCAAGGTAATAATGAAAAGCTAGACAACAGCCAGAACATGGAAAAAATCTTGCAACTTCGTCAGGAAAAAGCGCAGTTATTAGGTTTTGATAGTTATGCGAATTTATCTCTTGATACCAAAATGGCGGAATCGCCTGAGCAAGTACTCAAGTTTCTTTCTGAGTTAGCTGAAAAGTCCTTACCGTTTGCAAAAAAAGAATACCAAGAGTTAAAGCAATTTGCTAAAGAAGAAGCTGGAATAACAAATCTTCAAGCCTGGGACGTTGGCTATGTAAGCGAAAAACTCAAGCAACAACGATATAGCATTAGCGATGAAGATTTAAAACCATACTTCCCCGTCGATAATGTATTGGCTGGTTTATTCGAATTGGTCGAAAAGCTGTATAAAGTTAAGATCACCCAAAATAAAGAACAACAAAGCTGGCACCCAGATGTGCGTTTTTTCCACATCAGTGATGAACAGGGGAATTTAAAAGCGCGCTTCTACCTGGATTTATATGCCCGTCAAAATAAACGTGGTGGCGCATGGATGGCTGACTTCTGTAGCCGCTTTAAGATGACAGATAAACTACAGACACCAGTTGCCTTTATGACGTGTAATTCAGCACCACCTGCAGGTGGCAAGCCAGCGCTATTTACTCATGATGAAGTAATTACCTTATTCCATGAGTTTGGCCATGGTTTACACCACATGATGACAGAAGTGGATTACCTTGATATCTCAGGTATCAGTGGAGTTGAGTGGGATGCGGTTGAGCTACCTAGTCAATTTATGGAAAACTGGTGCTGGCAGCGTGAAGCTTTGGATATGTTTGCTGCGCACTACGAAACGGGTGAAAAAATTCCTGATGAATTATTCGATAAAATGCAGGCGGCAAGACACTTCCAGAGTGCAATGGGAATGGTGCGTCAGTTAGAATTTTCTATCTTCGATATGCGCCTTCACATGGATACTTCTATCAAAACATCACAACAAATTCAGGACGTGTTGAATCAGACACGTGATGAAGTTGCTGTAATACACCCCCCCACTTTTAATCGTTTTCAACATGGCTTTTCTCATATCTTTGCGGGCGGTTATGCAGCGGGTTACTACAGTTATAAATGGGCTGAAGTGTTATCTGCTGATGCTTTTGCCAGATTCGAAGAAGAAGGTTTATTCAATGAAGATGTGGGTAAAGCCTTCCTAAACGAGATTCTTGAAGTGGGTGGTTCACGCCCGGCAATAGATTCGTTCAAAGCCTTCAGAGGCAGAGAACCAAAGGTAGATGCCTTACTCAAGCATTCTGGACTGGCAGCATGAGCTCTAGTAGCTATGGCGACAAATTCAAGATAGCAAGCTGGAATGTCAATTCGCTCAAAGTACGCTTGCCGCATGTGCAACAGTGGTTGGAAAAAGCACAACCAGATATCCTGGTATTGCAAGAAACAAAAACGATTGATGAAAACTTCCCCGCTGAAGAAATCCAGAATATGGGCTATCAAGTCGTTTTCTCAGGACAGAAAACCTACAACGGCGTTGCAATTCTATGTAAAGAAGACTATTTGATTGAAGATGTGGTGATGGACATACCTGATCTGGATGATCCACAACGTCGCATTCTGGCGGCTACCATCAACGGTATTCGAATTCTCGATTTGTATGTGGTGAACGGCTCTGAAGTGGGTTCTGATAAATTTGACTATAAACTCCATTGGCTGGGAAAAGTCACTGAGTGGATTGAAGAGCAATCTAAGCAACACAAGAAGTTTGTGATTTTGGGTGATTTTAACATCGCTCCGAAAGATCGTGACGTGCATAATCCCAAATCCTGGCATGAGAAAATATTGTGCTCAACCCCTGAGCGCAATGCCTTGCAGAAAATACTCGATATCGGTTTTGCTGACTCATTCCGTTTGTTTGAGCAAGATGATGAAATTTTTAGCTGGTGGGATTACCGCAGTGGTGGTTTTGACAAGAATATGGGTCTACGCATCGATTTGGTTTTATCCAGCAAATTACTTACTGAACAATGCACCGCGAGTTACGTCGACCCGGAACCTCGCGGCTGGGAACGTCCATCGGATCATGCACCTGTTGTGAGTGAGTACCGTAATCTCAAATGAAGGCGTTCAATAAAAAAGTGCCTGAAAGTAGGGGGGTGACGTTACTTAAAAATAAATACCTAAATAACCCAACTAATGCCTAAAAAAGTCAAAGGAACCATCTTTGTCTTAATTTGTGTTGCTCTTTGGGCATTAATTCCCGTTGTTGCAAAGTTGGGGCAAGCCAGTTTAGATAATCATCAATTCTTATTTTGGTCGAGCCTGGTATCTCTAGTAGTTTTAAGTATTACCGCAGTGATAAAAGGCGATATGTCTGAGTTGGGTAACTACAGTTTCAAAGAATTCCTCTACTACTGTTTTCTAGGTTTACTTGGTACTTATATTTACTATCTGTTTCTTTATCTTGGATACGCCAAAGCGTTAGGAATGGAAGTTTTAGTGATTCAATATAGCTGGCCCATTTTTATCCTCGTTCTTTCATTATTTATACTCAAAGAAGATCTCACCATAAAAAAAACAATCGCAATCGCTTTGGGTTTTATTGGTGTTTTGTTGGTATTAACTAAAGGTCAGTTTGAAAATCTTGAGTTGAATAACTTAACCGTAATTTCCCTGGTTGTGGGTGGTTCTTTCTGTTTTGCATTATTCTCGGTATTAAGTAAAGGTATCAGGCGTGCGCCGCTGGTGGTGATTAGTATCTATTTTTTCGCTGCTACATTGGCATCGTTGATTTCCATGATGTATTTCTCTGAGTTTGCTCTGCCTTCTTCAGTTGAAATCATGCCTATTTTATTAAATGGAATACTCGTAAACGGCTTTTCCTATATGTTTTGGTTGATGGCATTGAGATCAGCTGAAGCTTCTTACCTTGCGCCTTTCACATTTATTACACCTGTTTTATCAGCCATTTACTTAATATTATTCTTTGATGAACCAATGTTGGGAATTTACTTTGTAGGTTTGGCTTGTGTCATTGTGGGTGGATTGGTGAATAGTCTAGCTTTACCAAAGAAGACATAAGAACCGCCTTTTTTCCTAGGCAAAAAAAAGCCGCTTAAAGCGGCCAAATTCACATCGAAGGAAATCATTATTATTAGAAGTTTAGCTATATTGAGAATCAATATCCTGTAATGCCACTTGGTAGCGACGTATTCCTTTAAAGATCGCTTTGGCTAATTTTTCTTGATGGCGCGCAGTTTTGAGGCGTTTTTCTTCCTGCCTATTGCTGATAAAGGCTGTTTCAATTAAAACAGATGGAATATCAGGTGACTTCAATACCACAAAGCCTGCGCTTTCTACACGGTGTCTTAGTAAGTTATTCACACTGCCCAGCTCTTTCAGAACGCCATTGGCAATTTCTAGGCTTTTGTTGATCGTCGCTTCTTGCGCTAAGTCCAAAACTATTGAATTGAGCGTTTTATTTTTGTGTAAGCGCGCGCCTGCAATTTTTGTTTCATAGGAGTTTTCACTATTCGCCAGCCACCTAGCGGCTTCGCTTGAGGCACCTTTATCAGAGAGGATATAGACTGATGAACCAGTAAGTTTTCGATTCGGGTTTGCATCTGCATGAATAGATACAAAAAGATCTGCCTTGTGCTTTCGTGCTTTTAAGATTCGCTTACGTAATTCTATATAGTAATCGCCATCACGAATTAAAACTGCACGCATACCTGGCTGGCGATCAATTTGTTTCTTTAAACGTTGCGCAATTTGCAGTGCTATGTGTTTTTCTTTTGTGCCTCGTTTGCCAACTGCGCCAGGGTCTTTGCCGCCGTGCCCAGCATCAATTGCAATGGTTATTGGTTTTCTAATCACCCCCCCACTTACAGCACTTATTGCCTGGCGGGTTCTTTGCTGGGTTGATTTAGCACCTTGCTTAGGGCTTAACGCTACTTCGAGATAAAAGTTCTTGTCGTTAGCGCTCATCCTGGATGATGGATGAGCTTTTTGAGTCATATCTAAAACAACACGAAAATCATTCTTGTTTCGTCTGGCGTGCCTGAGTTTTTTTATCAGGTGTTTTGAAGCCGCAGTATTGCGATTTAATTTGAGTTTCGTAATTGACTTTGCATCGATGAAATCAATAACGACTCGCTCAGGAGAGCTCAAAGTCGAAACCTTGTGGCGCACGGATTTATCCAGCTCGAATATGAGCTTCTGGCTTCCTTTTGCACCTTGCTTAAGAGAGACTGATTTTATATTCGCGCTGCGGCCTTTTGCGAAAGTATGAGGTGCGAAGCTGGTTGCGCCAGCAGCACCCAATATTTTGCCAAGTCTCAGTACGAAGTCTCTGCGCTTCTGACTGGTAGTTTCCATATTCCCCAATGATTTGTGAGTATCAAAGCCCTATCCGACATCACATTCAAATTTTATAAGTATGTTGTTTGTAAAACGCGAGCTAAAATTTGTTTTTTATTACTCGTGATTAAGTTACATAGTAAAACCCAGTAGAGACTTAAATTCAAGTGATTTTTACTATAATTTCATAAGCCTTTGTTTTATATGGAAGTGGGCTCTTGTGTAATTATTTCTCTGCAGGTGTCTTGATACAGAATATCGATAATTAAATCGGGTTTTGGTAGAAATCCTTTTGCTTTTTCTGGCCATTCGACAAGACATAAAGCATCGCTATTCCAGTATTCTCTGCCACCAATGTATTCGAGTTCTTCGGGATCAGCCAGGCGGTAAAGATCAAAGTGGTAAATCATGCGATCGTTAATCTGATAAGGCTCGACTAGGGTATAAGTGGGGCTTTTTACGGTTCCTTGATAACCAAGACTCCGTAGCAACCCTCGAACTAAGGTTGTTTTGCCCGCGCCAAGATCACCGTTAAGGAATATCATTCCACCCTGGGGGAATTTTTCTGCAATTTGTCCCCCGAAACTCATCATTTCGTTTTCATCGTGGATGATTCGTTTATTTGTCATTTTTAAATTCTATATTTTTCTGTTTTATCATCTAATCTTTATTTATTTGTTATTAAGGAGTGCTCTTAAATGAGGAAATAAATCACTGGCTAACATTCCGATTTCACCCTTTTCAGCAGCTAAGTCAGCTGCTTGCGCATGAAGTTCAACTCCGACTGTTGCAGCATCAAATAACGTTAACCCTTGTGCAAGCAGTGCGCCGATAATACCGCTGAGAACATCTCCCATTCCGCCACTAGACATGCCGGGGTTTCCGGCAGTAGATACTAAGGTTTCAGAGCCATTGTTGATCAAACTGCCAGCACCTTTAAGAATACAGACACCCCCGTACTTTTGCTGTATTTTTTCTATATTTGAATATCTGTCGAATTCTATTTTTTGAGCAGTCGTGTTTAAAAGGCGTGAGGCTTCTTTTGAGTGAGGTGTGAGTATCCAGTTATCTTTCTTGATAGGATTTTCTGAAAGAATATTCAGCGCATCGGCATCCATAACTATTGGTTTGGCTGTTTTCAGGACATGCTTGAATAGATCTTTAGCCCATTCTGATTTACCGAGACCTGGCCCGATAACTATTGTGTTGGTTCTAGCTAATAATTCATCTAAATCGGAATTTATCTCAATTCCATTCACCATAATTTCAGGTCTTATTGCGTTTATGAATTGTGAGTGAGAAGGATCAGTAGCCACATGCACTAAGCCAGCACCAGTGCGTAAACAGGCTTCGGCAGCTAGCCTGATTGCGCCCGACATTCCGGGCCCTCCACCAATTAAAAGCACGCTTCCGAAATTGCCCTTATGGCTACAGCGAGCCCGTGGCCTAATTGTATCGGTAATGAAACTTTGAGGAATAAGGCTTTTATTGGATTTTGGACTCAGTTTTTCATAAACAGATACGGGCACTTCTAAATCATCAAATACAATCTGACCTACCTGATCACTTGCCTGGCCTGTAAATAATCCGCACTTTAAACCAATATAGGTAACGGTTAAATCTGCCTTGATACAAACTCCAAGGACATTACCTGTATCAGAACAAAGCCCAGATGGAATATCGACAGCGATTTTTATAGCTGAGGTTTGATTTACAGCATCAAAAATATTTAGCCAATTGTCACGTACACTTCTAGTGAGGCCCGTTCCTAAAATGGCATCGACAATCATGTCAGCTTTTAATAGCTTTTTATCAAATTCTAAAGGAATTCCGCCAGCCACGATGAATGCATTTTTAGCAAGTAGCGCATCTCCTTGTATGCGATTGATATCCCCAAGTTGAATCAGGGTTGTTTTTAAGCCTGCTTTGATAGCAAGCGTAGCAATGACATATCCATCTCCACCGTTATTGCCAGTGCCGCATAAGACGCAAACTGACTTAGACTCAGGATAGGTTTCAAACATCTTATCAAAAGTTGCTTTTCCTGCTCTTTGCATCAAGGTAAATCCGGGAATTTCGAAATCTTGTATCACTATTCGGTCTAATTCTCTAACTTGATCGGCAGTATATAAATTACGTGGCATAGGTATCAAAATGCTATTATTGCTGTTGGGTAAAAGGAATGACATTGAATAATATCACGCATACAAATCTTAAGCAGTGGGCGCAGCAACTGGGATTTCAGGAGCTTGGCATCAGTGGTATTGATTTGTCGACACAGGAGAGCTATTTAAAGAGTTGGTTAGCAAGAGATTTCCATGGTGATATGGAGTGGATGGGGCGCCATGGTAACAAACGAACGCGACCTGATGAGCTAGAAGAAGGAACTATAAGCGTCATTAGTGTGCGTATGGATTATTTGCCGCCACAAACAGTTGATCCCATTATGGTACTCAATCATCCAGAACGAGCTTATGTATCTCGTTATGCCTTGGGTAGGGATTACCATAAAATTATGCGTAACAAGCTGGAAAAGCTTGCGAAAAAAATCAATCAAGAATTAAGTGGCTCTGAACAAATGCAATATCGTGTATTTGTTGATAGTGCTCCTGTTATGGAAAAACCTATCGCCGTTAATGCAGGCCTTGGCTGGATGGGTAAACATACGAATATTTTAAGTCAGAATGTTGGATCCTGGTTTTTTCTCGGTGAAATATATACCAATTTACCATTAAGCGAGTCCCAGACAGTTGATAACCATTGTGGAGATTGTACTGCGTGTATTGATGTATGCCCTACGAAAGCCATTATCAAACCCTATGAATTAGATGCCAGACGTTGCATTTCTTATTTAACCATTGAGCATAAAGGGGTTATTCCGCTGGAATTTCGCGAGGCTATGGGTAACAGAATTTATGGCTGTGATGATTGTCAGCTTATCTGCCCGTGGAATCGTTTTGCTGTAGATACTAAAGAATCAGACTTTTCCACGAGGAATAACCTTGATTCTGCAAGTTTATTAAGCCTCTTTGCGTGGAGCGAAGAAGCGTTTTTAAAGAACCTGGAAGGCTCTGCAATTAGACGGGTTGGTTATGAACGTTGGCAGAGGAATATCGCCGTCGCGCTGGGGAATGCGCCCTCATCAGAGAAAATTATCGATGCCTTAACTTCAAAATATGAGGCTTCATCGGAGATGGTTCGTGAACATATCTCATGGTCACTTCAGCGCTTAAAATGATCCATCTGGCGAAATATTGATCAGTAAAGCTGGTATGTATTAGAATGTTGACATATCTTACGCTGAACTTCTGTCTGTTGTTATGCTCCTAATAGCTGCGATGCTGTTAACAATCGCAACGCTATTAGTCCTTCATAAACTTCGAAACACTATCGATAAAACGAGAAATTAGGGAATGCTAAAAAAATCTTTGCTGTTACTGCTTTTGAGCTTTTTGATGAGCGCTCAAGCACAAGTAAACGCTGAACTGAACACAGCGAATATATATACTAATGTTGAAAAATCAGTATATCAAATACGCGTTATCAATAAACAGACTGGAAAGAAATCAAGCATAGGGTCCGGTTTCGTCGTCACCAGAGATAATATCCTCGCGACTAACTATCATGTGGTTAGTGAATATATAAATGATCCGGATGTTTATTCTTTAGAATTTCTGTCAACTACAGGTGCAACTGGTCCGTTAGAATTGGTTGATTTCGATATCGTACACGACCTTGCTGTGGTTAAAGCTAAGCAACCTATGGGCGTCCCTTTAAGAATCTCATACTTACCTGAAAAAGGTGCTAGTTTGTACTCATTGGGTAATCCAATGGATTTGGGTTTTACCATCGTTAAAGGTACAAATAACGGTATTTTGACGAAAGATGAAGACGGCAATATCCTTTTTTCAGGAAGCTTAAATCCTGGCATGAGTGGTGGCCCAACGCTCGACGAAACAGGAAATATCATCGGTATCAATGTTGCCACCTCAGGTAATGATATTAGTTTTTTAGTTCCCGCTGAATATTTAACGATCGTTCTGGATCGTTTAAAAGAATCTAGCTTTGAAGCTGTTAGCGATCGTTTTGCCCATAGCTCTGGTCAATTATTGGCAAATTCACAAAAAATTGTGAATAAAATGCTAAATAATAAATGGAGCGGCACCAAAATAGGTACTTTTGTTGTGCCCGCTGAAGTCGATAAATCAATTCGTTGTTGGGATGCGAGTAGAACACCTAAAAAAGATGATTTGTTTCGTACTTACTTCACGCGTTGTTCCAATGAAGACAATATATTCATTTCAAGCCGCCTGAATGTAGGTAGCATTAATTATGAATACATGTGGCTGGAAACTGAAAAGCTCTCACCTACCCGTTTTTATCGCCGTTATGAAAAAGTAAATAGCAGTGTTATTGGAGGGCATGCAGGAAAACGTGATGTTACTAATTTCTCTTGTCATACCGACTTTACCAAGATAGGAGAGCAGGATTTTAAAACTTCTGTTTGCCGTAGAGATTATCTTAAATACAAGGGTTTAAGCGACATGCTTTTTACTACCGCAATGGTAGGCGAAAAGAACAAAGGTTTTCTTTTCAATTTAGATTTAACGGGCACAGACCATAAAGCCGCTTTGGCATTATTTCAACGTATGCTGGAGAAGTTCAAATGGCAAAATTAATTCTTGAAACGATTCAGCGTGGCGTTCATCACTACCATAAGGTTGACTCATTTCCAGTAACTGTAGGTCGTGCATTTGATAATGATGTTATCTTACAAGATGTTACGATTTCACCTCATCATGTGGTGATTGATAAGGAGAATGATCAACTTTATTTGCAAAATATCTCCACCGAAAATGGTACAAAGCTTCGGAAGAAGGCGATGGGTGATGAGCGAATAGCTATTGATGCACCTTGTAGTTTTCAAATGAGTGGTATCAAAGCCAGATTGTTGCCCATTGATATGCAAGTTGAAAGCACTCATGTAAAAGATTGCAGCGGATTTTTCTGTATTTTTAGCAACCCAATCTGGGCTATCGGATTATTAATTACCACCATTGCCATGTTCTTCTACGAACGCTATGTAACAACACCCGTTCCCAAAGAAATATTCTTCTACCTAAATACTGTATTGCCATCAATCTGGATAATTTTGGGTATTACCGTTGTTATTTCAGGTATCAGTCGTATCTCAACCCATCGCTGGGAAATTATCCCCGCCATCAGCATTGCCGCGTTGATTTTCTTATTACCACAAGCATTTGAATACATTGGTCATTATGCTGCCTATCTATTCACAGAAGATAGTGTTGGATTATGGTTAAAGTATGCAGCTAAGTTTGTGGTGATTCCTGCACTTATCGCAGTCTTTATTGTTAAAACAATTCATGCGAAATGGCTTCCGGCTGCAGGTATAGCAACTCTTGTTTACTCGCCCTTCCTTGCCTATCAGGTATTGATTTTGGTTGATGAATTATCGCTAAAGTCAGGTTTTTCAGAAGTACCTTCATATAGCCAGACATTACTTCCTGGTGATACGCGTTTAAATGCAACTATTTCATTAAATCAATTCATTAAAGAAGCGGATAAGGCAACGACTAAAGATGTCGAAAAGATGTTAACTGCAGCTAAGAAGAAAGAACAAGAGTCTTAAAAAATTGCCTAGCCTGGGCGTAGCCGAGACAATATTGGAGCGAAGCGACTATTACTCGAAGTGTGAGGTTTCGCAAAAACCTTATAAATACACGCTAAAATCTAGTATCGCTTATCAGCGAGCTAGTTTTAAGCTCTAGCATGCATGAGTTGTCCATTTCAAAAAGCGAAATGGCAAGCTCATGGAAAGTAGGGGGGTGACTTTTTAAACGATTTCCCTGCTTGGTTCTAGTTTATCTTGTCTTTTTAATAACGAGAATGCATAAAGCCCTAAGCCAATCCAGATTCCGCTAAAGCCTATTAGCTGGTCTGGATTTACGGCTTCTTTGAAAATAAAAGCACCGATTAGGAATTGCATCGTTGGGGTAATGTAAAAAAGAATACCTGTTGTGGTCATTGGCAATAAACGTGCACCAGCAGTAAATAAAACCAGGGGAACTACCGTTACTAATCCTGCCAAACCCAGGAATATATCGGTACTTAGATTTAGCTGCAAAAATATAGCTTCGTTATTAATTCCAAGATATATCAAATACCCAAGAGAAAGTGGCACCAATAGTAAGGTCTCAACTAACAGTCCAGGGACTGCTGAAGTTTTAATAAATTTTCGAAGGATTCCGTAGGCCGCAAAACTAAAGCCGACCACTAGCCCAATCCAGGGAAACACTTCTACACTGAAGATATAATAAAGCACGCCTAATGTTGCGAAGGTTACTGCTAGCTTTCTCAGAGGACCAAGCTGTTCTTTGAAAATTATTAAGCCACTGAGTACATGCAGTAAGGGGCTTAAAAAATAACCCATGCTCGCTTCCACCACTCGATCATTATTAACCGCGTATACATAGACTCCCCAATTAATGGTAATCAGTATGGCGGTAAGCAAAAGCCAGCCAAGTTCACGTTTGTTTTTTAAAGTGGAGAGTAAATCTGCTCGCCAGCTTGCCACAAATGCGACAAAAATAATAAGCACAGGAACAGACCACAACATACGGTGGGATAAGACTTCAAAGGCAGGCACATGCTTGACCAATGCCCAGTAAAGAGGGAATAAGCCCCAGCCAATATACCCCATTAATATTAGTATTATGCCTTTATTCATAGGCTAGGAGTATAGGACACTAATTGGTCACAAACTGTTTTGTGATATTTAATCTAGATATCTGAATAATCTAATTCAGATATTCAACTGCTACAATTCAATTGAGACACTGGATTTTGTAATAAAAGTAAACTTACAAACTGCTTCCGTTTAACTTTCATCAAGATATAGTGTCTATTCTCTTGGCGAAGAAGTGAGTTAAATGACTTAAATAAATATAGTAAAAAACAACGCCCAACTAAAAAATAATTAGTGCAAGTATAAGAATTGAAGGAAATGTGAAGTCCAATATCATAAGCGCCGTTAATCCGATAAGTAATATTTAACGAAGCCTTAATTTACACATGAGGTAATTTAGTAATGATGACTTGTGTCGATATCTTAAGCCTTTTCACAGATCATGACTTTATTAATTATTTTAGGACTTTAATGACTTCATCATGTTTTAGGTGATTTGCAAGTCCTTTAGGTGTTTTACCGTCACTATTAGAAGCGTTTCTGCTTAAACCTCGACCGATCAGGTAGGCTGCTGTCTCTGGATGTCCAAAACGTGCGGCTCCATGAAGAGCAGTCCAGTTCTTTTTGGTTTTGGCATTTAATTTTGCACCTTTTGCCAAAAGTAGTTTTACTACTTCTAGTCTGCCTTTCGCTGCAGCTTCATGTAACGGCGTTTCATCGTATTGATCTCTCGCATTTACATTTGCGCCATTGTCTATAATCACGGCTGCAAATCCGAGCTGTCCGTTAGCGGCTGCCTTATGTAATAAAGATTCACCGATGCTATCTGTGATGTTTACATCTGCGCCGTTACTAGCAAGTAATTTGGCGATACTAACATTGCCATTTCTGAGAACCACTTGTAAAGGCGTGCCTTTTTGACTGCCAGTATTGGCATTAGCACCAAATTTTAATAAATTCTCTACCACTTCAACCTGTGCTTTAGCAATTGCTAAGTGAAGAGGGTTTCCACCTCTGCCAGTTTTGTTCGCATCAGCTTGATAGTAAAGCAGTTTATTTATTATGCCAGTCTGGTTTCTTTCGATGGCATTAAGCAGAGGTGTTTCCCCCGCATTGCTCGATTTATCTGGATCCGCACCGTTTTCTAACAGAAGCTGAACAATGCTGTCATTGCCTTGATCTATTGCAACCAATAACGGCGTGCGTTCTGCACGGTTGGTGGCATTAACATCCGCACCATATAGTACAAGCTTATCTGCAATTTCGTACATTCTGAAACGTAGTGCTGTATAGAGAACAGGCTCTCCGTTTGCTGCAACAGTGTTTGCATCGGCACCTTGTTTAAGGAAACGTTCGGCTTCCTTTGATCTAGCTGCCATTAAATTATCAGCAAACGCTTTATTTGTTACTGGGTTTGAACTTGGACGGCCCGGTATTTTGCGTTTCTTTAAACGACCGTATTTAGACTCGGCTTTCTTGGCTTCATCGCCATCTTTTGGGTTTTCACTGGTCGAAGTCAAAGCTGAGTCTGTAGAAGATTCAGCAGTTGCATCCTCTGAACTTGTAGACTTAATTCCAGCTCCCCCGCAACCCACGAGAAAAGTGATTGTAAAAAATACACTGAAAATAATTCGTAATGAATTAGCTGACATTACTCCACCCTTATTAGATTACTGCTAGATTAGCGGTCTATTTTTGCCCCTTAGTGGTCAACATAATAGCCAAAATAGCGATTTCTGTCATTTAGAATTCATCTCAATTTGCATATTGAACAAAGCAAAAAGGTATTTTGATCAATTCATAAAAAAATACGGTGGAATTTTCGAATCCAAATTTTTATTAAATTCGTGTACGGGAAAGATAAAACGATATACTTCTGCGCATTAAATATTTGGAGTCTACAATGATAAAACTTAACCATATTGTCTTGTTTGGTTTTTTATTAAACGTTTTAACAGCGTGTAATGCCAACACCAAAGTTGATAGCAGTACTGAAGTAAAGACATCTAAAACAACTAAAAAAGAGATGGTTGATACAAAGGGGGCAGAACCTGTTCCGCAGCTGGGTGGGTATAGCAATATTGATAATGGAAAATTAAAAGAACTCGTTAATCAAGGTGTTCTATTGGTTGATATTCGCCGCCAAGAAGAGTGGCAACAAACAGGCATTGTTGAAGCTAGCAAGACCATTACATTTTTTGATAGAACGGGAAATATCAACCCTGATTTTGTGACTGAATTTACGGCGATCGCAAAACCCGACCAGCCAGTCATGTTGATTTGCCGTACAGGTAACCGTACTCAAGCGGTTAGTAAGGCGATAGCTCAGCAACTTGGTTACAACAATGTGATGAATGTGACCAATGGAATCACTGGCTGGATAGCTGAAAGACGTCCAGTTTCTTCTTATAATTAGTACTACATAGCTAATGCTTGACCACCCCCCTACTTTTAGACACTTTTTATAAAAAGTGCCAGCTATGCATAAATTCCAAAGTCGTTTTTAAACACCAAAAACGAGTTGTTATTCAAAAAGTAGGGGTTGATCTTTATTTTAACGGCAGGATACAAATTCCCCGTTTGGCCAGCAAGGAGCTGAGATTGCTTCACCTAAATTGGCCGCTATCAACCTTTCCCTGGCTTCTAACAGTCTTTCTACAAGGGCTGCTTCCTTTTTAGAGTAGCCTTCATTGTCTTCTACTCGATTTATTACTAAACCTAATAACTCCGTAATGGCGTTACCCACGGAATTTTGAGAAATCGTCACAATTAAACGACCTCTATCGTCCCGGTAAAGGATTTGCTTATAGGCTGGACGCCAGCGAATATCGTTAGCGAATTGCGGGTCCTGGATAACTTGCTCGCGCAGGTCCCTTGCTACTCTTAAAAAGCGAGTACTGCCTAAAAGAACATCTGCTATCTGCGATGGGAAATTCGCATTAATTGGTATCTGTTCTTCACCGGTTGCTACTAATGTGAAAAAAGTTTGGTAGAAATCAAGAAAGCCTCTTAATACTTGCTCGAATTCATACCAAAAGTATTGATCATTAAGTTTCTCTGCGCCACCCGTCAATTCCCAACTTGGCAGACCTTGTGGGTAGCCTGTTAAAGATAAAGCACAGTCTTCTGAGGGTAAAAACGAGAGTAGTTGCAAATCAAGAACTTCGAGAAACTCATGATAAACATCGCTTAAATGTCTCAAAAATAGCGTATTGTGGCCACTGTCGGTTAGATTAGGATTGTTTGAATCAGCTAATTTTGCGGCTTTAATATCAGCAATAGGGAATGCCATAAAATGATTGTGAATCATTCTTATACTAGGTACACCTGGTTTGTTTAAAGGCCAGGTAGAATCCAGACTTGCTTCACCACAGAGTATCAAATGTTTTTTCGGGTCGGGATATTTTTCCAGCATATACTCGATTAAGATGGTGGTCATTTTTGCCCAGACTTTCTTTTGCTGGCGGTTCATTTGATCCCGACGTACAGGACGTCCAAGTGGGTCGAGAATTCTACGAGAAGTGTCAAGAATGATAGAAGTATCGAACTCAGTGCTGTGACCGATTAACTTACGATACATCAGTAGGTCTTCAGGTGTTCTGAAAAGACCATTTTCTTCGGCGAGATTTTTCAGATTAGCGGCGCTATTAAAAAACTCTACTCGTGACATTCCATCCGGAATCGAGAGTGACATTGAAGGTCTTGAGGTGATTATTTCTCTAGGCTGTAGCGCAATCATGGCTTTTTCCTTTCGTTTTTTATATGTCCATTAGTGATTAAATTGAATATGCTAATTAACCAGATTTAATTTATTTGATGAAGTACCGTTAGAGATCTTACTTCCTCAAGTTTCTCGCAAGCTTCCTTTAGCGTTTGTATGGTTTCGCTGGGAAGTTGATTTTTTACGATTATTTCTAGCTCGATTTTCCCTTTTACATAGTGCAAATTAATATTTTGTACGTCTTGATCAACATTAAGTGTTTGCAATTGTGGGTATATTAGTATCATTAGATCATGGCGATTAGGTAGTTTGTTAGACAATGAGGCAACCTCATCGTCTTCAGGGTCAATATGTACTGTTATGTCTGTCATCTCCGGAAAATTACGGCGCAATTTTGTCATCACTCTCTCTGCAATATGATGTCCTTCCGAGACGCTCAAATATGGATTAACTTGTACATGTATATCCGCCAGTACCGAATTTCCCATCTTTCTAGTACGTAGTAAATGCATATGTTCTACGCCTTCTAAATCGCCAATAAGCATTTTGATTGAATCGGTCTTCTCTGGCTTCCATGCGGTATCTACGAGTTCCCTGGTGCTATCCATAATGAGCTTTAAACCCATATAAAATATCATGACGGCAACAATTATCGCAGCTGCAGCATCTAGCCATGGTATCTTCAGAAACACACTACCAGCTACTCCGATCGCTACTAAGATAGAAGAAATTGCATCAGACCGGTGATGCCATGCATTGGCTTTTAACAACTTTGAGTCAAAGCGGTTGGCGACACTCATGGTGTAATGATAAAGACCTTCTTTGCTAACAATCGCTAGTGCCACAAAGAGTAAGGCTAAGGGTTGTGGCTGCAATAGTTTTTCTGGGCTCATCAATCGCCCGATAGCATTCATCGTAATGCCTATGGCGACTGAACCCAAAGCTATACCTAGAATTACGGTTGCCACCGTTTCAAAGCGGGCATGCCCATAGGGATGATCTTCATCAGCATCTTTTGATGCAGCTTTTGCAGCAAATAGCACAACAAAGTCACTGGCCAAGTCAGACAGTGTGTGGACACCGTCTGCTATCAATGCTTGTGATTGAGCAAAAAAGCCGCCGAAGAGTTGAGCAATCGCTAAAAGGCTATTTACTATTGCACCAGTGATCGTGACATCACGGGTGGCTTTGTAGCGATCTTGTTTTTTTTGTGTTTTCGTCATTCGCCGTTATCAATTATCCAGGCATATTTGTATTAAGGATGCGATATTCATTGTCTTGTTCGCATTTATCAATCACTTTATGACCATGAACTTTAGACCAGACGGGGATGTCATATAATGTACCTGGGTCCGTACACGCTACTGCTAAGCGGCGACCATCAGCTTCAGCTCCAAGTTCTTCGATTAACTTTTGTATTTTTATTACCGGCATTGGGCAGAGTAAATGCCGGGCATCAAGATCATGTGTTTCTATATCATCGTTATTTGAAATCATTGTTCTTTATTTCGCTTCCGCCGGTGTTTTTGCAGTAATCGTGAGTGCATGTAACTCACCCGAGGTAATCGCTGAATTCACCGCAGCGTAAACAGCTTGGTGGCGTTTTAAAGTATTAAGTCCTTCAAAAGTCTTACTGATAACCGTTGTTTCGTATTTGTAGCCGTCGCCATCTACACTTACTTTTGCGCCGGGAATACCAGCTTCGATGAGCTTGGTTACTTCTGCATTGCTAATACTCATTTTTGTCCTTACATACTAAAATTTGTTTGCGCTAGAGTATAAGTTACCTAGATTTGGATTTATAGCTGTTCCTAAGTGATAGATGTCTGGATAGTTAGAATGACACCCCTCTACTTTCCATGAGCTTGCCATTTCGTTTTTTGAAATGGACAACTCATGCATGCTAAAGCTTAGATCTAGCTGGCCGATAGGCATTACTAGATTTTAGAGTGTATATATGAAGTTTTTTTATTATCTTAAAAGAAAACCTTGCCCTTTGGGCCGTCGTCGAATTCACTCCACGTTGTCTCGGCTGTGCCTCGGCTTAGAGTTTTTTTAATTTTTAGGAGGGAGTCGCTTACGCGGCGCATTACGAAAACCCAGTTTCATATTACCGCCGATGCTCACACCGCTTTGTCCTGAACTTTGATCGTACAATAGGCCGATTTGTCTTCTGCCTTGGGCAATCCTACGCTTGGTATCGAAAAGCTTCTGATGTAATTCTCGTGAATAAGTTAGTACATAGGCACGCGGCTTACCATCGTCTTCAGGCCTGATCCATAGATGTATGTCTCCCTCTATACCTTTAAGCGGGTTGGGTTCTTGAATGTCTGCGCTGATGAGTTCGAATTGGGAGGGTAATGATTGATCTGAAGGCCAGCCTTTGCTTTCCTGTAGGCCTGTCCAATGTAGGAAATAAACGCATGGTAACAAGATGGCTATGATGATCTTGATCCTAACGGATATACGTTTGCTAAAGCCAAGCCAACTTATCAGTACAATGATGGCGACATAGCTGATGCTGATGAGTATTAAATAACTATTCATTCTGGCTTACCTAGCATCGCGTCAGGTAAAAGAGAGGGCATGTGATCAAGCGAGTAAGGCGTTAATTCTATGGGGAGCTTGCTTATATTATGTACACTTCCATCATCTTTTATGGTGAATCTTACCGCCGTTTTTTCCTGATTTTCTTTGTCCAGGTTAATGCTTTGTCTAAATACGGTTTCGTATTTGGGGTTAATGCGGTCTACGCGAATATCTACTGGAACAGGCTTTCTTGATTTTTGGGTGTAATAAAAAAGGTTAACGATGTATTCGCCAGCATTTCGTTTACGGATTGTGATAATTTCCTGATTAATAGGATGTATTTCTTCTTCCCCATCAATCATTAGTGTGTCATTAAGTTCTCCTCTATCATCACGCTCTAAGTGCAACCAACCTGTTTCTTTTTGAAGGTATGAAACAGTATGGCCAGTAGGCGCGCGCATCCATATATCGATATCATCTTCGAGATCTTGCGGCCAAGTGGCTGAGATTATGTATTCTGCTTGTTTCTCGACTTTTGCTTGATCGGCTTTGGGGTTAATAAACAATAAACTCACTAAAAATAAAAAACTAAAACCCATTAAAGTATTGAAAAGCAAATCAATAAAAGGATCTACCTTGGGAGTATTTCGACTTTGCGTATAGAGGCTTGCCATGATTATGTTTTAGGTGTTTGCATCCCTAGCTCAATAATCTTACTCACAAGAGTGTCTGCACAACGATCCAGCCATTGGCATTGAAGACTAACTAATAAACCGCAACCTAGGCCTGAAAGCGTTGTATAGAGTGCCACTTGCATTCCGCTTCCCATGGTGCCGAGAAGTTGCTGTAAGGCCTGGATATCGTTATCTTTTAGTTGGTAGACCGTATTTAGCATTAATACAAAACCAATCACGGTACCAATTAACCCTAAACGCATTAAAACATCAGAGAAAAACCAGCCATTCACATGCCCTCTGTGAATTTTTTCGATCAGTCTGGCGAGTAGCGGTTCTGATTCATTATTTTTCTGTTGTCGCTGCCAGTTTAATAGAGATATATGTTCTGCAGCCCAACTCGCAGGAGGGCTGTTATCGTTTTGGTAGTTTTGAGTGAGGTTTAGCTGACGAGAAAGTTGCCAGGATGCTAAGCCTAAATATAGTGTGATAATAAAAAATAAAAGTAAGATGATGGAGGATAAATAGGTAACATCTTTTTCTATCAATTGGCTGATTAGACCAAAGTCCCAGAGTAAATAACTATTGAATATGATTACGCCAGCCATCAATAACCAGCCGTAGAAAGGGTAGTAGTTATCACGTGTCATACCTGTCATTTTGTAACCATTAAATTAAAAGAGTTAGATATTAAACTTAGGCTATTATTGAGATTAGCAAATCACCGTTAGTATTTCATATTTATAATTATGAGCATAAAAATAGTTTCTTGGATGAAGCTGTATTTATGTGTATTTGTGCATTACGAAAATGCCATAAAAAAAGGCTGACAAATGTCAGCCTTCATTGAATGAATTAAACGTTTACTACTTAGCCGTTGATAATCCAAGGATTTCCCAGTCTTGCATACCACCACGGTAGAACTTGATTCTGTCAGCTGGGTAACCAAACTTTCTTAATGCAGCGATACTTGCTGGCGATTGTCCACACCACATTCCATTACAGAACATAACCAGTGTTTTAGCATCTGAGAAATCGAATACTTTGGATGTGTCACCATTAGCAATGGCTTCATCGACATCAACCTCATCTTTTCCATCAGCTAATTTAACCCCAAATTGGCCAGTCATGACTTTTATAATACCTTCGGTTGTAGCGCCTTTACTAGGTGTTAGTTCAACCCAGGATACGTTAATTGCACCAGGAATTGTGCCTTTAGCAACCCAGTCAGGTGTACGAGAATCAACCAGCATGATGTTCTTGTCGCCTTTGCTCATCTTATCGGCATAGTCAATTACTTCAACTTCACCAATCGTCTGAATACCTTTTCCCAGACTCATTGGCTGGATACAGAAGGGAGGACATGGGCGTGAAGTCTTGGCAAAAGCTGGATTTACCGTATTAGCATTGTCCTGAACGCGCATGATTTTAGTCTCTTTTCCTTTATGCATTACAGTTACGCTTTCCAGTTTTGGTGTTATATTGACTGGTTTACCGTGAGATGCAGCCTGTGCTGATGTTGCGGTTATAGTGACACCTGCTGTAACGAATAATGCAGTTAGTATTTTTGATAATTTCATTAATATTCTTCTCCTAGAGATATGTAAGGGCACAATATATCTTGATTGTGTTGTTATTTTAATACGTAGTTATACGAAGAACAGCATGGGATGCTATTCAGGGTATTGGGTTAGTCGCAGTCTGGCTCTTCCTCTTCGCTTTCAGCTGCTTCCTTATCATCATCTTCAGTAGCTGTTTCCGATGTGGTATCGGCTTTATCTTCTTTATCAGAATGACTAGCAGCATAAGCGGGGGGTAATGCTAACAGAGTTGATAATATGAAAAGATATATAATTTTAATAGTTTTAATCAGAAAAATTCTCTATGGGGTATATTTTCCTAGTCAATAAAAAATATCATGCCTCTAGAATAAATTCAAGTAACCCCTTGATTATCGTATAACCAATTAATTTTAATTATAATGAAATCCCAACCAAGGCCATAAAAACCGTCTGAAAGTAGGGGGGTGGCTTTAATGTTAAAGCAACCTCATCACTTTTGAAGCCAGAAAGTAACCGGGCCGTCATTACATAAATTAACTTGCATATTGGCTCCAAATTCACCAGTTTGAAGGTTGGTTACTTTGTTTGTAGTTATTGAGATGAATGTTTCAAATAATTCTTTTCCAAGTTGTGGAGGAGCAGCAGAAGCAAAACTAGGCCTTGTGCCTTTTTGCGTATTCGCAGGAAGTGTGAATTGTGGAACCACTAAAAGATCTCCTTTTATATCGAGCAACGATAGATTCATCTTTCCGTTTTCGTCTTCGAAAATTCTAAAGTTGAGGATTTTTTCTAATAGATTCTTAGCATTATCTTCAGTGTCTTCTTTTTCGACTCCCAACAGAAGCAAAACACCCTGATTGATATTCGCTATTTTTGTGTTTTCAACGATAACATTGGCGTGAGAGACACGCTGGATTAAGCCAATCAATTTTCTAACAGCTTTAACATATCGTCGCTGGCTTTTATTAGGGCTGCTGTAACGCCATGCTCTCTGGCAGAATGGCCTGCACTTTGAACAACGAAGAACTCAGATCTCGTCCAAGCCCTGTGCAAATCATAGGCTTGTTTGATTGGGCAGATCATATCGTACCTACCGTGTACAATAAATCCGGGGATATCCTGTAGCCTATCCATATTATTAAGAATTTGGTTTTCTTCTAAAAAGCCATTGTTGATAAAGTAGTGTGTTTCGATACGTGAAATACCCATTGCATTCCTTGGGTCGTGGTATTTCTTAACTCCTGATGCACTGGGTTGTAAAGTTGCTGCTCTTGCTTCCCACAGAGACCATGCTTTAGCAGCCCCCATTTTTGCAATCTCGTTATCGCCAGTCAGTCGTTTATGATAAGCGAGTAAGAAATTATCTCGTTCGTCTTCTGGAATTGGTTCTTCAAAGTCTTCCCAGTAATCAGGAAAAATCTGACTCGCGCCTTCTTGATAGAACCAGTGAATTTCTTTGGTTGTACAGAAGAAAATTCCTCGTAATATGAGGCCCAATACATTTTCTGAATGAGCTTGAGCATACGCTAAAGCTAAAGTACTGCCCCATGATCCTCCGGCAACTACCCACTTTTCTATTTCAAGTTCATCTCGGATTTTTTCGATATCAGAGATTAAATCTTGTGTGGTGTTATTTTCTATTGAAGCATGCGGGTGTGATCTACCACAACCACGTTGATCAAATAGTATGATTCGGTATTTTTCAGGGTCAAAGAATTGGCGGTGGAATCCAGCACATCCGGCACCAGGGCCACCGTGTAAAAAGATAACAGGAATACCATCTGGATTTCCGCACTCTTCTACATAGATTTCGTGTTGATCTCCTACTTCCAGATAAAAATGACGATTTTCATGTATGGGGGGATATAGTTCGCTCATTACTTACAGATGCTCTTAACACTTTTGAATAGTTTTATGCATAATAGCGCTATGTTAGAGAATCGTAAATGTATACCTAGTATTGACTTGCCCAAAAAGCTTCGCAGAAACACTGGCAAGGCGATAATTGATTTTGAAATGATCAGAGAAGGCGACAGGGTCTTATTGGGTTTATCCGGCGGCAAAGATTCCTTGAGTCTATTGCATTTGCTATTACATTTTCAGCGACATGCACCGATTAAATTTAAATTAGGCGCTATGACTGTCGATCCTCAATCGGATGAATATGATCCTTCACCTTTGATACCGTATCTGGAATCAATTGGCGTGGAATATTTCTTCATCCAGGAACCCATTCTGGATATGGCAGATGACCATATGAAAGGAGATTCTTATTGTTCTTTTTGTTCACGAATAAAACGTGGAGTGATGTATAGCACAGCTAGAGAAAATGGCTACAATGTCATCGCGCTTGGGCAGCATCTAGATGATTTGGCTGAAAGCTTTTTAATGTCGGCGTTTCATGGTGGAAAATTAAAAACCATGAAAGCGCATTATGTTAATGATGATGGTGATCTTAGAATCATTCGTCCACTGGTTTATGTACGAGAGAGAATATTGGCTAGTTTTGCTGAGAAACAAGAGTTGCCTGTGATAATGGAAAATTGTCCGGCGTGTTTTTCTATGCCGACTCAACGTGAAAGTATGAAAAAATTACTTTATCAACAAGAGCAGCAAATACAGAATTTATTTGGAAGTTTGTTAACGACCATGAAGCCATTAATGAGTGTTGGCTTACCAGAGTAATAATATCCTCTGGTAATAGGGTATTATTTTTTCTTAATTAGATGCCATTTTCAGAGATTGAATTATTTTCTCTTTGGTTTCTCTATTTGATTCTGAAAACTTTTCTGCAAATAGTGTCATGTAATATTTATCTTTCTTTTCTAGAGGGAAATCTAAAGTAGTGATTTCACCTTTAGGGGAAATGTATTTCTTCTCAATGATCGTAAGTTCTGATTGATCTGTACCTAGATCTTTACGTGAAACAGGCTCACCAGTTTCTACATAACCAACTGATAACAAGGCTTTATTAATATCTTCAAAAGAGAATAATTGTTTCTTATCACTGGTTTGAATCATTACATCAGTAGTACAACCATCTTCTTCAGGAGATACTGCAAAACTAATACCATTCACATGTACTTCGTAGACGCCATTAAAGTCTTTTGCAAGTGAAAGCTCTGGTGCTTTATCTAGAGAGCTTTGCAAAGATTCGGGTGTTTCGTATTTTTTTTCACAATACTGGTTGTGTAGTGAAAGAAACGTAGTTAAATGCGGTTGGGGAGTTTGCATGGTAGCTGACGCTGGTTTATCACAACCATTCAATAGAACTGTTGTTAAAATTGCAGCGCTGCATAAAGCAACTACAGGTAACACTTTATTCATTGGGTTTGCCTTTTTTTTATTTTTATTTTTTTATCTTTTTTGGGTTTTAAGTAAATATATCCAATCTCATTTATCTTCACAAGATTTCCCAGACTAGCGGGATATACCGTTTATAATCTAATTTAAGCTTTTTCTTCGCATATTTCGGGAATCTCATGTTTTTCACACTATATTATTCTTTACTATGAAAAACCCAGCCTGGTTAATTGATTCTAGCATTTATGTTTTTAAGGCCTGGTTTACCCACGAAGAGGTTTATGATGCGGAAGGTAATTCAATTAATGCGGTCATCGGTTTTTTAGACTTTGTTTACAAGTTATTGGCAGAGCAGAAACCAGAATTAATTGGTTTTGCATTTGATGAGAGTTTGCAAACATCCCATCGCCGACAAATTTACCCAGAATATAAAGCCAATAGAGCCGCTGCTCCTGATTCCTTAAAGCTGCAATTTCGTCTTTGTAGAGAATTTTTGCGCAGTTTTGGAATTCAACAAGGAGCCAGTTCATTTTATGAAGCTGATGATTTATTGGGTACATGGGCCAAAGAACTCAATGCTAATCTGATCCCTGTGAACTTTATAACGGCAGATAAAGATTTAGCACAATTGGTGAAGGAAGGAGATCACTGGTGGGAGTATTTACATGGTGAAAAGCTAGATGAAAAAAGAATTGTCAAAAGGTTTGGTGCAAAACCTAAGCAAATAGCTGATCAATTAGCTATTGCTGGAGACAAGTCCGATAACATTCCAGGGGTTCCAGGGGTTGGTATGTCTACGGCAGGTAAACTACTTAGAAGATTTGAAACTCTCGATAAACTGCTATCCAATATAACAGAAATAGCGAACATGCAAATTCGTGGAGCTTCTCGAATACAACAATTAATCTCCGAGCATCAGGAGACGATAAAACTATCACGTCAATTAACAGGAATAGTTTGTGATATTGAGGGCGTAACTCCCGATGATTTCAGCTTATCAAGGATAGATAATGGCGCTTTTAATGCTATTTGTGATCAGTTAAATATATCCGAAAAGGATCAACATAAATGGCAAAAACTACATAAGAATCTTTTACAAAATGTTGGGGCTTGATATGGATGCTTAAAATTTATTCGCTTATTCCCACTAATCTCATTTTCTTACCCTGCCATCATATCCTGTCAAACTTTTATCAAGGTTGTTGTTAAATTTCCAGTATCTACTTTAATATGTTTTGGAAACTTCACAATGCAGGCAGAAGATAAAATTTCAAAGAGTCCATTTACTCTGCTTTTATTGATAGGGGTTTTGGTCGTTGCTACATTAGTAGTGATATCAAATTATTTTTTTCGTCCAGGTTTAGAGTCAAGCATCAAAGATCAGGTTCGAGGGAATTTAAAAGAAAGTGGTATAAAAACGGTAAAAGTAAGTGTTGATGGCAGAAATGTATTGTTAGAAGGTTTTATCCTGAACCAGGCAGACTGGATAAAAGCTGAAAGTATTGTTAACAAGATTCGAGGTGTTCATCAGGTTCAGAATCAACTGGTGGTTAAAAACCAAACAAACGAATAAAAACTATACAGTTTCTCTGACAGACACACCGCTAGCACTGATAAACAGATACTCATTTTTTGCTATTCATTGCTAAACTATGATTACAGAGAGAATTACTGCGAGACTAGCTTAATTAAATTTAAGTTAAAGGTTAAACAGCCAAGCAAGGATTGCTGGCGATGATATAAACGCGCTTAACCGCGTAAATTTAATTAGCGATAAGTCATGGGTATAACCCTGAGCTAATAATCAAGGATGATATTTATGACATACTTTTTATTTCAGATAGCGCTAATTAGTACCATTGCTATTATTACTGGTTCATTAATTGGTTGGTGGTTACATCATTATTATGGCCAGAATAAACAACAGCAATCAGATCAAGATCTCACCTTGGTTAAAGATTATTTAGGTGAATCGATAAAAGAAAATGCTCGCCTGAAAATGCAACTAGAACAAATGGAAGAGAAGCTGGAGAAACTATCTTATGAAGATGCTCCAAAATTAAGCGGCGTAGATTTTGAAGCTTATAAAGCATTTGAAAATACGGTTAAAGAAGCAAATTTAAGAAAATACTTAAATTAATAGATTTGATGATTGTAAAAACAAAAGCTCCAAAAAAGCCCTGCAATGCAGGGCTTTTTTTATTGTAAGAAATAATTTATTTCATTACAAATTCAGCTAATTTCTTTTCAACCAGTTGTTTTTTCATAGTAACGTATTCAGGCATTCCATTTTTGTAAGGTGGGTAAGATTCACCTTCAATCAATGGAAGTAAGTACTCACGACACGCATCAGTAATGCCGAAACCATCTTCACTGATGTATTCCATTGGCATCATTTTTTCCACATTAGCGATGTCGGCTAAATTTCCCGATCCAATTTCCCATTTATATGGATTGTTCGAGGTGCGAATAATCGCTGGCATGACAGAATTCTTCCCTGCTACAGCCATTTCAACAGCTGCTTCACCTAGTGCATAAGCCTGTTCTACATCCGATTTTGACGCTAAATGGCGTGCGGCACGTTGCAAGTAATCCGCAACTGCCCAGTGGAATTTGTACCCAAGTGCTTCTTTGATCAAATTAGCAACCACAGGTGCTGCTCCACCAAGTTGCGCATGGCCGAAGTCATCTCGTGTTCCTTGTTCAGCTAAAAACCTACCATCAGGCCAAGCCGTTCCTTCTGAAACTACAATGCTGCAATAGCCGTGGCTTTTTACTTTTGAATCAACAAGTGCTAAGAATTTTTCTTTATCAAATTTGATTTCCGGGAATAGTACAACTACTGGAATATCGTTATCCTCGTCAGCTGCAAGCGCACCTGCAGCTGCAATCCAGCCTGCGTGCCGCCCCATAACTTCTAGCACGAAAATTTTTGTTGAAGTCTCTGCCATGGAAGCAACATCAAAACTTGCTTCACGTGTTGATACCGCAATGTATTTTGCTACAGAGCCAAATCCTGGGCAGTTATCGGTCACTGGCAAATCGTTATCTACAGTTTTAGGTACATGAATTGCCTGGATTGGGTACCCCATTTTTTCTGAAAGTTGAGAGACTTTTAAACAGGTATCTGCTGAGTCGCCACCGCCATTATAGAAGAAATAACCAATATTATGAGCTTTAAAAACCTCTATGAGTCTATCGTATTCAACTTTGTTTTCTTCCAGGCTTTTCATTTTGTAACGACATGAGCCAAATGCGCCGGACGGGGTATGAAGTAGACCTGCGATGTCCTCGTCAGATTCTTTGCTTGTATCAATAAGGTTTTCTGTAAGTGCGCCTATGATTCCATTTTTACCAGCATAGACAGTACCAATTTTATCACTGTGCTTTTTGGCAGTTTGAATAACTCCACACGCTGATGCGTTGATTACCGAAGTGACACCACCCGATTGGGCATAAAATGCATTTTTAACAGACATATTTTCTCCTAGCGATTATTTATCTTTAGGTTATTAATTCGTTTTTCCTGTTTCGTTCCTGTGAATCTAGAAGGTATCAGGATTTATTACTACTGTTACTCGAAGCTAAATCAAAGCAGTATTTCCAGGTTGATATCATTCACCAACCCTTTAGTTTTTGTATTTAATATTACCTATTTTGTAGTGCGAGTAATTTTAAAACACCCGATAATACGTGACTCTTATAAATAAATCATCATTTTGTACGATAATTCTAATTATTAATAAATATTATGAGCAGATCATTTTAGATCAGTTAAATAAGGAGTACTCAAAGAATGCATATTTAGATACTAATGATTACAGATAGATAAAAAATGGGCTGTAGATAAAAGTCTTGCAGCCCATCATGATATTTGAAAAGCCCTAAAAGTAGGGGGGTAACTTTTTATATAAAATTAGCCATTTGCCCGCATCTCTTCTGGTCGAATTATTTCATTACCTGACTGATACCAGGAGATAATTCCGCCACGTAGATTTATAGCTTCAATGCCTGCATTTTCAGCTACATACATACATGCCTGAGCAGACCTGGCACCACTACGGCAATAAAAAACGATTGTTTTATCTTTAGGTAAATCGTGCATTTTTACAGGAACAGTATGAAGTGGTGTAAATTCCCCACCTCTTATGATGCCTTGCGCATATTCAGCTTGTGAACGAATATCATAAAGGCGAACGTCCTCACCACTATCCATCATTTCTTTAAGAGTATTTGCATCAATTTCTTTAACAGACATCATTATAAATAGCACCAATATAAGATTTTACTAATTTACTTATATTACAATTACCTAGATTATTAGTCAAGATTATTGTAACTCGTGAGTTCAATTCTATAGGTGCTAGGTAGATTATTAAATTAAATCTTTAATTAAGAACTTAATGAAAGTCATAACGAATGAAAACCTTAACGGAACTTACCAACTGCGTTAATATCATAAAAGAATGAATAAAATAAATGCATTGTTGCTCTGTTTATTATTAAGTACATCTTTGTTGCTGAGTACCTCTGTCAAAGCCGATTTAAACTTAGAGCTACCGGATTTTAATTTGCCTCAACTTGGAGGACATACAGGTAGTATCACAGCGTCTATCAAAGAGAGAGAAACCGGCCTCGATGTTTTACGTAATCTAAGAGCCCGTGGGCGTTTAATAGAAGATCCAGAAGTGAACCTATGGATTCGTTCTTTAGGTAATCGATTAACAGCCCGCGCACCCAGTACTCCTAACCCTTTTTACTTTGTTGTTGCAAGAGATACTTCTATAAACGCATTTGCTACTTTAGGTGGTGTGATTGTGATTAATTCTGGTTTGATCTTGAATACCAGTTCGGAAAGTGAGTTGGCTGCAGTTTTATCACATGAGATTGCACATGTTACACAGCGCCATATTCCGAGGATGATAGAAAAAGCCAAAAGCAATAAATTTGCTACCGGTGCCGCATTATTGGCTGGTGCGATAGCGGCTACAAAAGATCCCCAAGCAGGAAGCGCTATTATCAATGCAACCTTAGCAACTACAGTGCATCAACAATTAGCTTTTGGGCGTGAAGCTGAATCGGAAGCGGATCGGGTGGGGCTAAGAATACTCGCTAGTTCTGGTTTAAATCCTCAGGGGATGCCAAAATTTTTACAGAAGCTAGAGCAATATGGCGATAGTAGAAATGCTGAGATCAGGGAGTTTTTACAAAACCATCCACTCACCATAAAACGGATTAGCGATACCTCTGTAAGAGCAAGCCAGTTTGGTGTTTTTAGGGGCAAAGAAAATATCAGCTATCAGTACATGAGAGAAAAAGTGAGAGCACTTATTAATTCTAATTCACATGCACCTGCCTCTGTTTCACAGCAAATTAAGAAATATTCGAATATTTCTCAACTGAAAAAGCGTGGTGCTTATCAACAGGCTTTTAATCTTGCTGGTAATTCACTATCGACTAAAAGTATCTCGGAAGCCATCTTGATTGCTGAATTAGCCAACAAGCAAAGACAGTTCGATAAGGCGATCTCAGTGCTTACCCCGTTATCTAGAATTTATCCTGGCAATGAAGCGATAGCGATTCCTTTGTCACAAGCCCATATATCACTAGGACAGATAGATCAGGCGTGGAGGATGGTCGATGAAGTACATACATCAGAACAAACCAGTCTGGAATTTTTCGAAGTTCAACAGGAGTTATCACGGCTTCGTGGAAACACATCGCAAGCCTATCGAGCTGTAGCTGAAAGGAATATACGTACTGGTCAGTATAAATCTGCCAGAATTCAACTGACTAAGGCGATGAAATTACCCGGGTCTACGGTTAATGAATTGCAAGAAATGCGACAGATGCTTGACCAAATCAAGGATAAAAAAGTTAAGGAAGGCTAGCCTTAAAAAAACGCCTCAAAAGTAGGGGGGTGTGCCTATCTACTGTTATTTATGATTTCTTAATTGCTGGTTTTGGTTTTTTAATGCTTGCAATAAATTCACCTTACCTTAATATCTTAGAGATCAAGCCATGATTTCTATGGCTTCTTATAATTTAGGGTACTAGCATGAACATGGTCCAGGCACGTTTTAACATGATCGAGCAGCAAATACGTACTTGGGCTGTGCTTGATGATACTGTGTTGAAAACCATGGGAAGTATTCCTCGTGAAATTTTTGTTCCTCAGTCTTTAGAATCATTAGCTTATGCGGATATCGAAGTTCCACTAGGGCATGATCAAGCGATGATGTTTCCGCGCCTTGAAGGCCGTATGCTGCAGGAGCTTGAGATCGATATAGACGACAACTGTCTTGAGATAGGTGCAGGCAGTGGTTATGTCACTGCATGTATGGCGAATATGGCTAATCACGTACATAGTATTGATATTTACGATGATTTTCTGTCATCTGCCCACAAGAATCTGGCTGAAGTGAATGTGCCGAATGTTCAACTAGAAAAGAAAGATGCCTTCACAAGTTGGGAAGCCAATAAAAAGTATGATGCTATAGCCATCACTGGCTCTATTCCTGAATACCTTCCGATGTTTGAAAATCTACTAAAGCCGGGTGGGCGTTTATTTGTGGTGGTAGGCAGCAAACAAGTTGCGCATGCGATGAAGGTTGTACGAGACGGAAATGAATTTATCCGCTCCAGCTTATTCGAAACTGAGCTTAAGCCGCTAGTAGGTAAAGAAGCTAAACCTACATTTCATTTTTGAGTAGAGACCTTTGCACGAGAATGATGAAGGATAAAATAGCTTAAATTCCTATATTCCTTCTAAGAACTCAATGAATAGCTCTGTTATTCTCTTCATTTTTATATGAAATCCATGAAATTGCACTTATATTTCGCTCTCCATAGTCTCGTGAAAAGATCTCAACTAGAGTAAGTATCGTTTTCATCATTTTCTGGAACGATCGAAAGCTTAGGGTTATCCGTTAAACGTTGTCGTGGTTGCTTATGACCCATGTGTTGCTTTAGGTTTAAAATTTCCCCTTTCTTATGGATGCTGTATTTTAGACCTGTTTTATAACAAGTCTGCGCATTATCATCCTCATTGAGTTCTTCTAAAAGACCTGCAAGTTCTAGGTAAACAGCTGCAGATGGAGAAAAGTTTAAACTCATGTTGTAGAAAGTCTTACTCTTGCCCCAAAGTTGATATTTTCTATTTAAGCGTGCCAAAGCCAGTAGCAGCATTGGGCTTCTTTCATTGCTTACTAGCCACTTTTCAGCTTGTTTGATGGAATCACCTAATGCAGGGTGTTCTATTAATCCATAACGTTCTATCAGTTTCTCATCAAATTGTTTATTAAGTTTTGAAATCAATAGTTTATTGCTTGCATTCTCATCACCAGCATCTGTAAGAGCCTCACAATAAAGGAGAACTGCTTGTGGGTTTTCTCTTAAGTTACCCGGTAGTTTTCTCCATAAAACATTGAGGCTAGAAATATCCTTTTTATGCGATAGTGTATGAAATATACCGGATAGTGCTGTGGTCTGGTATTTCTTGTGATCCTTTTCCTTAATCAACGCAAGTTTCTCTAGATCAGGTAATAACTGGAATAAATTAGCCCAGTCTTCTTGCTGATAATACACTTTAGCCAATAACTTAATGGCATAAGGGTGCTTTGGAGAAACTTCGAGCAAATGAATCAAGGTTGCTCTGGATTGCTCTAGCTGATCACTGGTAAATTGCATTTCAGCTTGTGATACTGATACAGCAATCTGTGCGCCCTCACCTTGCTCACTTGCAACTTTTAAATATCGATCTCTCCTATCGAAAGCACCCTGCATGTGGGCAGCTCTGGCCGCTGCGAGGTAATTGAGAAGAGGGGATTTAGAATGATCAACATTATTTAACAATGTATCTTCAGACGCCGACCAATGTCCTTCCGTGAAAGAAACAAGCCCTTTGGTTAACTCTTCACTGGCCTTATTGGCTAACTTTTTTTGCTTTCTTTGTCTCAATCGCTTACGCAAGCCAAAAAGAAATTTAGATAATGAGAATAGTATGTATAAGCTAATTAGGCCGACAATACTTGCTATGAGCAACGTTGTGCTAGTCAGACTAACGCTCATTGGGTTTTTATCCCATTGATAATTAATGGTGACGTCCGATGAGTGCTGCACCGCAAAAATACCTAGCCAAAAAGCAGCAACTATTAAGATGAAGAACATTATATATTTCATTATTCTGTGCCTTTTTTAGCGGTAGTTGTTGTTTTTGCAATTGGTTTAGCAATATTTGAAGAGCTTACTTCAACCATGATTTTTTCGAGCAATTTTAGCGATGATGAGATGTCTGGAACACTAGGTGTTAAATTCACATCCGAAAGCTCGTTCAGCTGTTTATTAATCTCTGAAGTATCTGGCTTAGTGTAATACTTTTCTAATAACGTTTTAATTCTAGCTATTTGTTTATGGTAATTCTCGTTATCACCCTGTAATAACATAATACGCAATGTTTCGAGACGCAAAGAAAACAACTGGAACAGGTTTTCCTTTGCGTCAGTATCCATTTCCGCTTGCAGCGGTTTATCAAATTTCTTGATTATTACCGCATTATTGATGGTCTTCTTGACTCTGGTAACGATGGATTCTTTGTCTTTTGTCGGTGCTTCATTTGTGGACGCTTGCCTTTTGTTTTCGATTGGGATCAGCTCAACGTTTTTACCAGCTTTGTTTGTTTTATCTGCGACTGGTTTAAGTTTAAGCATCAATTCATCAATTTTTTGAGAGAGCGAACGAACATCTGCTATTTCAAATTGATTCACTGTGGCGATATCCGTGCTAATTTGCTTGCGCACCGGCAATAGCTCGATTGAGCCTCTTTCAAGTAGCAAATTGTCAGCCAGTTTGAGTGCTGCAATTGCACCAGATTTATCCTTTTTCAGCTCAAAGTTCTGCACGGCAGTTTGCAGAAGAAAGTGAACTTCACCCAATGACCAGTCATTTATTGTCGGCGTTTGTACTTTTATAGGCGCTTGCTGTTTGGTGAGTTGTTCGACTTGAACATAAACAGTTTCTGCGATGTGCTGTGTGCTATCTTGAATACTGCGTAGTTCATGAAGGGCTTCATTTAGATGTGTTTTATTTTCTTTAATATTTTCGTTAATTTCTTTTTCTAGCAGTTGTACCTTGGCTTTTTGTGCAAAATCCGGTATTTCACCTCTGATTTCTACGATCTGTTTCAAGCTTAATTTTGCTTTATCATGAATACGTAGCCAGTTTTTATAACCGGCAGCAATTCCTATCGCAGTAAAAACTAGCGCCAGCCATGCTAGAAATTGAGTGAATCGAGTCCGTCGATTGATTTTTTTTAGTAGTTTTAATTGATCATCATCCATATTCAATCATCAGCTCTTTTAAGAGTGTTTCATCATTCGGGTCTTCTGCACAAATCACATTGCCTTTAAAATCACCGGGAATATGTGATTTCAGTCTTTCACTACCTAGTAATAATGTCATCGCGTTAATCCATTGATTCTTGTCAGTATTAGTGTCAGCAGATTTTTCATCAAGAAAGCCAGCAAGTGTAAAAAATTTATCAATACTAAAGCCACTGGTAAAAAGCATTATATCAAGCTCTTGACGTTGTTGGTGATTTTTCAAAAGGTCTAGATTTTGCTGTGGACAAACTCTACGGTACACATCGAATGTTTCAACATCACCCCCCCACTTTTGAAGGCTTTTTTCGAGTAGGTTTCTGCCACCTTCGCCTTTAATCAGGGTTATTTTTTTGCCCGGTATAAATTGTTGGAAAGCATCTAACGCCAGCAATGCTTCGCTATTGAAAAAACGCTCGGGGCAAAAATCTATATCAAGGCCATGTTCCTTTAGCGCTAGTCCTGTCTTTTCCCCCACACAGGCTAGCTTAAGTTTTTGTAGAATATTCGCATCTATTTTATTTAAGGTTTGCTTTACAGCATTGATGCTTATAAATATTGCTAGGTCATAATCTTCTAAAGAGGCTAATTGTTGTTCGACTTTCTCTAAATTCTCTGGTGCTTCAATGTTCAGCAACGGAAATTGAATAACGTTAGCGCCAGCGGCAATTAGCATTTTATTTAACGGCTGGGCTTGATGCTTAGCTCTGGTATTCACCACCCATTTATTTTGTAATGGCAGAGAGTCTTCCATTTCAGCGCTAAGTATCTATTCCAAGCTGTTTCAATATCTCATCACCACCTTGAGCAAGTAAGTCTTCAGCGACAGCAATGCCAAGGCTTTCCGGTTCATTCTGAGGACCGGTTTTCTCACTTCGATATATCTTCGATCCATCAGGAAAGCCTATTAAACCACTTAGGTGAATACTGTTATCTTGCAGCGTCGCAAAGCCACCAATAGGTGCCTGACAGCCACCGTTTAATCGAGTATTTAAAGCTCTTTCTGCATAGATGCGTGTTGCTGTGTCCTGATCATGGAGTGGCGCCAGTAGGGCATTCACTTCTTTGTCATCACTGCGACACTCAATGCCTACTGCGCCTTGTCCAGCGGCGGGCAAACTTTGTTCAACCGAAATCCCGTGTTTGATTCGATCTTCAAAACCTAATCGGATAAGTCCTGCAGACGCGAGAATAATTGCATCGTAATCGCCATTATCCAGCTTTGCCAAACGCGAGTTCACATTGCCACGCAAGTTCAGGATTTCGATATCAGGTCTTTTTTCAACTAATTGTGTTTGGCGTCTTAGACTACAAGTACCCACTTTTGCGTATTGCGGTAATTCATCTAAAGAAGCTACAGTATTAGAAACGAAAGCATCAGTTGGATCTTCACGTTGCATAATGACTGATAGATGTAATCCATTAGGCAGCTGCATGGGCACATCTTTCATTGAATGTACGGCTATATCTGCGCGCCCTTCAAGCATGCCGGTTTCAAGTTCTTTTACGAATAAACCTTTGCCACCGATTTTTGCCAAGGGTGTATCTAAAATAATATCACCCTGAGTCGTCATCGTGACTAATTCGACTTCTAAATCAGCGTGATGGAGCTTTAATTGTCTTGCAACTTCTTCAGCTTGCCAGAGAGCGAGCGGGCTTTTTCTGGTTGCTATACGGATTGTTTTCGTCATATATTAATTCTGTAATTAGGCAATAAAAATTGCTAGAAAAGCCGAGATACGACTCATATTGCATCTGGCTAAAATAAAATAACGCCAGTTTAGATGCGCTATTGTACCCCCGAACTTTACGTCAATTAGTCTTTAGAGGCAAAACTGGCGTAGAAAATAGTGGAAAAAATTGAGGAAACAAACAAGCTATGAAATTCTTTATCTCTTTTTTACTTTTTTTGATCTCTGTTAGCAGTTTTGCTGAAAATGACAGTGTCGTCATTGAAGAAAATGACTTTCAAAAACTTGCGCATCAAATGAAGCATGAAAATCGCGGTTTAGTCTTGATGCTGCATGCAGAACACTGTCCGTACTGTAAGCAAATGGATGAAGAAATTTTATCGCCTATGGTACTAAGCGGTGAATACGATGAACGTGTGTTTATCAGGAAATTACAGATCGACGAAGCGAGAGATGTGATAGATTTTTCCGGCAAGACGGTTGAGCCTTCGGATATTTCTGATGACTACAATGCAATGCTGACACCTATATTGGTTTTTTTGGATTATAACGGCAAAGAAATGGCAGAGCAGATGGTGGGAATAAATACTGTCGAATTATTTGGTGCTTATCTGGATAATGAAATCGATCATATGATGAAGCATCTACGCATCGAGCATTCAGAACACACAAAAAAAGAAACGACTCAATAAATTGAGCCGTTAGCGGATAAACAAATTTCGTTAACTAACGAAAGTCCGTTTAAAAGTATTAGCGATTACGTACAAAGCGACGAATTTCTGCTACATGACGTCGACTAACTTCTAGCTGATCGTCGATCTTCTCAATTTTAACTTGTACGCGGCCAATATTATTTTTAGCTAAGCCTGTTATACGGCTTTTCGCTACTAATGCATTTCGGTGAATGCGAATAAACTTATCCGATAAATCCGTTTCCAAAGATTTAAGTGATTCTTCAATGATCACCTCTCCTGACTTGTGTCTAACAGTCACATACTTTTGATCAGCCTGAAAATAATAAACATCTTCGATAGGAATCAATTCCAGATTACCCCGCATTCTTGCACAAATATGTTTGCGTCCTGCGCCTGTAACTTCGTTATCATCTATTACTTTCGATCGCTGTGCACGGTTAAGTGAGCGGGCCTGTTCTAGACTTTTTAATAGTTGTTCTTGTCTTATTGGTTTCATTAGGTACCCTGTTGCTTTGGTTGAAAAGGCTTCTAATGCATACTCCCCATATGCAGTAGTAAAAATCACGGCTGGTGGATTTGGCATGCCTGATAAGTGTTTTGCTACCTCTAACCCATCCATCACAGGCATTGAAATATCGAGTAAAATCAAATCAGGCTGATGGCGCTCAACCATCATCAATGCTTCGGCTCCGTTTTCAGCCTCGGCACAAATTTTGTATTCAGAATTTTCCTGAAGTAAGCTTTGTATTCTCTGTCGCGCTAGTTCTTCATCGTCAACGACTAGGATATTCATTGTCATTATTATGTCTCCTTCGGTATAGAAAATGAGACGCGGTATTGGTGTTCGCTTTTTGTTATTTTTAGATTAGCGCGATCACCGTAGGCAATTCTCAGACGATTCTTTAGATTTTCCTGGGCAATGTGGTTACCCTTTTGATGTGAATTTGTTCCTACTGGTGGTACAGGATTTGTTACCACAACATCTAAACGTGATCCCGCATCATATAAACTGATTCCTAATGTGCCACCGTCTTTACAAGGTTGAATGCCATGATAAATAGCATTTTCAACTAATGGCTGTAATAACAGTGGTGGAATCTCCATATTAAAAGGCAATGTTTGACGATCCATATCCCAAACGATATTTAATCTACGTTTTCCGAGTCTTAAACCTTCCATACGTAAATAACGTAACGTCACATCAAGCTCTTCGCCTAATGAAATACGGTTACGGGTATCAAGGGTAGAGCGGAAAATATCAGCAAGGTCTAATAAAGCATCTTCGGCTTTGTTTTTATCAACCTGAATCAGTTGAGCGATGCTGTTTAAGCTATTAAAAAGGAAATGCGGGCGCATTCTAGATTGAAGCGCATCGTATTTTGCGCCTGAATCTGCGCGTAAAAATTCGGCTCTCTGGCTGTGCACATAAAAGTAATGCAAAGTCATCAGACAAACCACGAGAGCTACAAACACATTTCTAAGAATGAAAGGTGTATCCCAAAAGAACATCACACCAACTTTCTGGAAGCTATCCATCATAACGGCAAGAACAGAAGCGCCAATGGTATAAACGATAATAATTCCAGATACCACTGCTGCAATTTTGATGACAGGTAATCTTTTGATTTTATTGGATAAAAGACAAATGCTTAAAGTAGAGCTTAACGCAATCCATTGCACAAATAGTGAAGTTAAGCCTAAACGTAACACTGAGGCTTGATAAGTCGCCGAAGAGCTCGTTAATGCCAACACTAATGCCAACACCTCAGCGCCTACCATAACGCGCAATACCGCCTGAGGCGTGCAAAGCTCTGGTAGGAAACCAATAGAGTTTTCAGTAGTGGTTATATTCATTTATTATTATTAACTTTTTTATTCGATCTAACGGCTACAGGCTTTGCTATAATGCTCTGCTTGTTATAAGAACCTTAAATCTTATTTTTTATTAAAGTAGCATTAACGCTACGACTGTTTATTTTTTATTATTTTCGTCGCTTTTTTTGTAGCATTCGTCTTATTGTATGTAAACCTTACTGACTGGAAACTGAACAACCATGCCTGATAGCAAAGAATCTTCAATTAATAACAACACTGGCACCAAAGATAAACTCTGGGGTGGGCGTTTTACCGAATCGACCGATGCTTTTGTTGAAGCATTCACTGCCTCTATCAGTTTTGACCAACGTTTATACAAGCATGATATCGCTGGTTCAAAGGCGCATTCGCAAATGCTGAATAAAGTTGGCATCCTTACTGATCAAGAAATGAATGATATTCATCAGGGTCTTTCTGAGATTCAGGCAGATATTGAATCAGGCAATTTAGAATGGTCAGTGCAGTTAGAAGATATTCACATGAATATCGAAGCACGACTTACAGACAAAATTGGCATCACAGGTAAAAAATTACACACAGGCCGTTCACGAAACGATCAAATAGCAACTGATATCCGTCTTTGGTTGCGTGAAGAAATCGATTCAATCTCAGCTGAACTAAAGCGCTTGCAAAGTGGCTTACTAAAAATAGCAGAACAAGAAGCAGAGACCATCTTGCCTGGCTTTACCCATTTGCAAGTTGCACAGCCGATTACCTTTGGCCATCACATGCTGGCGTGGTATGAAATGCTGGTTAGAGATTTCGAGCGCCTACAAGATTGCCGTAAGCGCGTAAACATCATGCCGCTTGGTTCAGCAGCACTGGCGGGTACAACCTACCCAATCGACCGAAACTACACAGCCGAACTACTAGGTTTTGACAGGCCTTGTAACAACTCACTGGATGGCGTGAGTGATCGTGATTTTGCGATTGAGTTTATCTCGGCGGCATCCTTAATCATGATGCATCTCTCACGTTTCTCGGAAGAATTAGTCCTGTGGACATCAGCGCAATTTAACTTCATTAATCTGCCAGACCGTTTCTGTACCGGCTCATCCATCATGCCGCAGAAGAAAAATCCAGACGTACCAGAATTAGTGCGTGGTAAAAGTGGCAGGGTATTCGGTAGTTTATTCTCATTACTCACATTAATGAAAAGCCAGCCCTTGGCTTACAACAAAGACAATCAGGAAGATAAAGAGCCTATTTTTGATACTGTTGATACATTATTAGGCAGTTTGCGAGCATTCGCCGATATGGTGCCAAATATCACCAGCAATAAAGACGCAATGCGCGCCGCAGCGATGCAAGGCTTCTCCACCGCGACTGACTTGGCAGATTACCTTGTAGGCAAAGACATGCCATTCCGTGATGCACACGAAGTCGTAGGTAGTGCGGTAGCCTATGGTGTAGAGCAAGGTAAAGACCTCAGCGAAATGAGTCTGGAAGAGTTGCAGAAATTCTCAACTGTTATTGATCAGGATGTATTTGAAGTATTAACCCTGGAAGGTTCCGTAGCAGCGCGTAATCATTTAGGTGGAACTGCACCAGAGCAGGTTAAAGCGAGAATTGCAGAAGCGAAAAAGAATGGATAAAGATAATTTTAGCAAAGTTATTGCGGTGGTATTGCTTATTGCTACGTTTGCGATTAGTTATTTGTGGTTGTTTGATTGAAAAAAAGTGCCTAGCTCTGCATAAATTCTATTTACGTTTTTAAAAAACAAAAACGTAATATCATTCAAAGTAGGGGGGTGGCTAAATATTCAATTTTGATTAAAAACAAAACAAAATCATCAGCAAAATGATACTAAAGACCCTTAGCGGAACTATCATATTTTTAAATGTCTTTTAACACTAAACTTATTGTGGAGAGTTTTAAATTAAGACATATAGTAGCAAAATAAAATCACTAATAATTTCTAATAGGGAAGTTCTAAAAACATGAAAATCAGTAAATCTATCTTTTTCGCCATTCTTGTTGTTTGGCAAGTATCTGCTATTGCAGAATCGGCGCATAAAGACGATCACAAGCATGAAGAAGCTAAGCATGATGAGCATAAGCATGAAGACGATGATCATGAAGATCATGAGAAGCACGAAGAACATGAAGAGCACGGTTCCCATGAGCACGGCGCAGCTCACATGACTATTGCTGTTGGTGGTAAAGGCTTAGAAATCCAGCTGGAAACTCCGGCAGCTAATATTTTGGGTTTTGAACATGAAGCGTCTTCAGTCGAAGATAAAAAAGCACTCAAAGCGCAGCAAGCGAAACTAAAAAAGCCAGGTGCGTTGTTTTCTGTGAATGAAGAAGCCAATTGTGTTCCAGCAAGTACCAAGATTGAATCTCTTTTATTCGAAGAGCATGATGATCATGCAGATGAAAAGCACAGCGAAGAAACACATAACGATATTGACGTAAATTGGACTTTTATTTGTAAAGATAGCAAGGCGATTAAAAACCTAAGTGTTAATCTTTTTTCAATGTTTCCGAAAGGTTTTGAGCAGATTAAAGTTGACTGGATCTCAGATAATTCTGCTTCGACAGTTTCTCTGAAAGAAGATGGAATGATTAACTTCAAATAATTGAGCTTTTATGGAAGTCGAAAAGCAAACAAACGTAGTCGAATTAAAAAACCTAAAATACCGTTGGCGAGGTCAGGCAGAACACACCATTAGTATTGATGATTTACGTGTTCAGCAATGTGAGCATTTATTTATTAAAGGCGCTAGTGGCAGTGGTAAAACCACGCTGTTGAATTTGCTGGCGGGTATTTTATTGCCTGATTCCGGGAATATAAACATTCTGGAAAATGATATCGGGGTGTTATCAGTTTCTGCGCGTGACCGTTTTCGTGCTGACCACATGGGAATTATTTTTCAGCAATTTAATCTGTTGCCTTATTTATCCGTGATTGAAAATATAGTTTTGCCTTGTGACTTTTCTAATCGACGTAAACAGCAAGCGGGTAATGTGCAACAAACTGCTAAGCAACTGCTAGAGCATCTCGGATTAAACAAAGATCTCAACAATCGTTCGGTGATGGATTTGAGTGTTGGACAACAACAACGGGTAGCGGTTGCCCGTGCATTAATCGGTAAGCCAGAACTCATTATTGCTGATGAGCCAACCTCTGCGTTGGATACTGAATCCCGCAATGATTTTCTAAAACTTTTATTTTCGGAAGCCGCTCAGCTAGGCAGCACGATTTTGTTTGTGAGTCATGATCCTTATATCGCGGAAAAATTTCCCCGGGTACTGGATTTACATACTCTCAATCAAGCTTCGTCAAAGCCTTCAGTAAAATCAGAAACCGTATGATTCTATTAAAACTGACATTAAGAAGTCTGTGGAATCGGCGCATGAGCCTGTTCTTAACCATTCTGTCGATTGCGGTCAGTGTGATGCTATTGCTGGGTGTTGAATACATCCGTAAAGAAGCACGCCAAAGTTTTCTAAGCACTATTTCTGGTACAGATATGGTGGTTGGTGCGCGTAGTGGACCTGTTCAATTATTATTGTATAGCGTTTTTCGTATCGGCAATGCAACCAACAATATCAGCTGGAAATCCTATCAGGAAATTAAACAAAACAAGTGGGTCGACTGGACAATACCGCTTTCACTAGGTGATTCCCACAAGGGTTTCCGTGTATTAGGAACCAATCAGGATTATTTTAAATATTACCGGCATGGTGATAAGCAATTACTCAAATTTAAAAACGGTAAGCCGTTCGATGGAGTATTCGAGGCCGTTGTTGGCGCTAAAGTCGCACAAAAGTTGAATTATAAAATCGGTGACAAAATCACCATTGCACATGGATCTGGCTCCACCAGTTTTACCGAACACAAGGACAAACCTTTTACCGTAACTGGTATTCTTGCACCTACCGGTACGCCAGTTGATCGTACGGTGCATATTTCGCTTGAAGGGATTGAAGCGGTGCATATTGACTGGGTAAATGGCGCGCCTATCTCTGGTTACAAAATTAGTGCTGAAGATGCGCTCAAAAAGAATCTACAACCCGAAGTAATAACGGCGTTTCTTGTTGGGCTGGAAAACAGAATTGCCACTTTTCGATTACAACGCGAAATTAATGAATACACACGAGAGCCTTTGCTGGCAACCGTTCCCGCGATTGCGCTGGCAGAACTCTGGCAAACCATCGGGAATTTTGAAACCATTTTGCGGATTATTACGGTATTTGTCGTGGTCGCTGGTTTATTGGGTATGCTGACAACCTTGCTTTCAACACTCAATGAACGCCGCAGAGAAATGGCGATTTTAAGAGCGGTTGGCGCTTATCCACGCCACGTGTTTTTACTCTTTGTACTGGAATCGTTGATTCTTGTGGTGCTGGGCTGCCTGCTGGGAATGGCTTTGTTGGTGGTTTTAGTTGCTCTTGCCAAACCATGGGTCATCAACCATTATGGCCTCTACTTGAATAACTGGATTCCTTCCATCAATGATTTATTACTCATCGCTGTGGTTTCAGCACTAGCGATAGTCTTTAGTTTTATTCCCGCCATTATCGCCTATCGTCGCTCACTTCAAGATGGGCTGACAGTTAGGGTATAACTCATTTATAGAGAAATATTATGAAAAAACACACTTTATTCACACTCATCGTTGCTTCCTTTCTTCTGAATGCTTGTAATGATGATAAACAGCAAACGAAACAAGAGCCACCCAAGGCAGAAGAAATTGCGGTAGGAACCAGTATTGCGAGTCTGGTGAAAAAGCAGGGCGAAATAAATAAAGCAGAAACAGAGAAAGAAGCGACAGACAAGGCAAACGCTTATCAAGCAGAAGGAGAGAAAGTAGTAAAAGAGCAGGCTGAAAACAAAAGTGAAGATACAGAATATCGCAAAATATCCTGGGAAGATCTCGAAATACCGGGGAAAGGAATGGACGCAGTTCTAAATAAGTTTGAAAAAGAAATCGACGCTATTCCTGAAGGAAGCCTGAAAGAAAAAGAAGTCATGGGGCGTCTGCAAGCCGCTTTAAACAGTGCACCAGTTAATCCGGAACTGGATAAGAAAAAAATCAAACTCTCGGGTTTTGTTTCACCATTAGAAATCGATGAAAAAGAAGGCGTGGTGAAGGAGTTTTTACTGGTGCCATATTTTGGCGCCTGCATTCACGTGCCACCACCTCCTTTAAATCAAACCTTATTGATAAAGCCCGCCAAAGATCAACAGATCAAACTGGAAGACGCCTATGAGCCAATTTGGGTTTCTGGTGTGATACATGCAGAGTCAACAGTGACTAAACTAGCTGAAGCCGGTTATAAAATCAGTGATGTAAAGATAGAGCCGTATACGGAACATTTGCAAGAGTAGTTTGTATAATTCTCAATTTGGCAGGGGATATTAGAAAAAGTGCTAAGCCGAAGCGGAGCCGAGACAATGTTGGAGCAATGCGACGACAGCCTGAAAGGTGAGGTTTTTCTTTAACTTAATAAAAAATATCATAAAAGTAGGGGGGTGACTTAAGTATATTAAATTACACATAAACCAGCATCACCAATGTACATCGACAATTCCTTGCGGAATCTTCGATGGACTTTTCTGGCTCTTGGTGAGCCTCGAAAATCCACACCCCCCTACTTTTAGAGGTTTTTTGCTTCAAGGTGCTTAAACATTTATAACAAAAACTAACTTGAATATATCTAACCGGATAAGTACTTTGGAACAGCCCACTAATTTTCTCATCGCTGGTGCCTCAGGTGGAATAGGCCATGCACTCTGCGAATCAATAAATCAGCGCTACCCTAATGCTACATTGATTAGGTTGGCACGCAATCCACCAAAGCTAACAGCGCTTGATTGCAAGACAATCGATATCCAGTTTGATCTCGCTGATGCAGATTCTTTAGCGAAGGCAATAGATAAAATTCCAACAGAGATCAATATCGATTGGGCTTTTATTGCTACAGGCTGGTTGCACGATGAAAATACACAGCCAGAGAAAACCTATCGTAGCCTGTCGGCTGAGCAACTTGCCCAGGCGTTTAAGCTAAACACCATTGGTCCATCGCTGCTGATTAAATATCTATTGGAAAGAAACGACAAAAATCATCCGCTGAAAATAGGCGTGTTATCGGCACGTGTTGGCAGTATTAGTGACAACCGTTTAGGTGGTTGGCATTCGTATCGCGCGAGTAAAGCAGCTTTGAATATGCTGATAAAGAATTATTCGATTGAATTGAGTCGGATGAAAAGACCGGTGATTATCGTAGGCTTGCAGCCCGGTACAACCGATACTTCATTATCAGCGCCATTTCAACAAGGTGTTCCAGAAGGGCATTTGCAGACTCCCGCATTCACTGCGAATCATCTAATAGATGTTGTAGATAATTTACAAGCAGGGGACAGTGGTTATCTGTTTGATTTTCTGGGAGAGCAATTCGAGCCTTGATAGCCTTATTTTGATAGAGAATCACCAGGATTAGACGATATCGAAATGACTTTAGTATATTAAATTACACATAAACCAGCATGACATTGTACATCGATAATTCCTTGCGGAATCTACGATGGACTTTTCTGGCTCTTGGTGGGCCTAGAAAAGCCACTTATTGGCACTTTTTTAGTTATGTTCTATATCTGGACTTCAATTCATCAATAAATCTGATTCTATTGGAAAATACTGATTCGCAGCATTAATTAAAGAGGCGGCAGTCAGCATTTCCACTCCATAGACCTCTACTGAAGCATTGTGCTTGCTTCTAATTCGCTGTGCGAGCATATCAAAATCACCATCGCCAGACACCAGCACAATCGTATTACTTTGCTCTGCGAACTCCATCGCATCTAGTGCAATTCCAACATCCCAATCCCCTTTTGCAGAACCATCGAAACGTTGAATATAGGGTTTTAGCTTTACCTCGAAGCCAATGGCCTTAAGTATATTTTGAAATTGCTTTTGCTTTTCATCGTCTTTATCTATCGCATAGGCAACGGCATTCACAACCTTTCTGTTTCTGGTCGCTTGCGCCCAGAATTTGTTGTAATCAAAGTTACGACCAAAAGCTTGTTTGGTTGTGTAATAGACGTTCTGCACATCTACCAATATTGAGACTGTTTCCATTGATCTTTGACTCGGTTTAAATTGTGAATAGCACCGCGAATTAACTGCTGAGTAGCTCATCCAGCTTACCAGCGCTATCCAATTTTTTTAGATCAGACAGGCCGCCTATGTGCTGTTCGTTGATAAATATCTGCGGCAAGGATTTCTTCCCGCAGCGCTCGATCATCACATCTTTTTCGAGTGGCATTAGATCTAGCAGGTATTCCTCATATTCAATGCCCTTTGATTGCAGAAATTCCCTGGCATCCACGCAATGACTGCAAAAACTGGTGGCGTACATTTCAACTTTAGGTTTCATCAGCAGTAATATTCTCCAATAAAATATTTTTGTTTATTTGAACCGGATTGGAGGCACACATTTTCACGATGTCTTTATTCACATCGAGGTATTTTTCCGCACAGAAAACACAGTGGCCAACGTCTTCTCCGACTCCGTAGCGCGGGTGAATTCGATCACCCTTTGTGACTTTAATGGTTGCTTTGGATAAAGTGGGATAATCAGCTTGATCGGGCTGAGATACATTCTCAACGATTCCCTCTCCTGGATGCAGGAGAACAGTACCACAAACTCTAGAGGGTTTATCTGGCAGGCTATCTACGCTTATACCAAGCTCTACTCTAACGAAAACATCCCAGGGATCAAAGTCATAGGCACCTTTGATTAACTCCATGATATATCCTCCTGGAGGTCGCAGTGCAACTTCTCCAAAAAGTAAACCGTTGGGGGTGCGGTAATATTCAAGATGAGTCAGGCCCCACTTTATATTCAATGCTTTGATTACTTTGAAATTCAAAGACTGTATCCGTTCGATTTCATCTGGCTGGTAACCAGCAGGGACAATATTAGCAACTTTAGTCGTATGGTATTCAGTAATGCTGGAAAATATGATTTTTCCATTTTCAGTGAATGATTCGATGCTGCCTTCAACTGCATCCAGAAATTGTTCGTAAAGTCGTTTTGGAGCCAATAGCGGGCGCAACTCTTCTAGTGTTTTTGCAATTACTACATTTCGCCCACCAGAATTTTTACGATCCTTGACAACAACAGGCAGACCTAACGAATTGGCAAGTTCCTCAGCCGTCAAACTACTGCGATGGCTGATGAAGCCTGCCATAGGTATTTCGTACTTGCTCAGGTATCTTTTCATCTCCGTTTTGTCAGTACAACGGGTTAGCAGTGTTTGCGACGAGCGCCGGGCATTGTAGATTCGCCTTAGCACCGCTGCAGGAAATACACCGGATTCGGTACCGGCAATAACATGCGTTGGAGTGTGCTTGAGGTCTAAGCCCTCTACACCTCGCTCCGGATGAATCTGGGAAAAGGGGGTAATTATAATCTCGTCAACACCACGTGGTTTTGTTTTGATTGGTTTCTCAGAAACGATCGAATAAGGAATACCCAGTTTAAAAATCGCTTTTGCTAATTGTTGGCGATAACCAGTAATCAGAATGTAGTGTGACAATTAACGTGCTCCTAATTCATTGAGTTGTCTTAAGGGATCTTTGATTAAGTCCAATAAAATTCTGCGAGCCTACAAGCGGTCAGATTCTAGGCATGTCTCGCAGAGAATGGTTATTCCCTTCGCGAGAGACATAACAACGAAGATGACCGCTTGTAGGCTCGCCATGTGGGGCTTAGCCAAAAATTATGGGACTTAATCAGAGATCCCTTAATGTATTATCTTACTATTTATAAGTCGGAAATGGGAGTGAGATAAAGGGACTGCGAATTATTTTGAGATAGTTATGCTGCTGCTTGTTACGTGATTTAATATTAAAGTCAGGCTAAGTACATTTTTATATGCGTTTACTAAAAATCTGACTAATCAAGAATAACAAAGAAGCAGCAACTACTATCGATGGTCCTGCGGGTGTGTCCCATAGAAACGATGCGCTTAAACCTAAAACTACAGATATGACTCCAGCGACAATAGCCAGTATCGCCATTTGCTCAGGTGTTTTGGAAAATTGCCGAGCGGTTGCAGCGGGTATGATTAACAGTGATGTAATCAACAGTGCGCCGATTATTTTCATCGCAATCGCGACTAACACCGCAATCAGTATGGTGTAGATGGCTCTGATGAGTGAGATATTCACGCCTTCCACCAGAGCCAGTTCTTCGTGCACGGTTAGCGATAATAATGGTTTCCAGATAGTAACGAGTACCGCCAGAACCACCCCCGTACTTATAGCGATTAATCCTAAATCTGACCAGGTGACGGCGAGTATGTCGCCGAATAACCAGGCGTTTAAATCGACTCGCATGCCATGTACAAAGCTGATTAAAACTAAGCCTAGTGACAGCGCGCTATGCGAAATAATGCCGAGTAGGGCGTCGCTGCCGAGGCGTTTTTGTCGTTGTGAAAGTATTAGCATGGCAGCGACTAATAACGTCGAAATTAGAATGCCTATATTGACATTGATCGACATGAGCATCCCGAGCGCTACGCCCAAAATAGCCGAATGCGAAAGTGTGTCGCCAAAGTACGCCATGCGACGCCAGAGGAGGAATGCACCGAGTGGTCCTGCAATTAATGCTATTGCTACTCCAGCAAGAATCGCTCGGACTAGAAAATCATCCATTCGTGTGTTTTCCATTTTGTTCGGTGGTAACTTCTGCGTAGCTATGATCAACATGCTTGCATTCACCAACGACTACATCGCCATTCAACTCGTGGCAATGATTATGGTGGTGGGTGTAAACAGCTAAACCTTCTGCGGGTAAATCACCAAACAGGCGTTGGTATTCTGGGTGTTTACTCACATCATCGGGTTGTCCGCTGCAGCAGATGTGCTGATTCAAACACAGCACCTGATCGGTTTTTTGCATTACCAGATGCAAATCATGCGACACCATCAATACACCAAAGCCATATTTGTTTTTTAATGCTGCAATTTGCTCATACAGTTCTGCCTGGCCTGTAACATCGACACCTTGCGCAGGTTCATCCAGTATCAATAATTCTGGCTTACGGAGTAACGCACGTGCCAGTAATACCCGTTGAAATTCACCGCCTGATAGTTGTTGAATCGCTTGCTTTGCGAGATGTCTAACTCCTGTTTCTTCAAGTGAGTCTTTGGCTTTTGCGGTATTGTTGAATGATCTGGAAGATAGCGATACAAAACGTTCTACTGTTAACGGCAACAGTGCATCAATAGACATTTTTTGTGGGACATAGCCAATGCGTAATTTAGGTTTACGATACACCCCCCCACTTTCAGCCGTTTCTAATCCTAAAAGAATGCGAATAAGCGTTGATTTTCCGGCACCATTCGGTCCGATCACAGTAAGTATTTTTCCTGCTTGCAATGTTAGGCTGACATCATGCAGAATCGTCTTCCCTTGCAGGCTTAGGTTGATATGTTCTAGTGAAGCCAGTAACTCATCAACCTTTAGCTTATCAACTTTATTATTTTGGATAGGATCAGACATGCGCGGTATTGTACTCTTTTTTTTGCTTTCTGGAATGCTCGCTGCATGCGGAAACAATGGCGGTGATAATAACGGCGATAAAGAGCCAGCGGAAATAACAACGAATACTGAAAAATCAGAGCTATCAAAGCCAATACAAATTGTCAGTACAATAAAGCCGTTACAATCGATTGTTTTGGCAATTCTGGGTGATCAACTAGAGAATCAAGCGAGCAGCTTCCAACTAATTCCCGACTATTCATCGCCACACAGCGCGACTTTTAAACCATCCGATATTCGCAAGGTATCGCAGGCAGATATCATTTTTCGTATCGATGAGTATATGGAAGTGATGCTTAATCCCTTATTAGATAAGCACCAGGAAAAGCTCGTATCGTTGGCTGAAACCGATGGTATAGCGTTAATTAACTGGGATAGTCTGAGAAAAGCAAAGAGAGAAATTTTAAAAGAGACGCCTAAAGAATTTGGCTTTGCAAATCATGAAGAGAACGAGCATGAAGGTCATGTGGAAGACGACGAGCATGAATCTCACGAAGCTAAAGCCGAAGAAGAAACTGCACATCTATCTGAAAGCAATTCAGATAAAGTCACTAAGAGCGAAACTAACAAAGAAGCTGACAACGCTGATGCGCATAACCATAATCATGCAAAACAAGACATGCATATCTGGACATCGCCCAAAAATGCCATGTTAATGGCTCAAAAAATAACGCAAGAACTGTCAAGATTAGATCCAAAAAATCTGAAAATATACGAGAAAAACCTGGGTGCCTTTGATATTAAACTGGGACAAGAGTCGATGCAGATTACTCAGCAATTAAACGGAAAAACGGGCATTCCCTATATCGTGTTTCATAATTCATGGCAATACTTTGCGCATGAGTTTGGTTTAGCAGAGCCTATTGTGTTGAATATGCATGAAGGTTTATCCAGCGGCGTAAAAAAACTTAGTGCAACGCGTGAATTGATTTCAGCGCTGAATATCCACTGCGTGTTTACCGATCCTGATATCGCACAATCACAAATAGATGCTTTGTTGTCTAATCAGAAAGGTAAAGACATCAAAGTTGTTGAAATTGATGTGCTGGGAAGAAATACAGAGCCAAACCAAGATGCTTATCTTGGCTGGCTCAGCAATATGAGCAAAGCCATATCAAATTGCTTGCAATAGTCTCTTGTTTTCCGTGGCTACTAACAACTACCAGCGTAGTTCTACAGGAAATGGAGACAGGTAACGCTGTTTTGCAATATAGTCATTAGGGTGCTTTAAAAAGTGATGCTTGAGCAATGTGAGCGGCATTACTATAGGCACCTCGCCTTTTTGAAAAGACATAATGCTGTGCAATAATTCCTGACGATCATCGCTATCGATTTGCTTTTTCAAATAACCCATAATGTGCTGTAACGCATTAGTATGACGTTTACGGTCGGGTTGTTTCTTTAATATTTTCATCGCTAGAGCAATATACTTTTCAGCTAATTCATTAATATCAGCACTTCCTGCTGTGGCAACCATTTGGCCTAATTCGCGAGCAACCTGCTGGTTATGCGCCATAAACAAATATTTTTGCTGGGCATGAAAGTTCACCAATCCTCTTGGAGTGATACCTGCTTTAATCATATTCTGCCAATCGTTGTACAAGTAAACACGGGTAAGGAAGCTTTCACGTAAATCTGTATCGTTCAACCTGCCTTCTTCTTCCATCGGCATGTGTGGGAAGTGTTGTTTGATTACCCCAGCGTAAATGCCAACGCCATCTTTATCTAAGAAGTGACCTTCTGGGCTATAGACTTTTACACGTTTCATGCCGCAGCTTGGTGAATCCTTTTTAAAGATATAACCGCTGATATCCGAGAGGCAATTGCTCGCAATCATCTCTGAATATCAATGTAGTTCAGTGGTGTAATCTAGCTCGTTATTTCTTACATTAACTGCATAAGCTTTTTTACCATCCACTTCGGTATTGCGTATCAACCTAATCGGTGTATGGGGAATACCTAAGCCAATCCCAACTTCGGGGCAGAATGTCTGAAAATCAAAAAAACGTGCTAACCTTGTCTGAATGTATTTGCTGCATTTGTGGCCGCCATCAAAACGAACTTCATTGCCAAGAAGGCAACTACTGATATCAAGTTTTAGTTTTGGGAAGTTATTATTGCTAAGCATTTTAGTCTACTGAATTAGGTAGCTTAATTTATTATATATAATTATACATAAGTTGTGCAATTATTAAAAATAGTTGTACAATCAGCGAGAATAGTAAATAAATGCTAAATAATTCATTATTTTAATGCTCAAGGAAGAATGGCTATGATAGGAATAGTTTGGTTTAGACAGGATTTACGTTTATCAGATAACGCTGCGTTGTATCAAGCCTGTAAAGAGTGTGATGTTGTCATCCCCGTTTTTATCGATGATCCTTTGAGCGAGAGCATCAGTAGTACCGGTAGTGCAAGTCGCGTCTGGTTGCATCATAGCCTGGAAAGTTTGTCTTCGGACATAGCCTCCCATAAGTCAAAACTCATTCTAAGAAAAGGAGGCTCGCAAGCAGTTTTGATCAAACTAATCAGTGAAACCAAGGCTACGCATCTCTATTGGAATCGCTGTTACGAACCTCAAGTACGAAAGCGCGATGAAGCCATCAAATCTGCCTTAAAAAACCGCTTGGAAGTAAAAAGCTTTAAGGGAAATTTATTGCTAGAACCTTGGCAAGTATTGAAACAAGACGATACACCCTACCGAGTATTTACACCTTATTGGAAAGCATTTACACAAAATCTCATGCTAACAGCTCCGTATGCAACGCCATCTGATTTTAAGCCCATGAAAAAATGGCCGAGCTCACTGGAACTTACTCAACTCAATCTTCTTCCTCAAAAACCTACTCCAAGGTGGGATAAAGAAATGATGTTTCATTGGAAAGTAGGCGAAGACGCTGCACATGATGTATTGCATGATTTTTTAGAAGACGGCGTTCAAAACTACAAAGAACAGCGAGACTTTCCAGCAATTGGCGGTACATCGTTACTTTCTCCATATTTGCACTTTGGTGAAATTAGCCCATTACAGGTATTTCATTACAGCAATAGTCACAAAGCACAAAACCCACATCACGATCATGGGGTTGGACATATTTTACGTCAAGTAGTGTGGCGTGAGTTTGCCTATTCGCTGTTGTATCACTTCCCTGAAACAGTCACCGCCCCACTGTTTGAAAAATATAAACGATTTGAGTGGCGAAACAACGAAACAGATCTCAAGCGCTGGCAACAAGGTAAAACGGGTTATCCAATAATCGATGCAGGTATGCGAGAACTTTGGAAAACAGGAATTATGCACAACCGCGTCAGAATGATAGTGGCTTCATTTTTATGTAAGAATTTATTGATTCACTGGCATGCTGGTGAAGCCTGGTTTCGGGATACTTTGATCGATGCTGATATTGCAAATAATACTATGGGGTGGCAATGGGTCGCAGGCAGTGGGGCTGATGCTGCACCGTACTACCGAATATTTAATCCTGTATTGCAGAGTAAAAAATTCGATGCCAAAGCAGAATACATTCGTCGCTGGCTTCCAGAACTGAGTGAACTAGATATTAAAAGTATCCATCAACCCACTCCTGAACAAGCAAAACAATGTAATTACCCCGAATCAATGGTCGATTTAAAAGCTACCAGAGAACGTGCGCTGGAGAGATATTCACAAATAAAATAGAAAACTTAATAGTAAGTCACCCCCCTGCTTTTGACCCGTTTTACTCGCCCTTCGGGTCAGTTAAAGTTGTTATCTTAGCTGCGCTCCGGCTGAAGGTTATTGCTTCAAAATATGCTTAGCTCTGCATAAATTCTGTTTACGTTTTTAAAACAAAAACGTAATATCATTCAAAGTAGGGGGGTGACTTCAGTCTAATTACTCTGAGGCCAGATGCTTATCAATAGCCTTTAATTGATCGCTTGCATTCTCCCCCAGTAACACGAGATGGCTCTCGTCTAACTCCCTAGTCTGGGCTTCACTGTGCTCTCCAGCAATAAACACCGGGATCTTAAGGTTCTCCGCAACAGTATTGATAGATACAATCATTTCAGTGGTATGTGCTGATTCATTTTTATTCGCGGCTGAATAAATTACCAGTGCATCGCTACCTGCACGAGACAATGTCATGGGGATCGCATCGAATGGAATATCGCTACCCAGGACTAATACTCGATAGCCATGAGTGAGTAGCGGAAGTCCGAATAGCATCAATTCAACATCGGCCTTTGGATCGCCATAAGCCATCAACAGTATTTTTTTACCACGATTCTGTAAGGTGCTTTTTAAAAATAAACCACCGATACGATGTTGCAGAAAGTGCCAGTAAAAGTGATAGTTACCTGAGAGCGATTGCAGTTGATCTGCCTGGCTGCGGAGTTCATTTATCGCAGGTCGCAATAGGCTGCGACTGATTATTTCTAAGGGATAGAGTGAAAACATTTCATGATGCAGTCTTTCGAGTTGCTCAATGTCGTAGTCGTTAATAGCTGAGATCAGTTTCTCATTGTAGATACTCCATTGATTTTCAGACGGTGCTTCTTTATTTTGCTGGTTACCTAATAGATTGTCATCTGCACCTTGAGCTGAATCGCTGCGCCTGGTTATGTCAGCCAGGTCCTCTAACTCGGTTTCATTTTTGAGTGCTTTGGCAACTCGCCCGATTGACACACCTTTTTCCAGTAATTGCAATACTTGCTGAATTCGCAGAATGTTCTGCTGGCTATAGAGGCGATGACCTTTTGGCGTGCGCTGAGGTTTAAACAAACCATAGCGTCTTTCCCAGGCGCGCAGTGTTATGGCATTTACACCAGTCACTTCAGAGACTGTGCGAATCGGATACAAGCCTTCTTCCGATGCGGGTAATAAGTTATCCAGGTTTTCTTTCATGGTTAAACCAGTTAATTCATGATGTTTAAAATTGCCACTTATACTAGCATGCTGTACATGTATTGTATAAGAAAGCATGTATTAGTTATTTATGGCAAGTGTTTCTGTATCAAGGAGACGATTTTTTTACTATCTGGAGTTACCTGTCTTTTAAAAGAACCACTCAGGTTGCCTTTAAAATCCATTAAAAAAACCCAGCAAGTATTAATGAAAAATCATTTAGGTAACTCACCTGTCATTTCTTCCAACCTCTTCTTTTGCATGTCTTTCTAGCCATTCTCTCCATACGACCAGCATAATCGAAAGTATCACGGGGCCAACAAAAAGCCCCACCATTCCGAATGCCTGCAGGCCACCTAACACACCAATAAACACAGCTAGAAATGGAATCTGAGTGGAGCTACTTATAGCAATTGGACGTATTACATTGTCGATCATGCTCACTACCAATGCACCCCAGAACAGTATGCCTATACCAGGCCAGAAAGAGTCGGTAAGTAAAAGCCAAATGCCCACCGAACCCCAGACCACAGGTGCTCCGAATGGTACCAGGGCGAGTAATGCAGTAAGTGCACCAAACAGCACAGGAGAGCTAACTCCTGCTACCCAATAACCCAAACCTGCTAACACACCTTGAGCAATTGCTGTAAGGACCAACCCAAAAACTACGCCTCGTGTAGTGTCTGTCATGGAACGCCAGTAATTTTGCGCGCCTTTACCCAGCCAATGCTGAAGAATTGCCAGCATTTGTTTTACCAGGCGTTCTCCATCACGCAGGAAAAAGAAAAGAGCGAGCAATGCGATACTGAGCTTGAAAGTATTACGACCGATTGCACCAAGTATTTCACGTGTTTGCTTAATCCATTGCGCTGCATGTTCAGATAGCCAGAGACGAATTACCTCAGGATCAGAGGCAGCACTTGATAATATCTCCTGTAATCTTTCCCCTACAATGGGAATACGCTTTATCGCTTCCGGTACTTGTGGAGAGTCTGAGGCTAATTCCTGGCGAATTGCCTGATAGGCTTGAGTAAGTTCATCGGCCAGCATAGCTCCACCAAATACCAGCGGTACCACAATCAGAAAAGTCAACAGGAATGTTGTTAAAAAGGCACTGAGATTATTTCGCTCACCCACGCGATTATGAACCCAACGATGTAAAGGCCATGATACATAGGTCAGTATGCCTGCCCAAACAAGTGGTATGATGAAGTTGCGAAGGACAAGAAAGGTCAGTCCAATAAGAACTCCAAGGAATAGAAACGCTGCGAGGCGACCACTTACAGGGATTAAGAGATTTGGTGTTTCATCCTCGGGTAGCAGAGTGTTTTTATTTTTTTCCATCGCGGAAGCCTTCGTCCGATGCAGGTAATAAGCTGTCCAGATTTTCTTTCATGGTTTAAACCAGTTAATTCATCATGTATAAATTGCCGCTTATACCAGTATGATGTATGTGTTGTATAAGGAAGTTTGTGCGAGTTATTTATGGCAAATGTTTCTCTATCAAGGAGACAATTTTTTTACTATCTGGAGTTACCTGGCTTTTAAAAGAACCAATCAGGTTGCCTTTGGTGTCCAGCAAGTATTTATGAAAATTCCATTGAGGAAACTCACCCGCCATTCCTCCCAACGTCTTGTATATTGGAGAGGCAGCTTTTTCGGCGGCATGTGTTTTTTGGAACATGGGAAATTTAACGCCATAAGTGAGCCGACAGAATTTGGCAATGTTTTCCTCATTCTCAGGGTCCTGATTTGCAAAATCATTGGAAGGGAAACCTAGAACAACCAATCCTTTGTCTTTATATTTTTTATAGAGCGCTTCGAGCCCGTCAAACTGACCAGTGAAGCCACATTTACTGGCAGTATTTACGATTAAAACCACTTTTCCTTTATAGGCATCACAGAGATTCACCTCTTCTGATTTTGCCAGTCTTCTGAGGTTAAAATCCAGTGTTTTTGGACAACCATTGGCGCTAACTTGAGCTTTAATCATTGTGTTTTTTGCCACAGATATCGTCGGAAATAAAAATATAAATTCCAATATCAAAGTCAGTGATAAAAACACAGTGGTTTTAAAATGTTTGGTCAAAATTGTGCTTGTTGTAACTTCGCTTTTCATTTTATTCGTTCCTCAGTATAACTAGCTTTTAATCGACTTCTTAAAAAATTCATCAGTGGCTTTAACAATCCCACCTTGCTGTAGATTTGTTCTGCAGGGTCCCAGTAATCTATATGCTCTTGTACCTGGTCATTCTCATTAAATGTCACCATGCTGGAGCCATCTATGGTCCACATTCTTTTATTTTTACCGAAGTTGAATTGCCATTGTATAAATAATTTATCCTGATTCAGAGCGAAGTGATTGATTCTAAACTTTGGTCTTTCAGTGGTGGCAAACATGTGGGTGAACACGGTTTTAATCGCATCAATTCCATGCACATCATTAAATGGGTCTTTAAAGTGCGCATTAGGGGCAAATATTTCGCTAATCTGAAATAGATTCTCAGCAGTTAGCTCTGTAAAAAATTGCATGAAATGTTCTTCTCGATTCATTTCATGTTTCCTTTGATGGATTGGTATTAAGTGAAGATTTGGTTAACGCAAAATAAAGACGATAAGGAAGTATGCGGAGCGTTTTCATTATGTATGCAAAACGTTTTGGAAAAGTAATTTCAAAATTACTTTTAGGCAGGTCTTTAACTATGTATTCAGCCGCTTTTTCAGGACTAATCATAAAGGGCATCTTAAAGTCATTTTTATCGGTAAGGGGGGATTTTACAAAACCAGGATTAATGAGCCGCAATGTAATACCTTGCTGTTTTAGTTCTAAGTGAAGCGATTCTGCCAGACTTATTACAGCGGCTTTGCTGGCATTGTAGGGTGCCGATTTGGGCAAACCACGATATCCTGCAAGGCTTGCTGTGACGTAGATTTCACCGGCTTTTTTTGCTTGCATATACGGCAAAATTATATCAAGCCCGTTTACTACTCCGAGATAGTTGATGGATATCAATTGTTCAAATAAAGCAGGGTCGAATTCATCAAGCGGCATTGGAGTATAATCCCCAGCATTGAGAAATAGCGTATTTATACAGCCGAATTCTTTAATGATCTTATCTCTGGCGTTTTCCAGACTTTCTTTATTGGTGATGTCTAATGAGATTGGATAAAGGTCTGGATGGTTGTTTGCTATGGTTTCCAAGGCCTTCTGGTTGCGGCTACTAATGGCAACCTGCCAACCATTCTTGGCTAAAAGCTTTGCCAGGCATTTGCCTATACCTGAGCTTGCTCCAATAATCCACGCTGTTTTCTGCCTATCCATAATCCATTTATACTAAAATTATACATAACTTGTACAGCTTTATTTTTTATTCATTGATTTTTGCTTTGGCAATCGCTAATTCTTCCTCTAAAGCGACGAAGCTGCTGATATCTTTTTGCACGCCAATGTAATACATTACGCTTTCTACCTTATCAAAGTAAGGTGTAATGGTGAGGTCATTCCAGAAAAGGGTTCCATCTTTACGGTAGTTTCTTAACACCACCCTGACTGGCTCTTCGTCTTGAATGGCTCTGTGAATCTTCTTGATTTCTTGTTGTTGCTTATCATCACCTTGTAGAAAACGGCAATCTTTATAAAGGCATTCATCAGGCGTATAACCTGTCATTCTCTCAAATGCCTGGTTCACATACAAAAGAATAGTGTCGTCACCTTCACGTTCAGCAATGGTTATACCATGTTCAGCATGATCAATCAGGGCATTCAGTAAGTCTGGCCTTATTGGTGTTTGTTCCTGTCTTTCAATGCTCTCGTTGGTATCGGTGTCATTGCTCATACGATTGCTTCCATAGCTCTTCATTTAATTAGGTTAATACTCTATCAGTCTATAACAAATTTGATTGTAAATTGCTGTGTTTTTAGACTTTTTAGTCGCTTTTATTGTGAGAAATAGTTATGCATATTTAGCTTTATAAATTTCACATCTATTTCGCATTTATTTCACAGAGTTAGCAATAATATTAAACAAATACAAAAATAGTTACACAAAAAGAGATAAATGCTATACATTATGTATAACTATTGTATATATATAAGCGGTGTCATTAAAATGAATGAAGCAAAACAATCAATATCGATCATCGGATCCGGAATTACGGGTTTATCTGCTGCCTGGCTGCTGAGTAATAAATATGACATCACATTATTTGAGAAGAATGAATATCTTGGTGGTCATACGCATACACATGATATACAAGAGGACAATAAACAACTGGCAATAGATTCTGGATTTATCGTTTACAACGAAAAAAATTATCCCAATCTTGTTGGCCTTTTCAAAGAACTAGACGTGAAAACACAAGCCACGGATATGTCCTTCGCATTCTCCATGAATAAGGGAGAGCTCGAATATGCGGGATCTGGGTTAAAGGGTATGTTTGCGCAGCGCGGTAATTTAGTCAGTATCAAGCACTGGCGGTTGATTCAGGAGATTGTTCGTTTCAACAAAACGGCTCATGCCGAATTGCCAACGCTGGAAAAAGATAAATTCAGTGAATTATCACTAGGTGATTTTCTTAAACAGCACAAATTCTCCAGAGACTTACAGCAAAATTACCTGTTGCCGATGGGCGCTGCTATATGGTCCTGCCCTGTCGAAATCATGAACAGTTTTCCTGCTTATAGTTTTCTAAGGTTTTTTGCTAATCATGGCTTAATTGATCTGCAAAACAGGCCTCAGTGGAGAAGCGTGGTTGGTGGTAGTCGTGAATATATTCGCAAGATGATGCCAACTCTGAATACTGAAATTTCCATTAAAGGCGGCGCTCAAGCAGTTAAACGCAATATCCAAAGTGATAAGGGCAATATTGAGATAATTAGTGGCGGTCAAAGTTTTCTGTTTCTGACCAGGTAATTTTTCATATCATCCCAATAAAGCATAAAATTAATCGATCAACCGAGTACCGCTGAACTGGATATCTTGAATTGTTTCAAATATCAGGAAAATATCACCTATCTGCATACTGATGAAAACCTAATGCCTAAGCGTAAAAGTGCCTGGTGTTCGTGGAATTATTTGGCTCAATCTGGAAATAGATCTGCTACTGATTCTAACGATAGTTCAGATGAAAGTAAGGTCACAGCGACCTACTGGATGAATAACTTACAGAAGATTAAAGCAGAAAAAAATTATCTAGTAACACTCAATCCTTATCAGCAGCTAGACCAGAATAAAGTCATTAAAAAAATGACTTATCACCATCCGGTATTTGATCGTGACGCTATTTATACACAGTCTCGTTTGAATGAGTTGCAAGGTGAGAATAACAGTTGGTTCTGTGGCAGTTATACGGGTTATGGTTTCCATGAAGATGCTCTGTCTTCATCAGTTGAAGTCTGTAAAAAGCTTGGTGTTATCGCTTCCTGGAATGAATTAACAGCAGAATCAAAAATAAAGTCAGGGAGTTCTCAATGAGTTCTGCCGTTTCTCTATATGTCTGCGATGTAATGCATCGAAGGCACTTTCCTCAGAACTACCGCTTTGATTACAAGGTGTTCAGTTTTTTAATTGATATTGATGAGGTTAAGGAAAATAACGTAAATCCACTTCTATCTATTAATCGCTTCAATTTATACAGCGTTTACACAAAAGACCATCGTTCCCGGGATGGTACTGAGTGGAGAACCTGGATTGATTCTGTTTTAGATCAACAAAACTTGAGTAACGCAAAGAACAAAATTAAATTGCTTTGTTTTCCAAGAATCCTGGGTTACGCATTTAACCCATTGAGTTTGTGGTACTGCTTTGGTGAAGATGGCCAGCTCTATGCGGTTGTCTGTGAGGTCAGCAATACTTTTGGAGAGCACCATCACTATGTTTTACATAATGATAATCAGCCATACAGAGGCAGGGTGAAAGCGCATAAACAAAAGCATTTTCATGTATCACCATTTATCAGTATGGATGCCATATACCGATTCACCATCGGTACGCCAGATGATGACTTATTGATAGTCATAAACGAATATCAAAATAATGAATTAATGTTGACCGCTACCCAAGTGGGAAAACAACAGGAAATAACCACCCCCCACCTTTTAGGCCAATTTTTCCGTTTGCCACTAATGACATTTAAAATTATGTGGCTGATTCACTGGCAGGCTTTAAAGATATGGTTGAGAGGTGGGGTTTATCATAAAAAGCCACAGGCTCCCAAAGAAGATTTTAGTTAGTTTTAAAATAATTTTTAACAGCAAAAAAAAACAGTAATAATTGATGCACCCTGAGATATATAAGGAACAAATATGAATAATGAAATGACGCTAACACGTGTATTGCCACCAAGTTTTGATCATTTGCCGGCATTCAAACGTTGGTTAATGAAATCCCTGGCAAAAATACACCACGGAAAATTATTTGTGCATATTGATGGGCAATGCTATGCCTGCGGAAATGATGACTCTATTACAGCTACCTTACGTATTCACCAGCCACTAAAGATGGCATGGCGATGTCTGGCTAAGGGTGATTTAGGCTTTGCCGAAAGTTTTTTAGAAGAAGACTGGAGCAGTGATGACGTCACTCAACTACTGAAACTATTTCTTAAAAACAGGGGTAAGTTGGGTAAGACTTATGGCGGTAAAAGTATGCTGCGTGCTACAGCTAATATCTATCACAAATTGCGTAAAAACAGCATTAAAGGCAGCCGTAAGAATATTCAGTACCACTATGACCTTGGGAATGATTTTTACCAGTTATGGCTCGATGAAGGCATGACCTATTCATCAGCGTTATTCACATCAAAGGTTAGCTCTGATATCGTTCGTGATGATCAGTCCCTAGTGGACGCTCAAAATAATAAGTACCAAAGAATTCTGGATGAATTGAATGCTGGGGCAGGTCATTCGATATTAGAAGTCGGTTGTGTGTTGGGGAGGATTTGCAGAGAAAGCGCTGGAAAGAGGATGCCATATACACGGCGTAACACTCTCAGAGGAACAACTGGAATATGCAAATAAGCGATTAGCGACTTTTGGTGATAAAGCTCAGTTCGAAATCAAGGATTACCGTGAAATAGATCAGCAATACGACCATATTGTTTCGATAGAAATGTTCGAAGCAGTGGGCGAGCAGTACTGGCAAACTTATTTTGAAATGTTGAAACGCAGCTTGAACCCGGGTGGAAAAGCGGTGCTACAGATTATTACGATTCAAGATCAATATTTTGATTTATACCAAAGACGTGCAGACTTTCATTCAGCGATATATCTTCCCTGGCGGGATGTTGCCGTCTGAAAGAATTTTGTCTGACCTGGTTCGTAAAAATGATTTAAAAGTAGATAATCGAATCAGTTTTGGTCATGACTATGGTGAGACACTGGCGCGTTGGGAGCAGAGTTTTCAAAGTGTAATCCCGGAAATGGAAGCCCTAGGCTATGACAAACGCTTTCAACGCATGTGGCTTTATTATCTGGGCTACTGTCAAGCGGGATTCGAAGAAGAACGCATTGACGTGATTCAGCTGACTCTAACTCACTCTGCATAAAAAAAGTGAACGGGAAACTCAAATCACAGCTGATTTTTTTGTATGGTTTGCCAGGGCTGCCATTGCAATGCTTTGACTCCCTTGTTTGTGTATTTGCCGAGTTTTTACAGTCAGAATCTGGGCTTATCATTGACAGCAGTTGGGTTTGCTCTGCTTTTAGCGCGTTCTTTAGATGTATTAACTGATCCATTGATTGGCTTGCTAAACGATCGATATCCTAAGTTTCGATCGGTCGCATGGCGAAGAAAGAGTTTTATTATTGCTGGTATTCCGTTGTTACTGATTGGTCTGAACTATTTACTCAGACCAGAACATGGAGCGACTGCTTTATATCTATTTAGCTGGTCATTTGTTACTTATCTAGGTTGGACCTTAATAAACATTCCTTGGTTGGCTGTTGGCGCAGAAATTAGTCATGATTATCACGAGAAAAGTGTATTGGCATCTAGCCGTGAAATTTTTGCGGTCATAGGTACGGTTGCAGTAATTAGTCTTCCGGTACTGTTGTCAATGCAATCAGACTTAAAACTAACGTTGCAAATGCTTGCAAACGTGCTGTCTTTTTTAGTGCCTCTGACATTGATACCGTTATTGTTGAAACTATCCCCGAATATGTTTTCTGTAAAGGGTTCTAAACCTGGGCAGCAGGTATTTAAAAACCCAAAACTATTTAATAGAGCATTGTTTGAAGTTGTAAAACATCCTGCTATAAAAAAATTACTACCTGCTTATTTTATAAATAGTATCGCAAACGCTTTTCCAGCCACCTTGTTTATCCTTTTTGTGAGTTATGTATTACAAACACCAGAACAGGTGGGAATACTTTTAATCAGCTATTTTTTATCAGCAATCCTGGGGATTCCATTGTGGTTATATTTAGCGCGTAAAACGGATAAGCACATAAGTTGGTGTATCGCTCTTTATGGATCTATTGCGAGTTTTATCTGGGTGCCTTTTCTCAACGCGGGGGACTTTCAATTCTTTCTGGCGATTTGTCTGGCAAGTGGTTTTTGTTTGGGTGCTGATGTTGTTACGCTCCAGCATCAATACAGGCCGATATTTCTCAAAACATCTCGCACGAAAACTCACTGGGTGATGACCAGCATGAATCAACAGCCATGTTATTTGGTATTTGGGGCTTGCTGACAAAGTTGTCACTGGCACTTGCCATAGGAATTGCTTTCCCTTTATTGGATGTGGTTGGGCTAAAACTTGATGTTACGGAAACCCAGGGTACCAGTGAAATGGCGATCATCACTTTTAAGTGATTTTATATGCCCTGATTCCTATACTTCTTAAGGTATGGGTTTTAATCCAAATGTGGCATTTTCCATTTGGTCGAAGCTATTTCACCGCTTCACTATCACCACAAATATCATCAAAAAGAAATTCAAAAATAGGTAAACACGATGAAAATATTCACTCAGAAATTAATACTCGCTCTATTCCTTTTATTACCCATCATAAGCGGATGCAGTAGCGCCATGAAAATTCAAGACTATCAGCAGAATAAACCTAGTTTCTCATTGTTTGATTACTTTCAGGGTAAAACACGCGGTTGGGGAATGTTCCAGGATCGAGGCGGCAATCTGAAAAGACAGTTTGTTGTTGATATAAATGGTTATACGAATGATCAGGGGCAGCTAGTATTAGAAGAGGATTTTGTCTGGAGTGATGGCGAAAAATGAGGAACATGTCTGGACAATTAGTAAAGAAAATGATAATCATTTTATTGGCAAAGCCAGTGATGTGGTTGGCGAAGCCAAAGGCATGAGTGCGGGTAATGCCTTGAATTGGAAATATGATTTGAATTTACCGGTTGATGGTAAAACCTATGAGAGTTGATTTTGATGACTGGATGTTTTTGCAGCCTGATGGAGTTCTTTTAAACCGGGCAAAAATAGGTAACTTCGGGTTCAATCTGGGTGGCAGGTTTTTATCAGTTTCAAGAAGTTATAAACAAGGTTTCTAGGAGATAGTTATGAGTATATTTAAGAAAGATATTCCCTTTGCTGGTTATGATTATGGTGATTGTAACAAGTACAATCTTATCGTCAGCATCGGCATATACAAAGCAAT
>CAVXCT010000039.1:0-53379 GCA_963760355.1 uncultured Gammaproteobacteria bacterium | reverse complement strand
AAGTAGGGGGGTGATCTTTTCTATCTAAACTACAGGCTATTTAAGGATCATAACCCAAAACAGGTCCTAACCATTTTTCTGCTTCTGCCATAGTCCAACCTTTACGATTCGCGTAGTCTTCGACTTGATCGCGTTGTACTTTTCCTGTGCCAAAGTATCGTGAGTCTGGATGAGAAAAATAGAAACCAGATACGGCCGCTGCAGGCCACATCGCGAATGACTCTGTAATTTTTAAGCCGATACGTTCTTCAGGTTTCAGTAATTCCCAAAGCGTACCTTTCTCCGTATGTTCTGGACAAGCAGGATAGCCTGGAGCAGGGCGAATACCCTGGTATTTCTCTTTGATGACTGCATCGTTATCCAGATCCTCATCTGCCGCATAACCCCAGAATACCTTTCGTGTTAGTTCGTGCATTTTTTCTGCTAAGGCTTCTGCAAATCTATCTGCAAGGGCTTCTAACAATATGGCATTATAATCATCATGATCTTTCTGGAAGCGTTCGATATGTTCTTCGATACCAAAGCCTGACGTGACCGCAAAAGAACCAATCCAGTCTTGTTTGTCAGAATCTAGCGGTGCAATGAAATCAGCTAAACAGAAATTCGGTTGTTGATTATTTCTATCCATTTGCTGGCGTACATGGTGCAAAGTTGTATGTGCTGTAGTGCGATTTTCATCTGTATAAAGTTTGATATCATCTACGCCATCGCTATTGGCCGGAAAGAACCCTAGCACGGCTTTTCCTGTTAGCCACTTTTCTTCGATGAGGGTTTTTAACATTGCTTCAGCATCGTCCAGTAAACGCGTTGCTTCTTCACCTACGACTTCGTCAGTTAAAATAGCAGGATATCTGCCTGCCAGTTCCCAGGATCTGAAAAATGGAGTCCAGTCGAAAATTTCCGCGAGATTATCCAGTGGGTAATCATCAAATTGTAGAATCACTCCGCCGTTATCTAAATTTTCAAAACAATAGTCACCCGCAATCAGGTTGTTGTCTATCTTGCCGTCAAATATTGCTGGTTTTGGTGGCGTATAGGTTGACCAGTCAAACGGCAATTTGTTGGCACGAGCCTGAACCAAAGTAGCAGATTTCTTCTCGCGCTGGTTGGCAGCACGTTTGATACGCATTGCATCGTACTCATCCTTCATCTCTTTATGGAACGCCTGTTTATTATCTTTAGATAGCAGTTTCCCGGCAACTCCCACGGCTCTTGAAGCATCTGGAACGTACACAACAGAGCCATTGAATTGTGGATCGACTTTAACCGCGGTATGTATTTTTGATGTGGTCGCCCCACCTATCATCAATGGTAACTCGATTTCCTGACGCTCCATTTCTTTCGCGACATTAACCATTTCATCCAAAGATGGTGTGATTAGACCGGATAAACCGATGATGTCACAATTTTCATCGCGCGCAGTTTGCAAGATGGTTTCTGCTGGAACCATGACGCCCAAATCAAGCACTTCATAGCTATTACACTGCAGTACGATACCAACAATATTTTTACCTATATCGTGTACGTCACCCTTTACGGTAGCCATCAAGATTTTGCCGTTGCTACTTACTTCGTTACCTTCTTTTTCTGCGAGTAGATAAGGCTCTAACCAGGCAACCGATTTTTTCATTACACGGGCAGACTTAACCACCTGGGGTAAGAACATTTTGCCCGAGCCGAATAGATCACCGACCACGTTCATACCATCCATCAGCGGGCCTTCGATAACATGAATAGGTCGTTTTAATTCCCCTAATGCTTCTTCTGTGTCTGCATCTACGAATGCATCGATGCCTTTTACCAAGGCATGTTCTAAGCGTTTTCCGACTGGCCAGCTGCGCCATTCCAAGTCTTGTTTGTTTTCTTTTTGCGTACCATCACCGACATAATCAGGTGCGATATCTATCAGTTTTTCAGTGGCATCTGGATTTCTATTGAGAACAACATCCTCAACCACATCTCTGAGTTTTTTTGGCAAATTATCGTAAACTTCCAGTTGGCCGGCATTAACGATTCCCATATCCATGCCATTTTTGATTGCATGATAAAGAAATACCGAATGAATCGCTTCACGTACTGGGTTATTGCCTCTGAATGAAAATGAGACATTAGAGACCCCTCCAGATATCATGGCATGGGGGAGTGTGTCTTTAATCGCTTTGGTCGCTTTTATGAAATCAAGACCGTAATTGTTATGCTCTTCGATTCCCGTAGCGATAGCAAAAATATTAGGGTCAAAGATAATATCTTCGGGTGGGAAACCTGCTTGCTCTGTGAGAAATTTATAAGCGCGCGTACAAATTTCGACTTTGCGTTCATAGGTATCAGCTTGACCGTCTTCATCAAACGCCATAACTACTGCAGCAGCACCATAACGCTTAATTAATTTGGCTTGATGCAGGAAATTTTCTTCGCCTTCTTTGAGCGAAATCGAATTTACTATGGCTTTACCTTGAATGCATTTAAGGCCAGCTTCGATTATTTCCCATTTAGACGAATCCACCATGATGGGAACTCGTGCAATATCAGGTTCAGCAGCAATCAAATTCAAGAAACGAACCATCGCTTCTTTTGATTCCAGCATGCCTTCATCCATATTGATGTCAATGATCTGTGCGCCGTTTTCTACCTGTTCTTTAGCTACTTCAAGTGCAGTATCATAATCACCGTCTTTGATAAGACGTTTAAATCTGGCAGAACCTGTGACGTTGGTTCTTTCGCCAACATTTACGAATAAACTTTCGCTACCAATATTAAAGGGTTCAAGGCCAGAAAGACGACACTCGACAGGGATATCAGGAATAACCCGGGGTTTGCTGCCCTCAACGGCATCTGCGATCGCTTTTATATGTTCTGGGCTAGAGCCACAGCAACCACCGACAATGTTTAAAAATCCACTTTCAGCCCATTCTGCAATATGCGTTGCCATTTGTTCGGGTTCTAAATCATATTCACCAAACTCGTTAGGTAAACCAGCATTAGGGTGAGCAGATACATAGGTTCCACTAATGCGTGAAAGTTCTTGAATGTATTGACGCAATGCATCCGGGCCTAAGGCACAATTAAGTCCAATAGATAGTGGTTTTGCATGCTTAAGTGAATTGTAAAATGCTTCTGTGGTTTGACCAGATAAGGTTCTGCCAGATGCATCGGTAATGGTTCCGGATATCATAACCGGAAGTTTTGCTTTATCTTCTCCAAAATCTTCTTCAAATACACTTTCTACGGCAAAAATAGCTGCTTTAGCATTCAATGTATCGAAAATAGTTTCGATCAGAATTATATCTGCGCCACCTTCTATGAGACCTCTGGTAGATGACATATAATCTTCTACCAAATCATCGAAGGTGATTGCTCTGAATCCTGGATCATTGACATCGGGTGACATGCTGCAGGTTTTGCTGGTTGGACCTAAAACACCAGCGACATATCTTGGTTTATCTGCAGTTGAAAACTTATCAGCTGATTCGCGAGCGACTTTAGCTCCTGCCACGTTCAGTTCATAGGCAAGATCTTCCATCTCGTAATCAGACATACTGACACGAGTAGCATTGAATGTATTCGTTTCAATGATATCTGCACCAGCTTCGAGATATTCTTCATGAATCTCACCAATGATCTGTGGCTGGGTAATCGCCAGTAAATCATTGTTACCTTTAATATCCATGTGATAATCAGCAAATCTCTCGCCGCGATAATCAGCTTCTTCTAGCTTGCGGCGCTGAATCATGGTACCCATGGCACCATCAAGTATCATGATGCGTTTATTTAAGATTTCGAGAATGCGTGTTGTGTTATTCATTGTAATCTAAGTTAGCTGTTATCGGATAGCGTTTTATACGTTCATTTAATATCAATTGCAAGTAACATTATGACGTCTAAACTTAAGACTTGGTCGCACCTTTACACTTGGGTTATATTAATTATAATAGTTTTATCGTTTTTTGGGACTAGAACAGCATTAGATAAATAGAAAATATTTATACCTGAGTTTCTATAGTCTCTTGGCTTTTGACCTACATCAATTTAGTTGTAAAACAAATCTATATAATGCGTTTCTGGCCGAAGAATCTTTGTTATATATTTTCATTTTTGAAAATTTTGTTGTATTCTCGCGCAAACTATTAGTAGATACTAATATACTTAATTATTAGTATTAATTTATAGAATATTTAAATTTACATTGAGGGTGAATGATGGCGCAAAGTGCAGCAGTAGATAGCGCAGGGATAAGCAGTTCAAACGCTTCAAACGTTGAGACGACTTATCTAGAACAATATAACTATGACATTGTGAAGAAATTCGCATTGATGGCAATATTTTGGGGCATTGCGGGGATGTCTGCAGGTACCTATATTGCATCTGAATTGGCGTGGCCTTTCTTGAATTTCGATATTGCACAAATTACCTTTGGACGATTAAGACCATTACACACCAGTGGTGTCATCTTTGGTTTTGGTGGTAATGCATTATTTGCCACCTCTTACTATATTGTTCAACGTACTTGTCAAACACCTCTTTGGGGCGGTAAATTAGCTGATTTTACCTTCTGGGGTTGGAACATCGCCATCACTATTGCCGGTATTGGTTACTTAATGGGTATTACCCAGGGTCGCGAATACGCTGAACCAGAGTGGTATGTAGATATTATGATCACAGTTGTCTGGGTGGTTTATTTCGTTATCTATACAATGACCTTGTTAAAGCGTAATCAGCCACATATCTATGTTGCAAACTGGTTCTTCATGAGCTTTATTCTCGCTGTTGCTTTACTTCATATCTTCAACAACCTGGCAGTACCAGTAAGCTTTCTTTGGTATTAAGTCCTATAGTCTTATTCTCCGGTGCTCAGGATGCTATGACACAATGGTGGTATGGTCATAATGCGGTAGGTTTCTTCCTGACAGCAGCTTTCCTAGGAATGATGTACTACTTTGTACCTAAGCAGGCTGGACGTCCGGTTTACTCATATCGTTTATCGATCATTCACTTCTGGGCATTAAGTTTCATGTATATGTGGGTTGGTACTCACCATCTACATTGGACAGCAATTCCTGACTGGACTTCAACACTAGCAGCAACATTCTCAATCATGCTATTAATGCCATCATGGGGTGGTATGATCAACGGTATCATGACGTTATCCGGAGCATGGGATAAATTACGTTCTGATCCAATCATGATGTTCTTGATTACCTCATTGTCTTTCTACGGTATGTCTACCTTCGAAGGTCCGATGATGTCACTTAAGAGTGTAAACGCTCTATCTCACTACACAGACTGGACAGTTGGACACGTTCATTCTGGTGCTTTGGGTTGGGTTGCAATGGTTACCTTTGGTTCTTTCTACCACATGATTCCTAAACTATGGAACACCACTCTTTATACAGTTTGAAATTCGTATATATTCATTTCTTCTTAACAACTATCGGTATTCTTCTTTATATCACTGCACTTTGGGTATCTGGTATCGGTCAAGGTTTGATGTTGAGAGCATTTGATGAATATGGAAACCTGGCATACAGCTTTATCGAAACTGTTGTATTCATGCATGGTCCATTAGTAGCAAGAGCGGTAGCTGGAATGTTCATAGTTACTGGTATGTTCTTCATGACATACAATATATGGATGACAATCGCGAAACGTAACACTGTCACTGATGAAGCAACATCAGCTGCTAAGGCTTAAGGAGATATAGCCATGATGAAACACGAAAGTATTGAAACTAATGCCGCACTATTAATAGTTTTAACGCTGGCAGCTATTAGTGTCGGTGGATTGGTTGAAATCGTGCCTTTGTTCTACATTGAAGGTACGGTGGAAGATGTTAAAAATGAAGACGGTAAAGATGCTGTTCGTCCTTATACCGCTTTAGAGCAACTAGGTCGTGATATCTATACTCGTGAAGGATGTTACACCTGTCATTCGCAAATGATTAGACCATTCCGTGACGAAGCATTACGTTACGGTCACTACTCACTGGCTGCTGAATCACAGTACGATCATCCATTTCAGTGGGGTTCTAAGAGAACAGGTCCTGATCTTGCTCGAGTTGGTGGCAAATATTCCAGTGCATGGCATACCAAGCACTTGATTGCACCTCGTTCGGTTGTACCTGAATCAATCATGCCTAACTATCCCTTGGCTGACTGATAAGTTAGATATCAATAATATCCAGGGTAAGATGAAAGCGCTAAAGGCAGTAGGTGTTCCTTACTCATTATCCAAGATTGAGTTTGATGCTAATGTTGAAAAGTTTGGTGAAGATGTTGCTAAGAAATTAGACATAAACGCTGCAGAGGTGAACCTTCAGGCTCAAGCTAAATTAGGTAACTATGATGGTGATCCTGAAAACCTGACTGAAATGGATGCGTTAGTCGCATATTTGCAGATTTTGGGCACAATGATCGACTTCAGCAAACATGATGAAGCGGAGTTTGTGAAGTTCCGTTAGAGCTTCACAAAACAAAGTAACTCAAGTTAATACTAGGTAATATAAAATGATGAATGATATTTTTGAATGGTTCATGGTCATGGCAAATAACAAGAGCGTAACTCTCGTTATATTTGTCGTCACTTTCCTTGCCATCATCATTTATGTATATGGCAGCAAGAAACGCAGTGCGCGATTGGAAGAATATCGAAATATCCCTTTCCTTGATGATGATCAAGATGAAAGAGTCAACTGGAAGTACACAAAAGCTTACTGAAAGAACTAATAGTACAGGTGAAAAATAATTATGTCTGAACAACATCCTAATAAACATAAGGTTACAAAGGATCCAATTACAGGGGTAGAAACTACAGGACATGTATGGGACGACACCCTTCAAGAGTTTAACAATCCACTTCCACGTTGGTGGTTATGGGCGTTTTACGGAACAATCATTTTTACAATCGTTTATTGGGTTATCTACCCTAGCTGGCCGACTGGTCTCGCAAGCAAAGGCTTTATTCCTGGTACCAGTACACTAACGTTTAAATCCGACAAAATTGAAGACGGCAAAAAAACCGTTGCTGGTGGTGAAGAAGTCACTACGCATTGGAATACTCGTGCACTTCTTGCCGTACAAATGCAGACTGATCCTAATGAGTTAAAGCGTCAGGCGATGGTTAAAAAAGTCGCTGCTACACCATTTGATACGGTATCTAAAGACCCTCAACAAAGTGCATTTGTATTGGCTTATGGTAAAGGGGTTTTTGGTGACTACTGTGCAGGTTGTCATCAAGCTGGTGGGCAAGGTGTTGTTGGTCATTATCCTAATATCATCGATGATGCCTGGTTGTGGGGTAGTGATAGCGCAGACATTGAAATGACTATTAGAAAAGGTCGTAGAGGCAATATGCCTGGCCACAAAGCTTCATTTGCTCCAGAAGAAATTACGCAAACTTCCCATTATGTACTGAGCCTTTCTGGAGAGTCTAACGATGCCGCTCTTGCTACCAAGGGTAAGGCATTATTTAATGCAAAAGGTTGCTCTGGTTGTCATATGCCTACGGGTGTTGGTATGAAAGCCTTAGGATCAGCAAATCTGACAGATAAGATTTGGACACAAGCGAATGTTCCAGATGCTAAAGATACGAATGCTAAAGTTGCAGAGATAGATCATGTCATTAGCAATGGTATTCAGCGTCGAAATGCCTGCATTTGAGTCACGCTTAAGCGAAGATGAAATCAAAGTACTTGTTTCTTACGTGAAGCTATTAAGTGCCGACTAAATGACTCTGAATTAAGGTTCAGTGTTAAGGCACAATCTTACTTATTTGCGGCCGGTTTTTCCGGCCGTATTTGATTTTAATTAATGTCCTAGTGTGGTTTTAAGGGAAAATTTCAATCTATTAAATATTATGGCGGATAATACTAATGAGTGATTTTCCAATTCCTGTTGTTGCTGAATCGGTAACGATACATCCACGTTCTATCAAGGGTCGGTTTAGATTATTTAAGTCAGTGACTTTATATATGGCATATCTGGTTTATTTTATCTTACCCTGGATTCCCTGGACTAGACCTGTAGGCGCACCTCAAGCCGTTCTCTTCGATATTACGGCTAGGAAATTCTATATCTTTGGATTGGTCGTTCACGCTCAGGATATATTTTGGTTAGCCGCACTATTATTCTTAGCGGCTGTTCTATTGTTCTTTTCTACGGCATTGGTTGGTCAGAGCATTTTGTGGATACTTTTGTTTCCAGACTTTATGGACAGATGCATTTCGCATCTATCGAGAAGTTAATTCAAGGGGATCGTGTAAAGCGTATTCGTCTTGATAAACAATCCTGGAATGGAGAGAAAATTCTAAAAAAAGGATCAACTCACTTTCTTTGGTTATTCCTTGCTTTCTGGACGGGATTATCATTCGTTCTGTATTGGGGTTATGCACCAGAATTATTTGTAAAATTCATTACGGGTCAAGCTCCATCAGTATCATATTTTGCTACATTCGGTTTAATGACTACAACTTATCTTGCTGCTGGTTTAATGCGCGAGAAAGTCTGTCTGCATGTATGTCCTTATTCCCGTTTCCAGAGTGTCATGATCGATAAAGACACGTTGGTACCCGCTTATGATCCTGAACGAGGAGAAGGAACTGCAGGTCGAGCAAAGCCAGTCAAAGCGTTAAAAACACAAGAAGCAAGAAAAGCAGCAGGTGTTGGTGATTGTGTAGATTGTGGTTTATGCGTGCAGGTATGTCCTGTGGGCATCGATATACGCGATGGAATGCAGTACGCCTGTATTCAGTGTGGCCTGTGCGTAGATGCTTGTGATTCGATTATGGACGCGCGTGGTTGGGATCGTGGATTAATTCGTTATGAATCTGAGAATGGATTAGAACATGGTAAAACACACTATTTTAAATTAAGAACTTATGGCTATGGTTTAGCCATGATAGGTGCAATTGCTTTTTTGATGTGGAGTATGAGTGGTAAAAAGATTGTTGAAAGTACCGCTCATCAAATTCGTAGTCCATTATATGTATCTCTTTCAGATGGTCGTATAATGAACAGGTACGAGCTTAAAGTAGATAATAAATCCATGTACGATGCGAGTTTTTACCTGAGTTTAAAAGGTCTTGAAGGTGCCGAAGTAGATATGGGGCAAATTAAAAAAGTGCTCTTAAACCCTGATGAAAAACAAAGAATCATGGTTAAAATTAAACGTGACCCTGCTAAATCACTAAGCAATAATACTGAGTTTCAGTTTGTACTTACCCCTAAATCAGGCGAAGTAAAACAGCCTATTTATATAAAGTCTCAATTTATAACGCCATAAAGTACATATCATTTGAAAGTAAAACATTTTAAAGCATCACAGAGTATTAAGTAATGAGTAACTACAATCTCGTAGTGACCTTAGGTTTAGGATCACTACTGGCATTTTTCCTGTTCTTTGTCTTTTACAAAGTGATCCATTGGGGTGGAAAAATGTCAGCGCTCGCAACGGCGGCATTAATGTTACTCATCTATGTGCCGTTAGCGGTGACGCACTGGGTAGGTATCGATGTTTTTGCCATTCACTTCGCATTCTTTATGATGATTCCGTATGGGCTCGGTATTATTACTGGGGTACATGAAGAACGCCGTTTGATCGAGGGGGATGATGTCAAACGTGGTATGCATTGGATACCCGGGCTTATTATTGTGTTTTTTATTCTGCTCGCTGTTGTTGATAGTTTCATTATTTCATCTGCTACTGGTGGATTAGACACAGGTTTAGCCAAGATTCTATTGCCAAAGGCTGCCAGTGAAGATATTGGTGAAAACATTAGTTCGCAATTTACAGGCGCTGTATCCAATGATCTACAAGATGAAGAAAAGCAATTTGATACCTATGTACAAAAACTGAAGAAGCAACGCGAAAGGGGTTGGCGAATATCTGGTGGCTGGGATCAATCACCGATCGTCAATACAACCACTAATTTTAATTTAATAGTCAAAAACCGCTCGGGTAATGTCATTAGTGATGCAACAGTTACTTCAGAATTTAGACGCGCTTCAGATATGAGTTATGACAAGCTCTATATACTGAAAGAAACAGATAAAGATAATAATGCTGGAAAATATTCTGTTCCTGTTTCATTACCTTTGGTGGGCTGTTGGTCAATGAAAATTCTAGTCAACAAAGGGGAAGATGAACATGAGATTAAAGGTGAAACTGAAGTTTCATCGATTGTTGATGGTAAACTAATCACCCCAGAATGTGCGGAAGGTGAGCCAGATGTGGAACAAAAGCGTTCACGTTAAAACAGTAATAATAACTATCCTGAATTTTGATGTTTTATTTTCTAAACTAAAACTGTCTAGCCGAGACGTGGCCGAGATAATGTTGGAGCAAAGCTACGACTATTCGAATAGTAAGGTTTTGCAAAAACCGCATAAAAGTAGGGGGGTGGTTTTTCTAGGCTCACCAAGAGCCAGGAATGACAGGTCAAATAAACGAATTATCCGTTTCAAAAAAAGAAACGGAAAGTTCGCTAAAGTCCATCGTAGATTCCAAAGGAATCGTCGATGTACAATGATCATGCTGTGTAATATGTTTATTCTAAAAAATAAAGCCACCCCCTCACTTTTAACCCCTTTTTTGTATCAATACTAAATTCACGGTTAAACGCAAACACGCATGTCTCAAGATTGTTTTCACTGTGGACTCCCTGTGCCAAAAGGCTCGTCCTATTATGTTGTTATCGATAACAAACAACAGCCAATGTGTTGTACGGGTTGTAAAGCAGTAGCAGAAGCAATAGTTGAAAACGGTCTCACAGATTTTTACCAACACCGCACCACAAATTCCAGAAAAGTAGAAGATTTAATTCCTGAAGAACTCTTTGTTTATGATAACGAAGCCTTACAAAAAAGTTTTGTCCATTCAGAAGACGGAACTATACGTGAAGCATCATTAGTTCTCGAAGGTATTGTTTGTGCAGCCTGTGTCTGGTTGAACGAAAAACATGTAAAAGCTTTACAAGGCGTTATCGATTTTCGTATTAATTACTCAACCAGTCGCGCCAGTTTAAAATGGGATAATGACCAGATTAAACTCAGCGAAGTGTTACATGCTATCGTAGAAATTGGTTATAGCGCTCACCCATTTGATCCTGGTCGAATGGAAACCCTACAGAAAAAAGAAAAGTCTTTAGCACTTAGACGTATAGCTTTAGCTGGTATGGGGATGATGCAGGTGATGATGCCAGCAATTGCGATTTATATCGGTGAAACCTCAGATATGACTGATTCGATGCTACATTTTTTACGCTGGATTAGTTTAATCATAACTACACCTGTAGTTTTTTATTCATCGCGGGTGTTCTTTACATCAGCCTGGCGTGATCTAAAGCGCCGTCATTATGGCATGGATGTGCCGGTTTCATTAGCCATCGGAAGTGCTTATTTAGCCAGTATCTGGGCAACATTGACCAACACAGGCGAAGTTTATTTCGATTCAGTAGTTATGTTTACTTTTTTCCTATTGCTTGGTCGATTTTTTGAAATGGGCGTTAGGCACAAAGCAGGACAAGTCGCCGATGCGCTAGTCAGATTGCTACCTCAAACGGCAACTCGCCTTGACAAAGATGCGCAAGATAACGAAATTCAAACCGTTATCGCAGCTAATGAATTGATACTAGAAGATAGAGTCATCATTAAACCCGGTGAAACCATACCGGCAGACGGAAATGTCATCGAAGGCTCCAGCAGTGTTAATGAATCATTACTTACCGGTGAGAATATGCCGTTACAAAAACAAAAGGGTGATGAACTTATCGGTGGTACCTTAAATGTAGAAAGCCCATTAACCATGGAGGTAATGAAGCTCGGTGATAGCACCATGTTGTCATCAATCATTCGTTTGTTGGATCGTGCCCAAAGTGAAAAACCAAATCTTGCTAAATTTGCAGATAAAAGCGCAGCCTGGTTTGTATTAGCGTTATTAGGTGTAGCGCTGGCTGTGTTTGTCACATGGTGGTTTATAGATCCTGCAAGAGCTTTCTGGATAGCACTGTCTGTGTTGGTTATTACTTGTCCCTGTGCTTTGTCTTTGGCAACTCCAGCTGCTTTAACCGCAACCACTGGTAACCTTACACAAAAAGGTGTCCTCACAACCCGTGGACATGCACTTAGAGACGCTGAGTAAAGTCACACAGGTTATTTTCGATAAAACGGGTACATTGACCCATGGGAAACATCAACTCACTGGCTTAGATGTTTTAGGTGACGCCGACGAAAGTCAGTGCAAACAATTTGCTGCAGGTCTGGAAGTAGCTTCTGAACATCCATTAGCAAAAATTTTATCAGAGATATCTGACAGTAGTATTGTGTTTGATAAATTATCCGCTGAATCTGGCAAAGGTGTTACCGGTGTTTATCAAGGAGAAAAATACCGTTTAGGTTCACTTAATTATGTAAGGCAGATAGCAGATACTGATTTAATGCAAAACCAGTTTGATACAGAAGTTGAATCCCCGGTTTCCACAGTATATTTAGCCAAGCAGGGTGAGTGGTTGGCTGCTTTTCATTTACAGGATGAAATCAGGGAGGAATCTAAAGCAGCCATTGAAGCGCTACAATCATTAGGCGTTAATGTATCACTACTCAGTGGTGATAATGAAGCAGCGGTTAAATCGGTAGCTGAAGTACTCGGTATCAAAAACTACCAGTCTAAACTCCTTCCTGCCGATAAACTCAATGAAGTACAAACGTTGCAATCCAAAGGTGAAGTAGTAGCAATGATAGGCGATGGTGTTAACGATGCACCAGTACTGGCGGCTGCGAATGTATCTATTGCAATGGGGAAGGGTTCACAATTAGCACAAGCTAGTGCAGATATGATATTGCTGGCAGAAGACCTGAATCAGATTCCTGCTTCGATCAAGCTTTCCAGACGAATGCAAACCATTATCCATCAGAATTTTAGCTGGGCGATTTTATATAATGTAGTGGCAGTACCTGTCGCCGCTATGGGATTTATTACACCCTGGATGGCAGCGATTGGTATGTCATTGAGCTCGCTATTAGTGGTGCTTAATGCGCTTCGATTAAAATAAGAGTTTCTTTAAGGGACCTTTGATTAAGTCTAATAAAATTCTGCGAGCCTACAAGCGGTCAGATTCTAGGCATGTCTCGCAGAGAATGGTTATTCCCTTCGCAAGAGTCATAACAACGAAGATGACCCCTTATAGGCTCGCCCTGTCGGGCTTAGCCAAAAAACCAGCCTCTGCGTTATGCTCATTTGAAAGGCAATAAGCATTCCTACATGAGCAAGCCTTGATCCTGGATTTTTGGAGTTGCCAGAAATTATGGGACTTAATCAAAGGTCCCTTAAGCACAAGCATCTAGAAAAGTACTCGCTATTTCGCAGTACGCTTCCATTTTAATTTTCTCTCGATTGAGCTAACAATTAATCCTGCTATATCCTTCTCACTTATCGACTCAAAATCTTCGATGCTTGCCGAAGGCATTACCTTCAAAAGTAACGGGCCTCGTTGAGAACGAATCAATTCAACGCCTGCACTTTTTAGCCGGAGTGCCTTTACAGCACTAATCACCAGTGTCTTTTCATCAGCAGTGATTCGAACTGCTGTGGCTGTATTTACTTGCTTCTCATCATTATCCTCAACAGTGTTTTCTCTAGTTTCGATATGTCTAGCCTGACGCTGGATTGTGGAGACCACTCTCCCGGCTACCACAAAACAATGCAAAACTTTGCCGTTAGGTTCTTTGATAAATTCCTGCACCAGCAATTTTGCCTGCAAGGTTTTAAATGAATTGATGGTGCTTTCTGCTGCTTCATGGGTCCCAGCAAAAACTGTTGCCCGATCCAGACTGCCATCAAGTTGTTTTACAATCAACGGAGCCCCAGCAACCATATCAATGATTTTGCTGGTGTCAGTTATCGGTGTTGCAAACACAGTACTAGGAATAGGCAACCTTTTGTGTAAAAAAAGCTGTAACGAATAAAGTTTGTCACGTGAATGCACGATTGAAGCTGCAGAGTTTGTCGTATAAACCCCCATGTTTTCGAACTGTCGGGTCAATGCAGTACCATATAGTGTCATGCTTGGAGGTATTCTTGTTATTATCGCATCAAAATTATTCAAGAGGCCATTCTCAGAATAGATAAGAGGTACTTCAGTTTCCATTTTTATATAGCACTTTTGTATATCGAGAAAAACGATCTGGTGTCCGTGTTCATCAACGGCTTCCATTAAGCGCTGATTGCTATAGAAATTTGGATTAGTTGCAAGTAAGCCTATTTTTAAGCCATTTTCACGAGGATTGGCATGGCCATAATAGCTTTTAATGGTTTCGCTATTGAGATTACCCAAACAACAACTTTTAGAAGGGTCAACGAGAATCCGTCCCTTCATTGCCTCACGACCAAGCAACATGCGATAACCCATATTATCGCGGTTGGTCAAGGTCAGCTCAATTTCCCAGCTCGAATCACCAATACTGAATAAGGTAGAAATAACGTAGCGCTTTTCACTACTACCATTTGAGCTTTTTATTATTCGACGCCCAATGACCTTGGCTTCGCAGCGCACCACAGTCTTTGCATTCTTTTGTAAGGGATGGACCTCAAAGCTAACCCATTCAGCATCATCGCGTGTAAAAGACTTTATATTAAAAGCATGGATTGATGATGTTTTAGCTCCAGAGTCAACGCGCGCTTTGATGGCATAGACTGATAAATCAGGAAAAGCGCACCATTCTTCACTGCCTACAATAATCTTTTTATCCATTTATTAATCCTTTCATTAGTCTTTTATGTTCGCCCTTAATTTAACGATCGGTGATTGAGTCAAATGAATATTTACCACAGAAATATTAGGATAGCTCTAAACTATTAATTAATCATGAACCTTTATAAGTTCTCTACATACAATCTGATAATAATTTCTGCATAGTAGTGAGCCCTAAATTACGAGTTAAATCTATATTCCGTTGAGGGATATTTTCGGGGTTTGGATAAGTCTCCAAAACTTTTTCCAGGCTAGCTTCACGAAGGATATGCAGCATCGGGTAGGGAGATCGATTGGTGTAGTTGCTTGCATCATCCACATCTGAATCTGCAAAACAATATTGTGGGTGAAAGCTAGCTAATTGGTAAATGCCTACATAGCCTTGTTTATGCATTAAGGCATTCGCAATTTCAACAAAATCGAGATAGACGTCAAAATCAGCCAGAGAATCAGGGAAAATTAAAAGACTGGTTTCAATTGACTCAGTATCATCTAGTTTTTCACAGGTTAAGATAAGTTGTTCTAGATGCTGTTCAATACTTATGTTTTCACCGTTGCTTTTGATAATTTCGTAATGAATCGTGTTTTTAACAAACTCGCGTTTGACAAAAGGGCAGATGGAATATTCGATGATAACGGTATTTAGCCATTTCTGAGTTTGGGTGATTTCTAGCGATTGTTTTTTCATCAATGCATTGTAATACACCCCCCCACTTTTACGAGGTTTTTACTAATGTAAAGTATCAGGGACCATCCTGATTAGCTAGACCCTATGATATTTAACCTTTTTTATTTACATAACAACCAAAAAAAGGGAGTTGCAGTCGAAACCACAACTCCCTTAGGAATAGATCTAAAGTCAGTTTAAGCGATTTGCTTTTCTTTGATCTCTTCGGTTGTTTTACAGTCAATACAAAGTTCAGCAGTTGGGCGAACTTCTAAGCGCTGTAATCCAATCTCGATTCCACATGCATCACAGAAACCGTAATCATCGTTGTCTACACGTGCAATCGTCTTATCGATTTTACGTACTAACTTGCGTTCTCTGTCACGTGCGCGAAGCTCAAGCGTGAATTCTTCTTCTTGTGTCGCTCTATCTGCCGGATCAGAGAAATTACTTGCCTCTTCCTGCATGTGACCCATTGTACGATCAACTTCTTCCATCAAAGATGTTTTCCAGGCAATCAAAATGCTCCTAAAGTGTGCGAGTTGATTTTCATTCATGTATTCCTCGTTTTTCTTAGGAATATAAGGCTCAATACCGTCTACGGGTAATGCGGACTTGCGTGTTATTGGCTTTTTCTTTGTTGCCATACTGTACGTCTCCTTGTTTACATTTTGTCTGTCAAATTTTCTTGGTATTGACAAAATTTTACGCGCGTATTGTACCTGAATTTTCGCATAGGTAAATTATTAGTTTTAAACATCCTTAGTTACTTATAACAATGGGCTTGCTTTGTTTAATATTGCTATACTTTTTGTCTAACGGGACTGTTTGTGCGCTAAAGTCCATAGTATTTAAAGTTAACCTAAGAAAATCACTAAATGTCTAAAGAAGCTTCATCTAACATACCTGAATCTGTACAGAAGCGTGTGGAAACGCTTCATCAAAAACTTCATTACCATAATCTTCGTTACTATGTTCTTGATGATCCTGAGCTTCCTGATGTTGAATACGATAAGTTGTTGCGTGAGCTTCAGACAATTGAAGAAGAATACCCTGAAACCTTAACGCTTGAATCACCGACACAAAGGGTGGGTGCTCAACCGTTAAATGAGTTTACTCAGGTGAAACATTTAATTCCGATGCTGTCCCTGGGCAATGCATTTAATGAAGCAGAAGTTTTAGCTTTTGAAAAACGGTTATTAGATAAGTTAGGGGATAAGAATCTTTCGATCGAATACAGTGTTGAACCAAAACTTGATGGTTTAGCAGTCAGCTTACTCTATGAAAAAGGAGTATTGGTGCAGGCAGCCACTCGAGGAGATGGAGAAACAGGTGAGAATATTACAGAAAATATAAGAACTATTAAGCAAGTTCCACTAAAACTCACGGGTGAAAATATACCGGAAAGGCTGGAAGTACGTGGTGAAGTTTATATGCCTAAAGCTTCTTTTGAATCATTGAACAATAAAGCTAGAGAGAAAGGCGAAAAAACCTTTGTTAATCCACGTAACGCTGCAGCAGGGAGTTTGAGACAATTAGATTCCAGAATCACAGCGTCACGTAATTTAGCCATGTATTGTTACGCTACCGGTTTTATCGAAGGTAGCACATTGGCAGCTAAGCACAGTGAGGCCATGAAACAATTGGCAGATTGGAGTTTGCCGATATGCCCTGAAAATAGTGTTGTTCAGGGAGCTGCAGGTTGTCTCGAATATTATGAAGAAATTGGTGGAAAACGAAATAGCCTGGCTTACGAAATAGATGGTGTAGTCTTCAAAGTCAATTCATTAGATTTGCAGAACAAGCTAGGGTTCGTGAGTCGTGCGCCGCGGTGGGCAATTGCTCATAAATTTCCTGCCCAGGAACAAATGACTCTAATAAATGATGTCGAGTTTCAGGTCGGAAGAACAGGAGCGTTAACGCCAGTTGCACGATTAGAACCTGTATTTGTGGGCGGTGTAACCGTAACTAATGCAACCTTGCATAATATGGATGAAATCAGGCGTAAAGATGTACGTATTGGTGACACGGTAATAGTTAGAAGAGCAGGGGATGTGATTCCTGAAGTAGCTCGCATTGTTCCAGATAAAAGACCTGAAGATGCTAGGGAAATAGTTATCCCTTCTAATTGCCCGGTTTGCGACTCCACCGTTGAACATACCGAAGGTGAAGCGGTTGCGCGTTGCACAGGTGGTTTGTTTTGTCCTGCTCAAAGAAAAGAGGCAATTAAACATTTTGCTTCACGCAAGGCATTAGATATTGATGGTTTAGGTGACAAGCTTGTTGAGCAATTATTCGATGAAAAATTAATTAAGAACGTCAGTGATCTGTACCACTTAGACGTTGAAAGTCTAGCCAAATTAGAGCGTATGGGGGAGAAGTCAGCGCAAAACCTGATTCAGGCACTCGAACATAGCAAACATCCTGTGCTGGCTAGATTCATCTATTCCTTAGGAATAAGAGAGGTAGGTGAAACTACGGCTAAATCACTAGCTAATTATTACTGTTCGTTAGAAGCAATAAAAGCAGCAGATTTAGAAAGTCTACAAAGCGTTGATGATGTCGGTCCGATTGTCGCTAATCACATTCTCACATTTTTCCAGCAAGAGCATAATAATGAAGTCATTCAGGCTTTATTGGAAGCTGGTGTGGAACCTCAAAATCCGGAAAAAAGCCAGACTTTACAGAGTTTACCTTTGTCGGGAAATACCTATGTATTAACGGGTACTTTAGATAAGTTAAAGCGCAATGATGCGAAAGAACAGTTAGAGGCATTAGGGGCAAAAGTAAGTGGTAGTATTTCAAAAAATACCACCGCTTTATTTGCTGGAGACAAAACAGGCTCAAAACTCACAAAAGCTGAAAAATTAGGTGTGCCGGTGTTTGATGAAAATGAGTTGCTAAAACTATTAGAAAATACTTAACAGATGCTTGACAGTTCTAAATGGGGGAATTAATATACGCGCCTTGTTGAGACAGCTCTGTTGGCATGAGTTGTTGATGATACGAAGCGGGTGTAGCTCAGCTGGTAGAGCACGACCTTGCCAAGGTCGGGGTCACGAGTTCGAATCTCGTTACCCGCTCCAAATACAAAAGCCAATCATTTTATGATTGGCTTTTTTGTTTTTAAAAATAAGAAACAGATTAGTTAATCTTTCAGTACTATGAATCTATAAGTACTATGAAATAAGTTGCTGAAAATTGACGAATAAAACTCTCTCCAATGGTCATTGAAAATAGCGCCGTTGATCATGGTGAATATAGTTAGTGCAAAAGCTTTTATTTATATTTGTTCACGGCTGGATGGCAGAGTGTTATGCAACGACCTGCAACGTCGGATACCCTGGTTTAATTCCAGGTCCAGCCTCCAATTTTAAATAAAAAGCCTTAGGATTAACATTCTAGGGCTTTTTTAGTGAAAGGAAGCTCTGATTAAACTAAGTGAATTCTGGCAACGCCAAGTTGCCAAGTTCGACGCATTGGTTTTCAAGCATAGTATTCTGTGGTTCAAACCAATAATGGTCAGCCTCTAAGTCAGCAGCTACGTTGTTGCATTTTTTTAAGAAGGGAATAGCTATTCATTGCAAAGCACACTTAGGATATGATGACTTACAGAATTTCACCTAATTTAATCAGAGCACCCTTAAGCAAACAAAAGGATTGAAATAGGCATTCCATACGTTAATTTTTGATGCTATGATCCTGCCCCTAGTGAAAAAGGTTGAGTAGCAAAATGGTTATGCAGCGGTTTGCAAAACCGCCTATCCCGGTTCGATTCCGGGCTCAACCTCCACTTTTTTTAGAGTAAAAACTATAGTGTTTAGCCTAACACTTAAAAAAATGGGTTAGATTTTGAAAACCATCTGCCCAGGTGACGTTGTGGTAGTAAATGCAACGCGTAGCCTTATCAGATTTTTAATGTATTATTTTATAAGACCATCTAATTAGTTATGCCCAGGTGGCGAAATTGGTAGACGCAAGGGACTTAAAATCCCTCGGTGGAAACACCGTGCCGGTTCGATTCCGGCCCTGGGCACCATTTTCTTTTTAAATGTATTTTAAGACTTCTAAGTTATTTATAACTATCAATAACCCTTTGGAATTCTTTATTTGATGTAGCACTTTGATAGGCTGTTTCTAATCGATCGAGCATTTCACTGGGTACCGATTTTTTTGAGAATCCAAAATAGACCGGATTTCGGTTTATGATAAATGGGTGGGTTTTAAAATTTCCACTCTTATATAAATTTCTTTCTGCCGATACACTGCTATAATTTACCCTAATACACCTATGATTCTACCTGAATTGAGTTTTTTAAGATTGATTTCATCAGAAAATGTAACTTCGAATTTACTTTTAAACTCATTATCGGTTCTTAATTTTTCATGAAATTCTCTGCCATAAAAAGATCCTTTTTGATATCCGATTACACCCGGTAATTTTTTAAAGTCATCAAAAGACTGAATATCAATCTCTATATCTTTCCTTAAAACTAGTTGTACTATTTCGTTGTTTTGCGGACCAATAAAATGAATAAATTTTTCTCTTTCTTCAGTTAGAGAAAGATTCATCATCATATCGATCCCTCCCATTTTCATTAAATCCAGGGAACGTGCCCAGCTCACAACTTCGAAATCAGCTTCACAGCCTGCTTTATGGAGTAAGTTCTTAGCTAAATCTACGGTTAAGCCAGTCCATTGTTTAGACTCGTTCTGGAAATATAAGGGAGGAATATTGGTCACACGCGCTTTAAGAATGCATGATTCGCATTTACAGCAAAGCTACTGCTACATAAGACTACAAGTATACTAAATATACTTATGCCTAGTCTCATGTTTTTTATAGCTTTAATGGTCAATAACCCAATTTTTTGTTACAAATGCTTATAAATATCATTATGAATAGTTTAGTTCTTAAAATAAAAATCCCACGGGGCAAGCCCTCTCGCTAAACGCTCGCCTTTCTCGTCCCTCGAAAGCGGGGTATTAATAAGGCTGTTTCTTTACCCTTTTCGCCCCAAGGGGCGGGGAATAAAACCCCAAGGGATTAAATATAACAGAATATAAATTTCTATAATGATTATCAGTTAATTAAAAACAGCTTAAAAGTAGAGGGGTGACTCTTCTTGCCTCACCTAGATCTAGTAAACGCGCATCGTTGGTTCCTCAAGGAATAGTCGATACACAATGTTCAATCTGATGTAGGTGTTGTTTAAAACTACTTAAAGGATATCTGTATAACCATACGAAAATTAGTAGATTGTTAAATACATTGATATCCTGAGAAATCTTCGCAGAGAATAGACTGAGTTTGTTAATTTGCACCATATCTGCACATTTCATTCGCTACATTTGCATCTCCGGATGTTTTACTTGCATCATGAAGTTTTCACTGATTAATAAAACCTCACCGCGTCTACTCATTGTGTTTCAGTCTCGGTTTTGTCTTGCCAGAGCAAAGAAGCATTCCCGTAGAAAACGCAACCCCTAAAGATTGGAACTCTGAATCCTTCTGGTATTACCCGTGGGGAAAATCGATAACCCACAAAGGTATCGACATCTTTGCTAAAGAAGGAACGCCTGTTAAGGGACCTCTGATTAAATCCCATAATTTCAGGCAACGCCAAAAATCCAGGATCAAGGCTTGCTCATGCAGGGATGCTTATTGCCTTTCAAATAAGCATAACGCAGAGGCAGAATTTTATTGGACTTAATCAGAGTCCCTTGAAGCATCAACGGGTGGATTCATTTTGTACAACGGAAAAATATCAATGGGTGGTAATGTGGTGCTAATGATGGGGCCAAAATGGCGTTTACATTACTATGCACATCTAAAAGATAACAGAGCTCGCCGCTTAGGATTTGTCGATGCTGGTCAGCAAATTGGGTGGGTTGGTACATCGGGCAATGCTGCCGGTAAGTCTCCACATTTACACTATTCGATAAAAAGCATGTATCCTCAAGTCTGGAAGTATAATGCCAAACATAGACAGGCCTGGAACCGGATGTTTTTTGTAAATCCAGATGAATATTTGCGATTGTAGATTTTGATTGTAAATAGTGACTAAATTCAATAAAAAGAAAACATAAAAATGACTCAGAAAAAAATATTGGTAGTTGATGATGATCCACATATTCGTGAAGTAATCGGTTTCGCATTAGAAAAAGCTGAAATGTTTGTGACCATGGCAAATGATGGCAAACAGGCATTAAAAAGCTATACCGAATCTCCGGCTGATTTGATTGTGCTGGATATCAATATGCCGGAAATGGATGGTCTTGAATGTTGCCGCGAAATTCGTAAAACATCTGAAGTCCCTATCTTGTTTTTATCCTCAAGAGATGAGGAAATTGATCGAATTCTTGGTTTGGAAATAGGTGGTGATGATTACGTTACTAAACCATTTAGCCCACGCGAATTGGTTGCCAGAATCAATGTGATACTTAAACGAACTCAGGCTATTCAACCACAACTTGATAAGGATGAGAATACGCTTACTCACGGTAAGCTGGTATTAGACACAGAACAGCACGCGCTTTGGTGGGATAAAATCGCCGTTTCATTGACGGCAACAGAATTTGCTATGCTGGCTCAAATGCTAAAACAACCGAAACGTGTTTTCAGTCGTGATGCGATAATGCAGGGTTCGTATCAATATAATGTGTTTGTCAGTGACCGTACGATTGATAGCCATATTCGTCATATACGATCTAAATTCTCAGAGGTAGGTTGTCATAAAATTATCGAGACTCAACACGGTGTTGGTTATCGTTTGAGCGCTTGTGAATAGCTATTAATATTCAAATAATTAATGCCAATAGATGCCAAACAACGAGTGAGAAAACTCTTTCGTCTACGCACTATTCTATTGATGGTGATGTTATCGGTATTGTTATTGCCGCTGGGTAGTTTGTACTTTTTTCGTTTTTACGAAAATGTACTGGTACAAAAAACCGAAGTTGAGCTAATCACTCAATCAGCAGTGTTTGCTGCAATTTATCGTGAGTTTATTGGTCATAATAATCCACAAGACAATGGTGTCTATACACCTGTAGAACCGCAACTCGATCTATCTAAACAACCTATATTAAAACGTCGTCCGAATGCAAAACTAGTAATAGCTAGTCTGGAAGAAACCGATCTTAGCCCTGCGCAGATTGCGGGTGAGCGTATGCAGAATATTCTGCTTGAGCACTCAAAAAGTAACCTTGGCGGGTATGCGTATTCTCGATGATCAAGGTTTGGTTGTGGCTGGACGCAGTGAATTAAATCTGTCGCTGGCGCATATTCCAGAAGTGCAAAAAGCTTTGAAGGGTCAGTATGCAGCAGTACTTCGTGAGCGTATTTCAGATGAGCCTCCACCATCGATTGCGTCCTTAAGTCGTGGTACGGGTATTCGCGTATTTACTGCTTTTCCTATTATCGATCAGGGAAAAGTCTATGGTGTCGTTTATTTATCTAGAACACCACAGAACATACTTAAACATTTGTACAGTATTAAAGAGAAAGTGATTTTATTGTCACTGGTGTTACTCGGATTGACCGGTTTGATTGTGTTATTTATTTCATCACGTTTATCGCGCCCGATCCGTGAGTTAATTGAGCAAACGCAAAAAGTCACCAGTGGTGAAAGTGACACTGTCGAGGTATTAAAGCAGCCTGGTACTTATGAGCTTTCAGAACTATCCAATAGTTTCGCCAAGATGTCACAGACATTGCATGAACGATCTCAATATATCCAGCAGTTTGCCTCACATGTTTCACACGAATTTAAAACGCCACTCACTTCTATGCAGGGTTCATTAGAATTGTTGCAGGAACACGGTGATGATATGCCAAAGGAACAGCATCAGCGTTTTATCAGTAACCTACAGGATGATACCGAACGACTGAAACGATTGGTCAATCGTTTATTAGAACAGGCACGTGCAGATTCACTACAAGGCAGTGCAGAATCCAGTAACCTACTGGATTGTATGAAAGCCATTGAATCACGCTATGCCGATGAGCAACTTGAATTCGCTTATGCAAGAGACTGATATGGACAAACAGGTGGGTATAGGTAAATCTGCATTGCAAAGTGTGATCAGTAATCTGGCTGATAATAGTCTACAACATGGTGCAACAAAAATAGAAATAGATCAACATTCAAGCTGAGAACCATAGAATCTCAATATCTTTTCAAGACAATGGCAAAGGTATTTCAGATGCTAATCGGAAACGAATATTTCACTCCATTTTTTACCACCAAAAGAGAAACAGGTGGCACAGGTTTGGGTTTGGGCATTATTGAATCTATTCTTAAAGCTTCAAATGGAATGATTGAAAATCAGGAAATTGAACAGGTGATAATACAGGTGCCAGGTTTGTAATAGTTTTAAATCTTGTAAAGTAGAGATCGCTTAAGCTTTAATAAACTTTGTTGTATTATTCCAATTATGACTAAACGAGAATTCAGAATACTACTTTGCAACGGCTGATGAGGCCGAAGCCGCCTTTTACTCTGCCTTTGAAATGGGCGATAAAGATTTAATGAAAGCAGTGCTGGCTGATGAAAATGTTAGTTGTATTCACCCATCATCAACACCTTTAGTAGGTAAGGATGATGTACTAGCCAGTTGGGTGCAAATATTAGAAACAATTACAGAATCCGTGATCAAGATTGATGTAATTAATCGCACTAACTCGAATGGCATTGCCGTACATTTAGTTTCTGAGACGTTTGCAGATAGTCATGATATCGATACGGAGTTTTCACAAGCACTAGCGACTAATGTTTATGTTCATCAAAATAATGGATGGAGATTGATGATGCACCATGCTTCTTTTATTGCAGAAGGTGAATTTATTGATGAAGAAGTTTTGGAAGATGCAGAAGAGTTTATGGAATATGAAATGTCACAAACTGTTCATTAATCCATATTCATTCATCACTATGTTATCGAGGTTGCATTTTAAGTCGGTCTAAAAATAATATATATAGAAGAGTTTTACTATGCCAATAACCACTGGTTGTTTCCCTAATTCAAGAATGCGGCGCATGCGTCGTGATGATTTCTCACGTCGATTGATGCGTGAAAATACGCTCACTGTGGATGATTTAATCTACCCGGTTTTTGTTATTGAGGGTGACAATAGCCGCGAAGCAGTGGCCTCAATGCCCGGTGTGGAGCGATTTAACACTTGATCTTCTAGCTGAAGAAGCTAAACAAATAGCAGATTTAGGCATTCCAGCCATGGCCATTTTTCCCGTGGTTGGAGATAGCAAAAAATCTGATTTAGCAGAAGAAGCATATAATCCAGATGGACTAGCACAACGCGCGGTTCGAGCAATCAAAGTGGCAGCCCCTGATTTAGGTGTGATTACCGATGTAGCACTAGATCCATTTACCTCTCATGGGCAGGATGGATTGATGAGTGCCTATGGCTACATCATGAATGATGAAACGGTGGAAGTATTAGTCAAACAAGCCGTTTCACATGCCGATGCTGGTGCCGATATTGTTGCCCCGTCGGATATGATGGATGGCCGCATTGGTTCAATACGTGAAGCTTTAGAAGCAGCGGGTCATACCAATACCCGGATTCTCGCCTATTCAGCTAAATATGCATCAGCATTTTATGGACCTTTCAGGGATGCAGTAGGCTCATCAGGAAATCTGGGTAGCGGCAATAAATACAGCTATCAGCAAGATCCAGCAAATAGCGATGAAGCACTCTATGAGGTTGCACTGGATTTGCAAGAAGGAGCGGATATGGTGATGATAAAACCAGGGATGCCATATCTTGATATCGTGCGTCGTATCAAAGATGAATTCAAAGCGCCAACGTATGTTTATCAAGTTAGCGGCGAATATGCGATGTTGAAAGCTGCTTCACAAAACGGTTGGCTGGAAGAACAAGCGGTTGTGATGGAAGCATTGCTCGGGATGAAACGTGCTGGCGCAGATGGTATTTTAACCTACTTCGCCAAAGATGTGGCTCATTGGTTAAAGAAAGCCTAAAACAACAAAGCTATATAAATAAAACAAATCTAAATAAAACAGCCACTTAATTCAAAGTCACCCCCCCACTTATAGGCATTTTTTCTATATGTGGGGAGTGTATTAACTCAATTTTAGAAGTAATGATATGAGAGTTACACACAGGATTCACAGAAATGGATAAATACGCCGTCATCGGTAACCCTATCGAACACAGCAAATCACCGCAGATTCATCATATGTTCGCGCAACAAGCGAATGAAGATATTATGTACGAAGCCTTGTTATCTCCCACGGATGAATTTAAAGAAACGGTTGAAGCGTTTCGTCAAGGTGGTGGTATGGGGCTAAATGTGACTGTACCTTTCAAGCAGGAAGCCTGGGAATTAGCCGATGAATTGAGCGATTACGCACAAAAAGCGGGTGCAGTGAACACCTTGGTGTTTAGGGAAGACGGTACTATCTATGGCACAAACACCGATGGTATTGGTTTGGTTCGTGACTTGGTTGAAAACCATCATAGCCAGATTCAAGGGAAACGCATTCTTATCCTGGGCGCGGGTGGTGCGGTAAGAGGTGTACTGCAACCTTTGTTGATGCAATTACCTTCGAAAATATTTATCGCTAACCGCACTCCAGAACGCGCTACTGAATTAGCAGCAGATATGCAGGAGTTAGCACAACAAAACTCCCCGGCTTGTGAATTGAGTGGTGGTGGCTTCAATGATATCGAAGGCGAATACGATTTAATCATCAATGGTACGGCTGCCAGCTTGCAGGGAATTATGCCGCCAATCCCCGAACGCTGTTTAGCGTCAGGAGTGCATTGTTATGATATGATGTACGGTGGTAGGCCGACTGCATTTGAATTTTGGTGCGAAGATCAAGGTGCTGCTAAAGTAATGAACGGGCTGGGGATGCTAGTTGAACAAGCCGCTGAATCATTTTCAATCTGGCGCACAAAAATGCCAGACACTAAACCTGTGCTGGAAGCGATGCGATTATCGTGGCTTGGCTAATTAAAACAGTACACCAATATAAGATGTAATGAATGGAAAACACAGACGCAAACAATACAAATAACGATGATCTACACAAAACGCATTTAAGCGATACCAAATTTAAAGACCTACCATTATTACCAGATATCCAATCGGCAATCGATGAAACAGGTTTTGAGTTTTGCACACCGATTCAGGCAAAGACCTTACCCATAAGTCTTAAGGGTAAAGATATCGCAGGGCAAGCCCAAACCGGAACGGGTAAAACTGCTGCCTTTGTCATCGCAGCAATGCAGCACTTACTGAAAAACCCTAGATCCAACATGAGTCAGCGTAACCAGTGTCAGGTGCGTTTTTTAATCCTGGCACCTACTCGTGAACTGGCGATTCAGATTGCTAAAGATACTGAAATCCTAGGTAAACACACAGGTTTAAAGTTTGCTTTAGCCTATGGTGGAACTGGCTATGAGAAACAACAAAAAGCCATCGAACAGGGCGTTGATATCCTGATTGGCACACCCGGTCGTATCATTGATTACTGGAAGAAAAAAGTATTCAGCCTGCACCAATGTCAGGGTGTGGTGTTAGACGAAGCCGATCGCATGCTGGATTTAGGTTTTATCAAAGATATCCGGTTTCTTTTAAGACGCTTACCTGATCCAACAAAACGCTTAAGCATGATGTTTTCTGCAACACTTTCTCATCGTGTAATGGAATTGTCTTACGAGCACATGAATCAACCACAGAAGATTGAAATTCAAGCAGAAGCGGTTAATACCAAAAAAATAGCGCAATGGGTTTATTACCCATCCAACGATGAAAAAATTCCGCTTTTGATAGGGTTGATACAAAAACTAAAACCACATCGTGCGATTGTGTTTGTTAATACCAAACGCAATGCAGAAACCATTGATGATTATCTACGTGGAAACGATATTCAGGCTGTTTTGATTTCGGGTGATGTACGTCAGAATAAACGCCAGAGTTTGTTAAAAGAGTTTTCAGATGGCAAGCATCAAGTGTTAATTGCTACCGATGTAGCGGCACGTGGTCTGCACATTGATGATGTGTCACATGTATTTAATTTCGATTTACCACAAATCGCTGAAGATTATGTGCATCGTATTGGCCGAACTGCACGTGCAGGAGCATCGGGTGAATCGCATAGTTTTGCCTGTGAAGATACGGCATTTTATCTTCCTGAGATCGAAGAATACATTGGTATGACTGTTCCGATGGCGAGTGTGACTTCAGAGTTACTCGCTGATGATATGAAACCTCGTAAACGTATTACCCGTGATAGAGTACCGCAACGACCAAAGAACAGTGGTAAAAGACCTGGGCAGAAATTTTCGGGTAAGCCACGAAAAGGCGGCGGTTATAAGGGTAAGAATCCTCGGAATAAGTCTGCAAATAAACCAAAAGCATCTTAGTTCAAATTAGTTATCGGTTTAAAAATTGCTTAACTACACACTAAAATCTAGTATCGCCTAACGGTGAGCTAGCTTTAAGCTTTGGCATAAATATTCGGCTAACACCTCACCCTGCGGGCCGTCGGCACAATGTTCCAGCGTTGTCTCGGCCAAGGCTCGGCCGAGTTGTCAATTTCAAAGAGACGAAATAGCAATTTCATGTGTAAGTAGGAGTGACTTTATCCTCCTGCTAAATTCGATATTCGACTAGCAATATTGAATTCAATAATTTATTCAAACTGTTGCATATACTCGGTAAAACCTCTAAATTTAATCCATACTCATTAAAATATGAGTAACTCTAATCATCCTTCACGCGGTTTCAGTACCAAAGAATTTGAACAGCGCACAACTGCCGTTCAAGCAGCAATGCATTCACAAGGCATCGATGCCTTACTCCTGACCACAGAACCGCATGTGCGTTATTTCAGTGGTTTTTTTACCCAGTTTTGGCAAAGCCCGACTCGTCCCTGGTTTTTGCTTATCCCTTTGCAAGGTAAACCCATAGCCGTTATTCCGGGTATTGGTGAAGTCGGAATGCGTTCGACATGGATAGATGATGTTCGAATCTGGTCATCGCCTCAACCAGAGGATGATGGGATCTCGTTACTCACCAGCAGCATAAACGAGCTTCCTAAACGTTTTGCTAAAATTGGGGCGACTTTGGGGGCAGAAAGTTTCCTGAAAATGCCCGCGAATGATTTTCAGCAACTCAAAGATAATTTAACTGGAACAAAATTTGTAGACTTTAGTGCGATTTTGCACCGGCTGTTATGCATTAAATCTGCGGCGGAAATTGAGAAAATAAAAACTGTATGCGAACTAACTTCAGATAGTTTCAAAGCACTGCCTGATTTTGCCAAAGTGGGTCATAGCGAAAGAGAGATTGTACAAGCAATGCGTATCGATTTACTCCAACGAGGTGCTGACAATACGCCCTATATAATTTCGGGTTCCGGTCCCGATGGATACGACAGCATAATCATGGGCCCAACTGATAGAGTGTTAAATGAAGGTGATGTGCTCATTATTGATACGGGCACAACCTTCGATGGTTATTTCAGTGATTTTGATCGTAATTATGCATTTGGAAAAGCCAGTGATATAACAAAACGTGCCTATGAAACTGTTTATAAAGCGACAGATGCCGGGTTTGCCACAGCAAGGCCTGGAGTAACTACCACAGATATTTGGCAGAGCATGTGGGATGTTTTACAAAAAGGTGGTACTGAAGGTAACGATGTTGGCCGTATGGGACATGGCCTCGGTATGCAGCTAACAGAATGGCCGTCAATTACAGCTAGCGATAATACCGTCCTCGAGGCGGGCATGGTGCTGACGCTGGAACCGGGGATGAGCTATGACAATGGCAAGCAAATGGTACACGAAGAAAATATCCTGATCACCGATTCTGGTGCGGTGATGCTATCCAAACGGGCCAGCCCTAAACTCACAATTATTAGATAAAAACAGGCTAAAAGGTGGGAGGTGTGCTTTTTAATCTTTCTTCAAAAAGTCGCATGAAAATATCAGTAAAATTGAAGATTTAAGCTTGTTGCTAGCACCTGTAATAGAAATAGTAAGCTGATAAACAAATATTAATGCTATAACTAAGACACTGTTATTTTTGATTCAATTACGTTGTTGAAAAGGCGATCTCGAGGTAATACCGCCACTGTGAAAACATCATAATGAACTATTTGATGTGTATCATGTAGATACAACGGTATTTCTATAACGTTCTGGTTGTCTATTCCTGTGCAACCTATATCCAGTGAGGAGGAGTCATGTCAAAATATCTGCCACTAAATACGAATGATGTTATTAGCGGTATACCAGCGAATAAAATTCTCGAACTTGAAAAGAGATTCGGTAACGGCGATTTAAGCCGGGCTATTGCATACGCCCGGCTGGCAGGTCCATTCAAAGTGACTTCACCCTGGGAGCTAGAAGATCCTGATGGTCTTTCCCGCATCAATGCCAGTGGTTATGCCGCAACTCCATTCGGTGAGCGTTATCCACCGCTAGTAGATTTTATCCGCCAATATCTCGACCAAAGCCCGGTGATGGGTCTGCCTCAGCAATCTCTTGGTGAATGGCGTGCAGTTCTGGAACACAATCTCATAAAATTGCTTACTTCTATCGCCCCATCTCATGCTGACAGCCAAGTGTTCTTTTCAAATAGTGGTGCCGAGGCCGTTGAAGGTGCTATCAAGTTCGCCAAAGCCTGGCGCCCCGATGGTAAATATTTCGTCAATTTTCAGGGTGCCTATCACGGCAAGACACTTGGCGCGATGAGCCTGACACCGAACGAGGAGATTCAGGGTTTATTCCATCCTTTGGCTCTGGATACGCTGACGTTGCCTTTTGGCGATTTGGCGGCATTTGAAGAAACCATAAATCACAAGGGTTCGGAAAACATTACCGCGGTCATACTGGAACCCATTCAGGGTGAAGCCGGTGTTATCATTCCTCCTCAGGATTTTCTGTCAGGTATAGACCGTATCAGCAAACACCACGGCATTCCGGTAATCGTTGACGAAATACAGGCGGGACTGGGTCGCAGTGGTTACTGGTTTCCCAGCATCGAGTGGGGAGGTATGGATCCAGACATCATTACGCTGGCCAAACCTCTCGGTGGCGGCATGGTGCCAGTAGGTGCAACTATCGCCCGCAAAGAAATATATAAAAATATGTTGGGCGGTTTGGCATGCAAACGTCACTCAAACACCTTTGGCGGAAATTCCCTGGCGATGGCGATTGCGGTAAAATCACTGGAAATCCTGGATCAGGAAAATCTTGTGGAACGATCCAGAACGCTTGGTGAAAAGGGGTTGATTAGATTAGAGGCAATAGCACAGAAATACCCAGGCCTGATTTCGGAGGTGCGTGGTTTTGGCCTCTGGTACGCAATAGAGTTCCAACCTGTGATTCCCCCCGGCGCGTCATTTGGACATGAAGATCTGGTAGGTGAATTTACCAGTATGCTAGGATTGATAACCCTGCACGCAGCAGGAGTCCAGGCAAATCTGTCAATGAATTGTCACCGGACAATTCGACTTACACCCGCTTTGAATATTCCGGACAAACTGTTCGATGAAATGTTTGATCGTGTTGAAGCTGCTGCCAAACGACTCCACAAGGCCAGTGCTATGTTGATTAAAACACCGCCGAAATCCCTTCTGGATCTGACAAGATTAGCCTTTGATCTATGAGTTACTTGCTTTGGAGATAACCGCTTACTTATACAGGACGGACGACTATTCCGGGACACTCCGTATGGCTGTGCACCTCTTATAGCAAGCGTTAAGATTCCAGTTTTACTTTAAAAAGTACCAGCCGAAGGTAATGAGAACATAAAAAGGCGATATTCTATAAAAACCGCCTAAAAGGTGGGGGGTGGCTTTCTGAGGCTTACCAAAAGCCAAGAAAGTCCATCGTAGATTCCGTAAGGAATCGTCGATGTACAATGACCGGTCAAAAACTGACATATTTCAGACTCAAACGTTTTCGCTTAAACGCTTACCAAAAGCCAGGAGCGGTGCGCCATAATTGAGTTAACCGTTTTTATAAAACGGTAAGCTCACTAAAAAGTCCATCGTAGATTCCGTAAGGAATCGTCGATGTAGAATGTCCGATCAAAAACTGAGTTATTTCAGTCTCAAGAGTTTTCGCTTAGACGCTTACTAAGAGTCAAATAATTATTCGGTTAACGCTTCTTCAATACGGGAAGTATCTAGTGAATAAAAAACTTGCCCGCTGTTGCTACAACAATCGTTAAAATACCAATGACGGTATTAATTCCAACAAACATTCTGATTTGGCCTAACGCTTTACCACCCTCTGGCCAGCTTTCTGCGGCAACCGCTTTTTTCAGTTTATTGTATGGGGCGAAAAACACATGCATGAAAATCAGCATCATGATTATTCCCAGACCCAGCATGCTATGAACAAAAATAGGTGCTTTTGGGTATTGCAGCATCATCCATAAACCTGTGGCAAAAACGACGATCACACAGAGCCATACCCAAGGGAAGAAGCGTTTAAAAGTGGCAACCCAGAGTTGCAGTCTTAGAGGTGGTTCGAGCGTTGATACTGCGGCAGGACGCAACGCTTGATGGGCAAAAAACATACCCCCAACCCAGATAACAATGGCTAATAGGTGTAGAGATAAAGCAATCGACATAAACATAATAAATACCAGTAATTTGATGGCATATTTTCACAAACAAAACACCAACTAACAAGTGGAGTGAGCAAATAAAGTAATATAATTTATTAAATAAAATCAGTAAGTTAGTTTTTTGGTAAATTACCCAGCAGAGGAATTTTTATTATTTCAATTAATTTGTACAACAATCCAGTTTTTCTGTACTACACTTTTTGTGTATCACTTTAAGCAACGATAATTATAATAATTTTAAAAAAGTTGGAATTACAGGAAGAAACATTGAGTCCATTAATCATTAAGGAGAGTTGTTTATGAGTGAAGACAAAAAAATGAGTTTGACGGTCAAAGTACTGTTGGGCATGTTCCTGGGAATCACAGTGGGATTGATCATTAATCTTACAGGAATGAATGCTGCCGGTTCTTTCGTCAACGAATACATCGTTAATGGATTATTCCATGTAGTTGGAAAAATGTTCGTTAACGCCTTGAAAATGTTAGTAGTTCCTCTGGTATTTTTCTCCCTGATTTGTGGTGTTTGTGGTATCGGTGATATCAGAATGCTAGGTCGTGTGGGTGGTAAATCGTTTGCGCTGTATATGATGACCACCGCGATTGCGATTGCAACAGCAATCTTGATTGCTGCTACATTTGGCATTGGCAAAGGCATGAATGTTGAAACAAAGGCAGAATTTACTGGAAAAGAATCACCTCCTTTAACTCAAGTCCTGATTGATATCATTCCCAGTAATCCGATTCATTCGATGGCTGCAGGCGATATGTTGCCATTAATCTTCTTCTCGATTTTGCTGGGTATCAGTATGTTACTGGTTGGCCGCAAGGCAAAGTCGTTTGTAGAAGGTGCAGAAATTGCCAATGAAATCATGATGAAAATGGTGACGATTGTTATGTCAGTCGCACCTTATGCAGTATTTGCATTGATCGCAAAAGCTATTTCCGAGTTGGGCGTTGATTTACTGGCGTCACTGGCGGGTTATGTAGGTGTTCTTGTTTCAGCGTTGATGATACATCTTTTTATTACATTGATGATTGTACTCAAAGTCTTCTCTGGATTAAGTCCTGTGATGTTCCTGAAGAAAATCAGAAATGTTCAGGTGTTTGCATTCAGTACCGCCAGTTCTAATGCGACGATTCCAGTCACGATGAGAACGGTGACTGAGCGTTTTGGTGTAAATAACTCGGTAGCCTCGTTTACGGTACCTTTTGGTGCAACCATCAATATGGACGGTACAGCGATTATGCAGGGTGTTGCCACCGTGTTTATTGCGAATGTATATAACGTAGACCTGGGTATTTCAGGTTATTTAACCGTTATCCTGATGTCTGTTCTGGCCTCTATCGGAACTGCTGGTGTGCCAGGTGTAGGACTTATCATGTTATCCATGGTATTTACCCAGGTTAATTTACCGGTTGAAGGCATTGGTTTGATCCTGGGTGTGGACCGTTTGATGGATATGATAAGAACTGCTGTAAATGTATCCGGTGATGCGACAGTTTCTACTATCGTGGCCAAGAGTGAAGGTAAGCTTGATATCAATGTATATAATGATCCGGAAGCCGGGTTGCTGGATGCCGATGATATTGGTGAGTTTGATGCTGAAGTTGAAGCTGAAATGGCCGCAGCAATCGAAGCAACTCATGATAGAGACAAGTAACCAGCAAAGGTCTCCAGGAAATTATATTTCAGATTTAACTTAGGCAAAAAAGGCAGAGTATTTACTCTGCCTTTTTTATATTTTGAATGTTTAGAATAACTCAAACTTAGTGCCTAAAGTGTCTCATTCCAGTAAACACCATCGCTATATCGGCTTCATCGGCAGCAGCAATCACTTCTTCGTCACGCATTGATCCACCAGGCTGGATAACCGCCGTGATGCCTGCATCTGCGGCAGCATCAATACCATCACGGAAAGGGAAGAACGCATCTGAAGCCATTACCGATCCTGTTACACTTAATTCAGCATGTTGCGCTTTGATACCGGCAATACGCGCCGAATTAATGCGGCTCATCTGGCCTGCGCCAACACCAATAGTCATTTTGTTTTTGGCATAAACAATCGCATTAGATTTAACAAACTTGGCTACTTTCCAGGCAAACAGCAGGTCACGCATTTCTTCATCTGTTGGGCTACGTCTTGTAACGATTTCAAGTTTTTCGTACAACTCAAGATCAGCATCCTGAACCAATAAACCACCATTGACACGTTTGAAATCCAGACGCGCTGCTGACTCTGAAAAGTTACCGCACTTAAGTAAGCGCACGTTTTCTTTGCTGCTTATTGCTTCACTGGCGGCATCAGTTACGCCTGGTGCAATAATGACTTCCACAAACTGTTTGTCGATAATAGCCTGGGCTGTTTTTTCATCTAGCTCTTTGTTAAATGCGATAATGCCACCAAATGCAGATTCTGGATCAGTACTAAAAGCACGTTTATAAGCTTCAACAAGATTATCGCCAGTGGCTACTCCACAAGGGTTCGCATGTTTTACGATGACACAGGCAGGTTCTTTATCGAATTGTTTAACACACTCTAATGCGGCATCGGTATCAGCAATATTGTTGAATGAAAGTTCTTTGCCCTGGAGTTGTTTCGCTGTGGCAATACTGGCTTGTTGCTGGTTTTCTTCTACATAAAAAGCCGCTGACTGATGTGAGTTTTCACCGTAACGGGTAGTTTGAGCCAACTTGAACTGTGTATTGAAGGTAGATGGGAAGCCTTTCGGCTCGTCGTTCTCGACGATTTTACCCAGGTAATTGGCGATCATGCCATCATAGGCTGCTGTGTGTTCGAAGGCTTTGGTTGCTAGCTTAAAGCGGGTTGCTTTAGAGATACTTCCGTTGTTTTCTTCAAGTTGCTTTCTCTACGGTAGCGTAATCCGCTGGATTCACCACAATAGTCACATGCGCATGATTTTTGGCACTGGCACGAACCATGGTTGGTCCACCGATATCGATATTTTCGATAGCATCTTCAAAACTACAATCTTCTTTAGCGATGGTTGCAGCAAATGGGTATAGATTAACAATGATTAAATCGATAGGTGGAATATCGTGCTGCTGCATTACTGCATCGTCAGTTCCTCTGCGTGCCAGAATACCACCGTGGATTTTAGGATGAAGGGTTTTAACACGGCCATCCATCATTTCCGGAAAACCTGTGTAATCTGAAACTTCAATCACAGGCACATTATTATCAGCTAGTAGTTTTGCGGTGCCACCGGTAGAAAGTAGCTCGATGCCTCTTCTCATGCAGGGTTTTGGCAAACTCTAACAAACCAGTTTTGTCAGAAACACTTAATAATGCGCGTTGCACAGGTCGGTTATCAGCCATTTGAAATATATCCTTATAACGAAAAAATAGAATGGACGGAGTATCGCATACACTCTATGGTGTGGCACTCCGTTTCTGAAAAAAAGTTCAATCTATGAGCACTCATAATGAGCACCGCTAAAATGCCATTTTCAGTCTACTTATTAGCGACCTGTCAGGCCTTATTGATGAGTGGCTCATCATTATTGATAACCGCATCAGCGCTGGTGTGCCTGACCTTAACTGAAGATAAAACCATAGTTACCCTGCCATTGTCATTACAGTTTTTGGCACAGATGTTAACCAGCATTCCTGCATCACTACTGATGGGTAAAGTGGGGAAGGCGAGCTGGTTTTATGTTTGGCAGTTTGTTTGGTATTGCAGGGGGCTGTTTGGCTGTTTTTGCGGTGTTCAATGGTAACTTCTGGTTATTTGCCCTGGCTTCATTTTGATTGGCATATTGAACGGTTTTGGCACTTATTTCCGTTTCGCTGCGGTAGAAGTCGTTGCTATCATCAATAAAGCGAAAGCGATATCGTACGTCATGGTTGGTGGTGTGATTGCTGCATTTGTTGGTCCGAACCTGGCAAATTTCGGCAGGGGTATGATTGATCAGATACCTTTCGCAGGAGGCTTTGTCTACGTTACAGGACTTTATGTTTTAATATTTGTCGTGTTATTTTTTATCAAGTTACCACCACCCACTATTACAGATTCGGAGACATACAGGACGCCCATTAAAACAGATAGCCTTGCAGCCCACGTTTATTGTGGCGGTTATCTGCGGCATGTTAGGTTACGGCGTAATGACCTATGTTATGACTGCAACTCCGCTAGCGATGCATCACCACCAACACCAGTTTGATCAAACCGCATTCGTAATTCAATGGCATGTACTCGCGATGTTTGCTCCTTCTTTCTTCACCGGAAGCATCATTCAGAAAATAGGCGTTATCAAAGTGATGGTTATTGGTGCTTTATTGGCACTGGTTTGTACTTTGATCAATTTATCGGGTACTTCAGTCTGGCATTTTTGGGTAGCCCTGGTTGCACTTGGAATCAGCTGGAACTTCCTGTTTATTGGCGCATCAACACTGTTAACTGAAACTTACAGGCCCGAAGAAACTGCAAAATCTCAAGCTTTAAATGATTTTATGGTGTTCTCGATGGTAACCATCGCATCGTTATCCGCGGGTATTTTTCAGAATAAATTTGGTTGGGAAACGGTAAATGTGGGTGGAATATTATTCGTTGGAATTATTCTGACAAGCATCTTCTGGTTAGTGAAAATGCCGGTAGAAAAACGCCGGGCCAATATTTAGGTGGTCAAATATTAGATAAGTAAAAACGGCCATAAAGTAGGGGGGTGGCTTAAGGGATCTCTAATTAAGTCTAATAAATTCTGACAACGCCAAAAGCCCAGGATCAAGGCTTGCTCATGCAGGAATGAACGCCTGTGGCATGGTGCAACAAGCCTTTCGAATGAGCATAACGCAGAGGCTGGGTTTTTGGCTAAGCCCCGGAGGGTAAGCCTCTAGGGCATCATCTTCGTTGTTGCACTTTTCGTGAAGGCAATAAGCATTCCCTTCAGAGTGCGCCTAGAATATGATGCCCAAGAGACTTACAGCATTTTATTGGACTTAATCAGAGGTCCCTTAAGTAATTATAATTGCTGAGTAATACCCATCAGATACCATTTATCTGATAGTTACTGATAAAGGTTGAAGTTTCATGGAAATACGGTAACGTGCTGGTATAAATAAAAATAATTAGTTTAGTTTACATCTGGTAGTTATCTATGATCACTCTGTCGAGTTGAAGTTAAAAGATTAAAAACCAGTATTCACCCTCTTAAACTATGCTGTTTAGCTATTTTAATATTAATAATAATAGAAAGTTAATTGCATGAAAAAACTGGAAAAATCACAGCATGGCTTCTCTATGATAGAAGTGCTGGTCAGCCTTATAGTCATTGGTGTCGGAATGCTGGGCCTGAGTGGTTTACAGATTGCATCCATGAAAGGTACCAATAATGCACATTCACGCAATGTAGCAACCATATTGGCGATGGAACTCAGTGACCGCATGCGTGCAAATCCAAATGGTGTAACTGGCGGCTTTTATGAGAACGATGTCAATTGTTCAAAAGCTGAGCCGCAATGTAGAGGTACTGGTTTTTGCAACCCACAAATAATCGCACGTTTAGATGTGCAGGAAGTTATGTGTGGCGTGTTAAAAACGGGAAAACGAGAAGGAGGTGTATTGAATTTGCTTCCAAATGGTGTTTTAGCGGTTGATCACGCTACGGACTGTGATATTTCAATAAATCATGATGATGAAACCAGTATTACTATAAGTTGGAGTGAAAGCAGCGTTCATAAAGATCAGGTAGAAGCAGTGCAATCACTATCGACAACAATTTGTGTTATCCCTTGATTAGCCAACTATGAAAATGAATATAATAAATACACAAAATAACAAAACATTAAGGCTAAACAGGCAATCTGGTCTGTCTTTGATTGAGTTGATGATATCCATGGTGGTAGGCCTGTTTCTGCTCGCAGGCGTTGTGACCAATTTTATTAGTACCAAAGATGCCGATGTTAGACGTGTTGCAGTTGGCGAGATGGATGCCAATGCTGCAGCGGTATTCAATATTCTTCGTTCGACAATATCACATGCGGGTTATTCATCCATTGAAAATATTACTATAGATAAGCCGTTCTTTACTTCAAGCGATGGTAGTGTGGCTAATCCGAGTTGTAGAGATGGCTCTAAAAGGGATTTCTGGACGCCTCGTGTAAATAGAAGAACCAGAGATTCTGCAACCAGGGATTTTCTAACAGTGATATCTCTGGCGGATAATCCCTGTATTGCTGGTAAGGCTTCTTGTCCCCCGGGATCGGGCGATGAAAATCCCGACGCTCTGGTTTATACAGATTGCACCGGTGGGGGTGCTACCCGAGATTCACGCACAGTTTCCTGTAGTACAGACCTTGATGTCGGTATGAACGACCCTACCCAAGCTAGAATTTATAGTAGTTTCTGGTTATTAAAAAACACCTCCAGTCCCGAGGACAGGACACTATATTGTGATGGTAGCCGCGGTGGGCGTCAACCAATCGTGAATGACGTAGAAGCTATTCAATACCTCTACGGTATAACCAATGCTGCAGGCAGTACAACTTATAGAACAGCTAACCAGATCGAAGCTGCGGACCAGTGGGGCATGGTGGCTAGTGTGCGGGTTGGTTTGTTGATGCGTTCATCTAACCCGAATGTACTAGATCAACCGAGTACCAAGAAAAGATATAACCTGCTTAAAACAAATATAAATATAGCTAATGCTGACCTTAAACGCTTATTCAGGGTTTATACAACCACGATCAATCTGGAAAACAAAAATACAGGTGCATTATTATGATACCTAACAATACTAAATCACAGATGTTGAGTTCAGTACCACACAGGCAAAAAGGTGTAACCCTGTTTACCTCCTTAGTTTTCCTCGCAATAATGACAATCGTGAGTGTTTCTGCGACCAGGGTTTCGATGCTGGATATTCTGGTTGCCGGTAATAACGAACAGCAAATGCGAATATTTCAAACTACCGAGAATGATTTGAATGAATTGACAACACCCGTCACGCTGTTACCGGTACTGCAAACAGAAGGCTTTGGTGCTAAGTGGGATCATCAGATTCCAGCAAACCCATTGAAGCCTCATTCGGAGCAAGCGATTGGCAACAGGGATCTTGAATACACCTGTGGAGGATTTTCTGGCAGAGCCATCAGCGTTGGCCCTGACGTACCTCCCTGCTTTTTATATGACTTTAAAGTGGAAAGGGGTTTTTCCAACTCAGGTGTTAAGGATAGGCATGTGCGTGGTGCGGGAAAAGAATTCCCCAATACCTCACGAAACAGTAATTTAAAGTAAAGATTTACAGCAGCAACCTAGTAACCTGGCAAAAAATAAAAATAAGCAAATCCATAAAGGATCGGAACCATGAAAAATTTTATGAATAAACTAATAACGACATTAAAGACCTTTTTTGTAGTGTCGATAATCGCCGCTGGTGTAACGTCTTACGCAGATGACACCGAGGTGTTTTATTCGATGAATGTCTCCAAACCGAATCTTTTATTTGTGCTGGATATTTCCGGAAGTATGAGTAGCAACGTGTCAACGGCTACTGTTCCCAAGTATACGGCTACGCTTGTTCGACCAATAGTTACTTCGACTGATGACGGTATTCAAAATGGTAGTGGGGATTCAATAGATTATACTGGAACCCAGCATACGATCGATAATAATGACTCAATGCGCTTGCGTTTTACCAATATTGATATTCCGCAAGACGCAAAAATCAAAGAAGCCTGGATCCAGTTTGAAGCGCGTCGTGAAGATGACGATGACGATGATGATGATGATGATGATGATGATGATGAAGAAAGAGCCCATTTTGATGTTTATGCTGAAGCTAGCGACGATGCGCCAGCTATGGTGGCAAACTTTTTCGGCGGTAGTTACTATCAGGATGATAAATCACATCACCACGATCAGTGGGAAGAAGGAGACAGCGGAGAAGAGCAAAGGGTAGAGGTCAAAGATGTTACCCAGGATGTTATCGATCGGAATGGCTGGTCTGAAAATAATGCGATCGCCTATTATATAGACTCAAATGATGGTGCAAGAACGGTCGCAATGTTCGATCACCCTACGGCAGCCCCGCCAACGTTGTATATTGAATATGAAGTAGATGAAGAAAAGAAAGACCGCCTCCAGGTTATGCAGGAATCACTGCGCGCTGTGCTATTTGAGGCACCGGATAATGTCAAGGTTGGTTTATTGAACTACGGACTGGATTCGATTAACCCGGAAGTCAATGGTAACTATCCAGAACTCAGGAGGCATCATTCAGTCTCTGGCATTACATTTCCGGTCACCGATGTCAATGCGATGGCGCGTGATGTGATTCCAACCGCGGCTGATGTGCATGGTTTACCGTTTCTTCCGTCTGCAACTGTCACAGTGCGTGAGTATATCGCTGATATTGCAGATAGCTGGAACCATAAATCCTATACGCCAATTGTAGATTCGCTTTATGAAGCGGCACTTTATTACCGCGGTGAAAAAATTCACTATGGGCAGAATTTACCCAGCATTAATGGTGCGCATCCAGTCACTTATGATGGTCCTGTGGTGACAACAAATGTGCACGTAGGAGGACGCGATCATGCCAATGCACCGAAATACAAAACACCCATAGAAAGCAGCTGTCAGGAGAACTATATTGTGTTAATGACGGATGGCGCACCCACTTATAGAGCTAAAGACTGGAAAAGAAGAGCAGGGCCTTTTGCTACGGTCAGAAACACAGCTAATGGACCTCAGGGACCTCTTGCTGCTGCGGTTCCTGCCTGTGCGACTGGTGCCGGGGTTGGTTTAGAGGGTACTTGTGGTGCTGAGCTGACCCATTATCTTGCAACACATGATAATCTGGGCGACCCGACAGCTGCCCTTCCTTATGGCCAGGAAGGTGATCAATTGATTCATACTTTTACCATAGGGTTTGGTACCGGTGCCGGCACTAACACCGAAACATACCTGAAAAGCCTGGCCACTTACGATGATGTCGACACCGCTGCTGGTCCTGAAGAAGATGGTTATTTTCTCGCGACTAGCCCGGAAGACCTGGCAGCGGCATTCAAGGGCATACTGGAGGAAGTTGCGGAACCTAAAGGCACACTTGCTTCACCCGGTTATAGTGTTAATGTTAAAAATGGTTTAGAGCATGAAAAGGATATTTATATCCCTGTATTTGATCGTAAAAACGCAGCTCGCTGGTCAGGCAACCTGAAGAAATTCAAAATCGAGAATATCAATGGAAGAAGGCTGATACGCGGTAAGAATGGTATAAATGCAACTGATGAGCTGGGTGGATTTACCTCAGACGCATTAGACTACTGGTCTAACAGCCCTGCCTCTGACCCTGATGGCAGGGTGGTGCAAAAAGGTGGTTTGGCAAACTTGCTAACTGACCCTGATGCACGAAACATATATTCAAACCTGACTGGAGATAGTGCTGTTAACCTTAGTACTTCAGCTAATAAAGTCGCTCTTTCAAATATAGGGAATATCGACAATGCCGATCTGGGTTTGCCAGATGCAGCCAGCGAAGATGATCGTAAAGAAATCGTCAATTTCATGCGTGGTTGGGAAAATGGCGTTGCATCAGGCTCGGATAAGAAGGCAAGAAAGTATATGGGTGATATGCTGCATTCGGAGCCATTGGTTATAACCTATAACAAGGGAAATGCAGCGGGTGTGGGTAAAGAACAGTATATTTTTGCCGGTACCAACGAAGGTTATCTGCATGCTTTTGATACCGATACGGGTGAAGAGAAGTTTGCTTTCATTCCGAAAGAACTATTAAGCACACTTCCTGAAACATTGTTTTTGAATGCGGGCACTCAGGTGGATCATAAATACGGAGTTGATGGCGCCATTACTGCCTGGTACAAAGGAATGGGTGACGGCCAACTGGATACTGCAGCAGGTGACAGGGTCGTTATATACGTTGGTTTACGTCGTGGTGGCAGTGCATTTTATGCTCTGGATGTGACAGATATTGACGCGCCTAAGCTTTTATGGAAAAAATCAGCGGCTGAACATGCTTCCATGGGGCAGTCATGGTCAATCCCCTATCTTGTAAAAGCTGGAGTTTCAAGTAGTGGAACGGCTAAAGAAGTTGTGATTGTTAGTGGTGGCTATGATGAAGATGAAGACCGTGACAAGACTGATGGATCAGGTGAAGTCGATGATGCCACTGCAGCAGTTACAGCTGATGTGGGTAATGATATCCTGATATTTGATGCCATTGATGGAAGTCTGATCTGGTCTATGCCGGCTGCGATGCGCGCACAAATCAGCAACAGTATTCCCGGTGGTGTCAGAGTGCTGGACACTAACTATAACGGTTTAGTCGACCGTCTGTATTTTGCGGATACCGGTGGTAATGTATGGCGACTGGATTTGAGTGAAAAAATTGGTGATGCGAGTGCCGCTTCGGTACTAACAAAACTGGCGACACTAGGTGGAACAGGTACCAATTCGCGAAAATTCTATAATGAGACTGATGTCGCCCTAATGAAAATCAATGGTAAGACCGTATACGCGGTTTCCGTAGGTAGTGGTTTTAGAGCACACCCAATGGATATAACGATTACCGATAATTTCTATGTATTAATCGATGGATCACCTTTCAAGCCACTGGAAACTACTGGTCCAGAAACCTTTAATACGATTACAGACAGTAGTCTGGCTGAAATAACCGTCTCTGGTTCGGGTGTCACTCAAACCAATTCAATCAAAGATAGCGGAATAAGAGGCTGGAAAGTGAACTTCGAAAATCAGGGCGAGAAAGTGTTAGGAACAGCCCTGGCATTTGATGGAAATATTACCTTTACTACGCTGGTACCAGAAGTGTTGACTAGTGCTGGAGGCATTGGTCATATCGACCAGTGTGCGGCCCCGGTAACCCAGTCCCGTTTTTATGCCATTGATATACTAAGTGGTGGTGCTGGACTGGATCTTGATCAGGATGGTGACGTTGATGATAACGATATATACCTGCTTACAGGTACCGAAATTCTCGGTAAGCCACAAGTGGTGTTTAACCCACCCGTTATTACACCTGTAATCGATGCAGGTGGAAATCCTACGGGTAAAAACAGCTGTACCCATCCGGTTGATATTCGTAATGGTAAGAAACTTTCCCAGACTTCAGGTTATGAAGCTTGTCGCCTGGAATCAGTTTACTGGAGTGATCCGGTTACTGAGGAATGATGATGATGGATTTAATAGAAATGAAACATAAAGTTAAATCATTGGTCTATGTAGTGGGATTTATTCCACTACTTATGGCCGCTGAGGCGCAAGCTACTATTTACAAATGTACCAATGCAAAGGCAGAGGTTTATTATAATGATAAACCCTGTCCGGTTACGAATATCGAGAAAAAGTTCAAATCGGTTAAAGATCCGCAAGGCGGGTATATTCCCCCTGAATTTGTTGCAGATCAAGTAAAGTCAGCACCATCCGGGATTGTTGTGGGTAATCAGTCAGGTAGAAAGCTTGATCGAAGTAAAAAAGACCAGAGTGATAATTCCAGTAATGCTAGTAATGGTGGCTCAAGCTCTGCAACCAGTGCCAGCTCTTCTGGTTCCGCTAGCAATTCAAGCGGATCATCAGATTCTGCTTCCAACTCTGGTAGTGATTCTGCCAACCCCGTTAGCTCAGGTTCAAAAAGATCGACTAAAAGGAATGTGATACATAAGGAGCGTGATTACAAACCAGAATCGGTGAGTAAATACGACGATTAGAGTGTGTTTAGTCTAACCGGGTAATTCCTTTATATATAAATCCTGCTTTGCGTAAGGTATCTCAATATTTTCCTGCATTGAACGTCTTATAAACTGCACTATTTAATTTATGCAGTGTACGACCCTGTAATTCCGGATTTTCTATCCAGCAAAGTAGTTCAAAATCGAGGCTGGATGCTCCAAATGTGCGAAACCGTACTCTGGGTTCCGGCGTCCTGGTTACCAGAGCTTCACTGTCCGCAATTTCCATCAAAATGTCTTCCACTTGATCGATATCAGTGCCATAGGCCACGCCAACCTTTACTGCTATCCTGAATTTTGGGTGGGGTCCACCACTTTGATTGGTGACTTTAGTATTACCCATAATCGAGTTGGGCACAGTAACTTCTACATCACCACGCGTTATCAAACGGGTACTACGAAGGCCAATATGGGTCACTTTACCGCGTTGATTTCCATCTAACACAATATAATCACCAATCTTATAGGGTGTGTCAGCGAGAATAAATACACCTGAAAACAGGTTGGCCAGGGTATCCTTTGCTGCAAAACCTACTGCGATACCGACGATACCAGCAGAGGCCAACCACGCTGTCATATCAATTCCCCAGATCTGGAACATCACATAAATCGCGATAGCAACAATTAATAGTTTTGAAACATTATCAAATAACGGCAGTGTTTGAGGTTGGATCAGTCGTACGTTTTTATATCCACCACCCCAGGCCAATTGCTGCAGAATTATTTTTGAAACTCTTACCAGGGCAATCATCCAGATGATGACACCCAGTGTTTTAAAGCCAAAGATTAAATAATCGGTGAGTTTATCAGTCAGAGGCATGCGATTAACGCCTGCAGAAAAACCGGTCATTAATAGAGAATAGTAAATAGGGGGTCTGGCTATGGCTAACAAGCGATCATCAAGAAATGATTTAGTTTTACCCGTTAGGTATTTGAGTACACGAAAAATAATCCAGGAAAAAGCTGATGCAAAAATAAAGGTCGCCAGCATGATGGCAATACCTTGTGGCCAGGGTTGACCATCAAAATATTTTAATAAAGGAGCAAGATATTGTTCCAGGTTTTCCATTCTGTCTCCATAACTCGGATTATTTTTAGCCGCTTTAGCAGCTTTAGCAGGACTTTAGCAGAAAGCGTAATAAATAGAAAAACACCCGCTGGAGTGCTCACGTTTTTCAATAGAAAATAAAAAGCTCATCGCAAAGCATAAATTCTATTTACATTTTTAAACGACAAAAATGTAATATCATTCAAAAGTAGGGGGGTGGCTTTGGTTTTACTCGATAAGTCGCTGGGTATAGCTTTGCACTAAGTTATTTTAGAAACAGTCCTGCTACGACATTCCTGCCTTCTGCCATTAAAATGTTAAAAGTGCGACAGGCTGCCTGGGTATCCATCACTTCGAAGCCAACTTTTCCTTGCGCTAAACGCCGCAGAATTGGCGCTGGTGGAAATACCTGGATTTCACCGGTTCCCAGCAGAATGATCTCTGCATTCAGGCGATAAAATTCATCCAGATGCTGTGCTTCTAATTCTGAATAGGATTTAGGGGTCCAGTCGCGTATTAGCTCCATCGGTGACAACACTAAGGAGTAATTATGTGGTTCTCCATTGATAGCAATAGAGTTGCTATCATAAGCATTGATTTTATAGCGTGCGCTATTGTGATCTTCAGCAAATTTCATCGGCGTTTGATTGATATCTGTTGGATTAGTTTCAGGATAATAAAAGGTATTCTTGATAGAAGCAAAAAGTACAGTCAAAAAAATACGAGTAAATTCCCTGCTTTATATTTTATTTATAAAAGCACAAAGCGTAATGCTGATTGACACTGATGGTGCTGAACGGTAATGTTCTGCGTCTAATTATTGATACGAATTGAAGGTAACTAATGAAAGCGGTTAAGGTTGGATTATTGGGCTTGGGAACAGTTGGCGGTGGGACTGCAACGGTTCTTAAAAGGAATGCAGAAGAAATTGCAAGACGTGCGGGTCGCGGTATTGAAATTGATTTTATTGCTACCCTTGAACCAGAGCGTGCGGCGGAGTTAGGCGTTGAAAATGTTCGCTTAACCAATGATGCCTTCGAAGTTGTTAATGATCCTGATATCGATATCGTGGTTGAGCTTATCGGTGGATATTCGCCAGCCAAAGAACTTGTCATGACAGCCCTTGAAAATGGCAAGCATGTGGTTACTGCGAACAAAGCATTAATCGCTATACACGGTGATGAAATCTTCGCTAAAGCGCAACAGAAGGGTTTAGTGGTTGCCTTCGAACCAGCAGTCGCGGGTGGTATCCCGATCATTAAAGCTTTACGTGAAGGCTTGGCTGCGAATAATGTTGAATGGTTAGCAGGTATCATTAATGGAACTGGTAATTTCATTCTTACTGAAATGCGTGATAAAGGCAGAGACTTTAATGATGTCCTGGCTGAAGCCCAGCAACTCGGTTATGCCGAGGCTGATCCTACCTTTGATGTTGAAGGTATCGATGCAGCGCATAAGTTGAGCATCCTCTCTTCGATCGCATTTGGTATCCCTCTGCAATTTGATAAAACCTATACCGAAGGCATCTCTAAAATTACCCGGGAAGATGTGGCTTACGCTGAAGAACTGGGTTACCGGATCAAACACCTTGGTATTGCCAAGCGCACAGCTAAGGGTATCGAACAACGCGTACATCCAACATTAATTCCAGAAAGGCGCCTGATTGCCAATGTTGATGGTGTAATGAATGCCGTTTTGGTCAAAGGTGATGCAGTGGGTCCAACATTGTATTACGGAGCAGGTGCCGGAGATGAGGCTACAGCTTCCGCAGTAATCGCAGACATCGTTGATGTGACTCGTGCCCTGACCACAGACCCTGAAAACAGAGTACCTCATTTAGCATTCCAGGCGGATGCACTGTCTGATGTTCCCGTGCTGGGTATGGATGATATTGAAACTGCTTTTTACCTTCGGATGTCGGCAAAAAATGAAGCAGGGGTACTCGCTGAAGTGACACGTATATTAGGTCAGCAAGGAATCAGTATTGAAGCGTTCATCCAGAAACAGCCAAGACATGGAGAAACAGATGTAGATCTGATTATGCTTACGCATGAAGTGAATGAAGGTAATATGAATAATGCCTTGGCACAAATTGCTGCGCTTGATGTAATCAATGGTGAGGCAACCAGAATACGTGTTGAGTCTCTCAGTTAATTTTAAATGATTTAAACCAAAAACATTAAAAATCAAATAGATAGAAAGTATTAGTAAATAAGTTTAGACAGGATTAGAGACAAAGCATGAAATTTATAGAAACACGCGGAAATGATGGAACACGTGCAACTGAAATTAGCTTTTCTGAAGCAATTTTAAGCCCGATGTCTTCATTTGGCGGTATATATTCACCTGAGTCTTTACCTGATCTTGGCATTGATTTTTTACACAGTCATTTAGACAAAGATTACAAAACGCTGGCGCGAGATATTTTGGCTGCTTTCAATGTCGATATTGACCAGGCTGATATTGAAACGGCGTTAGATCTATATGATGAATTTGATATTCCTAGTGATGGAAAGAAAAACCCGGCACCCCTGGTAAAGGTTAAAGATGACCTTTATGTGAGTGAGCTTTACCATGGGCCAACACGTGCGTTTAAAGATATGGCATTGCAGCCATTTGGTGTTGTGCTTTCGTCAATTGCGCAGAAGCGTAATGAAGAATACCTGATTCTTGCAGCAACCAGTGGTGATACTGGCCCAGCAGCGCTGGAAACGTTTAAGAATCGTAACAATGTACGTGTTGCCTGTTTATACCCTGATGGCGGAACTTCCGATGTGCAGCGCCTGCAAATGGTCACTGAGGATGCTGAAAACCTTAAAGTTATTGGTATTCATGGCGACTTTGATGATGCACAGTCTGCATTGAAGTTATTACTCAGTTCTGATTCGTTCAATGCTAAATTGAAAGAAAAGAATATCTCCTTATCTGCGGCTAATTCGGTCAACTTTGGACGTATTATCTTCCAGTTGATGTATCACATACACAGCTATCTAGAACTGCTGAGACAGGGTGCTATAGAACTGGGCGATAAGGTTTATCTGAATGTACCAAGCGGAAACTTTGGTAATGCCCTGGGTGGTTATTACGCAATGAAAATGGGATTGCCTGTGGAAAAAATCCTCATCGCTTCTAATCAGAACAATGTGTTAACTCACTTAATTAACGAAGGTATTTACGATATCAGTGATTCATCTGTAATTCCTACTAGCTCCCCCGCTATGGATATTTTGAAATCTTCGAATGTTGAACGTATACTGTTTGATCTGTTTGGAAGTGAACGTACTAAAGAGCTTATGGCTCAGCTTGATACTGACAAGCGCTATCAGTTAACTGCCGATGAACTGGCTGAAATACAAAAGGTATTTTCCGCTGATTTCTGTACCAATGAAGAAGGTAAAGAATACATCAAACAGGCGTTTGCAGGTGGATACTTAATGGACCCACATACAGCGACTTGTTTTAAGACCTACGATACCTGTCGGGATAAACCGTTAAAGACAATCGTCTATTCAACTGCAGAATGGACAAAATTTTCACCAACAATTGCCAATGCATTAACCGCTGAAGAAGGTGGAAATGATAGCGAGGCATTACAGGCGATCGCTAGCAAGGCCAATATCGCAATCCCTGAAATGATTAGCAGCCTGTTTGATAAAGAAATTACCCAGAATACCGTTATTGATAAACAGGATATTGAGAAAGAGATTCTTGCTTTCCTGGATTGATTAAAAACGCTTTATACTAAACAACCCTAAACCTAGGCGCAGCCGAGACAAAATAGGAACGTAGAGACAATTATTCGAAGTGTTAGGTTTTGTGAAAACCTCATATAAGTAGGGGGGTGTGATTTAAGCTGTAGCTTCAATAGAGTAGACGAATCAGAGTAGAATTTGCTTATCTATTCCAAAGGAAACTTGCAAGGAAAAATATTTGTTAAATAAAATCGCAGCCGTCCAAATGGCGTCAGGGCCACAAATAAAAGCCAACTTGATGGAAGTATCCCGGCTAATTCGGGAAGCAGCCAATAAAGGTGCGCAAATGGTTGTTTTACCTGAATGTTTTGCATTGATGGCTATGCATGATTCAGACAATATAGACCTTGCCGAAGCGTTTGGTAAAGGCCTAATTCAGGATACTGTTAGGCAATTTGCCATCGATAATAAAGTCTGGATTGTCGCGGGTTCGGTTCCATTAAAATCTGATGATTCTGAAAAAGTCAGTTCTGCCTCTTTAATGTTTAATGACAAGGGTGAAATAGTCGCACGCTATAACAAAATACACCTGTTCGATGTTGATATCGCCTGTGTAGATAAAAAAGCACAAGAGCACTACCGGGAAAGCGATACTTTCGAACCCGGTAAAGATATCGTCGTTGTCGATACACCCTTCGGTAAAATTGGCATGTCGATTTGTTACGATTTGCGTTTCCCGATGTTGTACCGGGAGATGGTTAAACAGGGTGCTGAAATATTTCTGATTCCATCTGCCTTTACCAGAACAACCGGTGATATTCACTGGGAGCCATTAATCAAGGCGCGTGCTATCGAAAATCAATGTTACGTGATTGCACCTGCACAGGGTGGTTACCATGTGAATGGTCGTCAAACTTACGGGCATGCTATGGCTGTCGATTATTTAGGACAAGTTCACGGCTTGCGCTTGAAAGGTTCAGGGATCATCACCATTAATATAGACTTACAAGCACAGAAAAAACTACGTGAAAGTTTTCCCGTGTTAAAGCACACTAAGCTGTACTAAAAGCGAAGCATTTCCGTTTTATATATATCGTTAGTTTACTAATGACACTTCATACCTCCCCAAAAAAGCCAGGCCGAACGCAGAGAGACAGCGTTGGAGCACAGCAACAATGACCCGCAGGGCGTGGTTTTTCTTTGCCTAACAGTAAAAAACCACGTAAAAGTGGGGGGGTGTGTTTTTACAATACACAGAACTATACCCAGAGTATTCATATATGAGTCAATCCATTCTAGAACAAGCCAAACAGCAGTTATTCGACCCTTCCGGACTAACTGAATCAGACCTGGAGAAAGTATTTGCCCATTTAAAAGGGGCAGATTTGTCCGACCTTTATTTTCAATCCAACCGTTTTGAATCGTGGGTACTGGAAGAGGGCATTATTAAAAATGGTTCCTACAGTATCGATCAAGGAGTCGGAGTACGGATGGTGGTTGGAGAGCAAACAGGTTTTGCTTATTCTGATGAGATTACCCTGGATGCGTTAACCGCATCTGCAAAAGCTGCAGCCGCAATTGGCCGTTCAGGCACAACTGCGCAAACCAGGGCGTGGCAGGCGCGTGAGAATAAATCAGTGACTGCGCTTTATGGAGTTGATAACCCCTTAGCTTCAATGTCTGAAGATGAGAAAATAGAATTATTACGACTTGCTGATAAATCAGCGCGAGCCGCTAGCCAGTATGTAACCCAGGTGATTGCCAATATCGCGGGGGTGCACGAACACGTTTTAGTTGCTGATAACGAAGGTCATCTGAATGCAGATATTCGTCCATTGGTGAGAATGAATATCACTGTAATCGTCGAAAAAGATGGAAAACGTGAATCCGCTGGCATGGGTGGTGGAGGCCGTTTCGGTTTTGATTATTTTACACAGGCAGAGCGCATTAAAGAGTACGCCGAAGAAGCAGTCAGACTGGCACTGGTTAATCTAGATGCGGTAGATGCACCAGCTGGTGCGCAAACGGTAGTATTAGGCTCGGGTTGGCCAGGCATTCTTCTACACGAAGCTATTGGCCACGGTTTAGAAGGTGACTTCAACCGCAAAGGAACCTCTGCATTTAGTGGTCGTGTTGGTGAGGTGGTTGCTTCAAAAGGGGTAACTGTAGTAGATGATGGTACCATCGAAAATCGTCGCGGCTCTTTGAGTATTGATGATGAAGGTACCAGCACAAATTGTACCACATTGATCGAAAATGGTGTGCTAAAAGGCTATATGCAAGACAAACTGAATGCACGTTTGATGGGAGTTGAATCAACCGGTAACGGCCGTCGGGAATCCTACGCGCATCTGCCAATGCCTCGCATGACGAACACCTATATGCTGCCAGGCAACGATGATCCGCAAGAGATTATTTCATCAGTCAAGAAAGGACTCTATGCGGTTAATTTTGGTGGAGGCCAGGTCGATATTACCTCCGGTAAATTTGTGTTCTCGGCCTCTGAAGCTTATTTAATTGAAAATGGCAAAGTCACCCGTCCAGTTAAAGGTGCAACCTTGATTGGCAACGGTCCAGATGTGCTGACCAAGGTGAGTATGATCGGTAACGATCTCGAACTCGACAAAGGTGTAGGTGTTTGTGGTAAAGCAGGTCAAAGCGTACCAGTTGGCGTAGGCCAGCCAACCTTGAAAATAGATGGATTAACAGTAGGGGGCACGGACGCTTAGTCGTGACAAATAAAAAGATGACAAATAATAGTAAAAACAACATCAAACAAGATGAAGTATTTCTACAGGAAACAGCGGAAACGGTTCTAAAACTGGCAAAGAAATACGGTGCAAGTGATGCAGAACTAAGCCTCAATAAAGGCTCTGGATTATCCGTAGAAATCCACAAAACGAATGTAGATAAACTCGAATACCATCGAGATCAGGGTTTGAATTTATCGGTGTATATTGGCAAACATACAGGTTCAGCGAGTACTGGTGATCTATCTCCAGCAGCGATTGAAGATACAGTCAAAGCGGCCTGCAATATTGCAAAATATACCGAAGAAGATAAATATACCGGTTTAGCCGATGCAGATATGATGGCAACCGATATCCATGATCTGGATTTATATCATCCATGGGATTTAACCGCCGAACAAGCGATAGCAGTGGCTACTGAGTGTGAAACCGCAGCACTGGAACATGATGCGCGTATTATCAATTCGGATGGTGCCAGTATTAGTACCTACAGCGGTATTGGTCTTATTGCTAACTCACATGGTTTTATGGGCTCTTCGCCATCGAGTCGGCACACCCTGAGCTGCTCGGTTATCGGTCAGGAGATCGGTGAAGAAGCGATGCAACGAGATTACTGGTACAGCACTACACGCGTTAATGCTGAGTTAGAATCGGCGCAGCATGTGGGTAAAAAAGCGGCAGAAAAAACCCTGGCGCGTCTAATGAGTAAGCAGATCAGCACACGTCAAACCAATGTGCTCTATTCACCCGAAATGGCGCGTAGCCTCATTGGACATTTCACCAGTGCAGTTGCGGGTGGCGCTCAATACCGGAAATCAACATTTTTGCTAGATAGTATTGATGAAAAAGTTTTCCCTGATTTTATTCATCTGCACGAACAGCCACATATCAAACGCGGATTTGGTAGCGGTTATTTTGATAAAGAAGGCGTAGCAACCAGTAATCGTGACCTAGTCGTCGACGGTGTGGTGCAAAACTACATTATGAGTAGTTATTCTGCGCGCCAGTTAGGCTTAAAGAGCACCGCTAATTCGGGCGGAACACATAATTTAACACTTGATTCAACTGGTCAAGACTTTGATGAATTGTTAAAAGTGTTAGGAACAGGTTTATTTGTGACTGAACTCATCGGTAGCGGTGTAAATAATATCACTGGTGATTATTCTCGCGGAGCAGCAGGCTTTTGGGTGGAAAATGGTGAAATTCAGTTCCCTGTAGAAGAAGTTACAGTCGCGGGTAATCTCAAAGACATGTTTAACAATATCGTTGCAGTAGGAACTGATGTTGATTTACGTGGTGGTACGCGAACCGGGTCTATCCTTGTTGAAGGAATGGTGGTTGCTGGTTCCTGATTCTAATTTTTCTGTGGTACTAAAAAACAATCTAATATCAGGGGTCTACCGTTCATACTGTAGAAAGCTTTAATAAGTAATAATGGGGTTGTTCGATAAATCCCCCGACATAATAAAAATAATAAAGGGGGAAATTATGAACTCAACTTTTACAACAAAAACATTAACAACGGTATGTAAAGCTAGGCTTAGCATTGCGGATATCGACCGTCAATATTACAAATCGCATAAACTCACGATAGCGCAACAATCGAATGAAACGATTAGAAGAAGCATGATGCGTATCGTGGCTTATATCTATAGTGCTAACGATGAACTCACCCTGCGTAATCAACAATGGTGTAGTGATCAACCGGAACTTCTCGAGCATTCGGCTGATAATCAAATCAAACTATGGATAGACCTGGGACAGCCAGATATCAAGCGTATAAAAAAAGCCTGTACCCTTTCTAAAAGTGTCATCGTTTATTCATATAATCACAACCACACCGATATCTGGTGGGATAAGAATAAAGATAAACTGAATCAATTTAAAAATCTTGAAGTGTATTCGGTGAATGCCGATGAGCTGGAAAAGCTGAATAATAAAAGAATGATGCTAAGTTGCACCCTGCAAGATGGTGATTTGCAGATTAATGATGGTGCGAATAATCTGATAATTGAGCGCGAAAGATTAAGGTAGTTAGTTGCTTAAATGTATTGCGATAAAATTCACACCCCCCTGTTTATAGCGAATTTTTCACTATAATCAAGGAAGTGTATAAGTTTTA
>CAVXCT010000038.1:0-8733 GCA_963760355.1 uncultured Gammaproteobacteria bacterium | reverse complement strand
AGAAGGCTTAACAGGCAATTGGATCATTGGCTCACAATCTTTGAAAGATAACCTATATGATGGACACACACACTATCCAATCCACTCAAACAGGCAAAAGACTTTACCGGAGTCGCCCCGAATTTGCCTATGTTGATCAAAGCTACAGAGGGTATGGTGTTGTGAGTAAACCAAGGTTCATATTGTTGGGCGCATACCCAAACGGGCAAAGCCCAGTGTCGTCGATTGATGAAGCGTCGTGCGGCAATCGAACCGAGTATAGGAAATCTTAAAGCAGATTATTGGTTAAGTAGAAACTACTTCAAAGGAGAGGCAGGTGATCGTGCTGATGTCGTTTTAGCTGCATCTGCGTATAACCTGGCTAAACTTCTGAAATGGTTTTATCGTGTCTTTTATTTTAACCAGGTGATAAATCTATTACACGATTATTGTTCGATAGTTCCTCAAAATACTCCCAAGTTTGGGTGAGATACTTCAGGGGTGACTATATATAAATGACCAGTTTACTAGACAAAAAGCGTTATCCGATGAAAGACTTCTATGATCTATACCATCTTAGATGGCGTGTTGAGGAAGGCTATAAAAAGCAAAAAGCCTTTTTAGACATTGAAGATTATAGTGGCAGAACGGTGCATAGCGTCAAGCAAGATGTGCATGCGAGTGCACTCGTTCATGCACTCATCGCCATGGAGTGTTTTGCTGCCAAGGAGTTTATTTAGCACAGCGTAGAAAATCGGAAACATCGCTATAAAATAAATTTTGCTGAAGCCATACAGTCGTTTAAGCGTCGAATTGTGGTGATGTTAAATCATCTATGAAAAACCGCCGATCTGTTTAAATGGTTTAAAGCAATCGCAAGAAACATGACCATTATCAAACCCGAGCGAAGCTTTGAACGAGGCAAGGTTCGGTGTCGTCGCAAAAAGCTGAGAAAAGGTTATGAGGAATGATATTGGAAACAATGACTTATGTGCTTAATTCAACGGCATTGCACACTCCTACTTATAGCGATTTTTTTCACTATAATCAAGGAAGTGTATAAGTTTTAAAAGTAGACGTATTAATTAATAATCCAACTCTTTGATCACTACTATAGCACCACGAACCTGGCCATTGTCATAACCCACTGCTTTGTCATCTGGGTATAGTTGTTTCAGTTTTGCCTGCAAACCTGCATCGATTACAGTGCCGTGACAAACCAGACATACACCGTCTGAAGGTAATGCCTTCATAAAGCGTATAGTCTTTTTACCATCTTCTTCGACAATTTTACTAAAGCCCATTTTCTTCACGTCTTCGCCTTTTGCAGCGCGCGCATCAAAGTCTTCCAGAACTAATTTCTGCCATTCATTTGGGATATTTTCCGGGTTGCGGTTTTTAAGACTTACGCGAGTGACTAATGCATTGTGGTCGATTGCAGCCTGTTTTGTGATCGGCATGGCCTTGGTGTTACACACATTGATTGCATTGATCGGCCCACCTGCTTTCATCGCTTTTTCCAGTTCTTTTTTTAGAGCCCCACCAAATGCTTTAGTGATCTGTTGTGCTTCTTTAACTGCTTGTTTCTTGTCAGCTTTTGCAGTATCTGCCTGTGCATTTGCCAGAGTTGAACAAATCATGCTCATGGCTGTGATAATTAATAGTTTTTTCATGATTCCATTCCTTAAAATTGTTATTCAGCGAAGTATTATAGCAATTCTCTTTTCAAATAAAATTAACATATATTAAACTAAAAAACTTTAGTTAGGCATGGCTTAAAGACCATCCTGAATAGAAACCACCAGCCTCAGAGTAGCGGTGACTACGTTGGAGTGCAACGACCACCACCAGAAAGGCGTGATTTCATTTTACAAATTAATAAAACACGAGCTTTGAATAAATTCAAAATATTGTTTTTAAACAACAAAAACGAGTTTTCATTCAAAAAGTAGGGGGGTGTCATTTTTAATTAAAATCAGCTAGTTGAAATTAGAAACTCTAAAGCCCCTTCTACCGCAGCGACTTGAGCTAATATACAGTTTTCATCATCCACTTTTGGGCTATCTGGATAGACTTCTGTTGTAGATGAATATTTTGTACCACTAAAACCCGCGCATAGGCCTAGTTTTCGAGTTTGATAATTAATGACACCGTGTTGTTCTACCTTGTCGCCTATCATTTCATCTTTATCATCAGCGGGTGCAATATGGGTGACTTTTTCAACTTTCTGGATAATCGCTTTCTGGAAATCGGGAGCAGGGTTTTCTGTATCACCCACTAAATAAAAACCATCTGGTATATTCCAGTGTTCTAGTTCAATCGCATCTTTTGCCGCTAGCGCTGGTCGAAAAACGGAATTGTCGGTATCTGTTGTTTCGTGTAAATCTAAATGAGCCAAAAATGTGGTATCTAATGATTTGATGTAAGCCATGATAGTCGCTGCTTCCTGAGCTGGGCTTGCTAACCGAAAGGATCTATTAGGGTCAACAGTGTCGGGATTCCAGCGGTTAATGGTTTCATAAGCCCAAGGACTAATACAAGGTGCAACCACAAAATTAAAGTGTTTAGAGTAATCCAGGGTTTTACTTTGTAGAAAACGTATTGCACCTTGCACACCGCTGGTTTCATATCCATGTACGCCACCCGTGATGAGTATATTTGGTTTGTTTGGATTCCATGATTTGGAATGAATGGCGAATAATGGGTAATTACCAACTTGATACTCTAAAGTGCCATATTGATGAATATCAAAGTCATCCCTTAACTGATTAATTTTTGTAACAACGTCATCTTTATATGAGCGTTTTATGTTTTGCTGTGAAAGCCAGTGTGCTTTTTCAGAATCTCCCCATTTGAGAGGAGAATTGATATTTATGCCCATTTACTATCCTTTGATGTGCTTATAATGACTGTAACGTTTATCAATGAATCAAAGAGTATTTTACTGAATGGGAAAAGGCCTGTCTCTATCTATAATTACTTAGTGAGGATAGTTTTATTCCAACGCTGTTTTTCTATGCTTGTCGCAGATCAGGAAAGAAAACTTTTTCTTTTAGATAGGGATGAAACTTGAGTGCCTGAATTATATTCTGTATCGCCAGGACAGGTTTGTTTTGGCGCATCCTGATTGCCGCACGACCAGCTAAAGAGCCAAAATGACGGGGTTCGAGTTCCAGTGTCTTGGCAATATCAATTAAGGACTCTTGGTATTTTTCTTGTTGAAAATACACGGTAGCACGCTGGTTCCAGCCTTCGGCATAGTCTGGTTTCTGTTTGATTACTTTATTGAGAACTTCAACCGCTCCATTGAAATCATAGGAGCGGCGTTTTTGCATGGCCTGTTGCATCAACTCATCTATTTTCTCGTCACCTGAAAGCATCCATTGTCTCCAGATTACTTGTTCAAGTTTGCGAGCTTCGGCTTCGCTAGAAGCATGTTTTAAATCCATAAAAAGTGAATCAAGTATGGTGCTACTGGCTACTGCGGATGTTTGAATCATTATACTCAGCAGTATTATGAATAATGTCTGTTTGATAAATGTGAAATGGCGCATATACACTCTCATGGTAATTGCTTAATCAATAAACAAAGCATAGACCATTAGCCATGATATTCAAATTTTAAGGTTTTGCTTAGAAGGCTAGCTTAGGTAAATAGATATCGTAACGCGTAGATTTTCCGCTGATCTGAAAAGCTGGCTCGATGGTATTGGTGAGCTTCTCTGCCAGTCTTGGACGTTTCACGACTATGCGTTTTTTAGCTTTGGTGAGTGTTAGTAATAGCACAGATTCACTGTCTTCATCATCACCTACAATATCGTGAAAAAATTGCATTTCCTTTTTGACTTGAGCGGTTTTATTACGAATTGGGAACATCGGGTCAAAATAGATCACATCTGGTAACTCTGTTTCATTTAGTGTTTCTAAATAATCCATCGCGCTTTGTTTTACTAAAGACAATCGAGCTAATATATCTTCCAGTTCTGCATCCACAACTAGTTTAGCTCTATCCAGTGCATCGTCTAACAAGGCATGGACTATTGTATTTCTCTCAAGCATGGTTACTTCAGCGCCCAGCGATGCCAGCACGAACGCATCGTCCCCCATGCCGGCAGTTAAGTCCAGCACGGTTGGATTTTGTATTTTGTGTAAGCCTACCGCTTTGGCAATATCCTGGCCTTTACCACCGCCGTGTAAACGTCGGTGTTGAGTTTTACCCGCAGCAAAATCGATGGAAATAGACAAGTGCTTTATCTGGCTTTTTCCTGGACTGCTCAGGTACTTTTCTTAGCTCTAGTTTATCTGTGCTGATATGTAGCAGATAATCCGGTGAGAGTTTTTTCGTCAGTATCGGAATTGAAGTCTGTTGAGAGAGTCGATCAAGCTTGATCTTTGGAACGCCACGATCGGCGGTAATTGCGATGATAATTTTATTCATAATTACAGTATTTAAACAAGTACTGTATCAATAATGTGGAGGAGGGTTTTCGTCTTCTTCTGAAACCAGCAAGTCTTCTTTGTTGATAGACTGGATTTGCGTTTTAAGAATTTCTATTTGCTGTTCCAGTGATTTGATTTGTAATTGCTGTCGATGGACTTCACTATTGAGAGTTTCAATTGTGTTTTCCTGTTCCATCGACAGCATTTCCAAATTTTCAAGTCGTTTTTCCAATGTATATAAACCGTTGAAACTAAATTAGTTTACGACCTTTCTGTGAAGCAATTCTCAAACGCAGCGCATTCAACTTGATAAAGCCTTCTGCGTCTGCCTGATTGTAAGAACCTGCATCATCTTCAAACGTAGCAATCGCTTCATCGAATAATGAGTTTTCAGACTTACGGCCCACACAAGTCACGCTGCCCTTATAAAGCTTTAAACGCACAGTACCGTTGACGTATTCTTGAGACTCATCGATCATCTTCTGCATCATTTCACGCTCAGGACTCCACCAGTAACCGTTATAGATTAACTCGGCGTACTTTGGCATAAGGCTGTCTTTAAGATGTGCAACTTCACGATCTAGCGTTAGAGATTCCATCGCGCGATGGCCTTTTAACATGATGGTTCCACCCGGTGTTTCGTAACAGCCACGTGACTTCATGCCCACATACCGGTTTTCAACGATATCTAAACGGCCTACACCATTTTCACCACCCAGCTTGTTTAGTGTCTCCAGCATAACCGCTGGGCTTAATTTAGCGCCATTGAGTGCAACTGGATCACCTTTTTCATATTCTATTTCTATATAAGTAGGTGTATCTGGAGCTTGCTCAGGCGATACCGACCAACGCCACATATCGTCTTCCGCTTCATTCCACGGATCTTCAAGGATATCGCCTTCGTATGAGATGTGAAGTAGATTCGCATCCATCGAGTAAGGTGATTTCTTGCCTTGTTTTTGGTAATCGATCTCAATACCGTGCTCTTCAGCGTACTTCATTAAAGATTCACGAGAGCTTAAATCCCACTCACGCCAGGGAGCGATAATCGCTACACCAGGCTTCAGTGCATAAGCGCCTAGTTCAAAACGTACCTGGTCGTTACCTTTACCGGTTGCACCATGAGAGATTGCATCCGCACCGGTCTCATTCGCAATCTCGATTAAACGTTTGGAGATTAAAGGGCGTGCAATAGATGTACCTAATAAATATTCGCCTTCGTAGATAGTATTCGCGCGAAACATTGGAAATACAAAATCACGTACAAATTCTTCGCGTAAGTCTTCAATATAAATCTCTTTAACACCGGCTTCTATTGCTTTTGCACGTGCTGGTTCTACTTCTTCACCCTGACCGATATCAGCGGTGAATGTAACAATTTCGCAGCCGTAGTTCTCTTCTAACCATTTAATAATGATTGAAGTATCAAGACCGCCAGAATAGGCAAGCACGACTTTGTTAATATTTGGTTTATCTGTAGACATAATTTATCCGATATTGAGCGCTATAAAGACGCGGGATTATACATCTAATGCTGGAAATAAAGTAGAATCTACATCATGAAAATTAATGAAAATGTCTCTTTAAAAGACTTAAATACCTTTGGGGTAGCGGCTAATGCAAAATATCTCAGTGAAATTTCTAATTTACAGGATATCGAAGCCTTATTTGAATGGAAATCCAAGAATCACTTGCCCGCTTTATTATTAGGTGGCGGCAGTAATTTACTGTTTAAAAAAGACTTTGAAGGGTTGGTCGCCAAAGTCTGTCTATTAGGCAAGGACATTGCAGAAGAAGACGAAGAAGCCGTTTATGTAACTGCTGCAGGTGGTGAGAATTGGCATGACTTTGTACGCTGGACGATTGATCAGGGTTTTGCCGGATTAGAAAACCTGTCATTGATCCCGGGTTGTGTGGGTGCAGCTCCGATTCAAAATATAGGCGCTTACGGCATTGAGTTATCAAATACCTTCCACACCCTGCAAGCGGTGAATCTCGATAATGGTGAAATCCTTGAATTCGATAAAGAACTTTGTCAATTTGGCTATCGTGAAAGCTTTTTTAAAACGCAGGCCTTAGACAAACTACTGATTACGTCGGTTACTTTCCGCTTACCTAAAAAACCAGAGTGGCATATTAATTATGCGGGTTTACGCGAAGCACTCGATGGGAAAGTGCTCTCTGCAGATGTCATTAGCAAAGCAGTCATCGCTGAACGACAACAAAAATTACCCGATCCAGGACAAATTGGAAATGCAGGCAGCTTTTTTAAAAACCCTGTAATCAAGGTGAGTGACTTTGAATCTTTAAAAGATCACCACCAAGGATTGCCTGGTTTCCCTCAAAAACACAATGAAGAAGTAAAAACCTCAGCAGGTTGGTTAATCGATCAATGCGGTTGGAAAGGTCATCGAGTTCGCGATGCAGGTGTTTCAGATAAACACGCTTTGGTACTGGTAAATCATGATAAGGCAACGGGTGAAGAACTTTGGCAAGTAGCAGAAGATATTATCGCGTCTGTTCAGGATAAATTCGGGATTACGTTAGAGCCAGAGCCACGGGTGATTGATTAACTACAAGTTGATATGAATAAATACCCTGTCTATCAAGTAGATGTATTTACAAAACAAGATTTGAGAGAAACCCTGCAACGAACACAAGGTAAGCTGGTGTAGCTTGAAGTACGTTTCTAACATTGAAGAAACACGGACCTTTCTAATTGATGAATCATTGCCTAAGGATGCTCGAAATAGCTAAGCCTGTAATAAGTAACATAAGAGTTATATTCTTAGAACAGCAGTTGAAGTATAGTTTCCATTACCAACAAAACAATCGTTAAAATAATAGCTAGAATTCCTGCACGGTCAGGTTTAGCTTGTATCTCTTCTAAAAAATAGAGTGCCCGGATAGGAATTAAACCCACCAACGTAAGTAGGCTGTAGGCTGCAATATCGAGTGTGAGCGTTCCGGTATTTCCCTTGTAACTGTTGATATCGAAATTAGATAGCATCAACGCTTGCCAGATGCATACATAGTAAATTCCGCTATAAAAGGCGATGCCGAGATCCATCTTCGTGAGTTTGTTGAGCTGATGTGTATGATCACTTTCTGTGGTATGTACTTTCTCTTTTAAGGCTTGTAATTCATCGAATCTTGAATCTCCTAAAGATGCGGCTAAGATAAAGTATATGAAACGAAGTGTGATAAAAAAGCCGATAATGCCAATAATGTACTCATTCTCGGAAGGGTCATAATCAAAAGATATAGCGGCTATGGCTAAGGCAGAAAAGGCAATCGTTACTCCAAAGAAAATAAGAACAAATGCCCAGCTTCTTATTCTACTGGATTGTTTGGCAGAGAGGATAATCTTGAGTCTTTTTGGAAATAAATACGTTTCTAGGAGGACTGCGGAAATAAGAAAAATACCAACATACCAGTCAGATTGGCCCGTTTTAAGAACGGAAATTGTACGATCATAAAATACATAATGAGTGGCAAATAACAGGAGTAACAGTATTAAGTTAAACAGAATACCGTTATATCCAGAGCGATGTTCCTTGATTGACTTAATGAGGTTTTTATTTTTATGATCAGTCATTTATTAATATGGCATGTGGTGTTGCTAGGCATATTCTGTGGTTGGGTTAATTGTAGAATGTTCCACAATGGTCGCATTGCAAGCCTTGATCACGGGTAGTAAATTGTGTAGAGCTGCAATTATCACAGCGTCTACTGATTAATTTCTGTTTCTCATTATTCTTTTTATTTGTCTTTCTAGGTCTGAAAAACAGAAAGTATGGTACCGCAAAGAAAGAGGTGATGATAAGCATGCCAATGAAAGCAGGACCAGCTTGTTCATCATCCATAAAAACTATGGCAAACAAGGTAATCCCTGAAATGACAAGAAACAATACCGTAAGTGCTAACAGAATATTCCCAAAGAACTTTCTAATCATCCAGACACTCTCCTTTACTCCATTAGCATTAGTCTAGCAGATCTGTAAGTTGCAATAGCATGCTTATCACAATCATATTATATTGTTAAAAAGATATATTGGTTATATGAGCTCAATAATATGACTACCTGTAGTATGATGACGTTTTCGTGTGAGGCCTGAGCAAATATTTCCTCTTTATCAACATAGATTTTAAAATCTGATAAGAGTAGGCGGGATTTCCAATTCTGAATTATCTTGGTTTTAATACGATTGATGGTTTACTCTTAAGTTAATCCATCAAAAGGATGAAATATGACATTAACAAATAAAGCAACTCTTGGAATCTTAGACATAGTTTATTTAGTCACCTACACAG
>CAVXCT010000037.1:0-28823 GCA_963760355.1 uncultured Gammaproteobacteria bacterium | reverse complement strand
TGACAGCTGTTAAAAACCAAACTCTCAAGAATTCGATGGAGTTTGAGTTTGATGAAAATGGGGGAACTATAGGAAGAAAGTTAACAAACACATGGGTGTTACCAGATGAACAACGACATTTATCGGGTAGTCATGCCAGAGTTGAGTATAGTAAGGGTAGTTATTATATCGTTGATACCAGTACTAATGGTGTTTTTATCAATGGCAATCAAAGTCCATTAGGTAATGGTAATACGAAGCTATTGGAAGATGGTTTTCAGTTATTAATGGGTACCTTTAATATCGAAGTAATTATAAGTAATGAAGATTCTATTGCTGTAAATAATTTACCTGTTGATGTTTTGACAGATTCTGCTGAAAGTACTTCTTCTGTCAGTTCTGAGGATGACCTTTTTTCAGATTTGTTTGACGATTCAAAAAAATCTCTTGCAGATAACTTTTTTGAACCATTAAATCCAGTACAGAAAAAACAAGCAGTCAATATTGGATCAGAAGACCCTTTTTTTGACTTTGATGACTTCAAAGGCGAAGCTGGTCCAGAAAAATCTAATAAACCCCCAGTAATTGATAATAAATCAGAGATGGATAGTTTTTTTAAACCAGCTGATGTTAACAAATATAATGAAGATCAATCATCCATAGAGATTCAAAGTGAAGCTAATTCTAAACAAGCTAAAGTTATAGATAAAAATGAAGAAATCTTTGAAACCGGAAATAATGATGTGGGTATACCAGACGATTGGAATTTGCCCGGAGACACCGAGGATTCGTTTGATGACCTCTTAGCAGGGATTGATAAGCCATTAGAGCGAGATAATAAAGAGATTGAGTCAAATATTTCTGAATCAATAAAAAATCCTGGGGATACAATTACAAAGGCTAAAATTGCTGATTTGAAACCTAAAAGTCAAGCAGACAGTCTGCATGGTGATGCTTTTCTAAAAGGCTTGGGACTAGATCAAAATAGTTTTAAATATGGTTTAACAGAGCAGCAGCTTTTTTTGGCTGGTAAATTATTCAAAAGCGCGATAAAAGGAACTATCGAGGTACTTCATTCACGTGCTGAAATTAAAAATGAAATGCGTATGGATATGACAACCATTCAACCTGTTCAGAATAATCCGATTAAATTTGCTGTTGATATTGATGAAGCAATCAGAAAATTACTAGTCCTAGAGAATAAATCATATATGGATCCTGAGCAGGCTATGAATGAGGTTTATGATGATATTGCTTCTCATCAGTTAGCAATTATTTCGGGAATACAGGCATCGTTATCACATGTTCTAAAACGTTTTGAACCAAAGAAATTAATTACGCGTTTCGAAGAAGATAGTCCTATCAGTGCAAGCATACCAGTGCATCGTAAAGCTAAGCTTTGGGAGGCATTTGAAAATTTGTATGAAACGATTGGAGAAGAAGCGGAAGATGACTTCAATAGATTGTTTGGGCAGGAATTTGCTAAAGCCTATGACGAACAAGTCGAAACTTTAAAGAAGAAAAGGGCAAAGTGAAAATGTCTGTAGAGGGAATTAAATGAATAAAAATAGAGTGGTTTGGCATGAAGGGTTATTCCTAAGGCCGCAACATTTACAGCAACAAGAACGTTATATTCATCACTTGATAGAAGAGAGAAGTAAGAGTATGCGCCCCTTTAATTGGGGCTTAACAGAAATAGAACTAGACCCTCAATTATTAAAGCTAGGAAAAATTTCAATTACTAACGCCCAAGGCGTATTTTCCGATGGTACTCCGTTCGACATACCTCATGACACACCTTCTCCAATACCTTATGAAGTGGCTAAAGACACTAAGGAAACACTAATTTATTTAGCTGTGCCACTTATTCAACCTAATGCGTTGTTGATGGCTAATAATGAAGATAATAATTCATTGGCTCGACATTCTATAAAAGACATACAAGTACCAGATTTGCATACGGGTCAGGTCCAGGGAGATGCTGATGTCCAAGTAGGTGAATTGAATGTTAAGTTACTCACAGAACAGATACAATTAAATGCCTATAGCATAATTCCTGTAGCCAGAATTGTTGAGATTGCAATAAAGATAAATCGATTCAGTTAGATGAAGGACTCATACCTGCAGCCATGCATTGTAATACTAGCCCAACTCACTTGGTTTCATCAAAGAAGTGCAAGCTCTGTTGAAGCACCGTGGCGAGGCATTAGCAAGTCGTCTAGCGGCCCCTGGTTCTACAGGTGTGTCAGAAATTACAGATTTTTTAATGTTACAACTAGTCAACAAGTACGAGCCGTTTTTGCGGCACTAAAATTAAACAAGGGTATATTTCCTGAAGAGCTATATCGAATTTTAATTCTCCTAGCTGGTGAATTATCGACTTTTACTAGGCAAGCAACGCCGTCCAGAAAATTTTCAAGAATACATACACGACCAACAACAACTTACTTTTGAGTTCGTAATGAATGAAATTCGTAATGCATTAAGTGCAGTTATTGAACAAAGAGCGATAGGTATAGAAATTAATGAACATAAATATGGAATTTGGGTAGCAACACTAAATGATAAAAGCTTGCTGGATGATGCAATGTTTGTACTTGCTGCTAAAGCGGATGTTTCCTCTGAAAAAATTAGAAGTTCATTCCCCAGGCAAAGCACGATTGCCAGCGTTGAACGTATTCGAGATCTAGTGAATTCCCATATTCCCGGTATCGAGCTGGCTCCTTTAGCCGTAGCGCCTCGTCAAATCCCATATCATACCGGATATACATATTTTGAACTTAACACAAAACATGAATTTTGGGGTCAATTAGCGAGCTCGGGAGGAATGGCTGTGCATGTAGGCACTAAATTAGACAACTTAGAGTTAGAACTTTGGGCTATTCGGGATTGACCATTTATATGAGTAAACAGAATATTAACAAGCGCTATGTTTAGGCTAAGAAAGATACCGAGGTGCTAAAATGTCAGACAAAGATGATCCTTTCTTTTCTTCTAGTGACTCTGATCATACGATAATAAGACCAATACCTGGCGGTCGTCGTAGTGATTTGGAACGTCAAGTCAATAACAGTAATATAGCTGGTATAGAAGAAGTATCACTTAAGAATTTGGGTAAACTTAACCCCTTAGAGAGTGCCGCGTCTGCTTTATTAGCCATTATATCTCGACTGTACAATAGCCCATCACATAGTAGTCCTGAAAAACTTAAGCAGAAACTCGTTGAGGAAATTAAGAGTTTTAACCTTAGCGCTGAGAAAGCTGGCTATGAACAAGAAACCATTGTTGATGCGAGGTATGCTCTCTGCACTACCATTGATGAGGCTGTGTTTAATACTCCCTGGGGCTACCAAAGTGGTTGGGGAGAACATAGCCTGCTGAGCATGTTTCATCAAGAGGTATCAGGTGGAGATCAATTCTTTTATAAATTAAAGGAGTTAGGACAAAATCCTTCGAAGCATTTAGATTTACTAGAATTAAAATATGTATGTATGGCTCTGGGCTTTCAAGGTCGCTATAGAATTGTTGATTCAGGCAAAGAAAAACTTTCCCAGATAAGAAGCTGGCTTAGCGAATTAATTCGTAAGCAACGTGGTTCTACCGAAGCTTTGTTATCTCCACATTGGCGAGGCGTAGAAACACACAAAAAGAGCTTGGCTAAAACCATTCCAATATGGGTTACCCTTGCGATTGCGAGTGCTCTACTTTTAGCTGTATTTATGGGGTTATATTCTTTACTAAATACCAAAGCAGAACCGGTAAAAAGAGAAATCGTTAAATTAGATGTTCCTGAAGTACCTGTCGCACCAAAAATCACAGAAATTGAAGCGATTAGGGCTGAATTACCAATTGAAATTAGCAAAGAATATGTTGATGTTAGACCAAGAGAAAATGATGGTAGAACACTCATCGAACTTAGGGGTGATCGAGGTTTGTTTGCATCAGGGAGCGATAGAGTGACCCCGCAACGTGAACCTCTCATAAAAAGAATAGCAACCATAATAGCCGTACCCGAATACGATTTCCATAGTATAAGAGTGATAGGTCATACAGATAATGTGCCTATAAGAAACTCTATTAGATTTGCCGATAACTTCGCATTATCGAAAGCTAGAGCATCTACCGTCAAAGAGATGTTGCAAGAATTTGCACCCAACTTAAAAAATAGAATATCGGTGCAAGGCAAAGGTGATATTGAACCTCTTGATGCTCGTGCAACTAAAGATGCACGAGCTAAAAACAGACGTGTAGAAATCATACTCGATTGAGAAACTGGAATACTAAATGAAAAAAATATTTGGAGTACTTAAGCAATCCTGGTTCCAGGCGCTTCAAGGTGTTATTGCCTTGTCTGCTCTTATTTGGTTTTTAGGCCCGTTATTAGGTTTTGGTGGAAACTGCCATTTGAATCTCGGCAAAATAGACTCATTAGCTAATACTAGCAATTGCTGTCATCTGGGCATTGTATTTTTTATGGAAGGCTTTCAGGGCTAGACAAAAAAACAAGCAAATGCTAGATCAAATATCAGAAGATTCAGACCCATCTGTTACTTCTGATGATGACGCTACCGAAGAAGAAATTGGTCATCTTGATAGCCGTTTAAAAGAGGCTGTTGAAGCTCTCAAAGGGGTCCGTTTAGGCGACAAAAAATCATCCGATAAACAATACCTCTATGAATTACCTTGGTACATTATTATTGGCCCTCCTGGTGCTGGGAAAACCACCTTATTAGCTAATTCCGAGTTGGAGTTTCCCTTATCGGAAAAGTATGGAAAAGAAGCTTTGCAGGGAATTGGTGGTACACGTAACTGCGACTGGTGGTTTACAAACGATGCTGTTTTGTTGGATACGGCAGGACGTTATACAACTCAGGACAGCAATAAAAATGTCGATAAAGGCTCTTGGTTAGGGTTTCTTGATTTATTAAAAAAATACCGTGGACATCAACCAATTAATGGAGTGGTTGTTGCAATAAGTCTTGTTGATATGATGAAGTTATCTGAAGATGATCTTGAAAGTCATGCGAATGCGATAAGAGATCGCATTGCAGAATTATATGAACATCTAAACATTAGTATTCCTGTTTATATGATGTTTACTAAGAGTGATTTACTTGCAGGTTTTAGTGATTACTTTGATGCAATGAATAAAGAAGAGAGAAAGCAGGTATGGGGAACCACTTTTGAGCTCAATGGTCCTTTGAGTGGAAACATCTCGGAATTATTCAGTTCTGAATTTGAATTATTAGAGGATCGAATTCATCAGCAATTATTACAAAAATTAGAAAACGAAAAAGATCTTGAGAGACGTCAGGCAATCTATCTATTCCCACAACAATTCAGTTCCTTAAAGCTAAAAATACATGATTTTTTAGCAAAAATTTTTCAAGACTCACAATTTCACAAGCCTGTTATGTTTAGAGGCTTCTATTTTACTAGCGCCACCCAAGAAGGCACATCAATAGATAGAATCATGAGTTCACTAGCTAGTAGTTTTGATATTGCCAGGCAGCAACTATCAAGTTTTTCAGGTCAGGGTAAGAGTTTTTTTATTAATAATTTACTTAAGGAAGTTATTTTTACAGAAGCCGGATTAGCTGGTGTAAACAGTAAACTAGAAAAAAAAATCCAATGGTTCCGTTCTGGTTTAACTATCGTTATTGTCTTAGCGACATTAACTGTAGCTGGTTTATGGTTTGGTAGTTATCTTAAAAATCAGAAAGTAATAGATGACTATCAACAGGAATTAAAAATTATCGAAAACCAAATTCAAGCAGCACCTTATAAGGGTTCTATAGAAGACCAGTTGCCACTATTGAATCAATTAAAGCAGTTGTCACTTAGTTTCTCCGATTTTTCTGAGAAGCCGAGCATGTTTTCACGGCTCGGTTTATATCAAGGTGATTCATTGAGAGAGATCATGGACGAAAGATACCGTGAACTATTACGTAAGATATTAAGACCACATGCCAAAGCAAATTTAGAAGCACTGGTGAAGAAAAATATTGATAATCCAACAGCTTTATTTGGTTTGTTAAAAACCTATTTATATTTGGGAGGCAAAGCTCCAGATGGAATAACCGCTCCCTCAATTGGTGTAGTTGATTGGGATGGAAATAATAGTAATAGTGATGCACAAGATGTCACTCTAACTGGTCACTTTAATGCTTTATTGCACGAACCACCGAGTGATCCAATTACTGTTGATGAATCCCTTGTATCTCAGGCTAGATCATTACTCTCAAATGATCCTGCCAAGTTAGCTTATATTCAATTGAAAAACTCGGCATTAAGTAATGACACGGTGCCTGATTTTAAAATTGCTGAGTTTGAAGGGTTGAGTTCGATCAGTAGTAGTTTTGAAAGAAAAAGTGGTAATCCTTTTATTGCAGGTATTCCCAGTTTATTTACCAAAGAAGGTTTTTCCAAACTGTTTTTGCCTAAATATAACGATATTGTCAAAAATCTAAAAGATGATGGCTGGGTTCTTGGAGAGTCACAACAGATTCTTACTGACACAGCAACAATCAAAGCAACGATTCAGCAACTTTATCAAGATGATTATATTCAGACTTGGAGTGATTTCTTATTAGATTTACAAATCAGGCAATTAGAAAGTACCAAACAAGCCTCTGAAATTCTCAGACCTTTGACCTTGGACAGTGGAAATTTATTTACGCATATCCTGAATGCTCTGCAGAGCGAGACTGACTTTAGCGATGATAATAATTTGCCATTAATAGGTGATGCGATTGAGTTAAAGAAAACTCTTAAAATAGTCGATGGTCATTTTAAACCACTACATAAATTAGTAGCAGATGATGGCTTAAAAGAAACCATGCAACTCCTGGATGATTTATATAAAGGTTTGTATCAAGACATTGCCGGAGGAAAGGGCACTTCAGATAAAGTCAAAACAACCTTGGCCGAATTGAACGCTGCCGTTGATAAATTGCCAGAAATTTTACGAATTTGGCTAAATAAACCAATCCTGGAAGCGAAGCAAATAGTAGGTATCGAGGTTACTAAAGGAGCTACCAAAGAGTTGATTAAAACTGCAGGAGAAGATTTATGTGAACCCTGTAACAAAACCTTTAGAAATAAGTTTCCTTTTAATGCGCGGTCTAAGAAAGGTGTCGATATATCCGAATTCAACAATTTTTTTGCTATTGGAGGAGTTGCAGATACATTTAAAAAAACTAATTTGAAAGAAACAGAAGATCTAGATCCAGCGGTTATAAATACTCTAGAAGGGTTGATGGGTGAATCAGAAAGGCTTAGATCAGTTTTTTTTTCAGCGGGGAATCTTAATATTAATCTAACTCTTCAATTAGTTAGTTCCAGTAAGGATGTTGAAAAAATACAACTATCCATAGGAAGTACAAAAAATAACTTTTTTCCGGGATCAGCGGTTAGGCCTCAGGAAGTATATTCCTGGCCAGCATCTCCTATAACCGCAGTAGCAAATTTTAGAAACCCTTCTATTGCCCCTAAGTTTGTTACTTTAGCCGATGCTAAAGATCAGTGGGGCTTATTTAAATTAGTAAAGAATGATCAGATAAGAATCCCAGCATTTGGTAATGCTGTTTTTGCGGTAAAAACACCAACGCTAAAAGAAAACCCTTTTAAATTATTTAGACAAATGAAAAACCTTAAAGCATGTAGGTGCCCAAAGTGACAGAAGATGAATCGATAATTGGTTATTACGGAAAAATCCCTTCAAAAGGGGATTTTATTACTAAGTCTTTACCAAGAAGTTTTACTGACCCATGGGATACTTGGTTAAGGGAGGTTCTTGCCCATAGTAAATCTGAATTGGGTGAAGACTGGATGGAACTTTATCTAACAGCGCCTTTGTATCAATATGTTCTAGCTCCTGGAATCTGTGGCAATCAAACCTGGTTAGGTGTAATGATGCCGAGTGTTGATAGTGTAGGAAGATATTTTCCTATGACTATTTGTAAGGCATGTTCCAGTAATAGTAATCCCCTTCTTTTAATTGAAACTAGCAGGGAGTGGCTAAGTAAAGCCGAAGAATTACTTTTATTTGGTTTAGATGATAAATTCTCTATCGAACAGTTTGATTTGAAGCTGTCTGAGTTACAAGATCAAGATAACGAAAACGATGATAGTACCATCACGCTAAAGAAATCCACGATGAATAGGTATGATGATTCAGCATGGAATTTCCCAGTACATGAAAATGAAAATTTAAGCGTTATTTATCCAGAATTAGTAAACAGTCTATTGGGCACTTTCTATCCTAATTACAGTATCTGGCGAACACAAGGATCAGAAAAAATACCCGCAAACTACACTATAACAGAAGGCTTGCCTCCTCATAGAAGCGTGGTCACGTTTATGGACGGAGAGTGGGATAAAAGGGGGTGGCATGATGAACAGATTATTAGATAATAAATTCAGTTTCCAATCCTATGGAATAACAAATCAGGGGTGTGTGCGAGATCACAACGAAGATGCATTTCTTGAATCAGGCGATAAAGGTTTTTGGGTTGTAGCCGATGGTGCTGGTGGTCACCAATCCGGAGAAGTAGCTAGCAATTTGATTGTGGATAATCTGTCACAGTTAAAACGGGATCGATTTTTTGGTAGTTTTGTAAAAAAAATAAATGAGAAATTGCAGGAGGTCAATACAGAACTTATTGAGAAAAGTGGAGGAGAAGATACTCGGACTTTAATAGCGAGCACGGTATGTGTGCTTATTGCACAAAGAACAAGTGTGGTTTGTTTATGGTCGGGTGATAGTCGTATTTATCAATTGAGAAACAATAAGCTAATACAACTTACAAGAGATCATAATCGTGTTGACGAGTTTATCCAAGCAGGTTTTCCCCTTGAAGATGCTGAAAAATATCCATTAGCACAGCACCTAACTGCGGCAGTAGGAGTAACAGTTCCGTTACACACAGAAATCCAAAGTTTTGAGGTAGTGGATGGAGATATCTATCTACTTTGTAGCGATGGGCTATTCAAAGAATTGGCCGATGAAGATATAGAAGAAATCCTGCAGCAAGAAAGCCTCAAATATGCTGCACAAGAGCTTATGGACTTGGCATTAGCTAGGGGTGCAACTGATAATGTAACTGTAGTATTGGTTAAAACTGGATTGAATCAGTAGACACCCCCCCGTACTTTAGGGGTGTTTTTTTTATAGTTAACATTTGCTTTGATAAACGCCTTAATCTTCGGCCCAATAATCTCGCGGAAACAACGTTCATTAAAAATACCATAATGACCAACATCGGGTTGTTCTTAATGTTGTTTTAGATTCTTTGGAATACTGCTAAAGATATTATGAGTGGCCTTGGTTTGATCTTTACCTGTTATATCGTTGTTTCGTGAAACCAGCTTAGTTATTTTCTGCTAAGTAAAAAATTGCTACTAAAATATAGTAAAGCTAGATATCAATGAAGATTTTTATTTTCTTAAAAATAGAGGAAAAAATATGACAACAACTTTAAATATCGGAGACAGCGCATCAATTACCCGTTCTTTTACTGAACAAGATGTGATCGATTATGCAGAATTATCTGGAGACAATAACTCAGTACATTTAGATGCGGCTTATGCTGCTCAAACTCAATTTAAACACAGAATTGTTCACGGCATGCTGGTAGGGAGTTTATTTTCTGCTTTACTGGGTGCGCATTTGCCGGGAGAAGGATCCATCTATATGGGACAGAACTTACAATTTAAAGCACCTGTGTATTTCGACACCGAAGTAATTGCTAGTGTAGAGGTTATTAAAATTCACGAATCCAAGCCCATTGTGACCTTGAAAACGAGCTGCGTAGATAAAGAAGGTAATGTATTAGTTGCCGGGGATGCTGTGGTGTTTGTACCGTGGCTTACTCGTGACTAAATAGATATAGCTCTCTAGAACGTGCTCAACTGACCCATTATAAAAGTTGACTTTTCCATAATAATCACTAAAATGATAATTTGTGCAGTGCAGCAAAGTTATGTATAATGATTTTTGTACTGAAAACTAACTAATCGAGAGAATTATATTATGTCTACCAATAACCCATTTGATTTTTCAAAAATGTTTGAGCAATTTGATCCTAGCCAATTTGCAGAAAAATTCCAGAGTGCTTTTAATTTTGATACCTTTAACAAAAGCTTTACCGATGCATTTAAAGGTAAGTTTGATTTCGATGCAATACAGGCATCACAACAAAAAAACCTGGATTTATTAATGTCTACAAACCAAGCTTTTGCAGATAGTTCTAAAGCATTGCTTGAGCGCCAGGCAGATATGTTAAAGCAGGCGATGACAGAAGCTACCGAAGCAGCTCAGAAACTTGCAAGCTCAGGATCACCGCAGGATGCTGCGAACCTGCAAGCTGAGTTAATCCAAAAAGCTTATGAAAAAGCGTTAGCTAATTCGACAGAAATCAGTGAGATGGCACAAAAGTCACAAGCTGAAATCAGTGATAAAGTGAGTAAACGTATTGAAGAAAGTATGGCAGAATTCAAGAAAACACTTTCTAATATCGCTTAATTTATAGACTATTTCACATCATTGAATTCCGGAGAACAATATGTCTGATTCGAAACAAGAAGAGTTAAACGCATTAGGGTTTGGGTCTGCAACTGAAGAGATGAGAAATAACTTCAAGCATGTAGAAGATCTAATGAAAGTATTTACAGAAGCGCATCAACCTAAAGACATGGACCCATTTAAGTTAGGTGATGCTTATTCTAAATGGTTTACTGAAGCTGCAAAAAACCCAGGCAAAGTTATGCAAGACAGCATGAATTTCTGGACTAAATCCATGCAGCTAACTCAGCAAGCTTTTACTGGTGCGTTCTCTGAAAATGATGAGACTAAGCCTGACCCTGTGATCACTGAAGAAAAAGGTGATCGTCGTTTTAAGCACGATGACTGGACAGAAAAATCTGCATTTAATTTGATTAAACAATCTTACCTTTTGACGTCAGAATATATGCGTAATTCTGTTACTGATGTAGAGGGTTTGGATGACCAGACTGCTGAAAAAGTAAAATTCTTTACTGAGCGCTATCTTGATTCAATATCACCGACTAACTTTGCAGGTACGAATCCTGCAGTTCTCGAAAAAGTGATTGAAACCAAAGGTGCAAACCTTGTGCATGGTTTAAAGAACATGCTTGAAGATCTGGAAGAGGGTGAAGGTCAGCTTAAAATCCGTATGACGGATACGTCGGCATTTACTCTAGGGGAGAATGTCGCAACGACTCCAGGTAAAGTGGTTTTCCAGAACAAGATGTTCCAACTGATTCAGTACTCCCCAACAACTGACACAGTCTTGAAGCGTCCATTATTGATTGTGCCGCCATGGATTAATAAGTTCTACATCATGGATTTACAACCAAAGAATTCAATGCTCAAGTGGATGGTCGATCAAGGTCACACCGTGTTCGTAGTTTCCTGGATTAATCCAGATGAAACATATAAAGACGTTGGTTTTGAAGACTACGTAACACAAGGTGTAATTGCAGCAGTTGATGCAGTAGAACAGGCAACGGGTGAGAGCGAAATCAATGCTATCGGTTATTGTATTGGAGGTACTTTGCTGTCTACTTCTATCGCTTATATGAAAGCCAATGGCGATAATCGCGTTAAATCTGCAACATTCTTTACCACCATGATTGATTTTGCAGACCCAGGTGAATTAGGCGTATTCATTGATGAAGAGCAGATCGTGGGCTTAGAAAAAATGATGGAAGAGGAAGGTTGTTTAAAAGGTACTAAGATGTCTGGTGCGTTCAATATGCTACGTGCTAACGATTTAATCTGGTCATTTTATGTAAACAACTACCTATTGGGTAACGATCCACGTCCATTCGATTTGCTTTACTGGAACTCGGATTCAACACGTATGACACCCACCATGCACTCCTGGTACCTGCGAAATATGTACCAGGACAACAAACTTTGTAAAGCAAATGCTTTAAGTGTTAAAGGCACACCGATTGATATTTCAAGTATCGATATTCCAGTATGTTTCGTTTCGGCAGTAGAAGATCATATTGCTCCCTGGTTATCGACATACTCGGGTGCTAAATTGTTCTCTGGTGATACACGATTCATTCTTGGTGGTTCAGGTCATATCGCTGGGATTATTAATCCACCAGAAGCAAAAAAATACGGCTACAGAGTCACAGATACACTTCCGGATGATCCACAAGCATGGGCTGATGCGGCTGAAGTAAACGAAGGATCCTGGTGGCCAAACTGGGATTCATGGATTCGTCCTCAAGCAAGCGAAACAGTTAAAGCGCGTGTTGAAGGTAAGGGTGGTTTAAAGGTTATCGAAGCTGCACCTGGTACTTATGTTAAAGCAAAAATTGATGATCCTTCTCCAGTCGTTGAATACACAAAGCTAGATCCTGCAAAAAAGCCAGCTGCAACTAAAAAAGCAGAAGTTAAAAAACCTGTAGCAAAGAAAGCAGAGGTTAAAAAGCCTGTAGCTCAAAAGGTAGAAGTTAACAAGCCCGTAGCTCAGAAAGCAGAGGTTAAGAAGCCTGCTGCAAAAAAAGCTACTCCAGCAAAAAAAGCTACTCCAGCAGCAAGGGCAAAACCTGCAGCGAAAAAAGCTAATCCACAAGAAAGTCAGGCACAGCTGAATTTAAAAGCGGAACAGCCTAAGAAGCAACCAGCTAAGGCTGCACCAACAACTGTTCCTAAAGCTGTAGCAAAAAGTAAAGCACCAGCTACCAAGAGTGCGTCAGCTACCAAGAGTGCATTAGCTACTAAAAAACCAGTCGTAAAGCCAGCTAAAGATGACTTAACAGTTATCATTGGTATAGGTCCAAAAGTTGCTGAAATGCTGAACTCTTTAGGAATAAATGCTTTAGCAGATATCGCAGCGATGACACCTAGGCAAATCCTTGAAAAAATGGATACATTAGATGCTAAGAATCGTCGTTTTGATACAAGCACCTGGCCTTCGCAGGCTAAGGATTTGATGAAGAAAGATTAACAATTCAATTAAACCTGAACACGTACTTAAGGCCATTCTTTGAATGGCCTTTTTTATGTTTAAGAAAAGGGCCTGTAAGCGGCTTTTCTAGGCTTAGTAGAAGCCAGAAATGGCAAGTCAAATAAATGAATTATCCGTTTTATAAAAAAAACGGTAAGTTCACTAAAGTCCATCGTAGATTCCATAAGGAATCGTCGATGTACAGAGGTCGATAAATGAAGCAGTTATTATTTCTCAAAAGTTAAATGACTTAACGCTTAGCAGAAGCCAGAAATGACAAGTCAAAAAATTATTCGGCTAAAGCCTCTCCCTAACGGGTCAGCTAAAGCTGTTGTCTCGCCAAGGCTTGGCTGAGTTATTCGTTTTAGAAGACAAAAAGATAAGCTCACTATAGTCCATCGTAGATTCTGTAAGTAATCGTCGATGTGCAAGGGTCGATAAAAGAAGGAATATATAATTATCAGAAGCTATTCTATTAATGATTAACTAGAATAAAGCCGTCAGTTTGGTGTAAGTTTCTTTAACCATTTGCTTAAAACTTGAATCACCCTAAGTAAGCGACTAGTTTTTTCCTCAGGCTCATATTTTTTAACACAGGTCAGTCCCCAGCGTTCTCTGCGTTCAGTCATCCAGTCTTGTTTGTAATGATCATTGCCAGAAAGGAAGTCGATCTCCTCAACCTTATCGGTATCAATCACATACTCCATTAAATAGCTCATAAGAATTGATCCTGGTGAATATTGCTTCCACGCTTGATCATAGACGAGCCTGAAAATACTTGCTTTACGCTGCACTACAAACCAAAGATGGGCTGCTATAGGCTTACCATCAATATAAAGAATAGCGAGTCTTGTGCAGCCCGACTTGGAGAACCTGTCAGTAAGGCCTTGAACAATCTCTTGGTATTGCTCATTCGCTTTCCAGCTTACGGTATATAAGTTATGGTAATCTGCCAAGGCTTGTTTCATATTGTTGTCAGTATACAGTCGAATTTCAAAACCATGTTCACGCTCAAGTTTGCGCTGTTTACGAGCGATTGTATTGCGTACTCTAGATGGACGATCGGAGATATAGTCAGCAAAAGTCTGACCTTCAGTTCGATGAAACCAGTTATAAAAACGAAAGTGGCGATAACAGGAGAATCCAGAAGATTCCATCACCTGCTGCAAGTCATTTATATTGTTATCATCTTCAGCAACAGGTTCTAAAGTCAGATAATCAAAGGGTAATTCTTTCAAGCCCTCACATAGACAACTGAGTATCTTCGGTTGATTATTTTCTGCTAGCAACAAAGAGTAAAGAGAACTGTATGAATGGCAAAGCGAAGACCATTCCTTATTTTCGCGGGTAATCAGAGGCAGAATTGCTAACACTTTATTCCCATCGCGCTCGTCTACATCAATAACACACGCTAGAAGTATTCCCTGGTTATCTTCAAAAGTTGTGGCAACCAGGTTCTCAAACCATTGTCGCGAAAAAAACAGGCTGCCTTTTTCAGCTTCTGCAAAAAGAGTAGAGCTACTTTTTGGTAGCTGATCCAGGTTGTTGTAACAGTTAAATTTCATTGGAAACAGTTGGTTATAGACAGCGGATTCATTTTATAGGTATAGCTGATTTCATTTTAATTACTTAAAAGGAAAAAGTGCCTGGCTCCGCATAAATTCTATTTACGTTTTTACAAAACAAAAACGTAATATCATTCAAAGTGGGGGGGTGGCTTTTTAGTTTAGTTACTCTTGTTCTTAATCCTTTCTAATAGCGTTTCAATACCCGGATAGTCTTCAGGCGTTAACTGGTACTTATTGCCTGAATGTCCCCATGACTCCTGATTTGCTAATGCCAGTTTCAATGCCGGAATATCTGTAAAGTGATATCCACCGACTGCATCTACACCGTGTTTAAATAATATATCAGGAAGACTGCTTCCACTTGGACCAATTAGGCTGAACGACTTAGCTTGTTTGCTATATGATAGCACTTCATCCAGGGTGTTATTGATAAGCGTAGATGCTGTGCACAGGATATGCTGGCAGCTTGAAAGACCGGCAATATCTTCACTCAAAATGACTCCCTGTTGTGGTTCAACGCGGGCAGGATTTTTCTCCAGAACTAATACTTCGATACCTTTATCCAGTAATCTCTCGATTAAGGGGGAGAAGTAACCAATCATGCCGATTCGCTCTCCTTTTTTTGCCTGACCAATTCCAATACTAATGGTTTTATTTTTGTTTTTGTCTGGAGCGGAAAATTCAGCTTGGCTCATTATAAACTGGCTGGCGGCATTGATTGCGCCAAGCGCTATTGCTCTTTCATGCAGGGAAGTACTGTTAAATTTTCTGATGAGGTTTAGAGTATCTTGATTTTTCTTTATAGTATTTAAATTGGAGCCTTCAATCTGTAGTTTGAGTTGTTTTAGTGTGTCATCTAAACTGATATAAAAAGCCCCGGCACTGCCGTCTTCTAGAATTACAACACCGAATTCATCTTTCTTTTCACCATCTCCATTTTCTGTATTCTCTATATTCTCTTTAACTTGCTGAGGAAGATAAATACCTTCAATCTTGGGCAAATCAATTTGCTTTGCTATACCAGAGAATAGTTCTATATATTCGCTCGAGATATCCATAATAAAAGTGCCTAATGCTTAAGCAAATAATCGAGTTTAACGTTTTAAACAACAAAACGAAAAGCTCGCTAAAAGTAGGGGGGTGTGGTTTAAAATAGTTTAAATAAGTTGATTGACTATCTCAGGAAGAATTTCTTCACAGGATTCTGCTACAACCAAATCAAACATCTCTTCACCGCGCATTTCGCCCTGATTGATTGCGTATAAAGGCAGGTTGTTTTGATGGGCCCAGCGTGGGAATCTAAACCCTGAAAATACCTTCAGTGAGCTGCCTATCACTAATAAACAGTCAGCTTCTGCTAATGTTTTGAAAGCAAGATTAACCCGTTTTTTGGGGACAATACCGCCAAAAAATACTACGTCTGGCATCAGCGTACCGGCGCATTTTTCACAGGGTGGAATATTGACTATGTCAGTGTCGTAGTCATCGATATTTGCATCGCCATCTGGCAAAGCCTTGTTAGTAATTCGTTCAATATACACTGCTAGATCTGGGTTTGATTCTACTAATCTGGGTTGGTAATCAGCGCGTTTGCTTAAGTCATTGCAATCCAGGCAAATGATTTGATCGATACGGCCGTGTAGATCAATGACTTCTTTAGCCCCTGCATTACTATGCAGACGATCCACATTCTGCGTCACAATTTTGGATAACAGTCCGTGCTGTTGTAGTCGAGTTATGGCTTGGTGAGCAGCGTTCGGTTTTGCATGACCCGTAATAATCCAGCCCGCCATACTGCGAGTCCAGTATCGTTTGCGAAAAGAATCTTGAGTAATAAATTCATTATGCTGGATTGGATTACCCGCCTGCCAATTTCCTTTGTTATCGCGATAGGTAGGAATTCCTGAGGGTGCACTAATACCAGCACCACTAAGAACCCATATTTTCCGTTTGTTTTTTAAAGCAGTGACTAGCCGGTCAGCATTTGAATGTTGAGTACTATTAGATTTTAACGACATAGGTATGAATGAGAATTAATTATCAAAAAAATGGAATAAAAAGTTTGGCGGTACGTCTATAGTATAAAGGCATGAAAAAAAGTTTAAAGACATGAAACAAAGTTTAAAGACATGAGAAATCGAATCACAGTTAATGATAGATATTGCATTTAAAAGAACATCCAAGCGTTCTTTCGTAAGGAGCTTAGAAGCGCATCGTCCCGCGCTTTACAAGATTGCGTGGTCGTGGTGCCATGATGTCACCTTGGCTGAAGATCTAGTGCAGGATACTTATGCAAAAGCCTTAAAGAATCGCTCACAACTCAATGATCTAACAAAACTAAAACCATGGCTAACAAGAATACTGGTGAATTTACATGCGGACTATTACCGTTCCAAAAGGGAATATATCGAGTTTGAAAGCCATCATTTAGTGGCTGATAACGATCCTATTAGTTTGGCCAGTCATGAAGAAACGATACAGCTTGTTCGATATGCAATATCACAACTAAATGATAAACAGCGAAAAATTATCAGTTTAATAGATATTGCTGAATTTAGTTATGCCGAAGTAGCTGGAATTTTAGACATTCCCATGGGAACCGTCATGAGTAGAATAAATCGAGCCAGACAAGCACTTAAAGCGTGCCTGGATGAGATTGAACAGCGTAATAAAGAATCACAAACTTCAGTTTCGACACGCCTAAGAAGAGTTAAATAGAAATGACATTCAAACAATATAACTCGTTGTCAGATGAAACCTTAAATGCGTTGGTGGATAACGAATTTCCTGCTGCAGAAAGGGCGGAGTTATTAGCGCATCTGCAGTCTGATGAAGAGAGTAAGCAAAGAGCGTGTGAAATTAGTCACCTAAAAGATAGGGTCAAAACAGCATACAGCGATATCCCACACCCCCCTTCACGTATGAAGACTGATATTACTAAGCAACAAAGTGTACATAGAATGGTTGCGAGTGTTTTATTTGTACTTGTAGTTATCGGGCTAGGATTCGTAGGAATAAATAATACGATTAACTCAGAAGCACTTAATCTAGCTTCGCAAAATCCTGCTGCGCAAAGAATAGTCATGCTTGATCCGGATGGGAGGGGTCAAAAGCTAAGTCAAAATAATAGTGAAGAATTGCGAGTTGTTTTTCACGTTTCAAACACAACCCGTTTAAATGCTGACGAACTCTTGGATGATATTGAAAGCCTATTAAAACAATCGATTCAAAATAATCAGCAAATTAGAGTTGAAGTTGTAGCTCATGCAGCGGGTTTGGATTTACTGCGCGATAGCTTATCGACCGAAAAACCACGTATTACTGCTATGTCTATACAATATCCTGAACTCACTTTTGTCGCTTGTTTAAATACAATCGACAGAATCAAAAAAGAAAAAGGTATCGATGTTAAATTAATTTCAGAAGCAGTTTCTACACGCTCAGGCGTTGCGCATGTGGTTATGAGGCAGCATCAAGGTTGGTTATATATACAGGTGTAACCTTATAGTGCAAAAAATAGTACAACAAACAACAAAAAGTACAGCAAAGAATACTACAAAGCTTTATTGCTCATCGGTAGAGACAAAGCTATCAATAATAATTACCGAAAACTTTTTAAATCTAAAATTGTAAAATTAATTAAAAATTTAAACCTATAGGAGAACTATTATGAAAAAAATTATTGCAAGTATCATAGCCTTATTGTTTTTAACCATCACCAGCATCACCACAGTCAATGCGGCTGATAATGGTTATGGCAAACAAAAGGTGGTTTATCACGTTAACTACGATAACCCGAAAAAACAGGCTGGTGCCTTGCGGAATATTCAAAATCACATAAATGCTGTCGGGGCAGAAAATCTGGATTTGAAAGTGGTATTGCACGGTAATGGCTTAGCCTTGCTAGTCGAACCAGATGCCTTAGAAAAATTAACTAAATTCAAGCATGCAAATGCTAACGATAAAATGACGGCAAAAATAGATGGTTTAAAAGACCAGGGTGTTGCATTTAATGTTTGTGCGAATACCGTAAAAGGTAGAAAAGTCGATATCAATAACGATTTATATAATGTTGAGCAGTCTGATATTGTGCCTAGTGGTGTAGCAGAGTTAGCGAATCTACAGATGCAGGGTTATACCTATATTAAGCCCTGATATTATTTGACAGTTAAGTCTTTTATGAGTGGAGGGGTAGAATAGAAAACACACCCCCCCACTTTTAATAGGTTTTTCTGTTATGCAGCCTATGATAAGTGAGCTATGTTAAGTAATGACAGTTGGTTCATCACGACCTGTAAAGCCAATAATATTAGCAATCAGTTCAGCTGTTTCAATCAAATCATAAAGCGCTTCCTGGGTATCCAGATCGTGATGTTTTATATCTTCAACGTAACGCTCCATATACAAACGTAAGGTAGCGCCACCAGTTCCTGTTCCAGACAGGCGGAAGATGATACGTGAATCATCATCGAACAAAATACGTATACCTTGGTTTGCGCTGATACTGCCATCAACTGGATCGTTATAAGTGAAATTATCCGCGGTAGTAATCTTACGGTTATTGAACTCTCTTTCGACCAAAGAATCCATATTGTTTTGTAAATTCTGAATCAATTTATCTGCGGCTTCGCTTGGGATGTTTTCATAGTCGTGTCTGGTGTAGTAGTTACGACCATATTCAGCCCAGTGCTGGCGTACAATATCTTCAACACTTTGTTGGCGTTCTGCGAGGATATTTAACCAGCATAAAACAGCCCATAAACCGTCTTTTTCTCTAACATGATCAGAACCCGTGCCAAAGCTCTCTTCACCACATAAGGTGATACGTCCATCATCCAGAAGGTTGCCAAAAAACTTCCAACCTGTAGGAGTTTCATAACAAGGGATACCCAATTTTTCAGCGACACGATCAGGCGCCTGACTGGTTGGCATCGAACGTCCGATACCTTTTAAACCACCTTTATAAGCAGGAATCAGATGTGCGTTAGCAGCTATAACAGCAAGTGAGTCACTGGGTGTGACAAAGAAATAATCACCCATAATCATGTTGCGATCACCATCGCCATCCGAAGCGGCACCAAAGTTAGGTGAACTACCGGTTTCTTCAGCGTCGTACATTAAATCAACTAATTGTTTCGCATGAACAAGGTTTGGGTCTGGATGTCCACCCCCAAAATTTGGCAAACTTTCTCCACGTATTACAGTACCTTCTTTAGCACCGAGTTGATTCTCCAGAATCCTTTTTGCATAAGGGCCATTGACAGCATACATTCCGTCAAAACACATCGTGAATTTATCCGATGTCAGTAGTTGTTTGATTTTAGGGAAGTCGAATAAGGATTCCATCAATTCAGCATAATCAGAAACCGGATCGACAATTTCAATTTGTAATCTATCAATCGAATACTCTCCAATGATGTCTAGTGGTATGCCTTTGATTCCTGCGATGCGATATTCAGTAATTTTTTTAGAGGCTTCAAATACAGCTTCGGTGAATTCTTCGGGAGCAGGGCCGCCGTTGCTGATGTTGTATTTAATACCAAAGTCACCATCCATGCCGCCAGGGTTGTGACTCGCAGAAAGTATAATGCCGCCAAGTGCCTTATTTTTTCTTATCATGTGAGATGCCGCTGGTGTTGAAAAAATACCACCTTGGCCAAGAATTATCTTGCCAACTTTATTGGCTGCGGCCATGCGGAGGATAATCTGGATTGCTTCTCGATTGTAGTAACGACCATCACCTCCAACGATCAAAGTTGATCCTGCTATGTCTGGCAGACAGTTAAAAATAGACTGAACAAAATTTTGTAAATAGTCAGTTTGTTTGAATGTTTTAACTGTTTTTCTTAAACCGGATGTGCCAGGTTTTTGGTCAGTAAAGGGTTGAGTTTTTACTGGCTGAAGTTTGATTGGTTTGCTGTAGTACATGATCGCTTATGTTAAAATGATTAAATGGAAGTAAAAAATAAAAATACAGACGCATTTACACCGCGCCCACATTCATTCATTGATTTAATGAATATGTATGAGGGCAATTATATACGTCTTCGACTCTTCTGTGGCGATATTCGTCAACTACCTGATGAAACAATTTCTAAGGTAGAAGGTGGTGTTCCGGTTAGTTTGAAAGTCATCGAACGGTCGCGTCATACGACGCTTTTAATGATTACTTATCTGTTTGAGGATGAAGAAAGACGCCCGGATTTAAAGGTGCAGATTTATCATGATTCACGTCAGGCCGACGTGGTTAGCCGTAATTGTAGAATTACCGGTCGAGATATTCGGCTATGGGAAAAACAGTTTGATAATGTCTTATTGTGCCGTTGGCGCTTAAATCGTTTTCTTTATAAATGGCTGGGGTACCTCGAACATCAAGGACATTCTTTTAAAGTTGACAAGTAATATTTCACGTAAAAATAGTTTTAATTTAAAAATATATAATAAACCCACAAAAATTATTGATTAAAACATCAAATAAATTATACATATGGTCGCCGCTAATACTTGACAAAAACCCTTGGTTGTTTAAAATCCCTAGTAAATTAGTAGGGTATTAGCGGAAATCATACGCAGTTTATTTAGCTAGTGGTTTGGCGTTAAGGTCCTGCACCAACCGGGAGATCAACATGAAATTATCAACTAAGGGTCGTTATGCGGTTACCGCAATGATGGACCTGGCCATTCACGATAGAGATGGCCCCGTTACTTTGGCCGACATCTCAAACTGCCAAGGCATATCATTATCTTATTTAGAGCAACTTTTTGCCAAGCTTCGCCAGACTGGTTTGGTTGAAGGCGTACGAGGTCCTGGAGGTGGTTATCGTTTAGGGAAGCCCGCGAATCAAATCAGTGTTGCTGATATTGTGGTCGCAGTTGATGAGTCAATCGATAGTACACGCTGCAAAGGCAACCTAGATTGCAACAAAGGTGAGCGCTGTTTGACACATCATTTATGGAATGATTTGAGTGAGAGGCTTTACGAATTCCTCGATAGCATCAGCCTCTCTGAATTCATAAAAGATCCAGAGGTGCGGAAAATATCTCGCAGAATGGATTCCACAGCTAGCCGTATTGCAAACATGTTTCCACCTGTGTCGAAAGCCAGTTAATAGGCAGGCTAAAATAATAATACAAACAATAGAAAGCCATAAATGTACATCACGATCTTGTATCGTGGTGCACTAAAAATTTGGCCAACTGAGATCCTAAGTGAAGCCTTAAAAAAAATCTGAAAATAAAGTTAACTGCTCTTATACTGTTTTTATGAGCAAATCGCTTAACGAAAAAGAACAATCAGATCTCAAACATACGTTAGAAATAAAGCCAAATTCGCCGTTATGGAAACGTGTCCCTACTAAAGATGAGTCTGGTAACTATCTGGGGGATTTCATGATTATGATTCCCAAACTGAATATGGCGCCTTCTGATCATCAAAAACAAACTCTGGATAATCTCAACGCTGTATTACACCGCTATCAAGATGTGGTGGTTTTTGCAGATTTAAATCTCAAAATGAATTTACTCTGGATATCTGTTCGGCCGGTAAAAGGGGTCATGCTGGATATCATCACCGCTATTATTGATTCTGTTCCTGAAGCGAAGTTGATCTCAGATCGACCACCTAGATAAGGTTGGTCACAGTAATGTCAAAAGCCTGTGATGAATCCTATCTGTTGATTCTCATCTATTCATTTTTCATTTATTAATAAGAGTACCTTTACCTTCATCGGTTAGCAATTCGAGTAAAACTGCGTGCGGAACACGTCCATCTATAATACTCGCTGATTCAACACCTGCATCTACTGCATCTAAAGCACACTGGATTTTAGGTAGCATGCCACCACTAATAGTGCCATCATCAATGAGTCTTGCGACATCTTTTTTATTGAGACCCGTTAACAAGTCACCTTGTTTATCGAGTACACCGGGAGTGTTGGTGAGTAATAATAATCTATCTGCATTTAAAACCGCTGCCATCTCACCGGCAACAATATCGGCATTAATATTATAGGATGTACCATCTTCCCCCACACCGACGGGTGCAATAACAGGTATAAAGTTTTCACTATCCAGCAAAGTGACTATATCTGGATTGATTTTTTCTACGGAACCAACGAGTCCTAGATCAATAATTTCAGAGGGTTGAGATTCAGTGGCTTTACTTTTTATCTTGAGCTTTTTAGCGAGAATCAAATCGCCATCTTTTCCAGTCAATCCAACAGCCCGGCCACCCGCTTGATTGATATTGCTGACAATTTGTTTATTCACCAGACCACCTAAAACCATTTGTACGACATCCATGGTCTCACCGTCTGTGACTCGCATACCTTCGATGAATTTACTTTCTTTTCCTATTTGATCGAGTAGTTTACCAATTTGTGGACCGCCACCATGAACGATAACGGGGTTAATCCCGACTTGCTTAAGTAAAACGACATCTTGTGCGAAACCTTTTTTGAGGTTTTCGTCAGTCATGGCATTTCCGCCATACTTTATGACTATAGTTTTACCCGCATAACGCTGAATATAGGGTAGGGCTTCGGTTAAAATATGGGCAGTTTGATTGGCATCTTCGACAGACATAGTTAGAGATTCGCTTTTTAGTTAGTATTTTATTTAATTGAAATGAATAAGTTTACAGTGAATAAAGAAAAGAAAGAGATTATAACCAAAAAGGTAGCGTATGTTTGTAGTCTATAAGTTTAAATACAGCTTTAAATTGATTTTCTATTTCATTTAAGTGTTCTTCAGTCGCTCCTTCAAAGCGAAGACCAATACTAGAGCTTGTATTTGAGGCGTGAATAAATCCGTAACCATCATCATATTCTACTCTGAGCCCAGCAAGAAGGTTAAGGTCATCCCCGGGGAATAATAAACTGTTCTATCAGTTCAACTGATTCATGGTGGCTTGCGAGTCTAAGTTTGTATTCTTCAGTTGCGAACCGTCCCAGGTTTAACTTTTGGGAAATCATTTTTGACAATATCCAAATACAACAATTAATGGCTGCAGTGGAAAGAGGTTGTGCATCGAAAACAATTTTTAAGCCGTTATGATCAGGTGGGTTATGGCTTCCCGTGATCATCGCTGCATTGGATATTGTGAGATTGTTCAAGGAGTAATAAACAACGGGAGTAGCAGTTAAACCTATATCCGTGACATTACAGCCTGAATTGAGAAGCCCTTTGATCAGTTGTTGAGAAATAGCTTCGCTAGAAATTCATCCATCTTGACCAATAATAATATTCGGTGAGCCTTGTTCGAGCAGTTGATTGCCAATTGCTTGCCCAATCAAAAGAGCATCGTGAAAATTATTATCAGAACACCATTCTTTACCTATTTGACCCCGAATGTCATAGGCTTTGAAAATGTCTTTGTTGATCTCGCTCTTGATTTCTTTACTTTTGACCTGAGTGGCCAAAACCACCAGCTCCTCGATCGCTATCATCAAATGATTCCACTTGCTTTAGTTTTGCCTGAATCACTGGAATGATCACCAGTTGTGCAATACGATCACCAGATTCGATGGTGTATTCATTATTACCACGATTCCAGCATGAGATAAATAACTGGCCCTGGTAATCAGAATCAATGAGTCCTACCAAATTACCCAAAACAATCCCATGTTTATGACCCAAACCAGAACGGGGTAAAATGGTTGCTGCAATTGATGGATCCTCAATATGGATTGCAATTCCGGTAGGTATTAGATGTGTTTCACCCGGTTTAACCACCAAAGCCTCATCAATACAAGCTCTTAAGTCCATACCTGCAGAACCTAAAGTTGCGTATGAAGGTAAAGGGATTGTATCACCGATGCGGTCATCAAGAATTATATAGTCTATGGTGTGATTTGGTTCGTGCATTATAGTGTATAGCCCTTGTTTGGGTGTTATATTTTGAGAATGTTAAGTAATGCTAAGTCTGAATTGTTTTAACTGTTTACAATGCTTTGAGATATAAGCTTCATTATTTTAAAAGCTAATTCAGATTTATTAGTTTCAGGAATCGAAATCTGCCTGTCTTTTTCTCCATTTTTATAGAGAATTTCAACCTGGTTGGTATCCTTATCAAAGCCTTTATTATCTCCCACTGAATTGGCAATAATCATATCCAGTTTTTTACGTTGCATTTTTGCTTTTGCATGCTCAATCAGATTTTCAGTTTCAGCAGCAAAGCCTACACTATACAGATCAGGATATTTATGAGATACATCAAATAAAATATCCGGGTTGTAGGAAAGTTTTAAGGATAAGTCATCCTCAGACTTTTTAATTTTTTGATCAGCTAGATTGGCGGGCGAATAATCAGCAACTGCTGCGGTAGCGATAAAAATATCTGCTTTATCCGCAAGTGCGAGTGTTTTTGCATGCATTTCTTTGGCAGATTCAACTAAATGTGTTTCAACTCCAGTTGGTGCTTCTAAGGTAACAGGGCCAGACACAAGGATTACGTTTGCTCCCATTTGTTGTGCGGCTGATGCAATCGCGTATCCCATCTTACCTGAACTACGATTTGTAATATAACGCACAGGATCAATCGCTTCACGCGTTGGGCCTGCGGTTAATAATAGCGTTTTGCCTTTTAGCAAGTTAGTTGAGGATTTCGTGTTTTGCTCTAAAGCTAAAAGCGCATTAGCCAATTCTTGAGGCTCAAGCATCCTTCCAGCACCAGTCTCTCCGCACGCTTGTTCACCTTCAGCAGGGCCGTGTAAGATAATACCTCGTTGCTGTAATATCTGGGCGTTCTGCTGAGTTGCAGCGTTAGACCACATCAATCGATTCATAGCCGGGGCTAAATGGATGGGAGCATCTGTCGCTAGGCAAATTGTAGAAAGTAGGTCATTTGCGTGACCGTGAGGCCAGTCGCGCCATAAAATCTGCACTGGCTGGCGCGATTATTATAAGATCCGCCCAGCGTGCCAGTTCTATATGGCCCATTCCAGCTTCTGCTTCTACATCCAAAAGATCTGTATGTACCGGGTTTCCAGTTAGTGCTTGAAGGGTGAGGGGCGTAATAAATTCGCAGGCAGCTTTTGTCATACACACCCTGACATCTGCTCCGTTTTTGATTAACTGACGCGCTAATTCGGCGGTTTTATAAGCGGCAATACCACCGCTTATCCCTATAAGTATTTGTTTATTAGTTATAAATGACATAATTGACCTGATTATAACAAACAATACCAAATTACCTGAGCAATTTGCATGTTACGTGACGAGATGAATCGAATAGATTTGACTTTATTCATCTGAAAAAAACTGCAAAAAAAAGAAAAAGGAACACCCCCGTACTTATGGCAATAACTGATTGGGCCGTCGAAGACCGACCCCGCGAAAAATTACTCGATAAAGGCGCAGAAGCGTTAACCGATGCTGAGTTACTGGCTATATTCTTGCGTACCGGAATTAAAGGTAAAACAGCGGTCGATTTGGCTCGGGATTTACTCGCTGAAAGTGGTGGTTTGAGTCTTTTACTCAGTGCTGATGAAAAAAGTTTTTGCCGGAGCAAGGGTTTAGGACAGGCAAAGTTTGTACAAATGCAAGCGGTGGTTGAAATGAGTCGGCGTTACCTCGAAGAAAAGATTCATCGCGGCGATGCCATGAGTAATGTCAGCGATGTAAAAAAGTACTTACAATCTCGACTGCAACAATATCCCTTCGAGGTTTTCGCCTGTTTATTCCTGGATAATAAACATCGAGTAATCGAGTATGAAGAATTATTTAGAGGTACTATTGATGCCGCAAGTGTTCACCCGCGAGAAGTTATCAGGCGGATTCTACATCATAATGCGGCAGCAATTGTACTAGCGCACAACCATCCTTCAGGTGTGGCCGAACCAAGCCAAAGCGACAATATGATCACGCAAAAACTTAAAGATGCGCTGCAATTAATTGATGTGCGAGTTCTAGATCACTTTATAATTGGCGATGATATTGTTTCATTCGCTGAGCGTGGTTTGCTTTAAGCAAAATGCCCAACATTTTAAAAAATGTCTAAATTCACGCTAAAATCTAGTATCGCCTATCGGCGAACTAGCTTTAAGCTTTGGTATACATGAGTTATCCATTTTAAAAACGAAATGGAAAGCTCATGGTAAGTAGGGGGGTGATTAAATCCATGTAGTCTCAACTGTCTGTGAATAAAATATAAAAATCTGTGCCTTGTTGAATGGCATAAATACATTACACTTGCGCCTATGAAACAAACCACGAAATTATTCTGGCAAGGTGCCAGGGATATTATTCCTCTATTGGTTGCTGCTGCCCCTTTTGGTATTGTATACGGTGCCTTGGCTCAGGCGAATGGGCTTTCTACAATGGCGACTATCGGTATGTCGTTGTTTGTTTTCGCGGGTTCTTCTCAATTCGTAGCGGTGACTTTGGTAGGAGTTGGTGCGGCATTACCCGTTATTTTACTTACTGTGTTTATCGTCAATCTCCGGCATATGTTGTACTCGATCAGTATGATGCCCTTAGTCGGTGAACTGCCGCAAAATCTGCGTTTAATTATGTCGTTTTGGCTGACCGATGAGGCTTACGCGACGCTAAGTAAACGTTTGTTAGATGAACCCGGATTGCCTAATTTCCAAAGGTATTACTTAGGAGCTGCATTCGCCATGTATTTCAATTGGCAGTGTTGTACCTTGATCGGTGTATTTCTTGGACAGCAGGTTCCAGACTTAACCAAGTGGGGATTAGATGTCGCTATGGTGGTTGCCTTTGTGGGGATCGTCGTTCCTATCTTGCAAAATAAAACGCAATGGGCCTGTGCGGGAACTGCATTTGTTTCTGCACTTTTGACCTTTAGCTGGCCACATCAAACGGGTTTGTTATTTTCGTCTTTATTGGCTATTTTGGTGGGCTTGTTTTTATCTCGTGATAGCTATGTTGAAGTTGTTGATGGAGTCGTCGTCGATACCAGTGTCAGCGCAAACAAAGGTGGCAGCAATGAATGAATGGTTATTGATTACCGGTATGATGGCGCTGACATTCATTCCAAGGTATTTACCCATTGCAATGGCGGGTAAATTTCGTATTCCTCCGTTATTAGGACGGGCTTTGGAGTTTGTTCCCATAGCTGTGTTAACGGCGATAATTGCGCAAACCAGTTTGGTGCATGATGACAAGATAGATATTGCCTGGAGCAATCCTTATTTATACGCGTTGGTTGCAGCGGTGATTACGGCATGGAGAACTAAGCATACTTTCAAAACTATTCTTATTGGTTTAATCGTTTATGCGATTGCATTTGCGTTGGTTTGAAAATTAATGACTAATAAAAAGGCTGAAAGGTGGTAGTGTCATTTTATATTTGTCTGGTAAATAACCGTTAACTACGAATTCGTATATCCATACTTAAACCCAGAAGAGTTATGAATTCGCGCATGGAACGAAACAATCACTCGATCCTCTTTGCCTGAGTAAGGAAATGGCATGTGTTTAATATGCGGTGGGAAGACTACGAGTTTGCCGTCTTCCGGGTATGAGTCGAAATGGGTATCTTGTAGATAGACATTGCCAAACTCGCCGTGTCCGCCTGCAGTGGCTTCCATATTGGGGCCATAAAAGCGTGTTACGCCATTGGGTATTTTTCCTTTTTCGACATCCTCAGCTGATTTATCCGCATCACCCGATTGAACGTAATAAACCCCAGACCACGCGCAATTTCCGTGAACGTGCGTTTCGTGAAAGGTGTGTCCATTGGCTATTTGAAACCACAGGCCGGTGATTTCAACATTGATATCTTTGGCTTGTCCCCAGTAGGGTGCGTTGACTTCGCTGGCGATTTCAAAAACACCATCCATGATAAATTTTACCAGCTTTTGTATCGCTGGATTGTCTTTGTATTGCGCGTAAATATCATCAGTGCTTGCGTACATGTCGGACTTTACCGTTTGGTGTGCACTGCGATGTTTATCAAAGAGTTCTAGCAACTCCTTGTTCACTTTTTGGTGTTGGCCAAATTTTTTAATCAGGATTGGCGTCGGCCATAGCAAATGAAGGTTAGGGTTCTTTTTTTGTGGCGCGCGTTTCTTCATTGAGTTCTTTGCCTGATTAATAAGTTTATATAAACGATGAGAATAATGCTTAATAAGCATTAACTCAATGCGCTAGCTGAAAAAAGGCTTAAGCCGAAGCGTAGCGAAGACAACGTAGGAACGTAGTGACGACGACCCGAAGGGTAAGGCTTTCCTTTGTTTATAATAAAAAGCCTTATAAAGTAGGAGGGTGATTTTTCTTATGAAAAATATTTAAGTTTAATTTAAAAAGATGATGATTTAGTGGT
>CAVXCT010000036.1:0-21107 GCA_963760355.1 uncultured Gammaproteobacteria bacterium | reverse complement strand
ATTTATTAGTATCTATTAACGTCTTTTAATAGTTAAACAACGCCCCCATAATGAAATATTTATAGAAACCTCTATAGGGTTTTCATTGCATGAATTCAAGTTTTACCATTGCCGATAAAGCACCAAAACTTCCCCGTACGCCATGGCCTTTTGCACTGTATTTTTATCGCAAGATTTCGCTGGCGATAGTCAGTATTCTAAGCTTTGAGGCGGCTCAGGCTAGTTGTACTATCATGTTGCCTTATGCAGTTAAGCAGATTATCGACGCGGTAACATTGGCGAACGAAACGGGTGCTGATGTGTTTGATGCGGCTTACGATTCTCTGGTGTTTTTTGCGTTTTTAAATTTAGGTATTGTGCTGTTTAGCAGGGCAAGTGGTGCAATATTGGTAAGTAATGGGCCGCGCTTACGATCCATCATCAGAAGGTCACTGTTTCGTTACCTTCAGTTCCATTCGCATCGTTATTTTGTCTCCCATTTTGCAGGCTCACTAGCAAACCGGATTACTGAAATCGCCACCAGCTGCATGCATTCTTTATGGACGATTTGTTTTACTTTCTATCCTTTAATTATTCAGTCTACTGTAGCCCTGATTATTTTATTTGGTACGATTCCTAAACTGGCGTTGGTATTGATGGTTTGGTTGGTTTTATACGTATCTATCTCGCTACTACTAGCCAGAAAATGCCAAACTTATTCAAAAACATTTGCGGCGGCACGCTCAAAGGTTACGGGTAAAGTGGTCGATTCAGTGACTAATATGATGAACACCAAAATGTTCGCCCGCGGTGAATTTGAAGAGGATTACCTTGGCGAGTTTATTGATGAGGAAATCGTAGCGGCCAAACGTAACTTCTGGTTTATGGAAAAAATGCGTTGGTTTCAATTTGTTTCAGCGATGGTACTGATGGTTTCGATGGTCAGTTACGCCTTAAAAATATGGTCTGAAGGCGGCATGACTGTGGGTGAATTTTCCATGGTGGCAGGTATTTCGATTATGTTAATCGAAGCTGCGCGCGGGCTTAGCCGCAGTTTTCTCGAGTTCTTCGAATACATTGGCAATATTTCGGACGGTGTATCGATATTTATTCAACCCCATGACATTGTAGATCAAGCGGGCGCTAAAGACATACAAGTCAGCAAGGGAAATATTAAGTTCACGAAAGTAGACTTCACTTACCCTGAAGGTCTGGCAGTATTCAGGCAGATGGATGTAAATATAGAGCCGTATCTAAAAGTCGGCTTGGTGGGCTTTTCAGGCTCAGGAAAATCTACCTTTGTTAATTTGATATTACGCCTATTCGAGCCAGACAATGGTGTGATTAGTATCGACGGACAAGATATTCAGAAAGTTACCCAGGACAGCTTGCGTGAGAATATCTCGTTAATTCCGCAAGATCCGATGCTGTTCCATCGTTCCTTAATGGAAAATATTCGCTACGGCAAACTAGACGCAAGCGACGAGGAGGTTATCGAAGCGGCTAAAAAAGCCAATGCGCATGAGTTTATCTTACAAACCGAAGACGGCTACGATTCATTAGTCGGAGAACGCGGCGTAAAACTTTCGGGTGGACAACGCCAACGCATTGCGATTGCGCGCGCGATTCTTAAAGACTCTCCTATTCTGATTTTAGACGAAGCCACCTCATCGCTAGATTCAATCACTGAAAGGAAAATCCAGGATGGTTTGGAACGATTGATGAAGAAGAAAACGGTGATCATTGTTGCACACAGACTCTCAACCATCTCACATTTGGATCGGATTTTAGTATTTGATAACGGTGAAATCATTGAAGATGGCAGTCACCAGGAATTACTCGCAAATAAAAGTACTGATGGTTCTGACAATTCTGACAAAACCGGACACTATGCAAAATTATGGAATATGCAAGCGGGTGGTTTCTTGCCTGAATAGTGTTGTGGTTTGTAATAATGGTAGTCAGAGTAACATCGATTTCTGATTTGATTTTTTCAAACTCTCCAGGAAAAAGTGCCTGAAAGTAGGGGGGTGGGTCAAAATATTTTGTATTTATTAAATTAATAACCAAAATCTTTAGGTACAACAATTATCCCATTATCCGAGATATGAAAGTTTTTTGCGTCTTGCTCTTTATCATAGCCTATTGTTATTCCCTCAGGTATTCGTACATGCTTGTCTACAATACAGCCGCGTAATTTAGCACCGGCACCTATTTTTACATTATTAAAAATAATACTGGATTCGATATGTGCATTTTCTTCTACTCTCACATTCGCGGACAGGATAGATTTAATAATGGTTGCATCTATTACCATTGAACCACTACCAATAATGGCGTTTTTAATATCACCATGTGAGTTATCATTAGGCGTTACTATTCTAGCCGGTGGATGCTGACCATTGTAAGAGCGTATTGGCCAGGATTCCTGATAAAGATTCAACGGAGGTTGCGGCGAAAGCAAATCCATATTGGCATCGAAATAGGAGTCAATCGTACCAACATCACGCCAGTACCGATCTGGTGTTACCCGTCCCTCACTAGTGCCAAACTCATGGCCAACCACATGATGCGATTTGATCAGCTGAGGTAAAAGGTCTTTGCCAAAATCATGCGAAGATGAAGGATTAACATTGTCTTTGCTTAAGGCTTCTACTAATACATCCATGTTAAAAATGTAAATCCCCATAGATGCTAGTGCAAATTCTTTTTCGTTTGGTATACCGCTAGGGTTTTCGGGTTTTTCTTCAAACTCAATCACCCGGCTCTGTTCATCAATGGTCATAATGCCAAAAGCACTCGCCTCAGTAACGGGTACGTGCATACAGGCTATCGAAAGGTCTGCCTCCAACTCATTATGGTTTCGTAGCATGGCGCCATAATCCATCCGATAAATGTGATCGCCTGACAGAATTACTGCTTTTTTAGCGCCACTGCTCTCCAGCAAACAGATATTCTGATAAATAGCGTCAGCCGTTCCTTTGTACCAGGAATCTCCAGTGCGCATCTGTGGAGGTACAGCGGTTATATATTCTCCAAGTTCAGGATTGAAGATCGACCAGGCATCATAAAGGTGTATTTGCAGCGAATGTGATTTATACTGAGTTAGCACCAGCACGCGCCGAATACCAGAGTGCAAACAGTTACTTAGGGTAAAATCAATAATGCGGTATTTGCCACCAAAAGGAACGCTCGGTTTGGCGCGATCAGCAGTTAATGGATAAAGGCGAGAGCCCTTACCTCCTGCTAGCAAGATACAAACGGCATCATCGAAACGGTTACCCAACATAAATTTACCCTCGATTATTATTCCTTATCATTCATTAACGGAGTGTTATTTTTATTGCCTATATTCTCTTTAAGAGTACATTACTTTACTGCAAAAACGGTGTTTTTAGTTTTTATTCTTCGTATAAGTTGTTTCTGTTGTGTACAAAGAAGATTAAACCTGTTTCAGTATTATGAAGTTTTGATATGAATCAAAAGTATTATGCAGAGCCTCAACGCGATAACCTGTAAATAAGCTTGTGCCATCTGACGTATGATTGCTGGCACTTAATTGATTTCCTCTGTTATTACTAAAGGTGAACCGTAGGGTAAGGCGAAGCCGCATCAATAAGTAATTCAGAGGGCGACCTATTACATTTTCATAACTGCCTGGAAAAAACCTAACTGATGACATACCGCGCTTATTTAACGTCGAATTGATTTATAATTAACTCTAGAATAGATCCCTATGGTAAATATCTTCGATCAAATATAAACAGATGGAAAACTATGTTAGCTGACCTTTTTAAACCGGCCTGGAAGAGTAATTCCGTTGAAAAACGCCTGAAAGCTATCGCTGCTTTTGATAGTGAAAATCCAGAGCATCAGAAGAATTTAGCTCAAATGGCTAGCAATGATGACGATGCCACCGTCTGTATTGCAGCGATCAATAAACTAATGTCAGCGCCTGCATTGCATGAAATATCGTTAAAGCATGGCAATGACAACAAGACTGAAACTGTGTCTGCAGCAGCATCGAAAAGACTGGATGAGTTAATCGGCGAGAGTGCTAGCCTCAACCCGCAGGAATTCGATGATATTCTCAGGCGTTATCCTGAATTGAGCGTGCGTGTTGCTGCACACGCTGAAACAGCTGCTGTACGTGATCAGGCGATACAGGGACTTTCTTCTCATCAGCTTTTAAATGTATTGTCAGCTAGTGTTTTTACCGATTCACGCCAGCAGATTGCAAAAATGCTGACCGGAATCGATACCCTTGAGTCTGCTCGTAAGATCTTGCGTGGAAAAGACAAGAATGCAGAACGTATTATCAAGACAAAGATAGATGAGTTCAGAAGTCTGGAGCGCAAGCACTCCGAGAACCTAGTTACGGTAAATGAGCTGATCGAAGAAGTCGAATATCTATCCAGTCGAGACGAATGGCTACCGGAGTTCATGCCTAGGTGTTTAGCCCACTGCAAGCGTTGGGATAGTCTCGATTTTGAAATAGAAAGCGAGTTGAAACAGCGATACCAGGTCGCTAGAAATATTCTCGATGCGCAATATAAGGAGCGATTGACTGTTAAAGTGACCCAAGAGTCGCAGCATGAAATCGTTTATGAACTTCAGGTCTTGCTTGAACACGTTGCCGACCGAGACCTTGAAACATCTATTCAACTGTTATCCGAGACACAAGAAAAACGTGACGATATACGTTTCAACTGGGAATCTTTGGCGCTTATATCGGAGCCTGATTATGGTTTACAGAATCAATATCAGAAGATGATTGCTGTTTTAAAAAGTGTTATCCAATTAGTAGTTCAGGTTGCTCCTTTGTTCCCCCAAGTGTTTCCGCAGGGAAATGCTACTAGAGAGACTGATTCCGAGGAGACTAATATTGAAGATGTGAATGCACAACAGCAACAGCCAGTGCGTACTCTGAGTTCAGCGCTGAAGAAAATAAACTGGCCTTCCACATACGGTGTATTACAGCTTGAAACTGAACTACAAGAACAGTTATCGGAATGGAATACTGCAAAACAGGATGCGGCAAAATCGCACGAACGACAACTAACACTGGTACATAAAAACATCAGTTCCATTTTTCATTTTGCCAAAGTTGGCAATCTGACAAGGGCGAAACAGATGTGCGCCAGGGTCGAAAAAGCGCTCGATAAATTCAGTGGAAAAGATCTTGTTGCGTTGAAAGCTCGTTTTGAAGAAGCCTATGAAACTTTTGGTGATATGGGGGATTGGAAGAGCTTTGCCACCGAACCTAAATATGTCGAATTATGCGAACAAATGGAGCAATTGATTGGCTCTAAAATACATCCTGATAAGCTCTTCAAAGAGATGAAGGCACTCCAGCAACAATGGAAAGAACTGGGTAATTCAGATATCTCAGATCAATACTGGCCGCGATTTAATGAAGCATCAGATACGGTTTACCATCCTTGCGAAGTGTTCTTTAATGAGCGTCGTGAGTTACGTAAAACTAATCTGGCACAACGCCAGAAACACGTTGAAGAGATGCGAGAATTAACGGAGCAGAGTAAGCCAGATAGTAAACCTGATTATAAAGCCGTAGAAGCGAGCGCGCGCAGTATTAGCAGTCACTTTACAAGTATTAAAGATGTCGAACACAAACCCGGTCAGAAGCAGTGGGAACAATTTTCAAAGCTTAAGGATGAGGTATACGACAATCTAAACCTTGAATACGATGCCAATATTGAGCTTAAACAAGCGTTAATTAAACAGGCTGAGGCATTAGCAGAGGAAGATGCAAAAGAAGATAACCTGACTGCGCTGAAAACACTGCAACATAGATGGAAACAGATCGGTGTTACAAGGCGCAAGGATGACCAGAAGGCATGGAAGGATTTTAAAAAACAGGGCGACCAAGTTTTCACCAAGATTCAGGAAGTGCGCCAAGGGAAAAGAGATGAAACCGATCAGCAATTGAATGCTTACAGGGATATCATCAAGGCGATTCAAAAGCTTGCTAAAACAGCGACAGAATTGAGCAATGCTGATCATCAATTCAGCGTATTACAGGCTAGTTATGATGAGCTGCCAGATATTACTAAGCTACCACAACAGTTACCCGAAAAACTGACTGAGGGCATTCAACGTGATTATCGTAATGCCTGTTCGCAATTCGATGAATGTCATGACCGTATTGTTAATAATATGCGTAAAAGACAACTGGATACGCTTCGACAAAAAGCCGACCTTTGTACTCAACTGGAAGCACTCTTTACTTCGGATAAAGGCGAGTCTCCCGATGAGAAGCAACTTAAGAAAATAGAGCAAAAATGGGATTCGATAACATTGGATGATTCAGACTTTTCGAACCGTATAGAAGCACGTCGTAAATCTGCTCAAACGGTTGTCGATCGCAGCGAGATAACAGCAGAACGTCGATTGATTTGTATCAAACTTGAAATTGCAAAGGATGCTGAAACCCCTGCCGAAGATAAAGCAGAACGCATGAAATTCCAGCTAGAACAGATGAATGAATCCGGCTTGGGTCTGCAAACTTTAAATAATGCCGAACAGCTAAAAAAAATGGAACTGGACTGGTTGTGTATGCCCGGTGCAGAACCTCAACAGCAGGCAATACTGGATAAACGTTTCTGGCGTGCATTTGATTCTAAATAATTCAGCGCGAAGTTTGTATTGCACAACGCTCATGATTAAGCTTATTTGCAAACATTTTACTAAGAATTCAAGGATGCTAAAAGTCATTTAGACTCAATGTCTTATAGTATCGCTACAAAAACCCGCATACTCAGGTTAGATAAACTTGCGCCATCTGACGCATGAATATTGGCAGGTAATTAATTCCTCTACTATTCGTAGTTAAAATCTCGAAACCCAGATAGCGCTATCGCTTATCTAGGATAAATCCGTGATTTTTTGGATGCCGTGTGGCGGTTTGATATTACAATTTTGTTTGTGTGGGAATCTCAACTCTGACCTCAATTATTCGATTCCAATTATTATGGGATGAACTTATTTATCATAAGAGCCTACTTTAGTGTATAGGTTAAAAAATAAAGCTCATTAGAGAAATATAAACACTAAGTTAGAAGGAAAATAAAATTAAATATATATTGATGAAATTGGCGAGGTTTTTACAAAACTCACTATTAGCCATTTTATTGTTAGCTTTAGCTTTTACATGGGTATTGGCTACTTATGTAGCATGGGATATAGAAGGTTGGGTTTGGGGACTTGGAGTTTTTTTTGGCGGCTTACTTACTTGCTTGATGCTCTTTAGAGTCAGCAGGTTAATCATCTAGATATTTCCTGGATTTTGAACGATTAAAAAGCCCGACAATATTCGGGCTTTTTTTATATACCTGTGATTTCTACATTTGTTTTTTGCACAACTAAAAGATGGGAGAGTTATTAATCTAGATAAGAGCCGCTTTCTAAAAATTCCTGTAAGTCTTCTAGCTGTTGTTGATTAAATACAGGGATGTGATTCTGCTCAAGCATTGAGGTAGTAACGCCTACACCATCGCGCTTGGTTTTAGTAAATGTGCCATCGTAAATTCTGTTGCTCGCGCAAGAAGGGCTATGTTCGGTAAGAATTGCTGCAACGCAGTCATTGTCTAGCGCCATTTTTAAGCTCTTCAATGCGCCTTTTATAAACGAATTAGTGACATCTTCGCCTTCTGAATCTATAACTCGGGACTTTCCACTCAAAACCAGTTTACCGTCACCGGTTTGGATTTCTGCGGGTGCGCGTGGTACTGGCATGCCACCTTCAACCTCAGGACATACTGCGATTAAACGGCCTTGGTCTAACCACTTCTTGATGAAAGGGTGATCTATAAATAAATCGGTACCGTCATAGCGGACAGGCTCGCCTAGAAGGCAGGCACTAATCAGGATGTTGGGCAGTTCGTCATGTTCTTCTGAATTTGTCATGGTGCTATTCTAACGTGGTTTTAAGATAAGAATATGACATTAGTTTTAAATACAGTAGCCGTTAAAGTTTGCAACTCTTTATTGTTAGAATGCATATAATAATAGGTTGCCAACCTATTAGAGAATCTAATGCATAGACTAATATAATATATGCGTATCAGGCAGGGTCATGAGCAAATAATTCGAATAATATGATAGTATAAAATACGTATTTTCACATTCGCATGTCTTCATTAAAAATTTTTGTGCAGCAAGTTAAAAGCAAACACAAGGAGTTGTGGTGCAATTTCATTTTCGTATTTTTGTTTCCGTAAAAATAATCATTTTGGTTTTGTCATTTTCGGGAATACAAACTGCTGTTGCTGAAACTTACAGGGTCTATAGACTGGATAGTGGGGATGTTCTTAATATCCGCAAAAGGCCCTCGTCAAAAAGCAAAAAAATTGGCTCAATTCCATCCTATGGTAAAAATATCAAAAAGCTTGGACCATGTGAAGGCAACTGGTGCAAAATCAGCTATCGCGGTAAAACTGGCTGGATTTCGATGAAATACCTGGCACGTGAGGCCTCAGCCGTCTCGACTTATCGGGTTAAGGGAGTTCGAAGTGATGATGTGCTGTTTATCCGCGCAGGGTCATCTACCAAAAGTAAAAAGGTTGGTTCAATCCCTTTTGATGGACGCGGAGTCAAAAAGCTTGGGCCATGCAAAAATAACAGGTGCAAGATCAGCTATCGCGGTAAAACTGGCTGGACTTCAATGAAATATCTGGTGGCTGAAAAGTTAGACAAACCATCTCTCAAAAAAGCAAACAAGAAACCTGTAATAGCAAAAACTAAACCTGTAAAAACAGACCAGAAACCTTTAATAACTAAACAGAAACCTGTAATAGCCAGCCAGAAACCTTTAAATAAAAGTGGTTCTGTTGCATTTACCACCACAACCACTGTTAGGCAGAATGGAATTAAGTCTGATCCATATAAATTACACGGAAAAACATATTTCATAGAGGCTAGAGGAACTGTCAAATACAAAACTGATCCTAGATTTACAGATAATCCAGGTATATACGGTGTCGATGCATGTTACTTGTTCAGTTTTACTCCCAGCGCTATAAAAGTTCCACCTGTAGCTATCAAACTATTGAAGAACACAGGGAATAACGATGTGTGTGCTAGCGGACGCTATAATCCTAAACATATATATAGATCCAGGCCTTTCGTTAGCAAAAATAGTTATCAGTTCTGGATTGATAATTCTGCATATAGAGCTATTCCAAGTGGTCGTGGATTTTTGACTGTGAATATATATGAAACTAGTAAGCAAAGATAAAAACACATCTAGCCAGCCTTGAATTTAACTCATGAGAGCAGGATGCGCAGCGGCAGCCCGATAAAATAAAAATTAGGACACCACTAATATTATCCTCATAGATAAGTCCGTAGTTAGGATTAGCATAGCAATATCAGGCACTAGCACTTCTCATACTAAATAACCCTTACACCAAGCTTGAATTAGCAAAGTAAAACTAAATTATAATAAGATGTAAATATTATAATTTTTTATGCAGGTGTCATTATGGATAAAAAAGATATCGATGTTGTTCTGATTGGCGCAGGTGCAATGAGTACTTGTCTGGGTATGTTACTGAAGCAACTCGACCCGACATTAAAGATCATTATGATTGAGAGATTAGATGATGTAGCTAAAGAGAGTACCGCTAGTCATAATAATGCGGGTACAGGACACGCTGCTTATTGCGAACTAAACTATACACCCCTTAAAAAAGACGGCTCTATAGATATCAGCAAAGCGCTGACTATTAATGAAGCTTTTGAGCTGAGCTTACAATTCTGGTCGTACTGTGTAGAAACCGGTGCGCTGCCGGATCCATCAAGATTTATCAATCCTGTACCGCATCAAAGTTTTGTCTGGGGGGAAGACAATGTAGCGTTTTTGCGTAAACGCTTTGAAGCAATGCGACAACATCCGATGTTTGCAGACATGGAGTTTAGTGATGATCCGGCTGTCATCAGAGAATGGTTGCCGTTAGTGATGCAAAATCGCGACCCTGATGAAAATGTGGCTGCTACTAGAATTTCTCATGGTTCGGATGTTAATTTTGGTCGTATTGCGCGCGCTTTCGCACGCTATCTGCGGGTGCAAGATAATTTTGATTTAAGATTAAACGTCAATGTTACCGATCTTGAAAAACAAAAAGATGGGCGCTGGAAGGTAATGATTGAAGACTTAAACCTGGAACAGAGGAAACCCATATACACTAAATTTGTTTTCCTTGGGCTTGGTGGTGGAGCACTTCCATTATTACAGAAATCAGAAATACCTGAATCCAATGGTTATGGTGGGTTTCCCGTGAGTGGCCAGTGGTTAATCTGTCGCAAACCAGAAATCGTGGCAAAACATAATGCCAAGGTATACGGCAAGGCAGCAGTGGGATCGCCACCCATGTCCGTACCGCATTTAGATAAGCGCGTTTTAGAAGATGGTAACGCATTATTGTTTGGTCCTTTTGCTGGCTTTACCACTAAATTCTTAGTGCATGGATCAAATTATGATCTGGTCAAATCAACGACTTTCGATAACATATTACCTTTAACTATTGCCGGTTTCCGTAATTTTGACCTGACCAAATATCTGATCAAAGAGTCGAGAAAAACTCACGCAGACAGGATGGCATCATTACGTCAGTATTTCCCTGATGCCAATGAAGATGATTGGGTGTTTGCAGTAGCTGGACAACGCGTTCAGATAATAAAGGAAGATAAAACTGAAGGTGGAAAACTCAAATTTGGAACTGAAGTAGTCAGTGCCGCTGATGGCAGTTTGTCAGCATTACTGGGCGCATCTCCAGGAGCATCGGTTGCTGTCAAGGCAATGCTGGAAGTTTTGGAAAGTTGTTTCAGTGAACAAATGCAATTAAAAGCATGGCAGGCAAAATTACAGGAAATGATTCCTTCGTATAAAAAATCTTTAATTAATGATCCCGAGTTATTGAAGACAGTTCGCCATAGAACACTGAAAACACTTAAGTTAAATTAATCTAGATATGGCTTTTAAAATGACACCCCCCACCTTTGAGGCACTTTTTTAAAAAACTGCCTCAAAGGTGGGGGGTGAATCAATTACTAATAGTCCTTGTAATAACTACCCTGTGCAAACTAAAAAAACTAGCAACCGCCAGTACATTTTCCTTTGCCGTCAAAAGATAAGGTGCGTCCGCTCAATGGCACATGAACGCTTGCCTCAGACATTTCCTTAAACTGCGCCAGGCGTGTACCTTCTATAATCTTACCGCCTGCTGTCGACGGCTGGTTGGCATGTGAAGCAATAATGGATTCGGGTTTGATAAGTTTGTTGACTACCCATGCGGCTTCTTTTGGCCCGGTTGTAAAAGTATCGCCGATATTAATCACGACCAATTTTGCCATGTAGTGATCAGCTACTACAGTTCGTTGTTCTGCGGTGATTCCGGTATCGCCAGATAGATAAGCTACTAAGCCATTTGAGAAAGTAATGACATAACCTGTGGGTGGCCCTGCATAGGCAGTTAGGCCAGAGGTATTGAGCAATTCACCGAGTCTGCCAGCAATCATAGAGCCAGCTATACCATTGGAATGTGTTGCAGGAACGGTAGTGATAGTAACACCACCGACTTTGGTTGATGCGCCGAATCGAACCAGCTGAGAATTTTTAGGATCGCCACCCAGCGTTTTCAGTTTGGTAGCGAAGAACTTTGGCATTTCGCTACCGGTGATTATTTTTGCCCCTTTTGCATGCGCAATACTGGCCGCATTGGTATTTGGAAGTGCATTCACAGGAAACTTCGTATCTTTACATTCACCATTACCTGGAGCGCTAATATGCTTATCGCCGACATGATCGCCGTGCATATGACTGACAAGTACCACGTCGATTTTACCCAGTCGTTTATCTTCAGGTCCCGCTACAGTTCTGCCGGGATCATACAGTAAGCGGGTGCCATCAGGGTCTTCCAGAATCATGGCTCGGTCCAGCTGGCAAAATTCGCCTTCCATACTACCCAGTGGGGTAACCTTAACATCGGCGGCCATCGCTGATTGTGCTGACAGGGTCACTGCCGCCAATGCCATTGTTAAAGAAAGGATACCTAAGTTTAATTTCATACCAATGACCTCTGTTTGATTAAATTCAATTTAGTCTATTGTTTTGCAATCGTGTATTCAAATAACCTTAAGTTATGTCATTTATATTGCTTTGATTGTTGCACTGAGGCACTGAGGCACTGAGGCACTGAGGCACTAAGGCAGCCCTTACTATATGGTTTGTTTTCTGATAGAACGGTAACAGACGATGACTGGAGATTTATAGCTATGCAACTTTTTGAAGAGATTGTAGTGATGATAGAGAAATTTAGAATAAAAACTAGACGGATGTTCAACTGGCGTTTCTTATTCAGCACATCATTAAACAGACTGGCACGAGTTCTTGCATTTATATTTGTCTATGTCTCAGGCACATTTTCTGGTGTCTTTGCCGCTACTCCTACTAGCCAAATGCAATCTATCGGTAAACTTTTGTTTGATCGCACTGAAGTTACTATTGCAGACTTTGCAAGCTACGTTGAAGCAACTCGTATTGTCACCTCAGCAGAAAAAAATGGTGGAGGTCTTGTCTACGAAGATGGCTGGCAGCGCAAGCCGGGGTGGAACTGGAGAACGCCGTTCGGTGAGGTGGCAGATTCGAGACTTCCCGCTGTGCACATTAATTTTGATGAGGCTGCGGCCTACTGTCGCTGGGTAGGCAAGCGGTTACCTACTGATATTGAATGGCAGAATGCCGCCTATACCGAAACACGTCTGCAACCGGCTGCACCTTTTGAACGTGGTAATACCTATAAATATCCAACCGGCATGACACCAACTGGCGCAAACTGTCTAAACGATTGTGGCAAAACCACAGCGATGGACTTCTCTGCGCATCTCAGTCGTGGAATCGGACCTGCACCCGTCGCAACCAGTGCTGAAGGGGTGAATGGACTTTATGACATGGGAGCCAATGTCTGGGAATGGACTGACCTCGGCGACAATGCCAATGACAACAAAACCAACCAAGGCACGCGAGGTGGTTCCTGGTGGTATGGAAAGGTACAGATGTTACGTGAACATAGGGTCACAAAGCCACGTGATATGGCGGTGGTTTATATCGGCTTTCGTTGTGTCCGCGAAATCAAGGATGGGCAATGAAAAACGCAGTAGATTATTGGCTTGATTTTCAGTCTTATTTTTTAACTTTACGCTTAAACAAACGCTCCGCATTTTTATAAGCAAACATCTCTGCATGTTCTCGCCTGAACTGCGCAAGCCAGCGTCTATTTTGGATGATTATTCCATCATAATCTGCCCATTGACTATTAACCCAGGTATCAGACCCCACCATAAAACGATCGGGGTAGGTTTCGAGTACTCTACGCCAGTCTGGATCTATCGAATTGTCGTCTGCGAGTATGTCGCTTTCTCTAAAAGAAGTATCTGCCCACAGGTTTTTATATTTACCCATCATTTTAGCGACAAGGTCTGCCGGCTCATTCATGCCGGCATGTGCCCAGATGATTTTTAACTTCGGCTCTATGGAGAAAAGAAAATCGACGGGTTCATAACCAGAATGCACATGGATATAAATGTCACGTTTCAGTGCCATCGCAGCGACTTTTTCTAACAACGGACGATCTGTTGGGTCAGCGCTATGCAGATGAAATTCGCCAATACCTTCGTGTGGGTAATCGTTCAGGCGTTTTTCCAGATAACCTTCCATATCGGGTGCTTTGGTCCAGTTTGAAGATCCAGCATCGCCATGATAAGGACGCAGTTCCGGGACAATACGATCAGGTGCATATTTCCAAAGCATAATCGTACCCTCATCCGGGGTAGAAGAAACCAGACCCATTGCGACCCCCGATTTATCCATCATCTCAATAATTGTTTTGGGCGGATAAAGGCCCCAGGCGGGTTCTTTATAATGAATATGAGCATCAAAAATTGGCAGTGATTGTGCGCCTTTGCCAATATGGGATTCATCGGCCCACACATTAGATGTAACGGGACTCATTAGAAAACCAAGGATGAACGCTATTTTAAGATTGTGTTTCATAGAATCTCTCTTTAATTCAGAAATACTGGTACCTAAGATATTAATAAAATAAATCTAGCAAATTATGATAAAACCTCCTAAAAGCAGGGGGGTGCTTATGATAAATTTTCATTGTGCAAATTTGTTGTTGCTTTTTACTCATTACCCGTTATCCATTCTTTTGCCTGGGTAAACTCATTAAAAGCAAAGTGTTTGATTTTTGCAGATACAAAGTATTTGGCAAATATCTCAGCTAAATCACCTATCGTAGAATCTGTCACAAGCGCCACATGAGAAAGTTTCTTTTCGTGATTCTTGACGAATTTAAAGTGCTTTACCATTGCCCCAAAAGATTCCCACCCAGGAAAATCCTTGGTGTTGATAATCAGGCCATTGAGTTTTCCATGTTCTTCAATATAGGGGTCGATGACGCTGGCTATTGAATCAAAATCCTTCTCTCTTAATTCGCCTTGTAGCTGTAAAACCGCTATTGCGGACTCTCTATTTAGTTCTATTGATAACATCTATCTTGCCTCTTATTTGTATGTTGTGATTAATTTTAGTTTATTTTGAATACATGGTAATGAATAAATAAGCGAACTGGTTTTATTATGTCAGCAGCAGCTTCAGACTCGAATGATTTTTTACACCCCCCCACCTTTGAGGCACTTTTTAAATCCAATAAAAAACATCGAGGTAGATAGGATAAGAAACGCGCTCCAATGCTGCCTGTAAAAAATGTGATTAGGCTAATGACGCTATGTAAATTTGAACTACAATAAGCTAAATTTTCGATATTATTGATTAAAGGGTATGCATAAAGATGAAATTCACAATTAATATAGATGACGTCATATCAATCGATAAAATACCTGGGTATTGGACAAATGATGACTACATCAAGCTATTAGAAGAATTAGAAGTTTTAGATGCCAAGGATTCGGATCCTGCTGAATTACAGGCGTTGTTAGAAATGGCAATAAGTGATTTCGAGCCACACGAAGCCGCAGAAATTTTGCTGAGATATAAGTTAGCGGACAAATTAAAAGAAGGACAAATACAAAATCTGTCGCATGAAATGGCGTATGACAATGAAGCGGAAGAAAACGCAGACATAGCATTACACTACACCTTGTTTAACATTAACCAGTTGCTCTATTCTGCTTTTAACGGAACATTTCCACATGCCAAAGCAACAAAGGTGGAATTTGAATTGAGTTTTAAGGATGATCCAGGTATTAGCGTAACCAAAGAACTTGCTTTAAAGGCAGTCTGCAGTGGACTTGCAGATAATAGCCCCATTCTGAGGTTGTTTGAAAAGCAATTAAATGGGAAAGAGTCATTTAGTGATGCAGAAAAAATAGTCTGGGAGTTACACCATTCTGGATCGAACAGATACACCATGATTACTTCGGACTACTGGATTAATAAGGAAGATTTCATAGAACATGAATTTTCTGGTTCTATTAAACTTCATGAATACAAAGAAGAGTAACGTTTAACCGGATTATTGTTACTCTTTACCTAATATCCAGTATTCAGCCTGGGTAAATAATTAAAATCAAAGTGTATGACTTTTGCGGTTGTCGATTAGACGTACCGTAAAAACGTTATGATTTCGTGATAAATTCGTGACGTTCATGTGAGTTCTCACAGTAATACTGTCTCCCGTAGTATTTCTACTTATGCATATATCAGGCTACGCTGTACGTATTTGTGTAGCTTGATTTATTTGTTTTGCTAGGTTTCCTGACAATCACAATCAATATCACATTCAAAGGAGTTAACATGCTTTTTAAACACTATTTGTTAAAATTTCGTCATATAATCACACTATCATCTCTCACTTTATTAGTTGCCTGTGGTGGTGGTTCAAATGATCCGACCAGTGCTATGTATAAAGTTACATTTAATGGCACATGGGGAGCAGCAACACACCCGACAAATATTCCGCCGGGTACGTTTCCTAACCCCACATCTGCACCTCATTATTCTCCAATCGTTGTAGCAACGCACAATAGCCAGGTAATACTTTGGGGAAATGGACAACCCGCGAGTGCAGGTACAGAAACAATAGCAGAGACTGGAAATCCAACTACTTTTATTGCCGAAGCTGATACTGCGATTACCGCAGGTACCGCACATTCAGTAGTTAGAGGAGATGGTGGCTTTATTTCTCCGGGTGAGCAGAGTGTTACTATTGAGGCAGACTCTGACTTTCCGCAAGTTACGTTTTTAACAATGATTGCGCCGAGCCCCGATTGGTTTGCAGGAGCGCATGTTGACAGTTTACTATCTGGAGGTAGCTTTGTTGATACATTGACCATCGATGTTATGGCATACGATGCAGGAACTGATGATGGCAATACCTATCTATCTGCTGACGATGACACCATACCTCGTGGTTTCATTCAGGGATTGCTAACTGATCCGGTTGATACGTCTTTCACTTCTGACGCTGCTCGTAAAATTGGCACATTGACATTTGTTAAGCAATAAAAATCAGTTGCCTAAAGCTTTTTTATGGTTGACACGGAGAGTTTTTTAGGGGTCTTCGGATTTGCTGGAACTCTCCTTTTAAATGCATATTTTTTTTATACACTTATAATGAGTTAATTATTCAAGTGACGAGTTTTATCAACTCCAATGAAATCCATCTGCAATGAAACATAATCTATTAATCGTTGAAGACAATGCTGATATCGCCAGCCTGATTCAGTTACATGCGAAAGATATTGATTGTGATTCCGATATAGCTACAGATGGGAAACAGGCGTTGGCCATGTTTAAAAAGAATGATTACCAGCTAGTGATTCTGGATTTAATGCTGCCGGAAATGGATGGCCTGGAAGTATGCCGCCAGCTGCGCGCAACCGAATATTATGTTCCTATTTTGATGTTAACATCAAAATCTTCAGAACTCGATCGTGTCATCGGCCTGGAGGTAGGTGCAGATGATTATATTATCAAGCCGTTTAGTATTCCTGAATTCATGGCACGCATCAAAGTCCAGTTTCGACGTAACGATGCATTAGAGTTAAAAGACAAGACACAATCCAGCCCTTTGCATTTTGGTGAGCTAAGTATCGATGCTGGCAGACACCTGGTATCGGTTGCAGGTCAGGAGATTTCGTTAACCGCCAGAGAGTTTGAGTTATTACTGCATTTTGCGATGAATCCCGGGTTGGTGTTTACACGCCTGCAATTGCTGGAGCAAGTGTGGGGTTATAACTACGAAGGTTATGAGCATACAGTGAATTCACATATCAACCGGCTGCGCGCAAAAATTGAAAAAGACCCGACCATGCCGAAGTACATACTGACGGTATGGGGCGTAGGCTACCGTTTTTTAGAACGATGATGGGCAAAACTTTATTTACCAAACTTGCTTTAGCCTTAACTCTGCTGTTGCTGGGCATAGGTCTGCTCTACAGTGGGTTAAGTACCTATCTAACAAAGCATTATCAACAGGAATTTTTACAAAACCTGAACCGTGATCTGGCCAGTAACCTATTGACTAAACGAAAGCTTATGAGTAACGGTGTGCTCGATCAAGTTGCACTGAAAGAAACCTTTACGCATTACATGGTTGTTAATCCGAGCATTGAAATTTATTTACTCGATCCTGAAGGCAAGATCCTGTCTTATTCTGCTGATCCGGGAAAAGTGAAACGAAAATCTGTGGATATGAAGCCGGTGATGGATTTTACCGAGGGTAAAAAATTTCCATTATTGGGTGATGATCCTCGCAGTTTTGAGAAACGCAAAATATTTTCAGTCGCGCCGGTTAGCTTTGCTGACGGTTCGATGAGATATATTTATGTGGTTTTACGTGGTGAAGAATACGAACGTGTTGAACGTTTATTTGAAGAAAGCTTTTTGTTGCAGTTATCGGCAATAGCGTTGTTTATTAGCCTGCTAATCGGGTTTTTAGTGGGCCTTTTATTGTTTATGGTGCTAACACGACGCTTACAAACGCTATCACGTTTAATGCATGACTTTAGCGAAAGCAGTTTTACCGGTCACGATGTTTACCCAGAACGCTCCAATAGTGATGAGATTGATATACTGGGTCGCCACTATAATAAAATGGCGGAACGCATTCGTGAGCAACTGGATGACTTAAAAAAGCATGATCATCTACGCCGAGAACTGGTTGCTAATGTATCGCATGATCTGCGCACTCCTTTGGCAGCTCTTCACGGTTATATCGAAACGCTGAAATTAAAGTCCGATAGTTTTAATGACGCCACCAGAACCGAGTATCTGGATACTGCTCTCAAGCATAGCCGTCGACTGACCAAGCTTGTTGAAGAGTTATTTGAACTGGCAAAGCTGGATGCGAGTGAAATACGCTTAAACTGCGAACCTTTTTCGCTGGCAGAGCTGGTGCAGGACATTATCCAGAAATTAAGTCTAACCGCCAAAAATAGCCGTATTAAATTAACCATGCAGGTGGCCGATAGTCTGCCTTTTGTGATGGCGGATATTGCTTTGATTGAACGTGCGCTGGAAAATCTCGTTGCCAATGCGTTACGCCATACCCCCGCCGAAGGTGAGGTTACGTTGATTTTAAGCTTGCTGGGCATCGACAATAAAAATGACGTTGAAATTGCGGTGCAGGATAATGGCAAGGGTATTCCAGAGTCGGATTTAGCGCATATTTTTGACCGCTTTTATCGTGGTCACGATAAGGAAAGAAGTGATCATCATGCAGGGCTTGGTCTTGCTATAGCGCAACACATTGTACAACTTCATGGCAGTGATATTGTGGTGTTAAGTACTGATGGTACGGGTTCACGGTTTTCCTTCCGTTTGCCGCAATGGAGAAATAATAATTGATTGGGGCACGCATTAGTCAGCCGCTACCCATAAGTGATACATTATTCAGGATCACTAACATCTTTTAGTGTCAAAATGTAAAAAGCGGCTAACAAAGACAACAGCCCCAGCAACAACAACGTGGCTACTGCACCAAATTTATCACCGACAAGTCCGATAAGACCGCCAGCTAACATCATTACGCCAATAATGGTGTTAGATACGGCGACATAGGCGGCACGGTTTTCTCCGGTTGCCATGTCCATCAAATAGACTTTACGACCCAGACGAACACCGCCATGCATAATATTGAGCAATAAAAAGATCATGGCAAAGCCGATTTCATTCACCACCAAATTCCATTCGAGCCAGATTGCGGAGCAAGTGAAAAGCGCTAATACCCCGGCACCTATTGCGGCGATAGCCATCACGCGTTTGCTGGATGAATCGCTCATATAACCCCAGATTGGTGCTGAAATGCTCGATGCAATGCCATTAGCTATGATCAGTGCGCCAAGACCCATGAGTCCGGCCTTGGTATTTTGTTGTGCGACCAGAACATAGAAAGGCGGCGCTAGTGCTACCGACAACAGCAAGCTGCGGGCGAGTACATAACGACGGAATTCTGCATCATCAACGATTAAGTGTAATTGTTGCAAAGCGACTTCCAGGGCATTGCCGCCACCTTCTGTGGCTCCCGGTTGTTCTTCTATGCGCGCAAATATCACTGCCGCAATCAACCAAAGGACTGCGCCAGCGATTAATAATCCGGCAAACACATTAAGACTTGAGTCTCCAAGATCAAAGCTACTCATCCAGATGCCCACCATCAAAATGGCGATACCCGACAAGCTCGCGCTCCAGCCCATTAAAGCGCCACGGCGGCTCTTGGAAACGGTTTTGCCAAGCACATCTTTTGCAGAGACTGAACAGATTCCGCGGGACAAACTAAAAATTACCAGCATCAGCATGAAAATCCAGCCAGCGTCTTTGCCTTCCAGACTCACTGCAACCCATGCCATACCCAATAAACTCAATGCTGAAAGCACCGCACCTACAACCCAGACATATTTGCGAATTTTTAGATTACGCACAGCGGCTGCTACCGCTAGTTGAGGCAGCAACACACCGGCTTCACGAATCGGCACAACAAAACCAGTGAATGCAGCGGGTACACCCAATAATCCAAATAACCACGGAATCACCAGTTTGGCGCTGGTGATTTCATCTGCAATTTTTCCTAACAGGTTGGCCCATAGATAAGCGAAGAAATTATGCGGTTGATCATTACAAGCGTCGTCTGGTATGTCTTTACAGACACGCGCATCTTCGTCACCAGTAATACGATTGTAGAGTTCTTCTTTATTAAATTTCATGTGCAGTCATTATTGATAAGCTTAAATTTGAAAGCAATGCGATTCTGCGCTTAGATACCTTTTAATATCGATATATTCGATATTAAACTTCGATATTAATCGTTTGTTTTATATAACCTAATACTTATATAGTGAATATAAATGAATGTTTCTCAACTTATTAAACGACTCGAAGTCTGCGATGAATCGAAATATGTCGTCGGAATGGTGACTCATTACGATCTCGCCATACTCTCGTACAAAGATCTCAATTTAGAAGGCTAGAACATTATGATTTGTATAAACGTAACAATGAAATTCAGTGGAGTACCCTTAAAACGTACACCCGTAGAAATAATACTCGATGATAAACAGGTGCTAGGACCAACGCCAACGGACAGAACCGGAAAAGTCTGTTTTGATATACCTGTCAGCAGTGGCAAAGTGATCGTCGCAGGTATCGAACGCTACCAGGGACGGCTAGATGGTGAGATAAATATCGAACTATGGAACCTTACAGAAAGCGGCAATAATTCCGAAGGTGCCGCCTCTGATGCGCTCTCAGGCAGCAATGCCTACCACAATATGAGTACGCGCCAGATTATAGTCAACGGAAATGAAATACTCACCGACGGCGAAGGCTATATGGTCAACCCTGGCGAATGGAGTGAAGAATTTGTTCGTCAGCTCGCCGCTCAGGAAGGTCTGGAATTAAACTCAGAGCACTGGGAAATAATCCGTTTTATCCGGGACTGGTTCGCAGATCATGGTCATCAAGCATCAGTAAGAGACATGATTAAGCATTTCAGAAAACTATGGGGATGCGACAGAGGTTGTAATCACTATATGCATAAATTATTCCCAAAAGGCGGGCCCCAAAAACAGGGGAATCGATTGGCTGG
>CAVXCT010000035.1:0-96018 GCA_963760355.1 uncultured Gammaproteobacteria bacterium | reverse complement strand
GCGTCTCATCCTAAAGGGTCGTCGTCACTGCGTTCCGACGATGCTTCGGCTGGGCACTTTTTTTTAATAACTACCAACTTCATTAGTCCTATTTGTAAACAGCACCCAAAGTATGATCAATGCATATCGAGCCTTTGAATCACTCTAGTGCTCTTAACTTGATATTCAGCGGTAATCATTTACAAACAATGGATAGTGATATTTCGCGATATCTAGCAGGTTTGATGTCGATTCTTATCCAGACCTAAATTACCTCGGCACCAGAAACAGCAAACAAATGAGTATCATTAATCGTCCATACATAGATTCGATGCATAGAAAGATTTAAGTTATGATTGGCCACTTGGTACCGAGCACAAACCTAGAAGCAATCTCGCTGCTGGGCGAGGCTGGTTAGCTCAAATTTACAGGGAAAAATAAGTAATGACTGAATCTCCATTTAAACTCGATCGTCGCACTAAGATTGTCGCTACCCTGGGGCCATCTTCAAGTGATGAAGCCTCTATACGAAGTTTATTAGACGCGGGAGTGAGCGTCTTCAGACTAAATTTTAGTCACGGAACTTCATCACGAACAAAAAGCCAGGTTTGATTGCATTCGTAAAGTAGAACAGGAAATTGGCCGACCTATCGGTATCTTGGCAGACCTTCAGGGTCCTAAAGCTAAGGATTGGTACTTTTGCAGAAGATAACGTGCAGCTAGAAGTTGGGCAAACGTTTACGCTCTATCTTGATGAACACCGTGGAGATAGTACAGGCGTCAATCTGCCACACCACGAAGTCTTCGCTGCTCAGAAAGTGGGCGAAGAATTACTGGTAGATGACGGTAAGATACGTTTGCGTATTACCGAACTTACATGATACCAAGATGGTTACAGAGGTCATTGTTGGCGGCATAATCTCGGAACGTAAAGGAGTGAATGTACCCGGTGTATCTCTTCCAATCAGCCCACTTACGAAAAAGGACCGTAAAGATCTAGAGTATGCTCTTGAGCTTGGAGTTGACTGGGTCGCTTTATCTTTTGTTCAGCGTGTTGAAGACCTGATTGAAGCCCGTGAATTAATCGGTGATAAAGCAGGATTACTGGCAAAACTGGAAAAACCTTCTGTGCTCAACGATCTTGAAAATATCGTCAAACACTCTGATGCCATAATGGTTGCCAGAGGGGATTTAGGCGTTGAGCTACCACCTGAACGCGTTCCCTCTATCCAGAAACGAATCGTGGAAGTCGCCAGATCTCAGGGCAAGCCAGTTATAGTTGCTACCCAAATGCTTGAATCCATGATCAATCACCCCATTCCAACCAGGGCGGAGGCTACAGATGTTGCCACTGCGATTTATGATGGTGTGGATGCTGTGATGTTATCTGCTGAGACCGCAGCGGGAAGTTACCCGCAAGAGGCTGTTGCGGTAATGGGGCGAATTATCACTGAAACAGAACGGGACAAGATTTACCGCAAGATGTTACGAATATATCCTGTTGATGGTGAAATTTCTGATGCCGATGCTATTGCTATTGCTGCATCCCAAATTGCAAAGGATAGACAATGTGTGGCAATGGTGACTTTTACAAGTACAGGGTCAACAGCCTTCCGCGCTGCACGCAATCGCGGTTTGGTTCCAATATTAGGTTTAACTCCATCCGATCATGTCGCACGAAAATTAGCGCTGGTATGGGGAGTATATTCGATACAGACTAAGGATGTTTCTTCCTTTTCCGAGATGGTTGGTAAATCAGTTCGTATGGCGAAACGAAAGGGTATAGTTAAGCTAGGAGACCGGATTGTGGTTATTGCCGGAGTGCCTTTCGGTACGCCAGGGTCAACTAATACTATTCGTTTGGCAGAAGTATCGGATGAGTATGAAAAAACCAAATAACCAAAATTAAGTCGCTTGACGATATCAATTTTTTTTACTGAAAATCTCATTATATGAGTCCTAATGGCTATAGCAAAGCCATGAACTTCTCCACAACATACCAATGCTGGCTTTTTATTCAGTGAATGAAAGTGTAGATATCTGAATCAGGATTGATAATTCTGAATACTTAGATGTAGTGGGAATTGCGTTTTTGGATTCAGTACTGTTTGTACTAAGTAGTATTTAAACAGGTAATTTTTCTGAAGCTGAATTCAAAAAAATGCATTAGTAATATGTGCGATTCTATCAAGCTAAAACAGTTTTAGCTTCTGTTCTATATGGCAACAAGATATAAGCTGAGTACTATAGTTTTTGCCTATAGGATAGATTCTTATGCCGCTGTGCTGTTTGATACATTTTCTTTTCAGCGATATCTAATAATATACTTACCTGATTACCATGCATTGGGTAAGCAACAATCTCGGCAGTTGCATCTAAATTGATTTTAAATCCATTTATGTCCATAGGCCTGGAGATTATTGTAGTAATATTTTCAGCAATTATTTCGACTTTCGAAAGCTTTTCTTTTTCTGTTAAAAAGCTTACAAGATACTTATTTCCACCTACCCAGGAGATGTAATCATCTTTGCTAACAATTGATTCTAAACGTTTTGCAACGATGATAAGAGCCTCATTACTAATAGCCTGCCTATAGATATCACTTAATTCTTTAAAGCTATTTAAGGCAAGAAGAAAAATTACCATGATCTTATTTTCTTCCTTTGCTAATTGAAGAAATTTTTCAAGTTGTTCGCTTTTACATTCGCGATTAATTAAAGCTTCTAAAGGGTCGTAGTTGTTTGAATAGGAATTATCTTTCGCTTCTATAGGTTTTTTACTAACATCTACTTCAAGTGATTTATTGTGTCGTTTATTCTCTTTAATATAATGTTCGCGAATTAACTGAGACAGTTGTACACCATGTGGATTAATGTCGCGTGCAACAGGATCCCTTTCAGTCTCAATATAAGATTGAATTGATTCTTCTTTTAATTTATTTGTTTTCATTGGTTAATACTCAAGAGCTTTACTAGTTATAAGCATATGATGTAATAACTTTGTAGGGCAGGAAATTCTGATCAGAGGAAGTTACTTTACCAGGTGAAAGACTTCTTTACCATATTCACCGTGGTTCCTCATCTATCAAAACTCTTTTCACTAAACTGTTCTAGGTTGGTTTAATTACACATATTAATTTGAGAGCTTTCATACTCAACTCTGCCCTAAAGTTGAGTCATCTAGTCTAAGTATAGGTCTATTTTGGCTAGTTAGGATTACATTTTTTATTATTAAACAATTATTGTTGATGTTACAGATGTATTACTGTGTCCAGTTTTTCGTTATAGCGTTACTTTTAAGAAAATATAAGCAATAACAAAACCAGTTTATTTATAAAAGTATTGAGACTAGACTGAGACTAAACAAAGGCCAGATATCTCTTGGAAAGCCTATGGATATCTCCATCCTATTTCCATTATTTTTACAAGAAACGCTGATCAAGTCTTGTTAGATTTAGTTTGAGATTGTTGAACTAAAATTCCAATAATAATCAAACCCAAGCCTAAGAAAGTCATCGCCCGTAATGGCTCGCCTAATATTTGATTGATAATAAACAGGCTAACGAAGGGAGAGAGGAATATCAGGGTGCTTATCTTGCTTACATTATCAGTCAGGTGCAATGCCATTTGCCAACACATAAACGCTAATCCCATCTCAAATAAACCAATATAGATTACACTTAATAAGTGTTTAAAATCAATGCTTTGTGGCACTTTATCTACAACCAGAGTGATGATAATTAATATGGGTACCGCGAAGCTAAAGCTTTGAAAAAGCTTAACCACAGGGGGCCGCTGATCTCTTGCATTTAATAACCAGTAACCCGCCCAGATTATGGTGCTAAATAGCGCCAGAAAAACACCGAAATAGCTCAACTCCCCTGTAATACTTTGACCACTAATGGAAATGAATACAACACCAATATAGCCAAGTAGAATAGCAATCAAGTCCCTTTTATTGAGCTTATGTCCTAAAATCGGCACCGATAGAATCGTCAGAGTTATAGCCCAGGTATAATTGAGTGATTGCGCTACCTGTGCCGGTAATAAGTCATAAGCTTTGAACAGCACTAGATAATATAGAACCGGATTTAATATGGCCAAAATCAGAATGGCTTTAAAATTCCTGGGAATTGTCACTATTGCAGAATTGAGCTGACTTTTCAAAATCAGAAAACTACCCAGTGTTAACCAGGAGAAAAAACTCGCACCCGTAAGCAGTTGCAAGAGGGTCATTTGCTGCAAACCTAATTTAAATGCGGTTGCAACGGTCGACCACATTGCCACTGCGATTAAGGCGTAAATGACTGCTAGTTTGTTTTTATCCATTTTTAGATTTATAAATTTTTTTACAAGAAGCTATATCACTTTTCCTGAGCCTAGATTTGGTATTGAAAAACACTGTTAACCAATTGATAACTCACTAAAAGGTGTGAATTGAATCAAGTCCCCTTTTTTCACCAGTGTTTCAGCAGGGATAAAAGCAAAACCATTGCCCCAACTCGCTGAAGTTAAAACACCTGAACCTTGATTTGGATAAAGCGAGACAGTTGCTTTTCCTGAATCATCATAAACAAGACGCGCACGCGCATACTCATTACGTTTTTCTTTCTGGTTTATCTCAAAACCACTTGCTACCATAAAACTTTTAGGCGCTTTTTCGTTCGAGCCTTGTTTTTTAATAATATAGGGTCGTGCAAAAAGACAGAATGTGGCGAAAACCGACACTGGATTTCCGGGCAAACCTATAAACGGTGAATGTCCTGATGAGTTATAAATTTCACCAAACACAAATGGTTTACCGGGTTTGACATTGACCCGCCACAAACTTAATTTGCCATTCTCTTCCAGTGCTTTTCGGATATGGTCTTCTTCCCCAACCGACACTCCGCCACTGGTCATGACCAAGTCAGCTTTTTCAGAGGCTTCTAGCAATGCCTGCCTGGTTGCCGCCAAGGTGTCCTGGATAATACCTAAATCGACCACTTCACAATTAAGGCTTTCTAATAAGCCATATAAAGTAAAACGATTGGAGTTATAAATCTGTCCGGGGCCTATGGTTTGACCTGGCTCACGTAATTCATCACCAGTAAAGAAGATAGCAACTTTTAAACGTCTTTTGACAGATAATTCAGAAATTCCTACAGAGGCGGCTAAGCCTAAATCCTGAGCGCGTAGTTTGTGCCCTGCTTTTAGAATCACATTACCTTTTTGAATATCCTCACCAGCTTTGCGAACATTCGATCCTGCTTCAGGGATTGAATTGATGACGAGCCTATCGTCTCTAAGCTCGCAGTTCTCCTGCATCACCACGGTATCTGCACTCTCCGGGATTGGAGCACCGGTAAATATTCTTGCAATGGTTCCCTTCTCTAAAGGTTTACCAGCATCACCCGCACAAATTCGCTGGCTAACTAAAAAACCATTAGATGACGAGTTTGATATTTGTTCTGATAAGATCTGCTGCATTAAATGCATAGCCATCCATAGCGCTATTATCTGCTGGTGGCACATTTATAGAAGAGCTTAAGTCTTCGGCAAGAATTCGGGCACGAGCCTTTAATATCGATACTTTCTCAACTTTTGTAACAGCTACTGCCTGCTCTTGCAAGATTGTTAAAACATCTTCGATAGGCAGTAATGTTTGCTTGTCATCACAAGAGGCATCACCGTGATCTACTGAAATAGCTGAACCGGTATTTTGAGAATCCGACATATTATTTTTCTTTAAACCTTGGCATCATTTGTACTAAGTTACATGGCATTACGCGCACATCTAATTGATATTTAATGATTTCTTGCCAACCATCTTTACAGGCGCCCGGTGAACCAGGGAGGGTGAAAAGAACGGTGCCATTAGCAAGTCCTGCAATCGCTCGTGATTGAATCGTAGAGGTTTTAATTAGCGCGTAAGAAATCATACGGAACACCTCGCCAAAGCCTTCGATTTCCTTATCGTACAAAACCTTCATTGCTTCCGGGGTAACATCTCTACCGGTCAACCCAGTACCACCTGTGGTGATTACTGCATGTACATCTGGATCAGCAATCCATTTAGACACGGCTGCCCTGATTTCGTAAATATCATCAATAACTATCTTTTTTTCAGCAAGGGTATGCCCGTCAGCGGTTAGTAATTTTTCAAGCATTTTCCCCGACTTATCATCACTTTCATTACGCGAATCTGATACCACCATCACAGCGATATTGAGTGGAATGAAATCTACATCTGGATTAATTTTGGCCATAATTTGTTAGGTATTATTCAGTCAGTGTTTTAAAAAGTGTTTATAAAGTTTCTTATAAAATAAACATCAATTATTTATCTTCCGAGTATATCTTTAAATGTAAAAAGCCACCCCCCTACTTATAGCCTGTTTTTTTACTCTATCGTAAAAAACACTAGTGATTTAATTATAGATCGAAGAGAATACACAGTGTTAATATTGCTGGAATATTAATCCAAGTCAGGATGTTGCATCAAATGCGCCCCCGAATATCACTGTTGTTTTTAATCGGTATAATTATAACGGCAATAACGGCAAGTAGTGTCGTAACAGTAACTGCGGCTGAGAAAAATAACAAAAGTATACATCTGGTAGAAGTTGTCAATGCCGAAGCAACAGAATCAAATACTGCCAATAACTGGTATGGATCACTTTATTATAATCAGCTGGTTAATATATATAATCAGGAAAAAGGTCGCATTGATTCTTTTCCATTTAAAGAAGGCGATTTAGTTAACAAAAATCAAACACTGGTTCATCTGGATGATCGACTGCTACGCGCTGAAAAAACCAAGTTATTAGCTCAAATTGCTCAAGCAAAAACAGACCGAAACCGCATTCAAGTACTGGTAAAAAAACAAGCCTTAAGTTCAGGTGAATTAGATCAAGCGAATACCCAACTCGCTATTTATAATGCTGAAAAGAACCTACTCGATATTCGTTTAAGCTATTTTAAAATTACCGCTCCGTTTTCGGGAATAATAACCGATCGATTCGCTAACGAAGGCGATGCGGTCCCAGCACAGCAACATTTATTAACGCTGAGTAATAATAACTCTCTAGTAGCTAAAGTTCAGATTAGTGAAACCGCTTTACCTAGTTTAAAAACAAATGCTCCAGCGACCATCATAATCCCATCATCCGGGGAGAATTATGCGGGGAAGATTTCACGTATTTACCCAAAACTACACCCCAGTACGCGACAAGCCACAGTAGAAATTACCTTCGATAGCAATCCGCAAAACCTGTATTCAGGTCAGTCTGTGTTGGCAGAGATCAAAGGTGCGAGTAAAAACAGAATTCTCGTCCCTCTTGCAGCACTCAAACGAGACGGAGAGGGAGAATATGTATTCCTGTTAAAAGATGATGGCAAAGCACAACGCCAGTCTGTAATGAGTTCTGCGTATATTTCTGGAAAAGTCGAAATCACCAAAGGTATTAAAGCCAACGATACAGTGATTACTCGCGGTTTTCTCGGGTTGCAAAATGGCAAAGCTGTGAAAATATCCGGGGAAAAGGATTTATCTGAAAAAACTGAAGAAGTTGCACTAACAGCGAAAACAAAAAAAGACTCCAAACCTGCTTCTGCTAACACCTTCAGCAGTCGCCTTAGCAAAACCTGGAACAAAACCCTGGATAGATTAAAAGACATGATCAACTAATGAAACACTCAGCGGGCATTGCTGGCTGGGCGATATTTCACCCCATTGGTGTCGTCATGTTGATGCTGACTATCATCATCCTTGGCCTTTTTTCACTCAGTAAACTCAATATCGATCTACTCCCTGAGATTATCTACCCCGAAGTACGTACTCGTATCATCGACCCCGGCGTTCCCGCCACCATTATGGAAGATGAAATCACGCGCCAACTGGAAGAGCAATTGGCAATTACCGAAGGTGCCATTTCAATTATATCCACCACCCAGGAAGGTCGTTCGGCTGTTGATTTATCATTTGCTTACGGCACCGATATCGATGTTGCGCTTCGCGATGCAAGTACCCGGCTGGATCGGGCAAAACGCTTTTTACCCGATTCTATTGATCCACCTGTTATTTATAAACGCGATCCCTCACAAAGGCCAATTGCTGAGTACGTATTGAGCTCACCCACTCGAACCTCGGTAGAACTGGATGACTGGGGTAATTACACACTATCAAAATGGCTGTTAAACCTACCTGGTGTAGCTTCAATTGAAGTAGGTGGTGGTAGGCAAAGGGAAATTCAGGTAATTACGGATTCCAATAAACTGGCCGCTTATAAACTGGATATCACGGACATTTCCGATGCCATTCAGGAAAATAATCAAGACACACCCGCAGGGCGTTTTTATTCTGAAAGTGGTGAAATCAGCGGGCGCACTGCATCGCGTTTTCGCTCGGTAAATGAAATTGAAAACCTGCCTTTACCGGTGACTTCCGATTCAGCTGACAATATTTTACGCATCAAAGACGTTGCTTTTGTGCAGGATGATATGGCTGATGAGAAAGTACGTATACGCCTAAATGGCGAGCCTGGCTTAAAGGTTTCACTACAAAAACAACCTCAGGCGAACACAGTCAGTGTCTACGACGGGGTGGCTAATGAACTGGATAAATTAGCGGCACAGGGCCAGATACCAGAAGACATAACCATTAAAAGGGTTGATGACCAGGCGCAATACATACGCCAGTCGCTAAAAAATGCCGCTACTTCTGCGATTATTGGTGCAATCCTGGCCATGATTGTGGTGTATATTTTCCTTGGCAATATTCGTCGTACCTTGATTATTGGTAGCGCTATACCTATCGCGGTGTTAGTCACCATGATTTTCATGTCAATGGGCGGCTTGACTCTGAATATCATGACATTGGGTGGTTTAGCACTAGGTATTGGAATGCTGGTCGATAACACTATCGTTATGCTAGAAAATATCTACCGACATCAAAAGGAACACGAAGATACACTCGATCAAGCTGTGATTGCCTCCTCACAGGTGAATAGCGCAATTATCGCGTCAACCACAACCAACCTGGCTGCCGTGTTACCCTTTTTATTTATTGGTGGTCTGATAGGTTTATTATTTCGTGAACTGATATTCACAATTTCATCTGCGATAGTCGCATCTTTACTCGTCGCTATAACTCTAGTACCGGCTCTGGCAGCCAGGGTTCCCGCCAAATCCAAACAAGGTATTTTAAGGAGGCTGTTTGACGGGACCATAAGACTGTTACAACATATTTATGGATGGATTTTAAAAATCCTGCTTAAAGCTCCGCTTCTGATTATTGCTATTTTTATTGCTGGCCTAGTCTTTAGTATTCCTGTTTTTCAAGACAGCAAGTTTGAGTTTTTACCCAAAATGGAGAACGGCGAGGTTTCCATTCGTTTGACCGCTGACCCCGGTATCTCGCTCGATGAAATGGATATCTTAACCAAAAAAATCGAAGCACTATTGACTGAATTGCCAGATGTGGATTCACTTTTCACCCTGGTAGGCGGTGGCGTTTTTGGACGCTCAACTTACGAACGGAGTAACCGTGCGGACATAAAAGTCTTATTAAATAAAAGTGAAAATGCCACTGGGGTTGATCAATGGATAAAACTTGCCAATGAAACAATCACTAAAGAAGAATTAGCTGGGGTAAAAGTCAGAATCCGAAATCAGGGAATCCGCGGCATACGTGTTTCACAAGGTGAAGATGACCTGAATCTGCGCATCAAAGGACCTAATCTGCTAGTTTTAGAATCACTGGCAGATCAGGCAGTTGAGTCTTTAAATGGCGTAGTCGGTATACGCAATGTTCAGCATTCCAGTGAGGGAAGTGATCAGGAACTCACCATTAAAGTAGATCGTGAGCGCGCCGCACAGCTTGGATTGTCAACAGAAGAGATTGGCAATGTGATTCGGTTTGCGGTGGGTGGCAGAACCATCACAGACTTCATCCAGAATGATAAAAGTATTGATATAATTCTCAGACTCGATAGAAGCCAGCTTCGCAACCCTGATGATTTGGGAGAAATTATCCTTTTTACCAATACTCAACCGCGTCAACCGGTTCGACTTGCTGAAGTCGCTAAAATTGATTGGGAAAAAACCCCAGCGAGTATCATGCGTGATCGACAGCAACGCGTGATTGAAATCACCGCCAGCCTCACAGGTGATCTGACTCTGGAAGATGCTTATGCAAATATTCAAAAATCACTAGAGACGATTGACTTTCCCACGGGTTACACGATCTATGAAGCCGGTGAACTCGAAGCCATTAAAGAGAATCAAAAAACATCGCAAATATTGCTAGGGCTCGCAATGTTTCTTGTATTTGTGGTAATGGCTGTGCATTACGAATCCTTGCGTGATCCCATCATAATCATGTTAAGTGTGCCATTTGCGGCAGTTGGCGTCGCCTTGGGATTGCTCGTTACCGGGATTCCTTTATCCATGCCTGTTTGGCTCGGCACGATCATGCTTGCAGGAATTGTGGTGAACAATACAATCGTCCTTGTAGAAACAATCGAGCTAAAAAAAGAACTAACCAGCTCTCTAATTGAAGCCATTATCGAAGCATCGAAAATACGCTTACGTCCAATTTTGATGACAACACTTACCACAGTTGTTGGTATGCTTCCGTTGGCTATGGCTTTGGGGGAAGGCTCTGAAATGTTGCAACCACTGGCAATCAGTATCGTCGCAGGCCTGAGCTTTTCGATGCTGGTAACGTTATTCCTGGTGCCCTCCGTCTATAAGCTTTTTTACAAGGATTAAAGAAGGGTTTGAGCTATATAAAAGCCACCCCCCGCCTTTTAAGCACTTTTTCGTTCAAAAAAATCTTAAAATTGTTACCGTTGTTAACTCACATCCTTATATGCCGAGCCACGCAGAAAATAAACGTTTAAGGTTTTTCGTTTAAATATCGTCACCTTTGATCTACCATTTTTTAAATCATAAAATCTGCTAGTTATAAGCTTTACTTCTATAAATACTTTAGTGTCTTTTCTACGAAACCAAGATTTGAGCTACTTTTTAAATACACGGCGTAGATCCGCAGCGGAATACTTTTTACACCCTTTACTTTAAATAAGCATTGATCTTCTAGGTAGGGAGCTATCATTTGACTTGGCAAGAAAGCTGCTCCTCCCCCACTCAAAATAAAATTTAGACATATCTTAGCTTGATTAACTCTTTTTTGGGGTAATGCCAGACCGTTTAAAATTTGTTCATGTTTTACCAAAAACTGCTCACCCCAATCCACAAGCGTGTAATTATGTTGTATAGCATCTGTTAAGAGTTGGTATTGCTTATTTGAAACCAAGGTTAATTGTAAATCCATTGCTTTGGAAAAAGTAACATCGGCTAATTGTGGTGGTTCATAAATAAAAATTAAATCCAGGGCGCCGTCTAACAGTTGTCTAAGCAAGTAGGAGTGGTCATGCGACTCTGCTGTAAGTACTAACGTGGGGTAATCTATATATAGACGCTCCAACCAGTCTTGCAAAAATATCTCCCATGAAACAAATAACCCTCCTATGGCAAGTTGATAGCGATTACAGGTGTTAACTTGTGCTTCCTGCTTTGCCCTGCGCCAGATAGCCAGCAACGAATGTGCGTGATCAAGAAAGCGTTCACCTTCGAGGGTAATTTCAACATTACGGGAGGTTCGTTTAAACAGTTTGCAGCCCAACTCTTCCTCCAGGGCATTTAATCGGGCACTAACCGTTGATTGGGTAATAAACAAGGATTGCGCGGTCTTTTTGAAGTGCCTATTTTTATTAAGCTCCAGCACGGTCTTTATCTGATCGATATTCATGTCAAAACTCTCAGTGATTTTAAGGAAGCTCTGATTAACGGATAGATTAATTCATATATTCGATCAGAGCAATCGAATTAATTACATTTTATGTTTGATATTGTTGACTTATAATCTGATGTTAATTGCGTAATGAGCATCAACAACCGTTGTTCATTAGCAGAGACAGATCAAACATACTCCCTATCAGAAATTATTGGTTTAAGCTTATGCAGCTCAAAGATTCCAGCCTTTTTAGACAGCAGTGTTATATCAATGGACAATGGCTTGATGCCAACAATGCTGAAACTATCCCTGTAACAAACCCCGCAACGGGAGAAAAACTGGGTACAGTGCCAAATATGGGAACTAATGAATCCCGAAAAGCAATTATTGATGCTAATAATTCGTGGCCAGAATGGCGTTCTAAAACTGGCAAAGAACGTGCAACCATATTGCGCAGATGGTTTGACCTGATGGTCGAAAACAAAGAAGATTTGGCACAAATCATGACTCTGGAACAAGGTAAACCACTGGCCGAAGCGCAAGGAGAAGTGCTTTATGGTGCATCATTCATTGAGTGGTTTGCTGAAGAAGGCAAACGCATTTATGGCGACACTATACCGGGGCATCTTAGCGACAAAAGAATTGTCGTAATAAAACAACCTATTGGTGTTGTTGCTGCGATTACACCGTGGAACTTTCCCAATGCCATGATAGCTCGTAAAGCAGGTCCTGCACTTGCTGCGGGTTGCCCTATTGTGATTAAACCTGCTGCCGAAACGCCCTATAGCGCTTTAGCAATGGCTGAACTCGCAGACCGCGCAGGGTTCCCTCCCGGTACTATCAATATAATAACAGGTGATGCCAAGGAGATAGGCGCTGAAATAACCAGTAATCCAATCGTTCGTAAGTTGTCATTTACTGGCTCTACAGGTGTAGGCAAACTACTAATGCGACAATGTGCTGATACCATGAAAAAAGTATCTCTGGAATTAGGCGGGAATGCACCCTTCATAGTGTTTGATGATGCCGATCTGAATGCGGCTGTGCTGGGTGCCATGGCAAGCAAGTACCGCAATACAGGTCAAACATGCGTCTGTGCCAATCGCCTTTATGTTCAAGACAGTGTCTATGATGCTTTTGCTGAGAAACTCACCATAGCCGTGAATGCCTTAAAAGTTGCCAATGGAATGGAAGCAGGTGCCATGCAAGGACCTCTGATCACCCAGTCAGCCCTCGATAAAGTAAAGGAACATATCGAAGATGCGGTTAGTAAAGGCGCAAGGGTTATTGCAGGTGGCAAACAGCACAGCCTGGGGGGAACCTTCTTTGAACCTACGGTATTGGCAGACGTAACAAAAAATATGTTGATCACTGCTGAAGAAACATTTGGGCCTGTTGCACCACTGATTCGTTTTCAGACTGAGGAGGAAGTTATCAGTATGGCTAATGATACCGAAGTCGGTTTAGCAGGTTATTTTTTCAGTCGGGACATTGGGCGGATCTGGCGCGTCGCTGAAGGTATTGAGACAGGCATTGTAGGAGTGAATACTGGATTGATATCGACCGAAGTTGCACCATTTGGTGGGGTTAAAGAATCTGGTCAGGGTCGCGAAGGATCGAAATACGGAATTGAAGACTATATAGAGGTAAAATACATATGCATGGACATCAACTAGCAGTGCATGAGTCAATTGAGACGAATGCCGAATGGATGGAACGTCGTAACAAAGCTATCCCTTCTGGATTGGCACACGCGTGTCCAATATTTGCAGAACGCGCGGAAAATGCTGAAGTATGGGATGTCGAGGGTACTCGATATATTGATTTTGCAGGCGGCATTGCGGTATTAAATACGGGGCATGTACATCCTAAAGTTACCGCTGCTGTACAAAAGCAAAGCGAACTTTTTAGTCATACGGCTTTTCAGGTTATGCCTTACAAGCCTTACATTGAATTGGCTGAGCGTTTAAATCAATTAGCGCCTGGCGCAAGTGAGAAAAAAAGTATTTTCTTCTCAAGCGGCGCTGAAGCGGTTGAAAATGCGGTAAAAATTGCAAGAGCTTATACCAAGCGTACAGGTGTTATCACCTTCATCGGTGGTTTCCATGGGCGCAGTATGATGACTTTAGCGATGACCGGCAAAGTAGATCCCTATAAACGCGACTTTGGACCGTTTCCTGGAGATGTTTATCATGCTCCCTATCCAATGGAAGCTCATAATGTTACTAGCCAGGACTCTTTAGACGCTATTCATAATATATTCAAAGCGGATATTGAAGCAGAGAAAGTTGCCGCTATTGTTCTTGAGCCTGTGCAAGGTGAAGGTGGTTTTTATCAAGCGCCTGCGGAGCTAATGAATGGCCTGAGAGAACTGTGTGATAAGTACGGTATTTTATTGATTGCTGACGAAGTCCAAAGTGGTATCGGTCGTACCGGAAAGCTATTTGCAATGGAACACTACGATGTTGAAGCTGATTTGATGACAACTGCAAAGAGTCTGGCTTCAGGCTATCCATTATCTGGTGTGATAGGAAAAGCGGAAATCATGGATGCTCCCAACCCTGGTGGACTCGGTGGTACTTACGGCGGTAATCCTGTTGCCTGTGCAGCCGCACTTGCCGTGTTAGATGTCATTGAAGAAGAAAATCTTCTAGAGCGCAGCATTCAACTGGGTGAAATTATAGTTAACCATGTAAATACAATAAAAGCGGAAAAAGACATTTCAATCATTGGTGATGTCCGCACTGTTGGTGCCATGACCGCTTTTGAATTACTTGATGAGAATGGCAAACCTTCGGCGGAGCTTACTAAAGCAGTGACAACCAAGGCGCTTGAAAAGAATCTGATATTACTTTCTTGTGGTGTTTTTGGTAACACAATCCGCATTCTCGTGCCACTCACGGTGAGCGACAAAGTGTTAAATGAAGGTTTATCAATCATTGAAGAAGCGATTCGTGAGCTAAATTAACTTCTTTGTACTATCTTTTAGTTTATTCAGCCTTAAATTTTTAAATAAGAAAATATTAATATGGTTCCATTTGCAATAGCGGGTGTACAAATGTACACATCAGCAGAAAAAGAAAATATTTCGGCTATGAGTCATCGAATTGACCTCGTCATGGTTAAATTCCCCTGGACGCAAATGATTGTATTTAGTGAGCTGGCTCCACATGGCCCACTAACCACTAAAACAAAAGATTACCCTCATCCAGATATAGAAACATTTAAGCAACTTGCTATTAAGCACAAGGTTTGGCTTGTTCCCGGTTCTATGTTTGAAAACCGTGACGGTAAAATTTATAACACCACAGTTGTTATTGACCCCGAAGGGAATTTAATTGGTCGTTACGACAAAATGTTTCCATTCACGCCCTATGAAAAAGGCGTAGAGGCAGGGACTAATTTCCTGATCTTCGATGTGCCTGATGTAGGACGCTTTGGCGTTAGTATTTGTTATGACATCTGGTTCCCTGAAACAACTCGAACGTTGACTTGCGAAGGCGTTGAAGTACTGATTCACCCAGTCTTGACGGGTACCGCTGACAGAGATGTAGAGCTGAGCATTGCTCGCGCAACAGCGGCGATGTTCCAGTGCTATGTTGTAGATATTAATGGTCTAGGTGCTGGTGGTAATGGTCGCTCATGCATGATAAATCCAGCGGGTTCTGTGCTTTATCAATCCGCCGGTCAAGAAGATATTTTAATGATGGAAATTGATCTTGATCAAGTAAGGCGACAACGCGAAACAGGCATTTTAGGGCTTGGACAATTATTGAAAAGCTTTAGAGATAGGACAGTAGATTTTCCTATTTACGATAAACACTCTGAGGCTGGAGAGTATCTTGAAACACTTGGCCCGTTGGCAATGCCTCAAAGAGGCACCCAAGCAGGATTGAATGTTCTTAGCCCAGCTGATGCAATACTTAAACAAAAGAATAATAAACTACACGATAATGCTGAAGCTCACCATGAGGCTCACCATGAAGTCCACCATGAAACTCACCATGAAACCACTGATGAGATCACAGCTATAGCAGAAGCGTCAATAAGGACAGTCCATCATACAATATAAAATATATAGTTTTATGGCTTCCGAGCGAAGTAACTAACAACCCCGAGTAAGAAGTTTTTCAAAACAAAGGAGATGGAATGGCTATATCTGATGAGTCAGAACTACCAATAGAGATAATAGAGAAGCTCTCAGTATCAACATTATACAACGCTTCTCAAACTCGCCTGGATAATTGGAATAAATTAAAAACCACAACTTCTCGCCTTGATGAACCAAACATTAAGGAAGAACTTGCTCAAGAATTAATAAAAAAAGCACATAAGTTAATGCAAAAACTTGAGCCTACTGAAATGTATTGGGCATTTCCAGGGCGAAATGTCTTTAAAGAATTGTTTGAGATCTTATCCTCAGGCAATTATCACAAAACGCATCATGTCGTTAAACTGATAGTAAGAGCGTTGATGAATAACTCTTATCGTCGGAGGCGCATCAACCTCGGCTTAATGCCAGAAGACAAATGTAACAACTTATTAGAATCGGATGATGATCGGGATAATGAAAAATCCGAATTAAACAATCCGTATTTTGAAGTACTGATAGTAGACAGCTACAGTAGTCACATGGAAGAGCGTGAACGTGAAGAGTTTGCTCAGATTAGAAGATACAGTGATGCTTTTGTATACGAACCAGTGTTTGTTCACTCATTTGAAGATGCTTTAATCGCTGTTCTGCTAAATCATAATATCCAGGCCGTCGTAGTTCGTTTTGGGTTTGGGCTAGAGTCAGAATATGGTTTATCGGTATTAAGCGATAGAATTACCCATCTATCCAAAAAATCCATGAAGGCAATTGGCTCGGGGAAATATGCCCCCACCCTGTGCGACTCAATTAAAAAGACACGCCCTGAACTTGATATTTATTTAGTGACAGACAGATCTGTGGAAGATGTTGCAAGCACTGTAACTCATTCATGCCGAAGGGTTTTTTATAATCAGGAAGATTACCTTGAATTACACCTCAATATTTTAAGAGGAGTCCAGGAACGCTATAAATCACCGTTTTTTAGCGCCTTAAAAAAATATAGCAGACAACCAACAGGCGTCTTTCATGCAATGCCTATAAGCCGTGGCAAATCCATTACTAAATCCCATTGGATTAAAGATATGGCTGATTTCTACGGCATGAATATGTTTTTGGCGGAAACCTCTGCGACTTCAGGTGGACTGGATTCACTTTTAGATCCTACTGGCCCGATCAAGGAAGCGCTGGAACTTGCAGCACGTGCTTTTGGTGCAAGACAAACATTCTTTGCCACCAACGGTACATCTACTTGTAACAAGATTGTTGTCCAGGCTTTAACGAAACCTGGTGATATTGTATTGGTCGATCGGGATTGCCATAAATCGCATCACTACGGCATGGTATTGGCAGGTTCTGAGGTGATTTATTTAGATTCCTATCCTCTAAATAAATTCTCTATGTATGGCGCTGTGCCATTAGAAGATATAAAACGTACATTACTTGAGTTAAAACAAGAAGGTAAGTTAGATCGAGTAAAAATGTTGTTATTAACCAATTGTACTTTTGATGGCCTGATTTATAACGTTAAAAAAGTGATGCAGCAGTGCTTAGCTATTAAGCCTGATTTAGTCTTTCTGTGGGATGAAGCCTGGTTTGCATTTGCTCGTTTTGCCCCAACCTATAGACAACGTACAGGAATGCATTGCGCTCAATTATTACGCGATAAATATCGTAGTAACAACTACCGTAAAAAATACAATAAGCATTTAGAAGAGTTGAAGAATATCGATGCGGATGATATTGAAACCTTGGCAAAGACGACTCTGCTTCCAGATCCTGATCTGGTTAGAATAAGAGTGTATTCAACCCAGTCAACGCATAAAACCTTAACCTCGCTGCGTCAAGGTTCCATGATCCATATCTATGATCAGGATTACAATGGTAAAGCTGAAGAGTCTTTTCACGAAGCCTACATGACACATACTTCAACCTCTCCTAATTATCAGATATTAGCATCACTCGATATTGGTCGACGTCAGGTTGAACTTGAGGGATTTGAACTTGTACAAAAACAAGTTGAAATGGCAACAGTACTTCGCAGGCAAATAGGAAAAAACCCCTTACTAAGAAAGTATTTTAAAGTCCTTGGCGTGACGGATATGATTCCTGAGGCACATAGAGATTCTCATAAAGAATACTATAGCTCTGAATGTAACTGGAGTGATATATGGAAAGCATGGGAACATGACGAATTCGTCTTGGACGCTACACGCATAACACTCTATGTTGCTAATTTAGGTGTGGACGGGGATACTTTTAAAAATAAATACTTGATGGATCAATTTGGTATTCAGGTAAATAAAACATCGCGTAATACTGTTTTGTTTATGACTAATATTGGCACTACACGCAGCTCTATTGCCTATTTACTTGAAGCTTTAATTCAAATTGCTAAAGACATGGACTCGAAGCTTGACCATTCAAGCAAGGTTGAAAGACTTATCTATGACAAGAAGGTCCACTCGCTTACTGAAAAACTGCCACCACTACCTGATTTTAGTTATTTTCATGATGTTTTTAGACCCGACCCAAGCAGTAAAACCCAGGAAGGACATATACGCAGCGCTTTTTACCTATCTTACGATGATGAAAATTGCGAATATTTCAGTATAGAAAATGAAATTGAAGAGGTCATGTCTACTGGACGTGAGCTTGTTTCTGCAGGTTTCATTACACCTTACCCACCCGGTTTTCCGATATTAGTACCAGGTCAAGTCATCAGTAAGGACATTATGGATTTCATGCGCAATCTGGATGTAAAAGAAATTCATGGCTATCGCGAAGAACTAGGCCTGAGAGTCTTTACACAAGCGACGCTTGACAACTTTAGACTCAAACAATAATCAATAATTCACCAAGGAGATTTCAATGAGCAAAAAACTGAATGGAATGTCAGATATTCGACGTTATTTTCATCGATACGATAAACCCATTTTTTTTATTAGTGCGACCAATTTTAATTTATTAGGAATGGACGAATGGGTAAAAGATTTTAAATTTATAAATTATATCGACTGTTATGACGGGCGTCACCCTAATACCTTCGTACCTAGCAAATTACCCCATAAAGAATTTGAAAGCATTGAAGATATAAACAACTACTTACTGCAACATGATGAAGTGAAGGAATACACGAAATCTTTCGGTAGATATCCCAAGTCAGTCTTCCTGATGTTTGACGAACAGACTGAGAAGTTGTCGAAAGAAGCTGGCTTAAAAGTGTGGTTTCCAACAGCCAAACTCAGAAGTAAACTAGATGATAAAATTGAGACGGTTCGTATTGGCAACAAAGCTGGTGTTCCTAGTGTGCCTAATGTTTTAACAAACGTTACCTCATACGAAGATCTATGCAAAAAAACTAAAAAGATTGGCACTGATTTAGTTATACAAACAGCATATGGAGACTCCGGTCACACGACTTTCTTTGTATCTAATGAAGCAAGTTTCAACAAGCATGCCGATGAAATTATTGATGCACCAGAAGTTAAAGTCATGAAGCGTATCAATTGTCGTGGTGGCGCAATTGAAGCTTGTGCCACTAAAGCGGGCACTATCGTAGGACCCTTGATGACAGAACTTGTTGGTTTTAAAGGCGTAACACCCTATAAAGGTGGCTGGTGCGGAAATGAAATATTTCCAAAGGCTTTTTCACCAGAAATTCGTGATCAGGCACGTGAATATACATTCAAGTTTGGCGAACAACTTAAAAAAGAAGGTTACCGGGGATACTTTGAACTAGACTTTCTCGTCGATATTGACGATAACCAACTTTATCTCGGTGAGTTAAATCCACGTATCACTGGTGCTAGCTCCATGACCAACCACGCAGCATTTGCTCATGCTGATGCGCCATTATTTTTATTCCATTTACTAGAGTTTTCGGATGTTGATTTTGATCTTGATGTAGATGCATTGAATGCACGCTGGGCCGACGCCTCAAATATAGATAGTTGGAGTCAGATGGTCATAAAACATACCGATAAAGATGTCAGATATGTAAATGCAGCTCCGGAAACGGGTATCTATAAAATGAATGATGATGGTACTATGGATTATTCTCGTTTCGATTATCATCGAAGGGCAGTAGCTACTGAAAATGAAGCTTTTTATATTCGTCTGAGTGGACCAGGTGATTATTTATACGAAGGAGCAGATCTTGGTATTCTAGTGACTCGAGGCAGATTAATGGGAAAACGTTTTGGCTTAAATAGCAGGGCAAAAAAATGGCTGAAGGGAGTAAAATCCGCATACAATAGCTCATCAATTGAAGAGCCAGTTATAACTGACAAACCTTTCAAAACGCTTTAAGCTAGCTTACTTTAAAATTCTAAAACTTATTTCAGCTTGTCCGGCTTGTTTTAAATTGTGTTGCAAGACACGATATTAAATTAGCCGGACAAGCTGAATTGTTTTTTACCTAGGGTGGATATTCAACTTGCAAACGATATTTGAAGCGGTTTCTGAACCCACTCCAGGAATAAAATGGCATAATATATTCAGGCGCACCTGGCCTCTTTATAAACGCTGGTTTCTCTCTCAAGGTATCGTTGACAGGCCAACCTATCAAACCTGTCGAAACAGGCTTATTGAGTACATGCCTGAACTAATACCCGTTTATGACCAACTGCGTGAACTCACTAATGGCAGTGATCTGGCTGCGCGTTTTCTAAGCTTATATTGTCCCCCCGCTTATATTTCAGGCTGTTCGCAGCTCATCTGGCCATCACCCGAGGCCAGACTCATTCGTAATTATGATTACAGCCCCCGAAGACTAGATGGCATTATTTTGAATTCCAGCTGGTTGGGAAAAAACGTGATTGCAATGTCAGATTGTTTGATAGGTGTTTTGGATGGCATCAATGAAAATGGTCTTTGTGTGAGCCTGACTTTTGGTGGTTCTCGACAAGTTGGTAAAGGTTTTGGAATACCGATTATTCTTCGTTATATACTTGAAACGTGTGAAACTGCCAAGCAAGCCCAACATGCATTAGAACGCATTCCAACTCATATGGCTTACAACGTTACCGTAATTGATGAACATGGTGATTATTTCACAGCCCATCTATTCCCTGGAAAAGACACTATTATTGACAGAAAGCAGCGCATCGCTACAAATCATCAACCTTATGATATTAAATGGAAAAGCTATGCTCGAGCATCAGCTACTTTAGGTCGTGAAGCTGAATTAGAAAAGTATCTAGCTTTAGGAAATATGAATTTTCAACAGATAGCATCAGCTTTTCATACCCCACCATTATATTCAACTGACTTCAAAAACGGATTTTGTACGCTTTATACTTCTATTTATTATCCGCATGAGAAAATTGTAGAGCTCCGTTGGCCTGATAGTAACTGGATACTAAATTTTCCAAATTTCTCGGAAGGAGAACGCACCATCAGCTATCATAATGATGGCGCAACAACCCTACAAAACTATTAATTTTTTTATTTATTATCAATTGCTTTGAGTATTAAAAAGCAGCAGCGAGTCTATTTCCGTAATCTACCCAACTAATATATTTATCCGATTTTAATAATCGTTTTATTTTTACTATAGCCGAACCCTGTTTATTCGAAACAGATGGCAAATACTCTAACCCCATCAATAAACTTTGCCTGACTTCCATAGGAATAGACCCATAGTTCCTGACATAATTACTAGTAAAGTCCTGCGATTGATTGACATAATCGCTCGTGTAGTTAGTTGTTACAGAAACTGTTGCAGATGTAGTTGCAGTAGCTTTTGCCTCCAGGTTAACTACTTTGTCCTGCTCAACAAAATGATCAAAGCTAACTGATAAAGGTTCTTCATTCGGCCAATGATATGCCAATGTCCCCTGCTCTGGTTGGTAAATAGCTGTGAAAACAGTGCCAAATTGCTGAACATAATTAGTACTGCGTAATGGACTTTCTAGGAAGGAATCGAGAATCTTAGACTTATTTAACGTCTTATCTTTAAGCAGCTTATCTAGATACTCTTTACGTTCTATCGTCCTGGAAAAGCTTGCTTGTTGAGGCCACGTCACTTGTTGTTGATGATTGCTAATACACGGCTCATAAGTCACTATAGCGTCTTGATCAGGTACCAAAAATACTGTTGCAAAGTTACCCACCTTATCCAGTAAAGTTACATTGTAAGCCATATGCGACGGCACACGTTGTAACATCTTAATAGCCTGTTTTACGGTCTCGCAGGTTTCTAATACATATCTCATAATAAAAGGGATACCAAAACCTTTGCCAATTTTTTTGCTCCCCCCAAAGGCTAGAGATGCCGCTAAGCCCGAGCTATTCATTCCGTCATCCAGACCCCAAAGGCATTCATTCGTACCAATTACTGATTCGCCTAAAAAGTTTGAATGTGTAATAAGGTTTTCAGATAACTCTGGACTCAAGTCATAATTACGGATAAGTAGTGGTTGCTCATTGATTAATACAGCCTGTGAACAATTGACTAAATAGGCAGGTGGTTGATACCCGGTTAAAAAATTAGCAGCTATAGGGCAGTCATTTGAAATATCTCGATAACTTTGATACACAGGTATTATTTCTGGCATCACTGAGGCAAGTTGGAATTCTGCTTTTTTCAATAAATCTGGATCAGAGGAATCAGGTTTTTTTGATTGATACCAGGATTTATATGCCGGCCAAAACTCATCAAAAGCATCTCCATGAAATGAATTTTCAGTTGAATTAATATCGAACTTCCTTGTTCTAAATTTTGTTGGGTTCATGTTGTTATCCTTATCTGAATTCATAAATTAATATACAATATGCATCATAATGTATTTGAAAACTTCTAGAGTGTCAACACTATGATCCATATTGATATTAATGAGGCTGAACTTCTTAACCTTAAATCTACTGAAATACAGGATTTATTAGCTTCCTGGAGAATTCAGGATATTGTCGTTTATCGTACTAAACGGCGATACCAGAGTGGTGGTTTTGGCGACCCAACAAAGCATCCCAATGTTTGGGCAGTTGCCATAATGACAGATGGCCAATGGGCTAGAGTGCATAATGCCAGGGGCCAGGGACGAGAATGGAGTAACTTAGACCGACTAGAAAAGTGGCTAAGAGAGCAAGGAATATCGCAATGGCAATTGCTTAATACACTAGATGTGAAAAACTGAGTTATTACAGAAAAAATTCTGGGTAAAGAGTTTAAAGCTGCTACCCCCACCTTGTAGCTTGTTTTCATCTTAAAAAATCCTATTTACCAAAAAGGTTCATAAATTTTCAGAAATAAATCTTTATTTCTGCAAATAAAAAACTTGATTATTTTTTTACCTCAACTTGTCCACAAAATCTGTGGATAAGTCTGTGTATATCACTATGAATTAAGTCTAAAATCCCTGCTATATTGAATTCTCTTATATATTGGTCAATTTTTGATCAACTGTATTTATTCTATATATTTCATTGGCTTACAGACTACAGTTAATAAGCATGAATAGAAAACAGGCGGATATTACACTTTTACGACAAATTTAACGCTTGCTTTTTTAATTGTGTATAAATTAAAAAAACTAATTTAGACTCACGAAATTGCTAAGTCATTGTTAAGTTTAGTTTAAGGTGATTTTGTACAAAAAATAATCAAATACATATCTGTTAGTTATTATGCATATTCATCTATAGATCAGCATAATTTATAATCTGAACAAGATCGATTTTAGGTGGTTTTTAATACTTGAAGGTAACACTGTTTTATTGAGAACAGGTTTTAATCAACCGCCTCTCGGATCAACTCTTGATTTGTCGAGACGATTTATTCGCCCTGGCGGCGTAATAATTCGAATCGTAGCTTTCACTACGAAAAACACATCAGTATTAGTTAAATCCATTCCAGGCGCTAACATCGTACGTCAGCGATTCCTGACGGAATCTACGACGGACTTTAGTGAACTTACTGTTTTGTTTTATAAAACGGATAATTCAGCAGAGTGAAACAAGACAACAGCTTCAGCCGAATAATTATTTGACTTGTCATTTCTGGCTCCTGGTGAGCGTTAAATCCAGAATTTTTAATCTTGAAAATATTACAGTTATGATCGACCATCGTACGTCGACGATTCCTTGCGGAATCTACGACGGACTTTCTTGGCTCCTGGTGAGCCTAAGAAAGCCACCCCACACCTTTGGAGCACTTTTTAGGATTATTCACATCAGTTTTGTTTACTATTAGCCCTTTAAAGCCTTATTTAGCAAACGGGCTAGCATTTTTTTTTCGTCACTTGTTATATGACTCAGTTGTTTAGTTTCAAGCTCCATCAATGGCGCATAAGCAGATTCAACCAGTTCAATTCCTATTTTGGTTAGCCTCGACCGCACTACCCTTTTATTGTATTTATCACGTTCACGGGTAATCCAGCCCTTGTCCACCATGCGCTCTAAAAGACGTGTTACATCCGGTACACGCGTGTATAAACGCTGACCGATTTCCTTGCTCGGCAGCCCTTCATCCTTGCTATCTTCGACATAAATCACGCGCAAGGCATTGTATTGCAGGGCTGTCATTCCCCAGATAGATAAGAGCTTATTTGACTCTGCTAGCGCTTGATCACCTAGCGCAATGGCAGACATGAAAATCCCTTCCTCTAAGTGTGGATTTCCTATGATGGCTTTACGATTATGTTTTTTTGACATATACTTGTTATAACAACTATTGTTTAAACGTCTAATTATAGCTAATTTTACCGCTTCGCAATAGTGGTAGCAGCGTAATAAATATTCGGTATTCGTCTTACTTATAAAGTATAGATCGTATCGACTTCGACCTAACAGGAGAACAAATGTCTGATCAAACGTTTACAAAATCCCGTCGTAACTTTTTAAAGGGCGCAGCCTACACATCGGCTTTATCCGTAGGTGGATTATCCAGTGTTGCTTTAGCAGCTGACGCAGTTACAGGAGCATCAAAAACTGCGGATAAAGAAACGGTTGTGCTATTCAATCAAAGCGCTAAAACAGTCAAGCTAGATGTGGCTAAACCCGTTAGCCTGGAATTACTGAATGGCTGGGCTGTGGTGAAAATCAATAAACAGCTTGAAATCAACAAGCCAGCGATCAACCTAGAACCCGGAGAACGCCAAAGTTTTGCTGTTGATGCAGTTTTAGCGCCGATGTTGAGTACCACAGGTAACTACATTGTGATCACCAGTGAATTTACTGCTTTGAATAATATCGTGCCTATTTCAACCGTCGATGTAGCAGTAGCTTAATCCAACCCTGAAAAATACAGTCATTCGAGGAACCCATCATGAAAAACAAAACATTCACCAAATCTCGTCGTAATTTTTTAAAAGGTGCGGCTTACACTTCTGCCTTATCACTGGGTGGTTTATCTGGTTTGGCTTTTGCAACCAAGAGTTCCGCCTCTGACAAAGCGATCGGTGTAAAAGCTGCTGCTGAATTAACTGATTCTGGCATCAGCATTATGCAACAAAAAACACTAACGGGTGAGACAGTAACCCTCATCAATCAAAGTGACAAAATAGTCATGCTAGATGCATTAAAGCCTGTTTCTTTAGAACAGTTTAATGGCTCGCTAATCGTTAGAGTCAATCAAATTGAGTCTGAAGCAGTTAATGGAATGATTGCAATCTCACCCAGTGAACGTATTTCATTTGATATAAAATTGGTAGACTTTAACGAAAGCTATGCAGATACACTTGCATTGGCACATAAAGATCAGAACCATTTACAGTTAACCAGTAAACACTCTATCTTTAACCGGGTTGTACCTGTCCATATGGTCTAAAAAAGCTTTAACGAGGAAATAATCATGTCTAACACAACACGACGCACATTCTTGAAAGGACTCGCTTACGGCTCTGCGCTATCTCTGGGCGGCTTATCAAGTCTGGCGTTGGCTAAATCAAGTTCGCAAACTTCAAGCGCTGGCGCTGCCCTGCCAACCTGCGATATTCACCTGTTACCGACGCAACATATCGGTACTGAAAAACTCAGTTTATTCAATCACACCGATAAAAATGTGACTATTGAAAACATCACCCGGCATAATCTGAATGATATGAATAAATTCTTAGCGATTAAAGTGAATAAGCTGGGTAAACACTTTGGACAAAATAGCGTAACACTCGTACCGGGAGAAACGATGGAATTCGTAGTCACCGCTATCAGCAGTGATAATTATGACAATACTACACACAATAGTTCTTTACCGATTCCGAATGTCTTGGCCGGACAGTTAAAAGTGAACAGTGACCATCTGGATTTTAGTGGAGTAATTCCTGTCACCGTGTTTGATTCACAACCTGCTTAATAAATAGAAGTTCACGCTCAAGTGTACTAGCCCGCATTGCGGGCTTTTTTTCAAGTTATATTCAATAAAGTGAATCAGAAATTGTGCCATGCTAAATTTTTGATTTAATTTAAAACTATAACAATTTAAAAATAAGCTATGAGTTTATAAAAAAAGGGAATGTTGTTCTCAAGTGTTGAACTTCCTGTTGTCTCTGTACCAGCGGTTTTTTAAAGAATGAATGGATTTAAACAGCGGATAAAATCGTGGATAACCTAATTGTTTTCTCAATTCCCTGGATTGCTCAAAAGACAGGGTAAATTAAAAAGTAATTTTCAAAGGAAATCGCTATGGAGGCCGGGCTTGAACAACAAACGGTTCAGATGTTGGCTCGCTTCGCTCACAACATCTAACCTTATTCGTTATGAAAAGAATTTCTTGATGATTAATCTAATCATCATAAGTATTTTCTTCAAACTATTATTAGGAGGTTAAGGCGAGTTCTTTTAAAAAATTTATTTGAAATTCTTTCTTTATTGCATTTGGCTGAGCTTTTTCAATTTGACTCATTGCACCTTCATAAGTTGCTCCTTTGGCAATAAGATATGCGGCTAACATCGTACCCGTTCTACCTTTTCCACCTTTACAATGAATTGCAACTGGATAATTCTGACTTAATTGGCTATCTATAAACTCAACTAACTCACTTATTTGCTCAGATGTAGGAGCTCCATCATCTGCTACGGGAATCCATATGCTTTTAAAATTGTTACTTTCGTATTCATCTAATCCAGTTCGATCTTCAAGTAAGGATACAATAGCCCTAATTCCAGCATTATACAGAGGAGAAAGATCATCTACTTGAGGTTGTGGCATCCCTGATACTTTGTTAGGTAATACCCACCATAGCTTTGAAAGATGTGATTGGTGCTCCATAATATTTAGCCCTTAGAGTTAGATAGAAATTAGTAAAAAATTATTCTAATACGCCGCAACAAAAGGCTTTAGCGAGTCCAGCACAACGTATTTTGTTGTGCGATTGTTTAATTGCCATTTTGTTAGAATTTTACTATTCAAAGTCAATTTTGTTTTCTGTACACCAAAACTCAACAAATTCTCGCAATTTTTGTTCTCGAAACTTAAACCATTGATCTATTAATCCAAGTCTTTCAAGCATATCTTTAAAACGTCGGAACGCACCCTTACCATGAATTGCCTGGGACAACATCTCAGCCTGTTTACGGACTGGCACACTACTAATAAATTTCTCTATTATACGATACTCATTAAAATCGTACTTTTCTGGTAATGGTAAATAATCGTCCTGATTTTCCAAATACTGCTTTGCACGAGAAACCGCTTCAGCATACCACTGTGCTGAATCTGATAAATCTTCATTATCTTCTGCTGCTTGAAGTTCTTCACTTGTAAACGTACAGACCTGTTGCATCTTGGTATTTAAAAATGACTCTGTCATATCACTGTCAAACTCTACAGCATCGATTATGTCGTCTATATTTACTTTCATGTTATTTGTTCATCCATTCGCGTGGAATTCTAACGCCGTAATAACGGGGCGCTGGTTAATGAGTATGCAGGCAATCATAAGATAAACTAAACCGAAACTGCAAACTTCAAATAGAAACCCTGCGTAAGGCGCTCCAAGTTAATTAGCTTGTATGGCATCATTGCGAGGCGCGGAACATGGGTGTTATCGTTGGTGAACTGCCTACTTGAATTTCACCCATCACCTGAAAACCGAAACGCTTGTAGAGGTGAATACTAGCTGGGTTAGTTGCTTCAAGGCAAGCCGCTACATGTCCATGATCGCAGACTTTCAGACAGTGACTGAGCAAGGCGGAGCCGTAACCCCTGCCCTGACATATAGGGTCAACACCAATAACAGGTAAATACCAATACTCTTCTTGAGGATGAGATTTATCGACCTGCTCAAGCACCGCAAAAACCTCCTCAAGCAAATTACCGTCAACACCTTCTTCAATAACTTCGACAAGTGCTTTTTCGTCGGGACTAACGCCAGGCGGCAACCATAGTGCAGTGCCCTTAAAATCCTTCGAACAATATGCAGACTGGTTATCGAAGGCTCGTCCGGCAAAAAACTTCAGTACTTGTGGAAAGTAGGCAAAATATTGCCCAGGTTCAGGGAGCATCCAGCGAATGAAAGGATCCGAAATAAATGCAGCCACGAGTGCTGAGATTGATCTTTCCCTGTATGCCTCTGAAGCATTCATTACTCTAACTGTAGTCATTTAATTCTTCTTAAGGTAGTCTCTCTGGTGCCTAACTGCTTATTATTCGGAATGCGTTTTAACCAGCGTTAAAACAATAACCGTAAAAAATTTTATCTTATAATCATTTGATGATTTATAAAAGCTACTCTAAACCACTAAAAAAGTACTTTTACGGATTCGAATTTCAAACAATTTCCCGTGTTAAATCTGTCTCGGAATTGCTTGTGCGTCGCAGACGCATAGATATAAAGACTTCCCCGTACTTTTGGACTGTTTTTGGTCACCCCCCTACTTTTAGCGAGCTTTTAGATTTCGTCGGTTGTAACCTTAAACTCGATTATGCTAAAGCTTAGTACTGGCTCGCCATTAGGCGATACTAGAACTTAGCGTGAGTTAGGTGGTTTTTTTACTTAATTTAATGAAAACCATATCCTTCGACATTGTCTAACTAACAAACTCGTAGCCCGCTCCAAAAAAACAACTCAATACTAGTAAATTTCATCCCAAACGCTATCACCGAAAGTCTACAATACCTTACGGAATCTACGACAGACTTTAGTAAACTTAACGTTTTGTTGTTTAAAACGGATAATTCAATTATTTGACTTGTCATTTCTGGCTTTTGGTAAGCCTAGAAAAGCCACCCCATACTTTTGGCCTGTTTTCATTTTTTGGTTACTTGGCAAAAAATGAATGTGAAAATCGCGGGTACAAACAAGCCTAGCCGAGCAAAGCGAGACAACGAAGGAGCATCGCGACGCCGACCCGAAGGGCGAATAAAATGAGTCAAAATTATCAGGCTTTTTATTGGTCAAATTATGGGGGACTAATTATTTCTTGTGTAGGTTGGGGTGAGGTACTGTATAGACCGGAGACATTGGTTACACGTGTTCAGGGACATAGGTAACATCAGCCCAACCTACCGCGCTGTTAACGCTTGACGCCTGTTTGAATCATAAACCAGCGCGTTAAGCTGGGGAAAAGTCGCTGGAGGACATTCGCCAACCTATACACAAAAGGATGAATCACCTCCGCCTTATCCTTTTCAATACAGCGAATCAGCATATCTGCCACCTCACTGGTCTCTAGTGGCCTAATGTATTTTAAAAAGCGCGGTAAACGTTCACGTACACCTGGATTGTTATCAAAGTACTCACTGTTTACTTCGCCGGGCATAACCTCTGCCACTTTCACACCCGTGTTGTAGAGATCGTTACGCAGGCAAGCGGTTAGCCCCCGTAATGCCCAACGAGAACAGGCATAACCCGCAGATCCTGCCCAAGAAACTCTCGAGGCCGGTGAATTAAGATTAATAATTAACCCGCTGCGTCGCTTCAACATACCCGGAATAAAATAATGACAGAGATTAAAGGCGGCAAAATAAGGCACTGCCATCATCATCTGGTTTTCTTCTGGGCTGGTATCTTCTACATAAAGCCAACGACCTGCACCGGCATTATTGATAAGAATATTCGGCGTGCCTAACTGTTCGGTAATTTCCTGGGTAACGGTTTTTAGCGCTTCTGGATTACTTAAATCAACAGCAAAAATATGTGCTTCACCACCTGTGTTTTTAATCTCTTCAGCGACAAGTTTTAGCTTCTCTTCGCCGCGAGCCAGCAGTACCAATTTACCGCCTTTGGCCGCTAACGCTTTTGCCGCCGCCGCACCAATCCCTTGTGAGGCGCCTGTAAGAACAATGATTTTTCCGCTGATTTCCATGCTCGACCCTTTTTATTACTTACTATTTTCATTCGTACTTTTTATAAGTGCTGTTTTTACAATTTCGTTTTTAACTACCCGCGAAAGATGCTAATGCATCGCCATTCGTCACTATCACTCATTATGGTAATTAAGGTCAGAGTAAAATAAAAGTCACCCCCTACTTTTTGAATGGAAACTCGTTTTTGTTGTTAAGAAACGATATTTTGAATTTATGCAGAGCTCGTGGTTTTTTCATTAGGATAAATGAAAACACGCCCTTCGGGTTGTCGTCGTTGCACTCCGACATTGTCTATGAAGTTCGTCCTTGTACTTCAACTCTTCGAGACAATTTCGTTTCACTCAACTGTTCTTCTAATCCACTCCAGATGAATAAGTCCGCTGTGCTCTGGCTAGCACTTTTTTAAACAGATAGTTAATACTCTATGTCGGATAAACTCTGTGCCAAGCAATCAGCGCCATCCGACATGAGCATGTGTGATCGGGCACAAATGTCGGATGGCTTTCCTTATCCGACCTACTTGATTTTTATTTATCGTTCGATTTTCAATTGCAATACACCGATCCCAATACTTACAAACACACTGCCTAATACCCGGTTAAACCATTTAGTCCTCTCACCTTTAGCAAACCAGCGTTTGGCTTTTGATGCGAGTAAACCGTATGTCATTAAGGTAAAAAATGACATTGCCATAAAAGTGATGGTCATAATAAAGAACTGAATCGATAGTGATTCTTTGGTATTTATAAATTGAGGGAATAACGCGGTAAAAAACAGAATCGCCTTAGGGTTGGTCATCGCGATAAAAAAACCTTCCAGGAAATGACGCTTGCTGGATTTAGGCTTTTCATACCTCGATTGCGATGTCGCTTCATCAAAGAAATTGGCTTTAGAACACCACTGTTTGACTCCTAGATATATTAAGTATCCTGCACCCATCAACTTCACTAACAAAAACAAACTGGTAGAAGTTTTAATAATAGCGCCCAAACCAAAAATCGCTGCAATGGATAATAAAAATAAGCCACTTATATTACCCAGGGATGACAAAAATACTTTAGATAAGCCAAAGCGCACGCTGTTTGAAATTGCTAATAGGATAGCTGGTCCGGGACTTACGACAGCAGCTACTGCGACTGCAATAAACAATAACCAACTTGAAAGCTGCATGATTAGGCCTCAGTACGTTTCTGTGAGAATGTTTTTAAGGCTTTATTAAGGTTAACTGTATAGGTAGCCGTTAAAAATGAATTATCCTGGCTAAAGATTAATCCTCAGTTTCTCTTCTTATCACCATAACAGAACACTGTGCCCTATCCGTTACAGCCATAGTGGTTGAACCTAGAAGCCGTTGGTCATTTCTAGAGTTTTTACGACGACAACCTAGCATCACAAGATCTGGATCGGTCTCCTCCACTACTTTCAAAATAGCTTTAACCCGTTTTGCGCCTTTAATCACAGATATTTTCACATCGTTGGTAAAATACTGCACTGCCAGTTCAGTCACTTTTTTTCTGGTTTCTTCTTTGATCTCATCCTGTGCATGCTTAGGGAAAAAGCTGGCTACTAAAGGCGTTCCAAAATCCGGAATAACGGCAATTAATCGTACCTTTGCATCAAACTTCAAAGCCATTTCATTGGCTGCTTCTAATAGAGCCTTGGTGGTCAAAGGTGTTGCAATATCAACAGGAACCAATATTTTATTAATCATTTTTCATTTCCTTTTCATGAGTTAAGCGATTAAGCACTTTTAACCTGTAACCCTTCTTCCTTACGGATTCGACCTTTTTGTGTGAACCAAACTAAAGCTAATAACGCTAAAGCGATTAAATAGAACCATTGCTTTGCAGGTCTCTCTGTATTTTCGACTTTTACACTGGCAATTTCCCAATCAAAATCAAGCTTCTGCTTTTCTGCTACTCCGCCGAAGGCTAGATTATCAATAATCAACTTACCTTCTTCTTCACGAAGTTCAAGCCCTGCTGCTTTGGCCAGTCTTGCCTTGCCATCACCGTCTGCTTTGGTTCCAACCGGCAACATAACTACTTTATCAACCGGCTTACCTTCCAGCGTTTCACCTTTAACTTGAACCCTTATTTGTGCGTTATCTGGTAGAGCATCGGTCACTTCATAAATAGTGCTAGCCTCTACTTCATTCAGAGGGGGATAGATTCTATCCATAAAGAATCCAGGTCTAAATAATAAAAAGGTTATAGCTATTAGCGCTATAGTGTCCCACCATTTATTTTTAGTCAGAAACCAGCCTTGAGTAGCAGCTGCGAACAACAGCATCGCTATGGTTGCTGTCACCACCACCGTCATCAGATGTATCGGGCCAGTAATGCCAATCATTAAAAGCTCGGTATTAAAGATAAACATAAACGGTAAAATTCCGGTTCGAATATCATACATAAAACCCTGAATACCGGTTTTTATGGGGTCACCACCTGAGATAGCCGCCGCCGCATAGGCGGCCAGCCCCACGGGCGGGGTATCATCCGCCAGAATTCCAAAGTAGAAAACAAATAGATGAACTGCTATCAATGGAACAATTAAGCCTGATTGCGCACCTAAAGTTACAATTACAGGCGCCATCAAAGATGAAACCACGATGTAGTTTGCCGTGGTTGGCAAACCCATACCCAGCAATAAACTGATACCTGCGGTTAGCATCAACATCACAATCAGATTACCACCAGAGATAAACTCAACGACTTCTGCAAGGATTAGACCAACACCAGTCAATGTTACCGCACCGATGATTAAACCAGCAGCAGCGGTTGCAATACCGATACCAATCATATTGCGAGAACCGGCAACCATGCCTTCTTTAAAGTCATTCCAGCCCTCAGCAATATGCTGTGCAGGATGATGATCGTTGCGCAAAATTCCTTTCAGGTATTTATGAGTCAGTAAGACGAAAATCATTGCTAGTGAAGCCCAGAACGCTGACAAAGCAGGAGACAATCTTTCTACAGTTAAGAGCCAGATTAAGGTTATTACAGGAAGTAAGAAATACAGTCCTGATTTAACGATTGGTCCTGGCTCGGGCAGTTCATCTATCTGATCACTACGCCCCAAATCGGGGTATTTCACTGCTATTTTTAACAGGAAGAAATAAGCAACGATAAATAAAACACCGGTAATCCAGGGTGTTGCGTCTCCTGCAACATCTTTGAGCCATCCCAAACCATAATGCATGCCCATAGATAGCAGCATAATTCCAATAACAACTGTCATGAAGGTAAACAGGCTTTGAATAAAAGTCTTCTTTACTTTTCTAGGTAAACCAGTTAGCCCAGCTTTACATGCTTCCAGGTGAACTATATAAACCAGAGCAATATAAGCAATTATTGCGGGCAGGAAGGCGTGTTTGATAACTTCAATATAGGAAATTCCGACAAATTCAATCATCAGGAATGCCGCAGCACCCATAACTGGTGGGGTTAACTGACCATTAGTGGATGAAGCCACTTCAACCGCCCCGGCTTTTTCAGAGGAAAACCCTACACGCTTCATCAATGGAATGGTAAATGTCCCTGTAGTTACTACATTTGCAATTGAAGAACCTGAAACAAGCCCCGTCAATGCAGATGAAACAACTGCTGCTTTTGCCGGGCCACCCTTAAGGTGTCCCATTAAAGTAAATGCCACCCAGATAAAGTAATTACCTGCTCCCGCTTTTTCTAGCAGTGAACCAAATAATACAAATAAGAAAACCATGCTGGTTGAAACACCCAAGGCAACACCGAATACACCCTCCTGGGTAATCCATAGATGACTCATGGCACGAGAGAATGAAGCACCTTTCCACGACATAACATCAGGTGCCAGATGACCAAAGAATATATAGGCAAGGAAAACCATAGCAATGATCATCAATGGAGGACCCAGTGCACGTCTTGCTGCTTCAAGAACGAGGACAATACCGATACCAGAAACAACCAGATCCAGGGTAGTAGGCAAACCTGCACGATCAGCTAATTCTCGAGCGAACATCCATAAATACAGAGTTACCAGAATAGCCACTATTCCCATAATCCAGTCCTGAATAGGGATACGGTCACGGGGTGATGATTTTAATGCAGGGTAAGCAAGAAATCCTAAAAACATGGCAAATGCCAAGTGCATCGAGCGTGTCGCCGTATTATTCAATACGGGAATAATGTCAGAAAACATATACATAAATGGAGATGCTATCCAGAGCTGAAAAGCAGCCCAGGCAAACGCTACCCAGAACATGAATTTACCAACATTACCTGCTGGATTTCTCGCACCAGTGTCAGTTTCGGCAATCATTTCCTGTAATTTTGATTCATCTATCTCAAAATCATCAACCTTACTTTCAGCCATATCAACTCCTTATAATAATTTTTTCCCTGGACATCCCTTAGCATGTCTTATTATTTACTCTATCGTAAAATTGTTGTTTACGATGTTTAGCCAGAATAAATAATAAGAAAGACTAGATCTTTAATTAGAAATAATTACGCAAATAAAAAAGCGAGGCAATAGCCTCGCTTTTTTAAGTTTACAGATTACTTAATTAAACCCACTTCTTTGTAGTACTTTTCTGCACCCGCATGTAAAGGAGCAGATAATGAAGCGCTAACCATTTCTGTTTTCTTCAGGTTACTAAACGCTGGATGTAATTTTTTGAAATCATCAAAATTTTCAAACACCGCTTTCACTACCTCGTAAATTACATTTTCAGGAACTGTCGCAGAACTTACAAAGGTCGCACCAACACCCATAGTCTTTGCCGCATCTGGGTTGCCTGTATACATACCAGCAGGAACTGACGCATAACGATAGTAAGAGTTACCTTTAACCAGCTTATCTACCGCAGGACCATGAATATTGGCAATTTTTGCTTCACAGGTAGTGGTAGTTTCTTTAATTAAGCCTGCAGGATGACCAACCAGAATGAAATAAGCATCGATTTTGTTATCACAAAGAGCCTGACCCATTTCGGATGATTTAAGCTCACCGGCAAGTTTCAAATCGGAACGTTTTTGACCATATGCTTCAGCAATAACATCATAGGTCGCTACTGTACCAGAACCCGGCTGACCTACATTAACTCGTTTGCCCTTAAGGTCAGCAAATTCTTTAATACCCGAATCAGCTCTAACGACTAAGGTTGCAGGTTCAGCGTGCACTGAAAACACTGCACGAAGGTCTTTAAAAGGGCCAGCTTCCTCAAACTTGGAAGTACCATTGTAGGCATGATACTGCCAGTCTGACTGGGCAACACCCATTTCCAGTTCACCTTGACGAATGGCATTAATATTGAAAACAGAACCACCCGTTGATTCAACCGAACAGCGAATACCTGTTTTCTTACGATTCTTGTTAACCAGACGACAAATTGCACCACCAGTTGGGTAATAAACTCCTGTAACACCTCCTGTACCAATTGATACAAATGTTGTTTCTGCAGCCATTGCTGTTGACGAAGCTAGTGTTGTTCCAAGCAACAAGCCTGCAGTAGCTAATGCCGTTGTTATTTGTTTTTTCATAATGATGAATTCTCCAAGTGTATTAAAAGTATAAAAATTAGCTTAGTTTTTTTAAAAACTAACCAAGGTCCGTAAAATGTGGTTTTCTAATCTTAACCTTTTATAGAATAACAATATGGTTTCTGCAAGGTTAAATGGTATTAATTTGATATTAACTGAAAAAACACTCAAAAATCAGTGCTGAAATCAATTTCTCTTTGATAAATAAGTATTTAGCTTGTTGCAAAATATTTAACCCACCCCCCTACTTTTGAACATTTTTTATAGAATGACAGAGGTGATTTTTGGTTCTTAAAGAGTATTCAAAGAAACGCAAACTATTCACGTTTTAAGCTTTTGATGAGATTAAATTACTGGAACTCAGCAGTACTTAAAAAGTTACAGGTGAATTCAGCCACTTCTTTAGAAAATAATAGTGCCGTGTGCGATTTATTCACCAGAATGTGTGATTTTTGTTTTGGGTGATGAGTTTCTTCGACGAGAACAGTACCGTCACTTTGGCCTGGTAACCCTCCAGTCAATAAACCTAAGCCCTGGTTTTTTGTGCCTGCAATCATTCCCCACTCTCTATGGGTATTCCATTTGGGAACATCAACACCAGATAATGCGCTGGGCATACTCTTCGCTAACAGAGGAGAAATAACTGGCCAATCCTGGACTTTTTGCGCAATCCAGCTTCCATTGACTGGTGAACCTAGCATAACTACTCTGCCTTCTGGCAAATCATCTGTTTGATCAAACAGATGCATTAATACTATGCCACCCAGACTATGGCCTACCAAATGCAAATCAGGTAGATTCATCTTTTTTATTTTGTCATGGATTACTTTGGCATTCTGCTCGGGCGTTTTAAGAACAGATTGGTAGTAGACATAATGCACATTAAAACCAAGCTTTTCTAGCTGACCCCCTAGAAAACGCATCTCCAGTGGATTCATCAAAATGCCATGAATGAGGAGAACGTTTGGTTTCAATTTAATCTTTAAGTAGTGTTAATTTAATCTGGAATACTAGGTTTATTTTTAGATATTTCTAGGCTTTTACTCATCTATAACATCGTAAGGAAGATCCAGCATAAGAACTGTAACATCTTGATTATCAACAGAAACTGTTAATGGTTTTGTTGTTTCAGCTATTTTGAGAATTACAAGCGCTTCTGCCTTACCCTGAGGATTTAGCACTGAAGACAAGACTTTACCAGCTTCAGTATCACCTGTGCTTTTAACTGGAGAACCTACTTTTAACGCTGATGATGTATCGGCTTCGACATGAAACATACGACGTTTGGTTTTCCCCAGGTAATTCAAACGCGCAACAACTTCCTGCCCTGGATAACATCCCTTTTGAAAATCTACACCACCAATTTGGATGTAGTTAACCATCTGTGGAATCCAGGCCTCGGTGCTTTCTGCTGAAATCATTGGGATACCGGCTTGAATATTTAGATAATCCCAATGCGAGCTTGGTGCTATAACAGCTTCACTGCTTAGTTTTTGCCAAAGGCTCTTGCAATCGTCAACCTCACCAAAAATATCAAAACGAGGATTAGCTCCTCTGATAGCTAACACAGTTAAAGAATCGGATTGAATCGCTTCTCCAGTTGCTTCCGGCACATTAGCTAAAACCTGTTTCAACTCAACTTCAGCACCCTGTCCAGAATAACTAAAATGCACTTTAGAATCTGATACATCCTGAATAGTTACCTTGGACATCATCACATACATACGTAATTTTTTAATCACATGCTCAACCAGGTCGGCAGATAAATCTAATAGAAAACTATCGGCACGTTTAAAAATACGGAAATTGGCGATGATCCGGCCTTTTGGTGAACACCAGGCACTTTCTTGATGCGTCTTTTCATTCACATTACGGATATCATTGGTCAATTGATTTTGCAGAAAGGATTCTGCATCCTCACCAGAAACTTCTAATAGTCCCCTATTGGAAAGGTCAGTTAGAACCTTTGTATCATTAGCATAACTTGGGATTAAGCTATCAGCAGTTGTATTCGCCAATGTATCTTGCGTGTTTAAAAATGCTTTCCAATCAGGATTCATATCTTGAAAAACCTATTTCTATAATCTGTAATATAAAATAAAAAACCCAGAGTTTAAGAAATCACACTCTGGGTTTAGACTCTTGTTTTGGTACCAAGCAGACTAATAAATTAGTCTTATTTCTCTTCAGTGTTTGCTTCTACTTTCTCTTCTTCAGGAAGCGTAAGCTTAATATCAGCACCTTTTTTCAAATCTTGCATATATGCCAACATTTTCTGTTGAGAAATAACACGTGTTAGCTGAGGTTTTAATGATTCTAGTGTTGGTAGTTTTGCATCACGACTATCTTCTAATTTGATTACGTGATAACCAAATTGTGTTTTAACTGGCTCTTTTGATACATCACCTTTAGACATCGCTTTTACAGCGTTTGCAAATGCAGGCACCATAGTCTGAGCTTTAAACCAACCCAGAGAACCGCCATTCGATCCTGAAGGCCCTGTTGATTTTTCTTTGGCAACTTTCGCAAAATCAGCACCGTCAGCAACTTCTTTGATCACTGCTTTTGCTTCGTCTTCGGTTTTAACCAAAATATGACGTGCATTAAACTCCTTGCTTGCCAGCTTGGTTACTCGCTCATCGTATGCCGCTTTGATTGCATCATCATTTATATCAAATGACTCTACTTTTTCTTTAGTCCAGGTCTTCAACAACACGTTACGTGTAAAATCGCTAATCGCTTTCTTGGTTTCAGGGCGCTCTAGAATATCTGTTTTTTTCGCTTCTTGAAGTGCGATCTCAGTAGCTACTAAATCATTCACGGCTGCCTCTTGATCACCTTTACCAGATTTCTTAAGTATAGCCATATAACCATCAAGGGTACTCTTCATGATTTTGTCGCCATTTACCGTTGCAATAACAACATCAGTTTCTGCTTTTTCTTCTGCCTGTAGAGTAAACATAGCCGCCATCGATAATGACAGACCAAGAATTGATGTCGCTAGTAATGATTTTTTCATAGTTAACATATTATGTGTTTTTCCTTTTCGTAAAATTATTCTAATTGATTAAAATTTGCCCAGTATCGCTAGTTGTTCCTAGGGTAAGACCTGTTTAAAAGGTTTTACCGTAACTTTTTTATAAACTCCAGCTCCGATATACGGATCTGTATCAGCCCAGGCTTGAGCTGCTGCTAATGAGTCGAATTCTGCAACAATGAGACTCCCAGTGAAACCATTAGTTCCGGGATCTTCACTATCAATGGCAGGGTGTGGTCCTGCTAATATTAATCTTCCTTCATTTTTCAAAGCATTTAAGCGGGCAACATGTTCCGGTCTCACTGAAAGGCGCTTTTCTAAGCTATTTTCTACATCTTCTGAAATAACAGCATATAGCATATGCTTCTCTCCTTCTTATATTTTGCATTACTATTTAATTAAATTTTGGTAATACTTCTTTTACAAAGTTATGTCTTATCTTCTATTACTTCTTCATCATGCTCCGCATGTTTTGCCAAATAGATACCTTGAGCAACCATAAAAACAAAGGTTAAACCAAGAATACCAAACAACTTAAAGTTGACCCAGTTAATATCGTCGACTCCTGCAAAATGGAAAGCAATAATATAATTAAGTATTCCAATCAAGATAAAGAAAGCACCCCATGTGTAAGTAATTACTTTCCAAATATTTTTAGGTACAGTGATAGCATGGGACATCATTCGTTCAATAAGTGTTTTTTCTCCCAGATAAAGACTTCCCAGAATGATTACTGCAAAAATCCAGTTAAATATACTGACTTTCCATTTTATAAAATCTGGATCTCTCAATACGACTGTCATTGTTCCAAACACAAGCAAAACCCCAAGTGAGATAATATGCATTTTTTCAAATCGACGAAATACCAAAAAATACAAAATATTCTGAAGTATTGAGGCTAAAATTATCACTAAAGTTGCAAATATGATTGCGTGCTTAGGATTTTTAGCATCCAGGGAAACATAAGGGATGCTATTAATAGAATCGACAATGTTCGGGGGAAAATCACCAAAAAATTTATATCCAATAAAAAATAAAACTACCGGAAAAAAATCAATCAAAAACTTCATTGTTATTATGTATCCCTAAGCAACTACTGATGTAGAATAGCGCATTTTAACCTGTAAGCGCTTTTCTTAGAAGTTATATGAGTCAATATTTCGAAATACATCCAGATAATCCACAAAACCGTTTAATCAAACAGGCAGTAGAAATTATCAATAAAGGTGGGGTAATCATTTATCCAACTGATTCCAGTTATGCTATCGGTTGCCACTTGGGCGATAAAAAAGCAATGGATCGAATCCGTATCATTCGGCAACTCGATAAAAGCCATGATTTCACCTTAGTGTGTAGAGACCTATCTGAGATCTCACAATATGCGATTGTTGATAATTTGAATTACCGCCTGATGAAATCACTGACTCCGGGACCATATACGTTTGTTTTACCAGCAACTCGCGAAGTACCAAAACGTTTGCTCAACCCAAAACGTAAAACAATCGGTATCCGAGTACCAGATAATGCAGTGTGTTCTGCGTTACTTGAAGAATTGGATCAACCAATTATGTCCAGCACACTAAGTTTACCTAATGAAGAATATCCATTGAATGATCCATATCAGATCAGGTTAAAGCTAGAAAATGTTGTGGATTTAATCATCGATGGCGGCTACAGCGGACATGAGGAAACAACCGTAGTTAGTCTCATTGATGATAAACCCGAGATTTTACGCCAAGGATTAGGAAGTGCCGACTGGCTTCAACAACACTAGCCGCACTAAGAATATTAGAAGCGATTATCTTGAAAAATAATACGAGATCTTTGCACAAGAATATGGCGAGAGAGAAATGAGCGTAATTTTTCAGATTTTTGATAAAAACAAGAGTAATAGCAGGGATATTGACCGCATTTTTAGGAAAAATCTGGGATATTTAAGCCATTTTTATACGTCATAACTCTTGTCTAAAGGTCTCAATACATAGAACAACACACCTAGAAATAAAACACATGAATATAGATAATATTATCTACAATATCGCAGTTTGGTCATTACCTGTTCTATTTGCAATAACCATCCACGAAGTTGCACATGGCTGGATGGCAAGTAAGCTAGGCGACAACACGGCAAAAATGCTGGGGCGCTTAACGCTAAACCCATTCAAACATATCGATCCTATTGGTACAGTCGTTGTGCCATTAGCTATGGTATTACTGCAAACAGGTTTTGTATTCGGCTGGGCAAAGCCAGTGCCGGTAAATATGAGAAATTTAAACTCTCCTAAAAAGGATATGGCTATCGTAGCTGCAGCAGGCCCAGTGTCTAATTTAATTATGGCTGTTTTCTGGGTGTTTATATTCAAGCTTGGTGCATCTGTCATCACCGACCCTAATATTGCCAAAGGTATTATGGCGATGGGACAGGCTGGCATCATCATCAATTTGATTTTATTCATTTTTAATTTACTCCCGATTCCACCATTGGATGGGAGTAAAGTACTATCAGGCGTCGTACCTTCTTCTGTTTCTGTTATCATGGATAAAATTGAACCTTATGGTTTATTTATCGTGATCGGGCTGCTTTATTTTGGGGTATTAAATGCCATCATAAGTCCCGCATTAGATTTCTTTTTAAAAACTATAGGTTCCTTATTCTTTCTAAGAAATATTCTTTTAAGTAAGCTTTTTTAATTTATGAATACACAAATTCCACAAAATCAACGTGTCGTTTCTGGCATGCGCCCCACCGGCAAACTCCACCTAGGTCATTACCATGGTGTATTAAAAAACTGGGCCGAAATGCAACTAAACTACGAGTGTTTTTTCTTTGTAGCTGATTGGCATGCACTTACTACCCATTACGATGATCCTAGTGATACGCCGATGTATGTTGAAGATATGGTCATTGATTGGTTGGCAGCGGGAATCAGCCCAAGCTCAGCAACCATCTTTTTGCAATCTGAAGTTCCTGAACATGCCGAATTGCACCTTTTGCTTTCAATGATTACACCATTGAGCTGGTTAGAGCGTGTTCCTACTTATAAAGACCAGCAAGAAAAGCTACGTGAAAAAGATTTGGCAACCTACGGCTTCCTCGGTTATCCCCTACTCCAATCAGCGGATATCCTTCTTTATAAAGCAGACATGGTTCCCGTTGGTGAAGACCAGGTTGCACACATCGAATTAACCCGTGAAGTTGCCAGGCGATTCAATCACATCTACGGCCGCGAGCCAGATTTTGAAGAAAGAGCAGAGGCCGCGATTGCCAAAATTGGCAAGAAAAACTCAAAGTTATACCGCAATTTACGTAAGCGTTATCAAGAGCAAGGTGACCTCGAAGCGTTGGATGTAGGTCAAGCATTGCTTGAAGCCCAGCAAAACATTTCTGTAGGCGACAAGGAACGCCTGTTCGGCTACCTCGAAGGCATGGGTAAGATTATCCTTCCTGAGCCAGAAGCCAAACTTACCAAAGCTTCACGCATGCCAGGATTAGATGGACACAAAATGTCAAAATCATACGGCAATACTATCGGAATACGCGAAGAGCCAGATGAGTTAGATAAGAAGATCCGCAAGATGCCGACAGACCCGGCACGTGTCCGCTTAAGGGACCCGGGCAATCCTGAAAAGTGCCCTGTGTTTGAACTACACAAAGTCTATTCTGATGACGACCGTTTAAATTGGGTTAACGAAGGTTGTCGCAATGCAGCATTTGGTTGTCTGGATTGTAAAAAACCACTAATCGATGCAATTCAGGCAGAGATGCAACCGATTCGTGAAAGAGCACTCTTCTTTGAAAATGACCGTGCTGCCGTCAAAGCGATTATAAGCGAAGGTAGCGAAGCGGCTCGAGATGCAGCCCGGGAAACTTTGACTGATGTGGTTGAGGCAATGCGTTTTTCACAGCAATAGTTTTCACAACTCTTCCACCACGAGAATAAATGACCACAGATACAGACACAAAGCAACACATACCAAAACAAGGTGAACTACCATTTGCCATTGTTCAAGGTGAAGCGATTTCTGCGCCACCTGAAGATCTGTATATTCCACCTGATGCCTTAGAGGTTTTTCTCGAAACGTTTGAAGGGCCATTGGATTTATTACTGTATTTAATCCGCAGACAAAATCTGGATATTCTCGATATTCCTATCGCTGACATCACCGCCCAATACATGGACTATGTCGAAATGATGCGCAATATCAATCTCGACCTAGCCGCTGAATATCTGGTGATGGCTGCGATGCTGGCAGAAATCAAATCACGGATATTATTGCCCCGCCATGAAGAAGTAGAAGACGAAGAAGATCCACGAGCTGAACTGGTTAAACGCCTTCAAGAATACGAACGCTTTAAACAGGCGGCGACAGATTTAGATGAATTACCGCGTACTGGCCGAGAGAACTTCACAACATCCGTAGATGTCATTCGCGATGATAAGCAGAAGCCAGAGCCCGAAGTTGATTTGCGCGAACTTCTATTGGCATTTCAAAACATACTCAAACATATCGACATGCAAAAACATCATGAAATCGAACGTGAAGAAATTTCAATACGCGAACGCATGACACACGTACTGTCTAAACTTGATGCCGATAATTTTGTAGAATTTCAGAGTTTATTTACACTTAAAGAAGGGCGTCTTGGGTGTCGTTGTAACTTTAATGGCGGTACTTGAATTGCTAAAACTCAAGGTAATCGATATGGTTCAAGCCGAGGCGTTTGCTCCTATTTATTTAAAACCTGTTTCCAGCACAGAAGAGATTATGTTAGATGAACATGGTTTAAGTATTGAGAAAATAGTCTAGCTCTGCATAAATGCCATTTAAGTGGGTGTGTGACAACATAAACATAATGTCATTAAAATGGGGGGGTTAATTAAGCCTCTGCTAAGCAGGATCAAGCATGCAAATAGAAAAACTACAAAATATTCTAGAAGCACTTCTGATTAGTGCAGAAAAACCGCTAAACATAGATAAACTTCTGGGTTTTTTTCAAGCTGAAGATCTGGTTAATCGAAATGATGTAAAGCAAGCATTAGCATTAATTCGAAAAAACATTTGAGGCTCGCGGCTTTGAATTGATAGAAACAGCCAGCGGCTTTCGCTTTCAGACCAAACAAGAATATAAACAATGGGTTACACAACATTGGGATGAAAAGCCTGCAAAATATTCCAGAGCATTATTAGAAACACTGGCACTTATTGTATATCGCCAACCCATTACTCGTGCAGAAATTGAGGACATTCGTGGCGTTGCAGTCAGTTCGAATATTATTAAAACACTGCAAGAAAGAGACTGGATCAGAGTGGTTGGGCACAAAGAAGTACCGGGCAGACCTGCATTACTGGGTACGACTCGTCAATTTCTTGATTACTTTAATCTTAAGTCACTGGATGAAATGCCTAGCTTGAGCGAAGTTCAGGATATAGATAAACTTTACCCCGAACTAGACCTAGGGCTATTGAAAGATCTAGCAGATGAAGATAGACGAAGATCAGCTTGAACATAAGCCGATGGATATCTTTGATAATGACGATGAAGGTGACGGTGCAGAAGATAAAGATCAAGTTTAAACTGGTAATTCTAAATCCAATGGATCGAAAACCCACTTAAATGAACATTACAAAAACTTAATAAATATTTAAATATTTTGAACGACTAAATAATTAATAATCATACATAACATCTATAAATAAACATACCTGGCCACTGTAGACACTCACGAAAAATATGAAAAAAACATCAAAAACTAAAGACATTCTACTATTCAGCTTTCTCACTTTAATCATTTTACTCATCATTTTGTCCATGTACCAACGCGATCGAGAATGGACCAAGCTATCAGCGATGGAACGTTCACTGTCGGAACAATCCCGTGATGTCAGTAATCTTCGCGGCTCGCTAAATGCCATGGAGAAGAAGCTAGACTCTCTAAAAGTACAAGTCACTAAATAGCTCAATTGCAACTGTTGCAAACACTAATCCTAAAAATTGAAAAAATGCCTAAAAGTGGGGGGGTGTCTTTAGCCTTTAAACGTGCTAAAGATGCCACGCAACAAGCTGATTATGCGCAAGGAGATTGGAGTGTTAATGCCCTTACAGGTGGAATCAAAACCATATCACCACTCGTTTCATCCGATGCCACTGCCAGTGAAATTCAAGAATATGTACTTGAAGGCCTGATCACTCGCGATCCCGACACGTTAGAATGGACAGGACTTATCGCGAAAGACTGGACGATTAGTGACGATGGACTAATCATCACCTTCAATCTAAGAAATGATGTGTATTTTTCCGATGGTGAGCCTCTGGACAGTTCTGATGTAGTGTTTAGTTTTGATTTCATTATGAATGAAAAAATTCAGGCACCTCGTCATCGCGCCTATCTAGAAAAAATCAAGTCAGTAACAGCAGATGGTCCGTACAAAGTAACATTCACTTTTAAAGAACCTTACTTCGAAGCATTTAGCCTTGCGGGTGGTTTGGAGAGTCATGCCAGAGCATTTTTACAAAGAATATTTGGAAACGCCTGAAGTATTCAATGAATCAAAAGGATTTCTGATGGGTTCTGGCCCTTATCAACTGGCTGATGCAAAATCCTGGACGCCAGAAAATGGAAACGTAGAGCTTATTCGAAACACACGTTACTGGGGTGATGTTCAACCTTCCTATGACAAAATTCTATGGCGTGTTATTCAAAATGCCAGCGCTCGATTGACCACCTATCGTAACGGAGATGTTGATGCCTATGGTGCACGCCCCATCGAATACGAAAAGCTCAAAAAAGACAAACAAATAATGGATAAAAGCCAACAGTTTGAATATATGCCACCGGTTGTTGGCTATTCATATATTGGCTGGAATCAGGAAAGAAAAGGTGAGCCAACATTATTCGCGGATAAGCGAGTACGTCAGGCAATGACTTATCTAATCGATCGTGATCGTGTCAATAAGGACATCTTTCTAGGTTATGCAGAAACGGCGATAAGCCCTTTCAGTCCACGCTCTAAACAGCACGACCCTAACCTTAAACCGCGTGAATACAATATCGAAAAAGGTAAAGCCTTACTTAAAGAAGCTGGTTTCGAAGACCGAGATAATAATGGTGTATTAGAAAATCTGGAAGGCAAACCGTTTGAATTTGAACTTACTTATTTCCAGGGTAATGAAGATACCCAACGTATGATTTTGCTATTAAAAGATCTCTACGCCAAAGCTGGTGTTAAGTTAATCCCTAGCCCCCAAGAATGGCCGGTAATGATAGAGTTACTCGATAAAAAAGATTTTGAAGCCATTACACTCGGTTGGACCAGTGGATTAGAAACCGATATCTTCCAGATGTTTCATGGCTCACAAGCAAAAACAAATGGTGATAACTTTATCAATTACAAAAATCCTGAGTTGGATAAGTTAATCGATGAAGCACGCAAGACAGTTGATGCTGAAAAACGTATGCCCATCTGGCAAAAAGCCGAAGCGGTGATGTACGAAGACCAACCTTATTCGTTCTTATTCCGCAGAAAAACACTGGCATTTCTTGATAAACGTATCAGCAATTTAAAACTGACTAAACTGGGTTTAAATAGAAGACGATTACCACTGGAAGTGTATGTCCCTAAATCCATGCAAAAGTATACTCAGTAGCAATCATTGTTAATGAAAAACAATCTATAAAATTAAAAAATGTTAGCTTATATTATACGTCGCTTGCTTTTGATGATCCCTACCTTGTTAGGGATCACCATTGTAGTGTTTTCTATCATGGCAGCTTCACCGGGTGGCATTAGTGCGCAATCTCTAACTGGTGGACTTGATATGAAACCGGCGGAGCGCAAAGCACTGGAAGATTATTATAATAAGCGCTATGGCCTGGATGACCCTGCCCCGATTCAATACCTGCGCTGGCTGAATAATATCTCACCTATTGGTTTTACTTTGGATGACGATAACAACTTTGATAAATTTTCATTTACCAAGGGATCAGATCTTGGACAAAGCTTTAACTATGGGCGTGATGTTTCAGAGCTAATTAAAGAACGACTGCCGATTACGCTATTATTAAACCTCATCACGATTCCGTTAATTTATATCATCGCCATAGTCATAGGGGTCAAAGCTGCCACCGATAGAGGTGGGCGGTTTGATGTTGCCTCGAGTGTTTCGCTGTTGGCGTTGTGGTCGATTCCATCAATGCTTACAGGCGTTTTACTGATTGGCTTCTTTGCCAATGTGCAACACTGGCAGTGGTTTCCCACCGCAGGTTTAAGTGAACGTGAAGCGCTGGATATGACCTTTTTACCAACCGGCTTATCACTAATTTCTGTCGCCAAACTATTCCTGGGCATGGCGATTGGCGCAGCAGCAATGGTCAGTATAGCGTTATGGCATCATAAACAAACACGGATTGTTTTGGGTGCAATAATCGGCATTGCAGTAGGCTGGTGGATGTCAGCATCACACCCAGAAGATCTACTATTACATCAAATTTCGTTACCCATACTTGGGGCTGTCACCATAGGCTTACTCGGCTGGATAGAATCACCTGCTTTTCGAGTGGGTCTTCTAGGTCTGCTTGGTGCAGGTTTCGGCCTTACCATTGGTTTCAATTTTATTGGAGAAGATATTGTTAGAGGTTTCCTCTTTGATAGAATTTGGCATCTAATCTTGCCTATTATTACGCTTTCCTACGGTAGCTTTGCCTTTTTAACCAAGCTTACTCGAACCTCTATTTTAGAAAACCTGCAAGCGGATTACGCCCGTACCGCTCGTGCAAAAGGGGTGAGTGAAAACGATGTGCTGTGGAAGCATGTATTCCGTAATAGTTTGATGCCATTAATTACCGCTACAGCCGGAATATTGCCGGGCTTGATTGCGGGATCAATAATCGTAGAAACAATTTTTAGTATCGAAGGCATGGGTAAACTCGCTCTGGAAGCGGTTAAAGGTAGAGATAGAGAATTGATTCTCTCCATTACTTTAATCAGTGGTTTGTTAACCCTGGTTGGTAACCTGCTGGCTGACTTCCTATACACCATTGTTGATCCGAGGGTTTCCTATGAATAGACACAGATTTGGTGAATGCTATGGATAAAATAGGGAATAATGCTAAACATAGATCATCTGGTTTTTTACGCCGTGTCCTCAAGCATACGTTTTCTGGCTGGGGTGCGAAAATAGGTCTAATGTGGGTTGGCATACTTGTTATCGCAGCAGTTTTCGCGCCTTTCCTTGCCAACAGTATGCCTTTACTCGTTAGTTTAAACGGTGAAATATCAGCACCGGTATTCCGCTACCTAAGTGTTGAAGACATAGTCGTGTTAATTGCTTTTTTCGTGCTTATTCTGCTATTTCTTAGTCCTCTAAGACACTCGATTAAAACCTTACTTTTATTTTTTATGATTATTGTCGTAGGTTCGACGATAGTAAGTAAGCAGTTTGTCAACGTACAACAAAATGTTGTTTATTCGGACTTCCGTGAGGATATAAAAAACACCAACTACGATTGGGTAATAATGCCCCCTATTCCTTATGCACCAGAAGACTATTTACGTGATTCGCAAGCAACACCATTAGAAGCACCTCTCGAAAACAGCCAATATACGCATTGGATGGGCACTGAAGAAAACGGTGGTGATGTGCTTAGCCGTATGATTCACGCATCAAGTATTGCCCTGGGGATCGGTTTCATAGCAACTGGTATCGCGATGGTCATAGGCGTCATTCTAGGTGGTTTAATGGGTTACTTCTCAGGCATTGTGGATATGCTGGGAATGCGCCTGGTAGAGATTTTCGAATCCATCCCTACCCTGTTTTTACTGCTTACTTTTGTCGCATTTTTTGGTCGCAGTATTTACATCATGATGGTGATTATTGGGCTCACCAGTTGGTCCGGTTATGCCCGTTATATTCGTGCTGAATTCCTGCGATTACGAAAAATGGATTTTGTCCAGGCCACTATAGCCAGCGGTTTACCACTTAGATCGATACTTTTCAGACACATGTTACCCAATGGTATCGCACCGTTATTAGTCGGCATCAGCTTTGGTGTGGCCTCAGCTATTCTTGCAGAAGCCATGTTGAGCTTTCCTTGGACTTGGACTTGTAGGTGCACCGTCCTGGGGGCAAATGTTGAATCAGGCAGTACAATCTTCAACCTTTAACTGGTGGATGGCGGTCTACCCCGGTGGCGCTATTTTCCTTACCGTATTTGCTTACAACCTGATGGGTGAAGCATTACGCGATGCCATCGATCCGCAATTGGCAAAGAAAGCCGGAGTGGTTGGATGAGCAACGACAAAGTCTCCAACAGTCCGTTAGTACAAAACAGCCCGCTAGTACAAATAAATGACTTAAAAACCTACTTACAAAGCGCGAACGAAACAGTCAAAGCCGTTGATGATGTCACTTTCAATATCGAAAAAGGCGAAACATTCTGTTTAGTCGGCGAATCAGGCAGTGGCAAATCGATTCTGGCTCTTTCCATCATCCAGTTACTTCCTGCAAGAATAAGTAGTCATCCAAGCGGCAATATCCACTTTGACTGGCGCAAAGCAACAGGTTTGGGATTACACCAGAAAACCACCCACGAAAAAGTAAATATGCTGGAACTCGATGAAGAGCCAACTATGTGATATTCGCGGTTCACGCATTGCGATGATCTTTCAGGAGCCTATGACGTCCTTGAATCCTGTGGATAGTGTCGGCGAACAAATCATGGAAGCATTGTTACTGCATCATCCTGAAATGTCAGAAGAATCTGCACGTGATCGTGCCCTCACTGCGATGCAGGAAGTACAAATAAAAGACGCAGAAACACGTTTTGATAACTACCCTCACGAACTATCTGGTGGACAACGACAACGCATTATGATTGCCATGGCACTTGCTTGTGAGCCTGATCTATTGATTGCTGATGAGCCCACAACAGCGCTCGATGTTACTGTACAAGCTGAAGTTCTGAAACTCATGAAAGAGTTACAAGAACGTAAAGGCATGAGCATTTTGTTTATCACCCATGATTTCGGGGTGGTTTCACAGATTGCGCACCGTGTAGGTGTGATGAAACAAGGTAAATTAGTTGAGTTTGGTGAAAGCCATAGCGTACTGAAAAATCCACAACATCCATACAGCAAAAAATTACTCGCTGCGGTTCCAGAGAATTTACCGCAACGAAAAAAATTAAAAGACCCGAGCTCGGAAACACCCTTAATTCGAACCAAAGACCTCGATGTTTTCTTCCCTATTCGTAAAGGTGTTTTGCAACGTGTAGTTGATCATGTGCGCGCGGTAGACGGTGTAACTGTTGACATCAACAAAGGTAAAATAGTCGCCTTGGTAGGCGAATCAGGTTCAGGTAAAACGACCTTGGGCAGAGCAATTTTGCAACTGCAAAAACCCACTGCAGGAAGCGTAACGATTGATGGTCACGAATTAGTCGGTTTATCGTCAAAAGAATTAAAACCGTGGCGTAAGAAAATGCAAATATCGTTTCAAGATCCACAATCATCGCTCAATCCACGTTTATTAATCGCCAAAACCATTACCGAACCCATGAAGGTACACGATATTGGCAGTAGCGATGAAGAACGTCTCGAACTCGCTGCCGAGGTGATGGAAGCAGTACAACTGGAACGTGATTTCTTATGGCGCTATCCACATGAATTTTCGGGCGGCCAGCGACAACGTATTGGTCTCGCACGCGCCCTCGCCTTAAACCCGGAATTTATTGTGTGTGATGAAATTACCAGTGCACTGGATGTATCGGTGCAAGCCGAAGTATTGCAATTACTCCAAGAAATCAAAGAGCAACGTGACCTCACGTTATTATTCATCACCCATAATATTGCGGTCGTAGAATACCTTAGCGATGAAACAATTGTGATGAAAAACGGCAAAGTTGTAGAACAAGGCTATACTGATGATGTGTGTGGTAATCCGCAGAATTCCTATACCAGGGAATTAATCGCGGCAGTACCACGCCTACAACTTTAGTCATAAGCAGCAATCACCTAAAAAGCGAGACGGAACAAAATACAACATGAGCATCAAACTACTCCTTACTGGCGGCACCATTGATAAACATTACAACCAGTCCAATGGCGAACTGCACTTTACCGAAACCCATCTCAAGGAATTGCTGAAACTGGGTCGCAACAGCGCATCCATTGAAATAGAGCAACTGATGCTCAAAGACAGCCTGGACATGACAGACGCAGATAGACGTTCCATTTTAAAAGCCTGTCATAACGCCACACAAGATAAAATACTGATTACGCATGGCACTGATACCATGGTTGAAACTGCCCATATGCTCGGTAAAGAACAACTGAATAAAACTATTGTTTTAGTCGGAGCAATGATTCCCTATGTGTTTAAAGATACCGATGCCGTTTTCAATTTTGGATTTGCCCTTGGCGCAGTACAAACCTCTGCACATGGAGTCTACGTCGCCATGAATGGCATGATATTTGACTACGATAATGTAATCAAAAACCGTGAATTAGGCATTTTTCAGGCTTTATAAGTATTAAAAAGCCCCCCCCTACTTGAATGACAACTCGTTTTTGTTTTATAAAAATGATATTGGAATTTTTGCAGAGCTAGGCAGTTTTTAAAACTTCTAACTAACTTATAGTAGTACCGGCAGGAGTAATCTATGTCAAATACCTTAAGCCCAGTTTTATTTATCCCTCACGGTGGAGGTCCTTTACCCCTGTTAGGTCATGAACCTCATAAAAAACTGGTTTCTTTCTTAAAAGAAGTACCGAATAAATTTCCAAAGCCTGATGCCATTGTAGTGATTAGCGCGCACTGGGAAGAAGATGTGGCAACCGTTACATCATCGCAAAACCCTGATTTACTTTACGATTACTATGGCTTCCCTGCGGAATCCTATTCAATTAAATACCCTGCACCTGGAAATCCAGAACTGGCGAATAAAATTGCCAACTTAGTAGAAGCCAGTAACGTTCCGTGCAAACAAGACTCAGAGCGTGGATTAGACCACGGTGTTTTTATACCATTAACGTTAATGTATCCAGATGCTGACATCCCCTGCGTTCAGCTATCATTAGTCAAAGGGCTCGAGCCTCAGCAACACATCAATATCGGTAAAGCACTCGTTGAATTAAGGAAAGAGAATGTACTGATTTTAGGATCAGGGTTTTCCTTTCATAATCTTCAGGAGATGCTATCTCCTAATGCTCCGCCTATAGATGAGCAAAACGTAGCATTTGAAGCATGGTTAATTGAAACCTGTACGAGTGAGAACCTGACAGCAGAACAAAGAGAGATCAGATTATCCAATTGGACTGATGCACCTCATGCCCAATATTGTCACCCTAGAGAAGAACACTTAATACCGCTTCAGGTATGTTATGGCTGTGCAGAAACTCAGGCAGAGCTGGTTTTTGATGATGCAGTTATGGGGAAGAAAGCCAGCGCCTATCTTTGGTAGTAGTTTAGAATTTAATGTCACCCCCCTACTTATAAGTACTTTTTTGCAGAGGACATATACAATTGAAATTAGTTAGCTGGAATCTAAATGGTCTAGAAGACGAATACATAGACATGCGCACCGAAGCCGCGATGTTTCAGATATTGCTGGGCGTACCGATAGAAGATGCTATCGCGGCTGACTTCGAACCAAACACTCCAGATATCATTTTATTACAGGAAGTCGTAGAGAGAACTTACTTTGCGCATGTTAAACCACACTTACAAGCCGCTGGATTTACTTTGTTCCCCAAAGAACCGACCATACGTTCTTATTTTGAAGTAGTAGCCGTCAGACAAAAAGTGTTGGATGTTAGTCATCAACCATTTTCCTATAGTCAGCAAGGTCGGGAATTAACCACCCTCAGACTCGATGGTTTAACTGTGATGACAGCGCATTTGGAGAGTATGAAACCGGGAAAACAAGAACGTATCGATCAGGCTCAATACGTTCTGGATAAAATGTCTGCGCTTGGGCCTTGCGTTTTTGCGGGTGATACTAATTTACGCAAAGCAGAATGGGAAGGTTTGAATAACGCCAATATTGTTGATGCCTGGATCAGTGCGGGCTCAGAAAAAACTGATCGTATCACTTGGCAACAAGCACAAAAGAAAAGCCGCTTTGATCGTGTTTGGACGCATCAAATCGGCGTAAAAAACTTTGAGACTTTTGGTAAAGATAAAGTGCCGACTCTGGATGTAAGACCATCCGATCATTATGGCTTGAGGGTTGAGTTAGACGTTTAAGATTTCTTTCGCCTAGCGTATCTACGTTTTTTTCTAAATGAATGTCCCAGTAAAACCAGTGCAATCAACAGAACGAATATTGTCGAGAAAAACACAATCATCAGGGTGGTCTGACTCCACCCTGTTAATTCCATTAGATACTCAAAGTCTTCGACACAATCTGCACCGCAGCCTTTAAGCCAGACGAAAACTCTCAATTTAGATCTGAGTTAATCGAGTTGATGTTCCGAGGGCATGTGCAATTTCAGCAAAAGCTTCTATTTCGCCATCACTCACACGAGTTCCACCAATACCTAAAAAGCCACCTTCTTTAGCCGCATTCGCCACGTTTTCAGCGATACCCATTGCCCACTCTTTATATTCATTCGCTTCATCGGCTGTGGCTTTCTCTTCCAGTATTGAAGCCACTGCCCGACTATCTTCAAGCAATTGCGCACGTAAATCCTCACTCGATTTAATTCCCTGCTGTTTAAGTCGTACCATTGCTTTCTGCCGCATTTCTTTAGCTTTACCCATTGACTCTTTAAAATCAGAAACATTGGGTAGACACACCCTGTAATAATTTCATTGTTTGGGTAATCTTTAAGTCCATTGATAAACCCTTTTGAACTGGCAAACATCTCTTTAATCGTGCCTAAACCACTTCCTTCGGAAAAGGCCATGACCGTGCCAATCTGAATAGGTGTGGTTGAAAGTAAAAAGATTTCATCTTCGGTAAATCGGTTTTCAAGTGACATAAGAACTCCTATGGATACTCCACCGGCTAAAACCGGTGGTTTCAAGTTACGGCTAACAGCCGATCATTACGCCTAAAGGCGATTTACAACACACTAAAGTCATTATCAGGGTCATTCGGTTTCTGGTTTTCTATATATGCTTTCCAGACTTCGTCTGTCACATTTCCACTTGTGGCAACCCAGTAACCTCTTGACCACAAATGTTCGCCCCAGTGTCTCTTTTTCAATTGTGGGAACTCTTTCCCTTCAGAAACTGCACTGCCTTGGAGACCGACAAGTTTGGAGGAATCCCTATCAACATATGCACATGACCTCTATTGATTGACCTGCATAGATAATCATTTCTTTACTTCTAGCAATTTCTCTTAGTAACTCTCGCCATACTCTGACCTTTAATACCTGGGATGAACAATTATTGACATAATTACAACAAACTTAGCACTAGGATCATGACCAATTAGTTCTTTGAAATCCTCATCAGACAGCTGAACTTTATGCCTTGCCCCTGAATTTATAAACCCGATAATTTCTTCACTATTTTTCAAGAACTACGAAGCCGCCTCATCACCAGCATAAGATACCGTTTCTATTTCGTAGCATCTATCTAGATCTTGTTTCGTGGCTGAACGAATGGTCAAATCTGACATGATTTTATAGTATTCCAAATTGGGATGTATTATAGGTCACCCCCCAGCTTTCAGGCACTTTTTTATAAAGCACCCATTTATCAAGCAATGTCTTCTACAATAGCCTCAATAGCATTCACAACATCTTCTGATTTCTGTTGATCTAAAGCATCTTGATGTGGTGGAGCAAACTGCCCGAATCGTTATCAAAATACTTACCCGAAGCATTAGCAAATTCATCTGATAAAGTTGCACGTGTCAGTATATCTGCACCAATACTAAGATCATTTCCTGCTACGCCGAAACCTTCTTTCACCATTTTACTAGCAAGTAATGATCCCGGGTTTACCGCAACAATCATTGGTCCATCTTTTAGTTTTTCAGCCATAATGCGAGACCACATGGTAATGGCTAATTTACTCTGAGCATAAGCACCCATATCATCAAGCTGTACTCTGACCATTAAGCGCTTCGATATTTACAGGAGCTTGCGCAGCAGACGATAAATTAACCACTCGACCAGCTATTTCCCAGCAGTGGTAGAAGTTTTTTCGTTAACAAATAAGGTGCCAATGTATTCACGACAAAACGCACATCAAGACCATCTTTTGTTATCGTTTCAGCTGGTTTTAAAAACTCCGGCATTATTGATAAGCACATCAAGACTATCGTGTTTTTCAGCGACTTCATCCGCGAGCTTTTTTACGTCAGATATGTTTGATAAATCAGCTACATACGTTTCTATTTCAGCGTCTGTCTATTTCCGACGATAAGGTTTTAGCCACATCTTCCAGCTTCTGCGGATTACGTCCATGTAGTAATAAATGGTGACCTTGTTCTAACAACATTTTTGCTGTTGCTAAGCCAATGCCGTCTGTGGCACCTGTAAGTAGAATTGTCTTTTTCATTTTCTAATCTCTTATGATTGAAAGCCTGAACTCGGAAAGTTAGGTAAAATTTTGTCAGACAATCGTTCTAACGTTGTCTCAATATCCGCTTGATTAAAGCGTAGATTAATCGCCACATGGTTTACACCAATTTCTTCGAGTGACGTTAAATAATCTCGAAGGTAATTAACGCCCGAACGGAATCCCAAATGTATCGGTTGCGGAGTGAGCATCTTCATCTTCAACCAAATCGATGTATAAGGATTGCGACACAGGCTTGTATGGTGCATCTAACTCTGCAGCGCGTGAACGCCAACTTGAGATTACTCTTTGTTGAGCTTGCACATTACGCGGATAAGTCACCCAACCATCACCATTGCTCGCGAGCCAATCGGCTGCTTGCTGACTACCACCGGTAATCATCAGTGGCAATCTGCCCGAAGTTGGTTTTGGCAACATATCCATACCACCGTATGGATTGCCATAACTATTTTCAAAAGAAGGTGCGGTTTCCCACATGCGTTTGATGTATTCAAAACTATCTCGAAAACGATCACCACGATCATCAAATGTCATATTCAACGCAGGGTATTCTTCCGGTCTATCACCTGAAGCAATTCCTAAGAATCAATCGGCCACCTGAAAGTACATCTGCAGTTGCCGCAGCTTTGGCAACATGCGCAGGATGTCGCAAAGGCAGAACAATACTGCCCGTTGCGAGTGAGATCCTTTTCGTGTTTGCCGCCAAAAAACCCAGATAAACAAAGGGATCGAACATTTGTCCTGCATCGCCAAACGATGGCACATTAAACGGCACATCACGCAACCATATCGAAGCAAACCCAAGCGATTCAGCCAAGTTGAACACGTTCGATATGGTGTTCCCATGCTAGGCACTGGACTATTGTTATAGTTTTCTATAGGTACAACCAAACCAACGCTCAACCGATTTGGACGGAATACATTGTTGTAGCCACGGTTAATTTCCGGAAATGCTATGTTGGTCAGTTTCATTGCTCATAATTGATACATTCTATTGAATAAAAAAAGGTCACCCCCCCTACTTTTTGCCGGTTTTCAACTAGGGATTAAATATCTGCAAAATCCGTTCAGCAACCGCTGTACCCAGCTTGTGATGCTGATCCGCTGCCAAATGCACCCCATCAACCAGACTCGATTCAACAATAACGGCGCTATCCAGAAAATCACAGGCATGGGTGTTTGCAACTGCTGCGAAAGCTTGCGCGAATTCCTGACTCTTTACCGCAGCACCACGGAATAAGCTTTGTGTCATATCTTCAAGCTCTACAATTTGTGGCGGTGCCACTAATAATACTTTAGGAGGCTTTCCTGTTGGACCAGCATCAGTTTTAAGAATGGTCTCTACTATAAGACCCGCCCCGCGCGCAGAATCAAGCACTTGATTATTCCGCGAATGCTTGAGGTCATTGGTGCCAAGCATGATGATTACCAGGTCAAGGGGGCGGTGCGTATCCAGGGTCGGCAATAGCAACTTCAAACCATTGCGCCCGGTTCGGTAAGGATCTTCCCACACTGTGGTTCGCCCATTTAAACCGGCTTCAATAATCACAAATTCATTACCTAATTGCTGTTGCACTCTGCCCGACCAGCGCGCATCATTCGCATAACGCTCACCACTGCCTGGAATATAACCCCAAGTATTAGAATCACCGTAACAGAGTATTGTTTTCATAGTGTGTATTTTAAAATATTTACCTATTTTCAAACTGTAAAATCATTGAATGTGATCTGATATCATTACGCCTACTCCGCAACAAAGTATGTATACCACTTACTACAAAAATTGCACTACCAAGTAAGGTCACAAGATCAGACCGCTCGGCAAATACAAGCACACCGAATACTGTTGCCTCACTATTTGTAAAGCTGAAGTGACATCCGGCCAGACAGCACCACCGCTATACCAGAGCATCACAAGACCGGTTGGAATTAACACCAGAAAACCGTAAACACCCAGTTGTACATTGGAAAGTACTTTGGGTGCAGCACGTGTCGAGAGATCCCTTCCAGCAAATCCCAGCATACCAAGAACCGCTATAATAGAAGCCGCTTCAACGCCTTCCAGTCACGGTCGGATAATCAACAGCACTCCAAGACCAACCAGTATTGCAGACCAACTCGGCCAGCCAACCTGTTCACCGAAGAAAATAGCAGCACCCAACAGCACCACCAGTGGCGTCGCCTGCAGAATTACCGAGGTAGTGGATAAAAAACTCACCTTAAGGGCCGTCGTCGTTGCACTCCAACGTTGTCTCGGCTTCGCTTCGGCTAGGCACTTTTTCTATTATTAAATAAACTCTTCCAGCAGTCTCTGATAAGGCCCCAAATCTTAAAGATGCTCTTTCACCCAATCATTGTTTTAATAAATGTCCATATAACGATGGCCGCTATCGCACATTAAAGTCACTATAGTACCTGTTTGTTGATTTGCCATCATCTATTTGGCAACTTCAAGCACACCCCAGAGATTTGTGCCCAGCGTATGTTATTTTCGAAGCAGTGACTTGTTATGTGATTAACTCCAAAAACAACTACGTTCGTCCTCTCCTACTAAAGCTAAAAAGTCTTCGATGTGTTTCACTTCTGGATTAGGATCGTAACGATGCCATTTCATATCGCTTTTAAACCAAAATACACGCCACTCTTTTTACGATTTAACATACGTGGCTTTTGCCACAAAAGTTTCAACTTTTTCTTTCGGCTTATCCCAACGCGGATGGATTTCAAAGATTTCGACACTTTGATCCTGTAGTCGATAAGCAATATCCATTTGATTTCTTACATGAGGAGGCGGACGATGTGTCTTCAGAAAATTCACCATTTCCCTTTCACATCTTTTTTGCTCAAATTCACTTATTGCCATTTTACGCTCTGATTACTTACTAAATAGATTCTGACACTGAAAAGTATATTAAAAAAACCAAACCGAATACTATGAGACTGCTTTGGCGTGCAACCACGACGATCCGAAGAGCGTGGTTTTTATTATTTGAAGTGAAAAACCACCTAAAAGTCCGGGGGTGCCTCAAATTTTATCAATAGCTAACAATTTAGATATACAAAGTGTTTCAAACTTAAATAAATTCTTCCAGCTGCTTTTGGTACTGCACTAAATCTTCAAGATGCTCATTCACCCAGTCTTTATTGTAATAAGTATCCATATAACGATGGCCGCTATCGCACATTAAAGTCACGATAGAACCTGCTTGTTGATTTGCCATCATTCGTTTGGCAACTTCAAGTACACCCCAGAGATTTGTACCTGTTGAAGCACCCGCTTTACGTCCGATAATTTTCTCCAGCCAGTAGATTGTGGCAATACTGGCTGCATCGGGGACTTTCATCATCGCGTCGATAACATCGGGTTGAAATGATGCTTCTACCTGGGGACGGCCTATGCCTTCTATACGACTTCCTATTTTAGAAGTAAGCGTTCGGTCTTTTTGCATATAGCTGTCATAAAACACTGAATTTTCAGGGTCGACCACGAGCAGTTGCGTATCGTAACCTTTGAAGCGAATGTAACGCCCTAGAGTTGCGGAGGTGCCGCCTGTGCCTGCACTCATAACGATGGTATGTGGAATTGGATGCGGCTCGTGTTGCATCTGCTGGAATATACTTTCGGCAATATTATTGCTACCGCGCCAGTCTGTTGCACGTTCGGCGTAAGTGAATTGATCCATAAAATGACCATTCAAAGATTCAGCCAGAAGCTTGGCTTCACTTGTTATTTTAGTCGGGCAATCGACAAAATGACAACGTCCACCATAGCGTTCGATTTGACTGATTTTACTTTGTGCGGTGGTATCTGGCATCACCGCGATAAAGGGCACACCAATCATTCTGGCAAAGTAGGCTTCGGAAACAGCAGTGCTGCCTGAGGACGCTTCGATCACCGAAGTGTCTTTATGTATTTTGCCATTGCACAGGGCATACAAGAATAGCGAACGCGCCAGTCGATGCTTTAAACTTCCCGTTGGGTGTGTACTTTCGTCTTTAAGATAGAGATCAATACCCTGTAGTTTGGGAAGCTCAAGCTTAATAAGGTGCGTATCTGCCGAACGGTTATAGTCAGCCGTTATTTTGTTGATCGCTTCTGTGGTCCATGTACTCATAAGGTCACCCCCCTACTTTCAGGCACTTTTTTAATTGGAGACAAATATTCTTTCTCAAAGATCGGCCATTGTACATCGACGATTCCTTGGGGAATCTACGATGAACTTTCCTGGCTTTTGGTAAGCCTCAGAAAGTCATTTAATTCGTGATTGCCACATCTTTAAAATATCATTAAAGGTGGCATTATTCAGGTTATCGTCCAGGTGTAAAATAGTGTAGTTTCGATAATAAACACTTAGGTCTAATTCGACGCCCAATCCAAAAATTTCTATATCAGGCTGTTGTTCATACTTGCCGATTACGTCTTTTAAATGATTATCCAGATAATAAGGATCATTGGCGATATTGGTTGCCGAATCCATCGGACTACCGTCAGAAATCACCGTTAGAATTTTCTTTTGTTCGGGACGTTTAAACAGTCGTTTTGCAGCCCATGTAATCGCCTCGCCATCTACACCTTCGCGGAATAAATCTGTCTTCATCAGTCCTGTAATTGAATTACGAGCTTGCTTCCAGCTGTGTTCAGCGTCTTTATAGATAATCTGATTGATTTCATTGAGGCGCCCTGGATTTTTTGGTTTACCTTGAGCGATCCATTCTTTCATCGATTTGCCACCACTCCAGTTACCTGTGGTGAATCCTAGAATTTCGGTTTTAATGCCGGATAAATCAGCCGCACGCGCAAACACATCCAGCATAATTGCGATATTTGCGGAGTGCTGTTTCATCGAGCCTGAGCAATCGACGAGGAAGCTCAACACGCAATCCGATTTTGGGCGTTCTCGGCGATCTTTGAAAATACGTTTTTCGGTTGGTGAGGCAATCAATTGCGAAAGACGTCGCCCATCTATATAGCCCTGTTCTTGCGCGTAATTCCAGTCATCATGATCAGGGGCTGCAAACAGGAATTTAAGCTGGCGCGCCAAGCGTGGCATATTGATGCCTTGTCTGGCTATCATCTCATCCAGATTACTGCGCAATGCCTTGAGTTGAATCGGTCTAACGAGCTTGTCTGCGTATGAAGTTTTGTCGTAATCGGTAGTGAAAATTTTGTAGACTGCTTCGTTTTCGAGCCACGATTTGCTTTCACCACTGCTGACCATAAACACATGATCGTCGTTTTCATCAAAGTTGATCAGTAGTTTAAATTCCGGGGCTTCGATTTCTTCGATAATATCATCGACGTCCTTTTCTTGTTCGTCGTCCTCATGGCTCTCATCCCGAACCATGCTGTTGAATTGCCTGGCGAGTTGCAGTGCGTATTCGGCAAATTTTTCCTGATCTTGCAGATTTTGCTTCATGCCGTAAAGCTGTTTGCCAATCATTGGAGATATGCCTGCGCGTGTCGCTTCCAGTAAATCCTCGGTTTCTTCGGTCACGGGGACATTATTAAAACGTGACCAGCAGACCTGAGCCAGTACATAGATTAATAATCCAATGCTGCTTTCGGTTAGACCAGAGTGATGATAACGCAGTGACCATTCTTCGAAACGATGCAACATATTGCTGCGCATGCCTTTGTAGGTTTCTGGTACTAACGATTCTACCCGCAGTTGTTCGAGCAGTTCGAACATAAAGCGTTCGAGTCTTTCTTCGGGCAATAAAGAATGATGTAAAGCTTCATCGGTGAATTGATAACGCAGGTTAATGCTATCGGCCACTCCACGCAAAGCGATAAAGCTGTCATTGACTAAATCTGATTGTATGTGACAGGCATACAAAGGCACGCGCTGTTGATTGTGATACAAAAGAGGCCCACGAAAATACAAGGCCGCATCTTTGGTATAACCACGGACCACACCACCGCAAAGCTCGATGGCTTTTTGCTGTTGTTGTGACTTTGTCTCTGTGTGGTCTGAGAGGTATTTCATCTGATTTGTATTCCGGCCTATATTCTGACTTAACTTATTTGTTATTTGCTTGTAGGCGCAAGATGTACATACGACTCTTCCAGCTCTACATCGAAACAACGCTGGAAATATTCAGCCACCAATGGTTTTTCATCGTCACTGCATTTATTCAAAAATGCGAAACGGAAAGCGGTTTGAATGTCTTTGAAAATCTGGAAGTTTTCAGCCCACGAAATTACTGTCCTTGGTGACATCAAGGTTGATAAGTCACCCACTGCAAAACCATTACGCGTAAGTTGCGCCATGCTGACCATCTCGTTCAACAGTTTTTCATCAGTAAATTCAGGTACGCGCGCTTTGATGATATTGACTTCATCATCGTGCGGTAAGTAGTTAAGCGAGGTGACGATATCCCAACGATCAAGCTGGGCGTGATTGAGCATTTGCGCACCGTGATAAAGGCCGTTTAAGTTACCCTGGCCGATGGTGTTGGATGTCGCAAACATGCGGAAGTTTGGATTAGGGCTGATTACCTGATTTTGATCCAGCAAAGTGAATTTGCCATCGCGTTCAAGAATACGCTGGATAACAAACATAATGTCCGGTCGGCCGGCATCGTATTCATCAAAAATCAATGCAACAGGACGACGTAAAGACCACGGGATAATGCCCTCCTGAAATTCTGTCACCTGTTGATTATCACGAATCACGATGGCGTCTTTACCGACAAGATCTAGACGGCTAATTTGCCCATCCAGATTTAAGCGCACGCAAGGCCAGTTTAAGCGTGCTGCGACCTGCTCGATATGCGTCGATTTACCGGTACCGTGTAAACCCTGAATCATCACACGACGGTTGTAAGCAAAACCCGCGATAATTGCCAAGGTCACATCAGCATTGAACTGATAGGCTTCGTCGATGGAAGGAACAAACTCACAAGGTTCGCTAAAAGCAGGCACTTTCAAGTGACTATCGATATTGAAAGTGTCGCGAACCGATACTGAACGGCTTGGTTCTAAATTAAGAATATCACTCATAAAACTGGCTCAAAAATAATTTCAAGCACTACTATAGCTCATTTCAGCTAATTTTCTGTTCAAAAAGGGAAGTTATAGTCACCCCCCTACTTATAACGAGCTTTTCGTTTTGTAGTTTGAAACGTTAAACTAGATTATTAGCATTAGGCTAATTTTTTTAGTCGCGTCAATTAAAAATCCGCGTGTATACCGACGAAATAACCATCGGTTGTTACATCAAATGAGAGATTATCAAAGTCTTTGGCATCGAAGCTTTGTACTCTGTACCCTGCTTTTAAACCCAGATCTACCGCAATTAAATTAAAATCGTAACGCAGGCCTGCGATAGCATCTGTGATCTGATTGCCATCAAAATTCAGGTAATGGATATCTGTGTAAAGGGTGGTGTTCAGAAACGGCAATGCCAGCTCTGCATCAAAATATGCATGTGGCGTCGCGCCAGAAAATGATTGCGACAGGTATTTCCCCCCTTCAAATTGAGACACACCTAAACCAAAGTCTATCGTTAAAGCATCATTGTCTAAAATTTCGTAAAAGGCGGTGTAATCAATTTTGGTGTATTCGTAAGTGTCGTTAGTGACCTCAGAAAGGGAGAGTTTGAAATTTGGTAGCAACGGAACTGGATGTTCAATGGTCGCGCTGGCAAATATGGATTGATCATCGCCTGTAATACTGCTATTCAAACTTGAATCATAACTTGGCGACCAAACGCCAACTTCTAAATCTGTTCCTAATAAGGTATCTGCTTGTACATTAGTTAGAATTAAACAGCTCGTAAAAAATGTGCTGAAAATAGTACTGCTTAGTAACTTGGTTGTTGGTGTAATTATCATTTTACCCTGCCCTTATTAGTTATATTTTTTAATATTTGACCGCAAAGGATATCAGCTTTTTAGGTTTAATATCACTGGTGTTAGTTTCAGTTATCCAAGAATACTTCCTGATAGAGGTCGAAGGCACCCCCATACTTTTGACTCATTTTATTCGACCTTCCGGTCAGCTTTAAAATAAAAGCTGTTGTCTTTGCTTCGCTACGGCAACCATTTTTTGTACTAACCTTAATTATCACTACTGATTGGTTTTATCATGCAAAACAGCAATCACGGGAAAGCAAAACCAAAAATCTGGAATTATCACCCACAACTTCCTATTACAGTTTCGCCTTTATTCACGTCTCCGTTAAAAATCGGCGCGGTACTTAAGTGGTTTTTCTTATCCTGGTTCCCGATATCAGAGCGCCTCATTATTCTTTTTATTTCAGTACTATGCTGGTTGTTCTTAAGTCCATCTGTGGAGCAAACCAAAGTCTTTGAGTGGGGCTGGATATTTCAGATTTATCTAAGAAACCTTGCATTAATGATCATCTTTGCTGGTGGCTTGCATTGCTATCTTTACGTATTCAGAAAGCAAGCAGACAAACTTCAATACGACACCAAACCTTTCGCCCAGGATAAATCATCATTCACCTTTAAACATCAGGTTTGGGATAATATTTTCTGGAGTTGTGCCAGTGGTGTCACAATCTGGACGGCTTATGAAGCACTGATGCTATGGAGTTTTGCGAATGGCTACACACCAGAAATTAATGGTCCTGCTTCAACATTTTGGCTGTTAGTTATCATCTTCCTTATCCCCATTTGGGAAACATTTTACTTTTACCTGATACATCGGCTTTTGCACGTTCCAGTGTTGTATAAATTCGCGCATTCTCTTCACCATAGGAATACCAATATTGGGCCCTGGTCTGGGTTTTCGATGCATCCATTTGAACATATACTCTACCTGGCTTCGGTGTTGATTCATTTCCTTATCCCTTCGCACCCCTTATTAATTATTTTCCATTTACAGTTTTATGCTTTGTCCGCAGCTACGACTCACACTGGTTTTGCAGGTTTACTGGCGGGAGATAAAAAATGGATAGACTTGGGCACTTTTCATCATCAACTCCATCACCGTTATTTTGAGTGCAATTTCGGCGCGCTGGAAATCCCCTGGGATAAATGGTTTGGCTCATTTCATGATGGCACAGAAGCATCACACCAAGCATTTATACAAAGACGCCGCGAGCAGGTTCGTGCTGCCAAGAAACCCCGTTAAGTCTGGATAAAGCCGTGATGTCTTAGAGTGGAATATGTGTTCTTATAAAAAATGATTAACATAAAAAGGAGATACTTTCATGGATGAGAATATCGAAAACAGTGAAAACGAAAACAATGAAGAACTATCTATTGAACCAACCTATTTCACAGCGTTAGAAGCTCGTGTAATCGGGTCATTGATGGAAAAGCATTTAACGACTCCCAACAACTACCCTCTGACAATAAATTCACTGTGCAATGCCTGCAACCAGAAAAGCAATCGTGAACCAGTAATGAAGCTTACTGAAGGTCAGGTTGGTCATACAATAAACATTCTTGTCGAGCGCAAGCTGGCGGGGATTGATTACGGAGATCGCTCTAATAAAATTTCACACCGAGTTTGTACCGAGTTAGCCATAAACCGCAAGCAGCAAGCCATTCTCACTGTTTTGCTTTTACGTAAACCGCAAACGCTAAATGACATCAAAACACGCACTGCACGTATGGTTGATTTCGAATCGAACGAAGAAATCCACGATACAATTATGGATATGATTGAGCGTGAAATGCCTTTGGCAACCCTAATCCCTAAAGGCGCAGGTCGACGCGAAGAACGTTTCGCACATACTTTATGTGGAAAAGTGTCATTTGAAGAGATTGAAAAAGATCCTGTACTTGTCAGCAGCATTGCCGTCGACAATGACCGTCTTGATCAACTTGAAGCACGCCTGGCTGTAATTGAAGCGAAATTAGGAATCGGTTAAAAGCAACTGTGGTATTTGAATATCTTGATAGGTCAAATTTATAAATCTTGCTTTTGGTACAACAAATCCCAAACACCATGCCCAAGCTTTATGCCACGTGTTTCAAACTTTGTAGTCGGGCGCTCTTCCGGCTTTGGTGAATACGGCGTTTCTGCCATAGACTTAAATTCCGCAGATGCTTCCATTAGCTCTTCCATGTGTTCTGCATAAGGCTCCCAATCTGTAGCCAAATGAAATATTCCCCCCGGCTTTAAGCGGCTTGCGATTAACGATACAAAGTCATCCTGCACAATACGTCGTTTGTTGTGACGTTTCTTATGCCACGGATCGGGGAAGAATAGTTGCACACGATCCAAACAAGCTTTTGGAATTCTATTCTTGATTATCTGTACCGCGTCATCATCCATCACGCGGACGTTAGTCAGTTTTTTCTCATCGATTAAATGCAATAAACGCCCCACACCTGGCTTATGCACTTCAATCCCGATGAAGTTTTTATCCGGCGCATTTTCCGCCATCGTTGCCAAAGAAACACCATCGCCAAATCCAATCTCTAGCGTAACTGGTGCTTCTGATTCAAATAGATTACTAATATCAAGCTGGGTGTCGCTACGCTCTATACCAAAAACAGGCCAGATATTTTGCAAAGCATCACCCTGTCCTTTGGTTAGCCGGCCTTGGCGAAGAACAAAACTGCGCACGGGACGCATAAACTTATCAGTCACTATTATCTCTCTTTCTTTTTACACACTAATAAAGTATTAATAGAGGTCACACCCCTACTTACCATTAGATTGCCATTTCGATTTTTGAAATGGACAACTCATGTATTCCAGAGCTTAAAGCTAGCTCGCCTATAGGCGATACTAGATTTAGCGTGTATTTAGTGTGTTTTATTTAGTTGTTAGCACTTATGGCTTGCATAAACACCCCAAAACGCTGGGCTAATTCAGGCGAACGATTTCCACTTCTCATGCTTGCCAAAATTAAGTCTCGCATGCCAGGAATCATAATTAAATCTGCGAGGATTGCACTAAATGCCATTTGTTCTTGAAATGCCAGCTTCTCAACAAACAAACTTAAAAGCGTTTTATTCTCTAAATCTACCCAGCAACGACCAGAAAAAGCAGCTATAACTTCTATTTCTTTTGCCATTGAAGACTGCAGAACTTCAGTGAGCATTTTAGTTTTTTCAATTTCTACAGGCTGTGCGGAAATTGATCTAATTAATGCCGCAACCAACACAACATCTACACCACTGCCTAGCTCGTATCTTAGCCTGTCCAATAATGCAACAAACAAGGGCTTCTCAAAAGCCATATTCTCCAAGCCATGTGCAAAGCTCTGCAAAGGCGTTGATGGCATCTGAGAAATAGCATTTGCTAACAAAGCAGCATTACCCTCTTTGCTCAACCGAGCAACCACATCTGCAATTCCCTGTAGGCCCAAAAACTGCCATTGCTCGTATCCAGGACCACCTTGCTCTTTTGGTAATAGATAGTCATGCGCATATTGATAATGTTGCGATGGCTCTTGTCTCAACTCTACAGTTGCCAAAGCATGAAACATTGCAAGTCGATCTTCACGTGGCTTAAATGCAAAAGGTGATTTACCAAGTCCATCTTCTATATCATCACCTTTCTGTTTCGCTTGAATATTTTTGCCAGTTTGCTCAAGTAAATCGATTAAAAAAGCATCACGAGACTGCTGTTTCAAATAACCCAATTCATCTATGGGAAACTGTAAAAACCAGATAACAGCCTGATCTACTTTATTTTTCGGCCAGAACAACAAAGCCAGCCAAGCCTTTTGCTGAAACGGGTAAGGGAAAAGCTGTTGTTGATTTTCTATCTGCTCGAAATCCTCGTTTGAAATTGGACAAACCTTACGCCCCATATCGTATACGCGATAATTAAAATCCTCAGTTTTTAAAAAATCAGTAATACTGTCGAACTTTTCCATCGTTTAGCGTTTCTCAGGATCAGAAAAATCGGGCATAATCGCACATCTTACAAGCATTCTTCAACTAACACTGTAACTAGTGTGTTAACTAAACTTATCAATTAACTATGCCATATTATAAAAATCACGTTTTTTTCTGCACCAATCACCGCGAAGACGGCAGCCAATGTTGTGCGCAATACAATGCACAAGAAATGCGTGATTACATGAAAAAGCGTAGTAAAGAATTAGGCTTAGTCAGCAAAGGAGAAGTCAGAGTTAATTCTGCAGGCTGTCTAAACCGTTGCGAACTTGGGCCAGTTATTGTGGTTTATCCGGATGAGACCTGGTACACCTTTGTCGACAAAGATGATATCGATGAAATTATTGAAGAACATCTGTTAAAAGGCAATAAAGTAGAACGTTTATTACTCGATACTGAATCTCCATGCTAGCAAGCTTTCATCAACAGACTCACAAGTAAATGAATAGCGAGAAAATAAAACTCTATGCAGAGTTGATTCGTTTCGATCGTCCGATTGGTACCTATTTATTATTATGGCCAACATTATGGGCCTTATGGTTCGCATCAGAAGGCATTCCCAATTTAAAAATTTTAATAATTTTTAGTTTAGGTGTATTCCTGATGCGTTCGGCTGGTTGTGCTATCAATGATTACGCTGATCGTGACATTGATCTTCATGTCGCACGTACTAAAAATCGCCCACTAACTAGTGGAAAAATCAGTGGGAACGAGGCACTAGGTGTTTTTGCTTTACTATGTTTTATTGCTTTCCTATTAGCATTACAACTCAACACGTTAACAATCATGCTTTCTTTTGTTGCTGTTGTTTTAGCTGCCAGTTATCCGTTTATGAAACGCTACCACCACTTCCCACAAGTTCACCTTGGTGCAGCATTCGCCTGGTCAATTCCAATGGCCTATACAGCTATCACAGGAAATTTTCCACCTTTGGAAGCATGGCTTCTATATGCTGCAACACTCCTTTGGACAACTGCTTACGACACACAATATGGCATGGTCGATATTGAGGATGACTTGGAAATAGGTATTAAATCGACAGCTATTCTATTCGGTAAATACGATAACTTCATTATTGCCACTTTGCAGTTACTCGCTTTAATTATGATTACTGTTGTGGGTATTCTGACCCATCGCGGCCCTGCATTATATATCAGCATTCTTCTCGCTTGTGCCTTTATCGCTTTCCAGCAAACGCTTACCAAATACAGAGAACCTCAAAAATGCTTAACCGCATTTCTCAATAATAACTGGCTCGGCATGGTGATTTTTATCGGCATCGCTATCGATTATGCTTAACAAAACAACAATAGATTTAGAGTCAATGTTGTATGTTGATCTTAGGTACTAACTATTTAAACTAGTCGAACCCCCCAATATCAAGTAATATCGCCACTCTTTACAGATTCAGGACCCACACAATGACAGCAGAAAGAAAAAGCTCATACAACTACGAAGATCTCATTAAAAGCGGAAATGGTGAATTATTCGGTCCTGAAAATGCCCGTTTACCTGCGCCACAAATGTTAATGGCTGACCGTATTGTTGAAATCAATTCTGATGGTGGCGAATTCGGTAAAGGCCAAATAATAGCAGAACTCGATATTAAACCAGACCTGTGGTTTTTCGATTGCCACTTCAAAGGTGACCCAGTAATGCCTGGTTGCTTAGGCCTGGATGCAATGTGGCAGCTAGTTGGATTCTTTTTATGCTGGTCTGGAAGCCCAGGTCGTGGTCGCGCACTGGGTGCCAGAGAAGTTAAGTTCACTGGACAAGTCCTTCCTGATGCAAAGAAAGTAACTTACAAAATCGATATCTCTCGCTTAATACAACGCAAACTTGTTATGGGTGTTGCGAATGCAACCATGGAAGTTGATGGCAAGGAAATTTATACAGCGAAAGATTTAAAAGTAGGCTTGTTTACTTCGACAGAAAACTTTTAAGAAGAACATCCTGCACATACTAAAATACAGACACTAAAAAGCCCGTGATTCTAACGAACCACGGGCTTTTTTTATGCTTATTTTTCTTACATATCAGGGGTTAGTCATCACCCATGCTCATGAAGAATTGCAGGATATACCAGAACAATAGCCCCACACTAGAAAATAGAGATAGCGAAGCCGCTACGTGTTGCTCAGTATGATACTCATGAATGATGTTTGACGTGCTGTAAAGTACCGAAGCAGCTGCAAATAGGATCATTCCACCTGAGAACCAAAGTCCTAAGGAGAAGCCGAACATAATACTCGCCAGGATTAATCCCATTGCAACGAAGCCACCAATCATCAGGAAACGTCCCATAAACGAGAAGTTAATCTTGGTAGAAAACGCAGTGAATGTTAAACCGGCTACTAGCGCACCGGTAACAATCGCAGCGTTCTGTAATAAGTGCCCATCAGGCGCTCTGACTAGTGCCATATAGATTAATGGCATGAAAATAATTGCTTCAGCAACTACGAATAGGCCTAAACCAAGGTATTGTTTTTCACGAGATATGCCCGAATGTGCCCAGTTGTTCGCCACTGTAGACACCAACATAAATGCGCCTAAAACGACTAACCAGCTCCACTTGCTACCTGATAGCATACCCATAAAAGAAAGCGCTACACCAGATTTGATCAAAAGTGTTTCTAATACAGCAAATGCAGCAATCGCACCGGCTAAATGTACATATGTACGCTTAATAAAATTAGCACGTTCACTTTCTGCTGCATTTGCAACAATCTGACCCGTACTCATATCTAACTGACTCATTTTTATCTCCGTAAAATAAAAGTATATCTACACTTTTCAAAATTTAATGCGTAGATCATGTTTAATATCAACACATAATTAGTCTATCACAAACTCTAAAAGTTCTATCAATAGACAGACAAACGATAGGTTATTTTAATACTTAAAAACTAATTGGAAATCACACCCCTACTTTTAGGGCATTTTCAGAATAACTACCAGTAATTATTTGAATCATATGATTAGCACCTTAGCACTATACAATGAGAGCTGCTGCACTTTCATATTCTTCGCTAATTTCCATCCACTGCATTTCAACAGTTTCGAGTTTTTTATCCAGCTCGCTTTTTTCCAGCAATAGGCTTTTAAGCTGTTGTTTGTTTTGTTCTAAATAAATATCAGGGTCAGACAGCTGTTTTTCAAGTTCGCTTTGCTTTACTGAAAGCTCGTTCAGTTGTTTTTCTGCTTTTTTCAGTTGGTTTAATAGAGGTTGTAACTGTTTACGGCGTTGCGCTTCTAGTTGACGTTGTTCTTTTTTGGATAGCCCTTTTTCAGACTCATCTTGGCTACTACCAGAATTAGTGTCTTTGCCTGCTAAAGCAAGTAATTTACTCGACTCATTGATAAATTTTGCATAATCATCCAGATCACCATCAAACTCTTCCGCTCTACCATCATGCACAATCACCAACTCATCGGTTACGGTTTTTAACAAATGGCGATCGTGAGAGACAATTACCATTGCTCCTGAAAAATCCTGTAAAGCAACGCTTAGCGCATGTCGCATTTGTAAATCCAGGTGATTTGTAGGCTCATCAAGTAACAATAAATTCGGTTTTTGATAGACCAGCAAAGCCAGCACCAAACGAGCTTTTTCACCACCAGAAAACGGTTCGACAGGCTCATCTACCCTTTCGCCTTTAAAGCCAAAGCCTCCTAAATAATTACGTAAATCTTGCTCTCTGGCCTCTTTATCTAATGCCCTGAGCTGCTGCAAAGCGGTTAAATCGACTCTTAACTGCTCTAATTGGTGCTGCGCAAAATAGCCTATTTTTAAATCCTGTGCTTGCCAGGACTCTCCTTCCTTATCAGTTGAAATTGACTGAAGTTCACCAGCCAAATACTTGATTAGTGTGGATTTACCTGCACCATTTGGACCAATCAAACCGATGCGCTGCCCCGGCATTAATTGCATTTTCAAATCGCTGACAATGATATTGTCACCATAACCGATCGATGCATTCACAACATTTAATAGGCGTTCTGGCAATTTTTCCGGGTCAAAAAATTTAAAATGAAACGGTGAATCGACCTGTGCCGCAGATATCTCTTCCATTCGACCCAAAGCCTTCAAGCGACTTTGTGCCTGCTTTGCCTTAGTAGCCTGAGCGCGAAAACGATCTACATACTTTTGCATATGTGCTTTTTCACGTTGCTGCTTTTCGTAAGCACTTTGTTGTTGCGCGAAGCGTTCCGCCCGAATTTTCTCGAACGCAGTATAATTCCCCGTATATAAAGTTAACTTTGCGTGCTCGATATGGGCGATATGTTTTACTACTGCGTCCAGAAACTCTCTATCGTGAGAAATTAATACCAAGGTTCCTTCATATTGCACCAACCAGCTTTGGAGCCAGATAACAGCATCTAAATCCAGGTGATTAGTCGGCTCATCGAGTAATAATAAATCTGAGCGACACATCAACGCCTGCGCCAGATTCAAGCGCATACGCCAACCACCAGAAAAACTATCGACGGGATTACTAATTTGCTCTTGAGAAAACCCCAGACCATTTAATAAAGTCGCCGCACGACTTTCGGTGGTGTAGCCATCGATCGCATCTAAACTCCCATGCAACTCACCAAGCAAAGCACCTTCTGCATTTTCTAATTGCTTATGCAGATCGATATATTCGGTATCACCCTGCAAGGCATATTCCAACGCACTGATTGTTGTCGAAGGAGTTTGCTGCGCTACATGGGCCACTACCCAATTCGGCGGAATGCTAACGGTACCTTCATCCTGACCTAATTCACCACGCAACATCGCAAAAAGGCTCGATTTACCCGTGCCATTCGCTCCCGTTAAACCGACTTTATAACCCGTATGGATGCTGATTGAAACATCGGATAAAAGCTTTTGCGGACCACGCCTGAGCGTGACATCAGAGAGTACAATCATTGGATTATTGTGGTTTAAACTAAAAAATGGAATATGAAAACACACCCCCCCACTTTTAGCGAGTTTTTAACAGTATTAGCAGTAGAATTATTATTGTTAAAACAAAAATCTGTTAAAAGCTGAGTAAAAAAGGTACTTTGTCAAAAACATCAAACACCTAATTAATCGAGAACCTACATGAAAGCCAATAAATCCAGCGGCATAGAGTTTTTATTTGGAATAACCGCACTATTGATATTCCAGCTTTTAGGCGAAGTCAGTGTTCGTTTACTCGATCTACCCGTCCCGGGACCCGTGGCTGGTTTGCTCTACCTTCTTCTATTATTGCTAATAATGGGAAAATTCAATCGCCCAGCCCCTGAATCCCTGGAACAATCATCCTTAACTTTATTGAATCACCTTTCACTACTGTTTGTACCAGCAGGTGTTGGGGTTATGGTTCACTTTCAACGCTTAGAAGAAGAATGGTTACCCATTACGGTAGCTCTATTTTTAGGCGTTTTGATTACGATGGCAACAACAGCTTTGAGTATGAAATTTCTGATGCGTTTTTTTGATAACAAGACAAAAGAAACTACCTAATTAAAGCTTATACATTAAACAAAATTCAAATCATGCAAAACGTTGATCTACAAACACTCTGGGTATACTTATCTACTTCACCATTAACAGGCTTAACAATAACTATGGTGGCGTATTTGATTGCTTACACAATTCACCAAAAGACCAACACTCACCCGTTAACCAATACGGTGTTAATTTCGGTAGTTTTACTGATTTTAACGCTGCAAATTACTGATACGGAATACGCAACCTACTTTGAAGGTGCGCAATTCATTCACTTTTTACTTGGCCCGGTAACCGTTGCTTTGGCTATTCCGTTATTGCAGCAATTTGCTCAAGTAAAAAGACTCTTTATTCCCATTATTGTTTCGATGGTTATAGGAATTACCGTAGGCACCATTGCAGTTATGTATATTGCTAAATTACTTGGTGCTGATTTAGCCACGCAAATTTCTTTATCAGCACGTTCTGTAACCGCCCCGGTAGCGATGGGCATCGCAGAAAAAATTGGTGGAATCCCTTCGTTAACGGCAGTACTTGCAGTTTTGACTGGCATTATCGGTGCGGTGTTTGGAACCCAGTATCTAAATCTTTTAAAAATTAAGGACAATAGCATTAAGGGCATCGCTATTGGGAATAGCTCTCACGGCATTGGTACCGCAAGAGCATTCACAATTAACAATGAAATGGGGGCTTTTGCAGGCTTATCTATGGCTTTAGCAGCACTATTAAATGCATTATTGCTACCATGGCTGGTAAAAGCCTTTCTACTAACAGGTGGATGATTATTAAGTCACCCCCGCACTTATAGGCACTTTTTCCATTACAGGCACTTTATTTAAATAGATAGAATCGACTTTCTATAAAACTGTAATTCTTCAATAGATTCTAAAATATCATCCAAGGCAAGGTGTGCACCTTTTTTGGTATGTTGATCTAGTACTTCAGGCTTCCAGCGCGCCGCTAGTTCCTTCAAAGTACTCACATCAAGATTACGATAATGGAAGTAATCTTCAAGAATCGGCATTTCGCGCGCCATAAAACGTCTATCCTGACAAATGCTGTTACCGCACATGGGTGAAGCTCCTTTTGGTACATATTGTTCTAAAAATGCGATAGTTTCTGCTTCTGCTTGTGCCGCAGAAAAATTACTTTCTTTTACCCGTTTGACTAAACCAGAACTGCCATGGTGTGACTGATTCCACTCATCCATACCATCTAAAATACTATCAGGCTGATGAACAGCAATAACTGGGCCTTCGGCAAGTTTATTCAGATCTTTGTCTGTTACCACGGTTGCTATTTCGATAATGACATCATTGAAAGTATCTAGGCCTGTCATTTCCAGATCTATCCAAATCAAATTATTCTTGTCTTGGCTCATAGGGTATAATGCTCGGTTGAATTAAATTGGTTTTAATTATGTTGATATTAAAACTGAATTAACGTTGAATTAAAAAAACTGAGCCTTATTTTATAGAACTATGCATACATTTACCTTTATTTTTCTAGCACTTCTAATAATCACCACTGGGGTGCAATTATGGCTATCTTTGAGAAATGCCAGACACGTTGCGCAACATCGTGCTGCCGTTCCTCAAGAGTTTGCTGACAAAATCACTCTGAAAGAGCATCAAAAAGCTGCCGATTACACCCGCACCAAGGGCAGTTTTGGACGTTTCAACCTGATTTTAAGTGCAGTGGTACTGCTGCTTTGGACCTTAGGTGGTGGACTTGAGTTACTCGACAACGCCATTCGCTCATACAATTGGGGGCCTTTAACCACTGGCGTAGCGGTAATCATCGGTTTTTCTTTGATTTCAAGCATTATCGATATCCCAACTTCGTTATATAGCACTTTTGTGATTGAAGAAAAATTTGGCTTCAACAAATCAACAATCAAAGTGTTTTTTATAGATATGCTCAAAGGGGCGGCTTTATCGGTAGTCATTGGCGTTCCACTTATTCTTCTGGTTTTATGGTTGATGCAATCTGCCGGAAGCCTATGGTGGCTATATGCATGGGCTGCGCTGACTGTTTTCTCAATATTAATGATGTGGGCTTACCCTAAATTTATTGCGCCTATCTTTAATAAATTCAAACCTTTAGAAGAAGGTGAAGTACTTAAACGCATCACTACTCTGCTAGATCGTACAGGTTTTAATTCAGATGGCGTATTTGTCATGGATGGTTCTAAAAGATCAAGTCATGGCAATGCCTATTTTACTGGCTTTGGTAAAACAAAACGTATCGTCTTCTTTGATACTTTGCTTAAGCACCTTACACCAACACAGGTTGAAGCGGTGCTTGCACATGAGTTAGGCCATTTTAAACATAAGCATGTACTCAAAGGCATGATTGTCTCAATGACCATGACTTTGGTAGGTTTCGCGGTACTTGCATGGCTGATGCAACAGCAATGGTTTTACAATGCGCTAGGTGTCTCACAACCATCAACTTATATGGCTCTAGTTTTATTTATACTGGTTAGTCCTGCTTTCACTTTCTTTATTGGACCGATTATGTCACGCTGGTCACGTAAGCATGAATTTGAAGCAGATAGCTTTGCAGCACAACAATCAGACCCTGGGGAACTTATCAGCGCGCTGGTTGGTCTATATAAAAAGAACGCCGGAACACTAACGCCAGATCCTTTATATTCGGCATTTTATGATTCTCACCCACCTGCTTCAATTCGTATTGCGCATTTGAAACAAGCAGGGTAAATAGAAAAGTAAGGCAATAAGGAATACGGAGATTGATATGAAATTTTCTGAGATAAGCAAGATAATAACAAAAACATTACTAGCATCTTTAGTTGGCTTGCTGATTTCAGGCACTGCACTGGCTCAAGGCAATGCTGCTAACGGTCAAAAGCTGTTTACACAATCAAAGTGCAACCAGTGTCATACAACTAGCGTATACACAAAACCAGATAGAAAAGTGAAAAGCTTAAAAGCATTGGAAGCTCAAGTCAGACGCTGTGATTCTAATCTGAACACTAACTGGTTTGATGATGAAATTCACGATGTGACTGCTTATCTAAACCAACAATTTTACAAGTTTTAACCAAGATGCATAAATCTTGAAGACAGAAGTTAACACCGGACGGGTCATAACCCGTTTCGGGGCTGAGCTTCTTGTTGAAAATACCAAAAATAATCCCGAAAAACCTCATGTACGTTGCACCGCCAAACGTAAATTCGACAATATCGTTTGTGGCGATTTCATAACCTGGCACCATAATCAACATGGTAACGCCTCAGTTGATGACCTACTTGAGCGTTACAACGCATTAACCCGGCCAGGGTATCGTGCCCGCCCACGCACTATTGCAGCTAATATCGATCAGTTGGTGATCGTTAATTCGTGGCTTCCAGAAACTTCATGGGACCTGGTTGATCGCTACTTGATTGCGGCTAATCTACTCAATGCTCAAGCAATTATCGTTATGAACAAAAGCGATTTAGCCGAAGAACATGCCACGGAAGCAGATTGGAAAGCCATGAAAACATATGAAGAAATTGGTTATCCAGTCCTTCAACTCAATGCGCACACCGGCGAAGGTATAGAACAACTCAAGAAATACATGGATGATAAAACCAGTATTTTCAGTGGTCGTTCCGGGGTAGGTAAATCATCGATTGCAAATCGTATTTTACCCGAATCGGATATCACCGTTGGCAACATTTCTGATTCTGGCGAAGGCAAACACACAACCACTACCGCAACCTTATATCATCTTGAAAACAAGGGATATTTGATTGATTCTCCAGGTGTCAGAGATCACGCATTGGGCGATCTTAGTGCCCAAGAACTTGCGGATGGATATATCGAATTTGGAAAATACCAAAATGACTGTCGATTCCATAATTGTACCCATGATCATGAACCACGCTGTGCTATAAGAGCTGCCGTTGAAAATCATGAAATCAGTGAGGAAAGATATCTACGATATATCGACGCATTGCACAACCTCAAAACAAATTCCATAAACTAAATAGAATCAGAAAAAAATTAGTTGCAATAAAAACATTGTAATTAGTAAATAAAACCTTTAAAAAGAATATATTAGTTAATTGCTAATACTTATATTTGGTTCTTGCAAAGAATGGGCGCTTAGTAAATCACAAATTATTTACGCTAAAATTTAACACTAATAACAACAACGATAAAATTAGTCACCCCCCCACTTTTAGCCTATTTTTTATAAATAGCTTTATAGTGTTAACTGGGGTTAAGGGGAAAATATACTGATTATGGAATCGGCATTTTATATTTCTAAAGTTATCTGCAAGCCACTGCTTGGTCTTATGTTTTGCCTGTTAATTTCACAAAATGCTTTAGCTTATAGCAACCAAAAACAAGTCGATGAGTTTTTGTTGGCTTATGAAAGGCTCCATAAAGGAAAATTATATGATAGCTCTCATTTGAAGAATTATATTCTGCACCCTTATTTAGACTATGAGCGCTTGAAACAAAATATAAAAACCAGTAGCAATAAATCTTTACTAAATTTTATCCACCAGAATCCGCCTTCCTGGCTTGTTGATGATATCAATACCGAACTACTGGTAAAACTTGCTAAACAGCGGCAATGGGTTCAAGTTCTTAAGTTTTATAAAAAAGGCCAAGGTGGCATTAAAGCCAGATGCGTTAGCACAGAAGCCTCAATGCATATCAGACCTTCTGCAGCGGTCCAAAACGAAGCATTGAAAATATGGCTTTCAGCAAATAGTCGCCCTAAGGTCTGCGACCCCTTATTTTCACTTATGAAACGTAAGGGACTAATAAACGATAGCCGTGCCTGGCAAAGAATCACTTTGGCGATGGATAAAGGAAAAACACGTCTGGCAAGAGCACTCAGCAAACACTTACGTGAGCCAAACCTGGTTAATTTATGGATTAACTTACGCAAACACCCACTGAAAAACCTTAAAAACAAACGATTAAAAAGTAAAGACGGCCGCAGCTTGGAATTAATTGCCTATGGAATCAAGAGACTCGCCAGGAAAAATACTAAAACAGCTAGAAGTCAGTGGCATAAATTTCAAAAATCACATTCTTTTTCAACACAACTTAAAGCAGATGTTGAAAGTTATATAGGTGTGCGAGAAGCTTTAAACCATAATCCTTATGCATTACAAAAGCTCGCGGCTATCCCCGCTAATTTGCGCAGTGAAGATGCCACGACCTGGACAGCACGAATGGCATTACGCCAAGGCGACTGGAAAAATTTACGCAGTGCTATAAATGGCATGCCTGCCGAAAACAAAACAAAAGATAGATGGCGTTACTGGAGAGCACACGCAGGGAAACGCTTAGGCGAGAAAAACACCCACCAACAATTATTACCAGTAGCAAACAATGCCTCTTTTTATGGATTTTTAGCTGCCGATGAATTAAGAAGACCTTATTCTGCGCAAATAAAACCCACCAGAAACTGGTCTAAGCTAACCCCTAGAATCGCCAATATGCCATCCATACAACGAGCCACAGAGCTTTTCGCCATCGGTAAACCGAAGCTTGCAAAAAAAGAATGGTTTTGGACACTAAAGAAACTCAATAAGCAAGATAAATTAACAGCGGCGGCTTATGCATTGGAGATCAATCAACCGTTTTTAGCAATTATCACCGTTTCGCAAACCAAAGACTGGAACCAAACCGGATTACGTTTTCCTCTAAAATACCAATCGTTAGTCACTAAGTCTGCACGCAAACACGGAATAATTCCTGCGTGGGTCTACGGAATAATGCGTAGAGAAAGCGCATTTGACCCACAAATCGTATCCAGTGCCAATGCTAAAGGCTTAATGCAAATCTTACCGGCAACGGCAAAAGGCGTTGCTCGAAAATTAGGTATTCGCTCTCACCGCACTTCAGATCTATTTGTACCAGAAAAAAATGCTAACTTAGGTGCCGCTTACCTAAGCCAAATGCTCAGACGATTTAAGGGAAACTACGTGAAAGCGACTGCCAGCTACAATGCGGGGCCACATCGAATTCCTCGCTGGACCCCAGATAACTACATTTCAGCACCTCGCTGGATTGAAAGTATTCCCTTCGAAGAAACACGGAATTATGTGCGCGCAGTGATGTCATATACCACTATCTATGATTATAAATTACATGCAAAAAATAACTCTAATCAGCGTCTTTCTAAACGGTTACGGGCGGTTGGGCCAAACTAATGCATAAACAGCAGAAAGGCATCGCGCTGATAACCGCTATGATTATTACCAGCATTGCTGTATCGCTAGCGGGGATGATTATGTATCGCCAGCAAATTCAAATCAGGTTATCAAGCAATATAGGCCACTTTGAGCAAGCCTATCTTTACGCAAATGGCATGGAAGATTGGGCGGGGACGATACTGGATAAAAGTTATGAAGACCACCCTGAATATGATTCTGTAGCAGATGATTGGAATAATGAGGGAAATGCCTTAGTTCTGCCTATTACTGGGGGGTTAATGACCGGAAAGTTGCATGACTTACAAGCCAGAATTAACCTTAATTCTTTAAATAGACCAAAGATCCTCATTAAGAAAAAACCAACATCTTCAACCTTAGCCGCAACTCAAACTACTAATCAGAACCAAGATAATAAAGAAGTGGAAGAAGATAAGTACACATACCCAGCAGAAGTGACTCGACAACGACTTGTGAATCTTATGACAATTGAAGTTGATCCAGACCAGGAAATGGGTTCACCAGAAAACTTTACTGAAGTACTAAAAGACTGGATCGATGATGATCAGGATAATGGCAATAAAGAAAAAGGCGGAGATGAAAGTGGTAACGGTGCTGAAAGCCCATATTATCAAACACAAGAGCCTGCCTATTACAGTGCCGATACAGAGCTGATCAGTTTATCTGAGTTGAGACTTTTAAAAGAAATGAAAGAGGATTTTTATAAAAAACTAGCAAAGCATACAACCACTTTGCCGATAGTCGATAAAGCTAACAAACCAATAGATACACATATAAATGTAAACACAGCAGAAAAACCAGTATTACTTGCCATTGGATTCACCCCTGAAGAAGCTGATGAAATCATTGAGCTAGTGAAAGAGACACCTTTTGAAAGCATTGAAGATTTCAAAATATCCCGTATTTTCAGTAGTGAATTAAAAACAGAAAACAACCCTGATGGTGATATTGATCCAGACCAGTTAGACGTTAAAAGTAATTATTTCTACCTGGAAGGAAGAGTAGAAATAAATAATGTCAGAATATTTATAAATTCTATATTAGAACGGAAAAACGGTAAGGTTTCTGTCATAATGCGCGACTTTAGTAATCCACAATCTATAGCAAAAGCAATTAATTAAATGCAGTTACTGGTTATAAAATTAAAGGCCCCAGATGCGATCCCTGAATATGCTCTTTTAGGAAAAAAACAAGCTTCTGACCGATTCACACCGGGTGACTGGAAACGTATTCGTTCATTAACCCGTGGCAGAAGAGTATTAGCATTAATCCCATCTAGTGAAGTGCTCATTACATCGGTTAATATTCCTAGTAAAAATAAAAAACAGCTGTTACAAGCGGTTCCATTTTCTCTGGAAGATTCTCTCGCTGAAGATATCGAAAACTTACATTTTGCTGTAAAACAAGATGATGCTAGCAATCATTCTCAGGTAGCGATTATTAAAAGATCCAGCCTAGAGAAATATCTAGATACTTTTCAGGAAAATGGCATCACAACGCATTTTATTTTGCCGGAAACTTTGGGACAGTTTTATCGCATAGATACATGGTCGATTCTTTTCAATAATGAACAGCACAATGTAAATGTGAGACTCGCTGAGCTTGAAGGCTTTGTTTGCGATGAAGGTATGCTAGAAATGTTTTTAGCAAAACAACTTGAAAGCAATAAGCCTAAAAAGATCTTTACCAATAGAGATAAGCTTAGCCTACCAGAGAGCTTACAAATACTGGATGTTGAATCAACAGATGTAAATACCATTGATTATCAAAGTGCATTAAGTGCTTTATCTTTAAACTTAATCACTAATTTCTCACGTCACTCTAACAAATCATCAATCAATTGGAGCGCATGGCGACCCTCTTTTGTAATAGCTGGTTTATTAGCCAGTGTTTGGACTGGTGTATTCTTTTGGCAAAATAATTTATTACAGAAACAAAGTACCCTGCTCAATCAACAAATTGAGCAAGTGTATAAATCTTCTTTCCCAAAAGGCCGAATTGTAGATGCTTCTGCACAAATGAAATCTGCTCTGGATAAGCTTAGAGCGAACACTGGTAAAATTGTAAATTCTCCTTTACCTTTAATTTCGAACATCAGCCCTTTATTGAAAGATTACAAAGATGTAACGCTTAGTGAAATAAATTACAAAGAAAATGAGCTAACAATCATAATGCAATCTCCTACTTTAACCCGTCTAGAAACATTCAAACGAGATGCAGCAGAAAAAGTTAAACTCAAAGTAGATATTAAATCATCTACAACGACCTCAAATAAGGTGGAAGCAACGCTGATTATTTCACCCCTCGTTACTACAAAAACTAAAGGTCAAGTGGCGGATAATGTATGAGTAACTGGTATAACTCACTTTCGCAACGAGAACGCCTATTAGTTTCTTATGGTTCTATAGCAGTAGCATTAATTCTATTATGGCTGCTAGCGATTAAACCTATGTATACAAAGCATATGCGCCTGAATACTTTAATTGAACAGCAAGAGACTACACTTGCAACCATGCAAAAACAAAGTATCGAGATTACACAATTACAACAACAAAATATCAAAGCGCCTGTATCTAATAGTAATCAAAATCCTCAACAACTTATCGAAAGATCATTACAAACCTGGAGGCTAAAGAAATCTTTAGAGCGAATGCAGTCTCAAGGTAGTAATGGGGTTAGACTTATTTTAAAAGATGCAAATGCGGATCGGGTGATGCGTTTTTTATACGAGATTGAAAACAAACACACGCTAGTAATCGACAATATGGCAATCGATAAAAGCAAAAAAGAAGCAGGATTCGCTGATTTCAGGCTCACCATCAAAAGATTCAACAAGTCATGAAAAAAATTATATTCTTTGGTTTGATTGCTTTCCTCTTAGCAGCACTCTGGCAACTACCTTTGAATGTTGCTCAACCTTATGTTGAAAAAGCAGTAAATGGATTATCATTTGGCTCAACTAATGGGACAGTTTGGAGCGGTAAAGCCACAGAACTTAAACTCAACAATAACTCTTTAGGAGAGGTTAGCTGGAAAGTTCAACCAGTACAAAGCCTCATCTCATTTAAGTTAAAAACCCACTTTAAGATAGCTGGAAATGAATTAAATGCAGATGGTTTTGCAGGACTTGGGATAAATAAGAAACTTACTCTTGATAATACTAAATTCGACATAAGTTCTGATTACATTAATAAATTGCAAACAAATGCAAAACTTACTGGGAATATTACCGGAGATATAACTCACGCTATTCTTAGTGAAAAAGAAGTACCTCAAATTAAAGGTATTATTGACTGGAATGATGGAGCATTAAGCTCTCCCATCAACTTAAAACCAGGAAATTACAAAGCTATCGTTTCACCATCTTCGGGCGATTTAGATATCAAACTGAGTTCTAACGAGGCTCCTGTAGAGCTTGAAGGCGATATCAAATTGATTAAAGACTGGACCTATACTACTAATATTGTGGCTAAATCTAGTGATCCAGGTATTGCAGCCATGTTGAACCTTGCTGGTCAAAAGCAATCTAACGGCAGTGTGCTTATAAAAAACCAAGGTGATCTATCACCTTTTATCAGTCATTAACCTTATTTGATTTAACTAGTGATTGTTATAATCTGAGTATTTAATATGGATAAACTAAACCAAATTGATGATTTAGCAAAAAAATTAGCGGGATTTATGCCTAGCTCTTTACAGAATCTTCAATCAGACATAGAAGGAAACATCAAATCAAGTCTCGAAAGTGGATTACACAAGATGAATCTAGTGACTAGAGAAGAGTTTGATATCCAAAGAGCTGTATTATTAAGAACAAGAGAAAAGTTGGAAGCACTTGAAAAAGTAGTTTCAGAACTAGAGTCTGCTCCTTGTATAGAATCTAAAACGGAGAATAAAAAATGAGAAAAATATTTAAGTTAATTTTTCTTGTAGTGCTATCTACAGCACCAGTGGCAGTACCGATTTCAATGCTTCAAGCTCAGCCACACACACATGCTGGCAGAGCCCACAATCACCCTCTTCCTGTTCAAGGCATCGGCCATAAGCATGGTGCAGGTGCTCCAGGTATAGCCGCAAGGGGCCAAGCTCCCGCTAAACGTGCGCAACAGCAACCTGCACGACCAAGACAAGCAAAAAATAATCAAAGAAGAAATCCTGGCATCGCTAATAATGCAAACACTGAGCTACAAAGAGCTTATAAAGCGAAAAACTATGCCAAGGTTTATCAAATAGCTTCAGGCTATGCGAAGCGTGGAGACCCAGCTGGCCAATACGTTTTAGGCCAGCTCTTTTTATTAGGACAAGGTCAAAGAAAAAATCCTCAGACAGCATTTGGCTGGTTTAAAAAATCAGCTGATAAAGGTCATCCAGGTTCTCAATACCTTCTTGGGTCACTTTATGCGACAGGACAAGGAACAAGAAAGAACCTTAAGCAGGCATTCAAATATTACAAACTAGCTTCGAATGCAGGAATTCCTGATGCTTATACCAGCTTAGGCATTATGTATGAAAATGGTGAAGGTGCTACAAAGCACCTGCCAACTGCAATCAAATACTATGAAAAAGCAGCAAACAAAGGTGTCACCAATGTTCAGTTAATGTTAGGTGAACGTTATGTAAAGGGTGTAGGGGTTAAGAAAAATCCAGCCAAAGGATTCAAGTACGTAAAACAGGCACAACGATCAGGTGCAACTGGTGCTAACTATTTATTAGGTGTTCTTTATGCCAATGGAATAGGTACCAAAAAGAATCCCGCTCAAGCCTTTAAGCATATCACTACTGCAGCGAAGAGAGGCAATCCAGACGCACAATATGACCTTGCATCAATGTATGCACAAGGGCTCGGTACTAAAAAAAATATGGGGCAGGCCATCAACTGGTACAAAAAAGCCTCTGCGAAAGGTGTAGCGTTAGCTTCACACAACCTTGGTCTCATTTATTTACAAGGAATGGGGACAGCTAAGAATGAAAAAACAGCCTTTTCCTGGTTTAGCAAAGCCGCAAAAAAAGGGTTACCAGTTTCTCAGTACTTTCTGGGTGATCTATACGTTGATGGTATCGGTGTAGGAAAGAATCATGGTCAAGCACTGAGCTGGTATAAAAAATCAGCGGCTCAAGGGTTCCCTGCTGCTGAATATAGCGTTGGTGCAATGTATGCAAATGGCTATGGAACAAAAAAGAATATCGGAATAGCGAAACAGTGGTTTCAGAAAGCAGCTAAACACGGAAGTCCTAAAGGCAAGCAAGCTTTAGCCATGCTTAAGCAGAGAGGATTATAAGCTATAATAAGTATCTATAAGATTGAAGAGTTAATGACGCCCCCTACTTTTGACTCATTTTAATTCGCACTTCGGCCAGATTTTAACAACAAAGCTGTTGTATCGCATTGCTCGGCTGGCACTTTTTGTGAATGAGGTGGGGGGGTTATACCAGGAAGTAAAATCGAAACAACTAAATACGGGCAGTCGTTTTCGTCATTACATTAGATAAAAGTGGCATCAATATTTTCTTAATCGGAAAAGGTAGTTCAGCCGCACCAGCTTCAACCGCAACATCAGCGTGATATTCTTCATCAATCTTCATTTGCCTGAGAATTGCTCTACTTGCATGATCATTTACGGGAAGTTTGTCTAAATGACTATCAAGGTGCCTAACCACCTGATCTTCAGTTTCTTTAACAAAACCTAAACTCCATTTATCGCCCGCTAATCCAGCCGCCGCACCAATTCCAAGTGAACCTAAATACCAGACAGGACCAAGATAGCTTTTATGAGAACCAAGCTCATATAAGCGTGTCTCACACCAGTTGAGATGATCATTCTCTTCCATTGCAGAGATGTTCATCTGCTGTTTAACCTTTGCAGATTTTGTCATTAGCGCCTGACCGCGATAAAGTCCCTGTGCCGAGACTTCTCCCGCGTGATTGATACGCATTAAACTGACAGATTTTTTGCGCTCATCATCTGATAATTGATCAGTATGACTCATTCCAGCAGCAGGGTTCGGTCTTTCTGTTGTTGGCGCAATGGTATGAACAGTACGTAACGCCTGATCAACCTCATGCAACAACCTATCTACCAGATTAAGTATCCTCACTTCATCACCCTACTGTAAATTTTAAGTCTATCGGTAAATGACTATTTATTTTCCTGTTTAGCAAGAAATCTAAGCACTTCCATGACTTTATCATTGCCACCTGCCATATACGGGCTAGTTCTATATTTTCCGTTAATGATAACCGTTGGGACCGACTGTGCCTGAGAAGAAGCTGAAATTTCTTGAGCGCGCTTTAATTTAGCCTGAAATGCCATTGAGTTTTTAACGCTATTTACTTGATCCTCTGTAAATCCTTGTTGTACGAAGAAACGATTTACTGCATCAGGGTTATTTAAACGACGTTTTTGATCATGAATAGCCTGAAAGATACGAGTAACCAAGTCTTTTTCTCCTTTAGGATCTAACAACTCAGCAATATAAAAAGTATTCGCATCGGCTGACCAACTGGGATTAAGCATGGCCGGAATTTGTTTGAATTCTACATAATTAGGATGATTCTTTTTGTATTCGAGCATCATTGGCTCTAAAGTATAACAGTGCGGACACCCCAACCACATTAATTCAACAACTTCTACTTTTCCTGGTTCAGCATCCGTCTGCATTTCAGGAAAGATTTCCACATAATGCTTGCCTTCTTCGAACTCAGACTCAACTTTTTTAGTCTGTGGCTGGCTTGAAGTAACTGTTTCTTCAGCTGGAGCAGCTACCTTTTTAATCTCTACTTTTTTTGCATCTGATGAGGCTGATCCACAAGCAGTAATAAATAAAAGAGTTAAAGTAGCAAGAAGTGAGGTTTTGTAAATTGTTTTCATTAATATTAGTCCTGTTTAATCGATCTTTTTATGACTGTGATGATATCGCATAGTTCAACCTATAGAAATAAGCTTTTGATTAACTATTGGTAATGATTAATAAATTCTAAGCGAAAAAAAGGCGACTATGTCAGTCGCCTCTTAAAAAGTTTTAAAACTTTATGATTGATTTTTAATCGCGCAGGCCAGAAATATACTCAGCTACAGCAGTCATTTCTGCATCAGTCATTTTCAACGCTACATTACGCATCATTTTACCTGTGTCGTTTGCACGTTTAGATGCTTTGAAGTTCATTAACTGAGTAACCGTATATTTAGCATGCTGACCAGATATTTTAGGAAACTTTGCAGCCGGGTTTCCAGAACCTGTTGGACCGTGGCATGCTGCACAGGCTGCAACACCTGAAGATACAACACCACCCTTATAGATTGCTTCACCTTTAGCAATCATATCCGGATCAGCAACTCCCGGCTTGGCTTTGGAAGATGAAAAATAAGCAGCTAAATCAGCAACATCCGCATCAGTTTTAATGCCTTTTGCCATTGCCGTCATACTCGGATCATTGCGCTTATCTGAACGATAGTCATGCAATTGCTTTACTAAATATGCCTCGCCCTGGCCAGCCAGCTTTGGCCAATCAGGATTTACCGAGTTCCCATCAGCACCGTGACAGGCAGCACATGTAGCACTCAGCGTTTTACCATTAGCAGCATCAGCTCCTTTTATAGCTTCACTAGCGCTTGCAGTTAGATTGAAACTCAATGTTGCAACCAGGCTTAACATTACTACTATTTTCATCAAACATACTCCTAAATACTTGTATACTTCTCGCCAACTAACAGCTAGCTCAACAGCCGCGATTTATAACACATCCTCTAGCAGACATCAAAGACAGAGATCAAATATGAGTGCTTTTTATCAACAAGCTAAATTCTTACAAAGCGCTTCTAGCGAAAATACACTTCCTTCTGAATCTGGTTACGAAGTTGCCTTCGCAGGACGCTCTAATTCTGGAAAATCGAGCACTTTAAATAAACTGTGCCAGCAAAAAAGTCTTGCACGTACCAGTAAAACCCCGGGACGTACTCAGCTTATTAATTTTTTCAGTTTAGCAGAAGGGAAATTCCTTGTTGATCTTCCTGGATATGGATACGCTAAAGTCCCAGAAAAAATAAAATTACAATGGCAACAATTTATTGAAACATATTTAACACTACGTTCTCCATTAGTAGGACTAGTGATCATGATGGATATTAGACGACCCATGTTAGAAAACGATATGGATATGCTGAACTGGGCTGATTCTAGAAATCTACCTGTACATGTTGTTTTAAATAAGTCTGATAAGTTAAAACATGGCCAGGCTAAGAGTACTTGGCTAAAAACACAACAACAACTGAAGCAAATCAACCCTAATTATACTGTTCAAATATTTTCCGCATTAAAAGGGATAGGTATAGATGAATTAAAGAAGCAGTTAAATATTTGGTTTGAAAATGAACCTAATTGCTAATAAACAACACCCATAAAAAAACCCCGTGCAGTAGGGGGCTACTGCCGGGGTCAAAATAACAGGTCTGGATTGGGGACACCAAACCTGTGTCCGCAAGGAAAATAAAGAACACCGGGCTTAAGTGTTCATAATGTTTACTTTCCCTTGCTTGCGGATAAACACAGATAACTGAAATATGTTTCAAATTAACTGCATGTATCTATAAAACTACAATTTCACACTTCTGACAACTACCAAACAGATGAAGCCAGTAATTACAAGGATAGCTGGCAAACGTCGAATCTGCAAGTTTTGACTAATAATTAATTATACTATTTATACTTATTTTTTAATTATCTACTTCAAACGAATCCCACGGATTAACATTTTGAACCTTAGGTTCGCTCACTATGACAGGTTTCTTACCTATTTCCCGATACTTGCCAGCACTTACTTGGCCTACTTCTGTAACACTTTTCTTGATTGTACCATTACGCACATATTCCATTTGGACTTTGGAACCCATACGAAGATTTCCGATAATACTTTTTAAATTAGAGCTATTTATTACTGTCGCACCATTAACACGAGTAATGATATCACCTTCTTTTATTCCTGCTTTATCAGCTGGAGAAAGAGAAACCACTCCAGAAATTAAGGCCCCTTGACCATCTGGAAGATTAAAAGCTTTAACTAGTGCAGGTCTAATATCCTGAATTTCGATACCTAGCTGCCCCCTCTCTACGCGACCACTCACAACCAATTGATCGGTAATATTGATTATCATATCTGAAGGAATAGCAAATCCGATACCTACATTACCACCTGATCTACTACCTAAAATTGCAGTATTTATACCTATTAGCTCTCCGCGTAGATTTACTAACGCACCACCTGAGTTACCCGGATTAATTGGAGCATCTGTCTGGATAAAATCTTCATAATCTTCAATCCCTAAACCCGTTCTACCCAATGCACTGACTATTCCAGACGTAACTGACTGCCCCAAACCATATGGATTACCAATCGCAACCACAAAGTCTCCCACGCGTGCGTGCTTTCCGGAGGCTACAACCATCGCAGTTAACCTATCAGGTTGAATCTGTATCACAGCAACATCAGCTTTAAGATCTTGACCAATAAGCTTTGCATAGAATTGGCGCTTATCTTTCAGGGTGACTATTATTTTTCCTGCACTTTCAATGACATGCGCATTAGTCACAACATAGCCATTGTATGCATCAATTATTATGCCAGAGCCTGTGCCAATTAGCTTTCCTTGTTGAGCAGGTACATTTTTACCAAAAAAGTGGCGGTACACAGGATCTTTAACTGGCGTCCCTTTTGAATCTTGTTCAGTAGAAATATTAACTACAGCTGGAGTTATTCTCTCTAGCATATCTGCAAGAGAAGGTAATGGCTGCCCATCTACAGCTACTGGCAATTTTGCATTAGCTATGTTGAAACAACCCAAAAAAGCCAGAATAGTGACGAAAAAAAGTGAAGCAACCTTGTTTAAACCCATTGTTTTACCTGTTAAGATTTATTTCATTTTAACTGAATACCTTTGTTTATATTCCTATCGGGGCTTCCAGTCAAATTTCTTCTCCATTTCTTCGTAGAATTTTTTATCCTCTATTGTCTCTGCAGGCGGTGTGACAATCTGTATTACTACAAACTGATCACCGCCAGTTTTACCCGGCAAACCGCGCCCTTTAATACGCATTTTTTTACCCGAAGTAGAACCCGCTGGTATTTTTAATTTCAATTCACCTGATAGTGTTTTGATATTCGCACTAGTACCAAGTGCTGCCTCCCAAGGCGCTATAGGCAGATCCAAGAAAATATCTTTACCTTCCCGCTTAAATAAAGAGTGTTTTCTTAATTCAATCTGTAAATGTAAATCTCCACCAGTCGATGCTTTACCAGATAAACGAATTTTCTTGCCTTCCTCGATTCCCTTGGGAATTTTTACCTCAACACTTGAGCCATTAGGTAAGCGAATACGTTTGTTATTTCCGGCATATACATCTTCCAGATCTATATAAATCTTCATTAACTCGTTCGAAGGTTTTGCTCGTTGCTGATACCTTTGCTGATGTCCACCCTGATGATGACCACCTTGCTGAAAACCACCACCGAACATAGATTCAAAGAAATCACTAAAACCACCAGAAGAACGCCCCCCTCCACTTGAAAACTGATTAAAGTCGAATCCTCCTTCCCAACCCGGAGGAGGATTAAAACTTTGACCACTCTGCCAGTCAGTACCCAAATTATCATATTGAGCGCGCTTTGATTCATCACCGAGTACTTCATAAGCCTCATTAATTTCTTTGAAGCGTTCTTCAGCATTAATTTCCTTACTGACATCTGGATGGTATTTTCGAGCTAATTTACGATAACTTTTCTTTAAATCCGCAGGGGCAATATCTCGCTCTACCCCAAGAATTTTATAATAATCTTTGTACTGCATTTTATTGTTATTTACCTATGTTTATATTGCTTATATGATGGTATCAAGCATCAAAAAATCAAGCTTTTAGCTAAGGACTAACATGAAATCTCATAAGCTATTTATCTCACTCGCAGCATTATTCGGTCTACTTGCGGTTATAGTGGGCTCACTTGCCGCACATGCACTCGATAAAGGCTTAACAGCTGAAGCCCTACAGCGCGTTTATACTGCCCAAGAATATCAATTTTATCATGTAGCGGCGCTGTTAAGTGTGGGAGTCCTTGTATCCCTACACAGGAACCAGGCTTCAACAATACTAAAGCTCGCTGGTCTATTCTTCATATTAGGTATTCTATTATTTTGCGGAAGTCTCTACACTTACGCACTAACAGACAATGAAATCTATGGGAAAGTAACGCCTTTCGGTGGGATATCTTTTATTTTAGGCTGGTTCTTTTTAATGATTTTCGGCCTGAGCAAGTAGTTATTCGATATTCATTACCTGCTTGCGGCTTTAAAATAATATTTATATAAAATACAATCACTTGCGTTAATAAAAAGCGTGATTTTTATAGCTCTGTCACCACTCGTGTCACCATCCCATGAATACTTAACGAACGGTATCCGATAAGCTATTGTTTAATAAAAACTTAAAAGGCATTTCAGAACATTTACATTTCTTAAAAACAACATTAACAGTGATTTTTTATGTTTTAATTCAACAAAAACACTAATAAAATATCCATTCATTCGAAAAAGTTAGTCAATTTTACTGAATCGCTAGATCAAGTTATTCCAAATCACCAAGAATTTTCTCATTATGATTAGAATCTCTAATCAAATAGCCCATAGCTCGATAGCCACTTTTTCGTTTTGAGTACATTCGCCGTAGCATTTCAACTTGATCATCTACATAGTCATAAACCCTCACTTCTTTCTTATTATCATATAAGCGATGTAGACGACCAGCATATTGCTGTAACGTTCCTTTCCATGAAATTGGCATTGCCAAAAATAAAGTATCAAGACGCGGATCATCAAAACCTTCACCAATATATTTTCCAGTAGCAAGGATAACTCTTTCTTCATTATCATTTATTGTATTTAACTGTTCTTGAGACTTGTCTAATTGCTTTTTTCCCATTCCGCCACGCAAGACAATAATATTCTCAACTTTGCCTGATAACTGATGTACCAAATACTTGAGATGAGAAATTCGTTCAGTCAATACTAAAGGTGACCTCCCCTCTTTAACACTGGAGATAACATCAGAGACAATCAGCTCATTTCGACCCTCATCCTCTGATAAGTATTCATATACTTGTTGAATAGTCGGCTTCTTATCGACATCAGGAAGTAACAATTTTGTATATCGTGGAATCATGACATGCTCAAATGGACGTTCCAGAGAAGCATCCTTGGCATTATCCTGATAACGAATTGCTCCACACTGCATAAAAATAATAGGATGATGACCATCCTTTCTTATAGGCGTTGCGGTGAGCCCCAACACATACTTTGCTTTAGCCTGTTTAAGTATTTGCTCAAAACTAAAAGCAGACAGATGGTGACATTCATCAACAATAATATGTCCATATTCTGATATGTCAGTATAGATTTCTCCATTACGATTTAGGCTCTGCAATAAGGCAATATCCAACCTCCCATTAGGCTTTTTCTTCCCTCCTCCTATTTGCCCAATATCATCAATAGATATCGTTAGGAATGTAGCTAAACGTTCTCGCCATTGCTCTAGCAATTGTTTTCTATGCACAAGTATCAACGTATTTCTTTTACGCACAGCCAGCATCTTTGCAGCTATAACAGTTTTACCGAAGGCTGTCGTTGCTGATAGAACACCCGTATCGTATTGTCGCAGAACTTTAACAGCATCTCTTTGTTTTACTCGGAGGTTACCCTTAAAACTAACTCTTAATGGTTTTCCTTTAGTACATTCATCAATCACTTCCGTATTGATTTTATATTCACTTAATAAGTGAATGACTTTATCAAGACAACCACGCGGCAATACTATATATTTTGATAAATCGTCATAACAAGCAATCATTCTGGGCTTATTATAAACAGGCATTCGCATGGTCTGTGCTTTGTAAAATTCAGGGTTTCTAAACACAGCCAAATGAATTAATTGGCTTATTAATAGACTAGGGAGTTTTTCTTTTTCAATATACACACCATTAGCAATAACAATCCTCAAATTTTTGGGGAGTAGCTCTTGAGAAATTATTGTCTTTATTGAAGTGCTTTTCCATGGAGCATTGTTAGTCTCTAAAGAAAAATCATCAACGGCTTTTTCAACATACGATTCGGCAATTTCCTCTACCTCTTTTTTAGTCATTCGTTGTATCGTTGCTAAATATTGCCACTGATCGGGATATGCCTGCATATTTCTGTCAATAAACACAGAATTACCATACTGCCTCGGCTGCTTTTGAAGTGGTAAAGCAATTAGATTCCCAAAACCACCTTTTGGCATTATGTCCTGATTTGGAAATAACCGATCATATGAATCAAGCCCGATTGCTATTCGCTTCTCCAAAGTCTTATCAAGGATAAAGTTCCCCATTTTCCTTGCAAGAACAGCAGGTATAAACTCAGAAAAGAATATCCAGACATGACCACCATTACCAGATCGTGAACGCTCTAATGAAGCTGGAATATTTAATTCGTCGCAAGTATCAAGAAATGACAAAACATCATCTTGCCAATTGGATTTATCAAAATCTACAGCAATGAATCCGCAACTATCATCTTGTAGCAATGGATAAACCCCGATAGTTTGCTTACCCGAAAGATGATCGTATAAAGTCGCATTATCTAGAGGGGTCAATGCACGATTATTACAATCGCCACATTTGATTTTAGGCTTTTCGCACAGTGGTCGCTTCCATTCATTATCACATGAAGGACTATAGCCAGACTTACCGTTTCTTGACTCCCAGCGCTTGGGGAAAACATCAGTCCTACCTCTGAATAATGACTCGAATAACTTAATTTTCTTCTCTGTTGCAAGATCAGAAGAAACATATGCAGTAGTGTGTGTCTGTTTAGACTTTGAATACAACTGGTGCTTTAACTCAGTATTTTCCAGCTGTAAACGCTCACATTCTTTCTCAAGCTCTTTTACTCTCCTTTCTAAATTAGAGAAGTCATCAGAAGAGCCAAACATATTCTGTTGATTATCCGGCCTATCCCCTCTCATACTAGTAAAGTCACTTTTTTCATAAAAAGAATACCTGAGCCAATAACTACTTAAAAACTATATATCCCCCTCTCTTCTATCATCCCAAACCCTTAAAACTTCAATATGAGTATTTGTTATCCTGTAATAATAGGAAAAAGGTGTTTTGGGGATAGTAAATTTTCTTAGACCTTCTTCATCCAACACCCCTAAAAGCGGATTTAAAACTAGAAGTTCATTTATTCTATCAAACTGTTTAAGTGCACTTTCCAATCCTTCAGGGAAGACAAGACTATAGTATTGATGAAACCACTCAAGATCATCATAAGTGGAATCTAAAAAGAGAATTTTCATTGACGATTATTTTTTTAAAAAAACATCAGGTTTGGGACGAGGAAGCTGATTATCAGAACCTAAAGAAGCAAACCACTCCCTCATTGATTCTTGAGAAATAAATTCACCTTTATCAGCTCTTTCAATAGCTGTTTTTAAAGCTTCTTTCTTATAATCTTTTTTATTAAGATATTGTTTAATTGCCTCAACCACAACATAAGATGATGGTCGATCCATTTTCTCTGCTTCAACTTCAATTCTCTCTCTAATTTCAGAATCTATGCGTAATGATAACGGTACCGTAGACATAATATTCATACTCCTACTTATTTTAGTAATTACATGTCTTACATTGTAAGACAATATCAGCATGTGTCAAATTTAAAGCTATAAATGGTGACCCATGACAGATAGCAAAAGAAAGTCTTAGATTGAGAATAGCAGATATTGAATCGACCTAAACGCATTACAGATATAACGCAATTTAGGCTATATACAAATATATCTATTCCCTATGAGAGGAAACAAAACCATGAAAAAAACCATACAATACAGAATGGCGCCATTTCTTTTCGTGTGCATGACTCCTTATTGCAAATGAGAATTATTCTAAATTCATCACCTGCTCTCGCATTTGTTCGATTAGCACTTTTAGCTCTACTGCGCCTTTAGTGGTTTCTGCATCATTTGCTTTTGATGCTAGTGTATTAGCTTCGCGATTCAGCTCTTGCATGAGAAAATCCATACGTCTACCGATTGGCTCATCCCTTTCTAAAACAGCTTTTAATTCTTCTACATGTGAATCCAAGCGATCAAGCTCTTCATCAACATCTAATCGTTGAAAAAGATAAACCAGCTCTTGCTCTAAGCGATTATTATCTATCGTAACATCAATATCTGAGAGCTTTTTTAAAGCTTTTACACGCACAGCTGCGTTTACTTTTATACGTCTATTTTTAACAGTTTCAACAATTTCTGAAATCGAATTCGCACGTTTCAAAATTAACGCTTCTAAACGCGCACCCTCTTCTTCGCGAGATTTTATTAAACCATCCACAGCTTCTGTAAATAGCTTTTTCGCAACTTTTATGTAATCACTGAGATCTTTTTGACTTTCATCCATCACCCCCGGCCAATTGAGAACGTCCATCGTTGAAAGACCAATGATTTTTTTCGATAATGATTCTATTTTATGCTTCGCTTCGAGTAAGTTTTTCACTGCAAGTTCATTAATTTGAATTTTCCCATGATATCCGCTCTCATCAAATTTGCAGACTAACTTTGCATCAACTTTCCCTCTGCCTAATGTCTTTTTTAGTTCTTCTTTTAGATTATTTTCTTCTGATTGAAAACCTTCTGGAAGATAAATACTCGAATCTAAAAACCGGTGATTTACGCTACGAATTTCCCAGATTAATACTGCATTATCTACGGTGATTTCACGATTTGAAAATGCTGTCATGCTCTTTATCATTAACGACCTCTTTCCTTTTACCCTATCAACTATGATGATTGCTCACTAAGCCCCAATATCTGCTCTTGCTATAGACCAGACCCCCACCCTATCAACCCCAACAGATTTCAAAAGCCTTGCCAATTCATTCGTAGTTGCTCCTGTTGTTACAACGTCATCGACAATAACAATATGCTTTGCAACAGGGGCTTCTAATAAATTAAAACAGCCTTTTACATTTTTGAGTCTTTGTTGTTTATTTAAATTCGTCTGTGCCTCAGTATTTCTGGTTCTAGCAGCAATTTGAAGCAGCAAAGGAAGTTGTTTTTCCTTAGCAATGCTTCGTGAAATCTCCAATGACTGATTAAACCCTCTTTTTGCCAAACGATTCTTATGCAATGGAACAGGCAAAAGGGCATCTGGCATAGAAGTATCAGAATTGTCTTTAATAATCTCTGAACGTAACAGACTTCCCAGAATAGCAGCACACGATAACTGTTGTTGGAATTTCATTTGTCCGATTAAATAACTCACAGGATTTTCATAGTGGAATATACTAACCGTGTAATCAACATCTGGTGATGTTTGTATACACTGTCCACACAAATCATTTTCAGTAGTATTTTTCTCCAAAGGGATACCGCACTGTTTACAGGCATGAGCAACCCAAGGAAGATCGTCTTCACAAGCTACACAAAGGGAGATTTCACGCTTAACAAAATTACCACATAGCACGCAATTTGAGGCTAGAACAGAAAGTTTAATGATAAACCGCCGAATAAAAAGTCGTTATAAGTAGGGGGGTGTATTAAAAACACATATTATACAGTTTATTGTTATTAAGGGATCTTTGATCACGTCCCATAAGAACCAGTTTCTACTATAATGCCAGACTAAATAGCATAATAACTAACGCAATATAAAGGACAAAAGGATATTTTTGATGAGTGAGCCAGATAATGAATCAAACAACAAACTTACCCATTTCAACCAACAAGGCAAAGCCCATATGGTGAATATCGGTAATAAAGATGTCAGTAAACGTATTGCCGTTACTGAAGGTCGTATTTTAATGAAAGCCAAGACGTTACAACATATCTTAGAAGGCAACAATATAAAAGGCGATGTTTTAGGGATTGCCCGTATTGCTGGAATTATGGGTGCAAAGAAAACACCTGATTTAATTCCATTATGCCATCCGCTCTCATTAACCCATGTCGATATTAGCCTTGAAACACAACAAGAGCCACCCGCTGTTTACTGTAAAACTGAAGTTGCGACCAATGGAAAAACAGGCGTGGAGATGGAAGCGTTGAATGCCACACAAGTCGCATTACTGACTATATACGATATGTGTAAAGCAGTCGATAAAGGCATGGTGATTGAAGGCGTTCGTTTGCTGAAGAAAAGTGGTGGAAAATCTGGGACGTGGGAAGCTGACTCTTAAATTTTGTTGTCTAAAAAACTGCCCATAAGTAGGGGGGTGTCATTGTAAACAG
>CAVXCT010000034.1:0-113228 GCA_963760355.1 uncultured Gammaproteobacteria bacterium | reverse complement strand
ATTGGAGAAGTCTACCACTATCATCTTTTGGTAAAGGTTCTCACATCCGTAGCTACGGAAGCAGCCGGGGTTATCCGTCTAATTGATTCAACAACGATTGACCTCAACAAACAGCAATTTTCATGGGCACATTTTCGTATCGGAAAGGCAGGTATCAAGTTGCATGTCGTTTATGACCCAGAGGCTGAAGTACCCACGTTTTTCAGTTCGACACCGGCTAAAGTGAATGATCGCAAATCGGTCGATCACCTACCTATAATTAAAGATGCACTTAAGAGGGAATTGCTTTGTAGGACGGATGAAAGTCAATGCTTTATATAAAGTCATCCACACACATTCCTGTGAGAATAATCTTATTGAAGATCAAACCATCCGTCTTAGCTCTAAAAAAGGACAAGAGTGCCCCATTGAACTGCGTCGGATTCGCTTTGTACGTAACGAGGACAAGAAAGAAATTGTATTGATTTCTAATGACTTAGAAAGTCCTGCTAGTGTGATTATGGCGTTGTATAAACAACGCTGGCAGATTGAACTTTTCTTTAAGTGGATCAAGCAAAACCTACGGATTAAACATTATCTTGGCACCTCTGAAAATGCCGTGTTGATACAAGTATTGGTGGTAATGATTGCTTATTTATTACTGCGTTTAGTGAAGAACAACTACCCTATTGGTAAGTTATCTTTGCAGGATATTAATCGACTGATCTCCACCAACGTCTTTCATCGAAAACCTTTGAAAGAGCTACTTGGAGTGACCTTACGCGAGATGAAGCCTGATAAACATCAAGAAATTCAACAAGTTGTAATGCTGATTTCTTAACCTGACACTAGTGAAAAAACCATTAAATATGTGGATATTATCTAAAATGAAGTTCATATAGAGCAACATCCTGAAGAACGTTAGTTATTCTGAGGTCTTTCCTTATAAAACCACAGATATTTTACTCTCGGTATGATTCATATCCTTGGTCAAAACTCCATGAAATGAAGCATCTAGAAGAGTTTCATAATAATTAGGTAAAGGTTCTTTTATCATATTATCCAGTCGTAACTGAATCATTCTTATGACACCGCCAAAAATTGTTGAGGCGGCTACCCAGGGGTCAAGTTCTCTAAATTCTCCATTTTCCATTCCGGCTTTTACGATGTCTCGAATTTTAATGAAGGGTAGGGTGTTGCAAATTGGGGGTTCGTCTGGGACAAATTCTGTGTGTTTTGCATGGAACACAAAAGCCATTATGTTGTAATGAGTTTCTGTATATCCGCATAGAAGTTTTATGATTTCTTCGCATTGTTTCGCCGGCGATTGATGTTCTTTCATTACATCATCAACCAGTTCATCCATTTCATTTAATATGTGTTTATACAAAGCTTTCGCGATACCATCTTTTCCGCCAAAATGCTTGTAGATTGAGCCAATACTGACATCAGCTTGCTTCTGAATTTCGTGTACAGAAACGTTGTGATATCCAGAATTTACAAATAGATCTAGAGCCGCAGTAAGGATTCTGCAATCCATAGGTTCCGGGTTTGGCGCTTTTCTTTTTAGGTAAGGCATGAGTTATTTGAACCATTATTTCTTTTTTAATTTGACAAAAATGAACATTCATTCTATTTTCAATTATAGCAAACAATACATAAACTGTAGTGCATATTACTAATAACAAAAATAACCATAAACAACTTATCAGCTAAGGAGTGAAAAATGAAGAGGAATGTTTTCAAGCAGATCCGTAATAAGCTAGCCACAACATTGGCGGTTTCGACATTGTTAATCGGTGTAGGTGGAATTGTATCAACAACACAAGCCGATGAAACATGTATGTCCCCTTATATGGCTAAAATAGTGGGACAGGAGGATTTTGTTTACGTCTGGACACTTGGTGTAGAAGGATTAGGTGATGGTCAGGATAAGCTAGTTACTGTTGACGTTAATCCGACATCGGCTAATTACGGAAAAGTGATAGAGACGCTATCAGTCGGCGGTAGAAATGAAGCGCATCACTCTGGGTTTACTGATGACCGTAAATACCTATGGGCGGGTGGTTTAGATACCAATAAAGTATTCATTTTTGATGTACATACAAATCCTGCAAAACCAACTTTACATAAGGTGATCACAGATTTTGTCTCTGCAAGTGGGGGGGTGGTTGGTCCTCATACTACCTATGCACTTCCCGGTCGAATGATGATTACAGGCTTGTCGAATAATGTAGACAACGGCGGTCGAACCGCGTTGGTTGAATACAGTAATGAAGGTAAATATATTGCAACACACTGGATGCCAACCGATGAAAATCTCGGTGGGGCTGAGAAAAGTGGCAAGTTTGCAGATGGTTATGGATATGATATCCGTGCGCTTCCACGTCGAAATGTGATGGTGACCTCATCTTTCACAGGTTGGTCTAACTATATGATGGATCTTGGTAAAATGATTAAAGATCCAGAAGCGATGAAGCGCTTTGGTAATACTGTAGTTATTTGGGATTTACACACTAAAAAGCCAAAGAAAGTATTAGATGTACCCGGTGCACCATTAGAAGTACGTTGTGCATGGAAGGAAGATCATAACTGGTGTTTAACCACGACGGCACTGACGTCAAAAATCTGGTTAATTTATGAAGATGATAAAGGTGAATGGCAAGCGAAAGATGTCGCTGATATTGGTGATGCCTCTAAAATCCCACTACCTGTTGATATCTCTTTAGCTTCTGATGATTCAGGTCTTTGGGTGAATACCTTCATGGATGGAAAGACTCGATATTTTGATTTGTCTGACATCAATGCGCCTAAACAGACTTACGAGAAAGTAATCGATAAGCAAGTCAATATGGCATCCTCAAGCTGGGATGGAAAGCGTGTTTACTATACATCTTCATTGTTAGCGAATTGGGATAAGAAAGGCGATGATAATTCACAGTACTTCAAAAGCTATCACTGGGATGGAAAAGAACTTTCTGAAAAGTTCAGTATTGACTTCAATGCTTTAAAGCTTGGTCGAGCACATCAAATGCGTTTTGGTGCTTACTCGCTGTATGCCAATTCCAAACCAAAGATAAGTAATAAGCTTGCTTCAATAATCAAATAGGAGTTGGTGATATGAGTTCTTTGTTGTAGCTGCTCCCATCATTAGCTAAAGGCTCTAAATTACTCCTTGTGGCTTTGGTTCAGTTTTGCGAATAGCAAGGCTGATCCTTTTTTAGTACTAAACTTCATTGCATGATTAGAAAATTTTTCATAAACACTGTTCTTCTTTGTGGGCTCATAGTTAGCATCAATGCTAATTCTGCATTGGATTCTAATGTGTCAACACCATTAGCACCCGGATATGGTGAGCTAGGTTATACGCTTGCAGATATTGGAAGTTATGAATTGCCCATACTAAAAGCAGCGGGTAATGGAATAGTGCTCAATGAAAACGGAGATCAACAATCGTTACATGATGTGTATAAAGGTAAATATACACTGCTGAGTTTTGTTTACAGCAATTGTAGTGATATTAATGGTTGTCCACTATCTTCTTTCGTTTCATATCAATTGAAAACAGCAATGAAAAAGGATAAACAACTAGCGAATAATTTGCGCCTGGTGAGTTTGAGTTTTGATCCAGATAGAGATACTCCGGAGGTAATGAAACTCTATGGCAAAAACTTCAGATTCGCAGGGGATAAAGGTGAGTGGCGTTTTCTAACAACCAAATCTACAGAGACCCTTGAGCCAATCCTCGCAGAGTATAATCAAGATATTCAGCGTGAGATGAGTGTCAATGGCGATCAGTCACAAGATATTTCCCATATATTAAGGGTGTTTCTAATCGATCCTGCGATGAATATTCGTAATATTTATAGCGTTGGTTTTTTACATGCAGATGTCATTTTAAATGATTTCAAAACTTTAATGCTTGAAGATGATAGTAATTCTAAAAAAGAGGTCAAAATTGTTAATACCAAAGCACCAGTGTTATCTGTCCCAGGTGATAATAAGCAAGGATATGAAACTGAGTCTTATACCACCAATAGTAAATCTTTAGTCACTCGCAAAGGAATATCGGCTGATTTATTCTCAATTGCGATGAATCCTCCACTGGGTTTACCCAAAGTACCTCAGCCTAAAAACAATACTCTGAGTAAAGAAAAAATAAACTTAGGTCGTAAGTTGTTTTTTGATCGTCGTCTTTCATTAAATGACACATTTTCATGTGCCATGTGTCATGTGCCCGAACAGGGTTTCGCGAGTAATGAACTATCAATGGCGGTTGGTATTGAGGGTAGAAGTGTAAGACGTAATACACCAACTATTTACAATGTTGCCTATGCCTCAAGGTTATTCCACGATGGGCGAGATACTAATCTTGAGAATCAGGTTTGGGGACCTCTATTGGCTCGGAATGAAATGGCCAATCCATCCGTTGGTTATGTTATTAATAAAGTCAAACAAATTCCTGATTACAAAGGACTATTTGAAAAAGCCTTTGATGGCGAAGGGGTAAATATGCGCACCCTCAGTCAGGCTTATGCTAGTTACCAGCGCACACTGCTTTCAGCAGATTCTGCTTTCGATAAATGGTATTTCGATAAGCAAGATAGTGCATTGTCTGATGCTGGGAAGAGGGGTTTCAAGATATTTAGCGGAAAGGGTAAATGTACAAGCTGCCATTTGATTGAATCGAATCACGCTATCTTCACAGATAATAAAATGCATAACACAGGTATCGGATATAACGAATCAATGGGTATTCGGCCCAAGACAGAGCTCGTGACTTTGGCACCCGGAGTAACCGTAGAAGTCGATACTGCGCTTATCGATTCAGTTGGTGAGAAGCCACCTGCAGATACTGGATTGTACGAAATCACGCAGAATCCCAGTGACCGTTGGAAGTATAAAACGCCGGGCTTGCGCAATGTTTCGTTAACCGCTCCCTATATGCATAATGGTTCGCTACAAAGCCTGGGAGATGTAATAAACTTCTATAAGTTGGGGGGTGTCACTAATCCACTCAAAGATCCATTGATTACACCTTTGGATCTAACTGAGCAAGATCAAAGCGACCTTGTGGCTTTCCTTAAATCTTTAACCGGTAGTAATGTCGATACACTGGTGTCGGATGCCTTTGCCGCTCCAATTGGAGACTTAACGCATAAAGACCCTAACTGGGCACATGGTGTAGAAGCTTCTAATGATTAGATTGATATCATTTAGTCACCCCCCCACTTTTAGGCTAAAATTATATTTATGCTTAATAATATTGTTAGTTTCTATGTTGATGATATTTTCAGTAGTCCATGCAACGAATGTAAAAACTACGCGAACAAGCTACTATTGGTGGTGATTTCACCTTAACCGATCATAACGGCAAGCCTTTTAAGCTAGAGACACTTCGTGGGAATTTAGTATTACTCTTTTTTGGTTATACGTTTTGCCCAGATGTTTGTCCGACTGAACTGGCATCTATATCTCGGTTATTGAAATCATTAGGGGATGATGCTGATAAAGTCAGTGCCTTATTTGTCTCAATCGATCCAGAGCGTGACACTCCAGAAAAGTTAAAGAATTATGTATCTTTTTTTCATCCTAAATTAATTGGATTAACAGGGGAAATAGACGAAATAACAAACATCGCAAAAGCATACCATGTGCAAAGAAAAGTACATTCGCGTAAAGAAAATAGCGACTATTATCTAGTCGATCATACTGTTAATTTATACGTGTTAGGGCCGAAGGGTGACGTGCTAAATCTAATCCCATTTGGTCTGCCATCTGAACACATGAAAAGGTAGTCACTGAAGAAGTAAAAAAATTATACGAGTAACCAACTAAGTTAATTAAACCAATTTCGAACATAAAAAAAACATTAAAAAAACACATTCAGAAAAATTAAGGAGAATGAATAGATGAAATGTAAAGCAGCAGTAGCGTGGGAAGCAAAGAAGCCCTTGGAGATAGAAGAAGTAGAAGTAATGGGGCCAAAAGAGGGTGAGGTACTACTTAAAGTTATTGCATCTGGGGTATGCCATACCGATGCGTTCACACTTTCAGGTGATGACCCGGAGGGTTCATTCCCTTGTATTTTAGGGCATGAAGGTGGTTGTGAAGTTGTTGAGTTGGGCCCTGGGGTGAAGAACCTGGAAGTCGGTGATCATGTTATCCCACTTTATATTGCTGAGTGTGGTGATTGTGAATACTGTAATTCCACCAAGTCAAATCTATGTCAGACCATAGCTGGCACAATCTGGACAGGTTATATGCCTGATGGAACACGTCGTTTCTCCCAAGGTGGCAAAGATATCTTCCACTACATGGGTTGTTCGACATTTTCTGAGTACACGGTAGTTCCGGAAATTGCACTGGCAAAAATCAATAAAGCAGCGCCTCTCGATAAAGCCTGTCTTTTAGGATGTGGTGTAACAACAGGTATTGGTGCTGTGCTTAACACGGCTAAAGTAGAAGCTGGCTCAACAGTTGCAGTATTTGGTCTTGGAGGTATCGGACTTTCATGTATTCAAGGTGCGGTAATGGCGGGTGCGAAGCGTATTATCGGCATCGATATTAATCCTGATAAATTCGAATTTGCGAAGCAGTTAGGTTGTACTGATTTTGTCAACCCGAATGATATTCCAGAAGGGGACTTTGTTGAATTTATGCAAGACAACTTTGATGGTGGCCCAGATTATTCATTTGAATGTATCGGTAATGTCCACGTAATGCGTGATGCACTAGAGTGTACACATATGGGTTGGGGTAAGTCGGTTGTGATTGGTGTTGCTGGCGCAGGACAAGTGATTCAAACGCGTCCATTTAATTTGGTGGTTGGTCGTACCTGGATGGGAACTGCATTCGGTGGCGTTAAAGGCAGAACAGAACTTCCGGGTTATGTTGACCGCTATATGGCAGGCGAGATCGAGCTAGATAGTTTGGTCACACACACAATGCCTCTGGAAGATATTAATAGAGCGTTTGATTTAATGCACAGCGGCGAGAGTATTCGTTCGGTAATTCAGTTTTAAAAAATAAAAAGTGCCTGAAAGTAGGGGGGTGACTCTCATCCTCCTACTTAATATATTTAATACAAGAAAAATAAGGAAATAGAATAAATATGTCTATTCAAGAAATTGAAAGTGTTAAAGAGTTTGGCGGCTTCTTAAAACGCTATACGCATAAATCATCAAGTTGTAACTGTGAGATGACTTTCTCGGTTTATTTGCCACCATTGGCAGAAACAGAAAAAGTACCCGCGGTATATTGGCTATCTGGCCTTACCTGTACCGATGATAACTTTCGCACCAAAGCCGGTGCACAGCGTTATGCTGCTGAATTAGGAATCGCATTAATCATTCCAGATACCAGTCCACGTGGTGATGATGTTCCGGATGAAGAAGAGCGTTATGATCTTGGTAAAGGCGCAGGTTTTTATGTCAATGCCACACAGGAACCCTGGTCTAAAAATTACCAGATGTACGATTACGTGACTAAAGAACTGATCGAGTTAGCGGAACAAAACTTCCCGATTATTCCGGGTGTCCGTTCCGTCACTGGGCATTCTATGGGTGGTCATGGCGCATTGATTTGTGCCTTTAAAAATTCAGGCATGTATAAATCAGTCTCGGCATTTGCACCTATTTGTAATCCTAGTGTGTGTGGTTGGGGTGAAGGTTGTTTTGGTGCTTATCTGGGTGACAATCAAGCAGACTGGGAAGCTTATGATGCAACCTGTTTAGTTAAGAATGGCGCTGAAAAATTACCCTTAATGATTGATAGCGGCTTGGATGATGAATTTCTGGCAGAGCAGCTATATCCTCAAAACCTGAAAGCTGCTTGCGATGCCGCAGATTTCCCAATCACCTTAAGAATGCAGGACGGCTATGATCATAGCTATCACTTCATCTCTACATTCATTGGTGAACATCTCGCTTTTCATGAAAAACAGTTAAGAAAGTAATTATTGTTGTTCCTGTTTTAAAGTGTATCAACTATCGATTAATCACCAGTCTCCAGTCACCAACAAAGAATGGTGATTAATCGAACTTTAAGTTCGCAATTAAAACAGTCAATAATCTCGCTTTAGCTATAGTCAGGTTACCAAGTACATAAAGTTTGTAAACAGGCGAAGAAAGCAGATGAAAAAGAGAAAAAAAATCCAAAGAAGAGGACGCCCTTTATCCAATGAGGCGGTTCTAGAAGTACAAGCTCTTCTAAAAGACATGCCTTTGCAGCGTGATTTATTGATTGAATATTTGCACCTAATTCAGGATAAATATCAATGTCTTGCCGTAGAACACCTGCATGCCCTGGCTACTCTTTTAAAAATCAGTCAGACAGAAGTATACGAAGTCGCTAGTTTTTATCATCATTTCGATATCGTAAAAGAAGGCGATCAAAAACCGGCTAGTCTTACTGTTCGGGTTTGTGACTCTATTAGTTGCGAATTGGCAGGTGCAGAAGAGTTAGTGGCAACTCTGGAATCAGCCATAGGTAAAGAAGCACGTGTGCAACGCGTACCCTGTGTCGGTCGCTGTGAATCTGCACCTGTTGCGGTAGTGGGTACAAACCCAATTCGTCAGGCCACCACAGAAAAAGTGATTGATGAAGTTAAAGCGGGTCATACCTCTGATTCTGCCCCAGAAAATGCAATCCGTTACGATGAATACGTAAAAGATGGCGGCTACCAATTATATAAAAAAGTCGTTGATAAAGAGCATCATCACGAAGATATTCTATCCGCTAAAGATGACTCAGGCTTGCGTGGTTTAGGTGGAGCAGGATTCCCTGTTGGTCGTAAATGGCGCATTGTTAAAGATCAGCCAGCTCCCAGAATGATGGCAATCAATATCGACGAAGGTGAGCCCGGTACTTTTAAAGACCGTTATTATCTAGAGCGTGATCCACATCGTTTTTTTGAAGGCATGTTAATCGCTTCTGAAGTGGTGGGAACGGCCGCTATATATATCTATCTGCGCGATGAATATGCGGGATTAAGAGAGTTGCTCGAACAAGAACTAGCCGTTTTAGAAGAAAAATTTCCAGATGCGCCGCCCATGTATTTACGCCGGGGAGCAGGGGCATATATCTGTGGTGAAGAGTCGGCAATGATCGAGTCTATCGAAGGTAAACGAGGTATGCCGCGTTTGCGTCCACCATACCTGGCGGAAGTTGGCTTATTTGGTCGTCCAACGTTGGAACACAATATGGAGTCTCTTTACTGGGTGCGTGAAATAGTGGAAAAAGGAGCAGACTGGTTTACCTCGCACGGTCGAAATGGTCGTCAAGGCTTGCGTTCTTTTTCAGTTAGCGGACGCGTCAAAAATCCGGGGGTTCACTTAGCTCCAGCAGGAATCACTTTACGAGAGTTGGTTGATGAATATTGTGGCGGAATGCTGGACGGGCAGGAGCTCTATGGCTACTTCCCGGGTGGCGCTTCCGGAGGAATTTTACCCGCGAATAAAGCAGATATTCCCTTGGATTTTGACACCTTGAATGAACACGGGTGTTTTATTGGTTCTGCCGCAGTCATTGTGTTTTCTGATAAAGATTCGGCGCGTGAAGTCGCAACTAATGCGATGAATTTTTTCCGTTATGAATCATGCGGTCAGTGCACACCTTGTCGTGTTGGTACAGAAAAAGCGATGAAACTGATGCAACAGGATGAATGGAATACGGATTTAATGGGTGAGTTATCAACGGTGATGATGGATGCATCGATTTGTGGCCTGGGACAGGCTGCACCTAATCCAATGGATTGTGTTATTAAGTACTTCCCTAATGAAACGAAAAAGGATTTTGATAAAAAAAGCCCTAAAAGTGGGGGGGTGTGAAAATGAGTGCTACTACAACAACATCTAACACGTCTCAAACTAAAACAACTATAGAATTCGAATTAAACGGTAAAACCATCAGCGCTAATCAGGATGAAACCATCTTGAAAGCGGCGCAGCATCATGGCGTTGAAATCCCGCATTTATGTTACGCCGATGGACTGGAAGAAGTCGGTAACTGCCGTTCCTGCATGGTCGAGATCGATGGTGAGCGAGTGTTAGCACCATCTTGTTGTCGTCATCCGAGTCAGGATATGAAGGTTTCATCGAATAATGAGCGCGCTGTAAACGCACAAAAAATGGTACTGGAATTACTCAATGCTGATATGCCAGAAGTGCAATACACCCTCGATAACGAACTACAGCAATGGTCGCAAAAGCTGAATATCCAGCCTGCGCGTTTTGAGTCGCGTGCCAAAGTCGGGAATGATTTATCGCACCCGGCAATCAGTGTCAATCTGGATGCCTGCATCCACTGTACACGTTGCTTACGCGCGTGTCGTGATGTGCAGGTAAATGATGTTATTGGTTTGGCAAAACGTGGCGGCGAAACCAAAATAGTATTCGATGTGGACGATACCATGGGTGAAAGTACCTGTGTCGCCTGCGGCGAATGTGTGCAAGCGTGCCCGACAGGTGCATTGATGCCAGCCAATGGTGTTGGCATGATCGTGCCAGATAAAAAGGTCGACTCGGTATGTCCATATTGCGGGGTGGGATGTTTGCTTACCTACAATGTTAAAGACAATAAAATTCTTCATGTAGAAGGCCGTAATGGCCCGGCTAACCAAGGTCGTTTATGCGTAAAAGGCCGCTATGGTTTTGATTATATACATAATCCCGAGCGATTAACCGTTCCTTTAATTCGTCGCGATAATGTGCCGAAATCTGCTGAACTGGATTTTGACCCAGGTAAACCGTTAGAAATTTTCCGCGAAGCAACCTGGGATGAAGCACTCGATTTTGCCGCAGAAGGCCTGAAGAAAATAATCGCCAAAGAGGGTAAATATGCACTCGCAGGATTGGGGTCTGCAAAAGGCAGCAATGAAGAAGCATATATCTTCCAGAAGCTAATCCGTACCGGTTTCGGCACTAACAATGTAGATCATTGCACACGCTTGTGTCATGCCTCATCCGTTACCGCAATGCTAGAAGGTTTCGGTTCTGGTGCCGTTTCAAACCCGATGGCTGATGTTACTAAATCAGATGTGATTATTATTATCGGTGCAAATCCAACAGTTAATCATCCGGTTGGTGCGACATGGATGAAAAATGCCATCAAGCATGGTACGCAGTTGATTTTGATGGATCCTCGTGGTTCTGATATGAAACGTCATGCGACCCAGTATGTACAATTCAAGCCATCAACCGACGTTGCATTACTCAATGCGATGATGCATGTGATTGTTAGTGAAGATCTCACAGATAAAGAATTTATAGAAACACGTACTGAAGATTTCCTTAAATTAAAAGAGCATCTTCAGCAATATTCGCCTGAAGACATGTCTGCTATTTGCGGTGTTAGTGCAGAACAGATTCGGGATGTTGCACGCATGTATGCGACTGCAAAAAACGCCATGATTTTATGGGGTATGGGTATTTCGCAGCACGTTCATGGCACCGATAATGCGCGTTGTTTAATTTCACTTTGTATGATTACCGGGCAGATCGGTCGTGACGGCTCAGGTTTACATCCATTGCGTGGTCAAAATAATGTACAGGGTGCATCAGATGTTGGATTGATTCCAATGGTATTCCCAGACTATCAACCTGTAACGCTTCCTGAAAATCAGGCGCGTTTCAGAAAGCTATGGAATATGGATTCACTCGATGAGAAACCGGGTTTAACCACCGTAGAAATGATGAATGCTGCAAACGATGATGTCATCAAAGGCATGTATGTTGAAGGTGAAAACCCGGCCATGTCAGACCCGGATGTGTTACATGCGCGTGCGGCAATGGCAAAGCTTGAACATTTTGTGGTACAGGATATATTTCTCACAGAAACAGCTTTTTATGCTGATGTTGTATTACCCGCTGCCGCAAATCCGGAAAAAACAGGGACTTATAGCAACTCTGATCGTTCTGTGCAAATGGGACGTCAGGCTATTACTCCTCCCGGGGATGCACAGCAAGACTGGTGGATTATTCAGGAAATTGCGAAGCGCTTAGGTCTGGATTGGAATTACCAGGGTCCTAAAGATATTTTCAATGAAATGCGTCAGGCAATGAAGTCTATTGCTGGCATTACCTGGGAGCGTCTGGAAAACGAAAGTGTTACTTATCCATGTGAGAATGAAGGTGATGCGGGTGAGCCCGTTATCTTCAGGAAGGATTTCCCTACAGCCAGTGGCAAAGTAAAACTAGTTCCTGCTGATATCGTGCCACCCGATGAACAACCTGATGAAGAGTATCCATTTGTGCTAATCACAGGCCGTCAATTAGAGCATTGGCACACCGGTAGTATGACCCGCCGTGCAACCGTTTTAGATACTTTAGAACCAGAACCATGGATCTCTGTGAATATGCGTGATGCTTTGAAATTAGGCCTGGATGACGGTGATATGCTAAAACTTAAGACCCGACGCGGTGAGCTTCAAGCGAAAATCAAGATTTCCGATAACTCTCCGGTTGGCACGGTGTTTATGCCTTTCTGTTACTTTGAAGCAGCTGCGAATGTATTAACTAATGCAGCGTTAGATCCCGTAGCTAAAATTGCAGAAGTGAAGTATTGCGCAGTGCAATTATCGGCAGCGTGATTAGACTAGAAAAAAGCCCTGAAAGTAGGGGAGTGACAAATTTCAAATTAACTTGTTGCCTGTTAGCTTAACGCTACTGACTTACGAAAGCGCACCAGTGCAATTAGAAAAAATACGGTTCCAATTAGCAGTAAAGAGAGGAAATAAGGCCAGACCACATCCCATCCTGCACCTCGGTAAAGTATCGCTTGTGCGAACTTCACGAAGTGTGTGGTTGGTGCAACCAGCATAATGTTTTGTACGATGTCTGGCATACTTTCTCTGGGCGTTATTCCGCCGGATAACATCTGTAGTGGCAGTAGAATTAAAATGATCAGTAGCCCGAGTTGAGGCATGGTGCGGGCTTGAGTACCCAATAAGAATACCTAATGATGTTGTCGCAAAAAGATGTATCGCTGCGCCGAATAAGAATAGCGCTGCTGAACCGTGGATAGGAACATGCAGAAAACCTTCTATCACCACAAATAAGGAGAATGCCGCAGCGAGTAAAATCACTAAACCATTCGACCAAATTTTGGCAACTACAATTTCAAAAGGAGTGACAGGCATTACCAGGAGGTGTTCCAGTGTTCCGTGTTCACGTTCTCGAATCACCGCAGCTCCCGTTAGGATAATGGAGATCATGGTGATCACATCCATCAATTCCATCACACTACCAAACCAGACACTGGTGAGATTGGGATTAAATTTTATTCTTTTCGTTAGTTGCACAGGGTACACATACGTCGCACGATAACCCGACACAAACTCATTGATTTCAGTCCCGATAATATTTTGAATATAACCATCTCCGATGAATGCTTGCGTCATTCGTGTAGCATCAATATTCACCTGTAGGTCGGGTTGTTTTCCAGCCAGAACATCTCGTTCAAAGTAGGGAGGGATGTTTATCACAAAAGTGTAACTGCCGTTATCCATTGCAGGGTCGATATCTTCCATTGAGATGATATCGGGTGTTTTAAAATAAGGGCCGTAAAACGAACTGATAATACGTTTTGATAAAGGTGACTGATCTTCATCCACGAATGCGATTGGGGCGTTATTCAGCTCTTGAGAAGTGGCCGATGAAACCACATAAACTAAGCCGGTAAAAGCAAAAGCAACAAATAATAAAAGTACTTTATCGTGCCACAGACTGCGTAATTCTTTGATTCCCAGTTGAAGGATATTGCCGCGATGATTCATATCACTTGTCCTGACTACGTAGCGAGAAAACGCTGATAATTGACAGCACAGGAATAAATGCAATCAAAGGAAGAAAATATTGAGAGAGACCGGAAAAACCCAGGGCTTTATTAAATGCCCCACGACTTGCTTCTAGAAAATAAGTGGTTGGAAACAGTTTACCAATAATAGCCCCTACTCCTTCAAGTGATGCAACAGGATTAATCAATCCGCAGAAATTCACCGCAATCATTAATATGATGACTGAAGTCCCCGCTAGCGCTGAGATCTGTGTGTTAGTAAACGTTGAAATCAATAAGCCAATACCTGTGGTTGCGGTTACGTAACATAATGCGAGTAGAGTAAGCGCTAGAAAACTACCTTTTAGAGGGACACCAAATACATATATTGATAATGCGACGAGTCCAAAGAAACTAACCATGCTGACAACGATGTAAGGAAGTTGTTTTCCTATTAAAAATTCCAGTCTGGTAACGGGTGTTACATAGAGGTTGGTAATAGAACCAAGCTCCTTTTCACGTACTACCCCCAGGGCCATCAGAATGGCAGGAATGAATACCAGCAACAACGGCATTACTGCTGGCACCATCGCTTCTAAACTTTTAAAGTCTTGATTGTAACGATATCGTGATTCTATATCAGCCGGAATGAGCGTGGGAACAACACCATAAGTACGCAGTGAAAGATCGCTCAGATAAGATATATGATTTCCAGTGAGGTAACTTTGAATGGTTTCTGCACGAAAAGGCATCGAACCATCCACTCTTACTGCTATTTCAGGGGCTCTGCTGCGTTTTAAATCATGTCCAAAGTTAGGAGGAATTTCGACGGTAAAACTGAGTTCACCACTTCGCATTCTTTGATCGAGTTCTTCAGAGCTCGATATATCAGCTTTCTGAATGAAATAACGTGAGCCTGAGAGGTTTTCAATATAGCTTTGACTCTCTGGTGTTTGGTCATGATCTAATATAGCGAAACTGAGATCTTCTACATCCAGGGTAATGCCGTAACCCAGGATAAACATCAAGATGATTGATCCAAGCAGTGCAAAAGTAAGCCGAATAGGATCGCGCCATAACTCTAGTGATTCACGATGAGCATAACCAAATAATCGTAGCAGGCTAAATGATTTCGGAGGCTTGAATTTCATTATTGGTAGTCAGACTTGAAGCTATTGGAATTGAATCAGTATTTTTTCCATCGTTGTTTTTCTTCTCGTCTTTATCCTCGTTCTTTTGTTCGTTATTTTTCTTTTCCTGAGGTTTAGTAGATTCCATAACTGCTTGTTCCAAATAAGCAATAAAGGCCTCTTCCAGAGTATCCGCATTACGAGACTCGCGTAGCGCGGCAGGCGTATCACTGGCGAGAACCTTGCCCGCATGCATTAACGAAATTCTATCGCAGCGTGCAGCTTCATCCATGAAATGGGTAGAGATAAATATTGTCACACCCTGATTACGTGATAACTCGATTAAAAGCTTCCAGAAATCATCACGTGCGACTGGATCAACACCTGATGTAGGCTCATCAAGTATTAAAATATCTGGATCATGGACCACTGCAACGGCTAGAGATAGTCGCTGACGGATACCTAAAGGTAATTCAGAAGGGTAATCATCACTGTATTCTCCAAGATTAAAGCGCTCGGTTAATTGCTTGATGCGTGGTTTAATTTTATTGGAAGGTAAATGAAATAACCGGGCATGTAGCATTAAGTTTTGCTGCACGGTAAGTTCATTGTAAAGCGAGAATGCTTGAGACATATAGCCAACTCGCTTGCGTGTTTCAATATTATTTGCGTCTACTTTTTTACCGAATATTAAGGCTTCTCCGCTGGTGACGGGTTGCAGGCCAGTCAGCATTTTCATGGTGGTGGTTTTACCGCAACCATTAGAACCTAGAAATCCAAAGATTTCTCCGCGTTCTATGTTTAAACTGACTTTATCGACTGCAGTAAAATCACCAAAACGTTTGGTTAAATCAGTTGCGTTAATTGCGGCTTCTACTTTTTCTGTGCTTGCTTCACGTGGTAGGAACAACCAACTGTTTATGATCGTGCCGCTTCTCTTCTGGAAGCAACGAAATAAAAGCTTCATCTAAAGTATTCTGGCTCGTTTGGGTTTTTAATTCTTCAGGAGAACCTGTACCTATGATTTTGCCATCATCAATCGCGACTAAAAAATCAAAGTTATTCGCTTCTTCCATATAAGCCGTTGCGACAAGAACACTCATGTCTTTTTCACGGCTACGAATTCGATCGATCAACTGCCAGAATTGACGACGGGAAAGGGGATCTACACCAGTGGTAGGTTCATCCAGAATGAGAAGTTGCGGATCATGAATCAGGGCGCAGCATAAACCCAGTTTCTGTTTCATCCCGCCTGAAAGTTTATTTGCAGGGCGATCAGCAAAGGCTTCTAACCCGGTACTTTTGAGTAGATCGTTAATCCGTTGTTGTCGTCTCTTTACGACTTTGTCCAAACAGGCGGCCAAAGAAATCCACATTTTCAAAGACGGATAAGGTTGGATAAAGATTTTTGCCTAAACCCTGTGGCATATAAGCGATACGAGGTGAAATAGCAGAACGAAAACGGCTACTTTTCATATTGCCGCCAAGTACTTCGATTTCCCCTTGCTGGATCTTTCGTGCACCAGCAATCAGTGCTAAAAGGCTGGATTTTCCCACACCATCCGGACCGATTAAACCCACCATGCATCCAGCGGGTAGCTCCAGATTAATATTGTCCAGTGCGTCGTTATCAGCATAACAGATGCGTTAAATTTTCAAGTTTAACAGCATTGCTAACATTACCAACCCCAGTATTAGCTTCAGCTACTGATGTGGTTTCTGAATTCATTCAGGAAGTCTCAGCTCTAATTTTTCAGTCCATTCTTTTTCCGGTGCCAATGAAATATAAGCGACACCCGGCACACCTGTTTTTACCTTCTGGATATGCTTTTTGAGTAAGGTAGGATCAATTTTTACTTTAACGCGGAACATGAGTTTATCGCGTTCGGCTCGAGTTTCTACCGATCTAGGGGTGAATTGTGCTTCCGCTGCAACAAATGTCACTTTTGCAGGAATGGTGTATTGAGGAATGGCATCAATAATGAGTCGTGCCTCTGTTCCTATGGTGACTTTTCCAGCTTCTGCTGTGGGCAGGAAAATACTCATATAAACATCAGTCAAATCAAGAACAGTCATGACTTTGCCGCCACTTGCGAGTATTTCTCCAGGCTCTGCAAGCCTATATAGCACACGCCCTTTTACTGGAGCTGTCAATGTACTGTCGTCAATATTCGCTTTGTAATCTTTGAATGCGTGCTTCAGCGGCTTCAATACCCGCTGCGGATTGAACAACTTTGATATTGGCGGCTTTTAACGCGGCATCGGCTGATTTAAAAACCGTACGTTGCTGGTCTACTTTTTCTTGTGATAAATGCCCTTGTTTCGACAATTCCAGGAATCGGCGTAATTCAGTTTGAGCAAAAGAGAGTTCACTCTTATATTGTTCAACAATTGCCATGGCGTATTTACGTGCCTCGATAGCTTCTCTATGCCCAGCGTTTGCTTCTAGCAGTTGTGCATCAAGATCATCGGTATCAATAACAGCAAGCGCTTGACCTGCTTCAACCATGTCTCCTTCTTCAGCGAGTACTTTAGTTAAGCGTCCAGCTATTTTTGTAGCGATATCATATTCTGTTGCTTCGATACGGCCATTTCCTGAAGCAATATACTCAGGCAGTTCGTCAGCTGTTTTAATATGGCTTTTAAGCTCATTAATGACTTTTGAATATGGTTCTAGTTTTTCGGGTATTTGATCTGATTGCAAGACTTGCCAGGCATACCATCCACCTGCGCCTATCGAGGCAATAATAACTACCATAGTGAGTTTTTTTAATGTGGATTTAATGCTCATAAGTAAGGATTCCAGATTGTATTTTAATAATTATGGATAGATTCATGTTTCAGCGTCTACCAAACGGCGAGTATGTTGCGCGATCATGCCTTCTTCGTCTGTGGGTATTGCCCAGACAGATACAGCACTGTCCTTGGTGCTGATACAGCGCAACCCGCGTTGATTGGCATCATCATCTATCTCAAAGTCTAACCAGTTAGCTAAGTCACAAACCCGTTTACGAATCTCGGGTGAATGCTCGCCAATTCCTGCGGTAAATATAAGCGCATCTATCCCACCCAAGCTGGCTACCAATGCACCCAATTCACGATTTATGCGATAGACATAGAGATCAATAGCAAGGTGTGCGCTGTGCTCATTACTTGCCAGCAGTTTGCGCATATCATTGCTAATACCCGATACCCCTAATAATCCAGAATGATGATAGAGGAGTTCGCTCACTTCCTTACTACTCATGTTCATTTGATTTTGCAGATAGAGCACAACACCAGGATCAAGGTTGCCACTTCGTGTCCCCATCGGCAAGCCATCCAATGCGGTGAATCCCATGGTAGTGTCAATGCTTTGACGATCACTTAAAGCGCACATGCTGGCACCATTACCAAGATGCGCAACAACCACTTTGCCTGTAGCAATTTTTGCCCCAACCGCTTCGGGCAATATGCTTGACATATATTCGTATGACAGGCCATGAAATCCATAACGACGGATGCCCGCGTCATAGTACTTTTCGGGTAGCGCAAAACGCTGTGCGAGTTCGGGTAACTTATAGTGAAAAGCCGTATCAAAACATGCTACTTGGGGTAGCGTCGGCGCAAGTTTGGTTAAGGTTCTGACACCTGCTAAATTATGTGGTTGATGCAGCGGAGCTAATGGATCAAGCGCCTCTAATTGAGTCAGAACTGTAGAGTCGATGAGAACCGCATCGCTAAAAAGTTTACCGCCATGTACCACCCGATGACCTATAGCAGCAATTTCTCTTGCCGCTTCGCGTTGCCCTCCCCATTCGACCAGTATTTGCATCGCTTGGCCCTGATCAAAAATACTATTCGCGGTATTCTTGATAATATTATTAGCTACTGGCTCTTCAGTATCCGTTCGATATGCGCTTAAGTGAACTTCGCTACCACCAATTCCCGAAATTTGCCCATGAATAATTAACGGTAACTCTGGTAAATCTCCATCATAAACGCCAAATTTGATACTCGAAGAACCACTATTTAAAACTAAAACATCGCCTTTCATATTATTATTTCCTATTGATTCTTTATTGCCCTCAAGCTATTGCAGCTTATTGTCCTCAAGGCATCAGCACATAGGTACCCGGAGCTTCCATTAAAGGCGGATACTCTTCATTACCCATTGATGGGGTCGCTGTTTGTTCTGAAGAACGTTGACACAGCCATTGTTCCCAGACAGGCCACCAGGAACCATCTTGCGAAGGGGTTTGCTGTTGCCATGTTTCCGGGTCCATATAAGTTTCGCCTTCATGGTGGGTTGCTACCTGAAACTTACGACGAGGATGTCCAGGCTCACTAACGATACCGGCATTATGTCCACCACTGGTGAGGACGAAAGTGACTTCGTCGGCATCAGCCAGTAGATGAATTTTATACACTGATTTCCATGGAGCAACGTGATCCTTGATAGTAGAAACCGCGAATATGGGTGTATGGATATCTTCGACTACAACGGGTCGACCATTAACCTGATAACGTCCACTGGCGAGGTCGTTGTTTAAAAATAACTTACGCAGGTATTCGGAATGCATCCGATATGGCATACGTGTCAGATCTGTATTCCATGCCATTAGGTCATTCATAGGACGACGTTTACCCAGCATATAATCGTGCACCATGCGCGACCAAACCAGGTCATTTGAACGTAAAATCTGGAAAGCCCCGGCCATTTGATAACCATCAAGATAGCCTTGCTCCTGCATCATATCCTCTAGAAAAGACACCTCACTTTCACCGATAAATAATGTCAGTTCCCCAGCTTCGGTAAAATCCACTTGCGTTGCCAGAGTTGTCATTGAGGCAAGACGATCATCACCATCACGCGCCATTGCAGCAGCTGCAATAGAGAGCAGGGTACCGCCAAGACAATAACCAGTAGCGTGTATCCTCTGATCGGGGATAATAGATGAAATCGCATCTAATGCAGCCATAGGGCCCATTCGACGGTAATCTTCCAGGTGCAATTCTCTGTCTTCAGAACCTGGATTACGCCAGGAAACCATGAATACGGTGTGTCCTTTATCCACGAGATATTTAACCATAGAGTTTTCTTGTGATAGATCTAAAATGTAATATTTCATGATCCATGCAGGAACAATCAGGATTGGCTCGGCAAACACTTTTTTGGTTGTTGGAGTATATTGAATTAATTCAATTAAATGGTTTTGGTAAACAACTTTACCAGGGGTAACAGCAAGATTTTTTCCCACTACAAAATCTTCTATACCTGCTGCAGGTTTACCCGAGATTAATCTATCTGCATCTTCAATCAGGTTTTTTTCACCTTGAACCAGGTTTGCCCCAAATGTTGAAACGGTCTCCCTTGTTATTTCAGGGTTTAACCAGGCAAAGTTAGAAGGAGCCCATTTATCCAGTATTTGTCTGGCAATGAAAGAAATGACATTTTCACTCTGAGGTGATAAACCATCGATATCTGTTGTTGCGTTATGCCACCATTGCTGATTTAACAAAAAAGATTGGTAATAGAGGTTATAAGGCCAGGATTGCCATCCCTTATCTTTAAAACGGTAGTCTTGTGGAAGTGGTTTTATGCAAGCTTCTAAATCAGGGTTTAATGCAGATTGTATTGAATAACGTAAAAGCTTAGCGCCTTTTTTCCAGTTTTTTTCGGTCAGCTCTAATTGCTTTCCGGGTGACAAAGCGAGATGAGATGCCCAGTCAAAATAATCCCGTAAAAGCCCTGCAGGGCTAAGACCAAAGGTATATTTTGCAAGGTTAGCCTTAAATGCATGGTCAATAGATTTGTATTGCGATGTAGAATCTAGACAATTGTCACTCATTGTATGCACTGCTTTATCGTTGTGATTCATTTGATTCATTACCTATTGGTCTTATCTTCTGATAGCTTCTCTTTATTCGTGACTTAATTCACTAAAACAACTAAGAGTTTTGATATATCTTACAAACAACTTTAACAGCCGGTACTTAAAAAAAAAGCTAGAACATATGCTTAATTTCACTGTGGAAAATACTTAGTTGATAAGTTTAACGTTGTTTTTTAACGCTGATCCGCAGCAAAGGCGAAGCCGCATAAATATCATTCAGCCGAAGCGCAGCACAGACAACGTTGGAGTGAAACGACGATGACCCGAAGGGCGTGGTCTTCATTATTTTTCGTGAAAAACCATGAGCCGTAGCGCAGCGAAGACAACAGCTTTAGCTGGCCCGAAGGGTGAGTAAAACGAATCAAAAGTAGGAGGGTGGCTTTAAATGTAATTATTGATTCTTTGGTTCAACCAAACATAGATAATGGGCATAAAGGTTGCCCTTATGTTTATATTGATTAGCTCTGATTATCACTGATACTTTGTATATGCGGTATGTGGAGACTGTATTATTTTTCTGTAGGTGGCAGTATTTTTTCCATAATTATTCCACCCAGTAATGAGAAAACCATCATATAGCTTGCTAAAAGCAGGGTATAGGTAAGTCCAAAATAATGCACAAGTAATGGCGAAAGCGGTAATTTAACCCCTCTGCTATAAAGAAATACAGCTATGAGTGCAGGGCGCATACCTTTTTCAGCAGATTATATTGGCATCATCCTCGGTACCTGTCGCTTTCCCACCTGTTTTTATTAAGGTTGATGTTGATGGTATTCTGGTGTTCTTTTTGCCACATCGCAATGTCGACTAGCCACATTGCATGTTCACTTTCCCATTGTTGATGTTCTTCATGCTGTTTTTGGTTGACCATGTTTCAATCCTCAAAGAAATGTGATTCTTAAAATACCTTTTATTTTATTAATTAAGTAAATAGTTTTAGCAGTGTTTGACTTTTGTCATTAAGTTTTTACTTAGAATCAACTAAATGTAGTTCTACGGAATTGTTGCTGATATTAATGACGTGAAAATATGTAAAAACAATGTGAAGTTTTCAATATTGTTACTAGAATGACAGTTTTACTATTTTTTAAAGACTTAATAAAAACGTTTGATTAAGGAGTAATTATGGATACCAAGTCTGAATATGAGCAGGATTTATTTAATAAACTAAATGAGTGGGATAAGCAAATCAGTAAACTCAAAAATCAAGCTGATCATGCCTCGGATTATGATGCTAAGGCTGGTTTCAATGGTCAGGTTGAGCAGATTCATGCATTACAGCAAACGGCTAGAAGAAAGTTAAATGAACTTGAGATTGCTCATGAAAGTGCATGGGAACATCTTAAAGAAGATATTGAAAGTACATGGGAAAAACTTGAAACAGCTTTAAAAAATATCACTTCTACTTTTTGAATATAAGCTACTTTAGCGGGTATTCCCGTATTGCGATGCAGAATAATATCGATGAATTATATTTTTAAACAAGACAATATGTTCTGGAAAAAGTTAATAGTAGCCCTATTGGTTCTTTTATCCTTTGTGGTTAATACAGCACAGGAATCAAAATTATCAGATTCTTTGTGGGTAACTGAAGAACAGGGTAAGACGCAGTCGCAATAAAAGTTACTTAAAGTAGGGGGGTGGCCTTAAAAATTACTTAAAATCCAACAACCGAAATTTAGATCAATCTAAGTATTTTCCACAGTCTGATTACGTTTAACTCCTGCTTACTAAAACACAGTTCGTATGGTATTTTGATCGTGGGAGTTGATATAAAAAGTTAGTTGAAGATGTTGATAACACTAATCGTACGATGAGAATTTTTATCATTCGTCATGCAGCAATCATCGAAGGCCGGAATTAAAACAAATTCCCAGAAAATCTGGTGACCGAAAATATCCGAACGGACACTTGTCCGTGGTCTTTAATTATTGCAGCTGAATCATTAGGTGCGCGCAGTCTTTGTTGCGTGGTGACTATGGCGGATCAGTGTATTGTCATTGATCCGGGTATAGCCCTTGGTTATAAACGGCACGGATTATTACCCCATCCAGTACAAATAGCGGTAGGTTATCAACTACGTCAACAGATTTTACAGGCACTAGCTAACGCAACCGATGTGGTGTTCAGTCATTTTCATGGTGATCACGTGCCACTGGCGAATGCTAATCCCTATCAGTTATCCATCAACTCCTTACCACTTGGTTTTCATCAGTTACGTTGTTGGTGTAAGTCCAGCAAGGACTTGTCACAAACAATGCGACAACGGTTTCAAGACCTGGCGGGATTGTTAGGAGAAAACTTACAGATTGCTGAGTCACTTACAAAGGCTCAGGCACTAAATGACCTGAATAGGATCTATGCACTTGCGAAAGCCCAGGGAATCGATTTTAACTGGGTAGCTCTTCCTGAAAAATATCAACCAGCGGAGAGTGATGAGTTTGATAAAAAGGAAATGAACAGATTATTTAAACAAGGCTTTGAAGAAGGTCTTAAAAAGAATGTGTGGAAAAAAATTCCACCTGGAATTTATTACTAAGAACTGGAGATAAACATCATGAAAAAACGAAGACATGAAATGGGTGGTGGCGGATTCTGTATCTGCCCCAAGTGTGATGAAAGGATTACTCATAAAAATGGAGTACCTTGTCAGCAAGAACACTGTCTTGAATGTGGTGCAAAGATGCTTAGGGAAGGCTCTTATGACCATAATCTGCTTATGAAAAAAAGGGAAAAACAGAAACAGAAACAGGAACAAGAATAAGTGTTTCTTTATTCAATCCTGAGCGGGAATAAAAATGGAAAATAATTTCTGGATAGCGTTAGGGTTTAGTGTTGCTGCGGCAAGCGTAACCGCCATAGGAATTTATGTGATTCGACGTTTTGAGACGTGGGGCCGTAACAATACGACCTATTTCATGTGTTTTGCAGCGGGCGTTCTGATATCAGCTTCTTTTTTGCACCTTATTCCGAAATCATTTGCGATGACGTCACATGCTCCTGCTTTTTTGCTTGCAGGGTATCTTGGTTTGCATCTGTTTAATCGTTTTTTGACTGCCTTTGTCTGTGAGAAAAACCCAGACAAGTCTGAATTAGGTATTGGTCTTATACCCGCACTGGGTATTGGTTTTCATTCTTTTATAGATGGCTTTATTTATTCAATCGCTTTTAGTGTCAGTGCCTTTACAGGATTTTTGGCGACTGCCGGAATGGTCTTGCACGAATTTCCAGAAGGTATAATTACTTACCTGTTACTGATTAAAGGGGGGTTTAGTGAACGTGCTGCACTAATACTCGCTCTTTTAACCGCTGCATTTAGTACACCACTGGGTACTTTAGTCTCTTATCCTCTAATTAGTCAGATCGATGAACAATCTTTAGGAGCATTATTGGCCGTTTCTGCAGGTGCACTGGTTTATGTAGGTGCAACACATTTACTACCTAGAGCTGAGCAAGAACCCAAAAAATACAGCTTAGTCGCTCTGGGAGGAGGGGTGTTAGTTGCTGTGATAATTATGCTGTCCAAGATGTGATACAGCATTTTTATTCTGGAAAAAGGAGTACAAGATTATTGTCTATTACACATAAGAACCACGTCCTTAGGACGTGGAAGAGGTTTTAGGCTGTAGCCTTAAGAATCTGCTTAGGCTCATCCTAGACTTCTTAATCGTTAAACAACAAATCTATTAGGAAATGTTGTGTAGGTTTAGTAAATCATCGCACATTTGTCTAGCAGACTAGTTTTAATACGCCCTTCTAGGGCGAAGACAAAACCACGTTCTTAGAACGTGGATTTTTACAAAAAATCAGACCAAACTAATCACTTTCAAAAATTAAAGATTTATTTATTTATAACGACCAGAAAATTATATAAATAAGTTTACTATTTCTTTGACATCGCTCAGGTTTTTCTGGATGAAAGGGTATAGTCTGAGAATGATTTTTGATGATGTTGTTTTATTTTAAGTAATTAGGTTTTATGCATGCAAAATACATTCTTTCAACGGTTACTTCCCGTTTTCAGTTTTTCTGGTCTGACCAATGAATGATAATAATGGAAATGCCTCCAGTGATGTCGATCAGATGTTGGGTCTTGATCAAAAAACAACAGGTCGCAAGCGCTTAAAGTTCTGGTTCGGAATAGTCATTGTTTTGGCTCTGCTTGGCGTGGCTGCGAGCTACCTTACCTCAGAAAAAGTTACCGTCACTCAATTCAAAACAACGGATGTAGAGCAAGGCGATCTCACCGTTACTGTAACCGCCACTGGTGATCTTGAGCCAGTGAATCAGGTGGAAGTAGGCACCGAAATATCTGGAACCATCGAATCTGTCGAGGTTGACTACAATGATCAGGTGAAGATAGGACAGGTTCTGGTACGTCTTAATACCGATCAGCTGCAAGCTAAATTCAGACAGTCGAAAGCTGCCCTTGATCTGGCTAATGCGAAGGTTCAGGAAGCCAATGCAACCACGATTGAAACGCGTAAAAAGTTTGAGCGTTCCCGTGAGTTAGCCAAAAAAGGGGTATGTTCACAAGAAACATGTGATGCAGATGAAGCATCCTATAAGCGCGCTGTTGCATCGCAAGCCAGTACCAGGGCTCAAGTGGCTCAGGCAAAGGCACAACTAGATGCTGACCAGACAACTTTGGAAAAAGCAGTCATTCATTCTCCCATCAACGGTATTGTCCTAAAACGTAGCGTTGAAACTGGACAAACCGTGGCAGCTTCTCTTCAGGCCCCCGTTTTGTTCACATTGGCCGAAGATCTTGCCAAAATGGAACTTCATGTAGATATTGATGAAGCTGATGTCGGGCAGGTTCGAGTGGGTCAGGAAGCAAGCTTTACTGTGGATGCCTATCCAGAACAGCAGTTTTTGGCACGCATACTCAAAGTCTATTATGCACCCCAGGTGGTTCAGGATGTCGTTACCTATCAGGCACTGCTGACAGTGGATAATACTAAACTGTTACTGCGTCCGGGGATGACGGCAACTGCGGATATTGTGACCAAAAAGGTCGAAAATGTACTGCTTGTTCCCAACGCTGCACTGCGTTTTAAGCCACCCCAGGCAGGCACATCCGGGGGAAGCGTACTGAGTACCATTTTACCGGGTCCGCGAAAGCGAGCACCTAAACAGCGTTCGGTAGATATTTCACAAAGTACAAAGCAGAATGTGTGGATACAACAGGACGGAGAAGCCGTTGCTATACCCGTTACGATAGGTTCTACCAATGGTCGTATCACTGAAATTATCAAGGGTGATATAAAACCCGGAATGTCATTGTTGATAGATGTGATCAGTACGTCTAAATGAATAAATCAGTTACACAGCCAGCCACCAGGCAAGAGCAAGCTTTGATTGAGCTAAGCGCTGTAACCAGAGTCTACGGAAAAGGTGATGCTACTGTTTATGCCTTGCGCGGTGTTGATTTACAGATTAATGATGGTGAATTTGTTGCGGTAATGGGGGCTAGCGGTTCCGGCAAATCCACCTGCATGAATATCATGGGTTGCCTGGATACGTCGTCTTCAGGCGGCTACTTTTTTAAAGGCATTGATGTTGGCAAGCTTACCCGTGACCAGCGTGCACTATTGCGACGCAGCTATCTAGGCTTTGTATTTCAGGGATATAACCTCTTGAACCGAACATCTGCACTGGAGAATGTTGAATTGCCTTTAATGTACCGGGGCATTTCTCCTGTCAAAAGACGCTCACAATCCATGCAGGCTCTTGAGGTTGTAGGTCTTAAAGGACGGGAAAGCCACACACCCGGGGAACTTTCAGGGGGACAACAGCAACGGGTAGCGATTGCACGAGCCATTGTTAGCGAGCCTGCGGTTCTACTCGCAGATGAGCCTACGGGTAATCTGGATTCGGAGCACAGCCATGAAATCATGCAATTACTGACCCGTTTCAATCGCGAACAAAAAATTACTATTATCATGGTAACCCATGAGCAAGATATGGCGGAATACGCCGATCGCATCATTCAATTTGCAGATGGTGCGGTCGCTAGTGACATTAAAAACGGGACTCTTAATAAAACAAGTAATAACACGTAATAACACCAGTAATAACGGCACTCCTAAAAACACTAATAATCAAAACACTGATATTGAAAGTGAGGGCGTTAACAGCAAGCAACAAAGGTCCTTACCATGATCTGGAGTACCATACTACTGGCGATGCGCGAGATTCGGCGCAATATCTTGCGCTCGACCCTGACTATTCTGGGTATTGTCATCGGTGTTGCGGCGGTGATTGTCATGGTGACCCTGGGGCGTGGGGCAACAGCACAAGTAACTTCCGACATCGCCAGTCTTGGAAGTAACCAGCTACATGTACGCCCTGGTGCAGGTTCTCGAGGTCCCGGTGGTGTGCGTGGCGAAGAGGAGCCTTTTGATATCGAGGATGTAGAGGCGATAAGCCAGGAAATCTCGGGTATTGCAGCACTAGCCCCAACCTCATCTAAAGCAGTTTTAGCGGTTTACGGCAATCAAAACTGGAATACCTCGATTACAGGAACCAATAATAGCTTTTTCAGCGTACGCGATTGGTCGATCGCGACAGGCGTTGAATTTTCTGAAAGTGAATTACGAGCTGGCACACTCGTCTGCATCATTGGAGCTACCATAAAAAAAGAATTATTTGGTACTGAAGACCCATTAGGTGCCGCCATCCGTCTGGGTAAAGTCTCTTGCACTGTCATCGCTACCCTTGCCTCTAAAGGTCAATCGACGTTCGGTCAGGATGAGGACGATATTATTGTAACGCCATTAAAAGCGTTCCAGCGACGTATCGCAGGGAATCGGGATATCAGTACTATCTATGTTACAGCCAAAAACGGCGATGTGATCAAAAAAGTGAAAAACGATATCGAAGGCTTGATGCGTCAGCGACGCCATATCACGGAGAAAGATGAAGATGACTTCAATGTTCGCGATATGCAGGAAATTGTTGCACGCGTCACCAGCAGCACCGAGATACTTACGGCTCTACTAGGCGCTGTAGCCGGAGTTAGCCTTTTGGTTGGCGGTATTGGCATTATGAACATTATGTTAGTGTCAGTTACCGAACGCACCAGAGAGATCGGTGTGCGGCTGGCAATAGGCGCCCTGGAACGCGATGTACTCAGGCAGTTTCTGGTGGAAGCCATTGTATTGTCAACTTTTGGCGGAATCATGGGAATCATCATCGGTCTTACCGGTTCTATATTGCTTGCACCACTTCTGGGTGTGCCATTTATTTTCGATCCTGTAATCATCCTTATCGCATTTGCATTTTCCAGCGTAGTGGGTGTTGTTTTTGGCTATTTCCCGGCACGTAAAGCGGCTCGTCTCGATCCCATAGACGCACTGCGCCATGAGTGAGGTTGTTTTGCAGTAGTGGCTGATTTCACCTGCATTTATTTATTTTTTACCAAAGTTACTTTTATGGCTTAACGTTTAACGTATTCATCAATAATCATTCATTAACAGGCGCAAACCTTGAATTAAGGCATATACTTAATCTAGTGGGTTAATAAATTATTACTAAAATGGAGAGAATATTATGGAATCGCCTATTCATGGTTTAAGCACTTTATTTGAACAGTTAGGGTTAGATGAAACTGAAAAAGGTATTGAGGAATTTATCAGCATGCATAAGCCTATACCCCAAAACATAGAACTACACGAAGCTGAATTCTGGAATACGTCGCAAGTGGCCTTTTTAAAGGAATCGATCGAACAAGATGCAGACTGGGCTGAAATTGTGGATCAGCTGGATGTTATGTTACGCTGAGTCAAAGCATTATAGAGAGATCTTTGTACAAGAATTAAACAATGAATAAAAACCACAAGCTCTGCATGAATTCCAGCATCGTTTTTAATCAATAAAAACGAGTTGTCATTCAAGCCGATGCGTAGCCGACAAATTCATCAGGAATGAATTTGCACAGCGAAGTGCAACGAAGCTGCCGCGAAGCGGTGAAGTACACGGACGTACTTCATAGACAATGCTGGAGCAAAGCGGCAACAGCTCACAGGGTGTAGTTTGCATTTTAACTGAGTAAAAACGACATAAAAGTGGCGGGGTGTGTTTCACATACATATTTATTGTTCATCCGTCATTTCATTCAGTGCAATGGTTTCAATAAGTAGTTTCCACAGTGTATTAGTTATATCAACGAATAGTTTATTGAGGAATTATGAGCAATTATCTAGTTGCTGGAAAATATAATTTAGATGGAGAAAAGTCATGAAAATAGAAGAAATGAATAAAGACTTAAAACGAGCGTATCAAACGCTGGTTGATACGGTTGAAGATCTTGTTGTAAATCAGGGTGAAAACTTTCAGGAGGCGATGAAATCTGCCGAAGAAAAATTAAGCGAATGGAAAGAATTAAGCAAAGAAGAAGTAGAAAAAATTAGCTCAGAACTTAAACGTGATTTTCAAACTCTGGGCGATAATTTAAATGAGTCAAGAGAATCGTATAAAGAACAATTCAAAAAAGAGGCTGCTTATGTAAGCGATTCTATCTGGGGTAAGTTACTCACAATTATGGATACCAATACGGCACAATTTTTGGCATTCGAAAAAAACCTTAAAGAACGCGTACAAGCGATCAAAGGTGATGATCACCTCACTGAGCATCATGAACATACACAATGGCATTCTGATCATGGATTCTGGTTAGCAGAAGTAGAAGTATGGAAGAAAGAACATGCCGAAGCACTGGATAAATTAGCGAAAATTGAAAAAGCCATTAATCAGCACTCCGATATGTTAGATGAACATGCCCAGGTTATTACGGCGCATGAGGCGCGTGATCATGAACACGAAGAAGTGTTGTCTAAAACCGAACACGATCCTACCAGTTATGTGTTTGAAGTGAAGGAAGATGAGGAAGCTGCAGTGCACAAACAGGAAAAACAGCAACATCAGCAACACGCTGAATTACACAGCACAATGAGAAAGCATCATTTTGCCATGATGTCATTGGTCAATAAGCTGTATAAAGAAACAAGTTAAAAGCTAATTAATTAACCAACTAATTATTAAGGTAATAATGATTAATTTTTATTGCTAATAAAATAGATAAGGAACCTGGTTTTCATATGTTTAAAACCTGTTTCTTAATTACAACGCTGGATATTGAGATATCCACAAATAAGAGGAATATGTCATGTTGCAATTTATGCCCGTATCCGAAGGTAATACCATCGCTATTAGAGCTTCAGGAAAGTTAAGCCATGAAGATTACCAGAAATTTATACCTGAATTAGAAAAGCAGATTGAAGAGTATGACAAAGTTACCTTACTTTTTGAGTTTGATAATTTCACTGGTTGGGATTTAGAGGCTGCTAAAGATGATTTCAAGTTTGGAATGAAGCATCTTGATGATTTTGAACGTATTGCCATGGTTGGCGATAAAGCCTGGGAGCATTGGATGTCCTTCATTGCCAAGCCCTTTTTGTTATCTGCTGAAGTACGATATTTTAACCGCGAAAATCTACAGGACGCCTGGGACTGGTTGCGTGAAAAGGAGGAACTTGAAAAGTCAGCAGAGCAATTGCTACCCTATAAAAATATCGTCGTTGCTGTGGATTTTTCCCTATATTCAAAGCATGCCTGTAAACGCGCAATTGAATTGGCGAAATACTATAAAGCGTCATTAACGCTACTCAATGTAGCGCTGGAATATATTCCTTATACAGCTTATGGCGACGCCATGGGGGGTTACATGATTGATGAAGGGATCATTGAGGAACAAAATAAAATTCGTCTTGAAGCGGCGGAGTCACAAATGAAAGCTTTTACCAGTGATTTAGAAACAGATTTCCCGATGATTACCAAAGTAATTTGTGGTGAAACAAAGTCTAGCATCGTCTCTTTTCTGGAGGCGCAAAAAGCTGATTTATCTGTCTTCGGGAACAAAAAGAAAAAAGGCTTAAACAAGTTATTGGGCTCTATCCCTCAATATGTCCAGAGTAATAGCCGTTGTGAGATGTTAATCGTCCCCGTTCAGGATTTAACCTTCTAAGTTTTACTTATTATTCCATAGTATTTCTAAGTATTCCTAAATGGAAGGCAGGGTATCGAAATGACCGATGTACAAAACATAGAAACAGAGCGTTATCACGACTAAAACGTTAAAGATGTGCGTCACTTCTATTTTTTAATATTTACTTGTTTCCTTGAGACTATTTTGGTTTTTCAGGTATAAAACGCCCAAATGTGAAACAAACCTACTAAGTTTGTTTCATTATTTAGGCTTTTTCGCCCTTTTTAATTGCTCAACTAATTGCTCAACCGCTTTATCAAAACTATAATATCCCGATAAATCTACGCCTTTTGATTCTGCAACTAAATACGATTTATTGAGTATTAGAGTATCTACAAAATCAAGCGATTTTCCCCGGATTGATATGGACTCTTCATAATTATTTAATGCAGACCAGACCACTTGATTACTTTCAAAAAGAAATGCTCCGTCACCAATCAAACCACGTACAACATTGCAAATATTATCTTTATCAAGGTTGTAGCGCTTACCAGTAAGCGTCCATAATGTTTCAGCCAAAACAACATCTGTAATTAGTACAGGACTTTTTTCTTCTATAAGGGTATATGCTTTTTTATATTGAATATCATCGTCTGCCAAAAGATAGCGAAGCAGAATATTCGTATCGACTGCAATCACTCAAAGTGACTCTGTAGGGATTGTTTGTCAGTTATATCTTTATTAATTTGGATACCTTTCAACATAGCCTTAGCAGAACCTGAAACTTTCTTGATAATATTAAATTGGCTACCATGTCTTAGAATTTCGACTTCATCACCTGGATTAATTCCCAATTCTTCGCAGCCAAAAACAGGTAAAGTTATTTGTCTTTTAGCACTAACTTTAGGCATTTCGTGTACACCTTTATCATTGAATGTTGAACATGTCATTATAGTCTTTTCTTTACTTATCGGCAATAGTAAAGCGAGTAGGTCGGATAAGGAACGCCATACGACATTTTTACCCGATCACATTTTCTTTCGATTACTCAATGTCATGTCGGATGGCTTTTATTTGTTAGCACAGTTTAGTTGGCACAGTGTTTATCCGACCTACAGAATTGATATATTTATAAAAAGTGCCCCACAAAGCATAAATTCCAATATCGTTTTTTATAAAAAAAAACGATTTGTCATTCAGCCGAAGCGTAGCGGACTAATTCATCTGGAATGAATTAGAACAGTTGAGTGCAACGAAATTGCCTTGTAGAGGTGAAGTACATGGACGTACTTCATAGACAACGATAGAGTGAAGCGACGACGACCCAAAGGGTGAAATGTAATCGAGTATTTTTTAATTAGATTAGCTGGATTAACTTGAAATTTGACACCCCCATCTTTTAGCCATTATTTATAGTTTTACTTTAGGAAAACAGCTTATAAAACGCTTGGTTATGCGGATATAATTTTGACTTAATTATTTTTGCGATAAAAACTAAAAAGGCCCCTCCACTTATTTCTATAAGAAATAAATGAAGAGGCCCTTATCTTGATCTCACTGCGTAAGCAGTGAGATGTCTTTGCTTGTTACTTAAGCTGCTTTAGCCGCTTTTTTAACTGAAGCTGTAGCAGTTTCAGCAGTTTCTTTAGCAGTCTTAACAACTTCATCCATGTTGCTCTTAGCAGTCTTTAAAGACTTCTCAGAAAGCTTCTTGTAAGCTTCGCTGTTAGACTCAGCAGTAGATGATGCAGTCTTCCAGAAATCCATTGCAGCAGTCATTGAGTCTTGTAGCATTTCGCTTTGTAGCTCAAGAAATACCTTAGGGTCTTTAGCAGCAGAAAGCTTCTCAACGTTCTGCTTAGCTGTAGCAGCAAGTTTCTCTGTTACTTCTTTCTGTTGTGCTACGAAAGCTTCAGTAGTCTTTACATTTAACTCACTAAATTGCTTAAGTACTGCAAGACTGTCGTTAGTTAAACTCTGTTTTAAAATTATCGAACTTGGTTTGTTGAGAACGCTCATTGTAGGCAGGGGGCCTCGTCGTCTCCTGTTTCAGCGTTTTGTGCATACGTTCGTGGCGACGATTTTGTTGTGGATGACCGGGCTTTATACGTTGAAGTCGTATGCCTAGTTGTATCCACCATTTGGATAGTCGACTGATACCGCCTGCTGCCATAGAAGAAAAAGGGGTACCATTATCTGAGCGGATGTTCTCGGGGAGTCCATATTTTCTAAAAGTATACTCCATCCAGGCTTTGGCATCACTGTGTTTGTAGATACTGAGTATTTTTTAGATCGTTGAGATTCATGATGGCTTTCATTCCTGCATCATGAACAGATAGGTCCGATTTATCATTTAAGACTCATTCTATATTGGAGTGAAAGTGTTAGTTTAGACTCATTTCGTATTGGAGAAGGCTGGGATTGGAAGCCTGCACTTAATTGGTTTATCATGGAGTTTGAAGAGCGCTTAAAAGAGTATGTTTAAGAAAAGGCAGTTACACAGAATTAGTTAAAGTCTCCTGGTAGTATTCAAACATCTGTGTCATTCCATTAATTATTTGATATTAAAAATTATGTAGATAAATTATTTCAGCATTATGCTTTTCTTTTTTGCCTTCATTAGGATATAACTTTGCATTTATATTTGACTCAACTCTATTGAAGGTATCATCATCTATAACTCCTGAATTATATAAACTCTCTAAGTTATAAATTAAGCTGTTATATTGATCTTCTGTATTATTCTGATTGATATTAATACTTGCAATAGACCCTAAATTATCACCTTTGTGTATTCTCGAAGCTAATTCATCAACAAATTCTATTACTTCTTCATCGTTAGGTAATCCTGACTGCAAATAAATTTGATAAACTACTTCATTGTTAGATGGCTTATAAAGTGAATACTTTTTTCTAGTCTTAACATTAAAGAATATCAGTGTGTAACTCATTATTACCATAATGCTACTTATTAGTGGCAACAAGAATTCTGTGTTCCTGGTAAAAGCAATTTGAATTATTGATGCAAATAAACAACCCAACAAGAGAATTGGTATTAAAATGTTGTGATAATTTTTTTGCTTAGAGTATTTGATTCCAAGATCGCTACTAGCTAAGTCAATTTTGTATTTCACACTACCTAAAGCGGATAGCTCATTAATCTCTAAATAATCATTTGTAGAAATTTTTAATTCAGAGGTTTTGAAAAAACCATTGATGTATATAAAATGTGAGTAGAGTTCTTTTTTCATCTTAAGAATCATGTTTCAAAAGAATGAATATAACTCATATTTGCTTTTCAAAAATTTAAAGCTACCTTGTCCGTATCGTTGCTCTGATTAAGCAAGTAAACGTTGAGAAATTAGAGATAAATGGTGACTACTTGCGCTCACCAATTAATTCATTCTGTAATTTTTGTAACTCTTCCCATTTTCCATTACTAGCAAGTCTAGCTTGTAGAGGCCAACTTTCTGGCTCATGAACTCTGTATTGAGGACCTCCTTCATCTAATAATTTTTTTAAGTCATCTCTTTTTTCCCTTGATAAATCATTAAAAGTATTAATTCCAGCTTTACCTAATAATTCTTGAATTTTAGGACCAATCCCTTCAATTTTTTTCAGATCATCTCCAGAGTTTTTAACAATGGTTTCATTGTTAGAAACTTTTATTGAATTGTCATGAGAATCAGCTATGTTACTGCTTTGAAGTGATTTCTGGTAATCTGATAAAGCCTGCCATTCATTTCTATGGGCCATTCCAGCTTGGTGCTGCCAAGTTTCTGGGTTATGTATTTTATATTGATTGCCAGCATTATTAAGGATACTTTTTAAGCGATCAAAATTAGAATTATGCAGTTGACTATAAGTGTATATACCACTTTTATTTAAAACCTCCTCTATCTTAGGACCAATACCCTCCATTTTTTTTAAATCATCATGATCATTCAAGGCATTCTCAATGTTCAGTTTATCGACGTTATTGTTGGGAGAATCTACGTTGTCTGAATCAACAGTTGTCTCAGAATGCATAAATTCCTGGTAAATGTTCAACTCTTCCCATTGCCCTTTTTCTGCCATTGCTGCTTGATGTGGCCAGGACTCAGTTTCATTTTTACTAAATCGACTGTCCTCATCAACAATATATTTTTTTAACTCATCTATATCTGTACTGCTTAATTGTTTAAATGTATTGATGCCTTTAGATTTTAATATTTCCTCAATTCTTGGGCCAATGCCTTCTATTATTTTTAAATCATCAGTGACATCGGCTTTGAATTGTTTATCAATATTTAGATATGCTTTTTGTGAGCGTGAAATAAAAGCTTGATATTCTTTAAGCCATCTCCAGTCTCCTTTTGCCGCTAGGCTTGCTTGGTGAGGCCATGTTTCAATTTCTTTTTTATTAGTATCCTTAGCGATAAGATTATCTTGAATAGACTTTAATGACTCTGGTTTTATATCTCTTAAATCAGTAAAAGAATTTATACCCTTCTGCTTTAAGATAGTTTGCATTTCATCTGACACTCCACTGATTTTAGTTAGATCATCAATGCGAGGTGTTGAATAGGCCTTAACGTTATTATTTTTTACTATCCGAACATCACCTGTTGTTTGAGGTACATATTTAGCTTCCGATAGTGGTTGATTATTAGTTTCAGTTTGTAGAATAGTAGATTGTGAATTATGACTTTTATTATTTTTGAATAATTTTATTAGCAACCAACACATCAGATATCCTAGCAAAAACGCACCTAATAGCATTATTAATATTTCGTTAGTGGCATCTTGGTGGTTATAGTTTTGGTTCACATCATTGTTAAACATAGTTATTTCCTTAATACTTTTTAACTATCTATTGTTTTAAATTTCTAATGGATATTTAGTTCTGGACATTTTGCAATGGAACAATTTCTACGCGCCTATTCATTAATCGTCCCTGTTCTGAATTATTATCTTGAATTGGCTCAGACTCACCACGAGAAATGATATCTATTTGACTCATAGGTGCACCCTTATCTAAAAGCAATTCACGGATAATCATAACTTTTTTGATTCCGAGAGCAAGATTGGCTTTTTTAGGACCAGTGTTGTCTGTATGTCCAGTTAAAGTAACGGTGTTATCTGGGCTTTTAGCCATCCATGTAACAATTTCCTGAATATATTTTGTTACATCATCACTGTATTCTGGATTTGCAGATAAAAACGGGAAATACAATCGTGCTGCTTTTATCTCTGTTTTAGAATCTATATTTATAAATTCTAAATTCAGCTCTTTTGGGTCGGTTTCTTTTTCTGCAACTGTGTTTGTGGCATTATCTGTATCTACTTTAGTGGCTGATACTTCATTTACTTTATTATTGTTGTCATTATTACTTTTAGTACTTATGGATAGTTCACTGTGTTGCAAGGCATCTATCATTCCATCTTCATCAGAATCTAATGGTTTATCGTGATTACTACCATATTCCTCAGCATCAGATTTACCATCTCCATCTGAATCTGACTTTAATGAGTTTGTTCCATGAGAGATTTCAACTGAGGTTGATATACCATCATTATCATCGTCTGGATCTACAGGATCAATCAACCCGTCTGAATCTGTATCTTGCAATTCATTACTATTTTGACTTCTCGTTTCTACATCATCTTTTAGACCATCGTTATCACTATCATTAGACAGGGGATTAGTACCAATTTTAATTTCGAAACGGGTAAGTAGTTTATCGTTATCATCATCCGTATCATTAATGTTTAAAATCCCATCAGCGTCAGTATCCAATGGATTACTTAAGTTTTTACCAATTTCTTCATTGTCATTAATGCCATCATTATCGGAGTCTGTTTTATTAGGGTTGCTACCTAATTTTATTTCATTCGCGTCGCTAATAGTGTCATTGTCTGAGTCAGTATCATCGATGGCGTCGATAGCATCTATAATTCCATCGTGATCTGAGTCTAGCGGGACATCGATATTCGCACCAATTTCATCAAAATCACTGATTCCATCATTGTCAGTATCTGCTTTAGTAGGATCAGTATTTAGTTTGGCTTCAAGAGAATCACTTAAGCCATCGCCATCTTGGTCAGTTTCTTCACCAGTATCAAGCGCATCAATAATTCCATCTTTATCGGTATCAATTGGAATATCTATATTTGCACCCACCTCCTTAGCATCAGATAAACCATCTCCATCTGTATCCAATAATAAAGAATTGGTACCAAGTAAAATTTCATTGCTAGTACTTATTGAATCATCATCATCATCATTGTCTAGTGCATTTATGATACCGTCGTTATCTGTGTCGGTAGGTTCGTTGTGTTTATTACCTACCTCTTTAAAATCATTAATACCGTCATCGTCAGTATCTTGACGTAATGCACTCGTTCCAATTTTTTCTTCAATAGCTGTTGGAATACCGTCATTATCATCATCATGATCCAAAGCATCTATTACCCCATCTGCATCAGTATCTAAAGGTGAATCTAGTGACGCCCCAATCTCTTCATTATCAGGTATACTGTCTTCATCTGTATCTAACAGGAGGGGGTCAGTACCTAGCCTTCTTTCTTCTTCGTCACTAAGCCCATCTGTGTCGGTATCAACCACTTGGTTTGATTCAATATTTGCATTTTTTATAGTTGTTTTTTCAGTAATTCCAGTCGAAGCAAGTGTCGTTTTATTAGAACTACAAGTATTTTTTATATTACAGCTATAGTGCCACCAACTTCCTACAAACCACAATGCAGTTGCGAGCGTTGTTACCAGAATATAAAATTTATTTGTACTTTTCTTCATTAAACTTAATCCTTTAACTACAAATCCAGTATCAATTTACATTAAATCTGATCACAGCAGATGTAATGGATATTTAAAATCTGGTTAATGCACAATCTGCTTGCAAAACTGTACAGCTTCTGTATATCCTCATAGTTAGATTTTTATGAATACTATTCTGATTAAAACAGAATAATAAATGATGAGTGGCATGGGTGTTAAAATTATCTTGTTTATTTAGTGTTTACATATTATTTAGATAATTTATGAATCCATAAACTAATACCCATGGTTAATAAGACCGAAGATGCGAAAACATATAAACCATAGTGCACATCAACCTTAGCTAACACTCCCAATTTTACAGATACTAATAAAAGCGCTACGACAAAAACATCTAGCATCGACCATTTTCCAAAAGTTTCAATGATTTGAAGTGTTTTATCAAGGAAGGATCCTTGTTCAAATTGCATATTGGTAATCAATACCAGGCTAGCAATTTTGATTGCAGGCACGCACAAACTAAATATTGCTATCACATAAAATAAAAACCACTCTTGTTGTAAATAGAGTCCTTTAATCGTTGAGAGTAAAGATACTGTATTTTCAAAAAAATACATCTTCTCCAAGGTAATTAAAGGTGCTGAGACTCCTACCACAAGACAAGCCAACGAAACCATGAGTAATAGATTGATAATTATTCCCTGCTTAGGAAAATTTCTTATGATAGATTTCATTCATTTAATACCCATGATTTAAAACTTATACTTGCCAGATATGCTTGTATAGATGATGATTATCCACTGTTTTTCAAGTTTTGAGGAAATTATTGTGTTAAACGCTTACCACCAACATATCGCAGAGCGCGCCGAGAAAGGGATACCCCCTTTACCACTAAATGCAGAACAAACCGCAGAGTTAGTCGAGTTACTTAAAAACCCAGAAAACGGTACAGAAGAAGAGTTATTAGACCTTATTAGCAATCGAGTTCCAGCTGGTGTAGATCAGGCTGCTTATGTTAAAGCTAGCTTTTTAGCAGCATTAGCATCAGGTGAGGCCACTTCTCCATTAATCGATGACTTAAAAGCAGTACAATTATTAGGAACCATGTTAGGTGGCTATAACATAAAGCCTTTAATAGATTCTTTAAGCAATGACAAACTTGCTCCTGCTGCAGTGGATGCGTTGTCTAATACATTACTCATGTTCGATGCCTTTTATGACGTTAAAGATTTAGCTGATGCTGGTAATGATTACGCAAAACAGATCATGCAATCCTGGGCAGATGGGGAATGGTTTACCTCAAAGCCTAAACTTGCAGAAAAAGTAACTGTTACTGTATTTAAAGTACCTGGTGAAACAAACACTGATGACTTATCACCAGCTCCAGATGCATGGTCTCGCCCAGATATTCCATTGCACGCTCTAGCAATGTTAAAAATGCCTCGCCCTAACTTTGTCGATAAGCCTCTAGAAACTATCGAAGAATTGAAAGCAAAAGGACACCCGGTTGCTTATGTAGGTGACGTAGTCGGTACGGGTTCTTCACGTAAATCAGCGACAAACTCAGTACTGTGGACTATGGGTGATGACATTCCATATATTCCTAATAAGAGAGAAGGCGGATACTGTTTCGGAAACAAAATCGCACCCATTTTCTTTAACACCATGGAAGACTCTGGTGCATTGCCAATTGAAATGGATGTATCAAAGATGGATATGGGCGATGTCATTGACGTTTATCCATACGAAGGCGTTGTAAAACGTTCTGGAACTGATGAAGTTATTGCAGAATTTGAATTAAATACACCAGTTTTACCAGATGAAGTTCAAGCTAATGGTCGTATCCCACTTATTATTGGTCGCGGCTTAACAGCAAGAGCAAGAGAAGCACTCGGATTAGAGCCTTCAGAAATATTTGCAAAACCAGAAGAGCCTGCATCTTCAACTAAAGGTTACACGCTTGCACAGAAAATGGTTGGTAAAGCATGCGGTTTACCTGGTGTTCGTCCTGAGCAATACTGTGAGCCAAAAATGACTACAGTAGGTTCTCAAGATACAACTGGTCCAATGACTCGTGATGAGCTTAAAGATCTAGCCTGTTTAGGTTTCTCTGCTGATCTAACCATGCAGTCTTTCTGTCACACAGCAGCTTACCCAAAACCCGTTGATATCGAAACACAGCACAATTTACCTGATTTTATTATGAATCGTGGCGGCGTATCACTACGTGCGGGTGACGGTATCATTCACTCTTGGTTAAACCGTATGTTACTTCCTGATACTGTGGGTACAGGTGGTGATTCGCATACCCGTTTCCCATTAGGTATTTCTTTTCCTGCAGGCTCTGGGCTCGTTGCATTTGCAGCGGCTACAGGTGTTATGCCACTGGATATGCCAGAATCAGTATTGGTTCGTTTTACCGGTGAAATGCAACCAGGAATTACCTTACGTGACATGGTTAACGCTATTCCACTTGCAGCAATTAAGACCGGTGATTTAACGGTCGAGAAAAAAGGAAAGAAGAATATCTTCAGTGGTCGTATTCTTGAAATAGAAGGTTTGCCCGATTTAAAAGTAGAACAAGCTTTTGAATTATCAGATGCTTCAGCAGAACGATCAGCTGGCGGTTGTTCGATCAAGCTAGGCAAAGAGCCTATTGCAGAATACTTAACCTCAAATATTACCATGTTGAAGTGGATGATCTCGGAAGGTTACGGTGATATTCGAACAATAGGTCGTCGTATTACCGCTATGGAAGAATGGTTAGAAAATCCAGAATTAATGGAAGCTGACGAAGATGCTGAATACTTTAAAGTATTTGAAATCAATATGTCTGACATCAAAGAACCTATCCTCGCATGTCCGAATGACCCTGATGATGTGAAAACACTTTCAGATGTTGCAGGTGCTAAGGTAGATGAGGTATTTATCGGATCATGCATGACTAATATCGGTCACTTCCGTGCGGCGGGTAAGTTACTACAGAAGGCTGGTAAGACTGTTCCAACCCGTTTATGGATTGTACCACCTACAAAAATGGACGAGCACCAATTGATGGAAGAGGGTTACTACAGCATTTTCGGTAATTCAGGTGCACGTACAGAAATGCCTGGTTGTTCACTATGTATGGGTAACCAGGCACGAGTTGAAGCAGGTTCGACAGTAGTATCAACATCTACTCGTAACTTCCCTAATCGTTTAGGTGATGGCGCGAACGTTTACTTGAGTTCTGCTGAGCTAGCATCGGTTGCAGCTCTAATCGGACGCATTCCAACGACTGAAGAGTATATGGAATACGCAAAAGAGCTAGACACCATGTCTGCTGATATTTATCGCTACCTAAACTTTAACGAGATTGAGTCATATCAAGCTTCTGCAAAAATAGGTGAAGGTAAGTTATTGGATATTCCAGTAGTGGCTGCTTAAGTTTACTAAACTGAACAAAGTAATCTTAGGTTACTTTGTTTGTATTCTCTCTTTGCTTGTATTAACAAGTCAAAGAGAGAGATAAAATAAAGGGTGTTCCAGAAATGGAACACCTTTTTTATTAGCTTAATTTTCTAAAGTATAATAGAACGCTCCTAGTGTATTACTAGTAATTACCCATAAAGAGTCACCGATTATGAATACTAATAACAACCCTTATGGTGTAGCGCCAAATACCGCGGAAAATCAGCAGGTACATTACGCACCTGTAAAAAATAATACCCTGGCAATTGCTTCATTAATCCTGGGCATTTTATCAATTTTTCTATCACTCTTTACTGCTATTCCGGGTGTTATCACGGGTCACATGGCTTTATCAAAAATCAAGAAAGCACCTACCGAAAATGATGGAAAGGGCATGGCAATTACTGGATTAATATTCAGTTATATTTTTCTAATTCTATCGTTGTTATTTATTTTTGCTATTATTTACCTTGCTGTTACTGAGCCTGGTTTTAAAGAAGCATTATCAGAAGGTTTCAATGAAGGGTTACAGCAAGGCATGCAGCCTGGATATTCAGAGTAATAGATTTAAAAAAGAAAAAAGGCTCAAAAGTAGGGGGGTGTGTTTTATAACATTTTTAATCAGTTATATAAAAATAAATGTAAATGGATGTACTAAACAATTTTCTACACAATAACCTGACTTATTTGCAGTTTGCGGCAATTGCGGGGATTTTTATCTGGACTGGTTTCGTTAGAACTGGAATAGGATTTGGAGGTGCTGCATTAGGACTACCACTATTACTTCTGGTAGATGACAAACCTCTCGTGTTTTTGCCTATCATTGGTACACACTTACTTATATTTACTACTTATACATTGGCTAGTAGAATACAAAATGTTAACTGGCCTATCGTCGGAAAAGCCATGTCGATCATTATTATACCTAAAATTTTGGGGCTTATTGGTCTTTTAAGTCTTCCCAATTATTGGCTTATCATTATAGTATTTAGCATCACTTTATTTTACGGGGCAACCTGGCTATTCAACTATACAATACGAAGTCAGTCTAAAACTGTAGATGTCGCATTGTTATCTTTAGGAGGATACATCAGTGGCACTTCATTAACCGGAGCACCATTGATCGTTGCGGTAGTTGCTCGTTATGTCAGCAAAATACAATTACGCGAAACTTTATTCGTCATTTGGATAATACTAGTCGCCTTTAAAATGGGTGCATTCATCGTTTATGATGTTGAACTTCAATGGCAGTTCAGTTTAGTACTCATGCCATTTGTGGCAATAGGGCATTTCATAGGTTTACGTGTTCATGATTTCTTCGTCAATTCTGACAGCAACACTTTTCATCGTGTTTTGGGTAGCGCACTTATTGTTGTATCTGGAGTAGGTTTAATAAAACACATCTTTTAATTGAATCAGCTACTAATAAAACATGCCCGAAACTTATACAAATAACTTCTTATCGATACAACATATCAGCTTTGTGATTTCTAATCTTGAAAAGGCATTAGAATTTTATGGAAAAGTATTAGGCTTAAAGCTTGATGAATCTCGTCCCAAACTATCTTTTGAGGGTTATTGGTTTAATATAAACAAAACGCAGCAAATTCATTTACTAAAGGTCGATAATGTTGATCCTGTAGTAAGACCTGAGCATGGTGGACGTGATAGACACGCAGCTTTTAAAGTAATTGATTTAAATAAAATAGCATTAGGTCTAGATAACAACGCGATTACTTACACGATAAGCAAGTCAGGCCGAAAAGCTCTTTTTGTGCGTGATCCTGATGGAAACACATTGGAATTAATGGAATGAAGCATGAAATGAAAACACCTTACATAGAAAGATTCTCAGAACTTTTCAAAGGCAAGTTTTATGGTGTGTTACGTTGGCACCAATTGGAACATATCTGGGAAGTGGTTAAATCAGATAAAGCGGAAGGTTGGTATATTTATCAAATTAATCAATCTGCACCGGATGCTGTCGTCCAAAATGATGAGTTAACACTAAAAATTGAACAGATTGATCGATATCTGAGAGAACAACATGATGAAGACTATTGTGGAATCGTCTATGCAGATAATCTAGACAAGCCCGAATTTATAAAAGTATTTGATCCAGAAAGTTTAGGGACATCCTGCAGTATTGCAAAAACACCACCATTACCAAAATGGATAATTAGTAAAATAAAACCACAAATACTCACATTACCACATGAGAATATAAACAAACCTAAACGATGGTTTGGTAATTTATTTTCAAATTAGTGCCTAAATTGCTTATAGATTCATTCTGCTACGTAGACACTTGTAATTCTTTTCGAGTAGAATACCCAACAATATATTTATGAAATTTACCGGGATGTTGTTCTTCAGGGAGCACCATCCCGTTTTGTGTGTAAGCAATTTACAGCTTTGTATTATTGAACCCCCGTATTCATTAGTACTTGGCGAAATGGAGGCAGCTTGGATAAGAAGGCAATCCTAATTCTTGAAGATGGAAGCGTGTTTCATGGCAAGTCTATAGGTTATGATGGTAGCAACGTCGGAGAAGTGGTTTTCAATACTGCAATGACAGGATATCAAGAAATACTGACTGATCCATCTTATGCAAGTCAAATGGTTACCTTGACCTATCCTCATATAGGTAATACTGGAATCAACAGAGAAGATGAAGAATCCGATACCATATTTGCTACAGGTCTGATCGTTAAAGACGTTCCCAGATTAGTCAGTAATTGGCGCTCCGAAGAATCTCTTCCTGATTATTTAACAAGAAAAGAAGTGGTAGCCATTGCAGATATAGATACCCGCCGCCTTACCCGAATTTTACGTGAAAAAGGCGCTCAAAAAGGTTGTATTGTGGGTGGGATTTCAGGTGATGCAACGCAGGAACAAATAGAAACCGCGAAACAAAAAATTTCTGCTTTTCCAGGCTTAAAAGGCTCGGACTTGGCAAAAGTAGTATCTACCAAAGAAAGCTATGACTGGAACCAAGGTACCTGGAACTTAGAGCCACAAGATAACGTTACAGTCGAAAAGTCATCTGCAAAATATTTTGTTGTTGCCTACGACTATGGCATCAAGAAAAACATCTTACGTATGTTAGTAGACAGAGGTTGCTTTGTTAAAGTTGTACCAGCACAAACATCTGCTGAAGAAGTATTAGCAATGAATCCAGATGGTGTATTCTTGTCTAACGGTCCGGGTGACCCTGAACCATGTGACTATGCCATCAAAGCTATTCAAACCGTACTTGAGAAAAAAGTACCTACATTTGGTATTTGTTTAGGCCATCAATTACTGGGTATAGCCAGTGGAGCATCGACAATCAAGATGAAGTTTGGCCACCACGGAGCAAATCATCCAGTACAAGATTTAGATTCCAAAAAAGTAATGATTACCAGTCAGAATCACGGTTTTGCCGTAAATGAAGACACCTTGCCGGAGACATTAACAGCAACACATCGTTCTTTATTCGACGGCAGCTTGCAAGGGATTAAACGTACAGATTGCCCAGCTTATAGTTTTCAGGGACATCCGGAAGCAAGTCCTGGACCTCATGATATAGCCCCAATTTTTGATGATTTTATTGCTTTAATGAAGGAGGCTAAATAATGCCTAAACGTACCGACATAAAAAGCATCCTAATTATTGGTGCTGGACCAATCGTTATTGGCCAAGCCTGTGAATTTGATTATTCAGGCGCCCAAGCGTGTAAAGCACTTCGTGAGGAAGGTTACCGCGTTATTCTGGTTAACTCTAATCCAGCAACAATAATGACCGACCCGGAAATGGCAGATGCAATCTACATTGAACCCATTCAATGGAAGACGGTTGCTGCAATCATCGAAAAAGAAAAACCCGATGTTTTACTACCTACTATGGGTGGCCAAACTGCATTGAACTGTGCATTAGACCTGGATAAACATGGGGTTCTGGAAAAGCACGGTATCGAAATGATCGGTGCGAAAAAAGAAGCCATTGATATGGCTGAAGACCGTGAAAAATTCCGTGTTGCCATGGAAGAGATTGGTCTGGCATCAGCGCGTTCAGGTGTAGCACATAGCATGGAAGAAGCACGCCAGGTACAATCTGGTTTAGGTTTTCCAACTATTTGTAGACCTTCATTCACCATGGGTGGTTCTGGTGGCGGTATAGCATATAACCACGACGAATTTGAAGAAATCGTTGCGCGTGGCTTAGATCTTTCTCCTACCACTGAAGTGCTATTAGAAGAATCTTTATTAGGCTGGAAAGAATACGAGATGGAGGTTGTTCGAGATCAGGCTGATAACTGTATCATTATCTGTTCTATCGAAAATCTCGATCCAATGGGCATCCATACAGGAGACTCAATTACAGTTGCTCCTGCACAAACCTTAACAGATAAGGAATACCAGATTCTACGTAACGCGTCATTAGCGGTATTACGCAAAATTGGCGTTGAAACAGGCGGATCAAACGTACAGTTTTCAATCAATCCTAAAGATGGCCGTATGGTTATCATCGAAATGAATCCACGTGTATCACGTTCATCGGCGCTTGCCTCGAAAGCGACTGGTTTCCCGATTGCTAAAATTGCAGCAAAACTCGCAGTAGGTTTCACTTTAGATGAATTGCAAAATGATATTACTGGTGGCGCTACACCTGCATCTTTTGAGCCATCTATAGATTACGTTGTCACTAAGATTCCTAGATTCACCTTTGAAAAGTTTCCGAAAGCTGATTCACGTCTAACCACTCAAATGAAGTCGGTTGGAGAAGTAATGGCTATTGGACGAACTTTCCAGGAGTCTTTCCAGAAAGCTTTACGTGGCCTAGAAACAGACATCGATGGTCTTGATGAAAAGGTTGACCTTAGCAACGAGAATGCCATTGATGAACTGCGTCGTGAATTAATTGCAGCCGGACCAGAACGAATTCTTTATGTTGGTGATGGTTTCCGTTATGGAATGAGTCAGGAAGAACTATTCGACTTAACTTCTATCGACCCCTGGTTCTTAAGCCAGATTGAAGAGATTATTCACTTAGAAAACTCTCTTAAAGGACGTTTACCAAGTAACATCGGTAAAGATGAAATGTTCGAACTGAAACGCAAAGGTTTTGGCGATAGACGTTTAGCTACTGTATTGAACGCAAAAGAAAAAGAGATTCGCAAGCTACGTCAAAAATTAGGCGTCCGTCCAATTTACAAACGTGTAGATACCTGTGCGGCTGAATTCTCTACAGATACTGCCTATATGTATTCCAGCTACGATGAAGAATGCGAAGCTAAACCTAGCGATAAAGAGAAAATCATGGTTCTTGGTGGCGGTCCTAATCGAGTAGGTCAAGGTATTGAGTTTGATTACTGTTGTGTTCATGCTGCCTTGGCGTTGCGTGATGATGGTTATGAAACTATCATGGTTAACTGTAACCCTGAAACCGTTTCAACCGATTATGACACTTCAGATCGTTTATATTTTGAGCCATTAACCCTTGAAGATGTACTTGAAATAGTTGATATGGAAAAACCAAAAGGCGTTATCGTGCAATATGGTGGCCAAACACCACTTAAATTAGCCGAAGCACTAGAAGCAAACGGCACACCGATTATAGGTACTAGTCCGGATTCAATCGATTTAGCCGAAGATCGCGAACGCTTCCAACAAATGATTGAAAAATTAGGGCTCAAACAACCACCTAATAGAACTGCCAGAAGCACAGAAGAGGGCGTAAGGCTTGCTAGCGAAGTTGGTTATCCCTTAGTCGTTAGACCCTCTTATGTTCTTGGTGGTAGAGCGATGGAAATTGTGCATAACGAAGTTGATTTACGCACGTATATGCGTGATGCGGTTCAGGCGTCAAATGACTCACCTGTATTACTCGATCGCTTTCTTGATGATGCCATTGAAGTGGATGTTGATGCCATTTGTGATGGCGAAAACGTTCTCATCGGCGGCATTATGCAGCATATTGAACAGGCAGGGGTACACTCTGGTGATTCTGCCTGTTCATTACCTCCTTATTCCTTGAGTGAAGCGATCCAGGATGAGCTTAGAGAACAATCACGTAAAATGGCGTTAGCATTAAACGTTGTAGGTTTAATGAATGTACAGTTTGCAATCAAAGATAATGATGTTTATGTACTTGAGGTGAACCCCAGAGCATCGAGAACTGTGCCTTATGTATCCAAAGCTACAGGCAGACCTCTAGCAAAAGTTGCTGCGCGATGTATGGCTGGGGTATCTCTTGAAGAGCAGGGTATGAGAGAAGAAATAATTCCTAAACACTTCTCGGTTAAAGAAGCCGTGTTTCCCTTTATTAAATTCCCTGGTGTTGACCCAATACTCGGCCCTGAGATGAAATCAACCGGTGAAGTCATGGGTGTGGGTAAAACCTTTGCTGAAGCATTTGGCAAATCACAACACGCAGCTAGCATCGATTTCCCCAAGCAGGGTGGAACTGCCTTTTTGAGCGTCAGAGAAAATGATCGTGAAGCAGTTTTAGAAGTCGCGAAACTTTTACAGCAACTTGATTTCAAACTTGTAGCTACTCGTGGTACTGCCAGGACTTTAAAAGAAGCAGGATTTGAATGTCAGACAATTAATAAAGTAAGAGAAGGCCGACCTAATATCGTTGATCTGGTTAAAAATGATCAAGTTAATTTAATCGTTAATACCACAGAAGGTAAAAAAGCGATTGAAGATTCATTTGAAATCAGACGCGAAGCATTACAAGGCAAGGTTACCTATACTACAACCATAACAGGCGCCTGGGCTTTATGTCAGGCGATGACTCATGTAGATGAAGAACAAGTCTATAAACTACAAGACTTGCACTAGCTCTACATAATTTTATTTTAGTAAAACTTAAATAATAAGGTATTAAGGAATTTCCTCATGGATAGACCACCAATTACCAGCGTAGGCGCTGATCGTTTAAAAGAAGAACTCAATGTTCTGAAAACAGTAACTCGCCCTCAGATCGTTGAAGCCATTGCAACTGCAAGAGAACACGGTGATTTAAAAGAAAATGCCGAATATCATGCTGCCAGAGAGCAACAGAGTTTTGCTGAAGGCCGTATACAAGAATTAGAATCTGTATTATCTACCGCGCAGATTATTGATATCACCAGTCTGGGTGTAGAAGGCAGGATTGTCTTTGGCGCTACCGTAGAGCTTGAAGAACTTGATACAGAAGATACAGTCACTTACCAAATAGTAGGTGATGTTGAAGCAGACATAAAAAAGAATTTAATTGCTGTTTCTTCCCCTATTGCAAGAGCATTGATTGGCAAAGAAGAAGGCGATGTAGCTACTGTTCAGGCACCTGCCGGCATTCGTGAATACGAAATTGTAGATATTAAATACATTTAAACAATAAAATGAGTCTTTTAAATAATCAAATAGCGTTTACGCTTTTTCTTAAAAATAGTTAGAGATACAAAACGTATCTTTGACTTATTTAACAGGCTTTAATTAATGACATCTACAACAACAATAATAGATTTACTTCGACACGGTGAAGTTGAAAATGATGCAGTTTTTTGCGGCAGTACCAACGATGTGCTTACCGATAATGGCTGGCAACAAATGGTTAAGTCACTTGAAAACAAAGGAGACTGGGATTTAGTTGTATCTGCGTCATTAGAACGCTGTGAGGAATTCGCAGAATTAATTGCCAAAGAAGACGATATTGATTTAGAAGTCGATAAAAGTATTAATGAAATGGATTTTGGACACTGGGAAGGTATGTGCCCAGAAGAAATCATGCAAGAGGAAGGTGAACTTCTCAATGCATGGTGGCAATCACCGACCAAAAAGGCACCCCCTGAAGGAGAAGACTTTCACCAATTTCAAGCGCGTGTATTGGGCCATTTCAAGAAAACTGTTGAAAATAACCAGGGAAAACGCATTCTTTTTATCAGTGATACCGGCCCAATCCGATTGATCATCATGTATATTTTAGGTATCCAGGATGAGAATCTGTTTCGACTCAATGTCGATTATGCGTGCTTCTCCCGACTTCATATCTATCATGATGAAGTGGGTGAAAGAGGTTGTTTGATTAAGCATGGTTAGTATTTCCAATGTTCTTAATAATAAATTGACACCCCCCTACTTATAGCCACTTTTTCAACCATAAGTACAAAGATAAGCCGTTTCTTGCTTGACTACCACATCAAAAGAACTGTTTGCCTCGACATCGAAAGATTCACCCGCTTTAAATGTTTGTGATTCAGCCGCATCTTTAAATGTTATTTCTAACGCTCCTGTAATTACAATCATCGTTTCCTTATCAGCAGTATTGAAAACATACTCACCGATTGACATTACGCCTACAGAAGCGGGTAGTGTTTCTGTTTGATAGGCAATTGATTTAACTTTTCCTTCAAAATATTCATTTACGTTCAACATTAATTTATCTCTTTTAATCACGGTGAAAATAAGCTCAAAGTTTATCAGAGTAATGATTTAAACCAGAGATTTTATGCAAAACTATCCACGTTGAACCTAAGAATCTGTATACTTCCCTGCTATTATTTTTTAACAACATTTCAAGCTTAGTGAGATACATATGACAATTAAACGAATAGGGCATCGATATACTGATGCATCTAGCGGCAAAACTATAGATACCTGGTTTCCGCGTTCCAATAAAGAAATCGCAAGAAGCTGCCTGGCATTAAAAGTTGGCATGTTAAAAAGTGATTTTGTTGAAGTTGAAATAGAATCTCTAGACGATGCTCCTGAATCAGTCGAAGAAGCCTATTTACGTTTACATTTGTTATCTGAATGCGAAGTCAAGCCAAATAGTTTAAACTTGAATGGGGTTTTCGGTTTATTGGCTAATGTAGCCTGGACCTCAGCAGGACCTGTATTACCGGGTGAAGTTGAAAAACTACGTAGTTTGATCGCCGATGAAAATCACCAATTAAATGTAACCTCAATCGACAAATTCCCACGCATGACAGACTACGTAATCCCAGAAGGCGTTCGTATCGGTAACGCTGACCGTATTCGCCTGGGTGCACATTTAGCCTCAGGCACTACCGTAATGCATGAAGGTTTCGTAAACTTTAATGCCGGAACATTGGGTGATTCAATGGTGGAAGGCCGTATTAGCGCGGGTGTTATCGTGGGTGAAAATTCTGACATAGGTGGCGGTGCTTCTATCATGGGAACCTTATCTGGTGGTGGTAAGCAAGTAGTATCAATGGGTAAAAGAAACCTATTAGGTGCAAATGCGGGTCTTGGCATATCTTTGGGTGATGACTGCATTGTGGAGTCTGGCCTTTATTTAACTGCCGGCACAAAAGTTAAAACACCTGATGGGAATATTGTATCGGCACGTGAACTATCAGGTCAGTCAGGTTTGTTATTTAGAAGACACAGTCAAACAGGTGCAGTAGAAGCAATTACCAGTGACTCTTCAGTCTGGGGTGGTTTAAACAGCAGTCTGCATAGCAACGATTAATAAGTAACGATAAAAAATAGCCAGTCGAGCCTTTTGGCGAGACAATAACCCGAAGGGCGTGTTTTCATTAATTTAAGTTAAAAACACGTAATAAGTAGGGGGGTGATTTTTCTATCAAACTGAATGATTCATTCTCCTGTAAATAAAAAAGTGCTAATTTTTGAGCGCTTTATTATTTCTGAATATTATATAAATTCTTTAATTCGATTTGATAAATTTTCGCATACGTTCCGCACCTTCAATACACTCCTCAACCGTTGCAACTAAAGCCATGCGAATTCTATTTTCTCCTGGGTTGATACCATCCACTTTTCTTGCTAAATAACTCCCCGGGACGACTTTAAGATTTTGTTGAGCGTAGATAGCACGCGTAAAAATTTCGTCATTCATTTTTACATTTGGCCATAAGTAAAAACCAGCTTCTGGTTTATCTACCTCTAGCACGTCATTAAGAACATCCAGTACCGCATCAAATTTTAGACGGTACTGGTCTCTGTTTTGTTTTACGTGTTCTTCATCATTCCACGCAGCAATGCTGGCCATCTGAATTGGTTGCGACATTGCACAGCCATGATAGGTACGATATAACAAAAACTTCTTTAGTATCTCAGAATCACCTGCGACAAAACCAGAACGTAAGCCAGGTGCATTTGACCGTTTAGAGAGGCTATGAAAAACCACACAACGTTTAAAATCGTGATTACCTGTTTTGGCTGCAACTTCTAACAGTCCAACAGGTGGTTTGGATTCATCAAAATAGATTTCTGAATAACATTCATCACTGGCGATAATAAAATCATGCTTTTCTGCTAGAACTAGTAATCGTTCTATCTGTTCAGCATCTACAACAGATCCGGTCGGATTACCCGGACTACACAAATATAATAACTGACAGTCATCCCATTGCGCTGGGGTAACGTCATCAAAATCAGGAGAGAAATTGGTATCCTCAGTACAAGCCAGAAAAACAGGTTCAGCCCCGGCTAGAAATGCAGCTCCTTCATAGATTTGATAAAATGGATTTGGCATTAAAATAGAAGAATTGGTTTTAGTGGTATCAACCACTGCTTGCGCAAATGCGAATAAAGCCTCACGCGTTCCATTCACCGGAATAATATGTTTGTCTTCACTTATATTGCCTTGTTCTAGATGAAAGCGTTGGATCAACCAGTTTTTAATTGATTCTCTTAGTTCAACAGATCCTGCAGTTAATGGATAATTGGAAAACCCCGCTAAATTTTGCTGTAAGGCATCTAGAATGATTTCGGGCGTTTTATGTTTTGGTTCGCCAATTGCAAAGGATACCAGTGATTTATTAGCTGGTTGCACATCCTCATATAGCTTTGCTATTTTTTGAAAAGGATAGGGGTGTAGTTTGTTTAGATTAGGATTCATTGCTAAATTTTATGACTATTTATCAGGCTCAGTAGTATATTGTTTATTGAAAAGAGATACAGGTAATTGTCCGAAATTGTGGTTTTAATTACTAATAAACAGTTAACAAATACGCTGTAAATAGGGTGGTGTATTATTAATCATATTAATACTGTTATTAATTTATGAACATTTAATCATCTGTATTTAAATTTAATTGATGAACTTAGTGGCTCTGGCTTGACACTTCTGCCTAAGCAAACTAAAAACGGTATAGGCATACGGCCTCAACTAGGAATTTATAGAAATGACAGAAAACGTACAAAATAATAATAACAACACACAACAAGAAACACTATTCGATGGGGATAACGCGGCTTATCTTGAAATGCTCTTTGAGAGTTATTTAAAAGATCCAAGCTCTGTAAGCGAAGGATGGCAAAGTTACTTTTCTGATTTACCAGTACCAGCAGATTTTGCCAATGGTTCGACGCATTCAGTGATGCGTGAGCAATTCAGTACACAAAAACTTCATACGTTTCACACAGCAGTTCCTGAAAGTTATGGTGAAATAGAAATAGAACGTCAGCAAGTTCATGTACTCCAGCTCATTAACAGTTATCGATCTTTAGGCCATCTTGTGGCTTATACTAATCCACTCAGAGGAGAAGAGGTTTTACCTAATCTTCCTGAGCTTACTTTACAGAACTATGGTTTAGATAAAGTAGATAAAAACATGGTATTCGATCCTGGTAGTTTCCAGATGACTGAAAAGCCGACACTCGATAATATTTTTCGTGCATTAAGGTATACTTATACCGAAAGTATTGGTATCGAGTATATGCATATTCTGGATACAGAAGAAAAACGCTGGCTTCAAAGTAGAATAGAACCTTGTCAGGCCCGTCCAGATTTTGATAATGACAAGAAAAGTGAATTATTGGATGATCTAGTAGCATCTGAAACACTTGAGCGTTATCTGCATAAAAAATATGTAGGTCAAAAACGCTTTTCACTGGAAGGAGGCGAATCTTTAATACCGATGCTGAATGAATTAATTCATCATTCTGCCGAGCAAAATACACGCGAAATCGTTTTAGCTATGGCACATCGTGGTCGCTTAAATGTACTGATTAATGTCATGGGTAAATCTCCTGATGATTTATTTAGTGAGTTCGAAGGCAAGAATGTTGATGAGCTTTCAGCGGGAGACGTTAAGTATCACAAAGGATTCTCATGTGATATTCAAACCAGCAAAGACCCAATGCATTTGACCTTGGCTTTTAACCCTTCTCACCTGGAAATCGTATCACCTGTTGCCTGTGGTTCAGTTAGAGCTAGACAAGAACGTAGATCAAAACGTGAAGAGGATTATAATGGCAAAGTTATTTCGGTCATTATCCATGGAGATGCTGCGTTTGCTGGTCAAGGTGTGGTTATGGAGTCATTTAATATGTCTCAAACCCGAGGATATACCATTGATGGAACGATTCATATTGTTGTAAACAACCAGATTGGTTTTACTACTAGTCAACAATTTGATAGTCGAAGTACTTATTATGCAACTGACGTTGCAAAAATGGTTAATGCACCAATCCTTCACGTTAATGGTGATGATCCAGAAGCAGTTGCATATGCAGCTCAGGTGGCTCTTGATTATCGTTTACAGTTTAACAAAGACGTTGTTATTGATTTGGTTTGCTACCGTCGTCACGGTCATAATGAGGCTGATGAGCCTGCAATGACTCAGCCAGTCATGTATTCAGCAATTCGTAGTAAGAAAACCACCCTGGAAATTTACGCTGCTAGATTGGTTAAAGAAGGCTTATTGTCAGAAAAACAAGCTGCCGGGCGTATTCAGGCTTATAAAGATAAATTAGCAGCAGGTAAACCGGCCGTTGAAACTCTCAGTTACAGCAGTATTGCTCCACATCTTATTGTTAATTGGCAATCTTATCTTGGAAGAGAGTGGACCGCAAAAGCAGACACACATTTCGACTTAAACACAATGCAAAAAATGGTGAAACGTTTCCATAATGTCCCTGAGCATATGGTTATTCATCGCCAAATCAAAAAAATTCTGGATCAACGCGATGAAATGGCACAAGGCAAACGACCTGTTGATTGGGGTATGGGTGAAACACTCGCATACGCAACACTTTTAAGCGAAGGTTATGATATTCGTATCAGTGGTCAGGATAGTGGTCGTGGCACCTTCTCGCATCGTCACGCAGTGCTGCATAATCAGGAAAAAAGACAAGCATGGGTCCCTTTAAAACATGTTAGCGACAAACAAGGCCGTTTCACAGTAATAGACTCTGTTCTTTCCGAAGAAGCAGTTCTCGCATTTGAATATGGTTTCGCAACAACATCGCCAAATACTTTGAATATATGGGAAGCACAATTCGGTGACTTCGTTAACGGCGCACAGGTAGTGATTGATCAGTTCATAAGCTCTGGAGAGCAAAAATGGGGACGTTTATGTGGCTTAGTTATGTTTTTGCCACATGGATATGAGGGTATGGGTGCAGAGCATTCATCTGCTCGTCTTGAACGTTTTATGCAACTTTGTGCTGAGAATAATATGCAAGTCTGTGTACCTAGTACTCCGGCACAAACTTTCCACATGCTAAGACGTCAAATGATAAGACCATATCGTCGTCCATTGATTGTAATGACACCTAAAAGCTTATTACGAAATCCGGCAGCTGTTAGCAGCATGGAAGAACTCTCAGAAGGTAACTTTAAAACCATTATAGATGACGCAAGATTTGCAAAATCCAAACATGTCGTTGAACGAATTGTTATGTGTAGCGGTAAGGTTTATTACGATCTTTTAGCTAAATCTGATGAAGAAAAAATAAAAAATATTCCATTGATCAGGTTAGAGCAACTCTATCCACATCCTGAGAAGCTCTTGAAGAAGATCTTAGAATCTTATCCAAATTTGAAAGAGTTAGTTTGGTGTCAGGAAGAACCTCGCAACCAAGGTGCATGGGATAGCGCAAAACATCGATTCAGAAAGTTTGAAGATGATTATGAAGTAATTTGTGTGAGCAGACCAAGCTCAGCAGCACCAGCAGTAGGATCATACAAAATTCACCTTCAACAACAAAACGATTTAGTAAAACAAGCACTTAAAATAGAGACCAAATAATGACTATAGAAATACGCGTACCACAATTACCAGAGTCAGTTAGTGACGCTAGTATTGCTGCATGGGTTGTAAAAGCTGGGGATTCAGTAACAGAAGACCAAAACCTTTTAGAACTAGAAACGGATAAAGTTGTGTTGGAAGTTCCCGCACCAGCTTCAGGAGTTATCGTTGAATTAAAAGTAAAAGAGGGCGACATCGTCTTAGCAGGTGATCTTCTTGGTATTTTAGATGAAACAGCAACCGCTGCACCTGCTGCTGAAGCGGAAGAAGCAAGTAGCGAAGCAACAGGCGACTCAGCAAATGCTAGTCCATCTGTGAGAAAAACCATGGCAGAAAATGATCTTTCAGGCTCAGATATTGCTGGTAGTGGTAAACATGGACGTATTCTAAAAGGTGATGTCGAAAGCCATCTGCAGAAACCTGCCGCTGCAGCAACAGCCGCCAAGGCTACTCCTGCAATTGAAACTATGCTGAACACAGAAGGTCGTGAAGAACGCCGTGTCCCAATGACTCGGTTACGTGCAAAGATTGCTGAGCGCCTATTAAGTGCTCAACAAACGGCTGCAATCTTAACTACGTTTAACGAAGTTGATTTAACTGAAGTTATGCGATTGCGTAAAAAGTACCAAGATCGTTTTACTAAGGTTCACGATATTAAACTTGGATTCATGTCTTTTTTCATTAAAGCAGCTACAGAAGCGTTAAAGCGTTATCCTGAAGTCAATGCCCGAATTGATGATGGGGATATTATCTACCAAGGATTTTACGACATTGGAGTAGCCGTATCATCTGAACGTGGTCTTGTTGTTCCAATTATTAGAAACACCGATGGAATGGGGCATGCAGATATTGAAAAGGCAATTGCTGACTATGCGACTCGTGCGCGTAGCGGTCATCTAGAACTTAATGAACTAACTGGTGGAACCTTCTCCATCACCAATGGTGGTACTTTTGGCTCGATGCTATCGACACCAATCTTAAACCCACCACAAAGCGCTATTCTAGGAATGCACAATATCCAGCAGCGTCCTATGGCGGTTAATGGTGAAGTTGAGATTCGTCCGATGATGTATTTGGCACTTTCTTATGATCATCGTTTAATAGACGGTCAGGCTGCTGTTAGCTTCCTAGTTAAGATCAAAGAGTTGTTGGAAGATCCAGCTAGTCTGTTCTTGGAGCTTTAAATTAGTATCATTAATAAGGCTTAGTAATCTAACTTAAGATTTTAAAATTAATTTTAAAAACAGCTTAAAAGTACGGGGGTGTATATACACCTCCTTTTTTATATAATTGTTTAAGTGATATATCTTGTTAATAGGTAATCGCAAAATTGATTTTATTCATTGATCCTTTTGAAAGTCGAATCAACCTAGGGTTTTCAGATTGAACTTTTGACCCAATAGGTAGGCTAGCCACATCTATTTTAAGAATGAAATTATTGGATTGTTTTATAGAAATATTATTGTCAGGAATGTTATACCTCCCATAACCGTCCGTTTCTATAATTAATCCTGACACTGTCACTAAACGTATACCCGGTATACCGTATTCATTTACGTCTTGGATGCCATTGTTATTTGCATCATTAAACACTTTTCCAATAATAGTTCCATACCCTGAAGCTTGGTTAAACTCCATTGCACTTGATGAACTAAACGCTATAAATAAAAAAGGTAAAACGAGTAAATAAGCTGACATCGCTGTTACGTAGTTTCTTAATGAATTAAATATGTATCGATTTATTATTAGATTATTGGGGTTTGAATTGTAGCCTGAACGCATTCTGGATTCCTTTCCAATTTATAGTACAGGCATGTTATACCTAAAATAAAATCTCAAAAAAATAGTATTCAGGTATCTAACGTACAAAGTGTATAAGATTGTAGATAATTGGTTTTTTCTATGGCTTTTTAGAGGAGCTTATTTGTCGCTAAATAATTAATATATTCAAAAATTTACAGATGGAAAGATTAAAAAAAACCCATTCATCCAGTAATCAATTACGAATAGATGACAATTGTTTAGAATTGTAGATATTTCATTTAAAATGCAATCAAGTCTAAAAGCGTATTGACAATGTTTAATTCCATTGTAGACGCAATAATAATTTCAAATTTAAGGTTAACATTTTATGTCAGTTCTTACAAAGCAGACGAATAACACACTTCTTCAGCCAATTGATGGCAGATTATTAGCAACACCTGTTATACAGCATGCTACTCCAATTTTAGATACACCAAAAGAAATGTCTATGCGTGATATCTTTGGAATTCTTAGTCGTCGTAAATTTACAATTTTGTTAACACTTTTATCTGCTTTAGCAATAGCACTTTTATATACATTTTCCATAAAGCCTAGTTATCGCGCAAATGCGATAATCCAGATTGAAAGGGAAGGAGCTGAAATAGTTAATTTTGGAAGAACACAACAGTCAAGTACTGGCTATTCAGAAAATGATCCTTTTTTCAGAACCCGCTATGAAATGTTACGTGGTCGCGTTATTTCACAACGAGTTATTGATGAACTTAACCTAAAAGAAAGTTTAGTTCCCAAGCAAACTAAAGAGTCAATGTTGTCTCTATCGAATATAATGAAAACTGTTGGTCTTGGAGATAAAATTAATAAATTAGTACCAAAGCCAACTCCAGACTATACGGCGATTTTCTTAAAAAATCTTTTTGTTCAACCAATTGCTGGTACACATTTAGTAGAAGTGTTTTATGAAGCGCCCACCCCTAGTGAAGCTAAAGCTGTGGTTAGCAGCTTACTTGATAATTTTATCAAACTACAGATTGAAACTACTAGCGAAACGGGAGAATACGCTAAAGAATTTTTAGCTAAGCAATTAGAAGATGCTGGAGAGCGTTTACGTTCATCAGAAGGGACACTGGTTAAATATGCCAATAAGAATGGAATATTGGGTGTTGATGAAAAACAAACTAGACAAGTTAAAAAATTAGAAAACCTAGATAACGCATTGGTTCAAGCTGAAATACGTCGCATTGAAGCTGAAAGTTTATACCTGCAAATGAAAAAAGCAGGAAGTGTTTCAACCGTTTTAACCAACCCTGTTATCACCAGTCTTAAAGCAAGACTAGTACAGTTAGAAGGCGATTATCAGGAAATGCTTAAAACATTTAAGCCTAATTATCCTGATATGAAACGTTTACAACAGCAAATTAATTCTGCTAGAGGTAAATTACAGAAAGAAATGGTCAATATTCAGCGTTCGATGCAAGCTGATTATAAAGCAGCGAAACGACAAGAAGATAAAATTAGAACCGAGCTAGGACAATTCAATACCACCATGCGTAATTTGCAAGACAGTGGCGTTGATTACAATAATCTAAAACGAGAAGTTGAAAGCAGCAGTAAAGTATACAATAGCCTATTACAACGTTTAGAAGAAGTAAGCGTAGCATCTGCTGCTAATACTAGCAGCATCAGCATAGTAGAACCCGCCGTAATACCTGTAAACAAATATCGTCCAAAACCTAAAATGAATATACTTTTAGGGTTATTATCTGGATTAATCCTTGGCTTGGTATTTGCTTTTATACGTGAATCTTTGGATCAAAGTATTAAGTCTTCTGATGATTTAGAAAAGTTAACTGGTTTACCTGTGCTGGGTATGATTCCTCGAATAACAAAGTCTTCGATGAAAAAGCAATTAGATTTTATTACACATAAAATACCACACTCTCCGGCAGCGGAAGCCTATAGAATACTCGCTACTAATGTTCGTTTGATGTTCAAAAATGAAGATGAGCATATAATGCTGATCACTAGTATTAATACAGGTGAAGGTAAAAGTACCTCAGCTGTTAACATAGCTTCCTCATACGCTCAGATGGGAAAAAAAGTACTACTTGTAGATGCTGACATCAGACATGCGTCACTTCATAAAAAACTAGATATCAATAATAAGAGAGGTTTAAGCCATTACTTAAAAGGTGAAAGCGATCTTGTCGGTATTACTCAACCTGTAAAAAGTATTCCTGGTTTATATGCCATTACAGCAGGAAATTATGAATTAGACCCGGTAAGTCTATTAAGCCATGAAAGAATGTCTTATTTAACAACACAAGGATCCAGTATATTCGATTACGTCATTATTGATGCTCCACCTATTACAGGCTTTGCAGATACACTAGTTTTATCTTCACTTGCAACTTCCACACTGATAGTTGCTCAAGAAGATAACTTGGATGCACGGTCAATAAAAAATGTATTGGGACAGTTGAGACGAGTCAAGAATAATGTATCTGGTTTTTTATTAATTAACGCTAAAAACCCAAGTGCTAATGCAAAATACTATGCTAAATACCACTCTCAAAATAAAAAGAAAGTCTTGTTAGAGAATAAATACGCTTGAGATTTAAGCGATAGCATTAATATATGGTTACTGCCTATACATTAATTGAATAATTGGTAAAATCGAGATGATGTTATCTCTCAAACCAATATTCAGGACAATAGTATTATCAATGATTCTTGCATTATTGATAATTTATCTGGGTATCAAGTATCACTGGATTGATTACTTAAAAGTTGATAAATCCAATAATATCAGCTCTCTTGAAATCCCACCCAAGACGGATAACAAAAATAATATTCCAACTGTTAATAATTTAACTTTAGCTCCATCTGATGAATACATTCCACAGATATTGTCTGTAAAAAAGCAAGATAACTTGATCTCTAGTATGAATAAAATCCAGGTAGCTCAAAATTGTCAGTCTTTATTAAGTAAATCTATTCAGAATAGTGATCAATTAAATTTGGCTGTTGTTAACTGCATAGTTAGTAATTATCAAGAAACACATCAGGCTTTTCATGATTCGAGCTATTTACAAAAGAAAGAACAACTCCGTGAGGTCTGTCAGAAACAATTAGACAGAAACTTTGGTTATACAAATATAGAAAAACAATTACTAATAGGAATTTGTACTTCTGACAGATTAACCCAATAACTTATCCTGAATAGGAAATGTCTGCTAAAACCTGAGCATGAACAACCTTATTACTACAAGCCAGCACCGATTTAGTATCAAGGTTTAGCTCGTTTCCAGAAAGATCAGTAAAAACACCTCCAGCTTCTCTTACAATGACAGCAAGTGCAGCTATATCTAGAATGTTCACGTCAGATTCTAGAATGATGTCAATTTTTCCGCTCGCTAATAAATGGTAATGGTAAAAATCTCCATAACCTCTTACACGATTTACATTTGCTACCAAATTACCAACATTTTTCCATTGATCGCTTTTTGCAATAGATGCAATGTTACCCATGGATAGAGTAGAACCTTTAATTGTGTCAATATCGCTTACGCTGATTCTTTTACCATTCAAGAATGCGCCTTCTCCTAACTCAGCGTATGCCATCTCTTTAAATTCAGGGCTGTTTGAGACACCAAGTATTAATTCACCATTTCTCATTAAAGCGATTTGAGTTGAGAAGAAAGGGTAGCGACGTACGAAACTTTTAGTGCCATCAATAGGATCAATTAACCAGTTATATTCAGCATCTTCATTTACTTTACCTGTTTCCTCCCCAAAAAAACCATGATCAGGAAATGCATCAAGGATTATTTTTTTAATTGTTTTTTCCGTCTCTACATCAGCAATAGTAACGGGGGTTTCATCTGGTTTGATTTCAATCTGAAAGTCTCCAGCATAGTATTTATTAATAACTTCTTGTGCTGATTGTGCAGCTTCTAAGGCTGTTTTAAGAAATGGACTCATGTTGAAAACATCATAGTGTTGTAATAAAGAAGGTATTATACTGCTTTTGCCATTAGTTAATATCAATCAATTATGATAGTTGCTAGAGATTTCACAAAAATGATTTACGAAAAATGGATATCTAAAAATGTCTAGTGATATCGATATAATTGAGAGTTTTCTGGATGCCCTATGGTCAGAAAGAGGATTAAGTGATAATACCTTAGCCGCTTATGGGCGAGATCTTAAAGCATTATCAATCTGGCTAGCTTCTAAAAAAAGTAGTTTATTAGCAGTAAACTACTCTCTCTTATTAGATTATATTGCTGAACGTATACAAAAAGGCAGTAAAACGACTAGTATAGCCCGTGTTATTTCTACGTTAAGACGCTTTTATCGTTATCAACTAAGAGAAAGCGTTATCGAAGTAGATCCAACTGCTTTAATGGAGTTACCAAAGTTGGGTAAACCCTTGCCTAGTACTTTGACTGAAACAGAAATTGAAATGCTACTCAGTGCTCCATTGATTGATGACCCGATAGGTCTTCGAGACAGAGCTATGTTAGAACTCATTTATGCTACTGGGTTACGTGTCTCTGAACTTGTTTCGTTACGATATAATCAATTAAGCCTACAGCAGGGGGTTGTAAGAGTTATAGGTAAAGGTAATAAAGAAAGACTTGTGCCTATGGGTGATGAGGCCGTTATATGGTTAACAAAATATCTAGCAGAGTCTAGAGTAGAGTTAATGTCTGGAAAAGGTGTGTGTGACCAACTTTTTGTTACTCGAAGAGGTTCTGGTATGACACGACAAGCATTCTGGTATCTAATTAAACGATACGCACAGCAGTCTGGAATTAAACAAAAACTGTCACCTCACACATTAAGACATGCATTTGCTACACATTTATTGAACCATGGAGCAGATTTGAGGGTCGTACAGTTATTGTTGGGTCATAGTGATTTGTCAACTACACAGATATATACTCATGTAGCTAAAGCACGATTACAAACGATTCATCAAAAACATCATCCGCGTGGATAGTTAGAAATATCACTTAAAATAGATACATCTAATTCAGCAAATAATATGTTAATTAGTTGTAATTTGTGCGTAAGGCCTATTTTATTATAAAATCACGATTGATAATATAAGTAACTACCTTATATAGGGTATGAAAATTAATAAATTTAAGGGATAAAAATGATTAATAAAATAATATTGGGAACATCGCTATTCATACTGGCTTTAACGATGACACCTGGGTTTGCTAAAGTTGAAAGTAAAGATACAGCAAAAACTATCACCAGTTTAAAACAAAAGCTTAAAACCAGGTTTAGAATAGAGCCATCTTCAATCAAAGAAAGCAAACTCACGGACGTGTACGAAGTTATGTATGGTACTGAAGTTATTTATGTATCTCAGGATGGAAAATACTTTTTAGCTGGAGATATGATCAACCTGGATACTAGGGAAAATTTATCTGAAGTTGCCAAGCGAACTGTTAGAAAAGCAATAATAGATAGACAAGATAATAAGCCTGTTACTTTCAAGGCTAAAGATGAAAAACACGTAGTCAAAGTATTTACAGATATTGATTGCCCTTACTGTGCAAAATTACATAGAGAAGTTCCTGAATTAAATGCTAAAGGTATCACTGTTGAATACCTTATGTTCCCAAGAGCAGGAATAGGTTCTGGCTCTTATAAAAAAGCTGTAAGCATGTGGTGTGCAGATGACCAGTTACAAGCAATGACTGATGCAAAAGAACGAAGGCCTATTGCGGACAAGACTTGTGATAATCCTATCAAAGCTCAATATACATTAGGACAGGAATTGGGCGTAACAGGAACACCTGCTTTAGTCACAAAAACTGGACGTATAATTCCAGGTTATATGCCAGCGGATAGATTAGCTGCTGCACTGGAAGCTGATAAAAAGTAATTTGTTATCTATTAAATTACTTTCTCATTAACTCAAGCTGAGGTATAGTTCAAAATTCAGTTAAATTTTATGCAGGAGAGATTCGGCAAACATTAAGTTAGCTAAGGGTTAACTTTAAAGATGTCGAACACCGAAGGCGCAAATCCGCTCGGAAACGCTCAGGTAAAAGGACTGCAGAAAAAAACACTGACTCTGGAGAGTGAAACAAAGTTTCCACCGAAGGGTTTAACCTAAATTACAGATTTATTAGTAGATTTAGGGACTCTCTCAGGTACAAGGACAGAGGGGGCGGCAGATCATAGAATCTGCCGCCCCTTTTTTTTGTTTAAAATTTTTAGTTTTTAAAGGAAATATATATGTCCGAGTCACCCCAGAATAATGTAGCTAAACAAACACCTCTATATGAACAGCATCTCAAAGCTAGCGGTAAAATGGTTGATTTTGCAGGATGGGATATGCCCATTAATTATGGCTCCCAAGTAAAAGAACATAAGCAAGTAAGAGAAGATGCAGGCATGTTTGATGTTTCTCACATGGTAGTTTTAGACATTAAAGGCGATGGTGTTAAATCGTTCCTCCAATACCTATTAGCTAACGATGTAGCTAAACTAAAAGATCCTGGGAAAGCTCTTTATAGTGCAATGCTGAACGAAAAAGCTGGTGTCATTGATGATTTAATTGTTTATTACCTTGCTGATGATTTTTACCGCATGGTTGTTAATGCAGCTACACGCGAGAATGATCTAAAATGGATTAAGCAACAAGCAAAAGATTTTGATCTAACTCTTACAGAACGTGATGATTTAGCGATGATCGCAGTACAGGGACCTAACGCTAGAGAAAAAGCCAATTCAACCTTATCTGAAGAACAAGCACAGCAAGTATCTGCTTTAAAGCCCTTTTTTGGTGTTCAACTAGGTGATAGCTTTTATGCGCGCACTGGTTATACCGGAGAAGATGGCTATGAAATTATGGTACCTAATGAATCTGCTGTAGATTTATGGAACAAGTTATTAGAAAAAGGTGTTGAACCAATAGGGCTAGGTGCACGTGACACGCTTCGCCTAGAAGCCGGTATGAATCTATATGGAACCGATATGGATGAAAGTATTTCACCTTTAGCTGCGGCAATGGGATGGACAATAGCCTGGGAGCCAGAAAATAGAGATTTTATTGGCAGAGCAGCATTACAGCAAGAAAAAGAAAACGGTTCAAAAGTAAAACTTGTCGGCTTAGTTCTTGAAGATAAAGGCGTATTGCGCGGACATCAAAAAGTAACTACGGAATTTGGTGACGGTGAGATTACTAGCGGATCATTCTCACCTACCTTAGGTAAAGCAATTGCTTTTGCACGAATCCCTAAAGAAGCAACAGATACATGCCAGGTAGATATTAGAGGAAAACTTTTATCTGCTCGAATTGTTAAACCACCTTTCGTAAGAAATGGTAAAGCACTCGTTTAGATAGTTATTCAGATAAACACGAATTTAAACATTTTATTTATACACCATCATTTTAATAATACTGGAGAAAAACATGAGCAATGAAAACCCTAGCGAATTTAAATACACAAAAACTCATGAGTGGGTTAGAGATAATGGAGATGGAACAGTAACTATTGGTATTACAGAGCATGCACAAGAGTTATTAGGTGATGTCGTTTTTGTTGAATTACCTGAAGTAGAAACAACACTTACTGAAGAAGAAAACTGCGGTGTTATTGAATCTGTTAAAGCAGCTTCTGATATGTATGCACCTCTAGCTGGTGAAGTGACTGAAGTGAATGAAGAGCTTGATGCTGAACCTGAACTTATAAACTCAGCTCCATTTGGAGAAGGGTGGATCTTCAGTATGAAACTAAACGACATGGCTGATTTAGATAACCTCTTAAGTGCTGATGACTATGAAGCTGAGTGTCAAGAATAACACTATTCCATAAGTACCATTTTTACTAAAATACTAAGCTGCCAATAACTATGAAAAACTTACCACTAGATAATTTAGATCAGCATGATGAGTTCATCTCTCGTCATATAGGACCTCAAACAGTAGACATTTCAGAAATGTTAGAAGTAATTGGGGTTTCATCTCTTGATGAATTAGCTGATAAAACGGTACCTGAAAGTATCCGAATCAGAGAGCCACTTAAACTTGACGATAGTTGCTCTGAAAGAGAAGCTTTAGACACTCTGCGTGGTATAGCTAATAAAAACAGTGTAAATAAATCATTTATTGGAATGGGGTACTACGACACCATCGTACCACCCGTAATTCAGCGTAATGTATTAGAAAACCCAGGATGGTATACAGCATATACACCTTACCAGGCTGAAATATCACAAGGCCGTTTGGAAGGTTTACTCAACTTTCAGCAAATGGTCATGGATTTAACTAGCATGGATATGGCAAACGCTTCATTACTCGATGAAGCGACAGCAGCAGCTGAAGCCATGGCTTTATGTAAACGATCTAATCGTCTAAAAACAGATAAATTCTTTGTGGATGAAGAAGTCTTTCCTCAAACTCTAGAAGTATTGAAGACACGTGCCCAATATTTTGGTTTTGAATTAATCATTGGTAACCCTCAAGATGAATTAGAAAATCACGAAGTATTTGGTGTTCTGCTTCAATACACTGGAACAACTGGATCTGTCACTGATATCGAATCCATAATCACTCAGGCACATGATCAAAAAGCATTAGTCTGTGTAGCAGCTGACTTAATGTCTTTAGTGTTATTAAAGGCACCGGGTGAAATGGGTGCAGATATTGTTTTTGGAAGCTCTCAAAGATTCGGAGTTCCAATGGGCTTTGGTGGACCTCATGCTGCTTTTTTCGCTGTACGAGACAAACTAAAACGTTCTGTTCCTGGACGTGTCATAGGTGTATCCGTTGACTCTCGTGGCAATCAAGGTCTGCGTATGGCTATGCAGACTCGTGAACAACATATTCGCCGTGACAAAGCAACATCCAATATTTGTACTGCACAGGCGTTGTTGGCTAATATGGCTGGTTTTTATGCGGTATATCATGGCGCTGAAGGACTCAAGCGAATTGCATCAAGAATCAATCGTTTAACCAGTATTTTTGCTGCAGCTGTCCGTCAAAGTGACCTGTCTAAAGCAGAATATATTGTAAATACATCTTGGTTTGACACATTAACTATTTATGTTGGAGACCATCAACAGGATTTTTATGATGCAGCTTTAAGTAAAGGTATTAATTTACGCTTAGTTGATTCAGATAAACTCGGTGTGAGTTTTGATGAAACCAAAACCGCTAATGATCTTCAAGATTTATTTGATATCTTCTTTGGCAATGGCCATGGTCTAACAGTTAGTCAGCTTGATGAGCAAATCATCAATGGTAATTGTGAATCAGGTATTCCAGAAGCCTATCAACGTGAAACTACATACCTCACTCATGAAGTTTTCAAGCAGCATCAAACAGAAACTGAAATGATGCGTTACTTAAAACGTCTTGAAAACAAAGATTTATCTCTAGTTCATGCAATGATTCCTTTAGGGTCTTGCACGATGAAGTTAAATGCAGCGAGTGAATTGATGCCTCTTAGCTGGTCAGAATTTTCGAATATTCACCCTTTTGCTCCACGTGATCAAACCGACGGCTATTATGAAATGATCGATCAATTGGAAGAGTGGTTATCTGAAGTAACAGGCTATGCAGCAGTTTCTATGCAACCGAATTCAGGTGCCCAAGGTGAATACGCGGGTCTTGTTGCTATTAACCGTTACAATAAAAGCATAGGGCAGGGGCATCGTAATATTTGTTTAACCCCTACATCTGCTCATGGCACCAATCCAGCATCAGCAGCCATGGCAAGAATGAAAATTGTCTTAGTGGATTGTGATGAAAACGGTAATGTTGATTTAAAAGACTTACGTGAAAAGGCAGAAGCTCACAAAGATGACCTAGCTTGCATCATGGTTACCTACCCATCTACTCACGGTGTGTTTGAGGAAGGAATCGTTGAAATGTGCGAGATCATCCACAATTGTGGTGGTCAAGTTTATCTTGATGGTGCCAACTTAAATGCTCAGAAAGGCCTGTGTAAGCCTGGGTTATTTGGTTCTGATGTTTCACATCTTAATCTACATAAAACCTTTGCTATACCTCACGGTGGTGGCGGACCTGGAGTAGGTCCAATAGGTGTTCGTAGCCATTTGGTACCATTTTTACCAGGCCACATTAAAAACACTGATAATAAAACTCATGCCGTATCAGCGGCTCCTTTCGGTAGTGCTTCTATCCTGACTATTTCATGGATGTATATGAAGCTGCTTGGTGCTAAGGGTAATGCAGAAGTAAGTAAAATGGCGATCCTCAACGCTAATTACATCACCGAGCGATTGGCACCTCATTATCCAGTTTTATATAGAGGCAAGAATGGTCGGGTGGCTCACGAATGTATCATCGATATTCGCCCAATAAAACATGACTCCGGAATTACTGAGGAAGATATCGCCAAACGATTGATGGACTATGGCTTCCATGCGCCCACAATGTCATTTCCTGTCGCTGGCACACTAATGATCGAGCCAACAGAATCAGAATCTAAATATGAGTTAGATCGCTTCTGTGAAGCAATGATAGCGATCAGAGAAGAGATCAATAATGTTCAAACAGGTATTTGGTCTGTGGACAATAATCCTTTGGTTAATGCACCTCACACTATATTTGATATTTCTGAAAACTGGGATCGGCCGTATTCACAGGAAACAGCAGTTATGCCTAAGGGTGTCATTGCAACCAGTAAGTATTGGCCTACAGTTAATCGTATAGATAATGTGTACGGCGACCGTAATTTGGTATGCTCTTGTCCTTCTATTGAAAGCTATAGATAAACAATAAATACCTATAAATTATATAATTGAAGGAGCCACTATGGCTGGCAGTGGTAATACGGGTGTAACACGCTGGATAAAAGCCTTAGGCTTTACCTGGTTAGGCTTAAAAGCTGCCTATAAACACGAAGAAGCTTTTCGCCAGGAAGTCTGGTTATTGGCAATATCCACGCCTATAGCCTTTTGGCTTGGAGATTCCGGCATCGAAAAAGCGCTATTGATTGGTAGCATACTGTTATTATTGATTGTTGAATTATTAAATTCCGCAGTTGAAGCGGTTGTGGATCGTTTCGGCGGAGAACACCATGAATTATCAGGCAGAGCCAAAGATATGGGTTCTGCGGCGGTATTTGTGGCAATGATGAATACAGCAATTGTTTGGTTATTTGTACTCTGGCTGTAACCTAGTTTCAGCAAAATTAATGTTTGATAAAATAAAAACAGGCTAAAAGTAGGGGGGTGGCTTTTCTAGGCTCACCAAGAGCCAGAAAAGTACATAGTAGATTCCGTTAGGAACCGTCGATGTACAATGATCGAGCTAAATAAAATGCCAATATAAATTTATTGCCACCCCTACTTATATGCATTTATTTATTAGCGTCTGCAGCCATAACATTATATTTTTGTAAATCAGTCAATATATGCGCTGCTTCATTCAGGAAAACATCAACAGGCTTTTTTGTAAAGATATCATCGTTTTTCTTTTCTTGTGCATCACGTAATTCTTTAATGGTTTTGTACGCTGGCAAACCATTTGCCTTTTGCAGGTTATTTTCAAGAGCTAATAATTGCTTATTAAAATCAGCTCGCTTGGCTTTTCGTTTGTTCAAATTAAGAGAAACGACCTTTTCATTGCCGGCATCCACTAACAGTTTTACTCTAGCAACCGTTGTTTTGAATTTAGGATCATTGGTAATACGTTCTGCTGACTTTGCTCTCGCTTGTTGAAGAGCTGTAACGCCAAATGCTTTTTGATAGTCTTTATGCTTAGCCATTTCAATGCGTCTCCAAGGAAGAGCATTCTTAAATGCGCGCTCTCCTAAATCACCTTCTACTTGTGGTAAATCCCACGATAAATCAGGCACCACACCTTTGTGTTGTGTGCTTTCACCATTTATACGGAAGAACTGAGCGCTAGTAATTTTGATCTGACCTAAAGGTTTATCAAAGGTTTTACGGGTGTAAGACTCAAGTGGTAACACAGTTTGAACCGTACCTTTACCAAATGTGGTTTCACCTATAATCACACCACGTTTATAATCCTGTATTGCTCCTGCAAATATTTCAGACGCTGAAGCGCTACCTTTATCGATTAATACGGCCATCGGGCCGCTGTAGGCAACTTCAGAATCATTATCGCGCAATATATCAGTTCTTCCTGTGGTGTCATTGATTTGCACTACAGGGCCTTGATCGATAAATAAACCAGTCAATGAAACAACCTCACTTAATGATCCACCACCGTTACCACGCAGATCAATAATCAAATCATCGATTCCTTCTTTGTTTAATTCAATTAGCAGTTTTTTAACATCACGGGTGGTTCCTGCGTATTCAGCATCACCGCGATTACGGGCTTTAAAATCAATATAAAAAGAAGGTAGATCAATAACACCAACCTTTACTTTCCCTTCTGGCCTTTCTATTTCAATGATTCTTTTACTTGCTGCCTGATGTTCAAGTTTAATTTTATCCCTCACAATTTTAACTGTCTTAGCATTACCACTTAAACCAGTTTCGTTAGGCAATACTGACAAAACGACTGTGCTGCCTTTTTTACCACGAATAATATTAACTACATCGCTTAAGCGCCAACCAACGATATCTTTAATACTTTTTTCAGTTTTTTGACCAACACCAATAATTCTATCTCCTGCTGATATTTTGCCTGTTAGATCAGCTGGCCCACCTGGAACGACACTAATAATTTTAGTATGTTCTTCATCTGTTCTAAGGACTGCACCTATACCACTAAGGGATAGACTCATATTTATATCAAATTGCTCAGACGAACGAGGTGATAGATAAGATGTATGTGGTTCTATTGCACCTGCATAAGCATTTACAATAGTCTGAAATAATTCATTGCTTTTTATCTGGTTGGTTCTCTTAGTCATACTGGCATAACGCTTATTCAGTTTGTCTATGACTTTTGCAGGCTTCTCATCAGAGAGTATTTGATTGATGTATTCATTTTTTATACGCTTGTCCCAAAGCATATTCAAAGCTGTTTCATTAACTTCCCATCTCGCTTTTTCACGATCTAGATTGTAGTCTTCGTCTTTATTGAAATCGATTTTTTGATTGAGACGCTTGATCGCATATTTAGAGCGTTCATTGACACGTTGCTGATATTTCTTGAAAATATTTACCGCTACTTCGGTTTCACCCGCATTAATATAATCATCAAATTTATCACGGTGTTGGTTAAATTGATCAATATCCGCCTGGGTGAAATAAATACGGCTTGGATCAAGTTGTTTTATATATTGATCGAGTATCTCTCCAGAAAAAGCATCATTTAGCTCAAACTTCTTATAATGATAGCGCTTCAACATACTATTGATAATTTTGTATTCAAACGTATGTCTTGGCGTTAGTTGCTCAAGGCTTGTTTCTGTTTTTTCAGCAGCATTTGCAGACTCAATTAAAGAAGTCCCGGCAGGTGGTGTTCCTAAACAACCAGAAGTTATTGAAAGCATGACTGTGAACAATGAGTACTTTAAAAAAGTATTCAAAAATGGGAATTTAAGTTTCATTTTCGTATTGTTCATTATGTTTGGTATCTGCAAAGTTGAAATAATTCAAATTAATATGAAATAACTATAGCATTCGACGTTGAAAAAAACTATTCACACGCAACGACTGCAATTAAAGGGGTGCAGGTTTCGCAAACTGTCTTATATTTTATACGTCCCGCGTTAATAAAATGGTGTCATTTGTATGATTTTCAAGTATGTATATCATACATAAATCACGGTATGATTAATCAATTCAAACATAAACAGGTTAAGGCTACAGTGAAAAAGATAGGAATTGTTGGTGCCACAGGTTATACCGGCGTTGAATTACTCAGAATCCTTGCAACCCATCCAGAGGTTGAAATTACATATGTTACATCGCGCTCCAATGCAGGTACACGAGTTGATTCTATGTTTCCTAATTTACGTGGTTTTATTGATTTAGAATTTAGTGATCCAACAACTGGGGCTTTAGCTAAATGCGATTTAGTATTTTTTGCAACGCCTAATGGTGTTGCCATGAAACATACTGCTGAGTTAGTAAAAGCAGGAGTCAAGGTTATCGATCTCGCCGCAGATTTTAGAATCAAAGACCTTGATGTCTGGAGTAAATGGTATGGGATGACCCATGTATGCCCCGAATTAGTAGAACAGGCTGTCTATGGTTTACCCGAGATCAATAGAGCGCAAATCAAATCTGCGAAGCTTGTGGCTAATCCGGGCTGTTATCCAACCTCAGTCATTTTGGGGTTGTTGCCATTACTAGAATCTGGTTTGATAGATCTAGACAATATCATCGCTGATACAAAATCAGGCGTTAGTGGAGCAGGTAGACAAGCTAATATAGCAACACTATTTAGCGAAATGGGTGAAAGTTTCAAAGCCTATGGGGTTGGTGGTCACCGGCATATGCCTGAAATTTCCCAGATTTTTTCTCTGATTGCAGATGCTAAAGTAGATTTAACCTTTGTGCCTCATTTGTTACCTATAATCAGAGGCATACATGCAACTATCTACGCTAATTCTAATAGCACTTTGGATTTTCAAACACTTTACGAAGATCGCTATAAAAACGAGCTTTTTGTAGATGTGCTACCAAGCGGTTCCCATCCTGAAACAAGAAGCGTTAAAGCTTCTAATATGTGCCAAATAGCTATACATAGAATTCCTGATAGTTCTCGTGTGATTGTATTATCTGTGATTGATAATCTGGTAAAAGGCGCGGCGGGTCAAGCAGTACAAAATATGAATCTGATGCTTGGACTAGAAGAAAATACCGCTATAAACAAACCAGCCCTTTTGCCTTAGTAAAGATAGCAAATGATTCAGGAAATAATATGCTGAGAAAAAAAAAGAAATATGACGAAATCCACCGAGCTAAAATAGATTCATTAGTGGGTGCAAATACCATTATTGAAGGCCACATGAACTTTGAAGGAAATATGCATATTGTTGGGACGGTGATTGGGAATATTAATTCTGAAGGAAAAGAATCCTTATTGATTTTAAGTGAAGGCGCTTTAATCGTCGGTGACGTTACAGTCAACCATTTAATCGTCAACGGACAAATAGATGGCAATGTTTATGTTGAGGGTAAGGTTGAATTATTTGATAAAGCCCGCATTAATGGAGATGTGCATTACAATAAACTAGAATTGCCTGTTGGCGCGGAAGTTAATGGCAAACTAATCAGGCAAGATGCTGATTAGTATTGCCCAATTAATACTATCAATTCATCACTATTCTATATCATTAGAAAGATATGGTTAATTTAGTTTATGAGCTAATTTAGGGTAAACTAATACAATATTCTAAACATATTTAAATAAATAAAGTTAAACGATTTTTATCAAGGTTAATATCATGACAACAGAAACCGCTACAATAGAAACAGCAAGTGCAGCTCCCATTTTAAATTTTACAGATGCAGCTGCTAATAAAGTAAAAGGATTGATTGATGAAGAACAAAATGACAATCTAAAGCTACGAGTGTTTGTATCTGGCGGAGGTTGTTCAGGTTTTCAATATGGCTTCACTTTCGATGAGAGTATCAATGATGGAGATACGACAGTTGAGAAAAATGGTGTTAAATTATTGATCGACCCAATGAGTTTTCAATATCTAGTAGGTGCTGATATAGATTACACAGAAGGCCTTGAAGGTTCGCAATTTGTGATACGTAACCCCAATGCAAAAACTACCTGTGGTTGTGGATCATCATTTAGCCCTGAGTAATATTTCAAGGTAATCACTATCGAATATCATTAAAAAAGGCAGCCTAAAAGCTGCCTTTTTTGTGTTAATTATATAATTATTTAGAAGGTTGATAATTCAATACCGACACTCAACATATTTACATCTGTGGAATCAGAATCAGAAGTTTCTATATCCAAAACATTTTCCCACTCAGCACGAAGTTTAGTGTTCTCATTGATATTCATTTTAGCACCGACACCATAACTGGCACCAAAACCACTAGTGCTACCATTAGTATTGTCACTACTCCAGCGAGAAGCTCCAATTTTACCAAATACATCAAACTGTTCCGTGACTGGAAGAGTCCCAACACCATAAGCTGATAGTGCGCTCACATCAGAATTTTCACCGTTTTTATGGATATCACCTAAATTCATATAAGCACCTTCTACGCTTAGCTTATCTGTGAATTTGTATCCACCAAATACTTTCCATGCTGTATCTGTATCTTCACAGTTAAATTCACCAGAACAATAACTGCTACCTTCAGATGCACCAATCGATCCACCAAAGAAATAAGGATTTGATACAGATCCAAAACCGCCAGTAGTATTATCAACATAATTGGTTGATGCTTTTTTATAATCAAATTCTTTTGGTAGATCAGCAAAAGATAAAGAAACGATAGAGATTAATCCGAGCAGTATCACGGATTTCTTTAAGGACTTCATTGTTATACCCCAATTTTATTATTATTTTACCTTAGAACGATTTTATTCTACCTAAAGAAGGGGGTAAAGAATCACTAGATAAGCGGTTAGTAAACAACGGCTAATTTATACATCAGAAAAAGACGTTCCCCTTGGTTTATCGTACCCTTAGCGGTTAGGTGGGTAACATCATATTTTTCTAATCCATTCATAGACATAAAGGTAATGGAGGGGTCATTATTAGCTAATTGCTTTTGTGCTTCTACGACTTCTGGATGTATCCGAACTCGGGGGTGTTGTTCATCAACACTTAGTATCACCGGTAGTGTTGGGTCTCGTAACACATGATTGCGCATGTTCTTTAATAAATTGTTTAAGCGCCAGTGATACTCTTTTGCCAAATAGAGGTCATTAGCATCACTCTCGCCCTGAATCCAGACAAACGCTCTTGGTGTGACGGTATGCCCTTGATTTTTAAGCTCATGTATCGCTTTATTAAGATTACGTACCATATCATCATACAAGCCATTTTGACCGGGTGCTTTCCAATCATTTTTTATGCTGGAGCCTCCTGAACTGTATTTAAAAATTGCAGGACGCATGTTCAATTGTAATAGTGATCTAGCAAAACTGACTTCAGGTCCAAAATGACCTTTTTGAAAGTGGCCTATTTGAGGACCTAATGTTTTCCAATGTTTATTTGAGGAACCATAATTTAACGCTTCAAAATAAAACAGAATCTCACTATCCTTGAATGTTGGGTCTGGAGGGTATAAAGCGGCATCACTCCGCCAGCCTTGCATATTTGATTGACCTGCCATGATGAATAAATCTATATCATCAGCGTAAATAGTAAATGTAAAAATTTGTAATAAAAGACAAAGAGCTATTTTCATGGATTATGATGTACTCGTCTAAGCTATTATTTATTTGCGGGTATGTTGCAATGCAAAATCAACTTTATCAAGACGTTTATATAGTTTTTTATATAGTTTTGAGGTAAATACACATAGTTAGTGTTGATAAATTGCACTAAATAATTATATATCAGATAATTATTTGCTTAAAAATAGCTATTTAACGATAAAAAAACTGGCTATAAGTAGGGGGGTGTCAATAAACTCCTTGGTTCACAATATTTAACAGAAATACCTATAAAGCATCTGTTTATATTGATAATTCTATGGAAGTTAAATGTTAAAAATTATTCTACCTATCCTTGTCCTGGCAGCAGCCTTTACCTACGCCAAACACCTTAAAGAAACCGCACCCGAAGCAAGTAAAAGACCCTTCGTTAAACGTCTAACAGTCGTAGAAGTAGAAACACTTAAACCTACCCAATATACCGTTAATATTGAAGCGTCCGGAACAGTCAATGCTGGCACACAAACAAATCTAGTCGCTGAAGTGTCAGGACGAATAGTTGATATTTCAGACAATTTTCTGGAAGGTAATTACTTTGAAAAGGGCCAGGCCTTATTAGAAATCGATAAATCAAATTACCTTAATTCAGTTGAAATCGCTAAAAGTGATGTGGCCGCTAATGAAGCCAGCCTAAAACAAATAAAAGCGGAAGAAGATAGTAATAAACAGTCGATTCAACTTGCCCAACAAAATCTGGCATTGGGTAAAAAGGAATTAGCTCGAGTCAAATCACTACTTAATAAAAAACTTATTTCACGCTCGCTGGTTGACGCAGAAGATCAAAAAATCAATCAATTACAACAACAACTACAGAATCTTAGAGGCTTACAAACTACCTTTGCCAGTAAAAGAAATGCTACCCAGGCTAAAATCAATTCTACAAATGCAAGGTTAAAACAAGAGACTTTAAATCTCTCCCGCACCCAGGTAAGTGCCCCTTACAGAGGCAGAGTACTAACGAAAAATGTGGATTTTGGTCAATATGTTTCTGTTGGTACAGTTTTGGGTGAAATTTACGCAACTGATTATGTCAATGTGGTATTACCTTTATCATTAAATCAGTACGAATTACTGGGCATGCCTGAAGCTTTCCGCAACAAAAGCATAGATACTAAGGACTTACCTGAAGTTATTCTTAGCAATCCTGATAGCGTTAAGAATGATAAATGGATAGGGCGTGTTGTTCGCACGAGCGCAGCTTTGGATGCTGCAAGCAGACAAATTAACGTCATAGTACGTGTGGATGATCCTTATGAAGCCAAAGAAGGCATTTCTACTCCTATTCGTATTGGCCAATATTTAAAAGCTAAAATTAAGGGTAGGACCTTTAACAGTGTTTTTGTACTACCCTCAATAGCCGTTGTATATAACCGTGAAATAAGAATTCTGGAAGATGGCAAGATTAAAATAGAACCAGTCAAGGTGTTATGGAATACCACTGCTGAAGCAGTTGTCGAGGCCAATCCTGAATTTATCGGGAAGCAAATTGTTACGACTAATTTGACTCAAGCGATTGATGGTATGGAAGCCATTACCCTGGAACAACAAAATAGTTTAGATAAGAAACAAGCGCTTGGTAAGTCAAAAAATAGCTCACAATACCCTGACTCTAAAGAACAAAAGAATAAAGGCGAAAAGAAATAAATGGCTAATAACTCGCTAGACATTGGGGACAGCGCAATAGCTACAAAACCTCCTAAATCAGAAGGAGTTATCGCCTGGTTTGTCAATAATCCAGTCGCTGCTAATATACTGATGATAGCAATAATAATTTTTGGGCTTTATGCCGTTTTTAAAAAAATCCCTCTTGAGACTTTCCCTTCGTTTGAAGCAGATGTAGTTAACATTACAGTCGTTTATCCAGGAGCTACACCTCAGGAAGTAGAAGAAGGAATTTCCATACGAGTTGAAGATGCTATAGGTGATTTGCCGGGTATAGAACGTATTTACAGTGATTCATCAGAAGGAAGATCATTAGTTAGAGCTGAGATATTAAAACAATACGATACGACCAAACTACTTAATGAAATAAAGACCAGAATCGATGGTATTTCTTCATTTCCTGAAAATGCAGAGCGACCGACAGTAGAGCAATTGATTAGAACAAGAGAAGTGATAACAGTTGTTCTTTACCAGGATAATCTAGATGAAGTTTCGTTGCGCAGAAATACAGAAATAATTCGTGATGAAATAAGAAGTTTACCCAATGTGACGCAAGTTTCTATGGGCGGTATTCGACCATGGGAAATCAGTATTAATGTGCCAGAAGCAATGTTAAGGCAATATGATTTAACACTTGATGATATCGCTTCAGTGATTCGTAATGCTTCCCGAGATATTCCAGGTGGAACGATAAAAACCCAATCCGGAGATATATTGGTGAGGGCACTAGGGCAAGCATATAAGAAAGATGATTTCGCCAGTATAAAAGTCATTAGTAAAAGAAACGGGACCAGTATCCGTCTTGATGAAATTGCCGAAATCAATGATGGCTTTAATGAAGATCCCCTTTATAGTGAATTTGATGGAAAAAAAGCAGCGTTTATCAATGTTGCCCGAGTTGGGGATCAAAATGCCATTCAACTAGCTAACACTGTAAAAGATTTCATTAATAGCCGTATGGAAAGCTTACCTGCTGGACTATATTTAACCTACTGGAGGGATAGCTCCAAAACTGTAAAAGCACGTTTAAATACCTTAAGCAAAAGCTTAGTGCAGGGTATTGGTCTTGTATTATTACTCTTGGCATTATTTCTAAGACCAGACTTGGCCTTTTGGGTTAGTGTAGGAATTCCTATTAGTTTCCTTGGTGCTCTAGCAGTCATGCCGCAACTTGGCATGACTTTAAATCTAGTCAGTATGTTTGGTTTTATTCTTGTGCTTGGTATTGTAGTTGATGATGCTATTGTAACAGGTGAGAATGTTTATTCTCACTTACAAAGAACCGGGAACCCCTATAAAGCTGCCATCGAAGGTACTAAGGAGATAGCCGTCCCAGTCACATTTGGGGTGTTAACAACTGTTGCTGCCTTTTTGCCTTTATTATTAATTGATGGAGATCGTGGTCCAATATTTGCTCAAATTCCGATGGTTGTTATTCCAGTTCTTTTATTCTCATTAATTGAATCTAAGCTTGTTCTGCCTTCACATTTACGTCATATGAAGTTACGTAAAGATTCTGATAACTTAAATATTTTTACAAGAATGCAAAGAGCCATTGCACAGAGCCTGGTCTGGTTTATTGATAAAGTATATGGGCCCTTTTTAAATATTAGCCTGAATTTTCGTTATTTAACACTTTCCATTTTTATTGCCGTATTGATAACGACCATTACTTTAGTAACAACCGGTAGGTATAAATATACTTTTTTCCCCCGCATAGAAAGCGAAATCGTCTCAGCAACTATAGAAATGCCGGAAGGAACAGCACTGGAAGTTACCGAAAAATATGTGCAAAGAATGGTATCAAGTGCTGAATTATTACAACAAAAATATATAGAACCATACCAGGAAGCCAATAAAGAAAATAATATTGAAAATGTTTTAAACGTTGAGAAAGCACAAAGAACGTCCGAACCAAAAAAAGGTAAACCCCTTATCAAGCACATTTTAGTCACGGTAGGAAATGCTGGCAGAAGACCTAGCGGAAGTACTGGTGTGTCGAATATAGCTTCAGTAACTTTTGAAACAATTCCCCCTGAAGAAAGGAAGCTTAATATCAGCACTAGAGAGCTTGTTAAAGAATGGCAAAAATTAATTGGCACTATACCAGGTGTAAAAGAACTTAGCTTTAGGGCTGAACTAGGAAGAGGGGGAGAGCCTATCGATGTTCAGCTAACAGGTACTAATTTTCTTATACTTAATGATGTTGCACTCTTAGTAAAGGATAAATTAGGCGAATATGATGGTCTGTTTGATATTAAAAATAGCTATGAAGGGGGTAAAGCCGAGGTACAACTACGAATAAAACCTGCTGCAGAACAATTAGGCTTGAACCTTACATCATTGGGTTTGCAGGTACGACATGCCATCTTTGGTGCTGAATCACAGAGAATTCAAAGAAACCAATCTGAAATAAAAGTTATGGTACGTGCGCCTAAAAACGAACGTTATTCTTTATCTGGACTTCAAAATCTTAGGATACGTACTTCTACTGGAGCGTCTGTACCATTAAGTGAGGTAGCAGATGTCATTATCGGTAGAGGATCTTCAACTATTTCTCGAGTTGATAGACAACGGATTATAAATGTAACCGCAGACTTGAATAAAGATAAGATTTCAGCTAATTCAGTGGTTTCGGATTTAAAAACATGGTTTCCTGACACCCTTTCTACATTTCCTGGTATCTCATTCGATATGGAAGGTGAGCAAAGGGAACAGAAAAAATTTGGTACTAGTCTGCTTTTTGGTTTTGCCATAGCTTTAACTGTAATTTACATTCTGTTAGCCATTCCTTTCGGTTCTTACTTTCAACCTTTAATGGTAATGAGCGTCATACCATTCAGTATTATTGGAGCAATAGGTGGCCATGCAATTATGGGATTAAGCTTGAGTATTAGTAGTGCCATGGGAGTATTAGCGCTAATTGGTGTTGTAGTAAATGATTCATTGGTTCTAGTCGACTATACAAACAAAAAAATAAAAAGTGGTGTTGCTGTTTCAGAGGCAATTCGAATTTCAGGAAAAGCCCGTTTTAGGCCCATTCTACTGACTTCTTTAACCACTTTTGCTGGTTTGACGCCATTAATCCTTGAGAAGAGTACTCAAGCACAGTTTTTAATTCCTATGGCTGTATCGTTAGGTTTTGGAATATTGTTTGCGACAATGCTTACTTTATTATTGATTCCAACTTTCTATCTAATCGTTGAAGATATTAAATCATTACTTAAGAGATTGTTTTTAATTAGAACGTGAACAAATTATCTATCACACCATTAAAAACTGGCCCTTTAAAAAACTGATATAAAAGCACAGCAGCTAGAGTTGCTAGTACTATAAGTAATAAATAAAATAATACATTAGTTGCTTTGTTCGCTGGTTCTGGTACTTCGCCATACTGATTTAATCCATTAGTGCCTGGGATCAAGGCAAATACAATGTTTGTAAACGGGATCACGGCAAGTACTGATAACCAGCCAGATTGATTAAAGTCATGACAACGTTGTATGGTTAAACGGACAAGCATAAAAAACATAGCCAACATCGCTAAACCCAGAATTGTATATGAAGCACTAGTTGCAGCGCTTCCCATGTGCACCAGTACACCGGCTATACTTGCAAAACTCCAAAATATAATAAAAGGAAGTATTACAGAATACAGAAAATAACGCTTTCTACCGATTCTTCCGTCAGTAGAGAATAGATCTACTTCGCTGTATCTTTGTAGAGTATGATTTTTAAATTGCATATTCATAATATTGTAATTTCTAGACATCATAATCTCCTTATAATGATTATTATTTATAATTAGTTTTCTATACTGATATATTGACAGATGCAAATCTATAAATATCCCGAGACACTGATAAGCGGATAATCCTTATCGCGTAACGGTAAAGATAATAAAGATTAAGTAATTTACAGCTAAAGTTTTATTCCTTTTAAACTTCTAACAGACACAAAAAAGCCGCCAAACATTTATGTTTGGCGGCTAGTGACCTTATAAGCTAATCCAGGTGTTACTCAGCTTTAGCAGGAGCAGGAGTCTCTGGTGCCGCAGTATTTGCTGCAGGAGCTTGAGCTTTCTGTTGAGCTTGAGCCATAGCTTGTTGTTGTGCAGCAATTTGCTTTGCGAAAGCTTCATATTGCTTACGCTGAGCTTCCATTTGAGCTTGCATTTGATCAAAATTCGGTGCTGCATAAGCAGGAGCCATCATACGCTGCTGAGGCATTTGCATTTGTGGGCGCATCATGCGCTGTTGTGGCATTTGCATCTGTGGAGCATAACCACGATTACGATTATAGTTGTTACCCCAAGGCATGTTGTTATTGCCACCCCATGGCCTGTTTGATCCATAACCATCGTTATTACCGCGACCGTAACCATCACCTACAAAGCTACCAGCAGTGTTGCCGTCACCATACCAGTTTCCAGCAGTGTTACCTGCACCTTGACCGCTACCGGTTAGGTTACCAGCAGTATCCATATCCGTTCTACCTTTACCCTTAAACGTAATGCTAAAGTCAACTTCACCGTCTGCATCGCCTTTACCAGTTCCCCAGCCTTGACCATAACCTGATGTGTTGCCAGCTGCATTTCCTGCACCTGAAGAATTTCCAGCTGCATTTCCATAACCAGAACCAGAACCAGAACCATCGTTAAAACCATCAAACCAGTCTGCTGATGCTGTTCCTGATAGTGCCATTATTGCTGCGAAAGTAGCGATTTGTAATTTCATTTTAAAACTCCTAGCGTGTAATTAAAGTAAACGGGGGAATTAGTAGTAAAACCTAATTTAACGATATACTAATATGCTAATATAGCAAATGCAACTGGTAACTATCACTAAAAACCAAAATATCTATTCATGGATAGGTTGCCTATTAAATCTTGGGTAGATAACTATTAGATGCTGGATCAAATATTAACTAAAATTGAAAGATAGTTAAAGATATAGATATTTAATGAATAGAAATTAATCAAAGTTTGTATAATAAACGAAGCAAAACAAGTATAAAAAGGGGAATAAAATGGGTATCGCACCTGTAATGCTGGATTTAGTTGGAACCGAACTCACTCAGGAAGAAAAAGAATTACTCAATCATCCACTCACAGGTGGCATTATATTCTTTACCAGAAACTACGAAACCACAGAACAACTTTCACATTTAGTGAGTAGCGTTAGGGAATCAGCAAAAGATAAACCTTTATTGATTTGTGTTGACCATGAAGGCGGTCGCGTACAACGTTTTCGACCAGAATTCACCAAACTCCCTGCAATAGCTCAATTAGCAAATACAGATTCTCCAGAAAAAAAAGCCTATTCACATGGTTGGTTGATGGCAGCCGAAGTACGTGCAATGGATATCGACTTCAGTTTTGCTCCTGTGCTCGATGTCAACTTTGGTGTTAGCGAAGTCATAGGTGATCGTTCCTTTAGCCGTAATCCTAAAACCATTTCTGCATTGGCTACAGAATATATCAAAGGTATGCGTGAAGCAGGGATGGCATCTACGGGTAAACATTTTCCTGGGCATGGTGCAGTATTAGAGGATTCACACCATGAAATTCCTGTGGATAAACGTAGTAGAGCAGAAATCTGGCAAGAAGATATTATTCCTTTTGCTGATTTGATTAAACAGGGTCTCGACGCTGTAATGCCAGCGCATGTTATCTATAAAGAAATAGATGACAAACCTGCAGGCTTTTCCCAATACTGGTTACAAACAGTACTGCGAAATGAATTACTTTTTGATGGTGTGATTTTCAGTGATGATCTAACTATGGAAGGTGCCTCGGTGATGGGTAATTTTGCCCAACGCGCCGAAGCTGCAATTGATGCGGGTTGCGATATGGTTTTAGTTTGTAATAATCGTGCCGGAGCAATTGAAGTTTTAGACAATGCTAAAATTAACCATAGCGCAGAATCAGCACAACGTTTACTGCGTATGCAAGGTAAACCATTCATGAATCGTTCTGCCTTATTAGACACGAAACGCTGGGCAGAAACTGTGGAGGAAATTACAGCATTTGTCTAAAAATGGCTTATCCGAAGCGCAGCGTAGACAACGTTGTACACAGTGACGACGGCACGAAGTCTGAGGGTGGCTTTTCTAGGCTCATCAAGAGCCAGAAAAGTTCATCGTAGATTCCTCACGGAATTGTCGTTGTACATTGGTCGATAATCGACTAACAATTTTTCAACATCAAAAGTAACCGGATATGAGATTAAAAAACCTCATAGAAGTAGTGGGGTGACCATAATTATAAAGCCACCCAGCTTAACAGCATTGATACTCTTCCATTGAGCCATATAATACAGCTATGTTTCGCTTTACTGTTTTCCCTGTTCTTATAATCGTCAGCACATTATTGCTAGGATTTATTACGTTTTTTATTTATCGGAAGATAAAAAAAATAGTCTTATCAACGTATAAGAAAAGTGCGGAACTCGCAGCAGAAAAACAACAACAGTGGAAAGACAAAGAAAACAGAAAACAATTTCCAGAATTGTTGCAGAAAGGTTTTGAAACCTACGACAGGATTAATCAAATCTCGTCAAAGCTGCCTGCGGAATGGTCTGTAGATCTTAAGCCATTAACTATTCAAGCGAAGCAGATCTTAGATGAATTAGCTTTTAATGTAGAATCGATAAAACCTGATAAAAAGAATACTGAAGATAAAAAGAATGATGTTATCAATAATATGCGTACATTCTTCATCCACACACTCGATGCTTTACAGCAATTTGTAGAGAAAATCAGCCAAGATGCGAATTACATGACTGAAGATCAAATCAAAAAAGCCAAGGAAAACATCAAGGTATTAAGCGCAGATTTAGCTCATCATCAAAACATACTGGATAATAAAAGGAAGTTTGATTTTGATGTACTGATGGATGTTATCAAAGCACGTTTAAAAACCTGATCGAATCCGGTATTGGTAATACAGTCCCATTGCAATTGTACTCGCCAGGAAAGCTGCGGCTCCACCAACAATTACAAACCTCAAAAAAACTTGAGCGCCATAAAGCCCATACATGACATCCGTTTCAGGCATATTACTCAGACCTAAAAAGAGTCCACCTACAATGCTTGATATTGCAATAAAGAGTAAAGATAAAGCCGTTAATGACTTTGATGCTCTCCAACCTGGTTCATTATTTATGGTTTTTCTTGTCTGAACTTTATTTCTGTTAAACCACATCAATCCCCAAAATATTAGCAATGCAAGTCCAAATAATGAGCTGAAATGTTGTAGTAAACGGTAAGGCATAATGTCATAACCATCGATACTGGTAAGCGGCACATCCATCCAATGCACAAACTGCGGTAATCCTGATTGATGTGTAAAAAAGTCCCACACGATATGGGTAAAAGCACCCATGACTAACGATAACAATAATACGTGACTAGGAATCTCTGGCAGCTTTCCATGAAACAGGTTGTTTCCGAGATGTTTTTGTACGAAACCAGGTAAAACCGAAGAAATCACAGGCGCCATTAGGAAATGAAACAAAAAATACACGGTCAATCCCATCGGTATACAAAACAGGTATAAGCCAATCAGAGAATGGCTGTCAACACGTTGATGTACCAGAAATGGAGTTAGGTATGCGATATCAGGAGTCATGCTACCAATGATCAGTGGTGACATCGCACCATATTTACCCAGATATTTGTATAATGGGATAACAGCAACGGTATGTGAAACAGTAAATGGCATTAGTGATGTTTTTAGTCGTTACGCTATTGTGAAAAATCTAATCTTCCCTCATAATTCTTCGCTCTGCAATAATCACCTGTTTCAACGGTAACATTGCAGGGTTAGTTTCTTTCAGTGGAGACTCACATTGGTTCCCTCGCGACGATAAACTGCGAACCCCGCCAGGCCCGGAAGGGAGCAACGGTAGTAGTGGATTCGGGTGCCGAGGTGTAGCTGGTGTGGGTCACCTCCAACGAATTTAATTATTCGAATCTTCTTCTTCCTCAATTATTAATTTCATGAGTAATAAGAAAAAGTGCCTAGCCGAACGTTAGAGAGACAACATCGGAAGCATGACGATGACCCGAAGGGCATGGTTTTCATTAGGCTAAATTAAAAAACCATGTAAAAGTAGGGGGGTGGCATTTTATCTCTTGAAATGCCTGATTTTACTATTGTTATTCGTCTGATTCATTTATGATTCTCCCATGAGTTATCAAGTCCTGGCAAGAAAATGGCGACCGCAAAATTTCACTGAAATGGTCGGTCAAGAGCATGTATTACGTGCTTTGATCAATGCTTTGGACAGCGATCGTCTGCATCATGCATACCTTTTTACCGGAACACGTGGTGTGGGTAAAACCACCATAGCCAGAATTCTCGCCAAATGCCTGAATTGTGAAACTGGCGTTACCTCAAAACCTTGTGGTAAATGTAATAGCTGCCTAGAAATTGCTTCCGGCAACTTTCTTGATTTAATCGAAGTCGATGCGGCGTCCCGCACCAAGGTTGAAGATACTCGCGAACTACTTGAAAATGTTCAATACGCGCCAACCAGAGCACGTTTTAAAGTTTATCTGATCGACGAGGTTCACATGCTTACCGGACATAGTTTTAATGCCTTGTTAAAGACTCTGGAAGAACCACCTCCGCACGTTAAGTTTTTATTTGCAACAACCGATCCGCAAAAATTACCAGCAACGGTATTATCACGTTGTTTGCAATTCAATCTAAAGCGCATGCCTTTAGAAAAAATATCATCACACCTTGCCTATTTACTGAAGCAAGAATCAATCGCCTTTGAGGAACCATCTTTAAAGTTGTTAGGTAAAGCTGCGGATGGCAGTATGCGCGATGCCTTAAGTCTGCTAGACCAGGCCATTGCATACTCCGGTGAAACAGTCACTGAAAACGCCGTACGCGATATGTTGGGTAGCGTTTCTCATGAACCCTTAGTTTCATTATTAGAAACAGTTGCTAGCGGTGATGGTGCGGCATTACTGGGACAAGTCGATGAACTTGCATCAATTAGTCCTGATTTCGATGCCAGTTGTGACGCTTTAATCGCCTTATTGCATCAAGTCGCCGTGCAACAAGTGGTACCCGATGCGATAAACGATGAAGAAAGTATTAAAAATCTTGCACAAAGCTTATCTAAGGAAGATGTCCAACTCTATTATCAAATAGCACTTCAGGGAAGAGGTGATTTATCCCTTTCTCCGGATCCAAAAAGTGGTTTTGAGATGATGCTATTGCGCATGTTGTCATTCAGGCCGCTAAAAACCGGAATGCAACTCGAGACTGCTAATACACAAGCCACTCCTGACTTAGAGTCAAGCAAAAAAAAAACACTAGCGAATGACGCGAACTTAACTGAAAAAGAAAATAATAAAGAACGGGACAAAGAAAAGTACGATAAAGAAAAGCTCAATAAAGAAAGAGATACACAAACAGATAATAGTACTCGCCAATCTGTATCACTACTTCCTATGGATGAAGTACCAGCATGGGACGAACCCCCAGACTACTTAAACCTTTCTTCTCAAGCTCCCAGTCATAAGCAAAATGTAGAATCACAAAAATCAACGGCTATAGAAGAATCATTAATAGAAACATCTGTTTCTAAGGTTAAAAAAGAACCGCAAGAAACAGATCAACCAAAACATCAAGTAGCAAAAGTTGATCAGGAAACGATTAAGAGTAGGTTAAACCTTGCCTGGCATAAAGTTGTCCCCAACTTAGGGTTAAGTGGTAGAGCTGCGGAATTAATAAAACACTGTCTGTTAGACTGCCAAGAAGATGGTATTATTTCATTAAGCCTTGATAAGGGCAGTGAAGGATTACTTGCAGATAGTATTGAACAAGAAATAAAAGATGCTCTATGTCGTTACTACAATGCAGATTACCGATTAGTGCTGCAAATTCAAGAGTCACAAGTAAAAAATACATCAGATACTTCAAACAGCAACAATGAAACTCCTGCACAAAGAGCACATAGAAAAACAGAAGAAACTCAACATCAGGCTGAACTAAATATACAATCAGATCCTTTTGTTATTGAGCTACAAAATAGATTCAATGCACAAATAGTACCGGGTTCAATAGAACCCAAAAATCAGTAATAGTTAATTAATTAGTTTTTAAAATACAGCATATAGAGGATACAAAAATGTTTAAAGGTGGCGGACTTGGCGGAATGATGAAGCAAGCGCAAAAAATGCAAGAAGATATGCAAAAAGCGCAAGCAGAGATTGCCACAATGGAAGTCTCTGGTGAATCAGGTGGTGGTTTGGTTTCTGTAACGATTAATGGCGCACACGAGTGTAAACGCGTAAATATCGATAGTAGCCTATTAGAAGACGACGACAAGGAAATGATTGAAGACCTTGTTGCTGCAGCATTCAATGATGCATCACACAAAATGGCTGAAGCTAGCAAGAACAAAATGTCTGGTATTACTGAAGGTATGAATTTACCTCCTGGGATGAAGCTACCATTCTAAGCATTTTTCTGATTTTTATTTTAGTTCTATATTTCTAATCTAAACCATCGAAACCATTATGTCTGAATCTGAATCAGCATTGCTGAATGAGCTCGTTGTTGCACTTAAATGCTTGCCTAGTGTGGGTGCACGAACTGCACAACGGATGGCATTTCATTTACTTGAGCACGACCGTGAAAACGGACTTAAGCTTGCAGCAGCAATGCAAAATGCGATTGTGAATATTGGGCATTGTTCTTTATGCAGGACCTTGACCGAGCATGATGTCTGTAAAATTTGTTCGGATAAATCACGTGCAGTTGACACCTTATGTGTGGTGGAAAACCCGTCTGATGTATTAGCAGTGGAACAGGCAACTGCCTATGGCGGCTATTATTTTGTGCTTATGGGAAAACTATCACCATTAGATGGTATTGGACCCGATGAACTTGGCCTGGATTTGCTAGAAAAAAGGCTAGAAAAAGAACCCATCAAAGAATTGATATTGGCAACCAACCCTACAGTAGAAGGTGAAGTAACAGCACATTACATCAGTGAGATAGCTGCCAAATATGATGTAAAAACAACAAGAATAGCACATGGTGTGCCTGTCGGTGGTGAACTGGATTATGTCGATAGCAGCACGCTTTCTCATGCATTTGATGGTCGTAGGAATTACTAATCAAAAATAATTAATTAAAGAAAAACTGCTTAAAAGTAGGGGAGTGGCTTTACCAAACTTAGCTAAAGCCGCTGTGCAATAGTCGTTAATCTACTAATAATATTTCAACATCAAAAGTATTTTGATTTAACGTTCACCAAGAGCCAGAAAAGACCATCGTAGATTCGGCAAGGAATCTTCGATGTTTAATACTCGATCAGGGTCAGACGCTTATTCTAGATAAAGCCACCCCCCTACTTATAGGCCATTTTTCTAGGCGTAAATAACACTCTGGGATTTATTTTTTCGCTGCAGCTACAAAGGGTAAATACTCTGCTTTCCATGAGTTTTCTTCAATTTTCTCTTTGTAGTTTTCAAGCGTTATTTCTGTGTTACGCACCAAGCCTTGATCGAGCATCAGTTTCATTACGCGTTCAGTTATATCCTGACTTACTGCCTCTAATTCAGCAATTGGCGGGTAGATTCTGCCGGCTTGTAAATGATGTTTAGCCGTATAGTCCGCCAATGCATGTGCGGATTCGATTATCAAAGCATCGGTAATCTCTTTACACTCACCCAGGGAACAGGCAAAACCTAAACCGGGGAAAATAAAGGCATTATTACCTTGCCCAATGACATGAGACTTTCCACGACTTTCTACATTGGGGAAAGGACTCCCAGACGCGATAATGGGATATGAGTCTGCACCGGTATTTATCATTGAACACCAGTTAAATATATCTTCTGGTATCGCCTCTACATTAGAGGTTGGGTTTGACAGTGGGAAAATAATAGGGTTTTTATTATATTCTGCAATAGCTTGAATAACGCGCTCTGTGAAAAGACCGGGTACCCCAGTTAGACCTAACATAGCAGTGGGTTTTACATTATGGATAACTTCAAGCAAAGAAGGGATTTCACCTTTTTTATCCCAGTCTTCACAGTTACGCGCAGACTGCATAATGGGCTTTTTATATTCGTCTGGACTAATGCCTTCGATAACCAATCCGAACTCATCCACCACAAACATCTGGCTGATAGCTTGCTCGCGGCTTAGACCTTCATGAACCAGACCATCCTGAATAACTTTGGCAACGCCTACACCACCGGCTCCAGCACCGACAACGACAATACGTTGCTCGGATAAAGTTTCACCTTTCAATTTACACGCATTCAGCAAGCCTGCAAGAACCACAGCGCCCGTTCCTTGAATATCATCATTAAAACTAGGTATCCGCTTGCGATAACGTTCAAGTACCGCAAAAGCCGTGTCTTTGGCAAAATCTTCCCATTGAATAATGGCTTTTGGCCAACGCTTTTGGACTGCAGTTACAAAACCATCCAGTAAATCATAATAGGCATCTCCAGTGAGACGTTTATCACGAACCCCTAAATACCCCGGGTCATCTGTTAAATCTGTTCTATCAGTTCCCACATCCAGATCAACAGGTAAAGTATTGAATGGACTTAGTCCACCTCCAGCTGTATATAAAGCCATCTTACCGATACATATTGCTAGTCCACCATGTCCCTGGTCACCAATCCCCAGGATTGCCGATGAATCGGTCGCAACGATCATGCGCACATCATTCCAGGGGTAGTTATTTACAATTTGATCTGCTCGGGAAATATTATCTGCAGTAAAAGTAAGACCACGGGGAGATCGATACAGGGAGCTGTACTTTTGTACAGCTTTTCCCACCGTTGGAGTATAAATAATGGGCATCATTTCTTCTAAATGCGCAGAAATCAGGGCGTAATACAAAACCTCATTTCTTTCTTGTACGGCTCGCAAGAATTGGTACTTTGACAGGTCATCAGGTTCTTCTGTAAAGCCGTTATACAGTCTATGTACTTGATGTTCCAGGGTTAGAACTACGGGAGGCAGTAGACCTTCGAGTCCCAGTTCTATTCGTTCTTTTTGAGAAAATGCGGTACCTTTGTTTAACGCCGTAAAGCGAAGAATTTCAAAACCACGAGAATAGACTTCTATAAACTTTTCTCCATTCTTTAACTTTGTATCAAAGCATGGGGATATGGGTAACTGCTTGTTAATAAATCACCTCTGAATTTGATTAATAATATGGGTATATAAAATTATTATAGTAGACCAAATTTAAGCAGGTGTTATTAATTAACTATAAAATTCATAATAAATTCATAAGAACATAATATGAATCTAATAGTAACTTAGGCAGATTTTTTTACTTTTCTATAGTGATGTAATAATGGCTCGGTGTAACCATTAGGTTGCTCTGCTCCTTTAATAGCCAAATCAAGCGCTGCTTTAAAAGCGATATCATTGAAGTCAGGTGCCATAGGTGTGTAGAATGGATCACTCGCATTTTGCTCATCAACCAAAACTGCCATCTTTTTGAATGCATCGGTTACCTGTTCTTCAGTACACAGACCATGGTGTAACCAGTTAGCGATAATCTGACTAGAAATTCTTAATGTGGCTCTATCTTCCATCAATCCCACATTACGTGTATCAGGAACTTTAGAACAACCCACTCCTTGATCGATCCAGCGAACTACATATCCCAACATACTCTGTGCATTATCATCAAGCTCAGCAAGTAAATTTTCACGGCTTAAAACATAAGAAGAAGGAGTAAGAGGGATTGTCAGGATATCATCGAGACTCGCATTTTCACGGCTGGCTAGTTTCTCTTGAACCTCATCCACATTTACATAGTGATAATGCATGGCGTGTAAAGTCGCCGCTGTAGGAGAAGGTACCCAGGCACAGTTTGCACCAGCCAAAGGATGCTGAATTTTTTGTTCTAACATATCAGCCATTAGGTCTGGCATTGCCCACATACCTTTGCCGATCTGAGCCTTACCTCTTAAACCACACTCTAAACCGATGTCTACATTCCAGTCTTCGTAAGCAGCGATCCAGGGCTCACCTTTGAGTTCTGCTTTAGGCAAAAACGATCCCGCTTCCATGCTTGTATGAATCTCATCACCGGTACGATCAAGAAAACCAGTATTGATAAAGATTAAACGCTCCCGTGCTTCGTAAATACACGCTTTTAGATTAACCGTAGTTCGTCTTTCTTCATCCATGATACCGACTTTCATGGTGTTTTTAGGTAAGCCTACTGCTTCTTCAATAGCGGCGAATAAATCAACCGTTAAACGAACCTCTTCAGGGCCATGCATTTTAGGTTTCACGATGTAAAGACTGTTGCTCTTGGAATTCTTGAATTGGCTATTACCTTTCATGTCGTGGATATAGATCAGGGCAGTCATTAAACCATCAATAATACCTTCTGGCACTTCTTCACCGTTTAGCAAGACGCTTTCAGTGGTCATTAAATGTCCCACATTTCTAACCAGTAAAAGACTGCGACCCGATAAGGTGAATGACTCACCAGTAGGACTAGTGTATTCACGATCAGGGTTAAGTTTTCTACTAAGTATTTTGCCGTTCTTTTCAAATTTTTCTTCTAAAGTACCCTTCATCAAGCCTAACCAGTTTCTGTAAACTAGTGCTTTATCTTCGGCATCTACCGCTGCTACAGAGTCTTCACAATCCTGTATTGTAGTTAGCGCAGCTTCCATAATCACATCTTTAACGCCCGCTGATGATGATTCACCAATCATAGAAGTTGGATCTATCTGTATTTCAATATGCAAGCCGTTATGGACAAATAAAAGCGTAGAGGTTGTTTCTTGTTCAGTGCAACCAACAAAAGCCTCAGCATTCTGTAGGTCTGCAATATGACCATTGTTCAAATATATCTGTAGGTTTTTATGACCTTCTTTACCATCAATATTGGTTAGGCTATATGCCGACACTTCACTATGGCTGCCTGTAGTCAGTGGCAATACTTTATCGAGAAATACACTAGCTAATTCTATTACCTTTTTACCACGCTCAGGATTGAATTGAGAGCCTTTAGCGAGAACGCCTTCATCTGGAATAATGTCTGTTCCATAAAATGCATCAAACAAACTACCCCAACGAGCGTTTGCAGCATTCAAAGAGAAACGTGCGTTGTTAATGGGTACCACCAATTGTGGTCCGGCTATAGTTGCAATTTCAGGATCAACATTCTCAGTTGATATATGAAAATCAGAAACTTCAGCAACAATATAGTTGATATCTTTTAAGAATTGCTTGTATTCGTCGTGATTAAATTCCGGACCTTTGTTTTGTAAGTGCCACGCATCAATTTGTTCCTGAATACTATCGCGTTTTGCCAGTAGTTCCTTATTTCTTGGTGTAAATTGTTCAAGTACACTCTGCATTCCAACCCAAAACTGGTTTTCCTCTACACCAGTTCCTGGGAGAATTTCATTAGTTACCAGATCATAAATAGGCTGGCTAATTTGTAATTTATCTTTCTGTACGTTTAATGTCATGTTAAATACTTTATAGTTAATTTTTAAAGGTAATCTATTAATTAGAGATCTATAACAAGTGAAAGTTGATGGGTAAAAATTATTTGAATCACCCAGGTTCTCCCAAAAAATTCGAGTAGTAGCCATGCTATTCCACTCAGTTTTAAGAAAAACTTATGCAATTACGCTAATTTTTGTCTGATCATAATCCCATGCATAGATCTCAATTTAGATTCTTTTATACACTTCATAGACTAGCTCATTTAGAACTATGTGCAAGTAAGATTGAATAAAGTAATCAGGTATATTAAAGCAAAAGTTATCATTACATGTATTATGAAATATAGACTTACTACTAATTAGAGATATATAAGATCCTTATATAAAACTGGATAAAAAATGCCACTAAAGTAGGGGGGTAGAATGGAGAGTATAGACGACTAGAATTGTTGTTTATTGAACATCGTTATCCTATAGTCACAGCATGAATCTACCCAGAACGATTGCCAAAAAAATCCTTAAAGGATTCGACAAACACTTTAGAATATTTACCGAAATTACAGCGGGTGCTCAACAACGATTTGAAACAGCTGACTGGAAAGCTGACAGGCAAGCGTCGCGTCAAAGAATAGAATTTTATGATTCCCGTGTTAGAGAAACAGTCAAATATTTAACAGATAGTTTTAACACGAAACCAGAATCATTTGATGATAACTGTTGGAAAAAGGTAAAAGGGCACTTCATTCTTTTATTGCAAAACCATCAACAACCAGAGCTTGCAGAAACTTTTTTCAACTCTGTTTTCTGTCGAATATTTCCGCGAGAATTCTATACCAACCAAAATATATTTTTAAGAAGTTCTGTGGCAACCGAATACATCGATTCTGATGTAACGACGTACGAGGCCTATTATCCGGCTAACACGAGTTTTTTTAGAGCGATAAAACTAATCCTGAATCATTCGACATTAACCATACCATTCGAAAATTTCCATCGTGATTGCCGTCATATGGCAAAATCCATCTGTAAATATACGAAAAATGGTAAACGTGATGCAGATTTAAATTTCCAATATCAAGTCATCAATGCGCTTTTTTATAGAAATAAAGCTGCCTATATAGTAGGCAAGGCAATCAATGGCCACGATGAATATCCTTTTGCCATTCCCTTATTAAACAATGGAAAAGGCGGAATTTATACCGATGCATTACTAATTGGAGAAGATTCAGTCTCTAGATTATTCAGTTTTTCATACGCTTATTTTATGGTAGAACATCCTGTTCCATCAGCGATAGTCAGCTTTCTACAGCAGCTTATGCCGCGCAGAAAAAAAGAAGGACTCTATTCGGCAATTGGTTATCAAAAACAAGGTAAGACTGACTTTTACCGAGGATTCCTACATCACCTGGATTATTCGGATGACGACTTGATTCTCGCGCCCGGTATACCTGGTATGGTTATGTCAGTATTCACTTTATCCTCTTACCCGTATGTATTTAAACTTATTCGAGACCATTTCGCACCCCCAAAAGAAATAAGCCGACAACAAGTTGAAGAGAAATATCAATTAGTAAAACAGCATGATCGAGTGGGTAGAATGGCAGACACGCTGGAGTTTTCAGAGGTTTTATTACCCTTGAATCGTTTTACACCTGATTTATTGAAAGATCTTGAGACCACGTGTAAAAGCAGTATTCGTATCGTTGAAGATAATGAAGGCATAAAGCAACTCATCATCAAACACATATATATTGAACGGCGTATGCAACCGTTGAATATGGCATTAGAAGAAGCCGAGCGTAAAGGGCGAATTGAAGATATTAATACACTAATTCTTTCTTTTGGAGATGCGATCAAAGAGTTATGTGCAGCAAATATATTCCCCGGAGATTTATTGTTCAAAAACTTTGGTGTCACACGTTTACGAAGAGTGGTGTTTTATGACTATGATGAAATCGTCTATTTGACAGATTGTAACTTTAGAAAAATCCCTGCACCGCGTAACCCACAAGAATTAATGGCAGCAGAACCTTGGTATAGCGTTGGGCCTGATGATGTATTTCCAGAGGAGTTCGCACGCTTTTTATTGGGCAATGACCATATAAAATCTGCATTCATGAAATACCATGCTGATTTGCTCGATGCTGATTTCTGGATTCAAAAACAGGAAAATATAAAAAATGGTATTTTTGAAGATGTATTCCCTTATCCGCAAAAATTTCGATTACAAAGAAATCAGCTAGAAACTTAGTCTGCTAGACATAAGTTATCTAAAAATACCGTATTTAAGAATCAGAATCTTTGGAGGGAAGTGCTTTACTTCAATATAGTTGGAATACTATTTTACTTACTACGGTAGGTGATACGGCCTTTAGTCAAATCGTAAGGTGTCAATTGAACGGTGACTTGGTCACCTGTTAGTATACGAATGTAATTTTTACGCATACGTCCAGATATATGGGCATTTACGATATGTCCATTTTCTAATTCAACTTTGAATGTAGTATTAGGTAGTGTCTCCACTACTGTTCCTTCCATTTCTATGCTTTCTTCTTTAGCCATGCTGTAAAACTAGTTCCTTTTGGAAACGGCGTATTATCCATTACTCTCTCTATTTAACAAGTAATTTCTGCCTATTATAAACGACCAGAGCTTAACCATGTATTTACAAGTTAGAAAATTGATATAAGTTCTGATTTTTTAGGAGATTTTGATAAGAAGGGTACTACTGAATTTATGCATTTAAATCATGTACTCAATATTAATATCTTCATCTTCATCATATTAGAGTGTGCATAATCACCTAATAGCTATATGATATGGGCGAATTTTTACATCACAAGGAATTTAAAATGCAATTTGCAGCTGTTTTTCCAGGGCAGGGGTCTCAAGCAATCGGTATGTTAGGTGAACTGGCAACTGAATACCCAGAAATAAAAGCGACTTTTGAAGAAGCCTCAGACGCAATTGGCAAAGACTTGTGGTCAATGACAACAGCTGAAGACGCCACTGAACTTAATAAAACTGAAAATACACAACCCCTGATGTTAGCTGCTGGTGTTTCAGTCTGGAAATTATGGCTAAAAGTGGGGGGGTGTGCTCCAGTCGGGATGGCGGGTCATAGTCTTGGAGAGTATTCAGCATTAGTAGCTTCAGGAGTACTAGATTTTAAAGCTGCTATGCAACTCGTCGCAAAACGCGCTAGTTTAATGCAACAAGCGGTTCCCGCTGGTGAAGGTGCGATGGCTGCTATCCTGGGTTTAGAAGATAATCAAATTGTTGAAATTTGTTCATCGATAACAGATGGTATTGTAGAAGCTGTTAATTTCAACTCACCTGGTCAAGTCGTTATCGCAGGAAATACTTCATCAGTAGATGTTGCGATTGAAAAATTATCAGAAGCAGGAGCTAAACGCGCTATAAAACTGCCAGTAAGTGTACCTTCGCACTGCAGCCTAATGAAAGATGCTGCGAATCAATTAAGTGCAAGCCTGTTAGCCACTAACTTCAACGATGCAGAGTTTGAAGTAATACAGAATGTCGAGGCGATAAGCTATGCATCTGCAGCTGACAAACAAGCAGCATTAGCGAAACAACTTTACAAACCTGTGTTCTGGACAGATACAATCAAAAGTCTTAATAAGACGCTAGGCGCGGATACCATTATTGAGTTTGGCCCTGGTAAAGTTTTGTTTGGTTTGAATAGAAGAATCAATCGAGCACTCGGTAGTCTTTATGTCAGTGACCCAGCTTCTTTAGATAAAGCACTCGAAGCTTGTAATACATAAGATAAATATTGGTCACCAGCGGCATATAAAAAATAGGAGAAGAATAAGTGATTAATTTAGAAGGAAAAGTAACTCTGGTAACCGGTGCTAGCAGAGGCATAGGTCGCGCAATTGCAGAATCACTTGGTAAAGCTGGTGCTACCGTCATCGGCACTGCTACTAGTGATTCTGGTGCCAATTCCATAAGTGATTACTTCAAACAAGCAGATATAAATGGTGTTGGTAAAGTATTAAATGTAACAGATACTGATTCTATTGACGATTTAATAAAAGACATCACGACAGAGTTTGGCGTTATCACGATTCTTGTGAATAATGCAGGCATTACACGTGATAACTTGATGTTAAGAATGAAAGAAGAAGAGTGGAATGACATTATCTCTACTAATCTCACTTCTGTTTATAGACTTAGCAAAGCCTGCTTAAGAGGAATGATGAAGGCAAGGAATGGGCGAATTATCTCAATTTCTTCTGTTGTCGGTGCTACCGGTAATGCAGGTCAGGCAAACTATGCAGCAGCTAAAGCGGGCATGGTTGGATTCTCAAAATCCTTAGCACAAGAAATTGGATCCAGAGGGATTACGGTTAATGTCGTTGCGCCTGGTTTAATTGATACAGATATGACTCGTGAATTATCTGAAGATCAGCGCAGTACATTACTAAAAAATATTCCATTGGGTAAATTAGGCCAAGCAGATGATATTGCAAATGCTGTACTGTTTTTAGCCTCAGATATGGGGGATTATATTTCAGGAGAAACATTACACGTGAATGGCGGCATGTTTATGTCATAAGTTATAGAGAATTTATCAGTAATATATAATTGTGTAGAGCCTTGAATTTCTCTACAATAGTCTAATTGTATATTCAGTAATAATACGTTTTTTTAAATTAAAGGAATAAAGAATCATGAGTGATGTTGAAGCACGCGTTAAAGGTGTCGTAGTAGAACAATTAGGAGTTGATGAGTCTGAAGTTACAAATGCAGCTTCTTTTGTTGATGATTTGGGCGCGGACTCATTAGATACTGTTGAGTTAGTTATGGCTCTTGAGGAAGAATTCGGCACTGAAATTCCAGACGAAGAAGCAGAAAAAATTACTACAGTTCAGTTAGCGATTGACTACGTAAATAATAACCAAGGTTAATTAGTAGTCACATACGCTGTGAGAAAACCGCAGAACTATTTAGCCTTGAGAGTTACTTGAGCTTCTATAGTCACTGCGGTTTTTTTTATTGTTTTATCAAAAATAGGATTATCTAGTGTCAAAACGTCGAGTAGTTGTTACAGGTCTTGGAATTGTTTCTCCAGTAGGTTCTCAAATAGAGAAAGCCTGGAAAAATATTATTGAAGGTGTAAGCGGTATTAATAAGATATCACCTGATTTATTTGACGCGACTGACTTTTCTGTGAAAATTGCAGGAAATGTTGATGATTTTAATCCGACTGATTACATCACACCCAAAGACCAGAAAAAAATGGACCCATTTATCCATTATGGTGTTGGCGCTGGTACTGATGCATTAACTGATTCTGGTTTAATAGTAACCGATGAGAATGCTGAGAGAATTGGCGTTATTGTAGGATCTGGTATCGGTGGTGTAGGTTCAATTGAAAAGAATAGCAAAGCCTTCTTAAGCGGCGGTCCTCGTAAGATTTCACCTTTCTTTGTTCCTAGTACCATCGTTAACATGGTTGCTGGCAACTTATCTATCATGCATGGCTTAAAAGGCCATAACATGTCACCTGTATCAGCATGTGCAACAGCTACACATAGTATTGGAGATGCAGCTCGCATGATCAGCTACGGTGATGCTGACGTTATGCTGGGTGGTGGCGCAGAAATGTGTTCAACACCGTTAGGAATAGGTGGCTTCGCAGCGATGCGTGCACTTTCAACGCGTAACGATGACCCAGAAGCTGCAAGTCGCCCATGGGATAAGGATCGTGATGGTTTCGTCCTTGGCGATGGCGCTGGTGTGCTGATTTTAGAAGAATATGAACACGCTAAAGCCCGTGGAGCTGAAATTTATTGTGAGTTGGCTGGTTTTGGCATGAGCAGTGATGCTTATCACATGAGTGCGCCTTTGGCGACTGGTGAGGGCGGAGCTCGCTGCATGAATCATGCACTTAAAGATGCAGGTCTAAATGCAGAAGATGTTGATTATATCAATGCACATGGAACTTCTACTCCTGCTGGTGATGTAGCTGAAACCAATGGAATTAAACTCGCTTTGGGCAATCATGCCAAAAAAGTAGCAGTCAGCTCAACCAAGTCTATGACAGGCCACTTACTGGGAGCAGCAGGTGGTATCGAGGCTATATTTAGTGTGTTAGCTCTTCGCTATCAGATTCTTCCACCTACGATTAATTTAGATAACCAAGATCCAGAATGCGACCTGGATTATGTCGCTAATACGGCTCGTGATTCTAAAATAGATGTAGCGATGAGCAACTCATTTGGATTTGGCGGCACAAATGGCACATTAATCTTCAAAAAGGTTTAATCAATTTATCAAAGTATTTTTTGATAGTTATTGTAAAACAAATAGTTACATGAAGCTTATTAAGCTTCTTCCAGTGTAGATAGAGAGTAAATAGAGAGGAAACATGAGATTCTTTTTTAAAGTGTTCTTACCTCTTTTTCTTCTAATTGCGGGTGCAGCATCGTTCTATGCCTTCAATCAATTTAATTCGTTTAAAACTTCAAAACTGGCTACCGATGTACCCAGTTTTGAAATAAAAAAAGGCAGCAACATAAAAATAGTTGCCAAGAATTTAGAGCAAAAAGAAATTGTTAAACCAGCCTTTCTATTAAGAATTCTTGCCAGACTCAACAAACAAGATAGTAAAATAAAAGCAGGTGAATACGCTCTTAAGAAAGATATGACACCGAGTGATGTTTTAACTTTGTTCGCCTCAGGTAAGACCATTCAATATCAAACAAGAATTCCTGAAGGTACTAAATTCAGTGAAATCGTTGATTTAATTAAAAGTGATAATAACTTAAAACAGACACTCACTGATGATGATTATAAAAACATCATGTCCAAACTTAAAACCAAGTATCAGCACCACAAACCAGAAGGCTGGTTTTACCCGGATACATTTAGTTATCCGAAAAACACATCAGACCTGCAATTTCTGCAACGTAGTCATAATGCAATGGTGAAATTACTCAAGTCCGAATGGGAAAAGCGTAAACCGTTCAAGGGAATTAAGAAACCTTACGATGCGCTTATTCTGGCATCTATCATTGAAAAAGAAACAGGAACTCCTGAAGATCGAGGAAAAGTAGCACGTGTTTTTATCAATCGCCTAAAGAAAGGCATGTTACTACAAACTGACCCAACAGTAATCTATGGCATGGGAGATAAATATCAAGGTAATATTAGAAAAAGAGACTTACTCAAAGATACACCCTATAACACCTATACCAGAAAAGGCTTAACACCCACACCAATTGCTACCCCCAGTGCAGCTTCAATCAAAGCAGCATTTAATCCAGAAGATGGTGATATGTTATATTTTGTTGCCAAGGGTGATGGTTATTCCCACTTTTCCAAAACCTATGCCGAACACAAAAAAGCCGTTATCAAATACCTGCTAGATGGCAAAGCTAATCGTTATAAAGGGAGTCAATGACTCAGGTAACAGCCAAAAAAGCAGATCATGGTGTATTCATCACATTTGAAGGGGTTGAAGGCGCTGGTAAAACGACCAATATTGACTATATCGCCGAAAATATTGTAGCTGCAGGGCATGAAATACTTTTGACCAGAGAGCCGGGCGGCACTGAGTTGGGTGAAGCTATTAGAGAACTACTTATCTCTAAAGATTTCCCGGAAATGCATCACAATACCGAATTACTGTTGATGTTTGCTGCTCGCGCTGAGCACTTGCAACGTAAAATTATCCCCGCTCTGGAGCAGGGCAAATGGGTGTTATGTGATCGATTTACAGACGCTACCTACGCCTATCAAGGCGCTGGAAGAAACATCGCCATAGACAACATACAAGTATTAGAAAACCTGGTACAAGGTTCATTACGTCCAGATTACACTTTCCTATTTGATATTGATGCAGACATTGGTTTGGCAAGAGCACAAAATAGGGGTGAAGCAGATAGGTTTGAACAACAACATATCGACTTCTTTAATCGCGTCAGGTCTGAATACTTAAAGATGGCAGAAGAAAATAAAACTCGGTATCGCATAATTCATGCTCAGTACGATTTAAATACTGTTCAAAGTCAAATTGATGACTTGTTGAGTCAAATTCTGTAATGCAAAATTCAAGCGGCCACTCAGCGAATCACAAAAAACTAAACACTGTTAGTTACCCGTGGCTTGAAAAAAACTGGAACTACTTTATACAAGCGCGCACAGCAAACCACTTACCTCATGCATTATTGCTTGTAGGAGAAGACGGTATTGGTAAGCATATACTCGCTAAAAAAATGGCTAAATCCTTACTCTGTATGCAACCAGTTCAATTTGAAGCTTGTGGACAATGCCAATCCTGTAAAACATACGAATCCGGTGCCAACCCTGATTATACTAAAATCGAATTACCCGAAGATAAACAACAAATTAGCGTCGATCAAATACGTAAATTAAGTGAGTTTTTAACTTATAGCCGCAGTTTTAATACACACCGTGTGGCTATTATTAATCCTGTAGAACGCATGAATAACAATGCTGCTAATAGCTTACTCAAATCGCTGGAAGAGCCTGCTAATAATAGTGTGATCATTCTCGTTGCTTCTCACCTAGGGAAAATCCTGCCGACTATTAAAAGCCGATGCCAGCAAATAACAGTAACTAGCCCATCTAAAAAACAGGCATTAGATTGGTTGAAAAATAATTACTCTGAAATTAGCCAAGCTGAACTACGACTAAATATTGCAGCATCCAGACCCTTAAAAGCATTGGATATTACAGACGATGATATATCTGCCAGATCAGGTTTTCTTGAAGATCTAACAGGTATCGTAAACGAAAGTTTAGCGGTTGTTACTACTGCAAAAAAATGGGAGAAAACTGATATTGATTCTCTGCTCAATTGGCAAATTACCTGGTCACAGTTGCTTATAAAGCAAGCTCAATGTGGTGCTATTAATTTTGATTCAAATGTAACTAAAGAAACAGATAAATTCGAACAAATCCAACAATCTTTATTCACTCAAATCAAACCCAATAAACAATGGCAGCTCTATCAACAACTGATCAAGCAAAAACAGTATCTCCATACGTCTGTTAATACTCTGATGTTTATTGAAAACATGTTACTGTTATGGTTAGAAGCAGGAAAATAGAAGTTAAGACTGATAACTAAAACAAATATATTCAGTAACTTACTTACTAATAATTATAAAAACATATAGCTACGCGTAACTATGGACACACAAGAAGACAACATAAAAAAAGCAATCGCTGTAACCGTAAAAAAAGAAGAAGTTCAACCACAGCGGACAATTTTAAAACTCCCGCTTAATGATGTAGCAGCCTTACACTCTAGTTTTATGCCATTCGTTCGTGGAGGAGCTATCTTCGTTCCAACCAAAAGTGAAAGTTATAATTTTGGTGATGAAATAATTGTTTCAATGCACCTTAAGTCAACAGATAAAAAACTCGCAATTCCTGGGAAAGTGATGTGGATTGCGCCAGAATCTTGTGAGCGTGGCACTGAAGGTTTAGGTATACAGTTTATCGGTACAACAAAAGCCAAAGTAAAGTTAATCATTGAAACAATGCTTGGCAATAGAGCAAACGTGCCACCATTAGTGCGTAACTACTAAACGATTCTTATCACCGGTTCTTAACGCCGATAATATCAGCATAAACAAACACTAATTTTGACGAATGATCTATAACCTATTATAACTTTGTGTTATTTAATTTGATCCCACTAATTTAAATTAATTAAAGTATGTAAACTTATGTTTTATTATTGCAATAATCCATAGTATTACTATATTATTATATTGCTATTTAATTATTAATTTCTCTAAAAATGCTTACCGATTCACACTGTCATCTAGACAAAATTGATTTAACTCCTTTCGATAACCAATTCTCGAAAATGGTAGATGTTGCTGAAGAAGCAGATGTCAGCCAATTTCTGTGTGTTTGTATTGATACCGAACACTTCCAGGACGTATTGAAACCGGCACAACAATATTCAAATATCTATTGTTCTGTTGGGGTTCACCCAACTCATCAAGACTCGTATGCTCCTACAGTTGAGGAGTTAGTGGAATTAACTCAGCACCAAGAAGTTATTGCAATAGGGGAAACAGGGCTCGATTATTTCAGATGCGAAGATGACGATATGACCTGGCAACATGATCTATTCAGAACGCATATAAGGGCAGCCATAAAAACCCAGAAACCACTCATCATTCATACCCGTTCCGCCAAAGAAGACACGTTACGTATCCTGGCGGAAGAAAATGCTCAAAAGGTGGGGGGTGTCATGCATTGTTTTGCAGAAGACTGGGAAACTGCACAACAAGCAATGAAACTTAATTTCTATATCTCTTTCTCAGGGATAGTTTCTTTCAATAGTGCCAAAGAGTTACAAGAAGTAGCTAAGAAAGTACCTGAAGATAGGTTTCTTATCGAAACGGACTCTCCGTGGTTAGCCCCTGTACCAAAACGTGGCAAACCGAATCAACCCGCCTATGTGAAGCATGTTGCAGAGAAGATGGCTGACTTACGCGGCTGTAGCTATCCACATATTGCTAAAGTTTCGACAGATAATTTTAATCGGCTATTTGAGCTATAACAAAAATATTTAGCTAATACTTATCCAAGGCTTATCTAAGAAAATATAAAAACAGATTAAAGATTATTCAAATAATAAAAACCGCTCAATGCTGATGCAAATAAACGAGTTTAACGTTTCAAGCAACGAAACGAAAAGCTCGCTAAAAGTAGGGGGGTGTACTTCTTAATATCGAAATACACTTCTTTTAAAAGCAAACCCCAAACCATGATTGATGTCATTTTAGTAGTAAATTCAGGCTCATCAAGCTTAAAATTTGCTTCATGTCCTGTATCTTCACATTTAACAGAACCACTGCTTAAAGGTAAAGTTATACGTATTGGCACACAACCAGAACTGATTGCTTCCATAGGCGATAATGCTTTAACAGTCACTGAACCATTCGATCATATTCCTAAAGATGCGGACTCACGTATGGTTAATTACTAATCTTCTAGAACGTTTATACAGTCGTTACGTGGCTTTTCATCCTGTAGCAGCTGGTAATAGAGTCGTTCATGGAGGCAGTGAGTCCCATGAGCCTATCGTTATAAACGATGAAAATATGGAAACCATGAGGAGTTATATTCCGCTTGCGCCATTGCATCAACATCATTGCTTAGCTTGCGATACAAACAATTAGGGATCATTCGCCAGAATTACCACAAAGAGCCTGTTTTGATACTGCTTTTCATCATACGCAAAGTCGTTTAGAGAAAATATATGCCATTCCCAGAAAATATTCTGAAGATGGACTTATTCGTTACTGTTTTCATGGAATATCTTATCAATATATTGCTTCACGCTTATCAAAGGACTTAGGTGATAAAGCGAATGGACGGATAATTTTTGCTCACCTTGGTAATGGCGCAAGCTTTTGTGCGCTGCACAATAAACGTAGCGTTGCGACTATTATGGGTTTTAGCACATTAGATGGATTAGTTATGGGCACGCGTAGCGGCTCAATCTGATGCGGGTTTGGTTATAGACCTAAGAAATGAAAAAAGTTCAAGTGCGGATGAAGTACAAGACATTTTATATCGTAAATCAGGATTATTAGGCGTTTCACGAATCAGTAACAATATGCGTGTACTTGCAGAAAGTTCTGATCCAGAAGCCAAAGAAGCCAGAAGCGATGAATTATTCTGCTACAGAGTTGTAAAAGAAATTGGTGCGCAGATAGTCGTTTTAAGAGGCATAGACGCGATTGTATTTACTGCAGGCATTGGTGAGAATTCGGATTTAACTAGAAAATTAATAAGTGAGCCATTAGCTTGGCTTGGTGTCGAGTTAAATAATATTGCCAATGAAAGTAGTCTACATAAAATAAGCAGTGATCAATCTATAGTCGATGTACATTTCATCCCAATCAATGAACGGGCCATGATAGCGATGTCTACGGCGGAACTATTAGCTAGAGAGGCTATACCTTTAAAGATGCAGGTTTAATATAATTAATGGTAAGTGTGTTGTATCTTTGAGAATAACCTAATTAGCAACACTTCGGAAGGCACTAATAGTACGCATAATCTATATTATGTTAAATAGCTTATTTGGTAATTAGGCTCATTTTACTATTCTCAATTGCTTGTGATTTTGTATGCATAGACTCACGGGTCTTCAAGGTACACAGTAGCTACTATTATAAATATTGGTATATCTGCCCGTTTATTCCTATCCTATAATTAAACCTGCAGAAGAATTCATAGTAACCCTGACAGATTAATCATGGTATTTGTAAATACCTTCACCACCCAAAGTTTCCCAACCACAGTAAATAAATCTTGATTTAGGCATTAAATATTGCTCTAGCAGATATTGTTTAACAACTTTGGCTTCTTTTCCTTAAACGGAGTTTTATGATCTGAGCACGGCTTTACAAGGGACCCTTATTGATAACACCCCCCTACTTTTAGGTGTTTTTTATCATTTTAAATGAAAAACACGCCCTTCGGGCAGCCGTCACTGCTTTCCAGCGTAGTCTCTGCTACGCTACGGCTTAGCCTTTTTTATTTACAAGCAACAGAGTGTACTTTTAATTATTTAGCCGCTAAACGTTTCCAGGTATTAATTACTGTATCAGGATTTAGCGAGACGCTATCGATTCCTTGTTTCATTAACCATTCTGCAAGGTCTGGGTGATCTGAAGGGCCTTGACCACAGATGCCAACGTACTTTCCCTGCTTTTTCGCTGCCTTTATTGCCATTTTAAGCATTTTCTTAACTGCAGGGTCACGCTCGTCAAAGCTTTCAGCAACTAGACCAGAATCACGATCCAGACCTAATGTCAGCTGTGTCATATCGTTAGAGCCAATCGAGAATCCATCAAAATATTTAAGGAATTTACCTGCTAAAACAGCATTGGATGGTAATTCGCACATCATTATATGGCGTAGACCATTTTCACCACGCCCTAAACCGTTTTTAGCGAGTAATTTAGTCACACTTTTAGCTTCTTTCAATGTGCGTACAAACGGAATCATTACTTCAATGTTGGTTAATCCCATCACATCACGTACGTATTTAATCGCTTCGCATTCCATTTCGAAACACGGGCGGAAGGTTTCATCGATATAACGCACTGCACCACGGAAACCAATCATCGGGTTTTCTTCATGTGGCTCGTATTCTGTGCCGCCGATTAGATTTGCGTATTCATTCGATTTAAAATCCGACATGCGCAAAATAACTGGTTGTGGGTAAAAAGCAGCGGCTAAGGTAGACACACCTTCAACAATTTTTTGCACGAAAAAGTCTCGTGGGCTTGCATAAGCTGAAATGCGCGGATCAATCTCTGATTTAAGTTCATCTGATTGTTGTTCATAATCCAGCAATGCGCGCGGATGAATGCCAATCATATTATTAATGATGAATTCCATACGAGCCAGACCTATGCCCTTATTGGGTAGCTGGCAGAAATCAAAGGCTTTATCTGGATTACCAACATTCATCATGACCTTTAAATCCAGCTCAGGCATGGTATTAACTTCAGTTGTGGTAACTTCAAAATTAAGTAAACCCTGATAAGCGTAACCAGTATCGCCTTCGGCACAGGATACAGTAACATCTTCATTATCCGGGATGGTCTCAGTAGCATCGCCACAACCTACCACTGCGGGCACGCCGAGTTCACGTGCAATAATGGCTGCGTGACAGGTACGTCCACCGCGATTAGTCACTATGGCTGAGGCACGTTTCATAATTGGCTCCCAGTCTGGATCTGTCATATCTGTAACTAGTACATCGCCGGGCTTGATCTGATCCATATCATCAAGGCTCATGATGATTTGTGCTGTACCTGCGCCAATACGACCACCGATGGAGCGTCCTTCTGACAAAATCGGTCCTTGTTCTTTTAAGTTAAAGCGTTCAATAACATTGCCCGCCTGGCTTTGTACAGTCTCAGGTCGAGCCTGAACGATATAAAGTCCTCCATCGTTGCCATCCATCGCCCACTCAATATCCATCGGGCGTTTATAATGTTTTTCTATAATGACAGCTTGTCTAGCCAGTTCTTCAACTTGTTCATCCGTTATGCAATATTTGGTTTGTTTATCAGCTTCAACATCGATGATTTTAACGGGCTCTTCACCACCGATATCGTAAACCATTTGTATCGCTTTACTACCTAGTGTTCGTGTGAGTACTGCCGGTTTGTTTTCAGTCAGGTTCTTTTTATAAACGTAAAATTCATCAGGGTTCACAGCACCCTGCACCACCATTTCACCAAGTCCATAACTGCCAGTGATAAATACTACTTTATCAAAGCCTGTTTCAGTATCTAGCGTAAACATAACACCACTGGCTGCAATGTCTGAACGAACCATTTTCTGAATGCCCGCCGACAACGCAGACGCCTGCATGATCAAAATTCTGATGGACGCGGTATGAGATAGCACGATCAGTAAATAATGATGCGAAAACCTTACGAATGGCTACTTTGATGTCTTCAATACCAGAAACGTTTAAGAAGGTTTCTTGTTGACCTGCAAATGACGCATCCGGTAAATCTTCAGCGGTTGCTGACGAACGAACTGCCCATGAAACCTCCTCACCGTATTGTCCGACCAGTTTTGCATAGGCTGCATTGATATCATCTTCAAGGTCTTCTTTCAATGGAACCTGCATGATCCAGTCACGAATTTGCTTACCTGTTTTGGCTAGACTTTCAAGATTGTCTACATCAAGTTCATCTAATAAAGCATTGATTTTATTACCAAGATTTTCGTGCTCCAGAAATCCACGATAGGCATCAGCGGTTGTCGCAAACCCTCCGGGTACATTCACCCCCTAAATTACCGAGATTTTGAATCATCTCACCGAGAGAGGCGTTTTTACCCCCTACGCTGTCAATATCATTTATGCCAAGTTGATCTAACCAGATCACATTATAGGTATTCATCAATAATTAATCCTTTAAATATCCTTTGAGGGGTATAACGTAATGTCTTGTTTGCCTTTGAAAACTTTTATGATCTGAGCGGCTAATTCTTCTATAGATCGTTTGGTTACATCCATCGGTACAAACCCATACTTTTTATAAAGCTTAGTAGCTTTAGCTATTTCATCTTTACAGGTCTGCAGAGATGAATATTCACTATTTGGAATTCTCTTTTCACGAATCTGTTTAAGTCGTTTCGCTTTTATCGATGTTGCAAATATCTTTTTTCTATTATTCAGCAATACCTGGGGTAACTCATTTTTTTCAAAGTCATCTTCAGTTATGGGGTAATTTGCCACTTTGATACCAAATTTCAACGCTAAATACAGTGAAGTGGGGGTTTTACCCGATCTAGAGACACCAATTATAATGATATCTGCCTGATCGATGGTTTTTAATACCATCGCATCATCATGTTTGAGAGTGAAATTTAGCGCTTCAATTCGTGCATCATAGGTTTTATCGTTGATCATACCATGACTTAAACCTGATTCACGCGTTGGTTCTGTGTGTAAATCGTGTCCGATTTTATCAACAAAGCTCTCAAATATTTCGTAATAATGGCAACTTGCCGAAGCTAAAATATCATTAATATGTGTTTCTGGCATAGTTGCAAAAACCAGTGGCTTAAAACCTTGATTTTCACCTACGTTATGAATCTCTTTTACTAGTTTACGTGCTTTTTTTTCACTATCAACGAATGAGCGCTGGTGATAGGTAAATTCTAAATGTGGAAATTGTGATAACAAGCTGTGTGCCATTGTTTCAGCGGTTATACCGGTACTTTCTGAGACAATAAAAACAGTTCGATGACGGCTATTTATCATTTACTTTTCCATTTAAAACCATAAAAGATATTATCGTGTGTAGTTTGGAAAACAGAGTATAAACTGATAAGCAGGAAGAATATACACTCCGCTTTTTACTCAAATTAAAAACATTTTTTCATTCATCATATATCTATATTATTTTATTGATTCATAAGTAGTATTTAAAAGACACACTATCAATTTAATTTACTATAATAATAATTAATTATTAGACTATTCAATGCATTCAGTGTTTAATATTACTTTTCCCGCTAAAAGAGATAAAGATGACTACTATTTACTATAAGCAAAACAGGCTTAAAACGTTGCGTGCATTCTGCCAGGTAGCTAAACATGGCAGTGTGACTAAGGCCGCGGAGAAATTATTCGCCAGCCAACCTACTGTATCTTTACAAATACAGGCATTAGAAAGAGAGATGGAGGTTTCTCTTTTTGAACGTAATGGCCCTCAGATTATGCTAACGGTTGAAGGAAAAATCCTTTATGACCTTGCAGAACCGCTCGTACAAAACGTTGATCATCTACATGAAACCTTTAGCGCACATTGTGGCAACATGAGCACGGGTGAACTATCAATCGCTGCTGGTGAATCTACAATTCTATATGTACTACCTGAACCGGTGCAAAGATTTACCACAGAATACCCTGGAATTAAGTTACGCTTAGCCAATGAAACAGGTCGTGATGGCCTTGAAATGCTTAGAAATAACGATATTGATATTGCAATTGGCTCTATGCTAGAGATTCCAGATGATATGGAACCCAAACCTATCGTATCTTACAACCCTGTTTTAATTGCACCTAAAGACCATCCTCTTTCTAAATTAAAGAACATTACACTGGCAGACATCAGTCCTTATGGATTGATATTACCGCCGCGTCATTTAAGTACCTGGCGTATTGTTAAAATGGTATTTGCACAAAACAATACAAATTACAAAGTCAATCTGGAAGCGGGTGGCTGGGAAGTTATTAAACGATATGTAAAGATTGGTTTAGGTATATCCATAGTAACCGACGTTTGTCTTACTGCAGATGATAGAAAAGAACTCACTGTTATACCTTTAGACAAATATTTCCCTAAACGTACGCTTACGGTATTGTTACACGAAAGGGTAAATTCCTTTCTACGCCAGCAGAACGTTTTATCGACATTATGAATGACTGCTATCAAGATTCTAAGCAAAAAGTGGTTCAGATGTAAATAAGTCACCCCCCTACTTTTAGGGGGTTTTATATATCTATGCCCAGAGAAGTGTTGCTTGTTTTTACTTTTCTACCCTCAAAGTCATTATTGAATAAAATCAATTTTTTTGCATTTATCACTGCAGTTAGTCTCCATTTAGTCTATATGAGTTTCTATCTTAGTTGGGGATAAAGTTCTATGTATGCGCTGAAAACAGTTATTGCAGTAGCCGTAATTTTCTTTTGCGGTTTCCATTTGCAGATAAAACCAAAATATCAAAAGGCCTAAACTTTTTAACCAACACTGTAAGGTCTGTCATGGCCTTACCGGCGGCATGAATAAGCAGAAGCGCATAGCTCCACCTATTGCTGGTGTCAGAATGCATTATTTAAGTGTGCATCAAGATAAAGATTCCTTTGTCAATGCGGTTACTAGCTGGTTAGAAAAACCTGATGCCAATAAAAGCTTAATGCCTGGTGCAATAAGACACTTTAATTTAATGCCTCCAGTCTCTGCTCCAAAAGAAGATGCCAAAATCATTGCCGAGTACATTTTCAATGGCGAAATTGATATGCCAGCGGGTTATAAAGAACATTACCAACAAATGCATGGTAATAAACAGGGAAAGCAGAAACAGAAATCTGATCAAAGCAACAATCAAGACTTAAGAACCCTGGCTCGGCATTTACGTTTACCTCCTCCTCAACTGAATCAACTAGTTCTTAGTACTGAGCAAATTACTGAAATCAAAGCTTTAATCGTTGAAAAAGAAGTAATAATGCAACCATTACGTGAAGAGGTTCTGGAATTCAATCAACAATTAAATACAATGGACTCTCGCAGCCCAAGTTACAAAGCGGATATTTTTGCTTTAGCCGACGTGAATGCAAAACGGGTTGAACAAATGGTTGTTGAAAGTGGCGAGATGCGAATGAAAATAGAAGCGGTTTTAGACCAAAAACAATATAGTAAACTATTGTCATTTCGTCAGCAAATGAAGGAAAGTCGAAAGCAGCGCTTGAAACATCGCATGCAGGCTAATTAATTGAGAATCTGATAAATAGTCCTGTTATTTAGTCACCCCTCTACTTTCCATGAGCTTGCCATTTCATTTTTTGGAATGGACGACTCATGAAATGCTATATTTATTGTTTTAGTTATTTATTGATTTAGTAGAATCTTTAGACATCGAAGAATTAGTCGATCAAACTTGAAGATCTTCTTCCATTAAAGTGTCTTGGTGATTCTTTACCGCTTGAGATTCTAAAATATCACGAATTAACCCAGGTCCTTGATAAATAAATCCAGTATAAATCTCTACTAAAGCTGCACCAGCATTTAGTTTATCTTCAGCATCCTTGGCAGATGAAATACCACCAACACCAATAATAGGTACCTGACCTTTCAAATACTTATGAAATTCGGCAATTATTTTAGTAGATTGTTGTTTAACTGGATCACCACTCAAGCCTCCAGCTTCATGCGCATGTGCATAACCTTGGACAGCATCGCGTGATAATGTTGTATTAGTCGCAATCAAAGCATCCATATTATTCGATAATATTGACTTAGCGACAGCCTCAACTTCTTTCTCGGTCAGTCTGAGCAACTTTAATCGCAACCGGCACATACTTTTTATGCTCTAAGGCCAGTTTCATTTGCTCATTTTTAATGGCAGAAAGTAAGCCATTTAGTTCATCCCCGTATTGCAATGTTCTTAGGCCAGGGGTATTAGGCGATGAAATATTTATGGCTATGTAGTCGCATAGTAATAGGCTTGTCTCAAACCGATTAGATAGTCTCTAGTGGCGTTTTCTACTTCTGTACTGAGGTTTTTACCGATATTGATTCCCAGAACACCATCAAAGCCTTTGCCTCTAGCTTTGTTCACATTTTCAATCAAATGATCAATACCTTCATTATTGAAGCCCATTCTATTGATAATGGCGTTAGCTTCCGGAATACGAAAAATGCGAGGTTTATCATTTCCTGGCTGGGCTAATGGTGTAACCGTACCAATTTCAATAAAACCAAAACCTAAATTTGATAAGGCAGATATGTATTCGCCATTTTTATCCAGGCCTGCTGCTAAACCTATCCGGTTTGGGAATTCAATACCCATAACTTTAACTGTCTTAGTATCTACTTTTGGTTTAAACAGACTCAAAAGTCCCAATTTATTGAAAATTGATAACACTGGGAGGCTAAAATCATGCGCGACTTCAGGTGTTAGTAGAAAGAGTAACTTTCGAATCAACTTATACATTAGTGATATTTTTAATTGGGGATGAGACACTGATTTTAAAGCAGTCTTATTAAGGTTTAAAGAAATACTGAAAAGTTGTCACTTGATAAATAAATAGTACAAAGTTTGATAATAAGTAGTTTTAAATCAGATTTAATTATTGACAACTTTTATCAACACCCAGAATATAGTTTTCCACGATGCCAATCTGTGTAGCGGTATTACTTCCAGAAAACCCTCTTATATCACGATCAGATAACGCCTTTGAGGCATCCCGTAACATGGGAATAGATAAAGCTGTATAAGACCAGTGCCACTTTTCTTCATTATAACCATTCGGTCTATTCTGGTTTTTAGCTGTATAAGGTCTGTGGAAACCATATTTAGCCGCATTGTTATTCATCCATTTAAATAAACGCAAACCTTCACCAGAGTTAAACCAACGATTACTGAATGAATTGATATCAATTTCAGTCCCCCAATGATGTCTTGATGTTCCTGGCATGGAACTGTACTTAAGAATATTTAGTGCCCGCGCCGAAGCATTTAAACTTAGATCGACTCCTGGACTTCCATTTCCTTTCCCAAATATAGTGTTGATTGGTAAAGTTTCTGGTCGCTGATCTAATCACAATATTGATACCTTGCTTTTTGGCAGCGGCATGCATTGCACGAAAGGCATTGAGTGTTTCGGTTCTTAAATAATAACCTGAGCGATTCGCATATTTCTTGGGAACCCGGGAAAAGGCAGGATGTTTAGAAGGCCGGAATCGGCCTGTTGAAATAATCTATGACCTGCTTTTTCTGCAGCTTTTGTGATGACTGTGACGATGTTTGAGAAGACACAGCCACTGTTGTGTCAGCAGCACTACTCTGACTCACACTGAGTATGAGACAACTGAGAAATAGATACTCGATGATGATTCTAATCATTTGGTTATTTTAACACTATGTTCGTTTGTACTTTTTTTAGTTAGGATTTTTTGAATTAGCACTAGTTTTTCAAATCATCTAGATAAAGTTGATACAGCTTTGGTTCCATAATAGAGTTAACTGGAACATCAATTTTCTGTGTATCTTTGCTAAATACCATTGCTGCCTGCATTGTCTGTTGATCAATATATAGAGTATCTACATTAAATTGAAAACTTTCAGGGATCAAGTTCCTACACTGGCCATATTAAATCCCCAGATTCCAAACGATGGAATCGAGACATGGTAACTCAAGGTTTCAGCAAACACTGCATCGAGCGTCTTTTCTATACTCCAGAATGTTTTATGTGTGAAAAATGGTGATGAGCTTTGAGTAACTAGATAACCATCTGCTGACATGCGTTTGCGAATCATCGTATAAAACTCTCGGGAGTAGAGTTTATTTGATTGTCTCATTGTGTGGATCTGGCATATCGATAATCACACGGTCGTACAACATCCCCTGCTTTATTAATGAAACTGAAAGCATCCTCATTAAACACAGAAAGCTTTTCATGTTCTAAGCTTTTTTTATTTAGCTCTGACAGTATGGGTAAATCTTTACTAATACGTGTCATTTCTGGATCAATATCAACCAGATGGATGGTTTTAACATCTGTATTTGAGAATTTCCCTAACTGCTAATCCATCACCACCCCTAAAACAAGCACGTTGAGCGAGAGAGTACCCGGAATGCTCAATAACGGATGAACCAGGGATTCATGATAACGATATTCATCTCTGGAGGAAAACTGGATATGACCATCAATAAATAAACGGTTCTCCTTATTTCCCAGTGACTCAGTCACCACTATGCGCTGATAGGGTGTCTGTTTCTTGTAGATAATTTGATCGAAATAGAGGTGTTTTTCTGCATAACTACTTAAACGTGTTCCATATACCGTAAACAGAGTGAGCATTATTAACACCCCCACACTTATAGCCATCATTAAGCGTGGGTGTGCCAGGTATTTTCTGAAGAAATAAATATTGGTAATAGCGGTAAGTATATTGATAAGTCCAATCGCAAATGATGAGCGTAATAATCCCAGATGCGGTAATAACAACAATGGAAACGCCACCGAGCCAATCAATGCTCCGATATAATCGAGCGACATGACATTCGCAATTGAATCACGCATTTTTTGTTTATACGATAAAATACCCGTGAGAAACGGAATTTCCATGCCAACCAGGGCTCCGATAATAAATATCAGGCTAAACGTTAGCGTTTCATAAAGCGCTCTAACCAGCGGAAACGACATCAATAACAATAAACTACAAACACCACCAACCAGAGATATAACAATCTCGACCACGATGAAGTTTTGAATCAGGTTATCGCTCATTAGTTTCGAAAGGTAAGAGCCAACCCCCATGGAAAACATGAAGAATCCAATAGTCAGCGAAAACTGATAAACGCTGTTCCCCAGCAAGTAACTAGATACGGTGCTGATAATTAACTCATAAGCAATACCACACAATGCAACTACCATAATAGATAGCAACAATATCGTGGATTGCTTTGCAGTTAATTTAGAATAAATCTGCAAAATAGAGGCCGAAGTAACTGAACGTTACTTTATAAGGAAATGAGTGTTTGGTTTTTCTAATTAGATGCATGCCTTCTCTAATAATAAAGAAGGCATACTAAAAGTTTACTTACCGCGAGAGTGGCTTCCAGAACCAGCACGTGATTTCGCATTAGGAGCAGCTCTTCGTGGTGTAGCACGCTTCGCAGCTGGATTAGCACCTGTAGCACGTTGACGGCTTAACATATTACCGATC
>CAVXCT010000033.1:0-114494 GCA_963760355.1 uncultured Gammaproteobacteria bacterium | reverse complement strand
GTCTGGATACAGCTTTAATCAATTTGATTACACTAAAATATTCCCTGACTCTCTAAACTGACTTATGGAGCAGTTTTGAAAACTTCCAGGCATGCTTTAATAGATGGTTATAGCCAAGAAATAACAATAAAAATCCGATTAACATTATATTGTCCGGTACTTCCAGTTTTTCTGCAACAATCCCGCATGTAGCAAATAACATTGAAAATACAGAAATTATTAATAACGTTTGACGTGTAGAAAAGCCTGCATGCATAAAGATATGATGCAAGTGATCTCTATCTGGCACAAATGGAGACTGCCCTTTTCTAATCCTTCTCATCATAATAGCGGCCATATCCATTAGTGGTATGGCAATAATCCACAGCGCTGTCACTGGTCTAAAGCTTATTTCTTTATCTTGCGGTATGGATTGAGAACCATATATAAGCAGCCATACCACACTAAACCCTATTAGCATTGCACCTGCATCACCCATAAATATTTTTTGTTTATAGGGGGGTAAAAGTAAATTATTTGCCAGGAATGGAACAATGACTACCAGGAATAATATGGCTACAGTAAGCCCATAGGTATCTCCATTAAGTCCAAACAAAACTGCCAGGGCACTAAAGGAAACAAAAGCCATTGATCCTGCTAGACCATCAATGCCATCCATCATATTAAAGGCATTGATTGCACCAATAACCGCCAAAGCAGTTATAAGGTAACCCAAATTCCCAAGCACAACATTGCCCAAACCCAAGATATTACCGAGATCTGCCAGATAATAACCAGAGCCAATTGATAATAATAAGGTCATCATTGCTTGTATCAGCAACCTGGGTCTAACAGGTAAATCTTTTGCATCATCCCACACACCCAGTGAAACAATGCCCGCTGCGGTAAATAACCAGGTCATTGAAATCCATGTCATCGGCAGGATAGTTAATGCACTAAGAAGAATACCGAGGTACATGGCTATACCGCCAACCAATGGGATATCACCAGCATGCAGCTTGCGATGATCCTTAAAGTCTACCAGACCCCATGATGGTGCAACCGGTTTTAATAGATAGATAAATACAATAGTTGTCACGAAAGCTATAAAAAGACTCATAACTAACATAGATTAATGCCCCCAATGTCTAGATAAGTTCAATATCACTAGTTGTTTTAATGATCGCATAGATGCGATGAATCACGGCTGAACTTGAACTGTAAATGACCTATTATATTTGCGTAGCAGATAATAATCACCTGATGCTACATTTACAAGATATTTTTAAGAAATTGTTGATGCAAGATAATCCCCGGAATATCGAAATAAATATGCTGGATAAATAATAAATAATAAATAATAAATAATAAATAATAGGTAGGTAGAGACTATAAAGAAGTTCAAGTTTCATTAGATTTCTCAGACTCTGGTTTGAGTTTTTATTAAACTAAATAAAGCAAGTAACGTGCCAATACGGTGTAAGAGTATTGACTTAAAAAATGGCTAGCTCTGCATAAATTCTATTTACGTTTTAAAAAAACTAAAACGAATATCATTCAAAGTACGGGGGTGGCTATAAGGGACCTCTGATCAAGTCCCATAATTTCTGGCAACGCCAAAAATCCAGGATCAAGGCTTGCTCATGCTGGAATGAACGCCTGTGGCATGGTGCAACAAGCCTTTCAAATGAGCATAACGCAGAGGCTGGTTTTTTGGCTAAGCCCCAAAAGGGCGAGCCTACAAGCGGTCATCTTCGTTGTTATGTCTGTTGCGAAGGGAATAACCATTCTCTGCGAGACATGCCTAGAATCTGACCGCTTGTAGGCTCGCAGAATTTTATTGGACTTAATCAGAGGTCCCTTAACAGAAATAGTTATTATGGTGCTTTCGAAATGTAATTGCACCAGACAAGTGCGTATTATCATAGTGCCTGACTCAGGCAAACAAGTTCCACAATTAGTACCTGTCAGCTGATTCACCAATAAAAAATATTTATTGCCACGGAAAACACGGAGCCGTCAGACCAGCGCAGCTCAAGGCACGGAAGATAAAGTTTAATAATTTTATTGGGGAGGTCTTATATAACTCACTGGAAAACGGAAATCATATTGGTCGAGTTGATCCAGGATATTAACAACAATTAACTTCAAATAGATATTTAAAAGACAGTTCTGCTGAGCTCTGCCGAAGAGGTTCCTGAGCGGAGTTGTTTATTGTGTGTCCAATGTGAACCGAAGTGCTAGTATTTTATATTTTTTTTTGATTAATTCTTATACATTTACAGATGCTCTTTGTAATTTATGTTTTTTCCCTATAATATCCACAATATTTTTACGCAAATCTTCTCTTTCTTAAACTTTCTGGTCAATTATTTATGAAAAAAATTCGCCAAATTATATTATTGATAGCCACTGCCACTGCTTTTACTGGTTGTTCCTTAAGTCCTGGAGTTCCGGGTTTAAGTACAAAATCAAGTCGATATCAAAAACCACAAGTAGAGGGGGTTGACTATAAACTAATATCGATTGATCGAAGTGTTATTCAAAACCAGAAACCATTTAATTATGCTAACTATATTATAAACAAGAAAAAACGTTATAAGACATATAATTCAGAACCAGAAGCAAGCCCACAATCAAAAAATTCTGGAGCCATAAGCTTTTCAGGTGTCTCTTCAATGGATGTAAAAGCTAATTATCAATATTATATTGGTAAACGCGACATACTAAGTATTACTGTCTGGGATCATCCTGAATTAACCATACCGGCAGGAGATGAACCTGCAACTCATGTTATCGGCAATGATGGACGCTTCTATTTCCCTTATGCAGGGAATATTCAAGCCTCAGGACAGACTGTTGAGGGCGTGCGAAAAGAGCTTGAAAGAAAATTACAGTCCTTTATTGCCAAACCTCAAGTCAGTGTCAGGGTTGCTGGCTTTCGAAGTCAGAAAACTTATATTTCCGGGGCTGTTCAAAACCTCAACACACTCGCGATTTCTGATATTCCACTCACTGTTCGAGATGCAATCTCCAAAAGTGGTGGGGTGATTCCGAGGAAATACACAGGACAGGCATCGCTTAAAAGGGGAAATCAAACAATCTCCATAGATTTAAATAGAATGCTCAAGTTTAATGATAACCGTCAAAATTTTATTTTAAAAAATGGCGATAGATTACATATCGTGGAAATCGATGAGTGGGCTGAGTGGCAAACGAAATTAAATCAAGATATTGAAAAAGAAAAGTCTTTAGCGCGCCTAAAGAAAGACCTGGAAAGAGAACTAAAGTCTGAACAAGCTAAAGTTTTTATCATGGGAGAAGTGAGCAAACCAGGAACAGTAAAGTATCAAATTGAAGATGGGATGACACTTGCTGAAGCTATCAATGATGCGGGTAGTCTAAAAGAGGATACAGTTAACCCTAAAGGGGTGTTTGTAGTAAGAAAAGAATCAGCTAACGACACCATGCCAACGGTCTATCAATTACCGATAGTCTCTGTGCATTCGATGTTGTTAGCAGAGCAATTCAATATTCGTCCTAGAGATATCGTTTACGTCACTGCGATGCCATCTATCCGCTGGAATAGGGTATTAAATCAAATATTACCTTCTTTAACCACGCTCCGTATATTTAGTAGTATTTGATTGTTATTATATGTTTAATAATGTAATGATGGTATGCATAGGGAATATCTGTCGTAGCCCTATGGCTGAAGTTATTCTGCAAAACAATAAGCCTGAATTGAAGGTTTTCTCTTCGGGCTTATCGGCTTTAGTGGGCAAACCCGCTGACATTAGCTCAATTGAGTTAATGTCAGATAAAAACATTGATCTGACACATCATTGTGCACAACAAATAAATTCGGTGCTGGTATCTTCTGCAGATTTGATTTTGACCATGGAAAAAAAACATGTCGATATCATTCAATCTAAATTTCCTGAGTCGAGAGGAAAAGTACATTTGATAGGCAAATGGATTGATAATAAAGAAGTGCCGGATCCTTACAAAAAAAACAGGCAAGCCTTTATAGAGGCAGAAGAAATCATAGAATCAGGGTTGGCAGCCTGGCAACAAAAAATATGGCCTTGAGCATCATTATAATTTAAATATTCATCATTTATGATGAACCTGCAGCGCTATTGCTTTCTACTTACACTTCAAGCAAAGTCCACCCCTGAACTTCAACCATTATAACTTAAGCTTTAAATATTAAGAGATATGAACGATCTAACTAAACATACAAGTAGTCAATTAGATGATGAAATAGATTTACATGAATTGATCGGTACCTTATTGGAAGGAAAGTGGCTGATATTCTTAATAACAATCCTGTTTTTATTTTTTTCCTTTATTTACGCCTTTGGCCAGGTCCCTATTTATAAAGCAGACTCACTGCTACAGGTAGAGGCACAAAAAGGTGGTATTCCCGGAATAGAAGAATTAGCCGGCCTGGAAAGTGATGATGCCTCGGTAGGAACAGAAATTGAAATTATAAAATCCAGAAAAATTTTAAATAGAGCAGTTACAGACTTACGTCTGGATATAGTAGCTTACCCGAAAAGAATCCGCTTGCTAGGAAATATAAGCAAGAAATTTTCTGGCCCTGACGACATACAAAAAATACCCTCACTCTGGAGTAGGCTTGACAACTTTTTAGCAAAATATGCATGGGGCAATGATAGTATCAACGTACATCGTTTAGATGTTCCACCACAACTTATTAAACAAAGCATTAACACTTGTGGTGCGCCCAAATAATTCATTTGACGTTCTTTATAATAAAGAATTAATACATAGAGGCACAATCAATATAGCAGCCACATCCACATCGAAACATGGTCCGGTTTCTATTTTTGTGAGGGAGTTAAAAGCCCTCCCGGGCACGCACTTTGTATTAGTAAAGCGTTCAAATTTAAGGTCAATACAATCGTTGCAAGAAACAATTTCAGCCTCAGAAAAAGGAAAAAAAACCGGCATAATAAGCCTGGTTATCCAGGGCAGTGACAAACAAAAAATCGTGCAAACACTAGATATTATTTCTAAAACCTATCTGGAACAGAATAAATCCCGAAGCTCTGAAGAAGCCAGCAATGCTCTTAAATTTCTGGATGAACAAATCAAGCCAGTACGAGAGCAGACTGACTCAGCTGAAGCTAAGTTGAAAAACTACAGAACCTCTAATAAGACCGCTGACATGTCTATGGAAACACAAGGGGTGTTAGAAGTAGTATCCGAAATCGATACCGAATTACAAAAAATTTCGCTAAAGAAAGATGAGTTAAAACAAAAGTATACTGATAATCATCCTACCCTTCAGGCAATTAGAGCCAATGAAAGAAGATTAAAAGAAAGAAAAAAAGGTGCTTTATCTCAAATATCCAAACTCCCGGGAAAGCAACAGAATCTGCTTAAACTGGAGAGTGACTACAAAGTCGCGAATACTATCTATATTGATCTGTTAAATAATATACAGGAGTTTAAAATTGCCAAGGCCAGTAACGTCGGCAATGTCTATATTCTTGATAGTGCAGTAGTCTACGATGCACCCGTCAAACCGAAGAAAGCGATGATCCTTGCTTTGGGTACATTACTGGGCGTAATGCTTGGCACACTGATTGTGTTTCTAAGAAAAGCATTAGATCGAAAAGTGAACAATCCTGAAAAAGTTGAAGATGAATTAGGATTGCCCGTTTATGCTACCATTCCCTTATCTGAAAATGTGAAACAGACAGGTAGAAGAGCAAAAAATCGTAAACAAAAGACCTTATTAGCCTTGCAAGAGAGCACTGATCCGGCTATTGAGAGCCTTAGAAGCCTGCGCACCAGCCTGCACTTCGCTTTATTAGAATCAAAAAACAATATAGTGATGATTTCAGGACCTTCACCCGGTATAGGCAAATCATTTATTTCTTCGAATTTAGCTGCCGTGATTGCTGCAAGCAATCAAAAGGTATTGCTTATAGATGCAGATATGAGGAAGGGCTATTTGCATAAATTATTCAATGTTCCTGTTAGCCCGGGTCTTTCAGAAATTATTAGCAGAAAACAATCTACTTTAGAAAATGTGATTCACCAAATTAGTATTGAAGATACTAGTTTTGATTTCATAACCAGGGGTCAAACACCCCCAAACCCTTCTGAAATATTAATGCACCCTAATTTTGAAAAGCTCTTGACTGGCCTTGCATCGCGATATGATATTGTTTTAATTGACACACCACCGATACACGCTGTTACTGACCCTACCATTATAGGCAGTATAGCTGGCGTAGTATTTATGGTACTTAGGCAAGATACACATACCATGAAAGAAATTGAACATGCGGTAAGACGCTTAAGCCAGACTGGCATTAAAACCAAAGGCTTTATTTTTAACGGCTATGACACAAAGAAAAGTGGCTATGGCTATGGCTATGGCTATGGCTATGGCTATCAATCTTATTATGGAGACTACAAATCAGATTCAAAATAAAACCCTTGAGTGTTGTTGATCTTGTTGATTTTTTATAGGACACGAAGGGATTTTGTTACTGGACATCTTGAAAACTATTGAATTTACATTCAAGGTTCTTTGAAGAATGTTGTTTTTGTATTCCGTTAAGTATCTCTCTGTCAGTTATCTATTACCCATAATTCTATTTATTATTGTTCCTGATAAAACATAATGTGATATTTTCGATATCTATTTAACTCATGAGTAAAATTTACCAAATTCCCGCTAAATTTGAAATTATAGTTATTAAAAAGACCTGGTTAAACCTACAGATACAGCAACATCTGACTCTTTACTTTTATCAAATTGATCATCAATAATATATTGAATACCTAGATTCACTTTTGTATCGAGCGTTAAATTTCTATCCAGACTCACGCCAAGACTTGTCCACTTTCTGCCATTCTGGGCTATCGGGTTATTTCCTACACCGTCTTCATTCAGTTTCGCGTGCTTAATCGAACCTCGCCAGAAGTTTCCATTAGTTTGGCTGAGGATGAAACCAGCGCCTATCATTTTACTATCCGAGTCTATTCCATGACCCATAGAAACATCTAGATAACGATAACCGTCGGTATAAGTACCATGATTATATACAATATTATTTCTATCTCTTCCTTTAAAACTACCCGCACTGGTATCCGTTGCTTCCAGGTAAGCTCTCCAGGACCCCTTTAACCTGTTGGAATAACCAGCGACCGAACCACCTAGCATAAATATCTCATCACCAAGCAAAATCGAACCGTCAGCACGATCTTCCCCTATGTATTGACCATATACTGAATAGTGTTTACTTTTGCCACCTACGGGTAACTTCCATCTAAAGTCTAGACCTGCAATTTGATTTCCTCGAACCGTACCCAAGCTCCATCTTGTTCATCAACCCTCACACTAAAAAAAGTTTTAGCAAAGTCTGAAATGCTTTCATCCTGGCCTTCACCGCCCCATTGAATAGTCCTGTGTAAACCAATTTCTAATGGCTTGTAAGGGCGAAACGTGAAACGTGTACCAATTAGCTTGGCTATCAGGTATTCCTCGATCTGACTCTAACTGACCAACAAAGGCATGGAGCTTACTATTACCGAGCCACCTTATTAAAAAGAAAGCATCCGTCGTCAGGTTTTGATAAGACATTTTCAACAGAGATACTCGGTATAGGACGGGCATTATTTGATAAAATTAAGCGATCCATCCCAACCAGGCCCCCAATATCGGGATTGTTGGCCTACAGTGAACTCTCCAGTTTCCTAAATTGCTGCTAATATAAGACTCATCTAAGCGAAAAGCGTTATCATCAGGATGATCTGACTTATCTGCTAATGTCGCTTTTAATCTTAGATCTACGATAGGGTTTCCCCATTCACCATCGTATGAAACTGAATACTTTTCTCTACCCTCTCCTGAAAAATCTCTTATCAACAAGTTCTTGGATCGTGCATTTCCAGTCACTTTAAAACTAGAATTATAATCTTCTTCGATTAAACGCTGTTTAACGCTGTCGAATGCGGCCTCCAATGCGGGTGAAATTGGTGAACCCGTTAACTGGCTGTTTAAGGTTTGCTTCTATATCTTTGGAAGCTAGTGGCCATGTAGTTAATGGCGCATTCAACAATCCCGCATCAGATAACAATTGCAGCTCATGTCGTAACTTCATATCCCCGGCATCTAACCAGGGTTTTGCCAGAACCTGGGACTGATACAAACAGGATTGGCAGCGTTGAAAGAATTGCACAGATTTTTAATTTTAGATTTATTTCGCATAGGGAGCCCAAGGGAATGTTGAAGAGTTAATTAAAACGTATTTGATTTAATGATAATCTATAATTTTGCAGATTGTAAGACTTGATCAATAGACTGCTGAAGAACGTCTATTCTATCTGCAATCACAGGGTCAACTTTTGGCACACTATTAGATTTAATTAAATCATGGGCGATATTAATTGCAGCCATCACTGCTACCCTGTCAGCACTTAAGGCTTTGCCACCTTCCCTGACTTTTTTCATGTTTTCATTGACGCTTCTGGCGGAAACCAATAGGGATTCATGCTCGCCTTCCGGACAAGAAATTTTATATTCTTTTTCCATAATCCTGACCGTCACAGGTATTGTATCTTTGCTCATCATTGTTCCCTCTATTTCCTCTGTATCCCCAATTTCCTCAGGATGCCTTTTCCATTGTTTTTAATCGTTCTACCATGGCTTCAACTTGTGCACGTACCTTGTCATTTTTCAGCTGAAGCTCTGACCTTTCAAGCATTAATTGTTGATTGTTATGCTTGAAGGCATCGATCTCATCAGATAGCTTATTACAATATGTCAGCAATTCTTTTATTGAGTTCTCTAGTTTATCAACTTTCATGGTAATAGACTGCTGATCATCATTGGATGTCATATTCATAATTAAATTAAACCCTGAATGAATGTCGGCCTTTAACAGGCCCGGAAATTATATGGGATTTCAGTATACGTAATTTAAACATCAAAAACAAAACTTCAACCCACGTCATTGGATAAGAGTCATTTAGTTAAAAAAGTGTTCAAATTTTGTTCCTGTTAAGTTCTTTTAACTAAAAATTAAGTAATTTTACCTAGATATTTTAACCTTTTATTGGAGGCTATAAGTACTTCCTAATATACTGTTTTATAAAGAATAAAAATAAATCTGACAAAACTTGAAAAATAGTCTTTAATCTGTGTAAGATGCGTTCGCGCGAAATGTTAATACTAGCTATTGGAATTATAGTATCAGGATTAGAATTATAATTTCGTGTGGCATTTTTACTCCCCCTACACAATTAATGAGGTATACCATGAAAAAGAGCGTTTTATTCGGTCTTGTAACTGCTGCTATTTTTAGCACAAACGTACAAGCTGACACACTGGATGATGTTAAAAAAGCAGGAATGTTAAAGTGTGGCGTAAGTACGGGCCTGGCTGGCTTTTCTCAGAAAGATGAAAAAGGTAACTGGAGCGGACTTGACGTAGACGTTTGTCGCGGTGTTGCTGCTGCCGTACTAGGTGATGCTTCAAAAGTAAGCTACAAGCCACTAACGGCTAAAGAGCGTTTTACTGCACTTCAATCAGGTGAAGTAGACATATTGTCTCGTAACACAACCTGGACACTAACCCGTGATACTTCACTCGGCCTAAACTTTGCTGGTGTTATTTATTATGATGGTGCCGGTTTCATGGTTAGCAAAAAACTAGGCGTTGATACTGCGCTTAAGTTAGATGGTGCTGCTGCGTGTATCCAGGCAGGCACATCTACAGAACTAGCGATTGCTGACTACTTCCGTGAAAATAATATGAAGTACAAAGTGGTAACTTTTGAAACTTCTGATCAGACTCGTTCAGGTTTTGAATCAGGTCGTTGTGACTTCCTGGTTTCAGACCAATCACAACTTTACTCTCTACGTATTGGCCTTCAAGACCCGGAAGGTGCCATTGTATTACCAGAAGTAATTTCTAAAGAGCCACTAGGACCAGTAGTACGTCAAGGTGATGACAAATGGTTCAACATCGTGAAGTGGGTAGTTAATGCTTCTATCGAAGGTGAATTCCAGGGCGTTACTGCTGCTAATGCAGATGAAATGGCTAAATCCGGTAATCCAGGTCAAAAGCGTCTTCTAGGTTCTGAAGGAGATTTAGGTGAGAAACTTGGTCTTGGTGCTGATTGGGCTGCCCAGGTTATCAAACAAGTTGGTAACTACTCTGAGTCTTTCGAGCGTAATGTTGGTCAGGGTTCTGCACTTAAAATTTCACGCGGCTTAAACGCTCAGTGGAATAGAGGTGGCATTCTCTATTCACCGGCAATGCGTTAAATAGCAAATGCTAAATTAAGGGGTCTTCTGACCCCTTAATTTTTTCTGTTTATTATTTTACCTAATTGTTTTGTGCGCTTAATTTTCTTCTAAAAGTGTGCAATTGAGTTAATCAACGATAGTTTAAATATATGCAAACTAACCAATCAAAAAACTCTCCCGCAACTCCCAAAGCCGCCTTTTATAACCGGGCAGAAGTACGTTCTGTATTTTTTCAGGCCATCGTGTTTTTGGGACTGGCTTATTTTTTCTACACCATCTACAACAACACTTTAACTAATATGGAAGCTCGAGGCATCCGTACTGGTTTTGGATTTATGGGGCAGACTGCGGGCTTTGATATTTTATTATCATTGATTCCTTACGAGGCAACTGACACTTATGGGCGAACCTTTTTTGTCGGTTTACTAAACACCCTACTGGTGTCAGTAATAAGTATTGTTTTTGCTACCTTTTTAGGCTTTCTTGTTGGTGTATCAAGGCTGTCATCAAACTGGCTAGTGGCGAAAGTTGCTACTGTGTTTGTCGAGACTTTTCGTAATATCCCTTTACTTTTACAAATATTTTTCTGGTATTTTGCGGTATTAGCAACCTTGCCAGGAGTACGAGATAGTATTTCTTTTGCTGACTCAATCTTCATCAATGTACGAGGCTTGTCAGTACCCAGGATTGTTTGGTCTGAAGGAGCAAGTATTGTTTTCTATGCCTTTATTCTGGCAATTGTGCTGATTTTCTTTTTGTCTCGCTGGGCACGTAAACGCCAGGAAGATACGGGGCAGCCATTCCCTCTTTTATGGTCTAATCTTGGCCTGTTTATAGGATTACCTCTGTTGGCATTTTTGCTTGCAGGTATGCCAGCTTCTGTTGAATTACCCAAGTTACAGGGCTTTGGCTTTCCAAGGAGGATTGAGGCTGATTCCTGAGCTTGTAGCGCTTACCGTAGCGTTATCGGTATATACCGCAGCCTTTATTGCAGAAGCAGTACGTGCAGGCGTACAGTCGGTCTCTCATGGTCAGGTTGAAGCGGCGGCTGCTTTAGGATTACCGAATGCAAAAGTGCTGCGCTTTGTTACCATTCCGCAAGCGCTCCGGGTAATCGTACCGCCATTGAACAGTCAATATCAAAACCTGATCAAGAACTCATCATTAGCTATGGCGATTGGATATCCTGATTTAGTCGCAGTTTTCATGGGTTCAACCTTGAATCAAGTAGGCCAGGCAGTTGAAATTGTTTTTATGACGATGCTTGTGTACCTACTAATAAACTTACTGTTATCCCTGTTTATGAACTGGTATAACGCCCGCATTAAACTGGTTGAGCGCTAGGAGGTATTGCAATGGAAAATACATTTACACCAATAGAAGCAAGACAACCGCCTTCAAGTGCAATTGGTCCAATTGCGTGGATGAAGGAACACTTGTTTTCATCACCTGTTAATACCTTATTAACGGTCTTTTTTGCATATATCATCATCCGTTTTGTTCCACCGGTGATTGACTGGGCATTCATTAGCGCTAACTGGGTTGGCACTACACAGGATGAATGCACAAAATCGGGAGCATGCTGGATATTTATTAAGCAATGGTTTAGCCAATTACTTTATGGCTCATTTCCCGAGCATTTACATTGGCGGGTTAATTTAGCGTTAATCGGATTAGTTGCGGTTGTCGTATTGCAATTTTTCTTGCCTCAACACTTACGTCGTCGCATTGGCTGGGTTAGCCTGATAGTTTACCCATTAATATCACTATGGCTAATGTATGGTGGTCTTGGCTTAGAAACAGTAAGCACCGACAAGTGGGGTGGTTTCTCTCTAAACATCCTTCTCGCATTTGCGGGCATTTTGATGTCGTTACCAATCGGCATCATTTGGGCATTAGGTCGTCAATCCAAGATGCCCTTTGTGAAGATGGTCTGTGTCGCATCAATTGAGTTATTCCGTGGTGTTCCATTAATTACCATCCTGTTTATGGGTTCGGTAATGCTACCGCTATTCTTCCCTGCTGGCGTTCAATTGGATAAATTGATGCGCGCCTTTATCGCCATTACTCTATTCCAGTCGGCGTATATGGCAGAAGTCGTTCGTGGCGGTTTACAGGCTATTCCCAAAGGCCAGGTAGAAGCCGCTAACTCACTTGGTTTGGGTTATTGGAAAACCATGCGTTTGATTGTGTTACCACAAGCTTTAAAGATTTCGATCCCTAACATCGTAAATACTTTTATAGCTTTATTTAAAGACACTACCCTGGTATTGATCATAGGATTGTTTGAAGTACTAAGCACCATTCAAGCAGCACTGCAAAATTCAAATTGGCTTGGCGGCCACCACATAGAAGGCTATGTGTTTGTTGCTTTTGTGTTCTGGGTCTTTTGTTACACCATGTCACGCATCAGCGTGCACATCGAACAAAAGCTCAATACCGGCCACTCAAGAAGCTAATTAGATTTACGGAGAAGACATGTCAACTGAAGCAAAAATGAATAATTCAAGCCCCATTATCCAAATGCAGAATTTGAACAAATGGTATGGTACTTTCCATGTGCTTAAAGATATAAATCTAGACGTCGCCAAAGGTGAGCGGATTGTTGTTTGTGGCCCATCAGGGTCAGGTAAATCAACCTTAATCCGCTGTATCAATCACCTCGAAGAGTACCAGGAAGGAAGTCTTATTGTCGATGGTGTGGCGCTAAACGAAGATATCAAAAATATTGAAGCAGTACGCCGGGAAGTCGGAATGGTATTCCAACACTTTAACCTCTTCCCTCATCTTTCAATCCTGGAGAACCTCACATTGGCGCCATTATGGGTTCGTAAAATTCCCAAGAAAGAAGCCGAAGCCACCGCAATGGAATATTTAGAACGCGTAAAAATTCCAGAACAAGCGCTTAAATTCCCTGGTCAGTTATCAGGTGGCCAACAACAACGTGTTGCGATTGCTCGTTCACTGTGCATGAACCCTAAAATTATGTTATTCGATGAGCCTACTTCAGCACTTGATCCAGAGATGATCTCTGAGGTATTAGACGTTATGGTAGAACTAGCCGAAGAAGGCATGACAATGCTCTGTGTAACCCACGAAATGGGCTTTGCAAAGAAAGTTGCTGACCGTGTTATCTTCATGGATGCAGGACAAATCGTCGAGCAGAATAATCCGCATGAGTTCTTCGATAACCCACAAAATGAAAGAACCAAAACGTTCCTGAGCCAGATCATAGGTCATTAGCATTGATGTAATTTAAAGTTTAAAAAAACCACCTTAAAGGTGGTTTTTTTATCTGAGATAAAAGCTCTTTGTAAAAGCCACCCCCCTACTTTTTACTCATTTTATTCGCCCTTCGGGTAGTCGTCGCTTCACTCCGACATTGTCTCTCCCAAGGCTCGGCTGACAGTTTTTTAAGCAATTTATACTGGCTTTCTATTCACTAAATAGATTCCCGAGATTATTAAAACCGCTCCGGTTATTAACACCAGGGACAGCTTCTCGTTAAGTACCACAAAAGCAATGAATACTGCACTTACTGGCATAAAGTAAATAAACACCGCGGCTCTGGCTGCGCCTAAAACCTTGACCCCTTCCTGAAACCAGACAAACCCTATTACTGTGGCTAAAATAGCAAGATACAACAAATGTAAACTAACTGTTAAATTAAGATTAGTGAAAGCAGAAACTATGGATAATGGCTTAAAAATCAAAGCGACTATTAACAACAACAGCGTGCCAAAACAGCTGGCATAGGTTATTGCAACCAAAGAAGTTAATTCATTACTTATAAATCGACCAATTAAAGTATAAGTTGCCCAGCTAATAGCACAGCCGATAAAAGCCATTTCACCAAGGCCAATTCCCTTATCCAGAAAAACACCGAAATCACCACGAGATATAATTAGAAAAGCACCTGAAATACATAAAACAAGCCCCGCAATTCTAATAGGGGTTAACTTCTCCCTGAACAGAACAATTGCTGCTAGAGTCGTTAGCACAGGGTTGGTTGATATAATCAAGCTCCCTCTGCTAGCTTCGGCGTGCAATAAGCCATAGAAAAATAGAAGGTTATACATGGCAATGCCTGTTACTCCCATTCCTGATAAAGCCAGGAATTGCTTTTTTGAAATTTTAGGGAGCTTTCCTTCTTTGAATAATACAATCAGCAGCAACGCAGTCGATGCAAGTACGAACCGGAAAAGTGCTGAAATAACCGGATCCATCTCGTTACCCAACATTTTCGCTGAAGTGAATGTTCCACCCCATATCACCATGGCCAATAGTAACTTTAGATAAATCATGATGTAGAATCTCGGATAATCATCTGCAGGATGATTGCACAGAAAAGGTTTTGTTAAGGAATTAATAATAAAGTCACCCCCCCTACTTATAGTGAGCTTTTATTGCGACTGCGTCTTACACTTCGGGCAGCCGTCGCTACGCTGGGGGTTTTTTTATACCAGGTGTGTTATTGAACAACTAATATCAGGCTGTTTTTAAATGTTGCGAGTATTTACCCTGTTTAAACTCGCCAATCTGTTTAACAATACCTGCTCCATCTAGCCTAATTTCTTCAAGCTGTTGTTCGCGGGTTGCATGTTCAACATATTCGTCTGGAATACCACAATTCAATACAGCTATTGAAATATTCTGCTCGAGTAAAAACTCATTTACTGCACTACCTGCACCGCCTTTAATGGCATTATCTTCGAGTGTTACAAATAGCTCATGCGATTCTGATAAGGTTCTGATTAAATCCTCATCGATAGGCTTAACAAAACGCATATTAACCAAGGTGGCGCCAAAAGCCTGAGCAGCTATGGTGGCTTCTTCTAACAGAGAGCCGAACATTAAAATAGCGATGCTATTGCCTTTACGCAGTATTTCACCTTTCCCGATTGGCAGTTGCTGCATTTCTTGCTGCGGCTCTATACCAACCCCTTTACCTCGTGGATAGCGAACGGCAGTTGGACCATTTTGCTGGTATGCTGTATAGAGCATTTGGCGGCATTCATTTTCGTTGCTGGGTGCCATCACGATCATATTTGGGATACAACGCAGGTACGTAAGATCATAGTTACCAGAATGCGTTGGGCCATCTGCCCCAACTAAACCTGCCCGGTCTATGGCAAATACCACTGGTAGATTCTGCAGAGCAACATCGTGGATCAATTGATCGTAAGCACGCTGTAAGAAGGTAGAGTAGATTGCCACAACAGGTTTTAGACCATCACAGGCCATACCCGCTGCCAGCGTAACTGCATGTTGTTCTGCAATTGCCACATCGTAATAACGATCGGAGTACTCTCGAGAGAACTCTACTAAACCCGACCCTTCTCGCATTGCTGGCGTTATCGCTACCAACTTTTCTTCCTCAGCAGCCATATCGCATAACCAGCGACCAAATACCTGAGTGTAGGTTGGTGTGCTCACTGCATTAGATTTCTGCACCCCTGCTTTCAAGTCAAAAACTGATACCGCATGATATTCGATTGGATCTTTTTCTGCAGGTTCGTAGCCTCTACCTTTTTGAGTCACTACGTGTAAGAATTTTGGCTCATTAATATCTTTGATATTTTCCAGGATTTTAACCAGCTCGATGACGTCATGGCCATCAACAGGGCCGTAATATACAAATCCCATTTCCTCAAACAAGGTTGCTGAAGGCATAATCATGCCTTTAGTATGTTCTTCTGCACGCCTGGCAAAGCGCTTCATCACAGGGGTTTTGGCTAGAATCTTTTTACTATTCTCGCGCATTGTAGAATAAAAATTCCCTGACAGTAGTCGCGCCAGATATTTACTCAAACCACCCACATTGGGTGAAATAGACATATCATTGTCGTTTAATACGACCAACATCTCTGTATCTATATCGCCGGCATGATTCAATGCTTCGTAGGCCAATCCTGCCGTTAAAGCACCGTCTCCTATAACAGCGATGGAATGACGATCTATGCCTTGTTGCTTTGCGGCCAGCGCCATCCCTAAGGCAGCACTAATAGAGGTACTGGAGTGTCCCACACCAAAATCGTCGTATTCGCTTTCTTCACGGCGTGGAAAGCCACACAAGCCGTCTTTCTTCTTAATCGTTCTGAGCTTCTTTCTTCGACCCGTTAGCAGTTTATGAACATAAGCCTGATGACCAACATCCCAGATCAATCGGTCATTCGGAGTGTCATAGACATAATGTAATGCAACAGTTAATTCCAGGGCACCCAAACCAGAAGCTAAATGACCACCCGAGTCTGACACAGATTGTAATAAATACTGGCGCAGCTCATCACATAAGGCTGGCAATTCTTCAATTGACAGATTCTTTAATTCAGCGGGGGTATTTATATTATCAAATAACATGTGTCTTAAATTATAGCCTAGGTGTTGGGTCTAAGTTATTGTGCCTGTTTGTATGCCAAACCATATTGTTCTAGATCAAGCAATACGCTTTACGATAAAGCTTGCTATCTCTCTTAACGAATCGGCTTCTTCTTCAAAATCTACCAGAGAGTCTAACGCGTTTTGGTGCAATTTAAACAGTTTTTCTTTGGCGGCAGACATTCCCATGATTGACGGATACGTTGGTTTTCCTGCCGCAATATCAGCACCTTGCTGTTTTCCCAAGGTCTCGGTATCACTCTGTATATCAAGGATATCATCTCGCACCTGGAATGCCAGGCCAATCGCCTTTGAATAATCTGTCAGATTCTTTCTTTGCTGTACTACTAGTTCACTAGTGGCTTGAGCAACAGTTTCCATACAATAGCTTGCCATTTCTACACTAGCCGTAATTAATGCGCCTGTTTTATGGTTATGCATGGTTTCTAACTCACCCTCGGTTAAGGTCTTTCCAACCGCCGCTAAATCTATGCTTTGGCCTTTAACCATACCATCTGCACCTGATGCAGTTGCCAGTATATTGAGTATTTTCAGCTGATTTTCTGCGCAGATTCCTTGCATGGGGCTGGATAACAACTGAAATGCCATGGTCTGCAAAGCATCACCAGCGAGAATTGCTGTCGCTTCATCGAAAGCTAAATGCGTTGTGGGTTTACCACGTCTGAGTGCATCATCATCCATACTCGGCAAGTCATCATGCACCAAAGAATAAGCATGTATGTATTCGATAGCTGCGGCGGGTAAATCCAGCAACGCCACATCAACGTTAAGCGCTTCGCCTGTTGCATAGACTAACAATGGACGGACACGCTTACCACCACCTAACGCAGAATAACGCATAGCCTCATTTAAGTGGGAAAGAGAAAGGGAAGGAGAAAAGAAAGTCGAACTGGAAACTAGCGTAGTTTCCAGTATCCGTTCGATTCGATGTTGATATTCTTCGCGTGTCATGATGTATTTATTGGTTAAACCCAGATAGTGGCTTATAGAGAGTTTTCGTCAAAATCTTGTTCTTCGCCATCTTCACTAAGAATTTTCACACGCTGTTCTGCATCTTTAAGCGCTGCCTGACAGGTTCTGCTAAGCTTTACGCCTTTTTCGAATTCTTTAAGCGATTCCTCCAGGGATAAATCTCCAGCCTCAATCTTCGCAACCAATGCTTCCAAATCAGCCATTGCAGTTTCAAAATCTGGTTTTTCAGTATCTGAAGAGTTGCTTTTAGTGTCTTTCTCATTCATCTCAATTGTGCATCCATGGCTTAAGCTGAGCGCCTAATTATAAAGGCTTAATCCTGAAAGGATAGTGGTCTTTGATAAACTAGACCCTGTTTAAGGGACCTATGATCAAGTCCAATTATTTTTAGTTTGCTAAAACTGTCGTTATTTTCCACGAAGATCACCGCAATAGAATGACTATTACGACTCACTTCCTGAAAAATAACGACAGTTTTTTCTACACTAAATTCTAATCGACTTAATCAGAGACCCCTTAAGGGACCTATGATTAAGTCCCATAATTTCTTGCAATGCCAAAAATCCCGGATCAAGGCTTGCTCATGCAGGAATGAACGCCTGTGGCATGGTGCAACAAGCCTTTCAAATGAGCATAACGCAGAGGCTGGTTTTTTGGCTAAGCCCCACAGGGCCAGCCTAAAACGGTCATCTTCGTTGTTATGTCTGTTGCGAAGGGAATAACCATTCTCTGCGATACATGCCTAGAATCTGACCGCTTGTAGGTTCGCAGAATTTTATTGGACTTAATCAGAAGTCCCTTAAGTAAATTTCAAGTGTAACTTGCAGAGCGCATTAGGATCACCTAGTATACCTTACTGATTTTGAAGGAGAGGAAATTCTCATGTTTGATTTTAATTTCGGTTTTCCACTATTGATTGTTATAGCGCTAATCATTTTGGCATGGCTAAGTTTTTTCTCAGTAGTTTTTGGTATGTAAGTTTGCTGAGTAATAATCGAATATCATAAAAAAGGTCGCTAACTAGCGACCTTTTTTAGATTTACGTACTTTGTACATCAAATTTAAGCAGCAGCAACTGAGTTCTTTAGTTTCTCAATAGCATTACTCTCAATCTGGCGAATGCGTTCGGCTGAAACATTATACTTAAGCGCTAGATCCTGAAGTGTTGCTTTCTCGTCGACTAACCAGCGACAAGCCAAAATATCCTTACTACGATCATCCAGTGTTTCCATCGCATTTTTAAATAAAACCTGGGTATGTGATTCCCAATCTGCAGTTTCTACTGCGTCAGAAGGATCTTCTACATCAGATTGTAAATACTGATTAGGCGAATATGTGCTGTCATCATCATCGTCAGATGAAAGATCAAAACCAATGTCCTGACCAGACATGCGCTTTTCCATTTCCATCACGTCTTTGCTGGTAACACCTAAATCATTTGCTATATCGCTAACTTCAGCATTATTCATCCACGCTAATCTTTTCTTTTTACTTCTCAGATTGAAGAATAATTTACGTTGGGCTTTAGTCGTCGCTACTTTAACGATTTTCCAGTTTTTCAAGATGAATTCATGAATTTCAGCACGGATCCAATGAACTGCAAATGAAACTAGACGTACATTTACAGTTGGATCAAAGCGTTTTACCGCTTTCATCAATCCCACGTTACCTTCTTGAACCAGATCTGCTAAAGGTAAGCCATAGCCGCTGTAACCGCGTGCTACTTTAATTACAAAACGTAGGTTATGCATTATCAGTTGGCGCGCCGCTTCAAGATCGTCATTATCACGTAGCTTTACAGCTAAATCACGCTCTTCTGACTTCTTTAAAACCGGAATTTCACGCACAGACTGGATGTAACTTTCCAGACTTCCTGAAAGCACTGGCATTACCATCGCTGTACTTGTAGCTGTGGTGCTTTTTAATGCTAATGAATTTGTCATATCTATATCGTCTCCGCTGAAACTTTTTCATAATTTGTGCTATTTTAGCACTCAAACACTTAGAGTGCTAATACCACAAAAAGTTTCGGACAATCTGTTTATATTGTAAAAATTAAAGATTTGAGAACGCTTTTGCCGCAATATCCAGAGTCGTGTTTATATCTTCGATTGTATGAGCGTTAGACATAAAACCAGCCTCATAAGCCGATGGTGCCAGGTTTACACCAGCATCCAGCATGCTATGGAAGAAACGATTAAATCGCTCAATATCGCACTTAGAAACTTGTGCAAAGTTTTCTATGCTGGTTTCTTCGCTAAAGAATAAACCATACATTCCGCCGACTTGATTACTGGTTAAAGGAATATTGTTCTGCTGAGCACGCTCTAACATTCCATTGACGAATAATTCGGTTTTCTGATTGAGTTGAGAATAAAAACCCTCGCGAGAAATTATTTCTAAAGTCTTCAAACCCGCTGTCATCGCTAACGGATTGCCAGACAAAGTACCTGCCTGGTAGACAGGGCCTAGTGGAGAAAGTTTCTGCATAATATCTTTACGACCACCAAATGCCGCTGCTGGCATTCCTCCACCGATAACCTTACCCAATGTGGTTAAATCTGGCTTTATTCCATAATGAGACTGCGCGCCACCGAGGGCAACCCGGAAACCTGTCATTACCTCATCAAAAATCAATACCGAACCGTGCTCATCGCACACTTCACGCAGCGTTTCCAGGAAACCTGCTGATGGTGGAATGCAGTTCATATTCCCTGCTACTGGCTCAACGATAATACAGGCAATCTGGTTACCCATTTTTGCGAATAAATCTCTTACCTGCTGAGGATTATTATAATCCAGCGTCAGGGTGTGCTTTGCCAAGTCGGCTGGAACACCTGGTGAGTTTGGTTCGCCAAACGTTAGAGCGCCAGAACCTGCTTTCACTAAAAGTGAATCACCATGTCCGTGATAGCCTCCTTCAAACTTAACGATGTCATCTCGACCGGTAAAGCCTCGTGCTAATCGAATTGCTGACATGGTTGCTTCTGTTCCAGAGCTCACCATACGTAACATTTCAATGGAAGGAAGAATCTCACAAATTTTCTGCGAGATAGTGACCTCAATTTCAGTCGGTGCGCCGAAACTCAAGCCATTTTCACATGCTGCTTTAACCGCCGCGATTACTTCAGGATGAGCATGTCCTGCGATCATTGGCCCCCAGGAGCCCACATAATCGATGTATTTATTTCCATCCACATCATACAAATACGCGCCTTCTGCACGCTCTATGAATAGTGGTGTACCGCCGACACTTTTAAATGCACGTACAGGAGAGTTAACGCCACCGGGGATGGTTTTTTGAGCTTGCTCAAATAGGGATTGAGATTTTGTCATAGCTATTCCGAAATATTGTTTTAGTTACTGTTTAATCACTAGTTGTTTTAGTTAATGCTTAATCGTTAAAAAGTGCCTGGCTCTGCATAAATTCTATTTACGCTTTTTAAAAAACAAAAACGATAAGCTCACTAAAGTCCATCGTAGATTCCATAAGGAATCGTCGATGTACAATGGTCTAACTGGTTTAGGAGCTATTGAAATGATTTAAGCCACCCCCCTACTTTTATGAGGTTTTTATAAAACCTCAGACTTCTAGTAATCGTCGCTTCGCTCCTAAATTGTCTCGCCCAAGGCTCGACTGGCACTTTTTGTTTAGTTACAAGCTGGGATTAATCCAGGGAGGAAATTAAAATTTTAAACACGGGATATTTATAAATCCTCTCGACCAGACGGACTGGTATAACGATCATTGAGTGTTTGTACGAATTTATCAATATCACTGCGTACGCCATCTAACCTTTTACGCACACCCATGCCCCAACCGACTGGATTCTTTCTGAAAACACTTCGCCACCAGCGAGTATTTTTTCTAAAGGCATTCGCAATATTTCCGTAAGTTTCATCAGTGCTTAATTTTTTTGCCACACCATTTACGAGCTTGGCTCTAACCATCATATGAATAAAATAAACCAGAACTGCAATCGCAACCAATACACTTATCCCTAACACTTTATTCTGTTTTAAGGCATCTAACCAGGGTGGATTAAATGTCATCCCTTGCCAATATCCCGCAATCACTGAAAGCGTGATCAAACCAACTATGATTGGAATAAAAACAACTACATCTGTGATTAATACTCTCTTCTTCCAGCGCTTCATCGCCATTTTCACTTGTGGTACGGCTTGTTGCTCGATCTGATTGGAGAGAGACTCCATACTACCGATAATTCGATATACTCTTTCTACATCAATATCTTCCATACGTTTGGATATTTCAGCATAATCAATATTTCTTTTGTTTAAATAGCGCTCCCAAACCGCCTCGTTTTCAACAGGGAAAGCTAAGTCTGTATTAAAAATAACGTAAAAACGCCCGGTATTTAAACCACTCTGTACCAATGCTTTCTGCCATGACGCCACAATATCTTCCATATTATCGTCACTGGCTGAGGTGTCTATCTGATTTAGAATAAACAAAAATTTACTATTATCGCTACGTTTTTGTGAACCTTGTACAAGATGCTCTAAGGTATCTTGCATGGCTCCTGGCTCAGGATGTCTCGCATCAAATAGTACCAAAACCAAGTCAGAGAGATCGATAATATGATCAGTAAGTTTTAAGGTTTCTTTGCGTTGTTCGTCAGCGTCAAAACCCGGGGAGTCGATTAAAATTTTGCCCCGAAGTTGCTCGCTTGGAGCAGCTTTCATTTGCAAATAATTGTCTATCCGGGCCCCTTCACCTTGTGTAACAGTTTCAATATCTTCACTTATTTGATAGAAAGGGAAACGCGGATCACCATCCAATGCAATACCTGGCAAGGTTCGTACTTCAGAATCTCTACTGTAGGTTATAACCGTGAACTTATCATCAACGGCTTGATTACCAGATTCTTGAACATTTAGACCCAAATAAGAGTTTATAAAACTAGACTTACCCGCGGAAAATGTTCCCAAAATTGAAACCAGTGGCCACCATGAAATTTGGGTAGCATATGATTGATCACCTTCTAACAAACCCATTTTTTGAGAAATTCTATCGAGTTGACGGTATCGATCAACAACAGATACTAATACAGGGTTTTCGGTCTCAAGATGCTTCTGCAAAAGCTCCAGACGGTTTTGCATTCTCTTTGCGGGTGTCATTATTTTGCCTTCGGAGTGATTTTTGACATTTGATAATACAGGTTAAAACGAGTAAAACTAAATTATAAAAATTAAACTTAATTCATAGAAACAGCAGGTAGTGTCAAGTAAGGTGTATTTATAACCGCAGACCCTTTATTATCAGGGTTAAACTGCTGTACAGGAGCTGGTTGCACTTGATAATTAGTACCCGGGGGAGATACTGGTGCAGGCATCGGAATATCTTGATTATAACCCGGAGCTCCTTGATTCGCAGGATAAGCAAAGTATGATTGTGGCAATGGAGCACTTGAACCCGGGAAAGGCATATTCTGGCTATTTTTCCAGGGCAAGAAATTGTTCATTAAGCCTAAAGGCGTAGAAATGTTTTTATTCAAACTCCACATATCCCGTTGCATATTATTCGTGGATGCTGCCATATCATAAGTGGCTGTTCTCATACCACCGATACTGGTTACCATTTCAGTTGTATTCTGGGTCATATCTGTCAAGTTACCAGACATACTACTTGTTGAATCGACCAGGTTATCCATTTTTGCAGACATATGATTCACATCACCAGAAATGGAGCTCATATTATCATCTAGCGAGTCACTCATATGAGCAATGGTATTTGCCATACGATTTACGTCAGATGTCAACGAATAGATTAGGAAAAAGCCAAATGCAGATAGTAAAAAGAACGCAACCATTGCCGGGTATACCAGCATTTGCATACGCTTAGTAGATGCTTCAGCCTTCATTTCGAATTCTTGAAGCTCATTCTCCATTTCAAGAATATAATCTCTATGTAGTTCGCTCTTAGCCATAATTTCCTGGTATCTAATTAATTTTTAGCCGCTACTAAACGCTTATAAATTTCAGCAGCCCTGTCTGGGTAAAACAATCCTATAAAACCAACCATATTTGCTACTTTTTCTGAATGTCCCTGCTCAATCATAGGTATCGCTATTTCAGAATAAAGCTCAGCCGCTTTCTCTGGATAACCCTGTCTCCAATAGACATTGCCTAACTCACCGCGATGTTCTATTACAGTGGGCTCTAATTCAATCAGCTGCGTATATATTTGAGAGGCTTCATCGAGGCCATTATTCCAATAGGCTTCACGTGCCATCATAAGCATTTCTTCAGTACTTGATTGACCTAAGTCCTGAATACTTTCTGTATTTGATGGAGCACCTTCAGCCTTTGGGGTTTCATCTATTATTGCAGCAGTTTCATTAGAAGCCGCTTCGGTAACTGTTTGACTATCAGTATTACTAACAGTTGTTTCCATGACGTCTTTTGTTTGTTCAACAGTATCTGTAGCTTGAGAATCAACTGGAGCAGAATCTGCTTCAGTGTCTGTTTTCGACGTAACTTCTTTAGTCTCAGCTTCAACCTCTAAACCGTTAGGATAAGATCGGCTCGTTACTTCTACAGTATCAACCGTTGATTTAGTAACAACCTCCTCTCTCTTCTTTTGATTTATCTGTTGATCGTCTTTGCTCTGGTTTAAAGAAGTTACTTCTGTATCTACTATCTCAACAGTTGTAACACTCTCTGTTTCTGTAACACTTTCTGTTTCGGCAGAAGCAACTGTCTTCTCATCAGACTCTATTAGAGCCGAGGTTACAGAAGAAGGCGCTTCTACAGATTTAGCAGAGTCAGTAGTTACGACATGTTGTTGTTTTGCGGCATGGTCATCTGGAGATTCTTTTTTATTGCCGCTATTACCAATACTCAAAAGTATCGCTATTGCACCAAGAAACCATATTGCAATAATAGGGTGGCCCATTAACCAACGAACAATATACATTTGTTATTTCTCCTTAAATATAATCAGTATCTATTATGTAACCTTATACTAGAATACTATTCCAGTATAAACTAATATAATAGCTCGCCTAACTCTTCTACTTCTGCCGCAGCCTTAGACTTTGGATCCATTTCAAACACTGCCATTCCTTCACTAAAAGAACGCCTGTAAGCTGTTCTTTGGTAGAGTCGTGGCTCGATCATTTTAATACCTTTTAATCCATTCAACGCTTCAAAGGCATCATCTGTTTCCCTGACAGCAGTGTGTGTATCTGAACGATTCATAAATCCTATGATTTCTGGAGCAGATCCGCTTTTTCTAACATTATTGATCAGCTTTAAAAATCTCTGTGTTGACCAAACATCTGCCTGACTAGGTGCTACTGGAATTACAATTCTATCTGCTCTTTGCAGGGCAGCATTCATTGCTTCACTATCTGAAATACCAATATCAACAATAACTTCTGTATGCTTGCCTTCACTACCAAGCTGACTCACAAAATGAACAGGCTCTAGTGCTGGCGTATGCCCATCTTCTGCTCTAATTTCTAAAGCATCTGTTATGGTTGCCTGTGGGTCTAAATCATAAATAGACACATGCACGTTTCTTCTTGTAGCAACCCAAATAGACAAATTAAAAGCGACAGTGCTTTTACCAGTTCCACCTTTTAAATTACCTACGACCGTAATCATTTATTTAACCCATTTTGCTGAGTTGCGTCTTGTGGAACTTGATTCATTTTCATTCTTTCCTGAGAATTAGGCATCTGCATACCACTTTGTATCCATTGATTGGGTATTGGTGCAAAGTAATACCCACGGTTATATCCTGGCATCTGTGGATATTGATAATTCGGGTATACAGGCATTGGCATATATCTGTATTGCTGCATATACCTAACTCCATTAGGGTTAGGCATTTGCATAGCATTTGGCTGGTGAGATCTTTTATTCACTGCTTGATTCATTTGAGGAGTAGCTTTACCTGTATCAGCTTTATTGCGTTGCATCCAAATTGGTTGATTGCTGTTTATAGTGTTTGGCATGGGTTTTTGCAAAGCATTAGCTTGAGGTGAAGCCGGACTTTTAGGCATATGCTGGTTAGTGATTAAAGTATTATTTGGTAGCTCAGGAGCCTTTTTAAATTCAGTTTTAAAACTAGGAATTTGAGGTGCGAAAGGGGCATTTGGTATTTTCTTAGCCCATTGAGGAGCAATATTCGCTGCTGGCTTAGCTTCAAATTTTTCCACAGCCTTAGGCGCTGTTGGTAAATTTGTTATCTGAACTGGCTTTTCGATGCTATTTATAAGTGCTTGTGGCATCTCTGGTTTCTTTGTATCCGTTTTTTTTGTTGATTCAGGAGGCACAGGCGGAGTTGATAACATGGGAGTTTGTGGCTTCCCCAACGCTTCAACTACTTCTTTCGAAAAAGGACCAGGAGGGGGTAACAGTGTATTTGGCAGAACTTTAGCAACACTCATATTCGCTTCAGTCTTCATTATAGTTTCGGCTTTTACAGCCTCAACTGCAGTATTTTTTACCTCTATAATCTCAACCGTAGTTTTTTCAATATTGACCGGTTGATCTATTTCTGTAGCAGACTGATTATTATCAGCACTGCCTTTACCGTTCATAAGTATCATTGCAGATGTTACTACCGTTGCTAAAATAACAGTTACCGCCCCTTTTTTTACATCATTCATATTTATAAATACCTACTCTATATATCACTTTTTAAACGTATCCCTCTACGTTTTGGTTTTATTTTGGTACTTTCTGTTTTCTCAATAGCAGTAGTTTTAGTTTGCTCCTTGTCTGCCTTTGGTTTAGCTGTAGCCTTTGGTGTCGCTGTAGCCTTTGGTGTCGCTGTAGCCTTTGGTGTCGCTGTAGCCTTTGGTTCGCTGTAGCCTTTGGTTCGCTGTAGCCTTTGGTTTCGCTGTAGCCTTTGGTTTCGCTGTAGCCTTTGGTTTCGCTGTAGCCTTTGGTTTCGCTGTAGCCTTTGGTTTCGCTGTAGCCTTTGGTTTCGCTGTAGCCTTTGGTTTCGCTGTTGCCTTTGGTTTCGCTGCTGCCTTTGGTTTCGCTGCTGCCTTTGGTTTCGCTGCTGCCTTTGGTTTCGCTGTAGCCTTTGGTGTCGCTATGGCCTTTGGTTTTGTAACAGACTTAGCAGCTGTTTCTTTAGATGCACCTACTGCTTCATCCGGGGTTTTAGTCGATACTTTGGTATTTTTATTAGACTTGAATAAGTTAAGTAACAATGCAAAAAGTTTCTTAACCAGGGAGAAAATCAAACTGCCTAATGTCAATACAATCCCGAATACAGTTGACACGGCATCTTTGATTTTGTCTAAGAAAGACTCTTCGTAAGCTGAAGAAACACTTGTAACGTCATCCGGCTTACCCTTTTTTAAATTCGGGTCAAAGTCGGGGGGTGTAATTACACTGCCATCAGGCGCTACACACAAAGCCTTGCCCGCACTGATACAGCCCAACGGAATAACTAATAGTGTTAACAACGTCGAGACTAAGCCACCAAACACTAATGATACAGCCATTCCTTTGAAAATAGGATCTGTAATGATAACTAAAGAACCTCCAATTAAAGCAAAGGCAGTTATGGCTATTGGTCGAGTTCTAGCTTCACAGGAATGAATAACGGCGTCGACCACACTCATCCCTTCATTAATAATTGCATTTTTAGTGAAATCCACGAGCAGAATAGAGTTTCTAACCACTATACCAGCCAAAGCAATGAATCCTATCATTGAAGTAGCCGTAAAATCTGCTCCCCAGAGCCAATGCCCAGGAATTATTCCTATTAGCGTTAGAGGAATTGGAGCAATTACGATTGCTGGTAAAATAAAGTTACCAAACAACCCAACAATTAACATATAAATCAAGACAAGTGCTGCCATGAAGGCAATACCCATATCACGGAAAGTTTCAAATGTTACCGTCCACTCACCACCCCACTCAAAATTTGTCCTATCTGCTTGATCTTCTCTACCAAACCAACTACCTCCTGTTACAACTGTTCCGTCGGGAGCGATATAACCTTTTCCATCGTTTGCTTCAGCAAGCAAATCCTGAACCTGGAACATTCCATAAACTGGCGCTGCTAAATCACCGACTGTTTCTGCTGTAACAAACTCAACCGCACGTAAGTCTTTGTGATAAATTGGCTGATCAGCTTTTTCGGTGACAAATCGACCTAGCTCAGATAGAGGCATTGTGTTACCCATACGATTGCTTACTGGCAATTGAATAAGTCTGTTGATTTGAGATCTTGCAGCCAACGGAATCTGCAAAACGATAGGAGTGGGATTAATTAGGGCATCTTTCTTAATATCCCCGATTATAAATCCACCCATTGCCATTTCTAAAGTTGCATTGATATCTTCAACAGAAATACCATTTCTCTGAGCCTTAGCAGCATCTACTTTAAATCTTAGGATATCGTGACTTTCTTCCAGGAAATTATCCACATCTGCTAAGTTTGGAGCTTTTTCAAAAATTTCAGTAATGTCTCTAGCGACTTGTCTTCGAGTCTCAGCACTCGGACCATAAATTTCAGCCACTACTGATTGGAGCACAGGAGGTCCTGGCGGCATTTCTACTACCTGAATTTTTGCACCTGCTTCTCTAGCAATGGGTGTTAGCACTGCTCTAGCTTCTTCAGCTATTTCATGGCTTGTTCTGTCTCGATCATGTTTATCAGTAAGTTGAATTTGCACATCACCTTGCCAAGGCTTATCACGTAAATAATAATGCCTTACAAGACCATTAAAATTAAATGGCGATGCAGTTCCAGCATAAGTCTGAACAGCTGTTACTTCTTCAACAGCCTGCATTTTTACTGCTATCTGACCGATCAAATTTGCGGTTACAGGTAACGCAGTTCCTTCAGGAAAGTTTACTACTATATTAAACTCTGGCTTGTTATCCAATGGTAGCATTTTTACTTTTACACCCTTTGTGTAAAACAACAGCGTACAGAGGAAGAAAACACCGATAATTCCAAATAAAAATAACTTACCTTTCCATCTATCTTGAATTAGAGGGATAACTAACTTACGGAAGAACTTTTCTAAAGCAGCAGCTTGACGGTGTTCTTTTTCCTCCATCACTGCTAGCTTTTCAAGGCTAGGTTTTAATTTATTAGTTAGCCAGGGAGTAAAAGCAAACGCAGCAAACAGTGAAAACAGCATTGCCACAGATCCAAGTATAGGGATGGGGGACATATATGGCCCCATCATTCCGCTTACAAAACCCATTGGTAACAATGCAGCTATAACTGTGAAAGTGGCTAAAATTGTTGGATTTCCCACTTCTCGAACAGCATCCACCGCTACATCTATATCAAGACTTTCTGATAACAGCCAGCGCCTGTAAATATTTTCGACTACAACAATAGCGTCATCGACCAAAATACCAATAGAGAATATCAAGGCAAACAAACTCACGCGATCTATTGTTAACCCTAAAATCCAGGCTGCTAAAACCGTTACTGTAATTACAACAGGAATAATGATGAAGGTAACTAAAGAAGCTCTCCAACCAAGGAATAACAACACCAACACTGTTACCATCAAAGTAGCTTCGCCGAGCTTGAACAATAACTCATTTACCTTAGATTTAGCTGACTCACCATAGTTTCTGGTAATAGCAACCTGCACATTATCTGGAATTAATCGGCCCTTTAAATAATCAAGCTTTTTCAATACAAGCTCTGCAACTTGTACACCATTTGAACCGTGTTTTTTTGCAATTGCGATAGTTACTGCAGGAGAACCATTGGCAACTTCATTGCCCGCTTCATTACTCGCGGCACCCGTATAATAACCAACTATTTTAGTCGCTTCACTTGGACCTTCTTTTACAGTTGCCACATCCCGCACATAAACAGGTCGGCCTTCTACAACTGCAACCATCAAGCGCTTTATATCCGCCGAAGATTTCAAAAAAGAACCAGTAATGACTTGCACGAACTTATCGCTTGGCTCTACAGATCCCGCATTTCTTTCAGAGTTTGCCATTCGGATAGTATTGGCAACCTGCGCCAATGACACACCATATGTAGCCAGGCGCTCTGGAAGAATTTCAACAAGTAGCTGATCGGTCCGCCCATCAACAATAAAGCTCTGGCTTGCATTAGGTACTTCACGTAAAGACTGTAATAAATCAAGTGCCACTAACTTTAAAGAAGCATCATCAACATCATTAGACCATAAGGTTATAGTTACTACTGGTACATCATCTACACCCACTGGCTTGACAAGGAAACCTGTTATTCCTTGAGGCATTTTATTTTTATTGGATTCAATTTTATCGTGCAGTTTTACAATCGAAGCTTCAAAATCTTCGCCAACTTTAAACTGCACTGTAACCAGGGCTTGTCCACGAGAAGATGCTGAATAAACGTGTTTGACCCCGGTAATTTCTGACATTATACCTTCGAGAGGCCTAGCTACCTGACTAACAACCTCTGACGATGTGGCACCCGGGTAACTGACAAAAATATCAACCATAGGAACTGATATTTGAGGGTCTTCCTGCCTGGGAGTCATTTGCATCCCCAAAATACCCAAAGCAAGGAATGCTATTAATAATAGCAGTGCAAGTGGGGAGGTGATAAAGGCTTTTGCCATGCCACCAGCAAGACCTAAAGAGTTTTCAGGTGCTTCTATTTTGCTTGCTTCTTTGTCAGCTACGTTATCGTTCATATTTATTTATTCAGGTTTAGATTTATAAGAATTTCGAACCATAAATGAATCAAAGCAACGCTGCATCCCTGGGATACCAACCTGAAGATGCCCCTGCAGGAGGATTATTAATAATTCTCTCCCCAACTTTCAGACCTGAGACCACAGACACCAAGCCATCTCTTTGAGCTACCCCTACCCTTATTAGACGCAGGGACGTTGATTTGGACTCTTCATCAACAACCAGTACCGTGGGTAAGCTTCTACCTGGAATTAATGCGGTTTTGGGGATTGTGATTACCGAATTACCACCGGGAGTGGTATCTGGAAGAAATATTTCTGCGTACATACCTGGTGCAGCAGAAATACCTACAGGCAAATCAAGTTTAACAATCACCGTATGCCTTGAAGGATCAGCAATCGGGTAAATTTGAGAAACCTTAGCTACTGTTGGATTACTGTTACTAATTCTAACCGGCACACTCATGCCTTTAACCAGACTTGAAACTAACATTGAAGGGACATCTGCCTGTAAACGCAAATACTTAATAAAGCCATACTTCATTAAAGGTTGGCCTGGTTGTACAGCATCTCCCACTTCTACCATCTTTGCCATAATAATGCCTTCGAAGGGTGCTACTGAAACAGTGTCTTTTATCTTTGTGTTTAATTCATTCAGTTGCGACCAAGCCATCATTACCTGGCTTTCTGCCTGTGTTACGCCAGTTTGACTACTTAACAAATCAGAATAGCGGTTATAGTCTCTATCTGTATTGCCTATGATGTTTTCATACATGGGACGAGTCACTAAAACATCCATCATTGAGGGTATCCCCATTCCAAATGAGGGAAAACCAGATCCACCGCCAATGTCTTTACTCTTCGGAGAGACTATTTCTCGCTGGTATTGGGCCTGTGAATTTCTAAGTGCTGCCTGAGCAGATGTAATTTGTGCCCACAAAGTGTTTCTTTTAGCCAATAATTGTGCATCATCAATTTTTGCAAGAATGTCATCTTTATTAAAAGCTGTACCGACACCTCCACCTAGTGAGGTGATTTTGCCTGGCACTTGAGCTGTAACAGTGATTTCTTTGTAAGGAATAACCGTACTACCCAATATTGTTTGAGAGCTTGAAATAGAACGTGTGACAGCAATTATTTCTGCTGCATTAGCTAACGTAGATATAAACAGAGCAGGAGCAAATATACACACACTGACAACAAGCATTTTAAGATGTTTGTACTTCAACATTATTAGTTTACCTATTATTAATTCCACATCGGCTCCTGCATTGTGCATTTACCTTCATGAAATTTCATGAAGCAAAGTTACAGGAGTACCACCCGACTGTTAAAGCAAAACTGATAAAGTCTAATAAAAATTGGACAATTGTCAGTTTTTTTGTGCCATTAGTCCCTTAGTCTGGAGGAAAGAAAAGAAAATTCGCACAAGTTTCGCAACTTTCACTATAGCTTTTTAAGCAGCATAATTCCAGCACAATTCCTTTTCCATAAGGGATAGAAGGGATAATTTTTGTCCATATTATTAGGTATTTGAGATTTAATAAATTGTTATCGAATTGGAAATAATCTAACAATTTTGCCCCAATATTTATGTTCCAGTGTTAACTCAACAGCATCGGGAATAATCTTCTGCTCACTCCAGTTTGACTTCCATTGACTACTAGCATCCAGTAATCTCAACTCTAAAGACTCTACATCTGTCAAAAGCTTCATCTTAACTGGCTCTAGATCTATATGATCTACATAAGCCCAACTATATCTTATTAGTTCTTGTTCCTCCAGATCGTAACGCACCCTCTCTAGAGAACTCTTTGATAAAGACAATGGATTCGCAACGCCTGACTTGGTAAATTCAATAACCCCCTCAGAATCAAGCCCGTATGAGAATGCAGGAGCAACCTCATCTGTTCCATATCCAGTTCTTCTTGGTCTGCTAACAATTTGACGAATGTCTTTTTCCAGAAATAACATCGCCCGCTGCAATTTTTTTAGCTTTTGTTCCTGTTCAGTGATTACCTGATTACTTGTTAACATATTAGACAAACCGCTATAAGCAGTAATCGCCATAAAAGAAAAAATAGTCATGGCAACCAGAAGCTCAAGAAGCGTAAAACCTTTGGCAGCCGATTTCATGGCTCGGTCAAAAACCCAACAACGGTTACAAATGGATTTATATCTTTATCCACTTCACCCCAAACAGATAGCTCAACACGTTTAACCTTTTCATCATCGGTTTTAATCGTATTTTGTTCCCATTTCCATTTTCTATCGGACATTTCTGATTCGCCTTTGACTTTTCCAAGTTTAGGCCACTCTTTTGCAAGCCTAAGCTCAGTAATTTTATTCAATGCAATCCAATTCGCGAATGTTTTATCAACCATTCTTGAGGTATTCTGCGCTGAATTCTCTATGACTTTAATAGCCCCACCCATAGCCACCGCTACAATAAACAGTGCAACCATGACCTCTAACAACGTGAATCCAGCGTTAGCTTTATTCATCTTTGGTAAAACTCTGCTCTATTTCACCCGTAGCACCAACCTTCATAGTAGAAACGCTTTTATTCTCGTGAAAAAGTTGATAAGTGAAAGGTGTCATTTCTCCACTGGATAAAAACACAATCTGTGGACTATCAGTTTCTCGATCTTCCAGGTTAGTTGAAATACCGTCTAAAAGCAGCTTTGAGCTAATTTCCGCTGGGAGTTGGCGCTTTTTAAAAGGAGTTTCTGATAAGGCAGTCCAGCTATTGTTTTCATTTCTATAAAAACCGTAGCCTTTATCATCAATTTCCAAAGCTATTTCAGTAGATTGTAAAATCGCCTCATCTTGCGCCAAGGAGATTAATGCGCTGAATCGCTCTGCATTTTCTTTCAGTAATTTATCTCCAACAGGTGGAAATGATAAGGTAACTGCTCCCATGAGAACAGCGACAATAACGACCACTACCATTATCTCAATTAAAGTAAAACCCTTTTGGGAGATTTTCATAAACGCATGAAATGTGGCTAGTTATCCAATTGCCAGTTACCAATATCATCTTCGCTTTGAACGCCGTCTGGCCCAAACGAATAGATGTCGACATCACTCTTGGCACCTGGACTTAAGTATTTATAAGGGTTACCCCAGGGATCGATAGGTGTCTTTTTAGTATAGCGTCTCCAGTTTTTGGCTTCAGGATCACCTGAAGGCTTACTAACCAGAGCTTCTAAACCTTGGTCCGTACTTGGATAGTTATAATTCTCTGCTCTGTAGATCTCAAGCATTGAAGAGATGCTTTTTATGTCTGTTCCCGCTCTAGTTACATTTGCTTTGTTCAAGTTATCAAATATAGCAGGGCCTACTGCCGCAGCCATAACAGCAATTATCACTACAACTACCATAACTTCTAGCAAGGTAAAACCTAGAGCTTGCGATCGAGATAATGACTGTATATTTTGTTTACTTCTGTTCATTTCTTTTCCCTAAAATCTTTGTATTAATCTAATAAGTTAGCCTTTCAGCCAAGAAAACAGTCTTGAATGTATCAAAGCTTTTACTTCAAAGGCATAAAGAATTTATACTCGCAGCATTACTGAATAGTCTAATTCTTTAAAATGACGGCATTTTGCCATAATTTATACAAGGTTGTTTAAAAATGATCAAATTGAAACAACCACTTTTCATTGCCATAATTTTACTAACCGTATTATTTTTTCTTGCCCAATTACTTCAATCTGACTTTGTTTTTAACCGTGCCCAAATTGAATCCGGACAGTGGTGGAGGGTTTTTGGCGGCAATCTCACCCATTCAAACTACCCCCACCTCTTCTTAAATCTTAGTGGACTCTGGATATTAGGCTTCTTATTTATAGACACCTTTGAAGCCAAAACATTCATTATCAGCAGTGCTTTTCTTTGCTTAATTGTTGGACTTGGTATTTATTGTTTTACGCCTAATCTACAAAACTATTATGGTTTTTCTGGAGCGCTATACGGCTTGTTTTTTGTAGGCGGAGTTAACGCCACCTTGAACAAGGATATTTTTACAGGTGTATCCGTTGCTACACTTATTCTCGCAAAAATCATTTGGGATTTGTTTCAGGGTGGAAGCACTTCCAGCGAGGAACTAATCGGCATACCCGTTGCGACTGATGCTCACCAGTATGGCTTATTGGGAGCAATATTAATTAGTTTATTTTTGGTAATTAATCATTATAGTGGAAATAGCAATAAGCAAATAAATAAAAAGTCACCCCCACACTTTTAGGCGGTTTTGCAAACCTTCCCTTCGGGTAGTCGTCGTTTCACTCCGAGATTGTCTCGCCAAGACTCGTTTTATTCGCCCTTTGGGTCGTCGTCGCTTCACTCCAACGTTGTCTCCGCTTCCCTCCGGCTGGCGGTTTTTTAAATGTAGCTTAATAAGTCAATCCTGTTAGCAAACCATCATCTATCCATTGCGATAAGAAACCCGCAACTCGAGCGGGAGCATGCTCTGTATCTATCCACTCACAAACCCCTTCACATAAACTTTCAAAACCACCAGCTTGCATGGCAGAATCTAAAGCCCAGGCTTCATCCACATCTAGAGATCGATAATAATTGAGTAAATCTTTTCTCCATACAACCCAGCCGTAAGGATGCTCTAGTTTTACTGGAGGAACCGGATCCGTTTGTTTATCAATTGCCGCCCAAAGTTGGGGGGTGTTCCATTCAAAATTCAATCGAGACACAGAAGGGTGAAAACCAAATTGCAGATTACCCCAGCTTTCCATTGGGATTTCCTGAAGCGCTTCCATGGGTATAGGTTGGGTATTATTACTATCAAAAGCTTTTCTTTGCGCCCATTCGAATCTAGCCATTTCTGCCAGAACCGGAACATCTGAATGCTCCTTAGCCAAAAACGCTTCGAGCTGACTACCAAAATATCGTAATGAAAAATGATGAGATGGATGTGCGCGCATATAGGCATAAGTCATTGCATAAAAATCTTCATCACCCAACAAGGTATGAACTGATGGATAATTTTCAGATAAAGCATCAATTAAACGATAGCCATAGCCATCACCATAAATACCCAGGCGAACTTCGGAGCTGACCTCAGGTGTTGATACGATATCCGTCTGAATAGAGGTGTCTTTTTCAAGCAACCAGGACATCATGCTTTTCTGCAATCTATAGAGTTCGCTCATAAGTTAGCTCCCTTACTAGCAGCAGAAATGTCTCTAGCAATCTGCAACTCTTGCATCAAATATGGTAATTCTGGAATATTGTCATCGCGCTCAATCATTGTTGATACGTTATCAAAACGTTTTACCGCTTCTGCATACAAATCCCATACTCCTTCAACCACATCATTATCGTGCGTATCTATGATGTAACCATCGTATTGGCTATGCCCAGCAATATGATGTTGTTGTACTCGTTCTGCCGGGACGCCATCTAAATAATCCAACGGATCAAAGCCATGATTGAACGCACTAACAAATATATTATTAACATCCAAAAGCATTAGACTATCTGACTCTTCGGCAACGGCAGTGACAAACTCCCACTCAGTCATACCTTCAGATTGTTTGTAAGTTATATAACTAGATACATTTTCAATCAGTATTCGCCTTTCCAGGTAGTCTTGAGCTTGACGAATTTTTTCAGAAACAAATTTTACGGTTTCTTCGGTATATGGAAGTGGCAGTAAATCATGAGCATTAACACCATCAATCCCGGTAAAACATAAATGGTCAGATATCCAGCGAGCATTTGTACGCTCAGCCAGTGACTTAACCTGACTCAAATAATTCTTATCAATAGGATCGCTACTACCAATTGACATAGAAACACCGTGCATCACAACCGGATAGCGCTCACTAATTTGATCCAGAAAATACAACGGTTTACCACCGTCGACTAAGTAGTTTTCAGTTAAGATCTCAAACCAGTCAACCTCGGGTGATGTTTCAAGTATTGAATTATAATGCTCTTTACGTAGGCCTAAACCAAAGCCAAGTGATTGATATTTCATATTAAAACTACTAACTATTGCTATTTAATTGGCCACTTTTGAATAATCAATTGCGCAGCCGAAAACCCGAGAAATACAAGCTATCAAAGAACCTTACGTATATAGATTTTTTTAGATGCAAAAAAGATTAAAAGCCAATCAACATCTATTCGGAGTTAAGCAATATCAGATGTAACCGTAATGACTATATAAATACAATTAGCTTAATTTTTGCTCACGTGCAACTGCACGATGCCCAATATCTTTTCTAAAAAACACGTTATTCCAACTGATTTTATCAACCACTTGATACGCAACCTGCTGAGCTTGACTTACACTATCGCCTAAACCTACAGCGCATAAAACTCTGCCACCATTGGTTTTAAGTAAACCATCATCAATAGTGCCAGCATGAAAAACTTTACTGTTTTCAGTTTCAGAAGGAATTCCAGAAATCACATCACCTTTACGATAACCATCTGGATATCCTCCAGCGGCCAGCACAACGCCTAGTGCAGACCTCTGATCCCATTTAATATTCTCTTTATCTAATCGTGAATCCAATGCTGCTTCGATAAGATCAATCATGCTTGATTTTAAACGCATCATTACTGGCTGAGTTTCTGGATCACCAAAACGTACATTGTATTCCAGAACTTTTGAATTACCTTGGTCATCGATCATAACACCAGCATATAAAAACCCAGTAAACGGGTGCCCTTCATCATCCATACCTTTTATTGTTGGCTCAATAACATCTCGCATGATTGTCTGACTAATTTCATCAGTCACTACCGGAGCGGGGGAATAGGCCCCCATACCACCTGTATTTGGCCCCTTATCTCCTTCATCTCGAGCTTTATGGTCCTGTGAAGACGCCATTGGTATATAATTTTTGCCATCTGCAATAACGATGATGCTCGCTTCTTCACCCACCAGAAATTCTTCGATAACCACTCGATGACCGGCATCGCCAAAAGCATTACCCGCCAGCATATCTTTAACAGCTTCGATTGCCTGTTGTTCGGTTTCAGCTAAAACAACGCCTTTTCCTGCAGCCAATCCATCAGCTTTTACCACGATAGGAGCCCCCTGTTGCCTTATATAGGCAATAGCTTCATCAACATCAGTAAAGTTGTCATAAGCAGCTGTAGGAATATTATGTCGTGCAAAAAAGTCTTTTGAGAATGCCTTAGAGCCTTCTAATTGTGCAGCACCTTTTGTTGGACCAAAACATTTAAGTCCATTTTCAGCAAAAAGATCTACTACTCCTTTAACCAATGGAGCCTCGGGGCCAACCACGGTAAGATCTATAGAATTCTGTTGAGCAAATGCTAACAGACCTTCAATATCTTCGGCATCAATATTTACATTTTCGACCTTATTCTCTATAGCCGTTCCCGCATTGCCGGGAGCTACAATGACCTTTTCTACCCGTTCTGATTGAGCAATTTTCCATGCCAGGGCATGTTCTCTTCCACCACTACCTATGAGTAGTACTTTCATAGTTACTCCTATTTATAATCTGTTTTAAATATCACCTGTGCGAATTTTAACAAAACAATCCTTTCAGTTGTTACAATAATTTTTTTATGTGAAACTAAATCAATGAAAGTAACCTTAGCAAACCCTCGAGGCTTCTGTGCCGGCGTTGATAGAGCGATCGAAATAGTGGATCGTGCCATAGAATTACTGGGCGCTCCTATTTATGTACGCCATGAAGTCGTACATAACCGTTTTGTGGTGAGTAATCTGCGCGACAAAGGCGCTATTTTTGTCAATGAACTAGATGAAGTTCCTGATGATGCTACAGTAATTTTTAGTGCGCACGGCGTATCTCGTGCTGTTCAAGATAAGGCAAAATCACGAGGCTTAAATGTATTTGATGCTACTTGTCCACTTGTAACTAAAGTCCATATGGAAGTGTTGCGCTATAGCAAAGAAGGTAGAGAAACAGTTCTTATAGGGCATAAAGGACACCCAGAAGTAGAGGGAACAATGGGTCAATACAATAAGGGCTTTGGTGGTGCTATATATCGTGTTGACTCTCCTGAAGAAGTAGCACAACTTCAGGTAAAAAATCCTGAAAAACTGGGTTTTGTTACACAAACCACACTTTCTATGGACGATACTGCAATAATCATCGAGTCATTGAGAAGTCGCTTCCCAGGCATTAAAGGTCCTAAGAAAGATGACATTTGTTATGCCACTCAAAATCGTCAAGATGCATTAAAGAAACTCGCGGATAAGAGCGATATTATTCTTGTTGTTGGCTCTCCTAATAGCTCCAACTCAAATCGTTTAAGAGAATTAGCAGAAAAAAAAGGTACACCCGCATATTTAATAGATGGCGCAGAGGACATTAAAGAAGGCTGGTTTACAGATAAAACCTTGAGAGTAGGCGTTACTGCTGGAGCATCTGCACCAGAGATATTAGTGGAGCAAGTTAACAAAAGACTGGAAGGACTTGGAGCTGAAATATTACCCGATGATCAAGGCATTATTGAAAACGTTTCTTTTGTTTTACCAAAAGAGTTACGATTTAATCAATAGCTTTTAATTCTACTCAGATCTAATTCTACCCACTCGATTAATAATTACCTTTTTCTTGATATCACTTGTATCTGAATCATGACCAACATTAAACGTAGTTGGACCAGCAGTTCTTCCTGATAACTGGAAAGTGATATTATCGGCAGCATTATTGATGAACATTTGATCAAATCCATCGTGTACTTTGATTATCTCAATTTCACCCACATCAGCGGCACCATCATCGTTACAATCGACATTACCTGCTGTTAATGCATTGTTACCATCACAGTCAGCATAAACGATCCAACCATCAGAAAAGTCAGTTCCACCATTACACGTAGTTTGATCATTACTTGAACAAACTGATACATCACGACTTCTTTTCAATGCTTCACTTCGAGCCAAAACAAGTGTCGAGATAAATTCATTCGTAGTTGTTGGAATTCTATTATTTCTAATTAATTGAGAAAAATTTGGCAGTGCAATTGACGCAAATATACCAACAATTGCAATAGTTACAATCATTTCAATAAGGGTAAAACCAGTGCTTTTTCTATTATTAGATCTGTTTTTCATATCAATCAGTCCACAAATCACAATGAAACCAGGTATTGGTCATAGGTTTGTTTTTTTTAACTCTTTATAATTATTAATATTATTATTAAACTGAGCCCATACATTTCATTTTATATAGTTGCTTAAATAACTATCGGCTACCTGATATTAAATCATACTTTAAGAATGAATGAATGACTCTCAGATAAGCGGCTATTTAACGAATATGTGAATAGCATCAAACGATAGAGCACCGAATATCTTAAATATAATCAGTAAAAAAATTTCTTAAGACCTAAAAAATATTGAAAAAAAACTAGTTTTTCTTTAGTAAGATTTTACTGAGGGCCGCTAAATCAGACTCAGTCAGTGTTCCAGAAGCCTGTTTCAGCTTTAAAGTATTTAGCAGGAAATCGTAACGAGCAGTTGTGTAATCACGTCTTGCAGAAAATGTATTGCGCAATGCAAGTAGCACATCTACCGCTGTACGTGTTCCAGCTTCAAATCCAGCCTGTGTTGCACTAGCTGCAGTTTGTGATGAATTTAAAGCCTGTTTTAGTGCCTTCACCTGTGCTAACCCTGACACGATGGTTAAATAAGCAGCACGAGACTGTTGAGTAGCTATACGCTTTTGTAACTCCACTGTTTGTTGAGCTTGATGTAATCTATGACGAGCCTCGCGAACGCGAGAAGAAATATTACCACCTTCATACAGTGGAAGACTATATTGAATACCAACCGAAGCATCAATTTTATCAGAGTCATAGGTATCTTCACCAAGAACAGAGTCTCCACCCTGAGTAGCAATCAGGTTAAGCGTTCCTTTTTTTGCCGCTCTTTCATAATCAATGGTTTTTTGTGCAACTTCAACTGCATGTTTTGCTGCAATTAAGTCTTTGCTGTTATTAACCGCTGCCTTAGCCCATGCTTCGATATTCTTAGGCTTAGGCACTAATAGAGGTACATTATCAGCAGCACCATTCAAATGTTCATAATAACGAGTAGTAATAGCCCTTAACGATTCTCTAGAAACATCTATTTGCTGATTCGCGACTTCAATCTGCGCTACAGAAAGATCGTATGAAGCTTGCGCTTCTTTAACGTCTGTTATTGCTGAACGACCTGCATCAAAAAAAGCTTTAACTTGATTAAGCTGTTTACCGATGGCATTTTTTTCTGATTTTCTAAATGCCAATGTATCGTTAGCATTTAAATAAGCAAAATAAGCTTCTGCAACTCTGATAATTAAATCTTGCCTGTCTGCTTCAAGCAATGCTTTCGATTGGAGTATCGATGCATCCACTTGATCAATCTGCGCATCTAACTGTTTATTGATTACCACTTTGCTTAAAGTTAAATCATAACCAAGACTTAAAAAAGCCGCTGTATCTTCACCTCCGAAGGATCTTTTTCCAGTATATTGCATACCATAATTCACTCCAGAAGATAAGGTGACTTGCGGTTTAAGCCCTGATAAAACTTGCGGTTTTGCTTCAAGTGCAGCAAGAAAACCCATTTCACTGATTTTAAGTTGCGCATCATTTTGCTTGGCGTGCTCATAAACTTGTAATAAAGTTTCTGCTTTTGCGGGAGCAGCTAAAGCACCAAATACTACTGCGCTTAATAAAAATGATCGTTGTAAAAATGAAACTTGAAACAACTTGAATTTTAACGATTTATTAGTTTTCTGAAAACTCATCAGAACAGATCCCGAAAGGAAGTAATTTAAATAGGAATGAGCATAATGATTCTCTAATATTTAATCAATTAAAAACTATGTAATCTTATGTAAGCAACTTGAGCAAATAATGAGCATTTATTCATACACCCCCCTACTTACAGGCTAAAAAAACAACAACAAGATTGCTGTTGTCAAAGCCACGACCAACATAATAACAACGAAGCTACCAATTCGAGATTTAGTTTCTTCCTCTCTAACGTTACTAGCCGCCTTGCTTCGTAATTTTTCAATGTGCTTTTCAATCGGGAGACCTTCAAGCTTACCTTTATATTCAGCAACCCCGCCTTTCACATTAATCAATGGAATCAGCAAATCAATATTTGCCCTCGCCACCAAAGCATTCTGTGTGGGTGAAGAATAATCGACATGTTTTTTTTCTACACGTTTTAAAAAGTCGTCGCGACAAGTCTCATGCATAGCATCATAACTTTCTTTGAGCATGTCACGATTACGTTTCAAGGATAACTGTAACTCATTCAAAGATGCAGCTGATGCTGGTTTCATCACCCGCACCAGGTAGTCATCTCCTATTATTCTAAGCTTAAAACTTCCTGCTGGAGCGATGCTAGAATCATAATCATGCTCATCGCTCATGAAAGATTCCCACAGGTTTCACTAATCAAAGGAAAGGCATCGCTATCAATTCTCACCGCCGTTAATTGCCGACCCCAAACACATCCTGTATCCAGTGATGTAACATTATCATCGTGATAGTAACCTAAACTTGACCAATGCCCGAAAATAATCCGTAGAGGGATTGGTACACGACCTTGCCACAGAAACCAGGGTAGTTGTTTAGATAATCCTGGCTTGGTCATTTTAGGTACACCATTCAGCTTAAAGTCGAGCGATCCATCTTCTACATTGCAGTATCGCATCCGCATAAAAGCATTCAAAATATACCTATGACGCTCATAAGATTGTAAGTCATCACTCCACAAATTTGGTTTATTACCATAAACCTGCTTTAACCATTCTTTAGTATCGATACCCCTTAAAGGTATTTGAATCTCAATAGCATACTTTTCCGCTTCTTCAAGAGTCCACTGAGGTGATATCCCAGCATGTGCCATGCAAACACCGAGTTGTGTATCTACATGAAATACCTTCTGATGCCTTAACCAGTAAATTAATTCTTCACGATGCTTAGATTTTAAGAATTTTTTCAAGCTAGCGCTTTGCGGAATGACATCATAATGCATGGAGATTAGACTAATATCATGATTACCTAGAACGGTAAGTGCTGAATCCCCTAAACCTTTGATGAAACGGACGGTTTTTAATGATTTCTTACCTCGATTCACTAAATCGCCGAGAAACCATAGTCGGTCTTCTTCTGGAGAAAACTGTATTTTTTCCAGTAGACGTTGCAACGAATCGTAACAGCCTTGAACATCCCCAATTGCGTAAATCGCCATCTTTAAGTAAACACTAAAGTTAAAATTTAAATTTAATTCTACATTTATTATCCAGAAAAACACACCTAAGCAAACGAAAAGCCGTAATCAAATTATGGAACACTCCCTTTTAAAACGAATTTAGGTTATGATTTTGCGCTTCTAAAAAAGCCACATAATGAGAATTCCATGAAACTTATCACCGCTATCATAAAACCCTTCAAACTAGACGATGTCCGAGAAGCCCTTTCAGAGATTGGCATTCACGGTTTAACCGTAACAGAAGTTAAAGGCTTTGGACGTCAAAAAGGGCATACAGAACTTTATCGTGGAGCAGAATATGTTGTAGATTTTTTACCCAAAGTAAAAATCGAAACGGCCGTTCCGACTGATACCCTGGATCAGGCAATCGATGCCATTATCAAAACGGCAAATACCGGAAAAATTGGTGATGGTAAAATTTTCGTACAAAGCATTGAGCAAACGATTCGTATTCGAACCGGCGAAACTGGTCCAGAGGCACTTTAATCATGGGTTGCCATTCGACAAGCTCAAAAAACAATTTACTTAGAAACACCCTTTTCAAATTTTCATCTCTTCTTCTACTGTTTGGTTTCCCGTTTCTGGCTCAGGCAGATGAGTTAAACGGATCCAACACAGCCTGGATACTCACCTCCACAGCGCTTGTTCTATTTATGACATTACCAGGCCTGGCATTATTTTACGGTGGCTTGGTAGGCAAGAAAAATGTACTTTCTATCCTCATGCAATGTTTCGCTATTGCAGGCATAGCCAGCATTCTCTGGTTAGTGGTTGGATACAGTATTGCCTTTGATGAAGGAAATCCTTACTTCGGCGGTATGGGCAAATTCTTATTCAGCGGGATTACCGAAAGCTCTTTATCTGGAGACATCCCAGAATCATTATTCGCACTATTCCAAATGACTTTCGCAATAATTACACCGGCTTTGATCATTGGTGGCTTTGCGGAACGCACAAAATTCTCATCTGTAATAATTTTCTCTGCACTTTGGATTCTTTTCGTATACGCACCTGTCACCCACTGGGTTTGGGGCGGCGGATGGCTACAGCAAATGGGCTTGCTAGATTTCGCTGGCGGCACAGTTGTTCACATTACAGCGGGTGTTGCGGCATTAGTTGCGGCAATTATGATAGGCCCAAGAAAACAATTCGGTAAATCGGCAACGACACCACACAATATGACAATGACCGTCACTGGCGCCGGCATGCTATGGGTTGGCTGGTTCGGCTTTAATGGTGGTAGTGCATTGGCAGCGAATGGTGATGCAGCGATGGCGATGCTGGTCACACATATATCAGCGGCGACTGCTGCAATTACATGGATGTTTTACGAGTGGATTAAATTCGGTAAACCAACAGCCCTGGGTACTGTCACAGGAATGGTTGCAGGCTTAGGCACAATCACTCCAGCTTCTGGATATGTTGGCCCTGCTGGCGCTTTAGTAATGGGCTTTGTAGCCGGAATCGTATGTTTTAATGCGGTTATTATCATCAAACAAAAGTGGAAAATTGATGATTCATTAGATGTGTTCCCGGTACATGGTGTTGGTGGAGTAATCGGCACTTTAATGGCGGCCGTTTTTGCATCTACAGAACTTGGCGTGTTTAGCGGACAAGGCTTCAGTAAAGAAAGCATTACTTCAATCAGCGAACAGCTAGGTGTTCAAGCGATTGGTGTCGCTTCTACCTTCATTTATACGGCCATCGTTACTTACATTCTATTTAAAATAGTGAGTCTAATGACTGACGGTTTGCGAGTTGATCCAGATGAAGAGACACAAGGCCTGGATATCATCGATCACGAAGAGCGTGGTTACGAACTTTAAGATATAGGTTTAAAAAGTAGTTAAAAATTGAAGGGTGACTTAATTGGTTTTAAAGGCACTTAAACCTGTTTGAACATTGTCCATCGTCTATTCCTTGCGGAATCTACGATGGACTTTAGTAAACTTACCGTTTTGTAGTTTAAACGAATAACTCAGCCGAATGCAATGAGACAACAGCTTTAGCTGGCCTTTTAGGTGAGGCATAGCCGAATCATTATTTGACTTGTCATTTCTGGCTCCTGGTGAGCCTAGAAAAGGCCACCCCCCTACTTTGAATGATATTTATGCGGCTTCGCCTTTCCTACGTTTTTGTTTTTTAAAAACGTAAATAGAATTTATGCAGAGCCAGGCACTTTTTATTGTATTATGAAATAATCTTATTCCTGTAATTGAGGAAAACATCTTTTAATGAGCAATTCGATGAAACCTGTTTTCAACAGAATCCTTCTCATTGCCATTCTCACTCTCCTCGCTCAATTATCATCCGCATGTAGTACTGTCCAATATTACGCTCAAGGTGCAAAAGGCCATTTAGCTTTAATGAGCCAACGGAAACCAGTCAAACAAGTTCTTGCAGATAGCAAAATCACGGAAAAACGAAAGCAGCAAATTAAAGAAGCCCTGGAAATTCGTCAATTTGCTTACGACAGACTCAAACTTCCTAAAAATAACAGTTACACGAGTTATGTCGAACTGGACAGAAAAGCAGTTAGCTGGAATGTAATCGCCACACCCAAGTATTCAATGAAACCTGTGCAGACTTGCTTTCCCTTTGTTGGTTGCGTCAGTTATCTGGTTTATTTTTCTCCAGAAACCGCCAACAAAGAAGCAGAGAAACATAAAGAACTCGGCCGCGACACGCATATTTTCGAATCACCCGCTTATTCAACCTTAGGCATATTTGATGACCCCATCCTGAGCACCATGCTTAGCAGAGGTATCAGCTTAACTGCCGAAGTCATGTTTCACGAATTAGCGCACCAGCGGCTTTACCGAAAAAATAATTCCGCGTTTAATGAAGCTTTTGCCAGTGCGGTTGGACAAGAAGGGACACGCTTATGGCTAAGAGAAAAGCACCCAGACAAACTAGATAGGTACGAACAGCATCTCAAGAAACGTTGGGCTTTTTTCAATCTGCTAATCGATACCAGTGATGAATTAAAAGCATGGTATTCCCACAAATACGCAGACGCTGTTGCCGAAAAAGGCAAACAACGAATCTATCGTCAACTCAGAGAAAAGTATGCCCGCTTAAAGCAAAGCTGGGGAGGAGATAAACGCTTTGACAACTGGTTTAATAAATCCCCCCTCAACAATGCCAAACTCTCTGTAATTGGTGTTTACTACAAACTAGTGCCCGACTTTTCACGCCAGTTAAAAGCGCTGAATTATGATTTCGAGAAATTCTACAAACACTACGAATAACAAGAAACAGAAGAAAAAACAGCTTATAAGTGGCTTTTTTAGGCTCACCAAGAGCCAGAAATGTCCACTGTAGATCCACAAGAAATAGTCGATGTACATTGGTCGACATTATTTTAAGGTCGTCTTAACTCCAAGCTATCCCCAACACGAATCACACCCTGCTGCTGGTGAATCACATTCATCCCGAAGAAAACTTTATTATCCCATTTACGATACTTGCTTAAAGTTGCAATTGGCTCTTGCCCTGCCCGCTTACCTAGGTCAGGATCAACCATCGGCATTGGGCAACGACTACAGGGTTTTACGCCTTTCATGGCGATATCAGCAATCGAAAAACTCTTTAATTCATCTTCGGCATAAGCATCGCAACCAGCGATGACCACATTGGGACGGAAGCGGCGCATATCGACGCTTACATCCAATCGCTGATTCAAGTCTGCCAACGACTCTTCAGAGATAAACAACATCGGAAAACCATCTGCAAAACCGGTACGCTCGCCCTCTTCTGCAAAGTCGAGATCACACTGACGCAGCACATCATCGGCAATATAAACCAGATGGCAATCAACCCCTAAGCAATCACTCAGCCACGCATCGCTTTCATTCCCTACTTTTTGTACTTGGAGATTATCTTTCCAGATAGTGACATTCATTTTTACTGAATTATCATCTGTTGCAGCGACCACATGAGAACCTTTGCCGGCCATACTCAGAGTCAATCGCCCATCGTCAATTTCAGTTTTAATCAAAGCCATTTGCGGCAAGGTTCGTTGTGAAAGAAACTTTCCCTCGTGAGATACCAACATCCAGCGTCGATCGTATTTCAACCCCATATTATTAACATCAGATTCTTGCAATTCGATACCAGCCAATGATTTAACCGGATAAATTATTAAACCTGTCACTTTTACTTCAGTTGCCATCAGTACATATCCCATAAATTTTGAGTGTCATATTTATTGTATATTAGTATTTACTAATATATAATTATTTGAGTATTAATTCTTTGAGGTCTTCGTGAATAGACCTTGCTCCATAATAGCAACTGGAAGAAAACATGGCTCAGGAAATTACCATTATTGGTGCTGGTTTTGCCGCATTGACTGCAATCAGAGAAATCCGTAAAAGCGATAAAAATATCAACATTACGCTGATAGCACCTAAAGCCGAGTTTATTTATTATCCTAGTTTGATCTGGATTCCATCTGGTCAACGCACTGGCGAAGATTTACGTATAAACCTTGATGCTTTTTTAAACAAGCACCATGTTAACTTCTATGCTGGCAGCGTTACCGCGATTAAAGATGCTGGACGCACTGTTATCACGAACAACGGTGAAGTTAAAAATGATGCGCTTTTAATTGCAAGCGGTGGTCGTTTTATCAAAAAATTACCCGGTATCGAGCACGCAATCACTATTTGTGAGGGCATAGCAGCTGCAGAAAAAATGCGCGATAAAATCAAAGCATTAGATAGTGGCACTATTACTCTGGGATTTGGAGGAAACCCCAAAGAACCATCTGCAATGCGTGGTGGCCCCATGTTTGAATTGTTGTTTGGTCTGGACACACAACTGCGTAAAGAAGGCCGTCGTGATAAATTCAAAATAGTATTTTTCAGTCCTGCTGAAAAACCTGGCGCACGTTTAGGCGAAGGCGCGGTAAAAGGTATTCTCGCTCAAATGAAAAAGCGTGAAATCGAAACACATCTTGGGCATAAAATGAAGAGCTTCAGTGTAAATAAAGTCACTACAGAGGGCGGTGAAATTGATACCGACCTGATTATTTTTATGCCCGGCATGACCGGCCCATCTTTCGCGGCTAACACAGAAATGCCATTAAGCCCGGGCGGATTGATTCAGTCCAATATGAATTGTGAAATCGAAGGCTTCGAACACTGCTATGTGGCGGGTGACGCGGGTAGTTTTCCCGGGCCTGACTGGAAACCAAAACAAGCACATATGGCTGATTTACAGGCAGTCGCCGCAGTAAAGAACCTGCTGGATGGATTGCAGGGCAAGCCAGCCACACATACATTCAAATACGAACTGGCATGTATTATTGATTCAAACGACAAGGGCACACTGGCGTTTCGCAATGAAAAACGCACCCTGGTGATCCCTCCCTTGTCGCATTGCTGCACAAGACCAAGGAAGGGCTTTGAATGGTGGTTATCTGCGAGTTATCGTAATCCATAAATAGCGTACACAGCATGTTTACTCAACCACCCGTTGAATATATAGAACCAGTCTTTCGCCCACCCAGCGAAGGGCGCTCACTGATACTGCAAGTGACGAATGGTTGTAGCTGGAATAATTGCACGTTTTGCGAGATGTATACCGCACCACAAAAGAAGTTTGCTCCAAAAGCCGAAAACAAAGTTATTGAAGAAATAAAGCGTTGTGGACAGCAGCTTGGACAGGTTCGCAGGGTCTTTCTGGGTGATGGCGATGCCATGGCGTTATCGGTTCGTCGCCTTAAAACCATTCTGGAAGCGATTAAAGAGCACTTGCCATCGGTGACCCGTGTTTCTGCTTATTGCCTACCCAGAAACATCAAAAAGAAATCAGTAGAAGAACTGCAGGAATTACGCGATCTTGGTTTATCGCTGATTTATATTGGTGCCGAATCTGGCGATGACACCGTTCTAAAAAAGATCAATAAGGGCGAAACCTTCGAATCTACAAAAGACGCTGTTTTGAAAGCCAAAGCTGCCAATATCAAATCATCCGTGATGATTATCAACGGCATGGGCGGCAAAGAATATTCCAGGCAACATGCTATTGCATCAGCAGAACTGGTGAACGCTACTCAACCTGATTATGTGGCGACACTGGTGTTATTTTTCAGTCATGGCAAAGAAAAAGTAGAAGCAGGTTTTGGTGGAACATTTACACCATTAAATACCGCAGAGCTATGCGAAGAAATGCGCATTTTTATAGAACATACACAACTGGAAAAATCGATTTTTCGCAGCGACCATGTTTCCAATCATCTGGTTTTAAAAGGTGTGCTTGGAAAAGACAAACAGGATATGCTAGATGATATTGATGATGCAATTGAGCATTTCAGGAATAACCCTCATGTTCAACACCAAGTGACCAGTTTCTGAAATTAGCTTTTAGCTTTTAAAATATCTCTTATTTTTGTCATATTTTCCCGGGTAGCAGCTCCCTGCTTTTCCGATAAATCAGCACTGATCTCGCCCAGCAATTTATAAATTTCACCCGCAGAACTATCCCAATCTTTTACAGCCTGTAACTGTTTAGCAACCACCTGATGATCTCCACGCGCAATTGGGCCTGTCAATGCATTCGCAGTACCCAGCGAGAATATATTATCAGCCGTGCCTTTTACGATTGGCTCAAGTATTTTCATCGCCATTTCTCGATCGACACCACTTTGAGCGAACGCATTGATACTCAACTCCTGCAACGCCACTAGATAATTACAGGCAATCACACTGGCAGCGTGATAAATGAGTTTATTCTTTCCATCATGCCCGGCATCAATATCAAAGCAATTTCCACCGATTGACTCTGCCAGCTTTTTTAAGACAACGACTGCTTGCTCATCACCTTCAAAACCGCAATAGGTATTTGAAAAACTATTGATAGCTTCTTTGGGACTAGCAAAGCTTTTAACAGGATGCAGACTAGCTATAAGCACCGTTCTGCTGAGCGTAGTCGAAGCACCCCCCCACTTATGGGCACTTTTTTCAATTGTAGAAGTTATAATCGAAGAAGGTTTCGAGCCACTACAATGAAACAAAATATTCCCTGCTTTGACTACTTCTGCATCTGCTAACTGATTAATACATTGCTCTAATTGATCATCACCACAACCTAGCAAAAACACATCTGCTGCTTGTAAAGCATTAACTGAGTCTAAAGCACTTCCTGCAACCGCTTTTCCCGCACCGATAAACTCCACCGATTCCTCAGCACTTTGTTGAGATCGGTTAAGCACATCACAAATTTCAACAACAGATGCCTGGTGCCATAGATAAGCCAATGTCTTGGCTACATTGCCACAGCCAATAATACTCAGTTTCAGTTTTGTCATATTCTTGCCTTTAGTCTAACCATTACACCTTATTCAGATTCATCTGAGTATCACATATTCATCCCAACTCAGAAAATTTTCTGTTGTTGTGATTTTTGTTTTTAATTCTTAATTGACATTTCTAGACGATCGGTCTATAAATACAAGATGAATGATTTATCCAGCATAAAATCCAATCTCAAAAAACGCGGAAGACCCGCCAAAGGTGGCTTAGGTTTTGACGATACGCGCGAAGCATTAATCCGTTGCGGCATGGAATTGCTCACCGAACAAGGCTTTAACAATACCGGATTAGATCAAATCCTGAAAAAAGTAAATGTACCCAAAGGCTCCTTCTATCACTACTTTGAAAACAAAGAAGCCTATGGCTATGTGGTTTTAGAAGAGTACTCACAATTTTTTATCCATAAACTCAATAAACACTTATCGAATACAGAACTTTCTGCTTTAGATCGTCTAAAAGCGTTTATCGAAGATGCCATAAAAGGCGTGGAACGTTTTGAATTCAAAAGAGGCTGTCTGGTTGGCAATCTGGCACTGGAACTTGGCTCATCACACGAGCAATTCAGGGAGAAACTCGATACTGTTTTTAATGAATGGAAAACACTCATCGCTGCTTGCCTCGAATTAGCAAAAACAGAAGGCACATTGGCACAATCAGCCGACAGCGATCAATTAGCAGATTTCTTCTGGATTAGTTGGGAAGGTGCAGTGATGCGCGCCAAACTGACCCAAAACAAACAACCGATGGAGCTGTTTTCACAACAGTTTTTTACGCTGCTTCCTACTTCGACAGAAAACACCAAAATATAGAACCACTTACTAACCCTACATAGAGAAAAAACGGAGAACCAACATGTCATTTAATGCCCTACTCATAAACAGAAGCGAAGATAAGAAAATCAGCGCTAGCCTGGAAAGCATCGATGAATCACAACTACCCGAAGGTGATGTGGTCGTTGATATCGATTACTCAACCCTCAACTACAAAGATGGATTAGCTATCACTGGTGCAGCGCCTGTAGTTAGAAAATACCCAATGGTTCCCGGTATCGACTTTGCAGGCACCGTGTCAGAAAGCTCAAACCCGAACTGGAAAACGGGCGACAAAGTCATTCTCAATGGCTGGGGAGTTGGCGAAGGGCATTGGGGCGGACTCGCTCAAAAAGCGAAAGTAAAAGGTGAATGGTTAATCGCCCTGCCAGAGAGTTTAAATTCATATCAGGCAATGGCAATCGGCACCGCCGGCTACACCGCGATGTTATGTGTAATGGCATTGCAAGATCACGACGTAAAACCAGAAGACGGCGAAATCCTGGTGACAGGTGCTAATGGCGGTGTAGGTAGTTTTGCGATCGCAATTCTTTCAGCCTACGGCTACGATGTTGTCGCTTCAACAGGTCGCCCTGAAGAAATGGATTACCTCACTGAGCTAGGTGCAAAATCGAGCATCAATCGTTCTGAATTATCAGAGCCGGGCAAACCACTCGATAAAGAACGCTGGGCAGGCGTGGTAGATGCCGTTGGCAGCCACACCTTAGCCAATGCCTGCGCTCAAACTAAATATGGCGGAACAGTAGCGGCTTGTGGACTCGCACAAGGCTTTGATTTACCCTGCAACAGTGATGCCGTTTATTTTACGTGGCGTAACCCTAGCTGGCGTAGATAGCGTTAATGCACCTCTAGCAAAACGCCAAAAAGCCTGGAACAAACTAGCCGAAACACTAAAACCAGAAGTCTACGAAAAGGTGGTGAAAAAAATCGCACTTTCTGAAGCGATTGACGTTGCTGGCAAGTTACTGGAAGGCAAGGTACGTGGTCGTGTTGTGGTTGATGTGAATGCTTAAATAGAAACACACCCCCCTACTTATAGGCACTTTTTCTGGAAAAGTGCCTATAAGTAGGGGGGTGTCATTTTAAACTTATCAAACGGTTTATTTTGAAAGAATATTATTATGACAATTATTGATTATCATTGGTGTAGCCTAGATAAGCGATAGCGTCATCTGGGTTTCGAGAGCTTATCTACCAACAGTAGAACAGAGAATTAAGTGCCAGTAATCATGCGTCAGATGGCGCAAGCTTATCTAACCTACGTATGCGGGTTACTGCGTTATAATTATTACGACAACATTACTTCAAAGGTGAAGTCTATATCTAAATTACTGAATGTATTATGAAATTTTGACACCCTCAACCTTTTGAGGCTTTTTTCATATATCAATCGAGTCTGACCCTTTTGATTCATTTACCTAAGCCAATTGTTCTGAAATTGCATCTGCGATGTAATGGGCGTCTTCCTTGATTCCATAAATAATTCCCGATTTGCGACTATTGAGCCAGGGAAATCCGATGAAATATAAACCACGCACCGGCGAAATTCCCCGTTGATGAATCGGCTTATGCTCTGCGTCGAGGACTGGCAGGTGTATCCAGCTAAAGTCTGCCGTGAACCCGGTGGCCCAAATAATTGTACTGACCTTTGCCTCGCCAACATTTAGACGTCGCAATGGTGAAACACACTCGGCTTGGGGATCAGGCTCATCCGCTGGATCGTCCTCGGGTGGCGGCGATATGATTCCCCCCTTCTCCAGGTAAGCATTAATCCGGTTTTTCCATATTTGGGAGAATTCATCAGCAAAACGTACATGGGCAGCTGCCTCATCACTCAGGATAAGTGTGCCTGCCTCTACGTCCAGCAACCGGCCCAGAATCACAACGCCCTGACGTGCTAATTGCTGCAGGCTGACTGTATGCCCATAGCGCCCAAGTCCCGAGAACTGCGGCTGAGGTGCACGGCTGATGGATTTATCATCTAAACTGGCGAATGTCACATCGATGAACTTCGTATCTATCCACCACTCTAATATGTCTCGTCCTCGATAGCGGCGCGGAGCGCGTCCAACTTTGCTCGTACACAGGTACACATCCCGACCAGCCGCCAGCAAATCTTCGGCAATCTGGCATCCTGATTGTCCACTCCCAACTATCACGATCGCGCCAGGCGGTAATGCCGACGCGTTACGGTAGTCGGCTGTATGCAGTTGTGTAATATTGTCGGGTATCTGGGAACGAATTGAGGGAATTTTCGGCATTTTTTGGGAACCGGAAGCGATGACAACGGAACGGCTCAATACAGATTCCTCCACCTGCCCATCGATGCTTGTATTTACGATGAAGCCCTCTATATCATTGGTTCGCTCCACCGAGATAACAGAGGTGCCAGTTTGAACTGGCAATTGAAAGCTCTCAACGTAGCGTTGAAAATAGTCGACCAGTTCATCCGGCCGCCAAAAACCATCTGGCTCTGAACCGTCGTAGATAAGCCCGGGCAAGCCATTCATAAAATTCGGTGAATTGAGTTTGAATGAATCCCAGCGTTGGGCTAACCAAGATTCACCAATTCGCCCGCGCTCAAAGACAATGTGTTGGCGGCGATCTTGGCGGAGAAAATAGCTAACCCCAAGGCCAGCCTGACCAGCGCCTACAATCACTGTATCTAGTGTTTTCACAGCATCAGCTCCTTTAGTAGTCGAGTAATGCAGGGTGCCCAACGCCTAACTCAGCGGGCAAATTGAGCGTCGAGAAATTTGTTACTATGCAATTGCTTGTTATGTGGCATTTGGGAATGCGAATCTCGGTATTTTACTTAACCCGAGCTAGGCCACAAACAATTGCAACTGCGAGTTCGTTACTGTTGTTATATAACCAGTTAACAGTATTTTCATCTTCGATAAGTGTCCTCATTTATTGTATCGGTTTACATCATTTTTACTCCCTTTTTTTTATTATTACAACATAATGCGTACTTAAATTTGCAGGTAAATTGAACCCACTAAATCCTGCAATCTATAGGTGTTTCTTGAAATCTCATGCTTCAATTTAAGTGCTGAGCTAGCTTGTCAATTTGAGGTTCTTGTTAGCCCTTCATTCACCAATTCACTCAGCGACAACAGTCTGAAGGACGAGGTTTGCCTTTTATGAATAAAAACCTCATAAAAGTAGGGGGTGTCTCAGAAGCAGTCAGCCGACCCGCAGGGCGAGATATTATCGAGTCAAAAGTAGTTGCCTTCCTAAACTCCCTAGAAGCCAGGAAGGTAGTGGAGCTATTTTACGTAAGGAAATGCCGGAAATGGTTGAAGCAACACCTCGAACTCCACAAAAGTGGAAAAGGAAAAAGTGCCTATAAGTAGGGGGTGTCATTTAAACAGTTTCGATTGAATCTAAGTCACATAATCATTCATATTTGCTAGTATTGGATATTTAGATTTTAGAAGTCTGCTTGAGGCAAACAATATGAACAACGACTACACCCCACCTAAAGTCTGGGTTTGGGATAAAGAAAACGGCGGTAAATGGGCTGGGGTTAATCGTCCGATTGCTGGCGCCACTCACGAAGCTATATTGCCCACGGGTAATAAAGACCTACAGCTCTATTCACTAGGTACGCCTAATGGTATTAAGATTACGGTGATGCTGGAGGAGTTACTGGCGCTTGGTAAAACTGATGCTGAGTACGATCTGCATCTGATCGATATTGGCGAAGGCGAGCAATTCGGTTCAGAGTTCACTAAGCTTAATCCTAATTCTAAAATACCGGTGCTACTGGATAGATCGGGCGATGAACCAGAGTCAATCTTTGAGTCCTGTGCGATTCTGCATTATCTGGCAAACAAGTTTGGCGCCTTCTGGCCTGAAAACCCTAAAGATCAAACTCAGTGTCTGACGTGGTTGTTCTGGCAGGAAAGTGGCGCTTCATTCGTTGGTGGTGGCTTTGGGCATTTCTATAAATATGCACCTTTCCCGATGGAATATCCGATTGATCGCTATGCGATGGAAACCAAACGGCAACTAGACGTGCTGGATCGACACTTAGCAGAGCACGAGTACATGGTCGACTCTGGGTACTCGATTGCTGATATCGCGATTTGGTGTTGGTATGGCCGTTTAGCGATGGATGATATTTACGAAGGTGCGGCTGAGTTTTTAGACACCGCTTCGTATAAACATGTATTGCGCTGGGCTGCTTCGATTGCTGCGCGTGAGGCTGTGATTAAAGGGGTTGCGGCTTAGATTCTGTATTACTTTATAATCATTAAGGTAAAAAAGTGGCTGGCTCTGCATAAATTCTATTTACGTTTTTAAAAAGCAAAAACGTAATATCATTCAAAGTAGAGGGGTGCCATATACAGTTAAACAGATTAATATTATCAGATAATGTTCATAATTCCTTTCATAACTTAATTCAAAATCACGTAAATACATTCAATATATGCGTTTAAACATATATAATATTAAATTTGAATCTTGATCGCTCATCTAAAAAAGAGCATCAGGCAAGATTAACCGACTTCGTTGGGGATAAAAACTGTGGGCTTATTTGAGCGTTTTCTTAGTTTATGGGTAGGTTTGTGCATAGCTAGCGGTGTAATTTTGGGGAGTTTGATACCCGGATTATTCCAATGGTTTGCTGGATTGGAAATTGCCCACGTTAATATTCCCGTCGCTATTTTCATCTGGGTAATGATTTACCCGATGATGATTCAAGTAGACTTTTCTTCAATCAAAGACATCGGAAAAAAGCCAAAAGGCCTGTTACTGACATTGGTTATTAACTGGCTAATTAAACCATTCAGTATGGCATTTATGGGCTGGCTTTTTTTCAGGGTCATTTTTGCTGACCTTGTAGATCCGCAAACCGCGACAGAATACATCGCAGGTATGATTTTACTAGGTGTAGCACCGTGTACCGCAATGGTATTTGTGTGGAGCCACCTCACAAAAGGTGATGCAAACTATACCTTGGTGCAAGTCTCAGTTAATGATGTAATTATGATTTTTGCCTTTGCGCCGATCACTGCTTTTTTACTGGGCGTGAGTGATGTCACCGTGCCTTGGGATACCCTAATGTTGTCAGTGGTGTTGTATGTAGTTATCCCGTTGATCGCTGGTGTCATTACACGCAAGTTGCTCGACTCGAAACAGGATCACTCGAAGTTAAATGACTTTATCCAGAAACTCAAACCAATTTCGGTAGCGGGTTTATTGGCTACAGTCGTTTTGTTATTCGGCTTTCAGGCCGAAACTATCCTGGCTAATCCGTTAGCCATCGTGTTAATTGCGATTCCTCTCTTGATACAAACGTACGGTATTTTTGCCATTGCTTACGCTGCGGCTAAAGCAATGAAACTACCGCATAACATTGCCGCCCCAGCCTGCATGATCGGCACATCCAATTTTTTTGAACTGGCTGTGGCGGTTGCTATTTCTTTATTCGGCTTGCAATCGGGAGCGGCTCTGGCCACGGTAGTAGGCGTTTTAGTTGAAGTGCCAGTAATGTTGACTTTAGTGGCTTTTGCCAACCGCACCCGGCATTGGTTTGATCCGGTTTGATAAGTCTTGAGACATAATGGCTTTTATGGCGCATTCCGTTGTGAAGGCTCTTTAGTAAAGGCCGATGGAGGTTTGATCGCATCAGGATTATTTCTTTGGCTTCGCGAGGCATCAGCCCACCAGTTTAGTTGTATGGCTGCCCGATCGATATAAGAATCCCAAGACTTACCATCAACGTCTTCTAGATACTCACCTTTTTCATCAAACACCTCTTGAGCTTTGGGTACATGGATCATTGCAGAAACTGGTAGGCAGCCAAGCTCAGACAAATAACTTCTCATGTTCACAGCAGCTCTTGCACCTCCCCATTGTCCTGCTGAATAGGTAGCGATTAAGCTGGGTTTATATGAAAAAAGCGAACTGCCGAAATGATTTAATAAATGAGCCAGAGTTGGGCTCATCGAGTGATTATATTCTGGACTAACCATCACATAAGCATCTGCGTTATCAATAGCATCCGCGAGTTCATCAAGAAATTGGGGAGCTTTGCCTTGTTTGTAACAAAAATGAGGTTTGAATACTTTATCAAACTCAAACTCTAAAGGATCAACCAGGGTTGCAGTTGAATCCCCTTTATTGATGTGAGTAACAAGCGCGTTTGCCACACGCGCCCCAAGACAACTCGGGTATGGCGGCGTGCTTTCACGACTTGATCCAAGAAAAACTAAAATATTCAAACTCATGCTTATCCCCAAAAAATCAGTGTTATAAATTACTACTTAGAGTACAAAGAATACTCATATTATTTCATTTTCCAAATATAATGAAAGGAAGTTGCAAACTATGGTTCAATGCCATGAAATAAACCTAATTTCATTGTGAAGTTTGGGCTTGATATTTTTTTTACTGACCAAACTATCCAACTTTCCCCTTCTATTCGAAAATATTTATGAAAACATTTAAATGTAGTTGCAAAGATCATCAGATTTTATTTTTTGAAAGCAATCATTGTATTGCTTGCGACAGAACTGTTGGGCTTGATGACAAGTTTGACAAAGTGGAGCCTTATGATTTAGATGAAGAAAGTGGGCAATATTTTAAAGCAGCACAGCCGGAAATTCGTTATCAAAAATGTGATAACAATGCTCAATTCAAAGCCTGTAATGGCATGGTTAATTTGAATACCTTTGTGCCTGTCTGAAGATAAAGATGAAGTGTTGTGTTTCGGCTTGTCGTTTTAATGAAACAATTCCGGATTTAACCAGTAGTTGAACACATTCCGTTGTGGAAGAAAATGGAAACAGCCAAGCGCCGTGCTTTGTATACCTTAAAGGCATTATCCTTGCCATTGCGTAATATTAATCAGGATCCAGAGACTGGATTAAGTTTTGATTTTACCACCGACCGTGATGTGAACGATCACTTTGCTAGTAAATTAAAAGATTATGAAGCGGTGTTTACCGGTCACGATTGTGGTCACATAACCATTAACCTGGCCGAAGCCAACGACGTTGCCCGCTCTCATACAAAACTGGCCATGGGTGAGCGTTATCGTACCTTGCTTGGGCATTTTCGCCATGAGCTAGGTCATTACTATTTCGAAAAATTAATTGCTAGGCTCACCGGAAAAACACGCGTTATGCAAACAATATTTTGGTGACGATGAACTGGATTACCAAGAAGCGCTGGATAAACATTACAAGAACGGTTCGCCAGAAAACTGGCAGTGAAGCATTTATTAGCGAATATGCCACCATGCATCCCTATGAAGATTGGGCAGAAACCTGGGCGCATTATATGCATATCATGGACACGCTTGAGACAGCACAAAACTTTTCCATTACGGGCTCTACCTCCGATAATTCAGTTGATGCTGAAGAAGTCGAAGACTTAAAGTTACCTCAGGGCGCATACCTTTTTTTCTGCGCAAACATCGATTACCAGTATTTTAGATACCTGGATAGATTTTGCCGTGATCCTCAATTCATTAAATCGCAGCATGGGACTGAATGATGCCTATCCGTTTGTGTTAACACAACCGGTACGAACAAAATTGTCATTTATTCATCATGCTATTCATGACAGATTAGATCGGATGCCTGCATTGGTAGAAAAAAAGAGTAAAGCTAAGGCTAAAGTTAAATCGAAACCTAAAGCCAAAAGCAGAAAACCTAAACACAAAACCTAGAAAGGTTATCAATGAAATAACTAAATTTACTCAAAAAAGTGTCCAGCCTGAGCGTAGCGGAGACAACGTTGGAGTACAACGACGACCCGAAGGGCGAATAAAATGAGTAAAAAGTAGGGGGGTGGCTGAATTCAATTTGCAAGTGCAACACGTTTCATTTCCTATTACTTCACGCCACTTGAGCCATTAGCTTCACTGCTGTTACAGAGTAGTGTATTTTTTAATTAGACTTCATCACTGACCAAGAATTTAATGTTACAAATATATGTCAATTCGAATATATCACTTATTTCAAATAAGCCATCTTTGGCAAACCCAAGGATAAAATAGCTGCCACCAAAACAAACCCAGCTGAAATCCACAAACAACCCACTAGACCATATACTTGATAGGCTAAACCCGACAATACAGTTCCTACCAAGCGCCCACCTGCATTTGCCATATAGTAAAAGCCGACATTCATCGAAACCTTATCATTATCCGAATAGGCAAGAATCAGGTAGGAATGCACCGCAGAATTAATTGCAAATGCGATGCCGAATACCATTAAGCCAATCACGACCACCCAGGTTATAGCACTGGTATTTGCCGTGTTTGTGGATGAGATCATCGCTAATGCGATGCCTGCTGGAATTGCAGCAAGAATTAACGCCAGCCACAAAGCTGTTCGACCTGTGGGATGGTGACCTTTGAGTATCATCGGTGCACTTGCCTGAACAATACCGTAACCAATCACCCATAGCGCCATAAAGCCGCCAATTTTCATAAAGTCCCACTTCAAGACTTCATAAAAGAATACTGGCAAAGCGACGACAAACCAGACATCACGCGAACCAAACAGAAAGAAACGCGCTGCCGATAGCCAGTTTATTGCGGCGATATTCGAGAAAACCTGGGTGAATTTAGGCTTTGATTTAGCTTTGCCTATCTCATTGGGTAACAGTACCCAGGTTACTACTAATATAATAAATAAACCGCCAGCAAGAATTGCCAAGGCGATTCGAAAACCAACTATTTCAAGCAGCAAAGCACCCAGAAAAAAGCCAACGCCTTTAAGTGCATTTTTAGAGCCAGTTAGAATCGCCACCCATTTAAATAACGTTGAATCTGTATCTTCTGAAACCAGTGTTTTCACACTGGCTTTGGCGGACATTTTATTCAAGTCTTTGGCGATACCAGACAAAGCCTGTGCTGCCATTACATAAGCTACGGATAACCAGGGATCAGGAACTGTCAGCATCATCAAAGCGACGACCTGCATGGCCATACCCAGGTGCATGGTGACATTTAGACCAAGGCGAGCCGCCATCCAGCCACCTACCAGATTAGTAACAATGCCGAAAAACTCATAAAACAAAAACAGCATCGCGACTTCAAACGGCGAATAGCCAAGCATGTGAAAGTACAACACCACCAGCATGCGGATTGCGCCGTCTGTTAGTGTAAACGCCCAGTATCCGGCAGTTACCACCAGATAGTTTTTCAAATCGGTATTCATTTTATCCGTTCTATATTAGTGCTCTAAAGGTGCTTAGCTACTTTATTGGCGAGTTCCATCATGCGGTTTACATAGCCCCATTCATTGTCATACCAAATTAGAACCTTCACCTGTGTGCCATCAATAATCATTGTAGAAAGGGCATCAACAATGCCAGAGCGTGGATCGTCTTTATAATCAACCGATACCAAAGGGCGTTCTTCGTAACCCAAAATACCCTTTAATTCACCCTCTGCGGCTTCCTTAAAATAAGCATTAATTTCATCTGCTGTGACAGGACGAGAAGCTTCTATCACCAGGTCGGTTAGTGAGGCATTTAACAATGGAACGCGCACTGCCATCCCATTCAATTTACCTTCAAGCTCGGGGAATATCTGAATGATTGCCTTGGCAGAACCAGAAGATGTAGGAATCAAAGATTCACCACAAGCGCGAGCACGGCGCAAGTCTTTATGACCTTTATCAATAATGGTCTGCGTATTGGTAATATCGTGGATGGTAGTCATAGAACCATGAACAATCCCCACTTTTTCATGCAAGACTTTTACCACGGGTGCCAGGCAATTAGTGGTACACGAAGCAGCAGTGAGTAAATCATGTTTTTCCGGATCATATAAATCATCATTAACGCCATAGACGATATTTAGGGCGCCCGTTACTGGTGCAGCAACAATGACTTTCTTCACCCCTTGATCGAAATACGCCTGTAATTGCTCAACTGTTTTAAACTTACCGGTCGCTTCGATGACAATCTCGCAGCCAGACCAATCAGTATCAGATATCGCTTGATTCGAACTATAAGCAATTTTTGATTCATCAATACTGATATTCCCTGAATCATCATTCTCACATTCAGGTGACCAAGTGCCATGTACTGAGTCGAATTTTAGTAAGTGCGCGGAGGTCGCGGCATCACCACTAATTTCATTGATATGAACAAAGTTAAAATTTTCGTTTTCCCAGGCTGCTCGAAGTCCCAGCCGCCCCATTCTTCCAAAACCATTAATTCCGATAGAAGTTGTCATAATAATAGTATCCTCATCTTGAATCTTAAAAAAGTGACTTTGATTATATGCGCCAATTCATATATATGCATTAACAAATACAAATTATCAGAAAAAATTCATAATAGGCTATAGTACATGACACTATTCTTTACAAGAATGCTAAACTCATATCCTATGATAACTCCTGAAGAATTTACCAAGGCACTCTCGGACCCTACTCGCCTGAGAGTATTGATGCTGCTTATTCAAGAAGAAGAGTTGTGTGTCTGCCAGTTAACAGAAGCACTGGACATGGTACAGCCAAAAATCTCGCGACATCTTGCCGTATTACGTGAAAAGAAAATGTTGCTGGATAAGCGTAAAGGACTCTGGATTTTTTATCGCTTACACCCTGAAATGCCAACCTGGTGTCATAAAACCCTGCTAGCTTTGTCTTCAGGATGCCTGAATAGTGAACCCTATTCCGATGACTTGCATAAAATCAGAAATACAAATTTACCTGAAGGTGTGAGTATCTGTAGTTAGTTGAAGAAAATAGCAGAATACAAGACTAATAAAAAAAGTGCCCAGCCGGAGCGAAGCAGAGACAACGCTGGAGTGCAACGACCACGACCCGAAGGGCATGCTTTCATTTAAAATGAGAAAAAACACGAGCTCTGCATAAATTCAAAATATCGTTTTTAAACAACAAAAACGAGTTTTCATTCAGCCGAAGCACAGCGGAGACAACGTTGGAGTGAAACGACGACGACCCAAAGGGCGAATGAAATTAGTCAAAAGTAGGGGGTGTCATTTTTTAATCTCTATTTAGATCTAAACAGCTTAATAAATCAGATTTACTTTATTCTCACCCAGCACCTTTTTCAGTAATTTAATATCTTCATCCGCTAAAGGCGCACACACATCAGGACCTAAACGCAATTCTGCTTTTTCGCTATCTGTTTCATAGCTGATAAAAACGGGGCACTGCCCACCATTTTCATCATTCGGCATTCTTGTGGGCAGCAACTCATCGAGCTTATCCAGTAGGCCATTCGCAGTCTGGCTTTTATCTACACTCAACGTTAATCGACGTAAGAAACTATTTCTAGCACTTTGAATATCATGTAGCGCTTCGATTCTTAAGCGAACAGCTCCTGTGGTGTAATCAGAATTCAAGGAGCCTTCTACAATCAAAATTTCTTCTTTTTTGATCAACTCTTCGTATTGTTCATAAACATTGCTGAAAATGAATATTTCGTAGTAAGAGGTTTTATCATCCAAAGTAACAAATGCGCGCTTGCCCTTTTCCGTTGTTTGAGTGCGGATTGCGGAGACCAATCCAACCAAGGTTATTGGTTTCTTCTGATATCTGGTGCGTCCATCGTCTTCAGCCATTTGTTTTAGAGTACGTGAGCGTAGCTGTGCAACTTCTTCTTCATAAGCATTGATTGGATGACCTGTGATGTATAAACCAATCGCGTCCTTTTCGTAACGTAAACGGATTTTCTCGTCCCACTCTTCTAAATGTGGCGTGACTTTTTCATCTTGTTCAACAACAACCGAACCACCAAATAAATCATTTTGACCAACATCATCATCGCGATGTTGCTGGTTTGCGATGCGTACGATTTCTGGAAGTCCTTCCATTAAGCTTCGTCTGTTAGTGCCTAAATTGTCGAAAGCACCAGCACGAATCAGTGTCTCTAAAATACGCTTAGAGATCTTTCTCGATTTTACGCGTTGACACATTTCTGCCATCGATTTGAATGGACCGTTTTTATCGCGCTCTTCCAGAATATCTGCAATAGCGCTTTCACCCGCACCTTTAATGGCACCGAGACCGAAGATTACATTGCCTTCGTTTTCACTAATAAAACGGTATTCAGAGCGGTTGATATCGGGTGCAACTACATCAAGTCCGAGCTGCAGACAGTCATCTACAAAGATGACCACTTTCTCGGTATTATCCATATCAGCCGACAATACCGCCGCCATAAACGCTGCAGGATAATGTGCCTTAAGCCAAATCGTTTGATACGAAACCAAAGCATAGGCAGCCGAGTGAGATTTATTGAAACCATACTCAGCGAATAATTCCATCAAGTCGAATATTTCGGTCGCATTATGTGACTCAACTTTATTCTCTTCTGAACCTTCCATAAAAATGGCGCGCTGTTTCGCCATTTCTTCGGGTTTCTTTTTACCCATCGCACGACGCAGCATGTCGGCACCACCAAGCGAATAACCTGCCAGTACCTGAGCAATCTGCATTACCTGCTCCTGATATACGATTACGCCGTAGGTTGGTTTAAGAATTGGTTCAAGATCTGGGTGAGGATAGGTAACCTTCTGGTCACCCTTTTTACGTGCAACAAAGTCATCTACCATACCCGATTGTAATGGACCAGGACGATACAGCGCCACCAATGCGATGATATCTTCGAATACATCCGGCTGAAGTCGCTTGATTAGCTCCTTCATACCGTGTGATTCCAGCTGGAATACCGCCGTAGTCTTTGCCGCACGCAATAATTCAAATGAGTCTTTATCATCGAGTGGAATGTCTTCTATGCGAATTGGCGCTTCGCCTTTCTTTTCTTTGTGGGCGTTAATACTTTTTACCGCCCAATCTATGATTGTCAGGTTTCTTAAACCGAGGAAGTCGAATTTAACTAAGCCAACGGCCTCAACATCGTCTTTATCGAATTGCGATACAACGCTGCCACCACCTTCTTCACAATAAAGCGGAGTGAAATCAACCAGACTACTCGGCGAAATCAAAACACCGCCCGCATGCTTACCTGCATTTCTTGTTAGACCTTCAAGCTTTAATGCCAAATCCATCAAACCCTGGACTTCTTCATCTTGCTCGTATAGCTCTTTAAGATCAGGTTCTTGATCCATCGCCCTGGTGAGCGTCATCTTCATTTCAAACGGAATCAGCTTGGCGATGCGGTCAACAAAACCATAAGGATGATTCAGGATTCGACCAACATCACGCACCACAGCTTTAGCCGCCATAGAACCGTAAGTGATGATTTGCGAAACCTTGTCACGACCGTAGGTGCGCGCCACATAATCAATTACGAGATCGCGTTTATCCATGCAAAAGTCGATATCGAAATCGGGCATGGATACACGTTCTGGATTCAAAAATCGCTCAAATAAAAGATCGTACAGGAGGGGATCGATATCAGTGATTTTTAAGGCATAAGCCACCAGCGAGCCAGCACCTGATCCTCGACCCGGACCAACCGGGATATCATTATCTTTTGACCATTGAATAAAGTCGGCAACAATCAGGAAGTAACCCGGAAACCCCATGCCATTGATTACATCCAGCTCTACTTGCAAACGCTCATCATAAGGTTTGCGTTTTTCGGCAAAATCTTCGGCTTCAGTATCAAAAAGCTCTTTAAAGCGTTCTTCCAGACCTTTAATTGATTCCTGACTAAAATACTCCGCTTCGGTAAGCCCATCAGGGATAGGGAATTCAGGCAGATAGTTCTTACCCAAGGTGAGTTCGACATTACAACGCTTGGCAATTTCAATGGTGTTTTGCAGCGCTTCAGGAATATCAGAAAACAACTCCTGCATTTCAGCGGTACTGCGAAGGTATTGCTGATCGCTGTAGTGTTTGGGGCGCGTATTGTCGTCTAATGTATAACCACTATTGATACACACACGCGCTTCGTGCGCTTCAAAATCGTCCTGGGTCAGAAAACGTGCATCGTTGGTAGCAACTACAGGGATCTTATTTTCGCCAGCGAGTGCGACGGCGGCGTGCAGATACTCATCTTCGCCGCTTCTACCTGTACGCTGTAATTCCACATAATATCGATCAGGAAAAACGCTTTGCCATTCGCACAAGTGCTTTTGAGCTAATTCTTTGTTGCCTGCCAATAGCGCATGACCCACATCACCATCGCGACCGCCAGAAAGCATAATAACACCATCGCTGGTTTCTTTAATCCAGTCTCGTTGCACACGAGGCATGCCAAGTTTCTGACCTTCCATATAGGCACGGGAAATAAGTTTAGTGACGTTTTTATAACCCGCATCGTTCTGGCAGAGCAAGATCATGTGATACAGCAAATCATCGTCTTCTTCATCGACGAGTAACACATCTACCCCGAAAATTGGTTTAATCCCCACCGCTCTTGCCGCCCGATAAAACTTCACCATACCGAACAGGTTATTCTGATCCGTCATGGCAACCGCAGGCATTCCACCCTGTTCCACAACTGGCATCAATTGCTTAATGCGAATGGTACTATCGACTAAGGAGAACTCGGTATGTAATCGTAAGTGAACAAAGGACATTGATGAACTATACCAGCAAATAAAAAAGGGTCTAGCCGAGCTTCAGCGAGACAACGTTGGAGTATCACTATAACGGCCCAACGGGCGTGGTTTTCATTACAAATGAATAAAAACCACGTAAAAGTAGGGGGGTGTGTTTTTTAAGGAAGCTCTGAATAACCTAGGTGAAATTCTGTAAGTTTATAGGGCAGCATATCCTAGGTGCACTTCGCACTGAATGGTTATTCCCTTCAGAAGATATGCAACAACGAAGATGATGCCCTAGAAACTTATCCTGTGGGGCAACTCCAAAGTTCATCTGGGTTAATCAGGGTATCCTTCACGATAGTATATCTAATTTAATTTTTTTGAGAGCATTTAAAGCACCTCTCTCTTATTTTATTATTCATTTGTTTCGACCTTCGAGCCAGCTTGAAACATCGAGGCTGTTGCTTAGCCTTGCTTGCGAGGTTTTTATTTATCGATAGTTTTATTTAACTATTAAAGTAGAGAAAATAAACAAAAATATATTAAAGACCTGATAAAATACAAAGATTGCATTAGCATTTTCATACTCAGTTATACATCGTTTTAAGCATCTCTTTTGAGGATTTTATGGCGATAAAGCCATTAACTTTTAAGGTTTTTAACATTGTTCTATCTCTAGACAAAGTTACGCATTCTGCCGCCCATATTTTATCGGGTTAAAATTTAGAGTCACAAGAATGTATCGGATTAGCGAGTTATCAGTGCCCTCACTATCAGTTGAAGACACTCAAATACAGCTCGCATTTTTACAAAACGCGTAACAGCTCCATGAAGGTAATACCCATTGTTTTCAGCATTTAGAAGATCCCTATCTAGCAAACCCACGTATGCAGATTTTCAATCGAATATTCTGGCAGGTTTAACGGTTGGCGTAATTGCGCTGCCTCTTTCAATGGCACTTGCCATAGCCAGTGGCGTGCCTCCACAACATGGTTTATATACGGCAATTGTTGCAGGCATTGTGATTGCCATTAGTGGCGGTTCAAAGGTCAATATATCGGGCCCTACCGCAGCATTTGTGGTGGTATTACTCCCGATTGTTCATCAATTTGGCATTGGTGGATTGCTGGTGAGTGGTTTTATGGCGGGTATTGTGTTGATACTAATGGGGGTTGGCAAGCTAGGTAAACTTATTGAGATTGTCCCGTACCCCGTTGTGATTGGATTCACCGCTGGCATTGGTGTTGTTATAGCTACTTTTCAAATAAAGGATTTCCTGGGCCTCAACATAGAAGCGCTGGATGGAGATTACCTGGAAAAACTTTCGTTAATAGTGCATGCATTGCCTAGCGTTGACTGGCAGGAGTTTCTAATTGGCGGACTCACTATTACAACCTTATTACTTTGGCCGAGATTACGATCAAAAATACCGGGGCACCTGATAGCGCTTCTTTTGGGGTCTATTGTTGCCTGGTTACTAAGCCAGCTGAGTCAGGATTTTTCAGTAGCGACGATTGGCAGTCGATTTCATTATGATACAAATGGTATAACTGGTAACGGTATCCCTCCCTTTCTGCCTGCCTTCGAATGGCCATGGAATTTACCGGATGCCGAAGGTAAACCCATTGGCCTCAGTTTTGAACTGGTGAAACTATTATTACCTTCTGCCATCACTATTGCGATCCTGGGCGCACTTGAGTCGCTGTTATGTGCAGTTGTCGCAGACGGTATGTCGGGAAAGAAACATAACCCAAATGATGAACTCATCGGTCAAGGTATCGGTAATATGATTGCGCCATTATTTGGTGGAATTCCAGCAACTGCTGCTATTGCTCGTACCGCAGCAAATATTAAGGCTGGAGGTACCATGCCGCTCGCTTCTGTGTTACATGGTTTGTTTATTCTAGGGTCAATATTAGCACTTACACCCTTACTGGCTTATATACCGATGGCGTCAATGGCGGCACTATTATTAGTAGTTGCATGGAATATGAGTGAAGCGAAGCACTTTATAAGAACAATTAAAATCGGCCCGAGAGATGATGTTATCGTGCTGTTGTTATGTTTTTCTTTGACGGTACTTTTTGATATGACGGTAGCAGTCGCCGTCGGCATGGGTTTAGCGTCAATGTTGTTTATCCGCAGAAGTATTAGCCTGACGAATACAACCAGGGTCGAGAAAAACCATGAGTCTTTTAGGGAGTATGGTGAGCTTCCAGATAACATTGCGATCTATGATATTAATGGTCCATTATTTTTTGGTTCCGCGCAAAAAGCACTGCAAGTTTTTTCACAGGTGACGCCGGATCTGCGAGTTATCATACTCGATATGACTAAAGTCAATTTGCTTGATATGAGCGCTATTATTGCTATGGAATCAATTAAGAATAGTCTTGAAAAGCAGAATATAAAATTAATTATTAATAACCTACAACCAAGAATGATATTAAAATTAAGACGTGCTGATATCAGATATAGACCTGGAAAAATTCAATTTTCCTGGACACTAGCGGATGGTGTCTCGATGGCAAAGAAAATGATCTAAAGTGGTGAGTCATAATCGTTGAAAAAGTGCTTATAAGTAGGGGGGTGTGTCATTTAAATACTATTTTCAGCGTTTAATGTGATTTGTAGTAATTAAATGTCACCCCCCTACTTTAGCCCATTTTTTTGTTGTTCGTGTTGGCCGAATTAAGTTTTCGCCAGATAGCTTTCATTTGCAATCATCCTATCCTGCAAAAGCTTTTCAAAACCTTCGACGATAGAATCCTTAACTGTTTGTCTTGCACGCACCAACTCTGACCACTTTTGCAATGCTGGAAAGTCTTTCAAAACATCCAGCTGAAAATGCTCTTTGAAGAATTCGGCACGTATAAAGAAAGGAGCTGAAGCGATATCAACTAATGAGAAATTTTCGCCATTGAACCAAGGCTCGGCTTGCTTAGCTTTTTGCAAGCCTTCTAGATTTTTACTCATTTCTGAAATGACTTTATCTGCATCTTTCTTGGTTTTTGCCATCAACAGATTAAACGTATTCGTGTAAAGTGCAGAAGTGTATTCAATCCATGCACGATTTTTAGCCTTCTGCAATGGATCTGCTGGATGCAATGATGGTGGGTAGACTTCATCAAGATATTCACTAATAACTGCAGACTCGAATAAAACCTCATCGCCAATTTGTAGCACTGGCACTTTACCTGTTGGCGAAAGTTCTAAAAACCATTCCGGTGGGTTATAAACATCGATAAATTCAATATCGTATTCAACGCCTTTTTCCTGCATTAAAATCACGCTGCGTTGAACAAATGGACATACTTTAAAACTGATAAGACGTGGTTTAGACATACTATGCACCTGTGTATATTTTATGTTGTGATAATTAAAGCTATTTTTCTATCATTAGCTCTGCTGAATATGAGACTCTAAAGCATCTCGAACAGGCTTAAAGCTTTTACGATGATGGCATAAAGCTCCATGTTTAATCAGTGCTTCTCGATGTTGTTTTGTGGGATAACCTTTGTGGCTAGCAAAGCCATATTCTGGATGTAGAATATCAAGCTCAGCCATTTCCTTATCTCGAGCCACTTTAGCGATAATCGATGCTGCACTAATTGCCGCTACTTTAGAATCACCTTTGATAATAGTCTCCATCGAGATATCCATATCAATACCTTTATTGCCATCGATCTTGATATGGTCTGGGCAAATGGATAATCCTTCAACTGCACGCTTCATCGCCAATAAACTCGCTTGAAGGATATTGATGTCATCAATTTCGTCTACTTCGGCTCTACCCAAAGACCAGCAAAGTGCTTTTTCCCTAATCTCCAAGTTTAGTTGGTTTCTCTTTTTTTCACTGAGTTTTTTTGAATCAGCGAGGCCTACTATATGCTTTTTTGGGTCAAGAATCACCGCTGCAGCAACCACTGCACCTGCTAATGGTCCACGACCTACTTCATCTACACCAGCAATGAACATGACACTCAAGATTTTGCTCCTTGTAGCTTAGTATCCTCTAGCTTAGTACCCCCTAACAAAGTGTAGATGGCTTGAGCCGCTTTTTGACTTGCGTTTTGAGCTAGCTGTTTATGGATTTCATCAAACCGTGTGAGCATATAATTTCTTTGATCTTCCTTCTGTAAAAACTGTTGTTCAACTTCGTTAAACACATTATCTGCAGTGATTTCTTCCTGTATCAATTCTGGCACCAGATACTCGTTTGCCAGGTTATTGGGTAAAGTATAGTACTTAGACTTAATCATCTTAAACAGCCGTATTATTTTAGCTGTCGTGGGCGTAACGCGGTACGCTGCCACCATAGGCCTGCCTACTAACATCCCTTCTAATACAGCCGTACCTGAGGCCATTAGAATTTGATCTGCTGCCTGCATCACAAGTCGTGATTGCCCGTCGATATAAGTGATCGGCAAATCCGGTGCTATCTGTTGTTTTAGCGAATCGAATTCACTTTTTACTTTTTCATTTATCAATGGTGCAACAAATTGCCAATCAGGATTCTTTTGATGGATTAGCTTCAAACCTTTTAGAAAATCAGGAGCAATACGCTTTATTTCGCCCATTCTACTACCAGGAAGGACGGCTAAAATAAAATTCCCATCAGGTAAATCTAATTGTTTTCTAGCTGTTATCGGGTCAGCATCAACTGGAATTTCATCAGCCAATGGATGCCCGGTAAATTCCGCATTTATCCCGTGTTCTTTATAGAAATCAACTTCGAATGGAAAAAGTGTAAGCATTAAGCTCATCGCATTTACCATTTTTTTTACTCGTCCTTCTCGCCACGCCCAAAAAGAAGGACTCACATAATGAACTGCAGGAATTCCAGCCTGAAAAAGTTTCTTTTCTATCTTTAGATTGAAGTCAGGAGCATCAATTCCTACGAATAAGTCTGGTGGGTTTTGAACCCAATCCCTAATCAATCGATTTCGCAACTTAGTTAATTCCAGGTAGCGGGGTAATACTTCACTGAATCCCATGAGTGATAAACGATCCATCGGATACATCGTTTTGCAACCTGCTTGTTGCATTTCCTTGCCCGCGATGCCTTCGTATGTTGCTTCTGGATAAATAGTTTTTAATGCTTCTATCAAACGTGCACCTAAAATATCACCAGATGACTCGCCAGCAATAATAGCAATCCGCATCAGGATTGAGAATTTAATAATGTGCGAAAGTAGATGCTAATTTTTTGTTTCAGATCGAATAATCTCAAGAGGCGCATAGTTATTCTAGGCAACAATTTGAGATCATTTGAGCTGGAACAAAAAGACAAGTAATAGTTTTGCATATTATTAATACCCTCAGTCCTTAACGTATGATTCCACGCCCGGCTTTACTACGTTGACAGAATTCAGTCATCAATTTGGTATGGGTATCTTCGGCATTTTCTAACTCGGCGATTGCATCGCTTAAGGTCAGATTCTTCAAGTAGAGTTTTTTATACGCCTGCTTGATCTTGTCGCGCTCATCAGAGCTAAAGCCGTGTCGCTTAAGACCTTCATTATTGATTCCACGAGGAACCCCAGGTGCACCGGTTGCCATTATATAAGGAGGTAAATCTTTACCTAAGGATGTACCCATTCCAGTAAATGAATGCTCCCCAACATGACAAAACTGATGAACCAGCGTGAAACCGCCTAAAATCGCATAATCATGTATCGTCACATGACCCGCCAACGTCGCGTTATTTGCGAAGATAGTACTATTACCTACCACACAATCATGTGCGATATGCACATACGCCATGATCCAGTTGTCATCACCAATTTTGGTGTATCCAATATCCTGTGAGGTGCCACGATTAATCGTGCAGCTTTCACGAATTACATTGCGATCACCTATGATAAGTGTTGTGTCTTCACCATTGTATTTTTTGTCTTGAGGCTCAGCTCCGACTGAAGCAAACTGGAATATACGATTCTCTTTGCCGATGGTTATTGGGCCTTCGATAACCACATGCGGTCCCACCCATGTGCCACTGTCAATTGAAACTCCTGCGCCAATAACAGCGTAAGCTGAAACTTCTACGTCATCTGCTAGCTCAGCAGAGGAATCTATTATTGCTGTTGGATGTATGCTCATTAATTTACTTTATTCATGGTTACGCATTAGAATCTATTGCTACACATTTAATTTCGGCTGAAGTTACTACGACACCATTTACACGAGCCTCTGTTTTATAGATCCACATCGGACCTTTATGTCGGATAATCTGCGCATTTAGTTCCAATTGATCGCCAGGAACTACTTGCTGCTTAAACTTTACTTTATCGATACCCGCCAGAACATACAGTAAATCTGGTTGTGGCTCAGCATTCATGGTTTTGAAACCCAATAACCCCGTGGTTTGTGCCATCGCTTCTACTATTAACACACCTGGCATTATAGGCTTTTCAGGAAAGTGCCCATTAAAAAAGGGTTCGTTTATCGTTACATTTTTTATTGCTGTAATTGATTGTCCTGGCTCTAGTTGAACGACTTTATCAACCAGAAGAAATGGATAACGATGAGCAAGAAACCTTCTAATCTCAGTAACGTCCATAACGATTTTTAACTGATTCTTGTTAATTCCAGTCATTGTTAGTCTCATTCATAGCATATTCTCATTACCAACATAGTCTCGTTATTTTTGATTAGTAGTTTGATTCAGGCTTTTTTCAAGCTGATTGATTGTTTTAGCCATCTCATCTAGATGTCTAAATCTAGCAACATTTCGACGCCATTTATTATTCGCATCTGATGGTATACCTGAAGAATACACCCCCCCACTTTTAATCGATTTTATTACCATTGATTTTCCAGTAATAACCACATCATCTGCAATTTCTAAATGACCTGATATAGCAGATGCTCCTCCTATCTGACATCGCTTACCGATGGAAGTACTTCCGCCTACTACGGTGCCTGCTGCCATTATGGAAAAATCATCAATTATAACGTTGTGACCAATGTGTATCTGGCAATCAAGTTTGACACCTTCACCTATAACTGTGGAACCCAAAGCAGCACGATCGATTGTACAATTCGCCCCTACTTCTACATCCTTGCCAAGAATTACATTGCCGACCTGAGGGATTTTGTACCAACTTTTATCTTTAGTAGGTGCAAAACCAAACCCATCAGAACCAATAACGGCTCCAGAGTGAATGATGCAATCACTTCCAATTTTAGTATCAGCATACAAAGTTACATTTGGATTAATTGTGACATTTTCCTGTAAATGTGAATTTTTACCAATATAGCTACCTGCACCAATGACAGTGTTTTTATCTACATTGACCCCCGATTCAATAACAACATTTGCTGCTATATTTACATCAGTAGCAATATTGGCATCCTCAGCAACAACAGCACTGTGGTGCACAAAACCTTCCGGTTTTTCCTTTTTATAGATAATTTCAAGGACTTTGGCAAAAGTTAGATATGGATCACTGTTGATGAGCGCATTTCCTGAATACTCTTTTGCCAATTCTGGCGATAGTATTACAGCTGTAGCATTGGTACTCTCTAAAGACGAAACATATTTAGGATTACTGACAAAGCTTATTTGTCCTTCTTGCGCATCCTGCAAAGCAGCTACTGAATTTATTTCTGTAAGCTTATTTCCTTTGACCGCCGATTTTGTTAACTCGGAAAGTTTTTCTAAAGTAACCGTCATTTAGTTTTATTATCCACAGTATTACCAGACTGAGATGCATCCAGCTTGTTCTTTAGATACTCCAGGACTATTGGGGTGATATCTACGGCTTGACTTGCAGATAAATAGTCTTGTAGAACGATGTCTATATCCTGCTGAACTCTGACTTCATCAATTGCCCTAAAAACTTCTTTTTGAACATCATCGAGTGCGGAATCTCGTGCAAAACGCAGCTCTTCTCTAAAGTCTTGAAGTGACCTACTGCGAATACGCTTTCTAGATCTAAGTTCCCGTTCTTTCTGGCGTTGTAGGGCGATGTTCGTTTTTGATTGTTTTATCTTATCCAGCTCAACTTCTAATTTATTAAGCTCGTCCAACTCTAAGGCGAGTTTTCTTTCCTGGGGAGAAAACTTTCGTTTTAATTCGGCGCTTGCCTCCTCTGATTGAGGTGCTTTTTCCATTAAATAAGTAACATTTACAACAGCAACAGATACAAATTCTTTCGCGAACAGATAGTTACTAATAAACAATTGTGCAAAAACAACAAAGGCAATAAACGTTATGCGTTTATTGCCTTTGTTGTTACTTCTTATATGATTGTCTCTAAACATGAGACAGATTGTACTAGGTGTGCATTGTTTTTTACAGAGTATCTCTAATTATTCACTGTCTTCACTATAATAAATACCTAATACATTCTGATAATTAGAAACTTGCACCAATCGAGAATTGAATTTCTTGTTCATCATCACCATCTTTAGCGTTAAGAGGTTTTGCATAGCTCAAAGTAAATGGGCCTAATGGCGACATCCAGGTAGCAGCCAAACCTGCAGAGTAACGAATTTCATCTACTTCAAATGCATCAAAATCTTTGTATACATTACCCGCATCAACGAAAGCACTCATACGCAAGCCTTTAACATCAGCAGCAAAAGGTACAGGGAATTGAAGTTCTGCTCTTGCATCAACAGAAAATGAACCACCCATTGGGTCATCATTTGAGTCGCGTGGCCCTAAACTATTATTCTCGTATCCGCGAACAGTGCTTATACCACCGGAATAAAATCTTTCGAAGAAAGGAAGTTCAGATGTATTACCAAAACCATTACCGGTTTGCACCCCACCTTTTACTGCAAAAGTGATATTTTCACTAACCGGGAAGTAAGAAGACCCACGGTATCTTAGCTTATAGTATTCCAGATCACTTCCTGGTAAACCTACTTCAAGTGATAAGCTTTGCCTAACACCTTTTGTCGGGAACAAGAAACGATCACGCGTGTCATGAATATAGCTAGCTTTTCCTAAGAAGTTATCGTAATTATCGCCATATTTACTAATAAATTCATTGATATGAACCGGGGTATTTTCTGTTGTCTGGATTTCTCTATGTTCTCCTCCAATACTGAAACGGAGTGAGTTTTCTTCGGTTAGTGGGATGGTGTAATTAATATCCGCACCAAACGTATCACTACTGTAATCTGAAACATCATCTTCATCAGCTTCATTTTCTTCATAGAAAACATTAAAGCCACGTCCAACACCATCTACGGTATGGTAAGGATTGTTATAGCTTAAACGGAAATTCCTGGTTGAATCACTCTTAGAGCCTGCTACTGAAAGACTCTTTCCTGTTCCCATAAAGTTATTTTGCTTAACCCCAAGATTAAACAATAAACCGTTACTTTGGGAATAACCTAAACCAGCATTAAATTGATTTGAAGATTGTTCAGTTACAATTACATCCAAATCTACTTGGTCACTTCTACCCGCTACTGGAGAAGTTGTAATTTTTACACTCTCTACATACGGTAAACGCTGGATACGAACCTTAGAACGATCAACTTTTTCTTTGGATAAATAAGAGCTTTCTAACTGACGCATCTCACGGCGGAATACTTCGTCCTTAGTCCGGAAATTACCACGTATATTAATTCTTCTTACGTAAGTTCGCTGACCTTTCTCAGCCTGAAACACTAGATTCACACGTTTATTGACTTTATCAACTTGTGGCAAAACTCCTATTCTAGAGAAAGCAAAACCATCTTTACCCATTCTCTTCTTTAAGTTATTGCGTGTTTCGGCTAGTTTCGTCTGTGAGAAAACCTGGCCTTCTTTCAAAGAAGTTAATTTTTTGAGTTCCTTGCTACTAATACCAGAGTTACCAGCAACATTCACTTTACCTATGCGGTATTGATCGCCCTCATTGATATTAATATTTACGAATACAGCACTTTTGTCTTTTGAGAGTGATACTTGAGTTGAGACCACTTCGAAGTTCAAATAACCATTGTCACGATAGAACGAGGTCAGTTTATCAATGTCGCCAACTAACTTCTCTTTTGCGTATTTATCTTTTGAGCTAAATATAGACAGCTTACTTTTAGGACCAGATTCTAGTAGTTTAATTAAAGTAGCTTCTGAATAAGCTTTATTTCCACTAATCTTGATTCGTTTGATTTTTGCTACAGCACCCTCAGTAACTTTTACTTTAACGGTTACACGATTGCGCGGAAGTTTTTCAATATTAGTAGCTACATCTGCACCGTAATTACCACGAGCTAAATATTGTTGTTTAATTTCATGTTGAATTCGATTGAGTGCAGATTTATCTAAAGGTCTTCCCTTGGCAATACCTGCTTGTTTTAACGCAGCCAATAAAGCATCGGTTTTTATTGCTTTATTTCCTGATACAGTTATATCACCAACTGCAGGACGTTCTTGGACTTTAACCAAAAGAACATTACCTCTTCTGCTGACTTTTACATCATCAAAGAAGCCTGTTTTATAAAGAGATCGTACAAGATTAGCAGTCATCCTATCATCGAATTTTTCACCAACCCGGACGGGAACATTACTCAAAACAGTTCCCGCTGCAATTCTTTCTAAGCCACTGACTTGAACATCATTTAGTATGAAGCTATCAGCCCATGCGCCATGACTTATTGCAAACAAACAAACCGCCACTGAGGCTTGAAGTACCTGTTTTTTCATATTATCACCCCTAATCTTATTATAATCGGTCTATTTTTAATTAATTTATAAGTCTACCAATATCATTATATATAGCCACTACCATTAGAACACCTACAACACTCATCCCTATGCGCATTCCAATAGCTTCTACCCGTTCTGAAACTGGACTTCCCTTGACCAGTTCGATGATGTAATAAAGCAAATGTCCACCATCTAGCATAGGTATAGGTAATAAATTTAGCACCCCAAGACTCAAGCTTACAATAGCCAATAGTGTCAGAAAGGCAGAAAATCCGATTAACGCGCTTTTCCCCGCATAATTGGCTATGGTTATCGGACCAGAGATATTTTTAAGTGATGCTTCACCTGTAATTAGGCGCCCCATCACTTTTAACGTCATTATCGACATATCCCAGGTTTCCACAACCCCTGATTGCAAAGCCTCGAAGAATGGTGCTTCCCGGATAAAGAACAAGTCTTTTACTTGTTTCTCATCAAACTCTCTTGCAAGGCCCACCCCTATTAAAGCGCGTTTCTGACCTTCTATTTCAGTTAGTTTTGGCGTAAGAATTAAAGTCTTCTTATTGCCTTGTCTTTCAATTAGTAACTCAACCGGCTTATCGGCATGTTCGCTGATATATTTTGAAAAATACTCTGTTGATACAACTGAATTGCCATCAACCTGGATAACTTTATCTTTTGCCATTAGCCCTGCAGCTTCAGCGGGTTTTCCAGGAAGTACTGAGTTAATTACCGTTGCATGGGGTGGCTGCCAAAAGCCCATGCCCGTTTTAGCAAAGTAATCACCCTCATCGGCCAATAATAGGGTATCGCTTAAATCCAGGTTTCTTGTAGCTACGCTTCCAGACTCTGTTTTAACATGGACTTTCAATTGTGGATTTTTTAAATACTCATTTAACAAGGTTAAACGAACTTGTCGCATTGAATCTGTTTCAACATCATTAATTGCAGTAATTAAATCCTTAGTCTTGAATCCAGATTGAGCTGCCGCTGTATTGGCTTGAATTTCTCCAACATAAGGTTTAACTGATTCTACACCTATCATCTGAATTGCGGCAAAAGCAGCAATAGCAAAGAAAAAGTTAAACATAGGACCTGCTAGCACAACTAAAAAACGCTTCCAAACTGGCTGAGTATTGAAGGCGCGGTGTTTTTCTTCTTCTTGCACATCCCCTTCTCTCTCATCGAGCATTTTTACATAGCCACCCATAGGAATTGCGGCTAAAACATACTCCGTTCCATCTTTATCACTGGATTTATAAGTCCAAATTGGCTTACCAAAACCAATGGCAAAACGAATAATTTTGATCCCTAATTTACGCGCAACCCAAAAATGTCCGAATTCATGGATTCCAACCAGGATGGCAATGGCAACAAGGAAAGAAATAGCAGAGATTAATATAGTCATAGTTCTTGAGCTTAAATTCTGTGTAATAAGTAATCAAACTTTAGTCATCAAAAATTGGAGATTAGTTTCAAGAAAATATAACTAAAGAAAGGTTTAATTCTTTTATTATTGCAAACCTTTCATATAACTCTTTGCAAAATTTCGACTGACTAAATCCTGATCGAGTATATCATCTATTTTATCAGGTGTCCCCGACGAAGCCTGCTCCAGTGCGTTTTCAATGATGGACGGTATATCGGTGAATTTGATCTTATTTTCCAAGAAAGCCTCAACCGCAATTTCATTTGCCGCATTCAAAGCTATAGTAGCGTACCCCCCTTCGTGATGCCCATCATAAGCCAACTGCAGGCAACGGTATCTGTTAAAATCAGGCTTCTCAAAGTTTAATTGAGCAACAGCAAAAATATCAAGCTGCTCCACTCCTGATTCAATTCTCTCTGGATAACCAAGCGCATATGCGATTGGTGTTCTCATGTCTGGATTTCCAAGCTGTGCTAACACAGACCCATCATTGTAAGAAACCATCGAGTGGATGGTGCTTTCTGGATGAATTACAACCTGAATTTGGTCTTCTTTGACATCAAAAAGCCAACATGTCTCTATAACTTCCAGACCTTTATTCATCATAGTCGCGGAATCTACTGAAATTTTTCGCCCCATCACCCAATTCGGATGGGCTATAGCTTGCTCGGGAGTCACACTCGCAAGAGATTCTATGGGCTTCTGTCGAAATGGCCCACCAGATCCAGTCAATAAGATCTTGGTAACTCCTGCCTTTTCTTGCAAGCCGTTAATCAAAGGTGGCATAGACTGAAATATAGCGTTGTGTTCACTATCAATTGGCAATATTTCAGCACCATTCTCATGTACAGCATCCATGAATAAAGAACCCGACATCACCAATGACTCTTTATTTGCCAGCATGATACGTTTTCCCGCTTTAGCGGCAGCTAGATTTGGCAGCAAACCTGCAGCTCCCACAATTGCGGCCATGACATAATCAACTTCATCTAATGAGGAAACGGTTTCTAAAGACTCTTTTCCCCCTAAAACCTGCGTAGTGTTTCCTGAAGCGACAAGTCGTTTATGCAAATCTTCTGCTTTTTCCGCATCAACCATCACAGCATAGAGAGGATTATATTTAAGGCACTGCTTTTCTAAATCATCAGTACTTTCGTTCGCAGTAAGTGCAATGACTTCGTAATCGTCTGGATGTCTTGAAATGACATCTAAGGTATTTACACCAATGGTTCCGGTAGAGCCTAAAATACAAATTCCTTTTCTAGGATTCATACCTGGATAGCGCCCCAGAGGATACCCATGGTGAAAATCGGCAGCGCTGCTAATAGTCCATCCACCCTATCTAACATTCCGCCATGACCCGGTAAAATATTGCCTGAGTCCTTTTGACCAACTTCGCGCTTCATTAAGCTTTCAAACAAATCACCTGCGACAGACATAACCGCCACAACCATTGAAAGGAATATAAAATAAACCCAGTCTTGAATTGGCAAAGCAAAATACCATGCACCAAAAATAGATAATATAGTTGCACCTAAAAGACCACCAAACATTCCTTCTCTGGTCTTTCCCGGGCTTAGTTCTGGAGCAAGTTTATTCTTACCAAATGCTTTCCCTGCAAAATATGCTCCGCTATCAGCCATCGCCACCAACGCAATAAGGTATATAACTAGAGCTGGGTAAAACTCATGCAAGGTAACTAAAGCGATCCAGGCAGGAATTAAAACAAAAAACGCGGATGCTCTTAGCAGCCACTTATTTTCTTTATAGAGTGTTGTTCCTTTCTCATAAATCGCTAGAAGTACCAATACCAAAGTCCACCATACTAGCCCTAGCACCATGAAGACCCATCGAGAATCACCCCACCTATAGGCGAAATAGGCAACCAACAGCAACCAGGCTACATATAATCCACGATGAAAACCTTCGAGAGAAACTAGGCGAGACCACTCCCAGCCACTGATACTCACAAAAGCTAGCAGACCAACTACTGCAAACCAAACGTTTGGCAATAGCAATACACACACTAATACTGCAGCGATTAATGCAAAGGCAGTAATAAATCGTTGCTTAAGAACCGAATCCATTAATTACCTTTCCCCTGCCTGTCTGCAATAACTTGCTCACTGGTTTTACCAAAGCGTCTTTGACGAGATGAATAATCCACTAAAGCTGTATTAAGTTCGTTAGCATCAAAGTCTGGCCATAAAACATCAGTGAAATACAATTCCGTGTAAGCCATCTGCCAAATTAAAAAATTACTGATGCGCTTTTCACCGCCCGTTCTGATAAACAAATCCGGATCAGGGATCCCACAGGTAGTCACATTCTTACTGATACTTTCTTCAGTGATGTCATCTATCTTCACTTCTTTATCAACAACTTTCTGTGCGATTGCTTTAGTCGCGCCTGTTACATCCCAACGACCACCATAATTAGCAGCAACTACCAACTTCAAGCCATCACTTTTAGCTGTAAGCTCTTCTACTTGTTTGATTTTTTGTTGTAATTTTTGAGAAAACTGACTGAGATCACCAATAATTTGAAGCCTAACATTGTTCCTCGCTAACGCTTTTGCCTCTCGCTCCAATGCCATCATGAACAGAGACATTAAATTTGATATTTCTTCTTCTGGACGTTTCCAGTTTTCACTACTAAAAGCGAATAGGCTTAAACACTCAACCTTTAACTCAGCGCACGTTTTAACGATATTACGCACCGCTTCTACACCTTTTTTGTGTCCGATAAACCGGGGTCGATGCTTTGCTCTAGCCCAACGCCCATTGCCATCCATTACAATGGCAATATGGTCGTGGAATATTCAGTTGATCAGTCATTTCGTGAAATTAGAAAAAATAAAGGAATTAAACCTTCATTAAGTCTTCTTCTTTAACTGCAACTACATCATCAATTTCTTTAACATACTTATCTGTTAATTTCTGAATTTCTTCCTGTCCTTTTCTTTCTTCATCTTCAGATATTTCTTTTTCTTTTTCTAACATCTTAAAGTCAGAGTTAGCGTCACGTCGTATATTACGCACTGCTATTTTACCATTTTCTCCCTCATGTTTTACAACTTTCACTAGATCACGGCGACGTTCTTCGGTTAACTGAGGCATAGGAATTCGTATCACGGTACCAGCTGAATTAGGATTCAACCCCAGATCGGAATTCATGATTGCCTTCTCTACAGCCTGAACCATAGGGCGCTCCCAGGGCGTTACTGTTAAAGTACGCGCATCTTCAACACCGATGCTCGCCACCTGACTTAAAGGGGTATCACTACCATAATAGTCAACCATGATATGCTCAAGCAAACTTGGATGAGCACGGCCGGTTCTGACCTTCGCTAGTTCAACTCTTAAAGAATCGATACTCTTTTTCATTCTTATTTCAGCATCTTTAATAATGTCATTAATCATGTTTCAGTCCCTGCTTAATCTTTAAACTCGATAATTTTTTAATAACTTTGTTACTTTAGATACCTGCTACTCAGGCATTACGAGTGTTCCAGAGAATTTATCTCCGTTAACTATTTTATCTAATGCGCCTGTTTCAAACATATTAAACACACATAACGGCATCTTATTTTCTCTACATAATACCATTGCAGTGAGATCCATTACACCTAACTCTTTAGCGATTGCCTCATCAAAGCCTAGTTTATCGTAACGTTTTGCGTCAGGGTTCTTCATTGGATCAGAATCGTAGATGCCATCAACTTTTGTAGCTTTTAACAGTAAATCAGCCTCGATCTCGATGGCACGTAAACTTGCTGCTGTATCCGTTGTAAAATATGGATTTCCAGTACCCGCTGCGAATATTACCACTTCACCTTCAGATAAAAATTCACGAGCTTTAAGTGCCGAATACTCTTCACCCAGCTGATCAATCTTTAATGCCGACATAACACGGCAATTTACACCCTGCTTTTTGATTGCATCTTGCATCGCTAATGCATTCATAACAGTGGCCAACATTCCCATTTGGTCTGCACTAACTCGATCGATACCACCTTGAGCGAGTCCTGCACCTCTAAATATATTCCCCCCACCAATGACCAACGCTACCTGTGTGCCGGACTTTTGCTGCTTTACTACTTCAGAAGCAGTTTGAGCCAGCACATCGGAATCAATTCCGAATTCATATTGACCCATTAGAGCTTCGCCACTCAGCTTTAGCAATATTCTTTTATAACTTTGATTCATATTAGCTTGGCTCTCTTTAATTTTTGCATAGACTACACAATTATATGATCACTTACCATGATGTATTTTTGCACAATTCCTGCAAAACCTGCAGCAAGTGGAAGTGAGACTTAAATTGTTTTTATGGCATCAAGGTCTGTCTGACCATTGGGCGCGGCATTTCTGGCTCTTGGTGAAAAAAAGCCATCCCCCTACTTTTAGACGGTTTTTAGTTGGAATGAATGTATTTATGGCTAACTTAAATGCAAAACTCACAGGCAAAAAAAAGGAGCGTAAACGCTCCTTTTCCAACTAATGAAACATTAGTTTAGCTTCCTTTCACCTGCGCCATAACTTCTGCCGCAAAATCTTCCTGCTTTTTCTCTATGCCTTCACCCAGTTCGTAGCGAATGAATGCAGTAACTTCAGCACCAGCTGCTTTTAGTAATTGACCCACTGTTTGATCTGGATCTTTTACGAATGGCTGACCAACCAAGGTGATTTCAGCCAGGTATTTACGCATACGACCTTCAACCATTTTCTCGATGATTTCCATTGGCTTGCCACTACCTTCTGCTTGAGCGATAAGAATCTCTTTCTCTTTCTCAAGCGTTTGTTCAGGTACTTCGTTCTCTGAAACACAAACTGGACGGCTTGCAGCGATGTGCATAGCAACGTCTTTACCAAGAGTTTCGTCACCACCAGTCATTGCAACTGCAACACCAATACGAACACCGTGGCTATAAGCATATACCTGACCTGCGTCTGAAGTAACAATTTCGAAACGACGAACTTGCATGTTCTCACCAATTTTAGCGACTAAGTTAGCGCGAACTTCTTCAACAGTCTCACCTGTATCAAGTGGCATAGCAGATAGTGCTTCAATATCAGCAGGCTTATCTGCAAGTACGCCGGCACCTACTGCAGTTGCAAAATTAATGAAGTTTTCATCTTTAGCAACAAAGTCAGTCTCACAGTTAACCTCAACAATAGAACCTTCTTTACCGTCTTCAGAAACAGTAATAACCACTTTACCATCAGCCGCAACACGGCCGGCTTTTTTATCTGCTTTTGCTGCACCTGATTTACGCATCAAGTCGATCGCAGCTTCCATATCACCACCTGTTTCGGTAAGCATTTTTTTACACTCCATCATGCCAGCGCCTGTGCGCTCACGGAGTTCTTTAACCATTGTAGCTGTAATAGCCATGTCTATTTCCTCAGAAATCAAATAGGGGAAACACGATCATTTCCCCTAAAATCTAAATTTAAACGTTATGATCGGGTTTAAACACCACCCATAAGCTCATCTTGCAATGTCTTTAGCTCATCCCACTTACCATCAGCAGCTAATTTAGCTTGTTGAGGCCAAGTCTTTGGCTCTTTAGACTTTAAAGTTGCTACGGTTTCAAGGATTGCTTTGATTGCATCTCGTTCCATGCCAGCTAGTTGAGCATAAGTAGTAACACCAGCCTCACCTAAAACTTCAGCAATCTTTGGTCCGATTCCTTCAATTTTCTTAAGATCATCAGCTTCTGCAGCTACCTTAGGAGCATCTTCTTTTGCAGGTGCACTTTCTTTAGCTGGTGCACTTTCTTTAGCTGGTGCACTTTCTTTAGCTGGTGCACTTTCTTTAGCTGGTGCTGCTTCCTTTGCTGGAGCAGCTTTAGCAGGAGCTTCTTTCTTTGTTACTTTAGCAGTTGGCTTCTCAGCTGCTTTAGCTTTAGGAGCTGGTGCTGCAGCAGCCATTTCTTCTGCATTAGTTGCAGCAGCTAAATGACCTTCAACAACAGAATCTGCAATTGCAGAGGTGTAAAGCTGGATAGCGCGAATCGCGTCATCGTTACCAGGAATTACATAATCAACGTTAGCAGCTGTATTATTAGTATCAACCACACCGATTACTGGAATTCCAAGTGTCTTTGCTTCTTTAACTGCGATGCTTTCATGTCCGACGTCAATGATAAAAAGTGCATCTGGCAGTGAACGCATGTCTTTAATTCCACCTAGACCTTTGTTCAATTTATCGTATTCACGAGTAAGCATTAATGCTTCTTTTTTACCACCACGATTGATTGTTCCGTCTGCTTCCATCTTTTCGATTTCTTGCATGCGACGAACTGACTGCTTCACAGTCTTGTAGTTAGTAAGCATTCCGCCCAACCAACGCTGATCAACAAAAGGCATTTTACAACGTGTCGCTTCATCGCGGATTGCAGTTTGTGCAGCGCGTTTAGTGCCAACGAACATTACCTTGCCACCCTTTGCTGCGATATTGCCAGCAAAGTTTAACGCGTCGTTAAATAACGGCAACGTCTTTTCAAGGTTAATGATATGAATTTTATTGCGGTCACCAAATATATAAGGTGCCATTTTAGGGTTCCAGTAGCGGGTTTGATGTCCGAAATGAACACCAGCTTCCAGCATTTGGCGCATAGTAACTTTAGCCATAATAATATCCTCTTGGGTTAGGCCTCCACATATCCAATATAACAACCTGTTAACTTTTTTCTATATTTAAGAAAAGAGCCACAAGCACCCTGCTACATCTTGAAGATATGTGTGTGAATTTGAAATAAAAAGGCACTACCCTTATTACTCCATTGAATTTCGCGAAAATTTACCTTAAATCTAGCAAATTCAGCGCGGCGCATTTATATCATAATCAGGTGCATCTCACAATAGTTTCACTATCATTAAAAAAGCGGCATAATCCGCTAACTGTTAACTTGTCCCCTAACATAAATAATTATTACTAAAGGTTATTATGGCTATTCAGATCAAATCACCCGAGCAAATAGAAAAAATGCGTGTCGCAGGACGTCTCGCAGCCGAGGTGCTGGATATGATTAGCCCACATGTTGTTCCAGGTATAACCACAGATGAACTCGATAAAATCTGTCATGACTACATTGTTAATGAACAACAAGCTATACCTGCTCCTTTAAATTATCACGGTTTCCCAAAATCAATATGCACATCCGTTAATTACCAAGTTTGCCACGGTATTCCAAGTGACAAAAAATTAAAGAAGGGTGATATCGTTAATATCGACATCACAGTAATAAAAGAAGGCTTTCATGGGGACACCAGCAAAATGTTTTATGTGGGTAAACCGAATGTAGCCACTCAACGTCTTTGTGAAATTGCACAAAAAGCACTGTATATTGGTATCGACATGGTTAAACCTGGGATTAAACTGGGTGATATTGGGCACGCTATTCAGACTTATTCTGAAGCTCAACACTACTCCATTGTTCGTGAATATTGTGGACATGGTATTGGTGAAGTGTTCCATGAAGAACCACAGGTGCTTCATTATGGAAAACCAGATACCGGTATTACTATAAAAGAGGGTATGACTTTCACGATCGAACCGATGGTGAATCAAGGCAAGCGCCATATAAAAACATTGCCAGATAACTGGACTGTTATCACAAAAGACCACAAACTTTCTGCACAATGGGAACACACTTTAAATGTGACATCTGACGGTGTAGAAATTCTTACATTAAGGGATGAAGAGAAAAACTGGCGCGACCTTTTGCCATACTAATTACCCCACTAGCTGCCAAAATAGCTCTCAAAGCCGCTATGCTTGACTAAAAACCTCATTTGATATAGATTATTATTCGATTGCAATGTATTTTTCTAGTAACTACAAGTAATAAATGTGCTTTAGCACCCTATCATTATGAAACATTGCTTATCTTACATCCATTAGGGGTGTTGTGATGTCAATAATTTAATTCATATTTTAATGATTTACTATGGGGACTGGCATCCATATCTTCTAATAATGTAAATTTCCAGAGCGAAATAATCATTCAAACTAACTAAGCCATTATTTTTATTAATAATATTATAAAACATCAGCTATAGAGAAATACCCGTATTTCAGGCGGGGGGGACAAGACTTGTCATTTTCAGATTTTAATTTAAATAAAGACTTCATTAAATCAATTGAAGAATCCGGTTATAAATCACCGACTGAGCTTCAAACACAACTAATTCCTTTAGTTGCAGAAAGAAAAAGTGCTCTAATTTGGAGCCAATCCGCATCAGGTAAGACTGGTGCTTTCCTAATCCCTGCAATGAATTACATCCTTGAAAATCCAGCACCGGAAAAACGTGGTGCACGCGTATTAATACTTACCTCTAGACGTGACCGTGTTAGCCAAATTAATTACACCATTAAACGTTTGAGCAGTGATTTGGTTATGCGCTTTGGTTTTATTGTCAGCGGTCGCCCTTATCAGACGCAAATGCGATTAATGAGACGCCCATTAGACATCATGATTGCGACACCAGGCCGACTCAATGATTTAATGAACAATGGTAAGGCAGATTTTTCTCAATTAGAAATGTTAATCATCGACGATCTATCGAGTATCTACAAGAAGAACCTACAAGGCTTAGTAGAGAGTATCTTAAAACAAGCAGGGCCTGACTGCTCATCTATTACCTTTGTAAGAGGCGATGAAGAAATTACCCCTTATGCCACTGGCCTTTTCCCTGAAGCGGTACAAATTACTTTAGACGAGGATGAAGAGGAAGAAAACGAACACCCAACTAAAGTTATAGAGCAACGTCAGAAAAAAACGCCTAACTCTTCTAAACATAGAGTTGGTAAGAAGCCTAAAGCTGAAGATTCAAATAACAATACAAATAACCAAATAAAAGTAGATATTAACTCTTTAATGCCACAAAAAGTACACATTGCGGATGACTACACGCATAAAATAGCCATGATGGATCACCTTATGGATGAATTCGCCGGTGAGTCAACGCTTATATACACAGCAACCAATAAAGCGGCTAAAACACTACAAGAGAACCTGACAAACCATGGTCATACTGCCGAGCTGATCCATGAGCTTAATGCTGAAGAATTCGATGAATGCGACATTCTAATTTATAGCGATCAGGCAAATAATTCATTCACTAATGAACAGCTTCAAACAACTGACTCAAATATCATCAATTTTGACCTGCCGCATAAGACTGAAAACTATATAATAAGGTTAGAACACCATAATCAGGATAGAAAAAAACCAGTCTTACTTATAATTGATGGTCACAACTTTAATGAGTTAAAGAACCTTGAAAAAACTTTTGGGGAAAAGCTTCCACAAGCAACAATTCCTGGACTTGAGCCGTTAAAACCTTTTGTCAACTTAAGTAGATCCAAACCAAACAATAGATCAAACCAACAAAAGAAAAATACTAACCCCAGGAAAAACGTTAAAGCCAAAAATAACAGAAGAACAAAACCAGGCGGAAGAGCAAAAACCAATAACAAAAAAACAAAAGCAACTGATGGTACATCTCGCCGACAACATAAAGGGCCGTTTGGCAGATTAAATGGTGGAACACATAGAAAAAACAATGGCAAGAAAATCGGTGTCAGCCGGGTAGGAACCGATGCACCTAAAGATGGCGGCAGAGGATGGCAATCAGATTTTGCAGAGCCCAAGGAAAGATCAGCTGACAAGACCAAGCCAGTGGCTATCCGCTATAGTAAAAAACGCTCACTGAGTATCAAAAAGCCAGAAGAAATAGAATCTTCCGATTAAGCATTAAGTAACAATTCACTTTAAAAAACAACCATAAAAAGTAGCAAGCCGAGATAACGTTGGAATGCAATGACGGCGACCCGAAGGGTGAGGTTTGCATTATATGAATAAAAAAACCTCATAAAAGTAGGGGAGTGTATTTTAGATATTCTTAGTGATCCATAGATCCACCTTACCCCACAACCATTCTTTAAAACGCTGCATTTTTGAACGATTAACCCAGCTTTTATAATCGATCTCGATACAATTATCAAAGTCTGCTGTCATAACTGTTCTTGCATCATCAGCACTTTGCTGGCTTTCCACTTCCAGGTTAGCTTCTAAGTTCCAACGAAAATTCCAGCGATCTACATTGGATGAGCCAATAGTATACCAATCATCAACCAGCACCATTTTGGTATGCGTGAAACGCTCTTGATACTCGAAAACACGAACACCAAATCGTAATAAGCGCGCGTAATAACGCCTGCTTGCGTAACGTACCGATGGGTGGTCAGTAATAGGGCCAGGCAATAGCAAGCGCACATCATTACCTCTTAATGCTGCACGCCTGAGAGCCTTTCGCACTTTTCTTGAGGGTATAAAGTACGCTGAAGCAAACCAGATTTGACTCTGACATTTATTCATACGGTTAAGCAGAACTCGTTTTATCTCTAATTTTTCACCACCACTGGTGAACGATAATCGCCCGAGAATAACATTATCGATGGGGTCAGACTTCATCGCTGCAGGTACTGGTTGGTCTGACCATTTGGTAAACATATCGTTGAATAATGCATGCCAATCTGAAATAACTCTTCCTTTTATTTCTACAAGCGTTTCGCGCCAGGCGTTTTCACCGTAGAAGTGGTCAGTAATGCCAGCACCGCCGACAAACACGCTCTTTCCATCGATAATCAAATACTTTCGGTGGGTTCGATTTAAATTATTTTTAAGACCCTTGAGCGTTTTAAAGTTTAACGGATTATAGAAAGCCAGCTGTACTCCTGACGATGTAAGTAACTCCCTATCATAAGAAGATAAGGCTTTAGCACCATACCCATCAACAAGCAGCTGCACACATACGCCTCTTCGTGAAGCCTCAATAAATGCTTTAATAAATTTTTTTGCTATATGACCCGATTCGAATAAATACATCTCCATCAACACATATTCGTCAGCTTTATCTATGGCATTCAACATCGCAGGAAAAAACTGCTCACCATCGATGAGAAATTCAATGGTATTACCTTCACGCCATGGAAAAGCGTCTTGCGAATGCGAGTGTGTCATTAATTTAGCAACGAATACTCATGAAAAAATGATGTGACTTTAACCTTTATCGATAGCTACTTAAAGAGATACCCATTGAATAACAACAGTCCAGCCCAACAATAGTAAAAAGCCAAACAAAATTTGATAACACCCCTGATACACTGGCTAACTACATCGATAACTATAGCGGTAACTATTACATGTTCAATTTGATTAGAAAATTAAAAGAAGAATTTATACTGCGAAAACATTTAGTCGATGATGCTTTATGGCTTAATACAATCAATAAAATCCAGGTTTTAAAAGCATTAAAGCCCAGAGATTTAGCTAAGTTGAAAAAACTCAGCAGCCTATTTATTCATGAAAAAACATTTACAGGGATACGCGGATTTGATGTCGACAACGAAAAAAAACTGATTATCGCGGCACAAGCCTGTTTGCCAATTTTACATCTCGATATGAGTTATTATGAAGGCTGGGTAGAAGTAGTCGTTTATCCAGATAACTTTTTGGTGTATCGCAATGTCACTGATAATTTCGGTCTGGTTCACGAAACCAGTTCGGCACTGAGCGGCGAAGCCTGGTCTAGAGGACCTGTAATTCTCGCATGGAGCGATATCGAACGTGACAGTTATCATAGCCAACCTGGTCATAATGTCGTGATCCATGAATTCACTCACAAATTAGACATGTTAAATGGCCGAGCTAATGGTATGCCTCCTTTGCACCCCAAAATGCACCGTAAACAATGGACGGATTCACTCAGCCACGCTTACAATATTCTGGTTGATCAAGTAGAAAATTTTCATCCAACGACGATAAATGAATACGCAGCAACTAACCCAGCTGAATTTTTTGCAGTGATAAGCGAATATTTCTTTACTGCTCCAGAAATTCTATTTGAATATTGTGCAGAGGTTTATAAACAGCTAGTACTGTTTTATAAGCAGGATTATTTGAAACTAGAGAAACGTTAAAAAAGTACCTAGCCGAAACCAGAGAGACAACGTAGGAGCTCAGCGATGGTGGTCCATAAGGTGTGCTTTTCAATATTTTTGCGTGAAAAACCACGAGCTCTGGATAAATTCCAAAGTCGTTTTAAACTACAAAAACGAGTTGTCATTCAAAAAATAGAGGGATGTATTATTTAACTCTCTAAATACTAATAAACACTTCAGTTAAGGGACCTCTGATTAAGTCCCATAATTTCTGGCAACGCCAAAAATCCAGGATCAAGGCTTGCTCATGCAGGAATGCTTATTGCCTTTCAAATGAGCATAACGCAGAGGCTGGTTTTTTGGCTAAGCCTCAGAGGGCGAGCCTAAAAGCGGTCATCTTCGTTGTTATGTCTCTTGCGAAGGGAATAACCATTCTCTGCGAGACATGCCTAGAATCTGACCGATTGTAGGCTCGCAGAATTTTATTGGACTTAATCAGAGATCCCTTAAGCACCCCATCTAGTTTGGTTATCATTCCCTTTTTGGTTAAGAGCAGTTTGAATCTGGATAAGCTCAATAATATTATCGAGATTTACAATCCCTACAAAACCACCATCTCTAGTCACCGAAAGTAGCGAACAGTGGTGGCTCTGGATACTTTTTAAAACCTGCTCCAATGGCTCATTAATATCGGCACTATAGACTTCATTTTGCATAAAATCCTGCACCCGGTTTTGTTCTCCACCTTGTTGCAAACCTCTGAGTAAATCGGCCTGGCCAAGCACGCCTATCATGGCATTATCTCTCAACACAGGAAAATCTGTTTGACTACCGGCTAAGGTCAGTTCAACAACATGTGACAAGTGATCATCCGGTGCCAGCACCTTAAAATCAGTCAGCATCGCCTTGCCGACGCTAGAACCGGAAATTGTCGATTTAATCTGCTCCGATTCTGCTTCTGATGCGGCACCAATCCACACAAAAAGAGCTATAAAGATTAAAAACGGGTTATACAATAATCCCAGAAAACCCAACCATAGTGCTAGCCCCTGTCCTATGCTGGCGGCAACCTGGGTAGCACGAACATGATCCATGCGTAAAGCCAAAACGGCCCGTAAAACCCTGCCGCCATCCATGGGGAAGGCCGGAAGCATATTGAAAACGGCGAGCATGATATTAATCAACATCAATCGCTGCAAAAAAGATCCCTCGGTAATACTAAGTTGTTCTGTATCTACCATCGAACCCGTTGCTGAAAGCCATAACCAGAGTACAACAGCAATCACCAAGTTAACTGCTGGCCCCGCCAGTGCAACGGCTATCTCCTGTTTTGGGTCGTCAGGCATGCGTTCCATCGATGCCACACCACCAATTGGTAAAAGCGTAATCTTTTCGGTACGAATACCGTAACGACGGGCTGTGAGAGCATGTCCATACTCATGCAACACAACGCATGCGAATAGAGCAACGATAAAACCTACACCTGTAATAACTGCTTGAATGGTGCCGTCTATTGCCCAGAAACTCATTGCTATCCAGGCAACTAAAATAAAGAAAGTAGCGTGGATGTAAACATCAATACCAGCAAGAGTAGTTAATTTCCAGGCCCATTTCATCAGTTCTGTACCCTATTAAAGTTGGTTTGTTTATTGATGTCAGCTAGCAGTGACTTAATATCCAGGGGGTTTTCTGTATTAACGCTAATGGCATTCATAGTTTCATTGTCTTTTAAAGGTTTCCACTGAGAGATTTGATGCTCTAAAACAGAAGTATCTGCATCTGATACATCATTTTTTCTCGCAATGATTCGCTGGCGTAACACATCAAATGAAGCGGTAACTTCGATAATAATAAATGACACCCCCCTACTTTTAGCCAGTTTTTTAAAAGGCTCTCGTTGCTCTTGTTTGAGAAAAGCGGCATCTACCAAAACTGTATTGCCTGCATTTATTATTGTTGACACTAATTCGAGGAGTTTTTCATAAGTTTGTTCGGATGATTCAGTCGAGTAAATGCCTTCATTAACCTCATTAGACACTTTCGCTTTCTCATCGAGGTAAATATGAAATAAGCGCTTACGTTCAACATCCGAGCGTATTCTGATTGCGCCTGTATGTTCAATAATTTGTTGGGATACCGTACTCTTTCCTGAAGCGGAAAGCCCTCGCATGATAATCAATTTAGGTTCAGTGATTTGGGTGTAACGTAAAGCCAGCGCAATATAAGAATCAAACTCAGCCAACTCTTTGGTTTCCGTGTTGTCACTTATTTGCCCAAGTCGTAAGGCATCAACCTTGGCTCGTACCATGGCCCGATAACAAAGATAAAAAGGAAGTATTTCAAGTCCTTTATAGTCACCACTAATTTCGAGATAGGCATTGAGAAAACGATTGGCCAATTGATCATGTTTTCGATCTTGTAAATCCATCATCAAGAACGCTATTTCGCTAATAACATCAATCCAGCGCAGGTTTGCATTGAATTCTATACAATCAAATGCCAGCGCTTTGTTATCTATCCATACAAGGTTTCGCAAATGCATATCGCCATGACATTCCCTGATAAAACCATCGCGCTTACGTTGTTTAAATAGTGGTTTTAATTTATCAAACTCGGAATAACTCCAATCCTTCAACTTATCTAGTTTTGCTTTATAGGTAGATTTTTTTAGTGATTCGCTAATAAGCTTAAAGTTTTCTTTTACGGGCTTAAAGAGCTTTTCGGGGCTGCCGTAATTAGTATCATCACTAGCTACCGCTGTACTTTTATGAAACGCTGCGACCATCTGTGCAATCGCATCAATGTGCTCATCCCCAAGTTCACCCGCTTGTAGCATATTATCTAGCTGTGCCGATTGCGGAAATTGCCACATTTTCACTGCGTATTCAAATGCCTCTTTTTCAACAGAAATAATGGGGGTTTCTACTGAGCCTGAAATCGATACAACTTTTAGGTAAATATCCGGAGCCAGCCTGCGATTAAGCTGTAACTCCTGTTCACAGTATTTCTTTCTTTTACCCAAGGTAGAAAAATCGAGAAAACCAAAATCTACAGGTTTCTTGATTTTATATGCATAATCACCTGTTAAAACTACCCATGAAATATGCGTTTCAATCAATTCAATGTCACCAACTGGGTGATCATAGACATCCGCATTCAACATGTTTTTGATGTTAAATTTCATAGTCAGGTTCTCTATACATCCTTCACTTCAAGGTGTAGAACATCCTTCAACGCTTTAGCGAATATACCTATCAAAGAAACCTGATTGGTTACATGTTGAATACTGTTGCAACTCCAGATATTTTTCACGCCCTGATTTTTGAGTTCTTCGATAGAACCTTGCATAAACAAGGCATGAGTAACCAATGCCGAAATAGAAGCAGGTTGATAGCGCTGTAGTTGTTTAGCGGCCTGAATCAACGTTTGTCCAGAACTTGCGACATCATCCACCAGAACCATATTGCGTCGCTGGTAGTTACCTTTTGGCAAATCTATCAACACATCTTGATCACCACGGCGCTCCTTACTTGCCACGCTACAGTCCATATTATTTGGCAAAGCGATGGCTTCTACCCACTGTCTGGACTCCCCATCAGGCCCTAGCAAAAAAGGGTTTTCAACATTGTGTTTGAGAAATTCTCCCATGGGCTCTGTGGCAGTCAAATTAATCGCCAATTCAACAGGGATGGCTTCCGAAAGTTGTTTGATACGGTGCAAGTGCGAATCAACGGTAATCACACCGTCAAAGCTTTCAGATAGCATTTTTCCAATCACTTTCTGGCTGACTACCTCTCCGGGATTAAACGCTATATCCTGACGCATATAAGGCAGGTAAGGCGCGATGAGAATTATCTTATTAATCCCAAGTTGTCTTGCGCTTTGTGCCACCATTATCAGCTCTAACATCTTATCGTTGGGATGATCGAGGCTTCGATATATGATTAATTGCTTTATAGATTTTAAAGCCTCTGCTGGCAGAGTAATTTTGCTTTCGCCATCAGGAAAGGTGTGGATATAAATATCCGCATAAGCAATTCCCGCCTGATTTGCTAGCTCTTGAGCTTGTTTTGATGACTCAGGAAAACCTAGTAACAAATAATTTGAAGAGGTTTTTATGGGTTTTTTCATGGCTAATTCGATGCCTCAATTCGATAGCCATCATTTTTCTCGCTGTAGTTTTTGGCAAAATTAAAATCAGCATTTATTTCAGCATATATCGTATACAAAGAATCGCCTTTATCGACCTGCTCCCCTATTTTTTTATGCAAATCTACGCCTGCTCCTTTATCCATTGGTGAGCCTGCCAATCTGGCTATTTTCGCCATTTTAAAATTATCTATTGCAGTTATAGTGCCTGCCTGAGAAGCTATAACAGTGTGTTTTAATTTCCCCGGCAATACACTTGCAGTGTTCTCACCCTGTGCTTTGATGATGGCTTGCATTTTTTCCAGAGCGCGTCCTGATTCAAGTATATTACAGGCCAATTTATAACCCTCACCCCCTCTCACATCGGGATCAAATTCCAATATACGCCCCGCTAACTGTAATGACTTTTCACGTAAATCTCGAGGGGCATCTGGATCATTCTGCAAAATTTGCATTACATCACGCGCTTCCAGCACTGGGCCAATTCCTCTACCTACTGGTTGCCTGCCATCGGTGATAACCACATCAATCTCCAGCCCCATACGATCGCCCACATATTCAAACATCTTGCGTAATTTCAAGGCGTGAGATTGTGATTTAACTTTGGCACTTGAGCCTATGGGTATATCGATCAGTAAATGGCTCGATCCAGCGGCAACTTTCTTCGATAAAATTGAGGCTATCATTTGGCTAGACGAATCCAGTGACAGTGGACGCGAAACTGAAATAAAGAAATCATCAGCGGGAGCAAGTTTGGCGGTTCCACCCCATGCAATAAATGCTCGTTCATGGCGCAATATTGAATGCAGTTTATCCATTGGCAAATCTACATCTGCCAATACTTCCATAGTATCGGCAGTGCCAGCAGGTGAAGTAATCGCGCGGCTGGATGTCTTCGGCATTAACATTCCATGTGCGGCGATAATGGGAGTGATTATCATGGTAGTGCGATTACCCGGGATTCCGCCAATACAATGCTTATCAACAACCAGAGATTCTTCCCAATCGAGAATTTCACCCGTCGCTACCATTGCCTGAGTTAAATAAAGGATTTCTTCACGTTCCAGACCAGATTCTGCTGTGCCTACCAAAAATGCGGCAATCTCTATTTTAGAATAGCGATTTGCCACGATATCTTTACAAATATTCAGATATTCATCGGCACTCAAACTGTTACCGGAGATCTTGCTATGTACTGCCCGAATAGAGGCAGGAGGCGTAGCGTGATTGATACTGACTGACTCACCTTCAATTACTGCAAACTGACGGAAAGTTTGTTCACACAAACCTAGTTCATCGGTAGCAATAATATTTTCATCATCAACGATATTTAAAACGGCAATGACAGGCGGTCTATCCTCGCCATCCCATATCTCGATTTTATTCAGCGCCTGAAAACCTTCAGTGTGATACAGCGGGCAATCACGATGTAGATACGCGACGTTTTCTTTGTAGGTATCGATAGCAACTTTGCGTAATTTTAGAGTGGTCATATTGAGTCCATAACAAGCCTTTTAAAAAACACACCCCTCACCTTTTGATTCGTTTTACTCACCCTACGTGCCAGCTAAAGCTGTTGTCTTCGCTACGCTACGGCTCGAGGTTTTTATTCTTAGTAAATGCAAACCTCGCCCTACGGGCTGCAGTCGCTGCGCTCCAGCATAGTCTCAGCTTCGCCTCGGCTGGGTACTTTTTTTGTTATTTCTACACCAGCTTTTCAGCTAATAGTTTAATTTTAGATTCGGTTTTTTCTGTTAAATCCTGATCCGGCTTATCAGCCACCATGCCAGTAAACAAGACACCGACTGATTCAGCGCCGACAGTGCCAGCTGATTTTTTTAGCTGGCCTATTGTTCCAGTAAACCAGCGTCCTATAAAACTGGGCGCAGCGCTCGAAGACACTAAAATTGCTTTCTTCTTTTTCTCTATTTTCGCTTTTCTGAATATTGGGAATTTAGCTCCCCAAGGCCAATAACCATAGACAACCAGTCTTTCCATAAAGCGCTTGTAAAGTGCGGTTACAGAGCCAAAATTTGTAGGTGAAGCAAAAATATAGGCATCTGCTTGTTCTATCTTTTCTACCAACTCATTTAAACCATCATCCAAAACGCATTTACCAGGAGCCTCACCCGCTTGTTGTGTACACTCGCGACAATTCAGGCAGAACTCAATCGGATAATTACGCAAATGGATATACTCAACCTCGGCTCCTGCTGCTAACAGGTTTTGTATCAATAAACCTACTGCCTTATCAGTTGTTCCATCATCCCTGTAAGAACCATTAACTGCTAATACCTTAGTCATGATGTTTACCTATCGTTAAAGGGTTGCTGTCTAATTTGAACTAAAGTTCATACTCCTGATCGCGTTTGCCTATTCGTACTTCCGTATTTTTAAGCAGTCCCGCAAAGGTTTCCATAGCATCCACTTCACCATGCACCAGATAGGTTACCCGTGGTTTATTGGTAGCCTCATGCCATGCTAATAATTCACCTTGACCGGCGTGGGCTGAAAAGCCTCCTATGGTATATATTTTGGCATTGACCGCAATCTCCTCGCCAAAGATCATTGCTGTTTTTGCACCATCGACTATGCGTCTTGCAAGTGTTCCCCTTGCTGCGTAACCAACAAATATCACGCTACATTCCTTGCGCCACAGGTTCTTTTTTAAATGATGACGTACCCGCCCGCCTGTACACATACCAGAACCTGCAAGAATTAGTGCGCCACTGTGGATATTATTAAGTGCGATAGATTCAGATGCATCATGGGTAAAGTGCAGGCTGGGAAAATCAAAGGGATCATGACCATCGGCAAACAGCTTTTTGGTCTCCTCGTCATAACATTCTGGATGTCGGCCAAAAATAGTCGTCGCTGATATCGCCATCGGGGAATCAAGAAAAACCTGTAAACCTCTTGGCAAGAGTTTTTCTTTCCAGCCTTCATGCAAATAATATAAAAGCTCTTGGGCACGTTCGAGGGCAAAGGTCGGTATAATAATATTACCGCCACGCGATACAGTATTGTTAATAGCCTCGAATAATTCTTCGATAGAAGGCTCTAACTCCTTGTGCGGACGATCACCGTAGGTTGTTTCCATCACGACAATATCAGCATGCGGTGGCTTACTCGGGTCACGCAAAATAGCGCGGCCATTGCTGCCAAGATCACCGGAAAACAATACCGTGCGTTTATTGCCCTCTTCTTCCAGCTCTAAAAATATACAAGCTGACCCCAGTATATGGCCTGCATCAACAAAGGTTGCCCGAATGCCTTTGGCGACTTCGATTATCTTGTTATAACTTGCCCTTCGTCCAAAAAAGTCCAGTGCATAAAGTGCGTCTTCTGTTGTGTATAGAGGCTCGATTAGCTTATTTGGCTTGCGCATGCGTTGGATTTTACGGTTTTTACGGCGTACATCTTCTTCGTTCAAATGCGCCGAATCCAGCATCACCACCCTAGCTAGTTCCTGAGTTGCGTGGGTAGCAATGATCTCTCCGGTGAAGCCTCGTTTCGCCAGTAAAGGAATGCGTCCGCAATGATCAAGATGCGCATGAGTCAGTAACAGGTAATCAATCTCGGAAGGATCAAAACCAAAGGAATTCGCATTTTCTTCCTCGACTTCTCTAGACCCTTGAAATAATCCACAATCGATAAGAATTTTCTTCGTCCCGACCTGAACCAGATGACAAGAACCTGTGACACCCTCTGCTGCTCCATGGAAACTAATTTTCATCGTATCAGTACCTGTGATTGATTAGATCAAATGACTATAAATATTTTGGTAAATGTTCCCGAATCTCTTCAGGCTTCATCTTGGTTAAGTCTTTATCGAGTTGAAGCGAGACGACTTCAGTAACTCCCTTGGTTAATTCTTTACGTAGTAAACCCAGAAAACGGGGTGCTGCGATTAAGAGTAATTTACCAAAGGCCTTTGTGCGTAAATTTTCAGTTAAGTATTCTCCAATCTCTTTCGCAAATTCAATGGCATATTGCTCTTTATGTGTAGATTTTTCTTCAAAACCATGCTTACTCTGACCTGAGCTATTTCCCCTGCCTGGTTTATCAGACACAAGATCCTGCTCTAACATATTAGCCTCGGGCGAAGATATAACTTTTATTTCAACCAGAGGATCTACAGGCTTACCGGCAGAAAATATTCTGGCTTTGGCTTCATCTGCAACTACAACCCATATCTTGGACATATTCATTCTCCTTTAAGATTTTCAAAGACAAAACAATGCAACACTACTTCAAATTAATACTTGCATGAATGCTCGATTAGCATCTTGACCATTATCATAAAAATGCCAATGATTTTTTTCGGAGTTTAATGTTCTTACTCAAACTATCGTGGTGTTTTATCTAACTATAACCATTGGACAATGGATTTGCTTGATTAGTTTTCCAAAATATTCTGCATCTTGACTCCATTCAATAACACTCGGGGAAATCAGCATATTGATTTGTTGCCTTCGCAATCTGCTAGTAACGTGGTTTTTTAAAATTGCTTCAACAGTTATAGCCATATCGAAATACTTTTGTAATATTGTATTTATCTGGTTATTTAAATGTTCTTCAGTTAATAAGTCATCAACAAGTAACATTATGAGCAACGACTTGTTGCTTTTCTTTGCAATTTGTACGGCTATTTTTAGTGCACGTTCTGATGCGATTGACCCATCAAATAGTGCTATAAGCGGGGGGGTGACCTCACGACAATATTTAAGCGAACGAAAAGATTTCGGTTTTACATCATGGCCACCGATGAAGAGTATTTCTGATTTATTTATGTTTTCTTTGATCCAGTTAGCTGTATCTCCACGAATGATTTCAAATGAAAAATCAATTTTTTTCTCAGTAGCAATCCTCTCCAGTTCCTTTTGTTGATGACGAGCATTTGCACGAAAAATTCGATGCATGCCTTCGCTTGTAATGTGTCTTTCCTGAGCAGAACAGAGTGAGACTTCCCGTGATAACGGCAAATCTGCAGCACGTAACAGATTTTCATCTTCTATAAATAATCCCTGCAATTGGGCTTTCAGCTTTCTAGCCAATAAAGCTGCGGATAAAAGGGACTCAAGCTGATTCTTTTGATTATCCAGCAAAATCTGTACGGCTATGTTCTTTGAATTTGGTGTATTTCGCTCCTTAGACATGACTATTTCTCAGTTTTATCAGTCATCGCGAATTTACCGTGCAATTGATGGAGTTCATCGAGACGTTTCATCACCAGATGATTAAGCGTGCCTCTGCGGTAGTTACCTTTCCGATTGGCAACCCCCACTTTCTTTCCCATCAGTAATTCGAGCGCATCATTTACATCGTCAATTGTGTGCACATGAAATTGCTTATTCCTGACAGCCTCAACGACATCATGACGCAACATCAAATGCTTGAGATTTGCCCGAGGAATTATTACTCCTTGTTTATCGCTAAGTCCCCTTTCTTTACAGATATCAAAAAAACCTTCGATTTTATGATTAACGCCACCGATTGCCTGGGCCTCACCATGTTGATTAATTGACCCCGTAACCGCAAAGCTTTGATTGATTGGAATATTAGCTAAGGCAGAAATAAGCGCACAAAACTCAGCAATAGATGCGCTATCGCCATCAACACCACCATAGTTTTGCTCAAATACCAATGTTGCAGACAGCGATAGAGGCCTATTCTGCGCATAACGATTGGCGAGACAGGAAGATAAAATCATCACGCCTTTGGAGTGAATCGGTCCACCGAGTTTAATTTCACGTTCAATATCCAGCACATTACCATGCCCCAAACGCGCCGTAGCAGTAATTCGGGAGGGTTGACCGAAACTGTAATCTCCCAGCTGATAAACCGATAACCCATTGACCTGCCCTACACACTCACCCGTAGTATCAATGAGAATAATGTCGCGTAATATTTGTTCTCGAACTTTTTCCTGGATTTGATCTGCGCGACGAATACGTGAATCAATAGCGCTTTGTACGTGCACTACTTCGACTTCTTTTTTACCGCTTTTACCCGCCCAGTAGTCCGACTCAACAATCAAATCTTTGAGCTGACCCCGGTGTAAAGAGAGTTTTTCGGCATCGCCTGTCTCTCGAGAACATTGCTCAATTATCCTGGCAATGCCTTCGCGTTTAATGGGCCTTATTTTTTCAAAGTTTGCGACGATAGATATTATCTGCGCTAACTGGTTTACTGAATCTGCAGTGCGATCAAACGATTCTGAGAAATCTGCCGTTGCTTTGAATAATTCATTGAATTCAGGATCATAGGTCTTTAATAAATAATAGAGATAGCGATCCCCTACTAGCACTACCTTGACCTCTAATGGAATCGCTTCAGGTTCTAACGTTACGGTACTCACCGTACTCAGCATTCGCTCTAACGATTGCATGCGAATTTCTTTGGCATACAGAGTGCGTTTCAGCCCCTCCCAGGCGAAAGGATTCATTAAAAGATTCTGTACATCAAGAATCAGATAGCCGCCATTTGCCTGATGTAATGTACCCGGTTTTATCAAGGTGAAATCGGTTATCAAAGCACCGTCTTGTGCGATATGTTCTATTCTACCGATGAGGTTGTTGTATGTAGGATTGTTCTCATAAACGATAGGAGTTCCTTCGAGCCCGCTATTGTTTACCAGCACATTGATCTCGTAGCGCCTTAATTCTGCTGATGGCGGCGAAGTCTGCCCTTCAAGCAAGCCAGGATTCGTATTTAAGGGAAGAAAAAACTGCATATTCTCCACGATATCTTTACTCACAATATCGAGGTAATTTTTGATTTCTGGTGTATCTGAATATTTATCCATTAATGTCTTAAGAAAAGGTTTAACGGATGATTTAGCGAAGTCAGTATTCAGCTCTTTAAACTGTCCTCTGGTTTCTTTTTCCCATAATGGTATTTCTATTATCAGTTCTTTGAGTTTTTCTTTTAGCTCGTCAATTTTTTCCTGTTTTGAGTTTTGCTCTAGCTCATCCAGTTTATTAAAATCTTCATGAGACATGGGTTTGCCGTCACTGATAGGCACAATAGTGTAGCCAGTCGGCGTATTTATCATGGTGATGCCTTCTGCATCAGCCTCCTCACCCAGCTCCGCAAAAGCTTTTTCCCTGCGTTCTTCAAAAGTACTTTCTATTTCTTGAACTCGGGTGCGGTACTCATCACTTTCATAAGCAGATGGTACTGCTAATAATAAATCATTCACTAACTGCGCCATATCTGTACGCAGTTTTAAACCCATACCAGCTGGTAACTGAAGTGCTATTGGCTTATAGAACTCTTCATAATTATCGACATAACACCAATCGGATGGGGGGCTCTCATCTTTGGCATATTGCTCCAGGATTTTCTGCATTACCGCATGTTTACCTAAGCCTTTTGAACCAGCCAGATAGAGGTTGTAATTTTCACGGCGCATCCCCACGCCAAACTCAATGGCTTCTAAAGCACGAGATTGACCAATTGCTCCGTATTTAGAGGTATCACTTTCAGCGGTCGAATCGTATTCAATGTCTTTGGGATTCGTTACTGTGTAGAGTTCCTGAGGTTGTAGTCTGATATTACTCATAAGTTAACCAATATTCTCTATATTCAGCCTAGAGGATAATACATAAAAAACATAAGCAACTTGATTCTTGACAGTTTTTCACTCGATTTATCATGAATACGATAATTGTCGGTTAACAGTCATGTAGCACTATAAAAACTCAGTTTTGCCCATATATTAAAAAATACTAATATAACTACTTGCTTAAAAAAACACATGGAGAAAACAAGTTAATGGCTTACCGGAGTGAAATAGACGGGTTACGCGCCTTTGCGCTAATACCTGTAGTTCTGTTTCATGGTGGATTTGAATGGTTCAGCGGAGGCTATGTTGGTGTAGATGTGTTTTTTGTTATCAGCGGATATCTAATAACATCAATCATCCTGAAAGAGAAAGACGCTGGGATCTTCTCAATTGCTAATTTCTATGAGCGTCGGGCACGTAGAATCCTGCCTGCTTTATTCTTTATTATGTTGGCCTGCATTCCATTTGCCTGGTTTTTGCTTTTGCCGCACGAACTTAAAGAGTTTGGTAAAAGTGTGCTAGCAGTGCCTTTGTTCTCTTCTAATTTCTTATTCTGGATAGAGAGTGATTATTTTGCAGCAGATGCCGAGCTGATCCCGTTGCTTCATACGTGGAGTCTGGCCGTCGAAGAACAATTCTACGTATTCTTCCCTCTGATAATGATTTTCTTCTGGGTTTTTGGAAGACGCTGGTTATTTGGAATTATCAGCATTATCGCTATTTCTAGTTTAGCTTTAACTGAATGGGGATGGCGTAATTTCCCCGAAGCCAATTTTTACCTGATTCCCACACGAGCGTGGGAATTGATGATCGGAGCACTGATAGCTTTTTATCTATCTCAGAATAAACAACCACAGGGATACATAGGAGAATTAGGCAGTATGACAGGTCTAAGTCTGATCTTACTCTCCGTGTTTTTCCTGGATAGGACGTTGCCATTCCCGAGCCTCTATGCACTCTTTCCAACCATAGGTACTGCATTAGTGATTCTTTTTACAAGACGCGAAACTTTGGTACATAAATTACTATCCTGGAATGTTTTTGTAATAATCGGCTTAATTTCTTATAGTGCATACCTTTGGCACCAACCGATATTTGTATTTGCCCGGATATATTTTATTGATGAACCTAAGCCTTGGCTGATGGGCCTATTGAGTATATTAGCATTAGTTTTAGCCTATTTTAGCTGGCGCTTTATTGAAGCACCTTTCAGGAACAAACGTCGCTTTACACAAAGACAGATATTTCTGGCTGGATTTGCAGGTAGCCTATTGTTTATCGGTATGGGCACGTCCTTTATATTGACTGATGGCGCAGCGTTTAGGTATAGCTAGAAATACGGCTGAACTGTATAAGTATTTCGTCGTCTAAGGATGTTGAAATAAAAATTCATATGGGAAATTTAATTTATGATTAGAACCATACAAGCAGTTTTACTCGGTATTTGTGTTTTCACATTGATTCCAAGTACAGCATCTAGCTTTAATCGCACTGAATTGTTGCAGGCTGCAGATATAAAAGCCAGTGGCGAATATGTCCGTAAACGCTTTTTGCAGCTTATGAAAAAGCCTTTTGATCAGGCAGACAAGAAAAAGGCTCTGATCATTGGTGATAGCCATGCTCAAGACTTTCTAAATTCTATTCTCGAGAATAACTCCTTATCAGGGCACCAGATTAGCACACGTTACATTCCTGTGCGTTGCCAGGTATATCTTGGTGACTATGCATCCCAATATATAGCAGCTAAAGACAAAAGTTTCTGTGCTCAATTCGGATAGTTTGTCCAAGGCTAAGAAACAGATATCAGAAGCTGATCTCATTATAATTGCGGCTAACTGGCAGGAATGGTCAGCTAAATTATTGCCAAAAACTATAAATAGACTGGCACTTAGCCCTAATCAAAAACTATTCATTATCGGCAGAAAGAGTTTTGGTAAAATTTCGATAAGAAAATATCTGCGTATGTCAAATGAGGAACTCGCTCGATTAAGAAATATGCCAGAGGAACATCACATCAGGGTAAATGACATTATGCGCCAATCATTAAGCAACTCTATATTTATCAATCTGCATGAGAAGATTTGCGGCAAATCAGAAGGATGTCCTGTATTTACAAATGACCTCAAGCTAATTTCATTCGACGGAGGGCATTTAACCAGAGAAGGCGCCAGGCATATCGGGAAAGTTTTATTCCAGAACACCCCTCTTAGTGAGTTGTAAAACTACCGACTCCTTGCAAACTACCAGAGATTTTCCTAAGAATCAGCGCAATTAATACAAAGCGTACTATAGGGTATTGCCTGTAAACGTGCCGCCAAAATTTCCTCTCCACATTTTGAACAAATTCTATAGTTACCTTGCTCGAGGCGCTGTAGTGTATGCCTAACTTGCTGTAATTCAACCCTTGTATCATTTTCAAGCTGGACTATGACTTCATCGTTTTCACGCTCAACTGCTTGTTCAGACGAATCAGCGTCATGGCTTTTTGACATGTCTGAGGATAGGTTTTCTAAACGTTTAGCTAACTCCCCTTCAAGTTGTAATAGTGAAGATTTGGCGCTCTTGTCTGCCTCTGTCAACTTGATCATATCCTACTCTCCGAATTTGATATTTTTAATAGATTACAACCACATCATAACTGCTTAAAAGATGGGGGGTGTCATTAATTGCTAGAATAGCCCTACTAAAGCCCCAAAGACTTGATGAGTGTCATATAATCTTGAGAACTAATAGTAAATAATCACTTATAAGCATTTATCAAGAGCTAAATCATTGAAAATTCGTGTTCTCAGTTACAATATTCACCGTGCCATCGGGTTTGATCGGCGTTTTGCTCCTGAACGTATTATTGAGATATTGAGCGAACACGATGCAGATATCGTTCTACTTCAAGAAGTTGATGAAGGCGTACCACGCTCTCGCGAACTAGAACTAGCCAAAGAGTTATCAGAAGCACTCGACTACCCTCATTACGTTATGGGACATAATGTAAGCGTTAAAAAAGGCTGGTATGGAAATGCGACACTAAGCCGTTTCCCCATTTTACGTGAGCGTAATATTGACCTAACGATAGGTAACCGCAAACGCAGAGGTTGTCAGCATTCAACCATTGAAGTCATAAGCCCTAGTGGCAAAACTTATCCGCTAGAAGTCTTTAATTTACACCTGGGGCTTTCTGCCAAGGAACGACAAAAGCAAGCCGGAGTCTTATCCAGATCAAAAGAATATGAAGGTTTAGATATGGATACTGCGTGTTTAATCGGCGGTGATTTTAATGACTGGCGCTCGTTGCTACGTTCATTATTTATTGAAGGCTTAGACTTCCAGTGCGCAACCGATAAGGAAGCTAAAACAGGCTCACCTAAAGCCATTAAAACTTACCCGTCTTTTGCTCCCAGAGGTGGACTGGATCGCATTTATTATCGAGGTGGGTTACGCCTGATCTCATCCAAACGTTGCCGTTATAAACTTTCAAAAATAGCCAGTGATCACTTGCCGATAATTACAGAATTTGAGTTATCTAACTAGTCAGCTGTATGAAAAAATCTCTAATTCACCGCTATTCGAGAGATTAAATTAACCATGCATTAAATCAAATGATGCAACATTTTCGTTTCGAAACCTGGGGGGGGGGGGGGGGAACTCAATCTATAGCCTCAAAAAACCCCTTTTACGTAATAATAAAAGGGCGCATGGAAATTTTAAGAATTAATCCTGATTCTGGCAAAGCTGTTGCTTTAAGAATAATTGGAGAAGGTGATGGTTTTGACGCAATCTATTTATTAGATGATGGAGAACATTACACTATAGCGGCAGCTCTTGATAATATTCAGCTATTATCCGCACCTATTGATAAAGTACGTAGTTGGCTCAATGAATACCGTGATTTTAATCACAACTTAATGCCTTATTTGGCACAACGAATAAGACTTAGAGAAGATTTAATTTCAGATTTAGCACTCTATGATACCCCCCCCCACAAGACTTGCCAGATTACTACTCCGACACATCGACTCCAATCACCATAATAGTCACGAAAAGCATCACTGCATACCACTTTTTCACGATCTTACCCATGAAACACTAGGACAAATGATTGGCTCTGCAAGACAGCTGGTAAATAAGCACCTGCAAGCATTGAAACAACAAGGAATTCTAAAAACCGACGAGCACAACTGGAGTATAGAAAAACTCGAGGCACTCAAAGAAAAAGCAAATCTAAAACTAACTGAAATTTCATAAAGTTCTTTTATATTGCTTCAATTATCCCTTGAAATGTCACATATATGACATATATATAGAGCATGCATTGTTATTGTGAAGATGCACTGATTTTTAATTAAGTCTTTTTATAATTAATGGTTTAAGGAGTCGTTTATGTTAGTTACCAAATTTAACCCCTTTAGAGAAATGGATGAATTTAGGCGTGGTTTTGACCAGCTCAATACTATGCTCTACGATATGGATGCTGGAAAGAAAGATGCTTTTACATCTTTTACGCCAGCTGTAAACACCCGCGAAGGCGAGTTTGCCTATCACGTTGAGGTCGACCTCCCCGGTGTTAAAAAAGAGGACATAGCAATCAGTGTTGAGAAAAATATAGTCACTCTCTCTGGTGAACGTAAAACCAGTAAAGAACTAAAACAGGATGACTATTACAAAGTTGAAAGTGAGTACGGTAAATTCGAGAGAAGCTTTTCTTTGCCAGAAAATACTGATATTGAAAACATACACGCCGAATCTACCGATGGTGTTTTAGAAGTAATCATTCCAAAATTAGAGGTAGTTGAAAAAACGCCAAAGAAAATAGAAATCAAGTAGCTTAAAAAACAATGCTTATACAAAGTTTTTAGTGGAGAAATATGATGGATATTGTAAAAAACGTTAAAGAAATAGGCTCAGATATTGAGCAAGGAATCGAATCGGGACTTTCCAAAGGTAAAAAAGCACTGGCCAATGTAGCGAGTCACTTACCTTTTGCGAATCTTGCAAAAAAAGGTAATTCTACCTTTACTGTCGAAGTTGATTTACCAGGTGTAAAAAAAGAAGATATTGAAATTAATATTCACGACGATACTTTAAACATTTCAGCAGTACGTAAAATGAACAAAGAAGTGAAACAGGAAGATTATTATATGCAAGAAAGCTTCTACGGAAAAATTGCCCGCACGTTTATTTTACCCGAAGATGTCGACAGGGACGATATAGACGCAAAGTTAGATGATGGACGTCTTTGCATTACTTTAAAGAAAGCCCCTTCTGCACAGACCAAATCCATTACGATTAATTGATGGTTTTGAATTTAAAAAACACCCGAACAATACTTGTCGGGTGTTTTTTTTGTCTTAAAAATACACTGCAAATCATTCAATGGACACAAAACCAAATATAGAATACTGTTTCCAATTATTTCGCATTGGTTGAGAAAATTATGGAATATAAAGATTATTACGAAATTCTCGGGTTGAAAAAAGATGCCCCTCAAGACGAAATTAAACGTGCTTATCGGAAACTGGCTCGTAAATATCATCCGGATGTGAGTAAAGAAACAGACGCAGAGACTAAATTTAAAGAAGTGGGTGAGGCTTACGAAGTCCTTAAAGATCCTGAAAAGCGCGAAGCTTATGATCAATTAGGGGATAACTGGCAAGCAGGTCAGGATGGCTTTCAGCCACCACCGGGCTGGGAGCAAAACTTTGACTTTGGAGGCGGTGGTTATACCGAAGGTAACGCTCAGGATTACAGTAGTTTTTTTGAGGACCTATTTGGCGGTGAACGAGCGAGTAGCGGTCGGTACTATCGTTCTGGCGGGGCAGGTGGAGGTTTTCAGGCTAAAGGTGAGAATGTTCGCGCCAAGATCATGATTGATCTAGAGGACTCCTTAAACGGCACCAAGCAATCCGTAAAAATGGCGATACCTGAAATGAACGATCAGGGACAAGTTGTCAGCAAACAAAGAACTTTAAGCATTAAAATTCCCAAGGGGATCAAAGAAGGACAATCCATTCGCCTGGGTAAACAGGGAAATCCTGGACATGGTGGCGGAGAGCCGGGTGATTTGCTGATTGAAGTGGCATTTAACCCGCATCGTCTCTATAACATCAATGAGAAAGACATCTCATTGAATGTTCCCGTTGCACCATGGGAAGCATCCTTGGGAGCAACGATCAAAGTCCCCACACCTGATGGCAAAGAGGTAGATATGAAAGTCCCTCCGGATTCACAACAGGGGCGCAAACTCAGATTAAAAGGCAAGGGTCTTCCAGGTAAAAACGCTGGAGATTTTTACGTAGTGTTACAAATTACACTTCCACCATCTTCAGACCCTAAAGTTAAAGAATATAATGAAAAAATGCGGGATGAAATCACCTTTAATCCTCGCAGTTATCTATTCTAGGTTTAATCAAAGTGTAGAAATAAAGTTAAGATACCAAGTTAAAGAAATTGAGAAAATATGATGAATACTAAAGTGATTAATATTGTAGCTGGAAGCATTCTCGAAGAAGAACCAACGCTGAACCTTGCAGAGCTTTGTCAGTGCTGTCAAACCCATGCAGAATTCATTATCCGACTGGTTGATCAAGGTGTTATCTCACCGCTCGAGGGTGAATCCACGCGCCAATGGCGATTCCATCAAAGTGCGCAAATACGTGCTCATAAAGCGCTTCGTTTAAGACAGGATTTAGGCATTAATCTATCAGGAGTGGCTTTATCTCTAGAATTACTGGATGAGATTGATACCCTGAAGAAAGAATTGAATCAACTCAGACACATCGCTCAAAACCAGCTATGAGACTGATCCCACTTTGATCTTTGATTCCAAATGAAGAACACAGCAGAGAAAAAACTTGGACTTGACCATAGACCCGAGGCTATCAAACAACGCCTCAAAAAACCTTCAAAACCACAAAACGTTTCCGATGCAGTTCTGGGAGGAATAGATGGCTGTGTCACTACCTTTGCAATAGTTTCTGGCGCAGTAGGTGCGGGATTTCCTGCTAATGTTGCATTGGTCTTAGGCTTTGCAAATTTATTTGCCGATGGTTTTAGCATGGGGGTCAGCAATTATGAATCTATTGTTGCAAAAAAAGAATTCACTGCCGCGATTAAACGCACCGAAGAAGAACATATAGATAGAATCCCTGAGGGGGAACGTGAAGAAATCAGACAAATTTTTCAGCAAAAAGGTTTTTCTGGAGATACCCTGGAAGAAATCGTAAAAACAATCAGTCAGGATAGACATTTATGGGTTGAAACCATGCTTACTGAAGAATATGGGATTCCAATAGCGAACTCTTCCCCATGGAAATCTGGGTTCACTACTTTCGCTGCATTTTTGATAGTGGGTGCAATGCCTTTGATACCTTTTCTTATTAGTTCGCTCACCATGCACCAACAGTTTTTAATCAGTAGTGGAATTGCCGGGGTTATGTTCTTTTCGATCGGCATGTTGAAAAGCTTATTATTCTCAATGCCAGTGTTTGTTTCTGGCTTGCGTACACTCTTGACTGGAAGCGCCGCAGCAGGTCTTGCGTACCTAACTGGCTATTTATTAAGAACTGTTTTTAACATTGCTTAGATAAACTTATTTTCAGTCATTCTTCAGCAACTCACTAATATGCCATGCAAGAGCTGAATTCGATGAAACTACCGGCTTGTCTATTTTCTCTGAAGCCTGTTGCAGTAAATCTACAGTCCTAAGGTTGGTACAAGATGCAAATGCAGCATCGCACAGATCACCAGAACCAATCTGCTCAATAGCTTCCAGAATAGACTGCTGCGAAATCCGCGTTACTTTTGACTCTTCTTTTTCGTAGAAAGATCCAAAGCTGCTTATTTCGAAACCCTCTGCCTGCAAATGCGCTGACATTGATTGAGAAACCTGAGGTTCGTACGGCGTTAAAAGGCCAATGCGCTTTGCTCCCAAGTGATTTAGGTATGCTTTTACCGCAGACAAGGGATTGGTCACTTTAACGTCGGGGAAAATAGAATGAATCGCTGCTGCTACTTTATCTTCTCCAATAATCGTGGTGCCAGAGGTACAGCAATAAGCGATGACTCCCATGCTACTTGCTGATGGAAACAAACGAGTTGCTGCGGGGATTTCTGCTTCCATTTTGGCTAGCGTTTCATTGGTTACTTGAGTGCCACTAGGGACACGTGTGTGATAAATTACCGAGTTGGCTGGTAATAATTTACGAATTTCACTTTCCAGGACTTCGTCCGTTTGCAATAAGATTAACCCAATCGCCGTAGAATCGGGATAGTAGGTTTGGCTTGAGTAATTGAGTTTTTGCATGTTAATACCTGTATAAATAACTACAAAAATACAGCTCTAGTAGAAGTAGACATCTCTAGCACGAACATTGTACATCGACGATTCCTTACGGAATCTACGATGGACTTTCTTGGCTCTTGGTGAGCCTACGAAAGCCACCCCCCCACCTTTTGGGCACTTTTTCTAAACCATCAACTAAAAACAGTTCTAGTAGTAGGTCACCCTAGAGTCTTTAAGGCCGATAAACTTCATGCGCTACTCGTGTTAACAAAGTCATGTAAAACTCAATATCTTCAGTCTTTAAATCTCTATGAGACTGAAGAAATTCACTCACTGGAGAATCTAGTTTCTTACTGTAAAGCTCACCTTCTCGTAAAACTAATGATTCACGAACAAACTCTGCTGCACGTTTGTGACAAGAGCTGCATTCATTTTTGTAACGGGGTTCAATTAGGTTCTCAGCCAATAGCATGTCATAAATGGCTTGCTGCTGATTTCTCCTAATGTAATGATTATTTAAAAATGTCTTAAAACTATCTTTATGCATTGGCCCTTGTAGCTTTCCATCGACAATTTCTAAAAATTTGCGTGAAAAATCAGCCGAGTGACCATGACATTCAGAGCAATTCTTATCCCAGAATTTATGCAGATCGGGGCCAGTTGGTTTTTTTTCTGTAGCAGAGATTGTTTGTGGAAACACAAACCACAATAGTAATAAAGTAAAAAATAAACTGGAAAAACTAGAATTAACAATTAGCCCGAATAAGTAACTGTAGTTTTGATTTGTTATGTTTCTCATCTTGATACCTGTTTGACTCGTTTACGCTGATCACATCGGCTTTAAAGAAATAATCATGCGCATCAGGTCAGATAAGGTCCGTGCCTCCATTTTGTCCATGACTTTAGAACGGTGCGCTTCGACTGTTGATTGGCTAATATGCAGCTCGCTGGCGATGTTTTTATTTTGCATACCGGTGACGATCAACTCCATGACTTGTTTCTCACGATCTGTCAGGTTGTCTACTTTTGATTGAATTTCAGCCAGGCGAGATGCTCTGCCGCGTTGTTCTGCATCTCTTTCGATTGCAACGTGGATGCTGTCTAATAATTCCTGTTCATTAAATGGCTTCTCTAGAAACTCTGAAGCACCCGCTTTAACAGCTCTAACTGCCATCTGCACATCACCGTGTCCAGTAATGATAATAATAGGTGGGCAGATAGATTTTTTACTGAGTTGCTCCTGTAAAGTGAGGCCACTCATACCTTTCATGCGAACATCCAGAATTAAACATCCTGCTCTTGATCCATCAAAACTTTCTAGATAACTTTGCGCGGAATCGTAGGTTTCTGCCTCAAGACCGACTGACTCGATCAATAACTTTAAAGAGTCGCGTACCTCTTCATCATCATCAACGATAAAAACTGTGATTTGTTCACTCATGCAACTTCCTTGTTTTTTGACTCTCGTTTATTATTTTCTTTTTCAGTTTTTGATGCTTTAACAATGGGTAACTTAAAACTAAAACTAACGCCCCCATCAACATTATCTTCGATCACTATCTGGTCATCGTGCATTTCGATGATACCCTGACTGATCGACAAGCCCAATCCCATTCCTTGTTCTTTGGTCGTAATAAACGGGTCAAAAAGCTGCTCCAGTAGTTCCTTATCAATACCAATGCCAGAATCAGAAATACTGATTTTTAACTTACCATCTTTTTGATCTTCGGTTTTGATGGTGAGATTTCTTTGCTGTTGAGGAATTTCTTCCATCGCTTCAATAGCATTTCTAATCAGATTAATAATAACCTGTTCAATTTGTGTATCTTGTGCCAAAACCCAGTTCTCAGATTCATCTATCTCTAAACTTAGATTAACTTTTCTTCGCTCAATTTCCATACGCGTTAGCTCAAGCACAACGTCTAGCATTTGCGATACTTTTACCGGCTTTTTTTCTGGCAGATCTTTATTCACAAAATGCCTTATTTGTTTAATCACCGCGCCTGCTCTTTCGGCTTGCTGTGAGATTTTTTCCATCACTTCCGAACACTGGTCTGCCATTGGCTCCTTAGAACCAAGCATGCGAATACAGGCACGAGAATAGTTATTTATTACGGTTAATGGTTGGTTTAACTCATGTGCAATACCAGAAGCCATTTCTCCCATTGTACTCAAACGGGCGACATGAGAAAGCTGCAATTGATGCTCTCTGGTTCTCTTTTTAATAATCTCGCGTTCTGTAATATCACGAAATACCACAATGCTGCCTATTGTTGTATTTCTAGGTCCTTTAATAGGCGTGCTGCTGTACTCAACTGATATCGACGAACCATCTGACTTCCAAAATACATCATCACTAATAAAGCGCGGCTCACTATCAGCAGAAGTTAGATAAACAGGACAATCATCTGCTGGAAAGTGTGAGCCATCAGCATGTGTATGGTGTAAAATTGTATGTTGGTTTTTACCTATTAATTCATTTTCCTTCCAACCGGTAATTTTCTCCATCGCTTTATTTACAAACGTACAATTACCATCTAGATCGACCCCGTAAATTCCATCGCCGACTGAATCTAATAATCTCTCATAGTGTCTTTCCATGCGAAGTTGAATTCGCTTCAAACGTTTATTTCTTCGAACTACGGCCGAGGTTAACACGCCCATCGCCAATAACACTATTGCAGCAGATAAGCCCCAGTACCAGTATTTTTTGATAACGTCTTGGACAGTAAATTTGCCAATCAGGTCATAGGGAGGTAGTTTCAATTCCTGAAACAATTCATGGACTTGCTGGTAGTCTAAAGGCAAATCCCATAAAGCATATTTACCTGCTAAAGCGGCAGGGTGATCCTTGGGCATGGCAAATAAAGCCAGAGCAACTTTTTTCGCCAGTTCATCAGATGTTTGTTTTACTTTACTGAACGGCCATTCAGGGTATAAGCGGGTACTTAAACGAAAGGGAAAGTTACTATTTGATTGAGGGTTAATAATCCTGACTTCGTTTAGATCCAGGTCTCCGGAAGTAGCCATTCTTTCCAGAATATCGGTTCGTACAGTACCAGCATCAACTTTTCGCTCTACAACAGACTGCACAACATGATCATGTATACCACCAAACTCAAAACTAGAAAAATCCTTATACGGGTTTATCCCTTTAGCATTTAACTCTCGCCAGGCCATCTGAAACCCACCCAATGAATTTTCAAAAACTGCCATAAACGATTTACCACGAAGATCTTCCAGGTTCTGAATGTCTTCACGGTCGTTGCGCGTAAGGATTACCCCGCCAAATACTTTGTATCCTTCTTTACCGCGCAAATTATGCATAGTTGCAATCCGCGAAACACGATATCGATACTCCAGATTCACATAGATACCGGGGTTAACCAGGATAAAATCTACTTCGTTATTCTCTACAGCCTTATTAACAACATCAAAATCAAGAGGTACGATTTCGAAATCATAATCTGGAAGTAGATTGGTAAGATATTGAGCGGTGGGATTCCATGAGTTTAAGGTAAAAGTATCTCCACGGTGACTCAATACCCCTATTTTTATAAATGGGCCTTCAGCATGAACTGAGCCTGCTCCTAATGAGAGGAACATAATCCATAAGGCAGTGATAATTCGTATCATACGAAATGAAATATTGTAATCAGTAAATACATAATCAGATTCTAGCTTATTTATTAATATAAATGGGTTTAAGAGTTACTCAGTTGGTATTTGTACAAAGACAAAAGAACGGGGTTCTGTTTTTATTTTAAATGGAAAACTCAGGTATTCCACCACGGCAATAATGATTATCGCCATATAACTCCATATAAACTAGATTAACAACTATGGAACAACAGGGTTGCTTGTTACTCCTCTTAATAGTATTAATAATCTACTAGACTTTGTTTACTCATTTCAGTAAATTCAAAGGAAACATTGATTAAGACTTAAGGTTGCTGGACTTGATCAGAGTTCCCACATAAATCCCCTTACAAATCAGGAGTACTCCATGCCAACTATGGATAAACGAACCTTTCTTAAAATACTTGCTGTAGGCACCGCTGGTGCTGGCTCATTACCGTGGCTGATGCATCAGGCACAAGCTGATTCAGCGAAACAAGCTCCAATGCCGGAAGGTTATTACTCCATACCTAAAAAAGGTCAGGCACGTATTCTTCATACCACAGATGTTCATGGCCAGTTACTACCTGTTTATTTCCGCGAGCCAAATGTAAACCTTGGCGTTGGCCCAGCTCTGGGCAGGCCTCCACATATTGTTGGTAAAAAGCTCTTAGAAAAAATGGAATTACCATTAGACGGTCCTGAGGCTTATGCGTATACCTATCTGGATTTCTACAATGCCGCAAAAAAATACGGAAAAATGGGGGGGTACTCACACCTTAAGACACTGCTAGACATGTTACGAAAAGACGCTGGTGGTGTAGATAACACGATTACTTTAGATGGTGGCGATCTATGGCAGGGTTCAGGAACTTCTCTCTGGACACGCGGTGTAGACATGGTTGAAGCTTCGAATATTCTCGGTGTTGATGTGATGATCGGGCACTGGGAATTCACCTATCACGAAGCTGAGGTTCTGAGCAATGTGGCACTCTTTAAAGGAGACTTTATCGGTCAGAACGTACGCGTCAAAGAAGATTCATTGATGGATGACAACTACGCGGAACTTGTCGAGAAAAATGAAGGCAGAGGTTTATTTGACGAAGATAAGGGCTATGCATTCCAACCCTATGTAATGAAGGAACTGGGTGGCAAACGTATTGCGGTAGTAGGCCAGGCATTCCCCCGCACTGCCAACGCAAATCCACCAGAATTCTTCCCGACTGGTCATTTGGTTTACGTGAAGGTGACATGGCGGAGCTGGTAAAAAAGATTCGCAATGAAGAAAAACCTGATTCGGTCGTAATGCTCTCACATAACGGCATGGATGTAGATATCAAAATGGCAGAAAACGTCGGTGGCATAGATGCTATCTTCGGTGGGCATACTCACGATGGCATGCCAAAACCAATTGAAGTGACGAGCAAAAGTGGTAATAAGACGCTAGTAACAAATGCCGGATCTAACGGTAAATTCGTTGGTGTAATGGATTTTGACATCTCGGATGGCAAAACCAATATGCATTACCACATGAAGCCTGTTATCACGAATTGGTTAGCTGCTGACAAAGAGATGGAAGCCTACCTATCTCAAATGCGAAGCACCAAATACGATGACAAAATCATTGAAGCGCGCAATGAGAAATTCAAAGTTAATAAGGATCGTTTAGGCAA
>CAVXCT010000032.1:0-31191 GCA_963760355.1 uncultured Gammaproteobacteria bacterium | reverse complement strand
CCTACTTTTAGGCTGTTTTTACATTCCCGATATAATTACCTCGATTTATTGCTACTCAATAATAAATAAACCTTCAATATTATTGTCGGGGTTAGCATCTTCGGATAGACCAAAAGCACCGAGTATGGCTTCTGCATTATCGCCAATAAAATCACCCGCAACAAACCCACTCGCATCTCGAGGTTGACTTGGGGTATTAGGGTCGGAATCTATGACACTTGCTCCATTCATTTCAAGATCCAGGTCGCCAGAAGTAATCTGACCGTCAAAAACTGCAACCCATGTTTCATTGGGCGTGTTAGCTGATAGCGCACCATTGCTTACAGCACCAGATTCAAAGTTAACATCCATTTGTACCTGTAGATTACTTGCTGTTCCCGCAGTGGCGCTTAAAAGACTATCAGAGATATTTTCATAGCGGCTGAAAGACCCTGTTCTTGCACTAACCACTGCAGGATCAGTAGCTTCATAGGTTGCCCAGAGCAATCCTCTATTTGTAGAATCATCTACATTCCTGTTTGCCAAAGTAGAATCAAACTCACCCCAATATCCCCAGCTGACAGGGTATCCACCTACTGATTGTTGAAAGCCAGATACCGAATTATTAGACACATTCAATGTATTTACACCCACCTGAAATTCAGGTGTTGAGGTATTTAAGGCCGATGCACTCGCAGATAATTCTTCTGCTGGTCGTGATTGATCGATGATAAAAGCCTTAAAGGAAGGTGCTGGCTGTCGAAATTGTGCTTCAGGTGTGACTACATCATCGGGTAGTCTAGGTACTTGTTGCAGCCCCCGACAATTACCGAGGCGATCTATAAACATAAACTGATAGGGTTTATTACTCCCCAATAGGATATTACAACCACCTTTAAGGCGAGATCTTAAAACAATGACTCCATCCCAGACAGATACATACATGCCATTGGTTACAATATTGACCTCATAATGCGTTCCTCGAATACCAATCGTGGCCAAAGGTGTTCGAAGCTCATAGGCTTTTTTATTATTTTTTCCAACAGCTCCGGTTATTGTTCGCAAGCCACCTGATAGTAACTCCATTAACACTGAGTTTGAATTTCTGCCTTGTTTAAACTGGTACTTTTGAATTTTTAAAATCGAATTTTGGTGCAAGGAGATTAACGCTTGATCAACCATCCTGAATTGCGCTTTAGAGTCTTTGCCCACGTGGATTTCATCTTTTTCATAAATTACGGAACGGCGTTTCAACACCACTTCCCCGTCTGCACGTTTTCCTATCACACTACCGTTAGTCAATAGTGTTTTACCTGCTTCAACCTCGGCTGAATAAACCATCTGTAAGGGCATTACACTTAACAGAAGCAGAAAAATAGCGATTAAGAATTTAATTCCATTCATAACGAACCCCCATCCTGACTTCGTTTCTTGTGGCATCGTATAAATCCAGATTACTGCTATTTTTGATATGCCTTAGTGAAAATATTAGTGCGGCTTTGTCATTAATTTTAAACTCGTGACCAGCGTCAATAACCGTTCGCTTATCCTTGCGTTTACTGGTTGATAATGAGTTGCTATCACGATGCTGGTAATGCCCAAAATTCACCCCGAAAAAAGATTTGTTGTTAACATTCCAGTTCTGCGTCAGTTTATAGGATATTGCTGCAATATCACGGCTGTATTGTTTACCCTCATCTTTGTCCGGCCATTCCCTGCCAATGCTAGTGCCTACTTGGTGAAAGGCATTGCCCTGATTAAAATCTAAGCGTCCGGTTAGATAGGCGCGTTTTCTATCGGCATTTGCTAAAGGTTTGTAGTCATAATTTTCTAGGCTCAAAGAGATACTGGCGAGCTTTCTGTTAGCCAGCGCCTGGCGAGCAATCGCATCCACACCAATGGTATTTGAATACAAACTACCACCCAGCAATACCGGCCGATCCCTTGCAATCAATTGATACTGCCTTTTGCCCTTATTCCACAGAATACCGGTACGAAAATCGAAATCACTTAGATTGAAATCATCATTCTTAAAGTATTCGCGGTGGGTTAAGTTTGCCATGGCAAAGGTACTACTATTTTGATTGCGGGTTTTACGTTGCTGGATTTGCAGACGGCTTTCGGCAAACCCGCTGGATTGTTTGACCGAGTCAGGATTAAGCCTCACCGAGCCAAACACTGGCAAGTCAATAAACTCATCATCGACACCAAAATTAATATTATCGTCATAACCAATAGTGAATGAAGCCAGGCTTTTTAGTAATGGATTTTATTTTTAGTGGTGATTGTTCTTTTCCTAAAGCAGTAATATAGCTTTCAATATTTTGTTTTACTGCCATTGGTGGTGAGAGTTGTAATACGCTTTTAAATTCACTCAAGGCAGCTGTTTTATTGTTTAACTTTAAATAAGCGCGCGCTAGTTCCAGACGCGGCCGAATTACATTCGGGCTTGCAAATTTCACCCTTTCAAGTGCAAATACGGCCTCGTTATAATGGCCAGTTTGCAGTGCAGCTAAACCAAAGAGGTAGTCAAAGCGGGGATCACCTTCATTCTGTGAACGAATTTTAGTGGCAAGCTCATAGGCTAATGAATACTTTTGTTGCTTTACTAACTTTTCTATAATTGGATAACCATTATTAGCAAAAGTAAAGGTGCTGAGAAGCACAAAAAGTATGCTCACTGTCCATTTCATTTTAAATAACTTCGATTTCATTTTTGGTTACTAAATTAATCTATAAGTGGCGGAGGTGGTGGTACGTTTATAGTCACTGTTTCACTAGTTGATAAGAGGCCGGTATCTGTTACCGTTAATCTAAATACATATTCGCCATGCACAGGCTGATCGACTCTGGAGATGCTAAAAGAAGGCACTATAGACTTAGAGGTTGATGGATTAACAAAATCAGCTGGTATCAAGCTTATTGGTCCACTCTCTAATGTCCATTCATAGCTTAATTCAGTCAAGGGATCATCATTATCATCAGATGTTTCTTCTCCACTGAGAGTAAAGGTTGTTGTTGCTCTATATCCATCCGGATAAGCAAACTCAGAGGTAGAGGTTGGTCCTTCAGCTAGAAACGGAAAGGTATTAGGTGGATCATTTAGAGGCACTAAGTCAACTCTAGCATCATCAGAATAAAAGCCATACACGTCCTTTACTCTAAACTCAAAATAATCATTTACTGGGTCGGCAAATGGTTCATATGTAATCGAATTATCTGAAAGTACATAGGGAACTGGACCACTTATACCAAAAAGCTGTCCATTTTCAGGTAATCGAGTTAATTCATAAGTTAGATTATTAATACTTCCATCAGGATTTTCACCTTCAATTAAAAACGTTTTTCCGGTGTAATCAGGTATTACTACTGTTTTGCTCTTTGCTTCAGGCGGGAGTTTAACTTCAATTACAACTTCATCTGAGTCAGTCAACCCATCAGCATCGGTAACAGTGAATCTTAATGCAACAGTACCACCCCCACTGACATTGAAACTTGTTGTATCGTTTGTTGTACTTATTGAGGATTAGACCACTGTATGTCGTTTCTGAATCGACGACCTCCCATAAATAATCTAGATCTGACTTATCAGCTGCTCCATTTAGATCAAAACCATATGAATCATCAATATTTACCGTAATAATCTCTTCACCTGCTGGAAAAACTTCAATTCGATCCGCACCTGCATAAGCAAGGGGAGGAGTAGGACTCACCGTCACATCAACCGTGTCTGCTTGTTCTGAAGGCAAACCTTTTGAGTCTGTAACTATTAAACTAAAGGTGAATGTTTGAGCAGTAACGCCGACGCCAGGAGCCACAAATGTTGGATTAACAAGTTCATCAGAATCTTCGAAGCCAATTCCAGCAGGGGGCGTCCATTTATAAGTAATATGTGTCACCATCTGGATCACTACTTCCTGAACCATCAAGCTGAACAGTATTCCCTTCCATTATTAATTGTATTTCTGGCCCACCATCAGTCTCAATCGTAATTTCAGTTATATCTTCCCCTGCATCAGCGATTGGAGGATTATTATCATCTACCGGCAAAACCTGAATATTCACCAATGCTGCAGCAGAGCTATCGGTACCGTCATTGACTGTAAAGTTAAATGAATCGTCTCCTTTAAAATCTAAATCCGGAATATAAGTCAGGTTGGGAGGTGTACCACTCAATGTGCCGTTTTGTAATGTGATACCACCCAGATTAAAGCTCAACGAGTCTCCTTCAATATCGCTACCTGTCAAGGTAATACTCACTGGGGTATCTTCATCGGTAACCACCGTTTGTGGGTTTGCAATTGGTGGATCATTCACCGGATTCACAATAATATTGACGATAGCTGGCTGTGAATCATCAATACCGTCATTGGCAATATAATCGAAACTATCACTGCCAAAGAAATTAATGCCCGGTGTATAAACCACATTGGGTGTCGCGCCACTTAAAAAACCGTTTGCAGGTGTATTTGAACCGATCCTAAACATCAGAGGATCATTTTCAATATCACTGCCGGTTAAGCTGATATTGACCGGCGTATCTTCATCGGTTACCACTGTTTTATCATCTGCAACCGGTGGATCATTAACCGGCAACACCAGAATGTCCACACGGGCGACATTAGAAGTTGCCGCGCCATCATTAACCAGGAAAGTAAAACTATCCGAACCAGTAAAGTTCTGTGTCGGTGTATAAACCAGATTGGGTGCCGTACCTTCGAGTAAACCATTGGGCAATAGCAGTGGCGTGGTGATAATAAAATTAAGAGTATCACTATCCGGATCACTGCCTGTTAGTGTGATATTGACTGGTGTATCTTCATTGGTAACAACCTGCTGATCATCTACTTGTGGATCCGCCACCGGCGCGTTGTTTTCAGGAGGAGGTTCACGCACAATTACCTTTATCACTGCAGTATCCGTGAGTTTGCCTGCGTCAGTTACAATCACCGCAAATAATAATACAGATTCCTGACTGGGAACTGTAATTCTCGGTGTTGATGAAAAGCGATCACTTAAGGGGACTACAAATTGTTGTTGCTGATCTACCCTGAACCAGGTGAAATTTATGATTTCGCCACTATCATGACTTGCGCTACCGTCAAGAGTGATAGTTTCACCGGGTGATGCAAATAATTCCGAAGGAACATTTGCTACAGGACGCGAAGCAAGTGGAATAATAGCTGGTAGATTAGTAATAGCTACAGTTTCAACACCCTGCTTTTCTTTTAATAACTTTGAATACTTACTAGCATGAGCGCTGGGGTTATCTCTTATTTCCGCTTGCATACGCAAAAACCAGTGATCGCCAGTAGCAGATAATTCACCATTATTGGCAAAGTCATCAGCTATCTCATCAATCAGTAATTGTGCTTCAGCATTATATGCTCGAGCGACTTCCATCAGTGCTCCAGATAACAAAAGCAACATAGCGTTATCAGAAGCAAATTGAGGACTAGAAATATCTAATTTATTTATTTGGCTTATTCCAAAAATCTCTTTAATTTCATCGTTTGCTTGTTTGAATGATTGTTTAAAACTTTTACCTTCGGTTAAAAGTTTTTTTGTGCGCTCTGCAGACCAGTGGGTAAGTAGATTTACAGAAGTTGAGTTAATATTTTGCGTATAAGCAGTTAAAGAAATCAAAGTACTTGACTGCGTACCAGATGACTCATCGAAGGTTTTTCCCTGAACCTCGATATAATAGTTTACTGAAACGTTATTGCTGTCGTCCCAATGCTCAGGGAGTTTAAATTCAAACCCACCATTGCTGGCACTAATCTTTGTAGACACCATATCACCAGTGGGATTACCAACAGAATCTAGTCTTGATATTACGACTGGTGAATTAAATGAAAATGGACCTTTTTGTGCAACACCAGCCGTGGTCTTTGAGGCTTGTTCAGTGCTACCAGCAGAATTCGAAGAACCACCGCCACACCCTGACACAAGCGCAAAAATAAACGCAAGTATTAGCAATCTTAAAATTTGTGAGCAACTTAAGCAGTTATCCTTCACAACTCCCTCTCAACACTTCTATTATTCTCTATCACAATAAACTATAGTCCAAATTAAAAAAAAGAGAGCGGTTGAAATTCCTTGCCAGCCATCTAGTTGCTATAACAAGCATCTACTTCACACACTATCCCTCTGATGCTAACCTGTTGAAAAAAGAAAAAAGGTAATTTTTCACATTTATAGATTTAATTAACTATTATTTTGTTAACTATTCCTTTGTTAACTAAATTTTGAGGGTAATAAGCTGTTTAGCAGACATAAACAATCAATTCTACCCATTATTACAGGTATTGCTTTAACCATACTTGCAGCGCTTTTTTATTTAAGCGATAACCCTACTAGCATAGATATTCAGCAACGTTTAGAAGCTATTCCCTACGATATCCGCTTAAAACTCAGCACACCAATTGAAATAACAGAACTCCCTCCGATAATCATCATCGACATAGACGAAGCGAGTATAAAAAGGGATGGACGCTGGCCCTGGGAAAGAAAAAAAATCGGAACACTCGTCAATAAAGCTTTATGAAAACAATGTTGCCATAATCGCAATGGACATTGTGCAATCAGAAAAAGAACAAAACCCTATTGAGAAAATCAAAGTTGCTTTGAATCAAACTGGAGAACAACTACCAGACTGGTATAGCAAAATAGAAGAGAGCCTGAATGGGGACAGTTTTTTTGCCGAGAGTATTAAAGACAAAGAAATTGTTCTAGGCTATCCATTTCACAGACAGTTAGTGACTCAATCAGGAAAACTACCAAAAACACCTATTCTTAGTGATATCGAAAATACTGAAAAACTCACAGCCATTCATATGCTTGGATACACCGCAAATTTGAATGAGTTTACTGATAACTCATCTGGAAGTGGTTTTTTCAGTATCGCTCCCGATAGAGATGGAACAATACGCAGAGCACCGATTTTAGCAGTTTACAATGACCAGGTTTATCCATCTTTAGCTTTAGAAACAGCGCGCTTATACCTGTTAGAAGATGAGATAAAGCTACATACTGATTTTGTAGGAACAGCGCAGACTGTCACACATGTCAGCATGGGAAAATCTATTATAAAAACTGATGCTCAAGGTCAAATTTTAATCCCTTTTTTGGGCAAACAAAAACACTTCCCCTATATCTCTGCCAGCGAAATTCTACATAGCAAAAAAACATTTCCTGAATTAGAAAATGCCATAGCGTTAATTGGAACCTCTGCTGTAGGTTTGTCAGATCTTCGCCCTACTCCGGTGCAAGCAAGTTTTCCGGGTGTAGAAATTCAGGCAAATATCTTACATGGGTTATTACACCCGGATACAATCGCGTATGTACCAGATTGGGCGACTGGTGCAACGGTAATGACACTCGCTGTTCTTGGCTTATTTATGGCTCTTTTTTACCCATTATTGCAACCCATGATGTTAGTAATTTCAGGCACTGCGTTAGCGCTCCTGACATTCAGTTTTAACTACTGGCTATGGTCATCTCACCACATAAACTTACCCGTCATAATCCCGCTTTTTACTGTAATGGCTGTTTCCTCGATTCATGTAATCTATGATTTAATCAAGGAAAATAAAGGCAGAAGACGTATTCACAACATGTTTGGTCAATATGTACCTGTTGACCACATTAATAAGCTCATCGAGTTCCCACACGCAGTAAATACCGATGGTGAAAAAAGAGAAATGACCGTACTTTTTTCTGATATACGAAATTTCACTGCTCTGTCTGAACCACTTACCACAAGACAACTCAAAACTTTTCTTAATCAGTATCTCACACCGATAACGGAAATAATTTTTAACAATCAAGGCACTATTGATAAATATGTCGGTGACATGGTGATGGCATTCTGGGGGGCTCCGATTCACCACCCTCAACATGCCAATCAAGCTGTTATTGCAGCTTTAGAAATGCAGCAAAAAATTACAAAAATGCAGAAATCATTTAATGACATGGGAATCAAGCATATTGCCGCAGGAATTGGAATTCACACAGGCGAAATGAATGTGGGGGATATGGGATCTGACTATCGAAGAGCATACACCGTGTTAGGAGATGCAGTTAATTTAGGATCACGGCTCGAAGGATTAACCAAATACTACGGCATAGGTATATTGGTCAGCGAAGAAACTAAATCACAGTGCCCAGAAATTGCATTTCGATATATTGATAATGTCAGAGTAAAAGGCAAACAGGACTCTATTAAAGTTTATGAGCCGCTCGAGAGAATCAGTAATTTATCGGAACCACAAAAAGAGCAACTGAAAACCCATCAACAGACCTTTACAGATTACCTATCAGGTAAATGGGAAATAGCCCATACGGGTTTTACACATTTATATAATGATTCAAAAGATCCCCTTTACCAGGTTTATCTCGAACGAATCAAAACCATCTTGAAGGAACAACCCACCAACTGGGATCATATTCATAACCATACTGAAAAGTAATATGAAAAAGTAGCTATAAGTAGGGGGGTGACTTCACAAAAACAAGCTCAATTAATTTTCAGAGTCGATTTAACGTGAAAGTTCGACTTTAATCTAGCAACCGAAACACCAGCTAATTAGACTATTTATCAGTCACCCCCCTACTTTGAGGCCTATTTCTTTTCAATTTCTACAGGTTACATCAAGCCACAATATGGTATTATCCGCCTTCTAGCTAATTGAAAACAGATGAAATATGACTGAACGTACGGCCACTATCACGCGTGATACCTTTGAAACACAGATTACTGTATCTATTAATTTAGATGGCACGGGTAAAGCCCGTTTTAAAACCGAAGTGCCCTTTTTGGATCACATGATGCACCAGATTGCTCTTCACGGCATGCTCGATATTGAAATCGAAGCGAATGGTGATTTGCACATAGATGCACATCACACCGTTGAAGATATAGGTATTACCCTAGGTCAGGCTTTTGCGCAAGCAATCGGAGATAAAAAAGGCATACGTCGTTACGGTCATGCTTATGTACCGCTTGATGAATCATTATCCCGTGTAGTGATTGATTTTTCTGGTCGCCCACATCTGGAAGATACAGTCGATTATAAGCGCCCGATGCTGGGAAATTTCGACACCGATCTATTCCACGAATTCTTCCAGGGCTTTGTTAACCACGCTTTAGTGAGCTTGCACCTGGATAATATCCGTGGCCGTAATGCACACCATATTGCAGAAACAATTTTCAAAGCATTTGGTCGCGCATTACGCATGGCTGTTGAAAGAGATGAGCGTTCAGCGAATGCGATACCTTCTACAAAGGGTTCTTTATAAGCTTTTAAGAATGGCCTTGTCCTATATAAAACTAAATTGCCCAGATTGCTCTTTATATTCGCTCAAGAGCAAGGCGAAGGCGCGCAGTTTGCAAGCGCAAACGAGCACCGACAACGCAGCTATTGGGTGGAAAGAAAGAGCAAGGTGGGTGATTTAAAAAATGATTGCGGTTATAGACTACAGCATGGGCAATTTACATTCCGTGCACAAAGCCCTTCAACACGTGACTAGTGAGACCGTTGAAATTACGTCTTCTCCCGACGTAATCAATAAGGCTGATCACATTGTATTTCCGGGTCAGGGTGCAGCTCGCGATTGCATGAGTGAATTGCAAAAGCGTGAACTAGTAGATGTCATTAAGCAAGTTGCGATTAGCAAACCTTTTCTAGGTGTTTGCATGGGTATGCAAGTGCTTATGGAGCATAGCTCAGAAGGCGGTGGTGTTGATTGTATCGGACTCTATAAGGGCGAAGTTTTGTACTTTAAAGATCATATTGGCGCTACTGATAAGAATGGCGAGCGCCTAAAGATTCCGCAAATGGGCTGGAACAAGGTATCTCATACACAACAGCACCCACTCTGGAATGGCATCAAGGAAAATTCACGCTTTTACTTTGTGCATAGCTACTTTATCGCCCCTGAAGATAAATCGATTATCGCTGGTGAAACTGACTACGGCATCACGTATCCTTCTGCTATTGCAAAAGACAATGTGTTTGCGATTCAAGCACACCCCGAAAAGAGTGCTGATGATGGCTTACAACTTTTGAAAAATTTCACAAATTGGGACGGACAGTGTAACGAAGTAAGAATATAGATGCTTTTACTACCAGCCATTGATTTAAAAGACGGGCAATGCGTACGCCTTCGTCAAGGCCGCATGGAAGACACCACCGTTTTCTCTGATAGCCCTGTTGATACAGCAACTCGCTGGGTTGAAGCTGGCGCAAAACGCTTACATCTTAGTTGATCTAAATGGTGCATTTGATGGCGTACCAGTAAATAATTCTGCGGTAGAAGCAATTGCCAGAAAGTTCCCTGATTTACCGATTCAAATCGGTGGTGGCATTCGTGATGCAAAAACTGTTCAAGCCTATCTTGATGCTGGTGTTACTTATTGCATTATCGGAACTAAAGCGGTTGAAGATCCTGAATTTGTTAAAGACCTCTGCAAGCAATTCCCTGGGACATATCATTGTTGGTATCGATGCTAAAAATGGCATGGTAGCAACCGATGGCTGGGATAAAGTATCTAGCGTTTCTGCAATCGATCTTGCCCAACAGTTTGAAGAAGCCGGTGTAGTAGCGATTGTTTATACAGATATATCACGCGATGGCATGATGACTGGTGTCAACGTTGAAGCGACCGAAGAACTCGCGAAAAGTATCAATATTCCGGTGATAGCCTCTGGAGGCGTAACGAATATGGACGATATTATCGCATTATGTAATGTGGAAGCTTCTGGCATCACGGGCACAATCCTTGGACGTTCGATCTACGAAGGCACTATCGACCTTGCAAAAGCGCATGAGTTTGTAGACACATTTTCCGAGAGAATGGCATAAAATGGGATTAGCAAAACGCATCATACCTTGCCTCGACGTTGATAATGGACGTGTGGTAAAAGGTGTTAACTTCGTCGATATCCGCGATGCTGGTGATCCTGTTGAGGTTGCCGCACGCTATAATCGAGAAGGCGCAGATGAAATTACCTTTTTGGATATCACAGCCAGTTCCGACGATCGAGAAACAACCGATACATATGGTTGAAGCAATTGCCTCTGAAGTGTTCATACCGCTGACTGTTGGTGGTGGCATTCGCAAAGTAGAAGATGTACGTACCATGCTAAATGCAGGTGCCGATAAAGTCGCAATCAATACAGCTGCCATCCACAATCCAGAATTAGTTAGACAAGCCGCTGAATATTATGGCTCTCAATGTATTGTTGTTGCCATTGATGCCAAAAAAGTCAGTAAAGAAGGCGAGCCCGATAAATGGGATATTTTCACCCATGGTGGCCGTAAAGACACAGGTATCGATGCTGTTGAATGGGCCAAGAAAATGGCCGATTATGGTGCCGGTGAACTACTTGTAACCAGTATGGACAAAGATGGTACAAAGTCAGGTTTTAATCTGCCTTTAACCAAAGCGATTGTTGATGCAGTGAACATACCGGTCATTGCTTCTGGCGGTGTTGGCAACCCTTCAACATTTGGCCGATGGTGTATTAATAGCTGGAGCCGATGCCGTTCTTGCTGCAAGTATTTTCCATTTTAACGAATACACAGTGGGTGAAGCCAAAAAATTTATGCAGGATCAAGGCATTGAAATGCGCATTTAAGGACACATTAGTATGAGTAACAATACACTTAAAGAAGTTGCAGATATTCTTGAAGCTCGCAAGTCGGCAGAACCTGACAGTTCATACGTAGCCAAATTGTATGACAAAGGACTCGATGCAATTCTGAAAAAAGTCGGCGAAGAAGCGACTGAAGTCGTAATGGCGGCGAAAGATGCTGAAAATGGGAATAGTGCTGATAGCAGTAAAAATGCTGATAAAATAGTCTACGAAGTTGCTGACTTATGGTTTCATACCCTAGTATTATTGGCACAACAAAATTTACATCCAGATGAGGTTTTAAAAGAATTAGAGCGTCGATTTGGCACATCTGGTCTAGTCGAAAAAGCAAATCGACAATAAACACCAGATAGAAAATATAAGTATTATTAGGTCTCAAATTTAGAGGCATCAAAGATACATTAGAGAAATAAAGAAGAGAGGAAAAGTATGTTATACGGATTTGGATTAGGTGGAATCAGCCCATGGTCACTACTAATTATCCTGGTAATCGTAGTAGTTATCTTTGGCACAAAGCGTCTACGCAATGCCGGTGGTGACTTAGGCGGTGCGGTTAAAAACTTCAAAGACTCCATGAAAGATGGCGCTAATAGCGTGAATGCGAAGAAAGAATCGATCGAAGATACCGCTGATGATGTCATCGAAACAACATCAAAAGTTAAAGACACAACAAAGTCATAAAATTACAACTATTTTTGAACTAACCTTCTAGAACTAAACCTTCGAGTAGTTTTAAATGTTTGATTCTGGCTTTCTGGAAATGCTTGTCATTGGCGTAATTGCACTGCTAGTGGTTGGCCCCGAGCGATTACCTGGCCTTGCTTCAAAGGTGGGTAAATTTGTTGGCAAAATGAAAGCGTTTATTGCCAATACGCGTGAAGATATCGAAAAAGAAATTCGCGCGGATGAAATGCAATCCATGCTAGCTCAGCAGAAAGAAGAAATCAGCGAATTACGTGACATGATGAAAAACACTGGAAATGATGTTTCCAGTGAAATTGATGAGGCTGCAGAGATGCTTGGAGATAGCATTAACGAAGCCGAAAAAGCTGCCTCGGCAAGTAGTAAATAAACTGTATGAGCGATACCCCAGCAAGCGAACTACCTGAATCAACTTCGGGCGGCTTCCTCTCCCACCTGATTGAAATGCGAGACCGCTTGCTGAGAGCGGTAATCGTCATCTTTGTCGCTTTTGTTTGTCTATTCCCATTCGCAAAAAATATCTATAACTGGCTAGCAGCTCCCCTTGTAGATCAAGGCCAGGAAATGTTGATCATAGGCCCTGTAGCACCTTTTCTCATTCCAATGAAGCTCACCTTGATGGTGGCTTTTTTAATCGCCCTACCCTACTTGTTTTACCAATTATGGTCATTTGTGGCACCTGGCTTGTATAAGCATGAAAAACGCTTAATTTATCCACTGATTGCTTCCAGTATTTTCCTCTTTTACCTCGGTATAGCGTTTGTTTATTACATTCTGCTGCCGATGATGTTTAAGATTATTCCGCAATTTGCACCAGAAGTAGCGGTATTCAGCCCAGATATTGCTCAATATCTCGACTTTACCATTATGATGTTTATGGCTTTTGGTTTTGGCTTTGAAATGCCGATAGCAACTATTCTGCTCATCAGCACCGGTATGACAACAGCAGAGCAGCTTAAAACCAAGCGACCTTATGTGATCGTTGGTGCTTTTGTTATTGGCATGTTATTGACGCCACCAGATATCATCTCTCAAATAATGTTAGCCGTACCCATGTGGTTACTGTTTGAATTAGGTATTATTTTTAGCCGCTTCTTTAAAACACGCATTAAAGAGGCCAGTGAAGCCAAAGAAAAAATGGATGCTGAAAAAACAGCTGCTTCGGCTGCTGCAGGTACCGCTGCAATAAGTGCTGATAAACTCTGGGAAGATGAAGATAACACCTACGAAGAGATCGATACTGAGCGCATGATTCTGAGCGCACTATTCACAATGAATACACCGATGATGATGCCTTCGATACGTCTGCTACTTCAGATATTGAAGACGATGTAAAAAAGGCGCAAGAGCTGATCGATAAAGAAAACCTCGATAGTGATCATTACGATGAAGATTATATTCCTGAAGAAAATGGGGAGTTTTCCGATTCAGAAGAAACAGAGAAATTCTATGGTTCCGATGTCGTTGAAGACTTTAATGAGCTTTCAGACGAAGAAATGGAAGCCGAACTGGATCGTATCGAGGAGGACGAAATAGCCGATGATATCGTTGAAGAAAAGGCTATAAAGGGCTCTGAATCCGAAAAAGACAAAGACTCAGAAGACAAAGACAAAAGCTAAAACCATTAAAATAAATCTAATAAAAACAATGATTTGATAAATATCAATATTAGAATTTAATTAAATATTAATGAACTATTCAGCTTCTTCATGCTACTATCCACATAACTATGACTGTTTAATAATAGTTTTCACGAGATATGGAATAGCGGCCATTTAATCTCAGACTATTAGTAATTGGCTTATAGTTTTATTGATACTTTTGTAATAAATAATCACGAAGGGGAGCATCCTATGACGTGTTTAATAAAAAGCTTATTGGGGCTAGAATCTGAAAAAGAAAATGATGACTGTGCTGTTTTACCACCGATTGTAAAATCTTTGGTTGTCAGTACCATCTTTCTTATTCTTATGACAATAGTGGTTCACTTAGTAAGCATGTAATTGATAGTCGGTCAAAAAAAGCCTGCTGACAGTAAACTGTTAGTGGGCTTTTTTTACGCATATAAATAACTCCGTAAATAAATGCTCAAACCCTGTGTATATCACCCCCCTACTTTTATGAGGTTTTTCTGATTAAAACACTGAAACCTCACCCTTCGTGTCGTCGTCACTAGGTTTGTAACGTTGTCTCGACTCCGTCTCGGCTAGGCACTTTTTCTTACTATAATTAAATTATCCGAATAATCGTGACAATGTATGGGCAAATAGGCAAATAAATAACTAAACATAAGCTACAATCTGAATCTGCCTCATAAGACAAACTTAGTGCTTCCAGTTGAAAGCATTTCTGGCGAACCTAAACGATTTTCTATAATGAGTGTATTTCTTACTGGATTGATACTAGGTGCCAGCCTGATCATTGCGATAGGCTCGCAAAACGCCTACGTACTCAAACAAGGCCTATTGAAAAGCCATGTCTTGCTGGTCTGCCTGATCTGCTCATTATCTGATGCGTTACTAATTATTATTGGCACTAGTGGTTTGGGAACGATTGTTCAAAGCCACCCGGAATGGCTCAAGGTCATTACCTGGTTAGGCGCTATTTACCTATTTATCTTTGGTTTACTCAGCTTTCGCTCTGCTTTGAAAAATGAAACCTTAGAAATAGCGGCGACAAACGAAAATTCACAAAACACCCGCAGGGTTATGAGCACCGTATTAGCACTCACTTTCCTCAATCCACATGTCTATCTGGATACTGTGTTGCTGATCGGAAGTATTGCCTCACCCTACTCTAACGAGCAACGACTCTATTTTACCCTTGGCGCGGTATGCGCATCATTCATCTGGTTTTTCTCATTGGGGTATGGCGCGAGACTGCTGGCTCCACTATTTGCCAAAGCTAATGCCTGGAAAATTCTGAATATCGGTATCGGACTGATTATGTGGTTGATTGCCTATCAACTGCTTACTTTCAAACAAGTTTAGTTATTTATATAAAAACCAGCTAAAAGTAGGGGGGTGACTTTTAAATATAATTAATCGGTTACTACACGCCCTGCAGGGAAGTAAACTGAAAAAACAGACCCTTTTCCGATTTCACTTGTTATATCAAGTTTGCCTCCATGTCGCTGGATGATATGTTGAACTATAGCCAAGCCTAAACCAGTTCCGCCTTTGTCACGTGAGCGTCCTTTATCTACACGATAAAAGCGTTCAGTCAAATGCATCAGATGTTCAGCGGGGATTCCCTGGCCATCATCGATCACAGATAAGCAACCTTCACCATCAGCTGTTTTTTTCCAGACAACTTTAATTTTGGTTCCATCTTGAGTATGGCGAATTGAGTTATGAATCAGGTTGCTACAAACACTGATAATTTCCGCATCCGAACCTTTAATTTTTAGCGATTCATCGATTTCTTTCTCGATATTATGAGTATCAACAGTAATAAGTGTTGACTCATCATCACAGATTCTTTGCAACACTAACGGCACATCAATAATGCTACTGGAATTGTCATTCAGTTCTGAGTTTTCAAGGCGAGAAAGTGTTAGCAAATCCTCAATGATGCGTTGCATCCGGATAGATTGATCTGCCGCTGCTAAAACAGCAACTTGTAAATTTACAGGTAGGCTATCATCTTCCTGCATAATTTCCAGATAACCTGAAATCACGGTTAATGGCGTACGTAGTTCGTGAGAGGCGTTAGCAATAAAGTCTTTACGCATTTTATTGATATCGGCGCGTTCACTGATATCTCTGGCGATAAGTAATTTTAAGCCCCCTTGAACAGGAATGATCTGTAGCGCGAGTTGACGCTCCTGGCCATATTCTCTAGTGGCATAGTGAAAATCTATTTCTTTATCGGAATTTTCTTCAAGTAGTTTATGTACTTCGGGTAACCTGATTAGATTATTGATACGTTGTCCACGGTCATTTTTAATATCGATGTTCAAATAATCAATGGCTGTTTTATTCGCCCAGTCTATCTCATTTAATTTATTAAGCACGATTGTGGCATAGGGCAAACTCTTAATAATCCCTTGCTGGCGCTTTAATAAAGTTGCCATGCGTTTCTTACGTTTATCACTTTTTTTTCGGGTAAGCTGGATCTGCTGGTTTATTCTTTCCCAGATACCATTGCTATCGGGTAATTGAACAGGTTTTGCGCCCTTCTCTAACCAGGAATTTAATTGATGGAGTTTAAATGATAGCCAGCCGATGTAAGCACTCAATGACACGATAAGGCTAATTAGCCAGTATCCGCTTAGCATTCCTCCCAGAAAAGCCAGGAACAATACCAGTGCTATTCGCCAGCGCTCAATATTCCAGTAAATGTTATCCATCGAGCTTTTCGGTAAAGCGATATCCCGCTCCACGCACAGTTTTCAACATTGCATCGATACCGTAAGGCTTGAGTATTTTTCGTAAGCGTAAAATATGCACATCTACCGTTCGCTCATCAATAAAAGTATTTTGACCCCAAACCTGATCCAGTAATTGTGATCGACTGTGTAATTTACCCGCTTTGCGCATAAAATAATGTAGCAAGCGAAACTCTGTTTGCCCTATTTTAACCGCTTCACCTTTTATCATCAGTGAATTATTATCCAGATCAATCCGTATTACCCCCCGGGTAATACTTTTGTCTACGCTTAGGCCTTGTGAACGCCTGATCAGGGCACGAATTCTCGCATCCAGTTCCTTTAGTGAAACTGGCTTGGTCATGTAATCATCGGCACCGACATCGAGGCCTTTAACTTTATCCATCTCTTCCGCGCGTGCCGTCAACATAAGTATCGGTATTTCTTTTTGCACAGAATCTTTTCTTAGACGCCTGATAATTTCGGGGCCACTGATATCAGGTAACATCCAGTCGAGTAATATTAGATCAGGATTTTTTTTGGCAAGAAGTTTAAAAGCGGTTTTAGCATCTCCGGCACTTCTTACTTTATAATTCCTAGACTTAAGAAATCTTTTTAACATCACTCTTATAGCATCATCATCCTCGACTAATAACACCTTAAACATTCTAGTCTTCTACATCCATATCCTGAGGGAAGTATTTTGAACGAATATCTTTTAACGAAGTATGGCGTACGTCTTTACCCTTAACCAGATAGATTATATATTCACAAATGTTTTGTGCATGATCACCAATTCGTTCTAAGGATCTTGCACACCAGTTAACCCGTAATGCACTTTTTATGTGACGTGAATCTTCCATCATAAAAGTAATAAGTAAGCGGGATAAATTATCAAGCTCTTTATTTATTTTTTTATCTTGCTCAAGTATTTTTACTGCCTGATCAGCATCAAGGCGGGCAAATGCATCCAGAGAATCATGCAGTAAATTTTGAATTACCATACTCAGATGTTCTAACTCTGAATGCATACAGACAATATTGGTTTTTTTTGCGAGCTTCTTTGAGTACTGCGCTATTTTCTCTGCTTCATCTCCAATCCGTTCAAGATCAGTTATTACTTTGACGACTGTAATAACCAGCCTCAAATCACTGGCTGTTGGCTGTCGCCTAGCAATTACATTTATACACTCTTGATCAATACTAACTTCCATCTCATTGACGTTTGCTTCAATGTTTATGGTTTCTTTGGCTAGCCCCTTATCACGTTCTAATAGCGCCTTTATGGCTTTTTCGGTTTGTGATTCTACCAGCCCCCCCATTTGCAGAACTTCTTGACGAATATCTTCGAGCTCTTGGTTGTAACGATTTGATATATGATGTCCAGTTTCCATGTCTTTACCTTTTAACTTTTTACCTAAAAGCTTTAACCAAAGCGCCCGGTAATATAATTTTCTGTGAGTTGATGTTCGGGGTTAGTGAATACCTCATTCGTTTCATTAACTTCAACCAGTTTGCCCAAATGGAAATAAGCTGTTCGTTGGGATACACGCGCTGCCTGTTGCATTGAGTGCGTAACAATAGCAATCGTATAATTTGACTTAAGCTCATCCATCAACTCTTCAATAATTGCCGTTGCTATTGGATCGAGAGCCGAAGTTGGCTCATCCATCAAAATCACCTCAGGATCTACTGCAATCGCACGGGCGATACAAAGACGTTGCTGCTGACCACCGGATAAGCCTGTTCCCGGCTTTTGCAGATCATCTTTCACTTCTTTAAACAAACCCGCCTTAATCAAACTCGCTTCTACCAAGTCATCAAGTTCTGAACGATTTGATGCTAAACCATGTAAACGTGCGCCATAAGCAACATTATCATAGATAGATTTTGGGAAGGGATTTGGTTTTTGAAATACCATACCAACTCTGGCACGAAGTAAAACAGGGTCTGTTTTCTTGCCGTAGATATCTTCACCATCCAGGGTATGCTCGCCAGTAACGCGACATATTGAAATGGTGTCATTCATCCGATTTAAAACGCGTAAGTAAGTTGATTTACCGCAACCTGATGGACCGATCATCGCGATGATTTCATTGTTACCAATATCTAAATCTACCCCAAAAATCGCCTGCTTGTCACCGTAAAAAACATCACAGTTTCGTGAGCTCATTTTAGCATTTTCGATTAATGGCTTACCCACGGTGCCATTGATCTCTACATCAAATTCGCTGCGGTGTTTCTCTCCAGAATTTTCATCAACGGCAGGTTTTGGCTCATCTGATTCTAAAGGAGCTGCTCTTGGCATTCCTGGCATTGTATTAATAACGTCAGTCATAATCTTTACTCAATAAATAAATTTAATCTATCTAATTTCTGGTACTTAATATCCGTTGATATCGAAGCTTACCAGCGTCTCTCGAATTTCTTTCTAAGCATAATGGCAATCAGATTCATCGCTACCAGAAATGCCAGCAATACCATAATTGCCGCAGAGGTTCTTTCGGTAAATGCCCTTTCCGGACTGTCAGACCACAAATATATTTGTACCGGCATAACCGTTGAAGGATCCATAATTCCACCCGGAACCTCTGCCACGAAAGCTATCATTCCTATCATCAATAAAGGTGCGGTTTCACCCAGAGCCTGCGCCATACCAATAATAGTACCGGTTAGTATTCCGGGCATTGCCAAAGGTAGAGTATGCTGAAACAAGGTTTGAACTCGTGATGCACCTAAGCCAACAGCTGCTTCCTTTATCGAAGGAGGTACTGATTTAATCGCTGCACGACTAGCAATAATGATGGTTGGCAATGTCATTAAGGTTAATACCAAACCACCTATCAATGGTGTAGAACGTGGTACACCGAAATAATTTATATAGACTGCTAAGCCCAACAAACCAAATACTATGGAAGGTACCGCTGCCAGGTTATTGATATTGATTTCAATGATATCAACCCACTTATTATTTTGAGGTGCGAACTCTTCCAGATAAGCCGCCGCTGCTACAGCGATCGGGAAAGAAAGTAACAAAGTAACCAGCATGGTAAACAAAGAGCCCATAATTGCCCCTTTCATACCTGCCTGTTCTGGTTCACGTGAGTCACCATTAGAGAACAATACGGTATTGAAGCGTTTTTCCAGCCTGTCTTCTTCGATAAGCTTATCGATCCACTCAAATTGATAGTCTTTAATACGACGGTCGTCCTTCAGGAAGATTTCGATCAATCTTGCCTTTCATAAATACGTCAATATCATCCTTTGCGAGAAACCAATATGATTGCTTTGTTCCTAATAAATCAGGATTAGCAATTACCTTGTCACGAATAGCATAAGAAGCTGAGTTACTTACTATGTTCTTCAAAGCACGTTTTTGCTTACGTCCTCTAACGCCAGGAAACATCTCATTTAAGCTATTTCTAACTACTTTCTGATAGTTTGCAGAAAATAGAGCATCCTCATCGGAACTACTGTTCACCTTTAGGACAGCCTCATCCAACACAATATCAAGTTTTACATAGGTTTGCTGAAATGCCGGCCAGCCTTTACTGACAATAGTGAACAGTAATACCAGCAAGAAGGCAAAACTAATCATTAATGAAACAACACCATAAGCACGAAAGCGCTTTTCTTTTGCGTAACGCTGCTTTAAGCCAGCTCTAATAATTTCAGTTGAATTACTCATACTGTTCTCTGTACTTTCGAATAATATGCAACGCAACAAAGTTGAGTAACAAAGTGATTACAAATAAACCAAGACCTAGCGCAAATGCGGCTAACGTTTTAGGGCTATCAAACTCCTGGTCGCCTGTCAACAAAGTGACAATTTGCACCGTTACAGTGGTTACCGCTTCTAGTGGATTAACTGTCAGTTTGGCTGATAAACCAGCGGCCATAACCACAATCATGGTTTCACCGATTGCTCGAGATGCAGCCAATAAAACGCCACCAACAATACCCGGCAAAGCGGCAGGTATAACAACCTGACGAATCGTCTCTGATTTAGTTGCACCCATACCGTATGATCCATCGCGCATTGCTTGAGGCACAGCGGTAATAACATCATCTGACAAAGAGGAAACAAACGGGATTATCATAATCCCCATAACTACCCCAGCGGCTAAGGCACTTTCAGATGCAACACTTAAACCAACTGACTCACCCAGATCTCTGAGGAAAGGCGCAACGGTTAGCGCTGCAAAAAAACCATATACAACGGTTGGAATGCCCGCCAGAATTTCAAGCGTTGGTTTTGCAAATGCACGAACTTTACTACTAGCGTATTCAGCAAGATAAATTGCAGACATCAACCCTAATGGCACGGCGATAACCAGGGCAATAGCAGATATTAACAAGGTTCCCACAAACAATGGAATGGCGCCGAAGGAGCCTGAACTACCAACCTGGTCAGACCTAATCGAGGTTTGCGGGCTCCACTTTGTTCCGAATAAAAAATCACTCGGCGGCACTGATTCAAAAAAACGGATAGACTCAAACATTACTGAAAATACGATGCCTACCGTTGTCAATATCGCAATAGAGGCACAAACAATCATCCCCCAGCGAACCACTGTTTCTACTTTGTTTCGCGCCCTGAATTCGGGCTTTATCAAACGCCAGGCTAATAACATGCCCAATAAAGCAACGACAAAAACAACCACCGTTTTGGCCAATGTACTAATGCTTTGAAGGCGCTGGTAATGATAAGCTGCATCACGCTTCACAACATCTGTTTCTTCGGCAATTTGACCGGAAACAGCGAGATTTTTCACTTCGTTGATAATCAGGCCAAGCGTGTCTCTGGACTCAGATTGCATCGCATCCGGTAAACCCGAAACCGTTAATGAAGTAACAATAGTTGAATTAAACGCAGACCAGAGCATCAATATAAGAAGCGCAGGAATACCCGCCCAAATCGCCACCATATAGCCATAATAATGGGGCCTTGAGTGTAGATTACGCCTGCCTTTATTCAGGCTGGATACCGCAATGGATCTTTTATGCCCAATGAAATAGCTAAAAATCAGTAATGCTATCAGGGTAATAATAATTGTCTGTGTGGGCATTATTTTCTCGAGGTATCTGTAATAAACAATCTTAAAAGCATATAAACAAAAGAATCTTATTCATTCAGGTCTGAATCGTCAAAGTTGAATATAGAAGTGCAGTGTAAGATTTTATCTTTTGCACTAGATCAAACATTAGTCAACGACTCAGGCCTGAAAAAACAAAATTTTGCCGGACCTCATAAACCAGAAGGAGAAGAAAGATCCGGCAACTACTACTTAATTATTTTTATATTTAACTATCCTCCAGACTTAGAACCTTTAGCTCTTTTGCGGCACTACCAACTTCTTCGCGCTCTTCTTCGCTAAGTGGGATCAAACCTTTCTCGGTTAGATAACCATCGTCACCCCACGCTTCTTCTGAAGTAAATTCAGCCAAAAACTCAGCAATACCAGGAACTTTACCTACGTGATCTCCTTTAACATAGAAGTACAAAGGGCGTGATACTGGGTACTGTCCATCAGCGATATTCTCGAATGTAATTTCAACTCCATCAATAATCGCGCCTTTCACTTTGTCTGAATTTTGATCGAGGAAGCTAAAACCAAACACACCTAAGGCGTTTTCATTTTTATTTAGCTTTTGAACGATTAAGTTATCGTTTTCACCTGCTTCGATATAAGCACCATCTTCACGGATTGTATGACATACCGACTTATATTTATTCTTGTCAGTCTTCTTCAGCGCTTTGATCCAGCCAATCTGCTTACAACCGCCTTCAAGCGCAAGTTCTGCAAATGCATCACGAGTACCAGAAGTAGGTGGAGGACCTAATACTTCAATTTTAGTATCAGGCAAATCTGCATTTACCTCTTTCCATGTTTTATATGGATTCTCTATTAACTCACCTTCTTTGTCACCCGGCACGTCTTTTGCTAAAGCGAGGAAGACGTCTTTTAGGCTCAAGTTAAAAGTGCTGCCTTTTTTAGCATTAGCAATCGCTATACCATCGAAACCAACTTGTACTTCAGTAATATTATTCACACCATTTTTTGCACACATCTCAACTTCGCTCTTTTTGATGCGGCGCGAAGAGTTCGTGATGTCTGGCGTATCAATACCATTACCCGAGCAGAATAATTTTAAACCGCCACCTGAACCTGTTGATTCAATTTTAGGAGTTTTGAATTTAGTTTTTTTACCGAAAGTTTCAGCCACAACCGTAGCAAAAGGATATACGGTAGAAGAACCAACGATTTCTATATATTCTCTACCCGCAGCAAAATTGCTGGTAGAGATAAGTGTCAATGTTGCACCCAATAGAATAGGTAGTTTTTTCATGAATACGACTCCAAATAAAGTTTAATTAATATGGAGTGCATCATAATTAGCTAATATGACAGCTTTATGACAAATAAAAATTAATTAAAGATATTTGTCATAATTAAAGTCACCCCCCTACTTTGAGGCACTTTTTCGATTCAAGTCATCCTTATAGGGTTCTAATAGTGAATATTGGTCATAATACGGTTATGATACGCGGCAAAATATTAAGGTAATAGATCAGGAATTACAGTGACTACAAAATTAGCCCCTCGTCGAAACACAATACTAATCATCATGGATGGCTTTGGTGTAAACCCAAGCAAAAAGAACAATGCTGTAGTTGAAGCCAATACGCCCAGACTAGATGAGTATTTCAGTAAAAACCCGCACACTACTCTGCAGGCATCTGGAAGAGCTGTCGGATTACCTGAGGGTCAAATGGGAAATTCTGAAGTCGGACATTTGACCATTGGTTGCGGCATTATCATCAAACAAAATCTGGTACGCATTGATGATGCTATTGAAGACGGTAGTCTTGGCGAAAATTCCGTGCTCAAAAATACCTTATTACAAGCCAAGAGAGCTGGCAGACCTATCCATCTGGTTGGTCTGGTTTCTGATGGTGGAGTTCACAGCCATGTCAACCATCTTTGCGCACTTATCAGAATTTGTAATGAGAATGGCGTAGAGCCCGTTGTTCATGCAATTACCGATGGTCGTGACACCTCACCTAAAGTAGCGAAGAAATACATTAAACAAACGATGGATGCGCTGCAACAATACGGAGGCAGCATTGCCACTATCTCTGGTCGTTTTTATTCCATGGATAGGGACAACCGTTGGGAACGTACTCAAATCGGCTGGGAAGCAATGGTTAACGGCATAGGCGAAGCTGCGAGCGACCCATTGACGGCGATTGATGAGGCATATGCTAATGGCGAAAATGATGAATTTATCCGCCCTAGAATTATGCCGAATGCAGAAAGGATTCAGCCTGATGATTCCCTAGTATTTTTCAATTTCCGTAATGACCGCCCACGCCAGCTTACCGAAGCATTATGCATGCAAGAATTTACAGAATTTGATCGTGGTGATTTTTCACCCATTGCAGTGACAACAATGACCGAGTACGGGACAAAACTAAAAACATCGATCATTTTTCCTTCTGAAAGACCTGTAACGAATCTAGCAGACACGATTAGTCAAGCTGGCTATAAGCAGTTACATTGCTCAGAAACAGAAAAGTACGCCCATGTAACCTTCTTTTTGAATGGCGGCCGTGAACGACCTTATGAAGGTGAAGACCGCATTATGATCGACTCACCCAAAGTGCATACCTACGATGAATGCCCCGAAATGAGCGCCAAAGAAGTAGCCGATGAAATCATCAAAGCGGCAAACGCCCAACAACATTCTTTCATCGTGGTAAATTTTGCCAATGGAGATATGGTTGGCCATACAGCGATACCAGAAGCCGTGATTGAGGCCGTTGAAGCACTTGATCGTGAAGTTGGGCGAGTGCTTGATGCTGCGGTAGAAAATGATTATTCCGTCATCCTGACTGCCGACCACGGTAATTGTGATGAATATATCGACCCTTATTCTGGCGAGCCAAATACGCAGCATACGGTTTATCCAGTTCCATGCCTGATACTTGACAAATCTTTCTGGAAATTACGCACTTGCGGCGGCCTAGCCGATCTAGCTCCAACCGTTTTGCAATTGATGGGAATCGATCAGCCAAAAGAAATTACCGGCAAATCGTTATTGCTCGAAGAAATCACAGAAGATTCTCAACTGGCAGCCTATTAACTCATTTCGTGTGCTGCATTTATTCGTTTGCACATTAGTTCGTTTGCACATTAGCTCGTTTACTACTTTTTTTCTTCCGTTTATTCTTATCGCTGTTTATTTATCGGAGCATGAAAACCATCAATACCGACAGACGGTGACAACCCAATTAGTTTAAGTAGACTTGGTAACTCCACTATTACTAAACCTGCTTACTATGAAAAGAAATCTGCCAATAATGGTATTCATTGCTCTGCTATTAATAAATGCATCGAGCTTTGCATCTGAACCCGCACAGTTTTCAGGAATCACTTCATCACACAACCAGGTACGTGCTCAATATCAGCAACAGCCACTCAGCTGGTCTAACACCTTGGCAAATTACGCTCAACAATGGGTAGATCACCTGGCAAAAACGCGGGATTGTGAAATGATTCATCGCCCCAATGAAAATGGTGGACAGTTTCAGCAAATACATGGCGAAAACCTGTTTTGGGCAAGTCCTGAAGTGTTCAGCAACGGCGTAATAAAAATGCAAAGATTTCACCCAACAGAGGTTGTAAAAGCCTGGGCTGTAGAAGCCAATTATTATGATTACCAAAACAATAAATGCCAGGCAGGCCAGGACTGTGGTCACTTCACTCAAATAGTTTGGCACGAATCACAACAGCTAGGATGCGCCAAAGCCATTTGCTCTGATAAATCACAAATCTGGGCATGCAACTATCACCCACGTGGCAACTATATTGGCGAGTGGCCCTATTAAGGGGCCTCTGATTAAGACCCATAAACATCGCCCTGATTCATTCGCTATTCAGTAGTTAAATGATAAAGTCACTGCTTATACTTTAGCCAACTATAAGTATTTACTTTCATTCGGGGGAATAAAATGGGCAGCAATGTAAACGATGCTTTTGCTACGCCAAAATCGAACCTATCTGGCAGCACCATAGGAAATAACAATAGTGGCAACGCCATTACAACCGGCATTGTTGATCAATTAAAACGCACCAGACCCTGGGTGTTATTAATCTCAATTGTTGGTTTTATATTTACGGCTTTAATGGCTATTGGAACCGTCGGAATATTTTTCGGTGGTAGCGCCGCAATGATGTCTGGCCCAGGTTTACCCCCGGGAATCGGAGGTGGAGGTTTAATAGTAGGCATGGGCATCATGTACTTAGTCATGACCATTGTGTATTTCGTAATATCGCTTTTGTTACTTAAATACGCTGGAGCGATTAAGCGATTTGTCGCAACTGGAACTTCTCAAGACATGGAACATGCCTTAAAATATCAGGCAAGCTTTTGGAAGCTGGTTGGTATCCTGACTCTGGTGACTATAGTTGTTATGGTCGTTATGATGGTTATAGCTATTGGAGGTGCTCTGATGGGCGGAGCTTTTTAACAAGCTAAAATATATTTTCTGAACAAAGCTCGCCTGATTCGTCACAGTGAGCTTTTTATTGCTCTTAATCAATAAACTGCCTAGCTACTCTTAACTAGTTTCCCAACTGTCATACCTTGAACCAGTATTGAGAACACCACGATTACATAGATCACCATCAGCAACGTTTCCCTGAACTCTCCAGCTGGAAGTGTTAATACCAGAGCAATAGAAATTCCACCACGTAAGCCTCCCCAGGTCAGGATTCTTACAATTTTCGGAGTAAAGGTTCTGCGAAGTCTTAACAGTGATACAGATACACCAACCGAGAAAAAGCGTATCGCAGCTACTGTTGGAATCATGATTAAACCGGCTACCACAGCGGTAGTATTGAAGCTTAGTACCAATACCTCCGGGCCAATCAAAACGAACAACATTGCATTGAGTATTTCGTCGATCAACTCCCAGAAGTTATCCAGATGATCACGGGTCTTATCCGACATCGCAAACTTTCGTCCTTTGTTCCCAATCAGTAACCCTGCCACCACTATCGCAATTGGGCCTGATAAGTGCAATGCACTGGCTAATGCGTGACCGCCAAAGACCAAAGCCAATGTTAATAAAATCTCTATCTGATAGTTTTTAAAAAAAGTGCCCCAAAGATGGGGGGTGGCTTTCTAAATATTTTCTTACTTATTAAAGAAGTTACAGCCCATACACAACGTTATTACAAACCCATAGCCTTTCTAATCACTTCATTCTTTACCATGGGCGTCTTATTAAATAACGTCATGCCAACATTTCGTATTTTCTTAACTGGATTAGCGGAGTGTCCGAATAGCAAACGGAAGCCTTCCATTGCTCGCATTGTTAATAGGTTATCACCACGTCTCGCGCGCTCGTAACGCCTTAACGCTTTTATCTTGCCAACATCAGCAACATCTTGGAGTTGCTTTGAAAGCTCTACCACATCCTTGATACCGAGATTTACGCCCTGCCCCGCCAATGGATGAATAGTGTGTGCTGCATCACCAACTAACGCAATCCGATCCATCACATAGGGTTTTGCCTGAGAACCGCGAAGTGGAAAAGCTGCGCGCTTGCCTACTTTTGTAATATTACCCAGTTTATGATCGAAAGCCTCTGCAAGCACTTTTTTGAAATCATTCTTACTTAGCGATAAATAGTAATCCGCTCTATCTGAAGGCAATGTCCAGACAATCGAGCAACTACCATCTGATAACGGCAAAAAGGCTAATGGACCGGTCTTTTGGAAGCGTTGCCAAGCCGTATACTGGTGATGATGCTCTGTACTAACCACTGCCACCAAACCACTCTGTGCATAGTCATCAAACTCAACATCAATACCCGCAATCTCACGTACTTTGGAATTTGCACCATCAGCGCCCACTAATAGATTGGCTGTTATCACCCCCCCACTTTTGAGCATTATTTCTACAAGGTCTGCATTTACACTGAAACTTTCCAATGAATCAGGCTGATACAAATGAACGTTTTCATAACTTTTAAGCGAATCTGAAACTGCTTTCTGGATTACCTGGTTTTCTATGATATGGCCAATATCTGGCTCGCCTAATTCGGCTGCATCAAAACGCACGCAACCATCACCTTCTGCGTCCCAGACTTCCATGCTTTCATAGGGAGAAGCTCGCATTTCATGCATTGCATCCCAGGCACCAATCGCTATAAATGCCTTTTGTGATGCGCGACTGATCGCTGATACGCGCAGATCATAGGCAGAATCCGCCGAAAATCCGCTTGCTTTAGCATATTCAATCACAGCAACCTGTCGACCTGCTTTTGCCAGCAAACCTGCCAGCGTAGCACCAACCATACCGCCGCCATTAATTACTACATCGTAATGTCGATTGTCAGTATTCATAGTAAAGTGCTCACGATACCGCCCTCAATGCCAGGCCTCTAGCGAGACGAGATTGGCGATAGTTTATCCCCATGCTTTTTCGCGTCAGCCATTTTCTCAGAGGTGGCAATCTATCCACTGCCAGTAGTCCACCTGCACGGGCGTGGCCTAGTAAAGTATTATCATTAGAGAATAAACGCACCAGGGAGTCTGTGTATTGAATAGTCCCTTTTAAATCGCCTTTACGCGTTTCTTCATAAGCTTTTAACAGTGATTCAATGTCGACTATAGTCGAATTAGTTTGATTAGGGCCCATCAAATCTGCGACTAAATCAGAAAGCACGGCAACATCCCGTAGTGCCAGATTCAGTCCCTGACCAGCTACCGGGTGCAAGGTATGCGAGGCATTACCAATTATTACCGTGCGATTGGCAATATTTTTATCAGCCGTAACTAGCGACAAAGGAAAAGTAGAGCGCTTACCCACTTTAGTGAAACGACCCAGTCGATATCCAAATTCTTTGCCTAGTTCGTTTAAAAAGCCCTCATCATTCATCGCCATCACTGCATCTAGGCTTTCTGTTCCTTCTGAAGTGTTATGCGTCCAGACTAGCGAACAACGATTATCTGACATGGGCAGTAATGCGATTGGTCCATTATCAGTAAAACGTTCAAAAGCTTCACCGTTATGCGGTTTTTCTGTAGAAACATTACTGACTATCGCTGATTGTTTATAATCTGAGCGGGTTATATTAATCCCTGATAACTCTCTAATTTTAGAATGGGTGCCATCTGCCGCAACCAGTAAACTTGCAGTTAATTGGGATTTTGTATCGCCTTGTTCTAGTTCTAAGCTAATAGCTTCATCGTTTTTAGTTAGGTTCTTAACACTAGCCGGTTGGATCAAATCAATATCACTATTTTTAAGTACTGATATAACTGTTGCCCAAGCACCCGCTTTCTATCAAGTAACCGAGTGATGGTACTTTCTCCTGCTCTGCAGTTAAACGTGCTGCACCAAAGTGACCTCGATCAGATACATGGATACGCTTGATTCCAGTCGTTTTGGACCCAAGCTCATCCCATAAACCCATACCTTTAAATATTAAACTAGAGCCATAAGAGAGTGCAATTGCACGATCATCGTATGAAGGTTGTGAAGGCGCACCGAATTCAAACTCATCGACCAGAGCCACTTTTAATTTAAGAGGCAATAATGCCACAGCAAGACTCGCACCCACCATGCCACCACCGACAATGATAATGTCGTATTGCTGATTGCTTTCTGGCAAGCTGTTTTTAGGTATTTCGCTCATGATCTAATAGTAAAACATTTATTGGCTATGAGCCATTCAGCGGTTAAAGTGCCATCCAGCTTTCAATATCATCCACTTCTTTTAACAAAGCACCTGTAAGGACTTCATTTCCGGTTTCGGTAATCAATACATCATCTTCGATACGAATACCGATATTCCACCATTTTTTATCAATATCATCATTTGGTGAAACGTAAATTCCCGGTTCAACCGTCAACGTCATTCCGGGTTCTAGTTCACGCCATTCTTCGCTAATTTTGTAGTCACCAACATCATGTACATCAAGACCTAACCAGTGACCGGTTTTATGCATATAGAACGGGAAATATTTATTTTCTGAAATCAGTTCTTCAAGATCGCCCTTGAGTAAACCATTTTCTAATAAACCGGCAGTGATAACTCTAACAGCAGCATCGTGAGGGTCAATCCAGCGGTTACCTGGTTTCGCCACTTCTATCGCCGCATATTGCGCATCAAGGACTATCTGGTAGAGAATCCGTTGTTCTTCACTAAACTTTCCACCGACAGGGAAAGTACGCGTAATATCGCTGGCGTAACCCTGGTTTTCAGCACCGGCATCTATTAACACTAGATCACCGTCATTCAACTTCTGGTTATTATCGATATAGTGCAGTATACAGGCGTTTCCACCGCCACCGACGATACTGGTATATGCAGGAACCATTCCTGATTTTCTAAACTCGTGCATATATTCGGCATCAATTTCGTATTCCATCATACCGGGACGGCAGATCTTCATCGCACGCTGATGAGCACCTACTGAAACCTTGGCGGCATCCCTCATTAATGCTTGTTCTTGCGGTGATTTGAATAAACGCATCTCATGCAGCGAGACATCTAAAGATATAAATTCATGGGGTGCTTGCACGCCATTTCTGACTTTTGCACGAAGAGAGTTAACCCAGGAAATGACCTTATTATCGAAATCCTGATTATTCCCAACGCTATAGAAAACCTTATTTCTGTTTTCCATCAGTCCCGGCAGAATATCGTTGATATCGTCGATAGGAAACGCATCATCAGCGCCATAATTCTCAACCGCACCAAGCAACCCCGCCATACGACCCGTCCATAACTCGGTCTTCGGGTCTTTTTCACGGCAAAACAGAATGTACTCGCTCTCTTCACGACCGGGCACTAAAACTGCAACAGCCTCAGGCTCATTAAACCCGGTAAGATAGAGAAAATCACTATCCTGACGAAAAGCGAACTCAGCATCCCTATTGCGTATTTTAAGTTCAGAAGAAGGGATAATTGCGATCGCATCTTCCCCTATCTGATCCATCAAATCACTTCGACGTTGTGAAAATTCTTCGATACTTATCTGACTCATGTTTTTTTCTGCTTCATTATTTGCTTGATGGTTTTATCGCTGTTTGTTTAATAGATACTTATTAATGGATTAGAGATGACTGTTTTAATGGCTGAAGCTCTTCGTTAATCAATAGAATCCCCATGCGCACATATTCACTGATTTCAGCATAAGCTTCTTCTGATTGCTCTTCATCTTCGAGGTCAAACTCACCCTCGACGCCAATTTCAGTAATATCAGCCAATAATTCTCGAGAGTCCTGAGGTAGCGTTTTGTTGTCCTTTACTCCCGCCATACCCATGCCGAGAATAAAGCCCGAGCACCATTGCTGAAGCGCTGTTACTCGCGCATAAAGAGATTCGTCTTCTTCGGGCAATAGCAATTCAAAACCCATATTAGAATCATGAAGCTGCTTCTTAATATCCTCGAATAACT
>CAVXCT010000031.1:0-146627 GCA_963760355.1 uncultured Gammaproteobacteria bacterium | reverse complement strand
CTCCCATTTATAGACCTTTATTTAGAAAAAGGGCTCATAGGTAGGGGGGTGACTTTTTTTTTTAAAACGAAGAGTTATTCGAAATAAATATGATGGCTTTAAATAACTGGTGTTATTTATTGTTGATAGGTAGCTCAAATTTTTTTATAGTTGGAATTAAAATTTTTATTTTTAGTTAAAACTAATCCCAATATTTTATATATACTACCGAAAATGTTGATATTTCCGGTTATTACTTCTTTGCTCCAGCAGCAGCAACTTAGACTTGTTAAAGTCAAAGAGTCAACTCGACAGTCTAAGTATCTCGTCCTTAAAAGACTAAAAAATTCATTATATGCTATCAATACGTTGATACAAATCCCCATTACATTTTTCCTTTGCAGCGTCTTTCATAAGGATATCCAAGGATCAGTAAACCATGGATAAGCTTGTTTTACTGCTAGTAGCATTACCTTTACTCTCTGCTTTTTTTACCTTTTTATTATCAGGTACGATGGGCAAGGGTGTAATACGCCTTGGGCTTATCAGTAGTATTGCTGGATTGGTATTGGCATTCTACCTTCTGTGGTTGAAAATTGCCGGTCATGAATCATCAATTCATTCAATCAGTTCAGTCTGGGGCAGCCTCTGGTTTGATCCTTTAAGTCTGTTAATGGCGTTTGTAATCTCTGCTATCAGTCTGATCGTACGTGCATATTCCGTTCGTTATATGGTCGAAGAATCGGGATATGTACGTTTCTTTATTCTACTTGATCTGATGGTTGCCGCATTATTGATAATGGTTGCCGCAGGTGATTTGATTACTTTATTAATCGCTTGGCACATGATTGGTGTTTTATTATATTTTTTGCTGGGGCAAGATTTAAAAAGCAGTTCTGCACATAGATACAGTTTCTGGACCCTGATTACTTATCGATTCGGAGATTTGCCCCTGCTTTTAGCGGCGGTGCTACTCAATCAAGCCTATGATACCTGGTCCTTACAAACTATTTTTGAACAGATCAAAACTGATCCGTACGCGCATCAACTTATGGGGCTGCCGTTAGTTGAAGTGGTAGGAGCGCTGATAGCACTCTCTGCTTTTGCACGCTCTGCTCAGTTTTTTCTTCACACTTGGCTTCCCTATACGATGGAAGGTCCCACACCTGTTTCAGCATTGATGCATGCCGGAATTGTTAATGCAGGTGGATTTCTCATAAATCGTTTCGCACCAGTCTATGTTCATACGGATGGTGTGCTCCACTGGATATTTATCGTTGGACTGGTAACTGCACTTTTGGGTTCGGTGTTAATGTTAAGTCAAAATGATATAAAAAAATCATTGGGTTATTCCACCATGGGACAAATGGGTTTCATGATAATGGAATGTGGGCTTGGGGCCTTTTCGCTAGCGATTTTCCATTTAATTGCCCATGGTCTGTTCAAAGGAACCATGTTTATGAATGCTGGCAGTGTTATCGGTGAAGTTCGTAAACATGATGATGTGCCTAAAGATGGCCTCTACACTTTTATCATCGAAAAACAGACACAGGGCAGGCGTTATCCCTGGTTATTAATGGCGATAATCACTTTGCTGGTACCAATAGGTGTATTGAGTATTGCGCACTTCGCAGTAGAACCAGAAGTCTTTAAACAACAAGGTGCGGTTGTATTGTTATTCTTCGGTTGGATTACGGGAGTGCAGTTACTTTTAGCGACCAACAATATGCGTTCACAACATCCTTGGCGCCTGGTGATGCTAATTATATTTTCATTTACCGTAGTAATTATTGGCTATACCTTAATCAGTCACGCATTTACTCAATTTTTATACCCTGAACCTGGATTTGTTTCTAAGCTTTATGCGGCAGCTCATATTGATCTTACGTGGTTTGATGTGCTTATTGTTTTGCTTGCGTTGATTATCGGTTTTGGTTGGTTGAGCGCTTATTATGCTGATAAAAATATTACCAGCGAAAAGAGTATCACCACACGTATGTGGATGAGTTTTTACGCACTAATCTCTAGGGAATTTTATATAGCAGATTTATACACTTTTCTAACCCACTGGTTGTTAAGATTATCAGCTAGTATCAATACCATATTGAGGTGGGGTTGATATGTCTGTGATTGCTATTGTATTGATAGGATTCTTTCTACCGCTGTTTCCACTTAGTATTGCTTATAATTTTTTACTGGGGAAAATCACCAATCCTTTTTTAAAAATAGTCTTACTCATTTTCTGGCCAATACTAGGTTTCGCTCTATTTTTCTGGTTTGAGTTACAGATACCTAGTTGGGTTCTTGTTTGGGCAGTATTCACTGCCTTGCTATATGCCTATCGATTAATCACACAACGCGATATTAATACCTGGGCTGGATTTCTGGCTACCTCGATCTGGAGTTTATTTTGGATTCCTCTTTTAGCGTTAGATGTAACACAAGAAAATAACTTCGCCGAATTATTTAGTTATCTATTAGGTTTCGGTATACCGTTAGCACTCATTATATTATTAGCTAATGAGCTTAAACAACGTTTTGGGGTAGCATACACTCATCTCTATAATGGCCTTTCAACCACCATGCCACGTTTTTCTGGTTTATTGATTGTGTGCATTTTTGCATCAATCGCCACTCCTATTTTCCCAAATTTCTTTGTGATGCTTAAATTTTTAACATTGGCTACATCTATTGCTTCTCCTGTTGTAACTATCGTCCTGCTAGTAATTTGGCTTCTTTGGAGTTGGGCTGGGATACGCATCATACAAGGTTTAGTAATAGGGTCTGCTGATGAAAAGTATCAGGCTGAAGATTTACACAATGGATTAGCCTGGAGCTTCATTATTATCTTGACCTTATTAGCTTTTGCAGGGTTGTTCATTAGTGGGGGTCTAGAATGATAGCAACATTGGGAAAACATCTAAAAATTCGCTCCATGATTCACATGGCGGCAGAGCCAATTTCTTTTTTCTGGCCAATGCGAACTTTTATTCACCATAATCCACTTCATGGTCTTGAGCATCTACCATTTTCTGAGGCGGTAGCAGAAGGACAGAAGCTTTTTCATGGCAATGGTTTTTTATCTCGTAGCCAGTACCAGGAATATCTTGCAGAAGGAAAAATTGATGAAAACTCATTGCGAGTCGAAATTGCTAAATTTCTAGCAGAAAATGAACATACCGAAAAACTCAATCTCGAAGAATGGTTTTTCGCACTCCTCACAAAAAGTGAACAAACTACAAGTCAAGCTGTTACTTTGGCTACTGCTGCAGATGTCCATAGTCTGTTAAATGATGAATCTAACGATATTGACCTAGAAATAAATACTCAAGAAATTGCACAAAGTCTCCACCAGAAACTTCTCGAAGATCGACCCATATATGAAGCAGTTGATGCTTTGTTAGGTTGTCGAATAGGCACAGAGATTGATACCTTAGTCATAAAAAGTTGTCTTAATTTTTTTGATGAAGGGCAATCAGCCTGGAATATGCCTGGTCGAGATCAGGGTTTATTTAAAGCTTGGCGTGATTTGGCATTACATAATTTACCTATTCTAAGACGCGGAAGAGAAGTACGGCGTATTTTAGGAGAATCTGATGAACCAGAGGGTATTATTGATTATGTAATGAATCAATTTGGTATTCCTGAAGAACGTTGGATGGATTATTTTACGCATGAACTATCGCGATTACATGGTTGGGTTGGTTTTATACGCTGGCGTTCCAGCGCAAAACGTTATTACTGGGGCGAGCAATTTCCTGGTGATCTGATTGACTTCATGGCTATACGTTTGACACTTGCCTTAGCATTGCTCAATTCCAGCAAAAAGCACCGTCAACACAATACCCTTGATGCACTCTCAGTTGCAATCAATGAACGAACATCTGAAATATATCTGCGCTATGAACTTCATAGTGGTCAAACAATTCCCTCAATGGTCATTCAAGTGGAACAAGCGCTTGCAAGGAATAAGCCAGAAATCATTAGAAAGACCTTCGAGAACTACGTTCGTGAAAAGCGAAAATATGAGGCACGGCAACAAACAACCCACCTAAAAACAATAGCCGATTTGGCAGAGGATAGTGATAAATTATCTACATTATCAATAGATGACGTAAAAGTTTTGCTGGAAAACTGGACTACTTGTGAGCAAAGAGAAGGAATGATTTGGTTGCGTGCTATGGAAAGTAAAGGAATGCACCAACTTCTCGAAGATATAACCCCTGTTCTTTCAGAAGATACAGAAAAGCGACCTTTCGCACAGGCACTTTTTTGCATTGATACTCGATCTGAACGAATACGTCGACATCTCGAGCATATTGGTGAATACCAGACTTATGGAATCGCTGGTTTCTTTGGAATTCCTGTGAGCTTGATGGAGTTAGGGAAAGGAAACGAACTGCATCTTTGTCCCGTTATTTTGACACCGAAGAATGTCGTTTTGGAAATTGCAGCTTCAGGAGTCCAGGACGATTCTTCAATGGCCGTTCTAGAAAAAGCCGTTCATGAACTGAAAGAATCTGTTGTTGCACCATTTTTTACCGTAGAAGCCATTGGTTTGTTATTTGGTTTCGATATGATCGGAAAAACTCTGGCACCTAAGACTTACCATAGTTGGCGTAAACATTTACATGCTGAACAACCTCGTACTCATTTATTACTGGATAAGTTAAGTCGGATTGAAGCTGATTCAATTCTACGCGCGGCTCAAAGAGCAGTGATAGTAAAAGCTATAGAATTGGAATTTGGCTTACCTCCTGAAAATGTCACTGACGCAATGGTTCGAGAGCTACGGGAATCGGCGTTGGATAATGCAACTGAGCTTAGTGAGTCGCTTATAAACCTAGCAATTAGTGAGAGCAAACTGCGTTCATTTATCGAGCGTCTGCAAAAGGACTTTCGTATAAATACCTCATTTTCTCATTGGCAACTAGAGCAACTGGGCCGGATTGGATTTACTTTAGATGAACAGTCAACTTATGTCAGCCAGGCGTTGCAATCAATCGGTCTAAACAAGAACTTTTCAAGATTTGTGTTATTAGTTGGACACGGGAGCACTTCAGCCAATAATCCGTATGAATCAGCGTTGGATTGCGGTGCATGTGGAGGAAACCATGGTTTAGTCAGCGGAAGGGTATTGGCGCAAATGGCCAATAAATCACAAGTACGTAAAAGATTGCAACGATATGATATCCATATTCCTGACGATACCTGGTTTGTGCCTGCATTCCATAACACCACGACTGATGAAGTGGTGTTATTAGATTTAGAACTTATACCCCCGGCACATTTAATTTATATCGAACGCTTACGAAAAGGGCTTAATGCAGCATCACATCTTTGTGCGCAAGAACGTTTACCTACATTGGGCTTAACACTAAATACAGCTGATAATAGCTCAACAGCTTATTCTTTGGCACAGAGGAATGCTGTAGATTGGTCCCAGGTTAGGCCAGAATGGGGCTTATCCCGTAATGCATATTTCGTTATTGGTAGACGTCATCTAACCAGTAATGCTTTGTTGGATGGTCGTGCTTTTTTGCACTCATATGATTACCGTATTGACCCTAAATTACGTTTACTTGAGAATATTCTGACTGGTCCGCTAGTGGTTGGACAATGGATCAACATGGAACATTATTTCTCTACCGTAGACAATGATCATTATGGAAGTGGTAGCAAAGTTAATCATAATATTGCCGGACATTTTGGTGTTATGACAGGAAATATCAGTGATTTACGCACTGGCTTGCCGTCACAAACAGTACTTAAAGATGGCAAACCATATCATGAACCTGTAAGACTGATGACATTAATTGAAGCACCTTTTGAGCACGCTAAAAAAGCGTTAGAAAGCGTAATCTCGGTAAAAAAATTAGTAGTAAACGGTTGGATTCGTTTGCTAATTTATGATCCTGAAACTCTTACCGTATATCTATTTGAAGATAATAAATGGCAAGTATATCGCCAGTTAAATGTTGAAGACCCCGTTTTTGAGGAAGCCTTATAAAATGAACAATATTGCACTTAGCCCACTAAAAAAACTTGAAATTATTATCGAAGGTGAGTATCAAGAATTTGCTACTGATCTGCTAGATCATGCGAATGTTAAAGGTTATTCCATCGTAAACAATTTGTCAGGAAAAGGGAGCCAAGGCTTCCATGAAGGTCATCTGATGTTCAATGAAGATGATTTGTTAATTATGATCATTGCGGCAGTGCCGGAAGAATTGGTAGAACCCATTTTAGGAGGCTTTACACCCTTTTTTAGTAAGCATTCTGGAGTGGTTTTTGTCTCAGATATACAAGTCATGCGAATGGTTAAATTTAAAAGCGATAAGTAAAAAAAATATAGTAATCATTTTCTTGTAAATATGAGTGGGAAACTAAATTAGTTTATAAATGGCACTTCTATAACTAAAAAATTGCCTATAAGTGGGGGTGTTATCAAAATTCTAGTGGATGAGTTAGCTCTAAAACTCTCTGTTTAGATGTTTCATCAATAAGTGTTTCGTTCGAATAATCCTCAATCACTTCATTAATTTCTTTCAGGTGTGGTATCAACCGATTTTTATCCTTTGCTTTCAAGTTATAGCGATTAACCTTTCTTAAAATGTATATTGATGCATTGTTAAAACTTTGGTTTTGTCTTGGGGTTGGATTGTCGTATGGTGTTGCTAGCCCTATTTTATGGATGACTTCTTGTACGATATCACCATCGTATTTAAATGCTGAGACACAGTTTTCACCAAATATTGTTTGGCATTCTGTGACAAATCCCTGGTAATCTAAATGTCGGGAAAACCACTCGATATCTAACATTTCAGCAAAGGATAGGTCTTTGCCATAACACGGGTTATTTTCAATTTGCGGGTTGCGAATACATTGTTTGTAATAGCTTTCGATAAACGCGAGGGGTTCGCGGAACCATACCCAGATCTCTACCTCGAAAAGTTTACTCAGTTCTCTTAAAAGGTCTTTTGAATCACCAGGAAAGTCCCACCAGTAATTATAAATGCCTTCGGATGACAGGATAATGGTGTGGGTGTTTTCTTGAACCTGCGAAAGTATATTCTTAAAGTTTTCCAGAAAGTTTTCTAAATGAGTTGTAACGAGGTTTTTTTCAAACCATTGGTGTTTTGGCGCGTTAGTGTTTTGTAGGCTTTCAAGATTATGTGGGTAAAGAATTCCTTTGCCTCTAAGCTTTCGTTGTTTTTTTTCGAGGTAGGTTTGTAAGCTTGTAGTGCCCGTTTTTGGTGTGCCGGCATGGATGATAAGTTTTAATGGTTGGGCTCGTTGAAATTGTTTTACTAACACACCCATTTTGGTAGTAAAATTTACGCTTGGTTTTTGCATTGTGTAAACAAAAAACCTCTTAATGTAGGGAGGGTGAATGTAAGTGTAAGTGCAATTTGACTATCCCTGAAGAATACCTCATTTAGCGTTATTCACTTAAGGGTTTTTGGCGTTACTTTTCACTAGTAATTTGTGTCATATGCATTTTATCATTTGTAATGAAATGCTATATGAAATCATTTAATAACGGCCAGGATCTTTTACCATGAGACAACCTTGTAACTGCGTGGATAGTTTTTCGTTAAACCATTTCACTGTTCCCTCCTTTTTGACCCCTCCGGCAGGGTCATTAAAGTAAACCTTACCTTTCCCAACTCCAGTTAACACAATAATATGACCCACACCAAACCAATAACCTGCACACCAGACTGGGCCTCCATCACGTAGATACTTGAAAAGATCTTTTCTAGAGTGATTATTTTTTATGGGAAGTTTGTATAGCCCGACCTTTTGTGCGAGCGTTATAAATTCCCCAGGAAAGATGCCTGTGGTATCTGCTACGTCGTACTTGCTTTGGACGGTATTCATTGGGCCAGCTCCCTTTCCATTTTGTTGCCAATAGAGCCAAATCATGTACGCACTAGTATGCCAACAGCAGTTGGCCTTCTCCTGTGCTTCAAGCGGTACATTGAGTTTAATAGATGACATAGGGTATTCCTTTTTATGTTAATAAATATGGTATGACGCTATTTTATGTTTGCATCCATACACCTTATTCTAGTAGGAAAAAGAATTCTGTGAAATATTTAACATTTTTATTTTTTAATATTTACGTAATTAGAGAACTAGAGTAAATGTTGCCTTTAGTATTTGATTATTACCGACATAGATTTGGATCTGACTCAGATAATACAAAAATTTGTAATATATCAGTCAGATCTTCACATATTACTATACATAGGCCCACCACTTTCTGGTGTTGTCCAGACAATATTCTGCATTGGGTCTTTGATATCACAGGTTTTACAATGCACACAGTTTTGTGAGTTGATGAGCAGGGCTTTTGAACCATCATCTTCTTCTACAATCTCATACACTGCAGCCGGGCAGTAACGTGATTCGGGTGAATCATAAAGATCCAGATTGGTATCGATCGCCACTTTTTGATCTTTTAGTTTCAGATGAATCGGCTGGTTTTCATCGTGGAATGTATTGGATAAATAAACCGATGAAAGACGATCAAAAGTTACTTTGCCATCAGGAGCAGGATAATCAATTTTGGTCACTTCTGACTTTTTCTTTAATTGCAAATGATCTGCATGGTGAGTCATCGTCCACGGTTCTTTACCGCGAGTAACATAAGCAGTTAAACCCGCATTGGCTAAACCAAGGAGTAAACCTTTGCTGAAACCAGGGCGGATATTACGGACTTTATGAAGTTCTTCGTGCATCCATGATGCTTTGAAAGCAGCTTCGTATGAAACCTGTTCACTTTGATTCCGCAGTAAGCGCTTCAAAGGTTGCTTCTGCAGCGAGCATGCCACTTTTCATGGCGGTATGAATGCCTTTGATTTTAGCTACATTGAGGAAGCCAGCCGCATCACCAATGAGTAATCCACCCGGAAAATCTAATTTAGGTAAAGACTGTAAGCCACCTTCAGAAAGCGCACGTGCGCCGTAACTTAGGCGTTGCCCATCTTCAAAAAGCGGTCTAATCGATGGGTGGTTTTTAAAGCGCTGGAATTCTTCGAATGGGCTAAGGTATGGGTTTGAGTAATCCAATCCCACAACGAATCCAACGGCCACAAGGTTTTTTTCCATGTGATAGAGGAAAGATCCGCCATAGGTATCGCTTTTTAATGGCCATCCAATCGTATGTAGTGTTTTGCCCATTTGGTGTTTTTCTGGTTTAACTTCCCAGACTTCTTTAATGCCAATTCCGTATGTTTGAGGTGCAGAATCTTTGGCTAAATCATAATGATCAATTAATAAACGACTCAGCGAACCACGACAGCCTTCAGCAACGATGGTTAGCTTTGCACGTAGCTCCATACCAGGATCGTAGGATGGTGTTTTAGTGCCATCTTTATGCATGCCAGTTTCGCCTGTAGCAACACCTACAACTTTGTTGTTTTCATCGTAAAGGACTTCTGCTGCAGCGAAACCAGCATAGATTTCTATACCCATTGCTTCGGATTGTTCACCCAGCCATTTTGTGAGACGACTGAGGCTCACGACATAATTATCGTGGTTGTTCATTGAAGGTGGAGTAGGGAGTCGCTTGGAGCCTTTTTCAGTCAGGTAGGTGAAATGATCTTCCGTGACCGAGGTGCTGATTGGCGCACCTTTGTCTTTCCAGTCAGGCATTAATTCATCGAGTGCACGAGTTTCCAGAATTGCACCAGCAAGAGAATGTGCACCTACTTCGGCACCTTTCTCCAGAACTGTAATAGCCAGTTCCTGTCCCTTGTCTTTGGCAAGTTGAGCTAAACGGATAGCCGTAGATAAACCAGCAGGGCCGGCACCGACAATAACAACATCAACATCTATAGAATCGCGTTCACTCATATCATTTCCACCAATAATAAATCTATATATCTAGTCGATTATAGTAGAAAGTATTTAGGGTATAGGGCTTTTTAATCAAATGGTTAACATAAAACCAGTCTTGGTAAATTAGAGGGGCTTATGTGAAAAGGAGTTTGCTATAAGTTTAACTGCATACTAAGGCTTGCTGCTAAATTCATTAGCATATGCATCGCTATCGGTACGTACAGTGATTTAGTTTTGAGTTTGGCGATTGCAAATAGGATTCCAATAAAGAAGATACTGATTATTTCAAACCAGCCATATTGCATGTGTATGATGGCCCAGCTAGCTGAGGTAAGTAGTATTGCACCTAGCGTGCCAAAAGCACTATTTCGTATGCCTTCAAAAAAGAAGCCACGGAACAGGACTTCTTCAAAAAAAGGAGCAGAGACCCCCACAGCTATCCAAAGTAACGGTAGGTTTTTGGTGCTTGAATATACTTTAGTCATAAATTCAGGCGTTGGCCGATCTAACCAGACATTGACTGCTTCCATCAGCATCATGGCAAGAATCATAAGACCTAAAAACAGGAATAAGTGCTTTAGCTTTGGCGTAAATACAACTCAAGATAGTCTTTAATACCAATGGTTCTACGCAAAAACACAAACAGGATTACTAAAGCGATTCCTATTAGTGCCGAGGGAATTTGTGAAATGCTGATTGCATCACCATTTAATGCATAGTTAGACAGTAATTTCTCGAGGTCAACTGTAGAATCTGACTGTAAGGCATCAGCAATCGACACGCCTTCGTTAATGAACATATAGCCTGTCAGAATAAGTGATTGTAATACTGAGAAGATAATAAAAATGAGAATGCTTAAGGCTAAAGTAACCCAGAATCCCCAGTAATTACTGTTCCCAATGATCTTTTCGGTGGTCTGTTCTGTTAAGTGGTCGGACATCGCTATGTTTAAACTTTGATGAGAGTTGTTTTGCTCAAGATGTCTTGCACTGCCTGGCGTGGCTTATTAAAGGGTATTAGCAATAAACCAAGTCCGAAGAGGGCGGTGATATAGCGTATCAGAGATTCAGGCCATGAGATGAGTGCGTTGTTGTTATTCACTAGTTTGATCTTCCAGACTTTCATCCCCGGAGTTTGACCACGTTTTGTCCAGAAGTAGCCAAAATAAAGAAAACTTAGAATCAACCAAAGGCTTTTTAAAAACAAATTAGTCGGGCTATCGGTGGGTATAGCGCTGATTATTTCGGTTTCACTGATTTGTACCTGTTGCAAAGGGACTAAAGCAGAACTAATGATAATCCACTGAATTATTAAACTGGAAATTATGATAATAAAAAATACGATCAAGCTATCGTAAAAAATACTTAATAGTCGAGAACGTATTGTTGCTTGAATAGTTCCTTGATTTTCAGCTGGGTGAGTATCGTTAGACATTGTAATTACATTCTAATCATATGCGGATTACATATTAAGAAAGTTTTGCAGCATATCATGACCGTGTTCAGTCAGAATCGATTCTGGATGAAACTGTACCCCTTGAATAGCAAATTCTTTATGACGAACACCCATGATTTCATCGATTTCGCCGCACTCCGTTTCTGTCCATGCAGTCATTTCAAGACAAGCAGGTAAAGTCTCCTGCTCGATCACCAAAGAATGATAGCGAGTTGCATTGAAAGGTTCTGGTAATCCTTTAAAAATTCCTACATCACGATGGTAAATACACGACGTTTTACCATGCATAATTTCATCAGCACGTACAATCTTACCGCCAAAGGCTTGACCGATTGCTTGATGCCCAAGACAAACGCCAAAAATCGGCATTTTTCCTTTAAAGTGTTCGATAACATCTAGTGAAATCCCAGCTTCTGATGGTGTACAGGGCCCAGGAGAAATCATTATCCTCTCTGGTGCAAGCTCTTCAATCTCCTCAATAGTGATTTGGTCATTACGATCAACAACGACATCAGCGCCTAATTCACCTAGATATTGCACCAGGTTATAGGTAAAGGAGTCGTAATTATCTATCATTAGAATCATGTCCTGCTCCTTAATTTATTTATGTGTGCTTGATGTAAAAGAACCATCTAAGCCAGCTGCAGCTTGGCTAACCGCTTTGAATATAGCGCGTGCTTTGTTCATGGTTTCCATCCATTCCAGTTCGGGTTTGGAGTCATAGACGACACCAGCACCTGCTTGAATATGTAAGGTCTTATCTTTAATGACACCGGTACGAATCGCAATCGCGGTATCCATATTACCATTCCACGCCAGATAACCAATAGCACCAGAATAAATCCCGCGTTTCACAGGTTCTAATTCATCGATAATTTCCATTGCGCGTATTTTAGGTGCACCACTTACGGTGCCCGCAGGGAAGGTTGCGCGAAGTACATCGATAGCCGTCATGTCTGGTAATAGCTTACCGACAACATTTGAAACGATATGCATTACGTGTGAATAACGTTCAATAGCCATTTTACTGGTTAATTTTACCGTACCAATCTGGCTAACACGTCCAGCGTCGTTGCGACCTAAATCGATCAACATTAAATGCTCTGCGAGTTCTTTAGGGTCACTCAGTAACTCTTTTTCCATCGCTAAATCTTTTACTTTATCATGGCCACGTTTGCGAGTTCCCGCGATTGGTCTAACAGTAATCTCTCCATTATCTAATCTGACCAGAATTTCTGGTGAAGATCCGACGATCTGGAAATGAATCAAGATTCATATAGTGCATATAAGGTGACGGATTAAACGAACGTAAAGAACGATATAAATCAATCGGTGGGGCTTCAAAAGGTATGCTGAGACGTTGTGAAAGCACCACTTGCATGGCATCGCCGGCTTTGATGTACTCACGTGTGGTCTCGACTGCTTGCTTAAAACCTTCCTCGGTGAAACCAGAGACAAAATCTTCTTCTGTTATAGTCTGAGGATTATTAACGGGTTTATATAGCGTTAATGGCTCTTGCAGTTTATTACTTAAATAATCGAGTCGATTCTGTGCACTTTCGTATTCGCCGTCGCTGGCATGAACTATCACCGAAAGAATGCCATTTAGGTTATCAAAAATGACGACTTCTTCTGAAAGCATCAGCAGAATATCGGGCGTCTGCAATGGGTCGGGTTTTGACTCTGCTTCTACACCGGAGAGTTTAGGCTCGATATAACGGATTGTTTCATAACCAAAGTAACCAACTAAACCACCGTTAAAACGAGGCATTCCCTCTATCTCAGGGACTTTAATTTGTTCTTTGTAATTTTCAATCCACTCCAGCGGATCGCTTACCGTCTCAGACGAAACTGTTTCGCCATCGGTCACGACCTCAATTTCTCTATCTGTTACTTTTATGATGGTTTTGGCAGGTAAACCAATGATTGAATATCGACCCCATTTTTCTCCACCTTGAACTGACTCGAATAAATAAGAGTAAGGCCCGTTGGCGAGTTTGAGATAAGTACTTAAAGGAGTGTCGAGATCAGCTAGAATTTCGCGAACCAGTGGTACGCGGTTATAACCTTCAGAAAGGTAAGCTTCGAATTGTGATTTGTTCATGGTTAAACCTGATATAAACGTAAGAGCATTGGTATAGAAAGAAATACAACTGTCTTTTTTTCAAAAGACGCTATAGCCAAAGCCAGTTATTATTTATAGAGTGATTTAACATGTGTGTATTCTAACTCGCTTTTAAACAGATCAGCAAGTAGTAAACAACCAAATGGATAGGCTGTTTATATAACTTGATTAATTTGGCGATTTTATCATTTCTGAGAGTTCTGTCATCGAATCAATCACCGCATCAGGATTCGAATCTCTTATGTCATCGCCATGATTATAACCGTAAGACATACAGATAATATCGAAGCCAGCAGCACGGGCAGCTTTCACGTCTGAAGTAGAGTCACCCAGCATCAAAGAATTTTCTGGTTTTACGCCGAGTTCTCTCGCGCCGTGTAAAAGTGGCATTGGGTCTGGCTTCTTTTTTCGGCAAGGTATCGCCACTGATTACGATTTCGAAATCATCCCAAAGACCCAGGTCTTTTAAAATAGGGTGGGTAAACTCAGCATCTTTATTAGTAATACAACCGAGTTTGATGCCGGTAGATTTTAAGTAATCGACACCTTCACGGACACCTTCATAGAGCTTGCTGCGTTTTGATGTGTTTTCTGCATAAAGCGCTCTAAAAATTGGCATCGCTTCTTTGAAAACGGCTTCATCATGAGGCGCATCTAGATCATTTGCGATACCACGTTCAACGATTCGTATTACGCCATTACCTACCCATTTGCGCGCAGAGATTTCGCCACGTGGAGGAAGACCAACCTGTTTTAATGTTTCATCTAGACACCATGAAAGGTCAGGCACTGAATCAACCAGAGTCCCGTCTACATCAATCATAATTAATTCGGGTGTGAATGTTTTGCTCATAGTGGAACTCGTCGGTATTTTTAATGCAGACTGTTTTACCATGCTAAATGAAGCATGATAAAAAAGCAGGTTAATGTATTTAGATACAAATAATCGAGGTTTAGGTTTTATAAAACATAAGCTAAAAACTGGCTAACCCTGTATAAATTCTATTTACGTTTTTAAAAACAAAAACGTAATATCATTCAAAGTAGGGGGGTGGCTTTATTAAATTTAATTTAACTTATGAAACGTTAGCAGCTGCTAATTGCTCACGGAATTTGCCACAAATAGTCTCGTAGTCATTTGGATCATCGGCATTTGCAGCACCAAAGATGGCCGAACCCGCAACAAACATATCTGCGCCCGCTTCTTTGATTTCTTTGATATTGTTATCTTTAACGCCACCGTCTACTTCAAGACGGATATCGTAGCCAGACTCATCGATTAATTTTCTGCATTGCTTGAGCTTGGTAAGCGTTGAAGGTATGAAACTTTGACCACCAAATCCCGGGTTTACTGACATCAATAATATCAGGTCTACTTTATCCATAACGTATTCAAGAACATCCAAAGAAGTCGCTGGGTTGAAAACCAAACCCGCTTTACAACCTAATTCACGAATCATTTGCAAAGTACGATCTACGTGTTCTGAAGCTTCCGGGTGGAATGAAATGTAAGACGCGCCAGCTTCTGCAAAATCAGGAATGATTCTATCAACCGGCTTAACCATCAAATGCACATCGATATCAGCAGTCACACCGTGTTTACGTAATGCATCACAAACCAATGGACCGATGGTTAGATTAGGCACGTAGTGATTATCCATCACGTCAAAATGCACCACGTCTGCACCTGATTTTATGACGTTATCGACTTCTTCTCCCAAACGAGCAAAATCAGCAGAAAGGATAGAAGGTGCGATGAGGTCTGTTTGACGTGCCATAGAATGATTCCTTATGTATGAATGTGTTATGTAATGTTATGAAAAAATAACAATATAGAGTGATAAATAATACTAAAAAATTAGGTTAATATTTCTTTGACTTTACCCTATATTTTTTTAACTGTGTATTTGCCTTTAGAGATACAAAAATATAATTTTAGCAATAAAAAAGGCAGCTGAATCGGCTGCCTTTTTTGACTTTAAATAGTCATAAATTAAACATTACTTATAAAAAAATAATATAAATAACTCAAAACTATTTCCTATAAATTAGTAATTGCGATTTATAAGTTCATTTAGATACGCTTTTAACCATGTAATCGACTGCTGCTTTGATATTATCATCAGAGATATCAGCTCGGCCACCTTTAGCTGGCATTGCGCCTTTACCTTTAAGTGAATTGGTATAAAGTGTATCGATACCCGTCGCTATTCTTGGTGCCCAGGCGTCTGCATCTCCAAATTTTGGTGAACCTGCGATACCAGCATCGTGGCATACTTTACAGGCATCGTTGTAGGTTTTCATTCCTGCATCATCAGCAGCGATAGCCGCAGCAGAAAAAGAAACACATGCACTTAAAAATGTAGTTTTGATTAAAGTAGATCTTTGCATAAAGCTGTCTCCTGACGTTCATTGTGTATGTAAATATGACTGTTTATTGTTATTCGAAGTTTCTAAAATACGCTAACTTTCTGAACTGTCAATTTCTTTAATTCTGTTAAGTGATTAAATATGAAAAAATTTTATGACTAATTCACTTTGGAACAAACCCATTCTAGGTATTGAAAAAATTGAACTTGCAGATGTGAAAAATGCAGGTATAGATTTATTTATTGCACGTGCTGATCAAATCCATCTACTTGCCAGTGGTAACAAGTATTACAAATTAAAAGCGCATATTGAGTACGCTAAAGCTAATAATATAAAACAGCTTATAAGTTTTGGTGGTGCATTTTCGAATCATGTCCATGCTTTGGCGATGTTGGCGAATAGGTATGATTTACAAAGTGTTGGTATCATTCGTGGAGAACCAGAATATGCAGACAACCCGACATTAACTGCTGCTCGAATGGCGGGTATGGAATTTGAGTTTGTCACTCGAAAAGAGTACCAGTTACGTGATGATAAAAGGTATTTGGCAGATTTACAAAAAAGGTTTCCAAACGCTTTAATTATTCCAGAGGGTGGAAGCAGTCAACTGGCAATATCAGGATGTGCAGAACTAGCAAAAGATATCAATGTCCAACACTCTAGTGATATTTTAACCATTGCCAGTGGCACTGGGGCAAGTTTTGCAGGCTTGGTATGTGGACTTGAAGAATCGCAACAGGCCATCTCTTATGCAGTATTAAAAGATCAATCATTAGCAAGTCGTATCGCCACATTCATTGAAAAAGAAGGCGTAAACACATCCAATTATTTAATTGAACAGGCTGATTATGGCGGTTATGCAAAGATTGATGAGAAACACCTCATTTTTATTCTGAATTGGCTAGAACAAACCGGAATATTATTAGACCCTATTTACACCAGTAAAATGTGTCGGCGTTTGGTCGAACAGCTAGCTTCTGGGCAATTTGATCGAGGTACATCAATTACCATGGTCCATAGTGGTGGTCTTCAAGGCTGGTATGGCATGCAGCAAAAGGTGATTAGACTAGCGGGTGAATCCAGTTGGAATCGTATTCAATCACATTTGGATATTGTCTAAAAAGTGCTTATAAGTAGGGGGGTGTCAATTATTAAACATTTGTTGCTTCAATTAGTTATCAAGAACATAGCATCACGCTTTATACTCCTCGCCCATGACTGACTTAGATAAAATATCCTTTACCAGGGTAAATAAAAATAGCACGCTATCAGGACACATTCGTAGCAATGCGACAGATTTTCAGGTGGATGAAATTCAACAGTTTTCACCGTCAGGAATTGGTGAACACGTGTGGTTGCATATCAGGAAAACGGGTGAGAATACTGATTGGGTAGGAGGGTTGTTAGCTAAAGCGGCTGGCGTTCCACGCAGGGATGCCAGTTATGCCGGGCTTAAAGATCGTAATGCTGTAACGACTCAATGGTTTAGCGTGCAGATGCCAGGGCGTGAAGCGCCAGATTGGCAAGCAGTATTGCCAGAGTCAGTAGAAGTATTGGCTGAGAAAAGACACGATAAAAAGCTCAGGCGTGGTGCTTTAATAGGTAATAAATTTACACTGGTACTTCGTGATTTCAAAGGTGATGAATCTGAACTTGAAGCAACAATTGATCGCATCAAACAGCAAGGTGTCCCCAATTATTTTGGGACGCAACGCTTTGGTCATAATAACTTTAATATAGAAAGAGCTGAAAAATGGTTTGCTGGCGAATTTAAGATCAAAGATCGAGCCAAACGCAGTATCTATTTATCTGCAGCGCGTTCATGGATTTTTAACCATATCCTTTCGGCACGAATTGACGCAGATAACTGGGATAAAGCCATTGAAGGAGATGTGTTTATGCTGAATGGTTCTAAGTCGTGTTTTTACGAAGCACTCAATGATGACATTATTCAGCGAGTCATTGAACATGATTTGCACCCTACAGCAGCGTTGTGGGGACGAGGACGATTGGCATCTCAGGGTGAGACTCAGATATTAGAGAGCGAGATTGCTGGAAATTTTAAAAGTCTTATGTGATGGTCTTGAAAGAAATGGCTTAAAACAAGAACGTCGTGCAATGCGACTAAGTGTTGAAAACCTGAGTTTTGCGTTTATTGACAAGAACGAAAACACGAATAAAGACGATAAATGATGCGGATAAGACTGTTGAATTAACTTTTTCTCTACCCGCAGGTTGCTATGCTACTTCTGTGTTAGCTGAAATAGGCAAATTTGATTAATGTGGCAAACGAACTTTTTATTGGAAAAATACACTATAATATAAGATTACCCCTAATAAAGTAGCTGTGCTCTAATCTTCAATGTTTTTAAAATTTTATAAACAACTTTCAATTTTCTCGTACTACTCATTAGTGCTACTTAGCTATGGCATAATACATGGCTGTGATCACCAGCAATCGATAAAAACATGAAATTGGCAATGTTAAATTTAACTCGAAATAATGTAATGTGTCCGAGGATCTGAAGCAAAGCTAATCAAGCGCAAAGTCAAAATAATAATCCTGCAGCTAACAGCAACACCTATACTTAACTTCCCAGATAACTGTTTAACCTGGAATGCTAAACAGGTGCATGCTAAAGCAGTTAAATACAAGGTTCATATTAATAAGTATTCTAAGCGGTATAACGTGGATACCAACCTGGTTAAATCGTTAATTACTGCCGAGTCCTGTTTTAAGAAAAAAGCGTTATCACCGGCTGGTGCCAAGGGTTTAATGCAACTAATTCCTGATACTGCTGAGCGTTTTGGTGTCAGCAATAGTTATGATCCGAAACAGAATATCCGTGGTGGTGTTAAGTATCTGAAATTCTTACTTGATCGATATAAAGGCGACTTAAAAAAGGCGATTGCCGCTTATAACGCAGGTGAAGGTGCTGTCGATAAATACAAGGGTATTCCACCTTATAAAGAAACCAAGCAATATGTGAAGAACGTTCTTAAAGTTTACGGTTTGCTCAATCCATATTTTAACAATAACAGAGTGTCAGCTGTATATCATCCACCTAAGTTAGGACAAAAGCCTGGAAGGCATGGTTGGCAATACAATCGTAATTTAGCACCTCATCTTTATAAAAAAATGTAAAACCATTATTAATCTTTGACTTATTATTAACTTATCATTGGTCTAGTTTTACTGATTCTATTACTAAATAGTCAACTCTCGGGGTTTCTATCTCAACTTAGCTAGGTGATAATACCCAACCCCCGCAATTATGCGCGATATACAACACTTTTTTCGTAGTAACAAACCAACTTGTAGTTAAAAAACAATGTTTACAGGCATCATTCAATCAATCGGTACGATTTTAAATCTTCAGGCGAAAGGTGGGGACGTGTCTTTGCTTGTAAATACCGGAAAACTGGACATGAACGATGTCGAGTTGGGAGATAGTATTGCCGTCAATGGCGTGTGCTTAACTGCAGTAGCGATGACAGAAAACAGCTTTACTGCAGATGTTTCCAGAGAAACACTATCTTTAACTTCTTTAGGAAGCTTATCAAAAGGATCTAGAGTTAACTTAGAAAAAGCATTAACCCTACAAACTCGCCTGGGTGGTCATTTAGTCAGTGGTCATGTCGATGGCCTTGGCGAAGTTGAATCAAGACGTAATGATGGTCGATCAGAGCATTTTCGCATCAAGGCACCTGATGATTTAGCACGTTATATTGCGGCTAAGGGTTCTATCACAATTGATGGTGTGAGTCTTACAGTAAACCGCGTAGATGGTGTTTACTTTGAAATCAATATTGTTCCTCATACATTGCAAGAAACAGTAATTAGTGGTTATCAAGCAGGAACTAAAATAAATTTAGAAGTTGATATAATTGCCCGTTATCTAGAGCGTTTGTTACAAGGTGGCGCATTGAGTGAAGGCAAAAATGTACAAGCATCAAATATAACAGAAGCATATTTAGCCGAAAATGGTTTTGCACCACGAACTTAAACATATGAATTTTAATAGCATTGAAGAAATAATTGAAGATCTAGCCGCGGGTAAAATGGTCATTATCGTCGACGATGAAGATCGTGAGAACGAAGGTGATTTCTTGATGGCAGCATCAAAAGTGCGACCTGAAGATATCAACTTCATGGCTACTTATGGACGTGGTTTGGTGTGCATGCCGATAACACCAGAGCGCTGCAAACAGCTTGCGTTACCGTTAATGGTTGCTGAAAATAATGAAGAATTCAGCACCAACTTTACCGTTTCTATTGAAGCCTCTGAAGGAGTAACCACAGGAATTTCAGCTTACGATCGTGCATTGACGATTCGTGCTGCAGTGGCTCCCGATGCGACTAGCGAAAGTATTGTGCAACCTGGTCATATATTTCCATTAATGGCGCAACCCGGTGGCGTATTAACGCGTGCGGGTCATACTGAAGCGGGTTGTGATTTAGCGCGTTTGGCTGGTTTCGAACCTGCCGCTGCAATTGTAGAGATTTTAAATGAAGATGGGAGCATGGCGCGTCGTGATGATCTGTTCAAAATTGCAGAGAAACATGATTTAAAAATTGGCACGATCGAAGATTTAATCCGTTACCGTGTACAAAATGAAAAGACCATTGTGCGTAAACACGAAGCTGAGCTAAAGACGGAGTTTGGTGTATTCAAAGTCGTGGGTTACAAAGATGATGCCAGCCAGCGTACTCATCTGGCCTTGATAAAAGGTGAGGTTAAACAAGATGAGCCTATATTGGTGCGAGTGCATGTAGAAGACACACTATGCGATATGCTATCACTGCAGGAAGAAGGTTGTTCCTGGCCATTGCGAGATGTGATGCAAATTATGGAACGAGAAGAACAGGGTGTAATAGTTGTTCTCCGTGGTGCAAGTTCTGGAAGTTTTCTTGATCGTTTGAGAGAAATAGATGTTAATCACGAGAAACAAGCTGAGTATGATGAATCATCGCCAACCGCGTTAAAAACATTCGGTATTGGTGCTCAAATCTTGAGTGATGTCGGCGTATCTAAGATGCGTGTCATGAGTGCACCTAAGCAATTTCACGGATTAGCAGGGTTTGGTCTGGAAATAGTTGAGTATGTCTCGGAATACAGCTAGTTTAGACTGATGGATAAAAAGCCAAAACACACCCCCCTACTTATAGCCACTTTTTAGAGGTGCCGCAAGAGTAGGGAATAGAAGATAAGAACAAAGATAGGAATAGAGAATATGAGTTCAATTAAAGAGTTTGCAGGTGACTTTAACCCTGGAAAGGCTAAATTTGGTATTGCCGTTGCACGCTTTAACTCGTTTATCGTCGAGAGCCTTGTGGAAGGTGCGGTGGATACATTGCAACGCCACGGTGTTGCGGACAAAGATATTGAAATCGTACGCGTACCGGGGGCATTTGAATTACCCGTGATGGTACAGGTGATGGCCGATAGTGCTAAATACGAATCAGTAATTGCCTTAGGTGCCGTTATTCGTGGCAGTACTCCGCATTTTGATATTGTTGCAGATGCATCTGCTAAAGGTTTGGCGAATATCGCCTTGGATACAGGTTTGCCGATTATTAATGGTATTTTGACGACTGATTCTATCGAACAGGCAATCGAGCGTGCCGGTACTAAAGCAGGTAATAAAGGCGCCGAAGCGGCTGTTACTGCGATCGAAATGACGTCTTTAATGAAGAAGTTTAAGTAAGTCAAGTAATCCACAATAGCTAGAAAACCTTATTCTGGTGTAATCTAGATTATCGAAATCTAGTTAATATTTTTGTTATCTGGATATGTTCTTTTAAATCATAAATGAAGCTGTAACAATGCCTGTTGATAAGAAAAACAAATATATTTCTGAACGTCGTGTAGCACGGAAATTAGCCTTAATTGCTGTTTATCAATGGCAGATGACCCAGAATTCTTATGAAGATATTTATCTGGGGCTACAGGAAGATAAAGACCTTTCAAAAGATATGATAAAAGCTGATATGGCCTATTTTCAGAGCCTAGTTAAATTTACTATAGAGAATAGTGAAAAACTTGATTCAGAATTTGGCGCATTTCTCGATAGAGAAGCAGATCATCTCGATCAGATCGAAAAAGCGGCATTACGTATAGCCACATGTGAATTACTCAATCAACCGGAAGTACCCTACAAAGTGGTGGTTAATGAGTCGGTTAATCTAACCAAGAAATTTGGTGCTGACCAGGCGCATAAATTCGTTAATGGCGTATTGGATAAACTAGGTAACAAACTCCGTAAAGAGGAAGTTTAATTCTTGGGTGAGTTTGATCTCATAGAAACCTATTTTCGTTGGGACAATGATTCAGACATGATTCCGGTGATGTAGTTACTGGTATCGGTGATGATGCCGCAGTGTTGCAATTAGGCAGCAATCAACAACTAGTTACTTCAATTGATACTCTCATCTGCGGGGTTCATTTCCCGGAACAAACACCCGCTGAAGCCATTGCGCATAAGGCCCTCACTGTTAATCTAAGTGATCTGGCTGCAATGGGTGCTAGAGCAAGATGGTTTACTTTGGCTTTAACGCTGCCGAGTATTGATCATGTCTGGCTCAGGGAATTTAGTACTGGTTTAAGAAAAGCTTGCCGTACAAACTTCAATTAATTTGGTGGGTGGCGATACTACCACGTGGACCTTTATCGATAAGTATTCAGGTGATGGGTACGGTAGAAAATAATCATGCACTATTACGTAGTGGTGCAAAACCGGGAGACAAGATATTTGTTACTGGAACCATAGGTGATGCCGCAGTGGTTTGGCAGCCATTCAAGGTCATCTTGATTATTTCAAAAGAAGATGAAGCCTTCTGTGAAAGCAGGCTAAATTACCCAACTGCAAGGCTTGTAGAATGTGAAATTATTAAACAATACGCAACATCATGCATCGATGTTTCAGATGGTCTGCTGCAAGATCTGGGACATATTTTGAGCAAATCAAAAGCTTCTGCCGTTATAAATTTAAGTTTGCTGCCTCTTTCAGAGAGTTTGCAGAAACTAGACTCCAATACAGCAAATCAGTTTGCCTTGAATGGTGGTGATGATTACGAATTGCTTTTCACTATACCGGCAGAAAGGCATAAAGAATTTATCACAAAAATTCTTCAACTAACATCTACACAAATCACGATGATTGGTAAAATCAGTAATCCGCATGAAAATAATCAGCAAACAGTTGGCACTATTCTAGATTCACAGGGAATGCATTTAACCGCCACAGGATATAATCACTTTAATGACACAAATGTGCCAGTAAAAACCCCAAAATAATTGATTTAAACCGCAAGGTAATGGGTAATCCTGTGCATTTTTTAGCCTTTGGATTTGGCAGTGGTCTTGCGCCATTCGCTCCGGGTACTTTTGGAACGCTGATGGCGGTTCCGTTGTATTTATTGTTACAAATCCTATCCCTGCCGATATATTTAGTAGTGCTTACAATTGTCTGCATCGTAGGCATCTGGATATGTGATAAATCCTCTGAGTTACTTGGGGTACATGATCATTCTGGAATCGTTTGGGATGAGTTTGCAGGTTTTTTTGTTACCATGATTGCTGCACCGGCTGGATGGTTGTGGATTGTTGTCGGTTTCGTATTATTTCGTTTATTCGATATCTGGAAACCGTGGCCTATTTCTATTTTAGATAAAAAGGTAGAAGGAGGTTTAGGCATAATGGTAGATGATATCGTCGCAGGTATTTATGCCTTGATTTGTCTCCAGTTAATCCATTATTTAATGACTATCTATAGTTGAATATTAATAATCACCATCGCTATTCAGATAGACTTATTTTATTATTTCGCTATTCACCCAACGCTTAACATGAGCAGTCACCTCCATGAGTAAATATTACATTACCGCCAATGATCTTTTATTAGATTCCTATAAACTGGGCATCAAAATCTTCGACAGTGGTTTTAGGCCAGACTTTATAGTAGGAGTTTGGCGTGGTGGAACTCCTGTGGGTATTGCGGTTCAGGAAGTTCTGGAATATTTAGGTTCACCCTCTGATCATATTGCGATACGCACATCTTCCTACTACGGAATTGGTAAGCAGAAGAAAGAGGTTAAGGTTCACGGTCTGGATTTCATCATCCAAAACATTAATTACGAAGATCAGCTATTGCTGGTTGATGATGTGTTTGATTCAGGAAGTAGTATTCAAGCAATAGTTGATACCCTTCATAAAAAATCCAGACGCAATACGCCAAAAGATATTCGAATTGCAACGCCTTGGTATAAACCTAACAATAACAAAACGGATCGAGTGCCGGATTACTTCTTGCATGAGACAGACGAATGGCTGGTATTCCCACATGAGTTACATGGTTTGACTGAAGAGGAAATGTTCGAAAACAAGCCTGGGGTCAAAGCGTTGTTGTCGAATAGAGGTTAAGCCATTTTCTAGATAATTACATTACTCAGACATAGAGAAATCACTGTAAACGCAACCGTCTATAGAGCTATATAGGCTGATAAAATAATAAAGCAAAAACCCTCAGCCGAGACGAAGTCGAGACAACGAAGGAGCACAGCGACGCCGACCCGAAGGTCGAATAAAATGAGTCAAAAGTAGGGGGGTGTGTTAAATCATTCGTTTCATTACCAAATATCATATTTATCACTCGCTATCTGGTAAAAAATGCTAAACATCCGTATCATTCACGAAAATTTTATAGTGCTATATAAAAAACTATTTAATCAGGTTAAACCCAGAAAATATAACAGGCAAAGATAGGCAAAAATACTGTGTCAGATTCGTTAGTTAGCATTCGAGATGTACATTTTTCATGGAAACCGAACCGTGAAATATATTCGGGTGTAAGTCTAGAAATTCCAGCGGGTAAAATAACCGCAATTATGGGACCGAGTGGTACAGGTAAAACCACACTGTTACGTCTTATTGGCGGCCAATTACGTCCCAGTAGCGGTAGTGTTCAAGTAGCTGGCGAAGAAATACCGGAACTGAATAGAGAGAAGCTTTATAAAGCCCGTAGACGCATGGGTATGCTGTTTCAGTCAGGTGCGCTACTGACAGACTTAAGTGTGTTCGAGAACATCGCTTTTCCCATTCGTGAGCATTATGACTTCACTGAATCAATGATACGTGATTTGGTATTAATGAAGCTTGAATTAGTAGGTTTACGAGGTGCTAGAGATTTAATGCCCTCTGAACTTTCTGGTGGAATGAAACGTCGTGTTGCATTAGCAAGAGCAATTGTTCTAGATCCACTGCTAATGATGTATGACGAACCATTTACTGGTTTAGATCCCGTTACGCTTGGGACAGTCGTTACTTTGATCAAAGAGTTGAATGAATCACTGGGGCTTACCAGTGTGATTGTATCGCATGATATTCGCGAGACTTTTTCAATTGCTGATCATGTGTGTATTTTGTCAGAGGGTAAAATTGTAGCCGCGGGATCACCTGAAGAATTGATGAATTCAGATTCTGAATTTGTACAGCAATTTGTTAATGGTAAACCCGATGGGCCTATGCCATTTCATTATCCTGCAGGTGAGTACGCGCAAGATTTACTGGATGGTGATTCCTGATGTTAGATCTATTGCAAAAGATTGGCGCTAATATCATCAATACGCTTTCTAGTCTTGGTAAAGCCACGCTGTTCTTATTCAATGTTTTATTGGGTTTAAAAGACGTATTATTAAGACCTAAAGTATTTGTGCGTGAGCTTTATTCAGTAGGCGTACTCTCGATGCTTATCATTATTTTCTCTGCGATATTCGTTGGGATGGTAATGAGTTTGTTGGGTTATATATCGCTAGTGGACTTTGGTGCTGAAGAATCGCTGGGTCTATTAGTGTCTCTGTCATTAATTCGGGAATTAGGTCCTGTTTTAAGTGCTTTATTATTTTCAGGTCGTGCAGGATCAGCTTTAACAGCAGAAATAGGTTTAATGAAAGCGACTGAGCAACTTGCCAGTATGGAAATGATGGCTGTTGACCCTGTCAGAAGAATTATTGCACCACGCTTTTTTGCAGGTTTAATCACACTGCCATTTTTGACAATTATCTTTATGACGATAGGTATCTATTCGGGCTATCTCGTTGGCAGTGTCTGGTTAGGTGTAGACGATGGCTCTTTTTGGTCACAAATGCAGAGTAAGGTTGAATTTCGACACGATATCATCAATGGTATTATCAAGAGCATAGTGTTCGCCTTTGTTGTTACCTGGATTGCGGTGTTTCAAGGGTATAATGCGATGCCAACCTCCGAAGGTGTCAGTAGAGCAACAACCAACTCTGTGGTTTATTCGGCATTGGCAGTATTATCACTTAGACTTTGTCCTTACGGCGTTAATGTTTTCAAATTTTTAACAAATAATTATTGATAGGTTTTATTATGGGTTCATCAAGAACAGCTGAAATAACAGTAGGTGCTCTATTTGTACTGGGCATTCTGGCGCTTTTTGCATTGGCAATGAATGTAAGTAATTTGTCCAGTTTTAAGTGCTGATAAGGGCTTTAACGTTTCTGCTAAATTTGGCAATGTAGGTGGTTTAAAAACAAAAGCAAAAGTCACTTTGTCTGGTGTTACGGTTGGTCGTGTTACAGTATTTCTTATGATAAAAAGTCATTTAGAGCAACTGTAGTAATGGCCATAGAACCAGAATATGATTATTTACCAGAAGATACACAGGCAAGTATTTACACGGCAGGATTATTGGGTGAACAATACGTCTCGTTGGAGCCGGGTGCTGAAGATGCTTCGCTGGAAGAAGGCAGTATCATCCAATTGACTCAATCGGCCGTAGTACTTGGAAGAAATAATTGGTAAAGTACTGGTTAGTCTTACTACCAAATAAATGTAATTTTTGTAACTTAAAGAATAATCAATGAACTTTAGAATATTTAAAGAAACTAACAAGTATCGATATTTAAATAGGAAAGATTTAATGATTAGGCTAATCATCGAGCAAGATAATAACAATTGAAAAACATTGCATTACTGCTAATGTTATTTACTTTTACAACTTCTGTATGGGCCAATGATGTTGCATGTCGCTGAAAAAAAAGTAGTTGATGTTACGAGTAACGTAGTTCATTTGCTACAGGCTAATGAAGCCCAGTACAGTCGCGACATTAATGCGCTTAAATGCAATGGTAAGAAGAGAAGTATTGCCACTAATAGATTTTGATGCAATGTCAAAATTAACATTAGGTAAGCACTGGAGAACAGCTAGTCCACACAACGCGAGAGATTCATAAATGCGTTCCGCGAAATGTTGGTTAAGAGTTATGCAAAATCTATGCTTAAATATAAAGGTGCGGATATAAAAGCTATAAATTCTGTCGCTAATAGCAAACCAGGATATGCACTTATTCGCACTCTTGTTACCCCTAAAGGAGCGGCACCGATAAAAGCTGATTACAGTGTTCGAAATATTTCAGGTGTCTGGAAAGCTTACAATGTAGAAATTGCTGGTATTAATTTAATCACTAATTTCCGAACTAACTTTACTCGTGAAGCCACCGCAAATGGTTTGGAATCATTAATTGCAAGAATAGAGAAAAGCGGCAACTAATTTGTGTTTAGCTTCAATCAAGTGATAAAAAAGTGAATAACTGTGAATAATACTCAAAACAATAAGCTAGCTGGTAATGTTGCAGATATAACAGTAAACGGCAATGGTTTGAAATTAGCGGGAGCACTTGTCTATTCAAGTGCTTCTATCGTTACTTCGAAAAAAGCACGCTGTTATTAAAAAGTCAGATTCAATCTGCGGACACAACGGTAAATCTTGATTGTTCTGAAGTTACACGTATAGATAGCGCAGGTATTGCGCTATTAATTGAATGGAAAAGAGAATGTGAAAGCCATAAAAAACAATTCTCAATTCTTAATCTTCCTGAACAAGCCAGGTCTTTAATAGAAACATATCATTTAAAGGAAGTACTTTAGTAGCATGTATGTTTGCAAATCACTAAATCAATTGTCTGCAATACTTAAAATTCAAAATACCGAAGTCTATTAATAGGTTTTAACGCATTATTAGCGTATTAAAGGTGCATTTAATCCCCATAATTCGCTATCATTCATCCTTTTGCTTTTAGGGCTGATACGTTCATGCAGGTTTTCCAGATTGAAGGTGGTACACCCTTAGAGGGTGAAGTTAAAATCTCAGGTGCAAAGAATGCCGTTTTGCCGTTACAGGCAGCTACGTTATTAGCAGAAGGCAAGATGACAATCCGCAATGTTCCACGCCTAAAAGATGTGGCTACACTGGCATCATTACTCGAAGGCATGGGTGTTACCGTAAAAATAGACAAAGATAATAATATCACCACAGACACCTCTACCATTAAGAACCAAATAGCACCCTATGAGCTAGTAAGAACCATGCGCGCATCTATTCTGGTACTAGGTCCACTAGTCGCAAAATACGGTTATGCTGAAGTATCCTTACCAGGTGGTTGTGCCATTGGTAGTCGTCCGGTCAATATCCATCTTACTGGTTTGGAAGCGATGGGTGTTGAGATTACGGTAGATGAAGGTTTTATACGCGCAAAGGCTGAAAAGTTAACAGGCGCGAATATCGTGATGGAGGCGGTAACGGTTACAGGAACTGAAAACCTATTGATGGCAGCTGTACTTGCAGAAGGTACAACGGTTCTTGAAAATTCAGCACGCGAGCCAGAAGTAGTGGATCTCGCAAATTGTTTAATAGCGATGGGTGCAAAAATCTCAGGTGCTGGCACAAATACCATTACTGTAACGGGTGTTAAGAAATTAAAAGGTGTCGATTATTCGGTACTTCCTGACAGAATCGAAACAGGGACTTATCTAGCTGCGGCTGCTATTACTGGTGGAAGAGTAAAATGTATCAATGCTGCACCTGAAACCTTAGACGCTGTGATGCAAAAGTTTAGAGAATGCGGTGCCAGGGTTGATATAGGTAAAAACTGGGTTGAATTAGACATGCGTGGCCGCAAATTAAAAGCTGTGGATATTCGCACAGAACCACACCCTGCATTTCCTACCGATATGCAAGCACAGTTCATGGCAATGAATTGTGTCTCAGAAGGAATTGGAGTTATCGTAGAAACGATTTTTGAAAATCGTATGATGCATGTCGCAGAGCTTATGCGTATGGGAGCGAATATCCGCCTTGAAGGAAACACTGCAATTGTTGCTGGTATGCCTTCATTAAGAGGCGCTCCCGTCATGGCGACTGACCTTCGTGCTTCAGCCTGTCTAATTCTTGCGGGATTAGCAGCAAAAGGGATTACCATTGTTGACCGTATTTATCATACGGATCGTGGTTATGAAAAAATTGAAGAAAAGTTAACTAAAATTGGTGCGAAAATTAAACGTAATTAACCCATGAAAGAAACACTAACAATAGCACTCTCGAAAGGCCGCATTTTCAAAGAAACAATGCCTCTTCTGGAAGCAGCAGGTATACAAGCACTGGACGATCCAGAGACTAGTCGTAAACTGATTTTAGATACAAATCATGATGATGTGAAATTAGTCATTATCAGAGCGACGGATGTGCCTGTTTATGTACAGTATGGCGCTGCTGATTTAGGTGTAACCGGTAAAGATGTTCTTATGGAACACGGTGGTGCTGGACTTTATGAAATGCTGGATTTAAAAATAGCACGTTGTAAATTAATGACGGCTGGATTTGCGAATAAACCACTGCCAGAAGGCCAGTTAAAAGTAGCCACAAAATTCGTAAATTGCACACGTAATTATTTTGCTGAACAAGGCCGCCAAATAGAACTGATAAAGCTATATGGGTCCATGGAGCTTGCGCCTATTGTGGGCCTGGCAGATATCATTGTTGATGTGGTAGATACAGGTAACACCTTAAAGGCCAATGGCTTAGTACCACTAGAACATATGGCTGATATCAGTTCACGTATCGTGGTTAATACCGCATCGATGAAAACCAAACACCAAAGACTGAGTTATTTACTGGATCAGCTTAAAAAAGCAGTAGAATAAAGCTCACGTCTAGATAGACATCACATACATATTCACTCAAACGAAGCTATAACTATGAGCACCACAGACACTAAATACCAAACTGATGATCTACGCATTTTAGGCGAAACAGAAGTACATTCTCCATCTACTTTATTGGAGAACTATCCGCTGACAAAGAAAGCAGCAGAAACTGTTTATATGGCGCGTAAAGCGACACATGATATTTTACATGGTGATGACGATCGTTTACTTGTAGTAGTTGGCCCGTGTTCGATACATGACCCTAAAGCCGCACTAGAATATGCTGAGCGTCTTGCTAAAATACGAGAAGAACTGAGTGATGATTTACACATTGTGATGCGCGTCTATTTTGAGAAACCTCGAACCAGTGTTGGCTGGAAAGGTTTGATCAATGATCCCGATTTAACCGGTAAATTTAATATTAACGAAGGCTTATGTGTTGCGCGTAGTTTATTGAAAAAATCTTGCCGAACAAGGCATGCCTACTGCGACAGAGTTCCTTGATTTAATTTCACCACAATACGTTGCAGATTTAATCTCATGGGGGGCAATTGGTGCACGTACCACTGAATCACAAGGTCATCGTGAATTAGCTTCTGGTATGTCTTGTCCTATTGGTTTTAAAAATGGCACCTATGGAAATCTGGATATCGCAATTAATGCAATCAAATCTGCATCTCATTCACATCATTTCATGTCTTTGACCAAAGCAGGCCATTCGGCAATTTTTACCACTAAAGGTAACGAAGATTGTCACATTATCTTACGAGGTGGGCGTCGTCCGAACTATGATGAAGTTAGCGTTGCTGAAGCTTTAAAGCAGTTAAAAAAATCTGGTTTGAAAAAGAAGTTAATGGTTGATTTTAGTCATGCAAATAGCAATAAAGACTACAAAAACCAACCAAAGGTTGCTACTAATATTGCAGGTCAGATTGCTGCTGGAGAGCAGGGCATCTGTGGCGTAATGATCGAAAGTCATTTGGTAGAAGGCAATCAGAATGGCGAAGGTAAAAACCTCGAAGACTTGACCTATGGTCAAAGCATTACGGATGCCTGTATTAATTGGGAAACAACTGAAAAAGTATTACGTGAATTAGCAGAAGCTGTTGCAAAGCGACGTACGGTATAGTTATTTATTACAGATACTGAAAAAGTACAAAAAAAGAAGAAATATTATGGATATCCAACGATTAAACACAAACGAAACTGATTTCTGGAGCAAGCTTGATAAACGCCTGGCGTGGGATAGTGAATCTGATCATAGTGTTTTCGAAACGGTAAGTGGAATCTTGGCTGATGTTAAATCTAACGGTGATAAAGCCGTTATCGAATACACCAATAAATTTGATCGTATGCAAGCAAGTTCATTTACTGAGCTAGAGATTCCTCAATCTCGCTTACAGGAAGCGCTTGAGAATATTACTGCTGATCAAAGAACGGCTTTAGAAAAAGCCGCAGCGCGAATCAAAAGCTATGCCAAACACCAGACCATGGAATCATGGAGCTATACCGAAAAAGATGGCACGGTACTTGGTCAACAAATTACAGCTTTAGATAAAGTTGGGCTTTACGTACCCGGTGGCAAAGCAGCGTATCCGTCATCAGTATTGATGAACGCGATTCCAGCCAAGGTTGCTGGCGTACCTGAATTGATTATGGTTGTCCCTACCCCTGACGGCGAAGTGAACGAATTAGTATTAGCAGCAGCAGCGATATCAAATGTTGATCGTGTTTTTTCGATTGGTGGAGCTCAGGCAGTTGCTGCATTGGCATACGGCACAGAATCAGTGCCTCAGGTTGATAAAATCGTTGGGCCAGGAAACATCTATGTTGCGACAGCAAAACGTATGGTATTTGGCACTGTAGGCATCGATATGATCGCTGGGCCATCTGAAATACTAGTGGTCTGTGATGGTAAGACTGATCCAGACTGGATTGCGATGGATTTATTTTCGCAAGCTGAGCACGATGAAGATGCACAATCGATATTAGTTTCTCCTGATGCAGATTTTATTGAAAGTGTAATACAAAGCATCGATAAGTTGATAAAAGAAATGCCACGTGCAGATATTATCTATGCGTCATTACAAGGCCGTGGTGCAGTGATTCAAGCACAAGATATGGATGACGCGGTAAAGATTGCCAACTATATCGCGCCAGAGCATTTAGAGCTTTCCATTGATAATGCAGAAGAAGTTGCCAAACAAATTCGTCACGCAGGAGCGATCTTTATGGGTCGTTATACGGCTGAAGCTTTAGGTGACTACTGTGCAGGTCCAAACCACGTTCTACCGACTTCACGTACTGCACGTTTCTCATCGCCATTAGGTGTGTATGATTTCCAGAAGCGTTCTTCACTGATTGCTTGTTCTGCTGATGGTGCATCTGAGCTCGGTAAGATTGCATCTACACTAGCGCATGGTGAAGGCTTAAGCGCTCACGCGCGTTCTGCAGAATACCGAATCAAGTAATTTAGATATTAAGTCACCCCCATACTTATCAGCACTTTTCTAATAACTGCGTATAAGTAGGGGGTGACTTTGTTTCTTTGATAATTCAATGTAATTTGAATTAATGGATCACTACTGCTTTGCCTTCCCTTTTAAGTACTTTTATACGATCACCAACCTTAAAGATTTCGTTGGTTGATTGCGTAATCGCTACCGTTTCTCCAATATCTTTTTTAACGATGATTTCCTGTGCTGTTTTATCTTTGGTGGCATTTCGATAAAGCGTACCTATGGTTTTTAGGTCGACAGAACCCTGAATACCGGAGGTTCCACTCGAATCTAAAGTGACTCCTACATTACCGTATGAATGCACTGGCTCTGGTTTAATCTCGATAATTCTCACCCTAAGAACAATACCAGTCTCTATCTTCTGTTCGATGCTGACAGGTAATGGCTCTACCTCATCTTTTTTACTTGAAGAGAGACTAGAGCAACCACTAAAGGCTAATAATGTGATTAGACTGAATCTAACAAGTGTAATTTTTTGATTGTGTTTCATAGTATTAGACAGAGGTGTTTTTATGTTTTTTTAGGGCGAAATTTTTGTTCCATTTTACCCAGGCAATCAAGATAACTATTTTCATCAGGGGCAATATTATTCTGCTGTGCCTGCCACATCGCTTCCGATAAACACTCTATCATTTCATGCTCGGTATCATGTACCCCTTTTATGGCAACCAAACGTTGATAAAGTTCAGCGATACCCACAGGGCGGTTCGTGCTCACTTGTTCACGAATTCCCAAATGCATACCCATATGTAAAAAAGGATTTGATTCACCCATCTCGGGTAAATATTCAGCTTCAACACTCGCCTCTTTGTTCTCTAACAAAGCATGATATTCGGGGTGTTCTTTGATGACAGCGGTGATTTGTTGCTCGAGTTCTGAGTAGTACCTGCAGTTGTTTCAGGTGTTTCTCCCAGGTATCACAATAAAATTGACGCAGTTGTTTGCGTTGTTGATCGTATTGGTCAGAGTTAGATGGGGTTGAATGATCGCCAGATGACATAAGTACCGAAAAAGTTAATGAGTCGCACCAATTATTTTAAGCTTTTGTTCGATATGATGCGCAATTTTTTTATAACCGCTTTTATTCGGGTGAATCTCGTTCAACCAATCGCCACTTTCCCCTGAACTATTTAGCGTTGCACGGCTAAGTAGATTGCGTGTATCAACCACATGAAAATTAGCTATGGGGTTTGGACCATTCTCTAAACTCAACATGCGTGTCGCGAGTTGATCAAACAGATAATCACTCAATGCTATCCAGTCATGTTGCGGGATTTCAGCATTCAACATACATGGATAAAGCCAGGGTCCGAGTAATCCCACGCCAAAGAAACGCGCAGGTGCATCGCGTGGTGTCGGATAATCATAGGTATGCAACACCATCGGTATCGAATGATTACCGCGAATGGCAGCCAGGCGACGGAAATGATTTTCGATATTTTGCAGGAAGTTACTGACTTCGATGGTTTTGCAGTAGTCAGCGGGTTTAGTAATGGTTTCTCCTTGGCGCTCTAAACGATTCATTATCAGCATTCTAGCCTTATCGATCAGGTCATTGCCGCCAGCACTTAATATAATCGCATCCCAGGGATCAGTGGAGTGTTCTTCAATCGCGAACTTAAATGACTGATCGCGTGGCATTGATGAGATATGTTTGATGGTATCGCCTGGATTTGCAAGGTCTAAAATTAAAGCCTCTTCGAGAAAGCGTAATGTGTAAAGGATGTTGCTGAACCATGGGTTTTGTAAGCTAAACCCACCAATGGTAAACCAGGAATCTCCTTCAGCAATTATTCTATAATCATGAAATGTAGGGTCACAGAAAGAATCTGAGCCTTCAGATTCATACACTTCAAAGTAATTACAGACATTTGGTCGCCTAGCCATAACTACCTCAAGAAAAGATGAAAAGATAGCTCTTAAATTAGCTTATACGAAACTTTTATTCTGTGATCTAAGTCACACTTTGAATTGAGTATTAGCAAATTCAACGAAATAAGTTGTTTAAATTATTTTTGCTTTGAAAGCCAGTCCCTAAGATTCTGAGTGGTCTTATTCACCACGCGTTGTCTTGCCTCAATAGCAGCCCAGGCCACATGAGGTGTCACAATCAAGTTAGGGATATCTGGTGGTAATAGTGGGTGATCCACTGGTGGTGGCTCTTGCTCAAGTACATCAATTCCTGCCCCAGCTATTACTCCATCCTTCAGTGCTTGAGCCAACTCAGCATTATTAACCACAGCACCGCGAGCAGTATTGATTAAAATAGCATTTGATTTCATCATTTCTAATGTTTCACGATTAATCAGTTTGTCAGTCTCTGGTGTGAGTGGGCAGTGCAAGCTCAAGAAATCAACTAGCGGTAGTAAATCATCCAGTAATAAACGACCATCAGGAGCAGAGTCAGAACCAGCGCGTGCTGCAATCAGCACATTCATATCAAACGCTCTAGCTATTCTTTCGACACCTTTGGCTAAGGTACCGTAACCGACTAAGCCGATGGTTTTTCCTGCTAATTCACGAATCGGATATCGCAAGCTACTAAAGTGTTCGCTTTTTGACCAGCCGCCATCTCGTGTCATCGTTTGGTAGGCATTCAATGACGTCGATAGAGCAAGCATTAAAGTAAACACATGCTGTGAAACAGAAGGTGTTCCATAGTTCGTCACATTGTACGCAGCGATGCCCATCTCTTCACAGGCTTCAAGGTCGACATTATCCATGCCTGTAGCAGTTAATAAAATGGCCTTTAGATTAGGACATTGCGATAATAATTCGCGATCAAAAACTATCTTATTGGCAATCGCAACATCAATGCCTTCGAGGCGTGCAAGTCGTTGTTCTGTTGTGGTACTCGGATAACGCTGACAATCATTCGCAAGTTCAAGCAATGCATCTAAATCCAGATCTCCCGGATTCAATGTGGTTTCATCTAAAATTGCAACGCGGTAATTATGGGGGGTTGGGGAATTGCTCATAAATTTTTCTCTTTAAAATCACATAAATCACTGATCAAACAGGCACTGCATCTCGGCTTGCGCGCTACACAGATATAGCGCCCGTGTAAAATAAGCCAATGATGCGCATCGACCATAAACTCTTTTGGTATGAAGCGTAGTAGTTTTTTCTCGACTTCAACCACATTTTTGCCTTTAGCGATTCCGGTTCGATTAGAAACACGAAAAATATGCGTATCAACCGCCATTGTTGGGTGGCCAAACGCCGTATTCAAAACCACATTTGCGGTCTTTCGCCCGACACCGGGTAACGCTTCCAATGCCCCTCGATCATCAGGCACAACCGAATGGTGAAATTCAACTAACATTTTACAAGCTGCAATCACATTTTTCGCTTTGCTATTATACAAGCCAATGGTTTTGATGTATTCCTTCAAACCTTCTTCGCCTAAGGCATAAATTGCTTCGGGTGTATTCGCTGCCGGAAATAATTTAGCCGTGGCTTTATTCACACTCACATCAGTTGCCTGTGCCGATAGTATTACCGCGACTAATAATTCAAAGGGATTATTGAATTCAAGTTCGGTTGTAGGATGAGGATTAGCCTCGCGAAAGCGTTTGAAAATCTCATAGCGTTTGTCTTTATTCATGCGGAGAGTTTATCACTGGGGTTTAATGATTGAAAAACAAGTTACTTTAAAATTTGCAGTAAAAAAACTGTCTATAAGTAGGAGGTGACATTGGCATTCAATTTGTTGTTGGTTAAGGGATCTCTGATTAAGTGCCATAATTCCTGGTAACGCCAAAAATCCAGAATCAAGGCTTGCTCATGAAGGAATGCTTATTGCCTTTCAAATGAGCATATCGCAGAGGCTGGTTTTTTGCTAAGCCCCAGAGGGCGAGCCTACAAGCGGTCATCTTCGTTGTTATGTCTCTTGCGAAGGGAATAACCATTCTCTGCGAGACATGCCTAGAATCTGACCGCTTGTAGGCTCGCAGAATTTTATTGGACTTAATCAGAGATCCCTTAAGTGAAACCTTACTAATTTGACGGGCAAACTATTATGAAACCAATGATCTGTAAAAAGTTAGATGGTGCCTGCGATAAAGTATTAACTGCCAAAGTTTTGATAAAATCGAGTATTTGAGTATGAAACATGGTCTGGAAAAGTTTCAACTAAATGATGACTCTCAAATGCACGCCATGAATGGCATAATGGAGTTTATGAAAAAACCAAATGAAATGACGATTTTGTTTAATAGTAAAAGAAAAGAGTTTGAGGAATTAGAGGGTTACTAAGTCGTTAACTTTGAAGCACACACCCTTAAAATTTACTAACTATTTTTGCCACTTTCGCTGGTTTGCTATCATCGTCTTTGATAAGAAGTTCAACATCTTTATTGTCTGGCATTTTTAATGATAGTTGAAAACCATCCCTTACTGATTTACCAAGACTAGACCCACCGCCTGATAAAGTGGTGATCATACCGATTTTAGTGGTATTTGCCAGAGCCAGGGTTGTTGCAGAAGAAAAGATTAGCGTCACGCTAGTCATGGCTACTGTCTTAACTGACAGTTTATTTAAAGATAAAGTCATAGCGTTTCCTTAAGGGTTTAAGGGGCCGGAGAGACCTTTGCACAAGAATGGTGCCAGATAAAAATAGCTTGAGCTGAGCAAAGCGAAACAACAGCTTTAGCTGACCCGTAGGATGAGACTTTAGCCGAATAATTACCCATATTTCTAACTAAAACCCGGCGCATAGCACTGCTATTTCCCACATTTTTATGAAAAATCTGTTTCATTAAGTTTTTTTTCTCTCACCATTCTCATGCAAAGATCTCTAGTGGCATGAATAGCATAGAAAAGTTTTGCTTATAACACTTATTATGATTGGTATTTAAAAAATGGCCTAAAAGTAGAGGGTTTGAAATTTATACGGTGAGTTTCCAGTTAGATAATCAAATAGGTATTCAATATGGTGTCCAAATAGTATCCCATTGAAATACTATAACTCGCTGCCATATTAAGTGATAATAAGCTCATCAACATATCTTAAGGGATCTCTGATTAAGTCCCATAAATATAATAGTAAAAAATTAAATGAAGAAATCGGGTTCTAAATTTAGGCGTGTACTCGCTGTTGCAGTGGTTTTAGTAACACTGCTATTACTGTTGTTTCTATTTTCGGCTACCCGCAGTGCTCTAGATGTTTGGGAACGTTTACAGGGTTTGCCTCAGCCACTTTTCTATACGTATATCGCACTTATTTCTGCAGTTATAGTTTCTAGCTTATTGTTGATTTATAAACTATTAAAACCAAGCCAGCTAAGTCCTGATTATAAAATCGAAGAAGTTACTGAGGAAAATATCTTGAAAGAGCTGGATCATGCAGAAACTGTCGGCATGGAAACCTCTGAAATGCGCCGCGAGATCGAACAGCTTCAAGCACGTAAAGAAACTGGCAGAATTTATGTTGCGCTATTTGGTGATGTCAGCACTGGAAAATCATCAATTGTTAAAGCATTATTACCTGAAGCAACGGCGTCTGCGTTAAACATTGATATTAATGTACGTGGTGGATCCACACAGGAAATAAAAAAATACACCTGGAAAAGTACCTCGGGTGATGAACTGGTGTTAACTGATTTACCCGGTCGAAATGAGGCTAGCGGTGAGCTTGATGCAGCAGTTAGAGATGAAGCGATTAGGGCACAGATTGTAGTGTATGTGACAGATTCTGATCTATCACGCAGCCAGTTCGACGATATCCAGCAACTTAAAAGTTTTGGCAAACCGATGATAGTTGCACTGAATAAAAGTGATCGTTTTAGTGATGAAGAAAAGCAGTTGATTAGTGAAAGGTTTAATACCAATCTAAATTCTGATAGTGATATGTTGATTCAACAGGTGTTTGTGCAATCAGGAGGTGAAGAAGAGGTCGTAAAAATTTTTCCAGACGGGCGTGAAGAAAAAGTTGTTAGAAAGCGTAAGGCTGATATCGCTTCACTTGCTCAAACACTACAAGACGAAATAGATAAACAAAGTACTGCCTTAGAGACACTTCGAGATGCCAGTGTGTTTGTATTGGTTAAACAAAAATTAGATGTGGCGAAAGATGATTTTCGCCAGCAAAAAGCAGAAGAGATAATCAAGAGTTCGACACGCAAGGCTGTATTGGGTGCATTGGCCTCAGTCAGCCCCGGTTCTGATTTAGTGATTCAGGGTGTGCTTGGTACACAACTGGTAAAGGGCCTATGTGCTTTATACGATGTACCAGTAAAACAGTTGGATATCGATAATTTGCTCGATTTTAGTACAGGCCAGATAAAGAAAAGCGTACCTTTGATACTCGCAGTTGCAGGAAACGGCATGAAAGCCTTTCCTGGAATTGGCACTGTAACCGGTGGGCTGACACACGCTGTCGCTTATGGATTGATATTTGATGCGCTGGGGCGTGCCGTTAATAAAACTTTGCAACAGCGTGGAAAATTAAAACCCGCTCCTGCAGCCATTACGTTTAAGGAGATGTTGAGTGAAGATCTGGAATCGCGCGCGAAGTTATTTGCCAAGTTGGTTTTCGATAAACAAAAGCAATCAAAATAACTACTCAGATAACGCACTGGCAGAAATAGAAAATCAAGAGTCAGATAACTATCAGTCTGATTCAGGTAACTCAAATGTAGATATGGCAAAGGAAAGCCTAAGCCAGTTGTTGCAAGATACCCGCGTGCCTGATTCTGTTCGTGATGTCCTTAGCGATGAATACAAGCAACTTAAAAAAATGCTGGAAAAACTCGAGCAGGGGCATTTGCATATAGCTGTCTTCGGACGTGTGAGTGTAGGTAAATCATCAGTATTGAATGCACTTTTAGGTAAAAAAGCCTTTAGTGTAAGTGTGCTACACGGGGAAACCAAAACTGAAGGCATTGAAGAGTGGCAAGAGGTGGATGCAGGTGGCATTTATCTGATAGATACCCCCGGCATTAATGAAATAGATGGTGAGGAAAGGGAGCAGCTAGCTCAAGATGTAGCGAATCGCTCTGATTTATTATTATTTGTGGTCGATAGCGATTTAACCGAGGTCGAATTAGCCGCATTAAAGACAGTTGCTGATACGCAGCGCCCGATAATTCTTGTTGTAAATAAAGCCGATCAATATAACGAAGATGAGATTTTCGAATTACGCACCATTATTCGCAAGCGCGTTAAAGGAATTATTGCACCTGCAAATATCGTTTTCAGTGCTGCATCGCCAAGCAGGCAAACTGTGATTTATGTCGATGATGAAGGCAATGAAAAAGAAACCGTGAGGCAACGACCTGTTGATATTCTCAACCTTAAATCTCGACTATGGGAAATTATTGAAGCGGAAGGTAAAACACTTTCAGCACTTAATGCTTCATTATTCGCTGGGAATCTTAGTGAACAATTGGGTGAGAAAATACTCGCAACTCGTAAAGAATTAGGTGAAGAAACAATTCGCATGTATTGCGTGGGTAAAGGCGTTGCTGTTGCATTAAATCCTATTCCCGTAGCTGATCTATTAGCCGCTGCTGCTATTGATGTGAGTATGGTGATTCATCTATCAAGAATTTACAGTTTACCAATGAGTAAATCTGAAGCGGGCGAGCTGATTAAAACCATTGCCGCTCAAATGCTTGTTCTATATGCGACTTTCTGGGCAATACACTTTGCTTCATCAGCATTGAAAATTGGTACAGCGGGTTTCTCAACCGTGGTTACTGGTTTAGCGCAAGGCGCGGTGGCTTGGTATAGCACCCTGGTTGTTGGCAGAGTTGCGGAAGATTACTTGGCAAAAGGAAAATCCTGGGGTGATTCAGGGCCAAAACTCACCGTGCAAAATATTTTGGATAGTCTAGACCGGGACTCGGTTATGAGTGATGCCAAGGAAGAGATTACTCGTTACTTGAAATCTCCGAATAAAGGTGCAAGTAGCTGATATTTGAAAATATTAGTTACTGAAAAAGCCCTATATAAACACTAAGGTCTTGTATTGTCTCGCAGAGGAATTAGTCCTAAGCTCTGGCATACATGAATTGTCCCTTTCAAAAAACGAAATGGCAAGTTCATGGTAAGTAGGGAGGTGACTTATAGCAAATCACCTATAGCTACTTTCTAACTATTCGTTACTTTCTGTGGCTGTGATGCTTTTCTAGCATAAGAGTAATACTCCTGATTGTAATCAGGATTCGCAGAACGGCTGTTTCTATTTAGAACGGTTCCAATCATATTCGCATTTGCACGTTCTAAACGCTTCAAGCTATCCAGTAGTGCTGTTTTGCGTGTTCTTCCAGCTTCTACAGTTACGATAGTAGCTTCGGTTAGATTAGCAACAACTTGAGAGTCAGCTAGTCCAAGTACAGGTGGACCATCAATAATGATATGGTCGTAGATATCGTTAGCATTTTCAATCAAGTCTGCCATTTTGCTGCCTGATAAAAGCTCTACTGGATCTGGTGGAATTGGGCCAGAAGTAATCACATTTAAGTGTTTTATCATGCATGACTGGATAACATCATTGCTATTTGTGTCTGTCGTTGCAAGGTAATTAGTTAGGCCTTCAACATTATTCAGCTCGAGCAATTGGTGAATACCAGGGTTTCTTAAATCAGCATCAATTAACAGCACACTATTGCCCGATTGTGCATATGCAGTAGCAAGATTTAAAGCAATGGTACTCTTTCCTTCACCTGCACTTGAACTGGTAATAAAGATGCTCTTTGGAGCGCCATTTCTTGTTGAGAAACGAAGACTCGTACGTAAAGATCTAATTGATTCAGCGAGTGGAGAACGTGGCTCCAATGCGGTTTGTAGCGCTAATTTTTTAGGGCCAAGGTTTTTCGTCTCTGGTAGTTGTGAGAGAACGGGTAAGCCGGTTGCTTGCTCTAATAATTGGCTGTTCTTAACACTATCATCGACAAACTCTCGTAAGAAGGCTAAGCCCATTCCCAGAAGTAAACCTAAAATCAGTCCAAAGCCGAGGTTAGTTTTAAGACTTGGCTTGTATTTTTTTGTGGGAATAGATGCTTTATCGATAATCGAAATATTATTTGTACCAACATTACTGGCAACATTGACAGCCATTAATTGCTCTAACTGCTTATTGTAAGCGAGTTGATTGATTTCAACTTCACGCAGCAATCTATTGTATTTGGTACTTTTAGATTGTACGTTAAGGGCGCTAGCTTTTAATTTATCAAGTTGTTCTCTAACCATTTTTTCTTTTTGCTGGGCTTCAATGAAACGAGATTCAAAAGATGATTGTATCGTTTTACTTTCAGAGTCAATTTGCTCTTTTAAGCTATCAATTTGTCCTCTCAGTCTGATAGCGCTTCCAGTTTTCTTTCGTGTTAAGCCTTGGTATTTAGTTTCTAAGCGTGCAGCAGCTTTCTTAAGTGAAAGAATATACGGATCATTAATTGCAAAAGACGGCTCTGAGTCTGGATTGCTTTTGTATAACTCATAAGCGGCTTCAGCATCAATCCGCTCTTTTTCCGCATTTACTAATTCATCTATTTGTTTCTTAAGTGTAAGGCTGCTAGTTGATTCACCATCAATATTTTGCACGATATTGTTTTCACGCGCATAATTATTCAGACGTGTTTCAGCTTCTTCTAAGCTCTTCTTTGTTACTTCGATATTATCAGCAACATAGGTTTTGTATGATGATGCAGTATCAAATCTTCGCTCCAGGTTTTGTCTTACAAAGGTCTGCGCTACAGCGTTATTTATCTCTGCTGCTAATTTTGGGCTTGATGAATCATAGCTAATAGAAAGTAGTTGAGAATTACTAACAGGTTGAACAGTCAGGTTCTTCAGGAATATTTCTTCCATCGCACTAGAGTTGGTTGCATCTGCTGCTTTGTCGTCACTGAACAGGTTTTTTATGCTTGAAATTAAGCCTGTTGTTTCTGGTTTTTTGTCTAAGCCAAGTTCTGAAATGACTCTGTTTGCAAGTGTTTTCGTTTGGATCAGTTGAATTTGGGTTTCGAAAAAGTCTCTATCGCTACGTGATGCTTCTGCATTGAGAATTTGCACATTTGGGTTTGCCGCATATCTTTCTACTTTGATAGTAGAATATGCACGATATACTGGCTGCATCAATAACGTAACTAAAAGCGCAAATAACATAGTAGCCAATGTTATTGAAAGAATTAACTTTTTATGATTCTTAAGTACATTGATAAATTCTTTTAGATCAAGTCCGCCTGAATCTTCCAATAGCTCTTCAGGGTAGAAGTCACGAGGATATGGAATAAGGTTAGTCTCAGAAGCTTTACTTCTCTGAGAATTAGTTTTCATCGGAAGTTGCTGGCCGTTTTTTGAATTCATATTGTTCAATTACTTTATAAAAAGAAGGTTGTGCACAGCTTAGTATCTTAAACGCTTCAATTCGGTTCAAAGACGCACAGATGAAGTTAGTATAAATCTGGATGAAGTAGATACTGGGCGGCGCGTATTCTAGCAAGTTGCCAATTATTGGACAATAAATAATCGTTTATCGGCATAAATGGAGTTATTGAAGTTTTTTACGGATAAAAAAACGCATAGGTGTTTCAAAATATTTATAGGAAAGTATGGATAGAATTATTAGTAATGCCAGAAAGATGTAGAAATGTAAGGTTTCATTTAATGAAATTCGGGGGACGATAATTTTGTCGTATATTCCATGAATGGGTTTTTGTAAAATGTATAAGGAATAACTGGCTTCGCCTAACAAAACAAGTTTAGGATTACACAAAATCTTAGAGACAACGCCCTGGTGTCTTGCGAGCGTGATAATAAATAACAAAAATGCGGGAGCAAGCAGGCCATTGGTGAATGCTAATTTAATATTTAAAATATTTTCAAGGTATGACCTCGCCCAGATCAATAAAAATATTACGCTAAACGATAAAATTAACAGGAGCCCGTTATCATTAGTTTGTTTGTGTTGAGTATGTTTAAGGTATATCCCACATAACATTCCTAGTAGAAATGAACTCAAATGCATCGCTGGGTTATAGTAAATAAAATCGTGAAGGTGATTCTTAGGAACATATGCCTCAGAATTCAGTTGAAAGGTAAGTAAAAACTGGGTTGCAATCCACAGTACGATACTAAAAATAGCCAGTTGTTTGACTCCATTTTTATAAACCCAAAATATTAGAAATGGAAAACAAATATAAAAGAAAGCCTCAACGGACAAAGACCAGCCCGGTGTGTTAAGCGTAATTGGGTATCCGGGAACCCAGGATTGAACCAGGAAAATATGACTTAGCAATACATCCCAATCTTCACCTAGGGTCTTATATTTAGCGGTTACAATTATTAGAAGGGCAATAAGATATACGGGATAGATGCGTGCGAAACGGGCCACCCAATATTTTACCTTTTTAAATTCAACTTGGTTTGCTCTATCTACTTGAAAATACGCAATCGACATAATGAAACCAGAAAGAACGTAAAAATAACCTACTGCAATCGGACCTGCTGTGACATTTTCAAACAGAAAAGGGATATTGGCCGGGAATACGGTCTGGCCGTAATGGAAGAAAACTACAGTAAGAGCCGCAATAAAACGGGTAAATGTTATTTGATCTAATTGCAAAATGAGGTGTTAAAACTAGATAAGTTTCAGTATGCGTTTTTATCTGTGAAAGCACGAAAAATTGTAAGGAATATAATTTTGAAATCAAGCCAGAGGCTCCATTCACGCATGTATTCAAGATCAAATTCAACACGTTTGCGCATTTTATAGACGGTATTAGTTTCACCGCGCCAGCCATTAATTTGTGCCCAGCCAGTAATTCCTGGTTTGATCATATGGCGTAGCATATAACCCGGTATGATTGATCTATATTGCTCGTTATGCGCAACCGCATGTGGACGAGGTCCCACGATAGACATAGTCCCTTGTATAACATTAAAGAATTGTGGAAGTTCGTCTAAAGAGGTTTTACGTAAGAACTCACCTATTTTGGTATATCTGGAATCTCCGCGAGTGGCTTGCACAACATCATCACCATCTTCACAAACCGTCATTGTTCTGAATTTCCAGACTCGAATTTTATCGCCATTTTGTCCGTAACGAGATTGCTTAAACAAAACAGGTCCCTTTGATGTCAATTTCACAGCTATTGAAATGCCCAATAAAATAGGTGATATCAGCGTTAAGATGAAACTACCCAGTAACAGGTCTTCGATACGCTTAATAAAAGCATGGTCTGCAGAGAAGGGTGAGTCGTAAATGCATAAAACCGGGTTGTCTGCGATCTCAATGAACTTACTGTGGAGTAGATTGGTAGTAAAATAGTCAGGTAAAAGTCTTATTGGTGTGGCACTATCTGAAAGATCGTTGAGTAATTTAAGCATCCGTTTACGAGCTTCAACGGGTAGCGCTATATAAATTTGATCCCATTCGCCATTTCTAGCGGAAATGATTAAATCTTCAAAGTTACCTAGATGCAGATAATGATTGAGCACTTCTTTATGAACGCGATCTTTTCTATCGTCATAAAAGCCGGCTACATGGTAACCAAATTCAGGTCTGTTTTCCAGGTCACGGGCAAAATGCAGGCCATTTTGAGTCAACCCGGCAATTACAACTCTTCGGTTATTTACACCCAATCGGCGCAAATGCGCAAAGATCTGTCGAAGTAAGAAACGAGCCAGAATTAATAATACAGGTGTTGCAATCAACCAGGCCACTAATACAACTCGAGAAAACTGTTCGGTTGTTTTGGTGACAAAGGCAATAAAAACCAATGTTAGGAATGTTATCAGCCAGGCCACTGTAATCCGTAATGCTTCATCTCGAAGTGGCCTACCACTCCATGAGGTATAGATATCTGTGAAGCGTCCCACTAATCCAAATATAACAATCGCACTTAATCCTGCGATTAGATAGCCTTCTACATTATAAAAATTAGTGTAGGGTGAGCCGAGGAATAGCGTGAAAAGAATAATCAGGATATCTATAGTACGATAGATGAGTTCTGAACTAATATGTTTATCATCCACAGATTAGACTTCCTTCCGTTGCAAGTTGTTGTGTGAGTTAATAATTATATAGATATTATTAACTTATTTCTGCTATTTATCTTAGAAACTATCCTGTTTAATAAGATAAACTCTTGATCATAAGTAATTATCTTGATGAGGTATCCTTTTCCCATTTGTATGTGCTTAATTTCCTGAATTGAGCATTTGCGCGTACTCTGATAATTAAAGCTATAAGTATGTAGATAGAAGTGAAAAAAAAGTTCTTACTAAATAATCTTTGTTTCATCACATTTCCGTAATTCTTTTCTTCACGTACCGGACATTTGTTTTTTGTTATTAATTCCATATTGCCTAATCTGGCTCTGGTTTTTATTTTAATCAAAGAAAAAATGTCTTTAGGGGCCGTTATATAGATCTCAGCGCCCTTGATATTGGCAATTTCTTTGTTTTTGAAGTGACAGCGGATAAAACCGTCATCACCAATAACATCAGCAAACTTATCAAAACGTCGTCGGCCTTCTTCACTTACGATAAAACTACACGTAGCGATTACGCCCTCTTTGATATAGGGCAGATTGATCCAGACTCTGTAGTAGGTTTTTACCAAAAAGGATGATTTGTCCGTATTGATTATGGGCGTGGGTGCAGCGAGCAATACTTCACCAGAATCCATGGCTTCTGAAATATGTTGGATGGCGTTTTCACTTAATTGTGTATCGGCATCTATATAAAAAACAGGGTAGCTTATACCGAGTTCTTTCGCTTTTTCTTCTGCGACATTTAAGGCGTTTGTTTTTGAGGGTTTTTCAATATCCAGGCAGACAACATTAGGAAACTTTGTTTTAACAATTTCGACAGTGTTGTCAGTGCAACCATTACAGGGCACGATAATGTGATTTACTCCTGGTTGGTTAACAATGCTGTTCAGGCAATCTTCAATGACACTTGCTTCATTGTGTGCAGGTACAATTACTGTTGGCATCATCGATAACCTTTGAGCCATTCATTTCTTTGTTGATATACAGTTTGCCATTCTTTTAGGGTTGCTAATTTATCTTTTTTGAATATGGATAAAAATTTTAAAGAGAGCAATTTATTAAGCACATGTAATTGCAACAAGCCTTTGTGAATAGGTTTTTCCCAGGATTTAGCGTGCTTATTGATCAGTTCTGATTTGCCTTTTAAAAGCTTTAGCATTTTGCCAGACAATTTAACTTCGCTAACTCCTCCATGATGAATAATTTTGGCATCAGGAGTAACACGAGGTTGATAGCCTTTCTTTATTGCTCGAATGCAATAATCGGCTTCTTCAGCGTACATGAAAAATGTTTCATCTAGGCCATTCAAATCTTCCCATAAGTGGCGGGGTGTCAAAAAGAAACAGCCAGTGACAACATCTACTTCACGTTCGCTTTTTCTATCCCAGCATCCGTAGTTATCATGGTTGAAGAAGCAACTTTTATTAAACGCCTTGCTCAAGCCTAAGGCGCTGAATAAAAGCGTTTTGAAAGATAATCTGGCACGTGCATTATTTGGGTTAAGGCTTAAGTCATTGTTAAGCGTAACACCGCCCCAGACTCCTGCTTCTGGTGTATTTTGTGCATACTCAAAGAGCTTGTCGATTGCTCCTTCTAAAATCACCGTATCAGGATTGAGTAGCAGGATGTATTCACTATTGCAGGCTTTGGTACCAACATTAACTCCACCTGCAAATCCCAGATTTTTTCCAGTTTGAATGATTTCAACGTCAGGGAATTCTGATGCGATGAGGTCAACTGAATTATCTTTAGAGTCGTTATCGACCATGATTATGCGAAAAGAAGTTTTTTTGGTTTCTTCATAAACAGAAGCAATAGCACGTTTTGTATATTCCGCAGAATTGTACGAGACTAGAATTATATCAACCTGACTCATTAGTATTCTCTGTATTGTTTACTGTATTTAAGGCATCCTGTGCTGCTAAATATTTTTCAGAAAGCATTCCGTAGGCGATGGTATCTATGTCATTTTTTATTACTTTTGCCGGGTTGCCAGCAACGATGCAGTTATTGGGTACGTCTTTGGTCACTACGCTCCCTGCAGCTACTATGGAGTGATTACCTACGGTTACATTAGGCATAATAATTGAGCCGCAACCAATAAAGCAGTAGCTGCCAATGACAGTTTTTGCAGCATGTCTCCTCGATGCATAATCATGAGATAGAATTATCGCATCAAATGTAACCATGGTTTTTTCACCAATGATTAAGCCCTTTGGATTGGTTTTATCGATGCGTGACTTAAAGGAAAGTCGGACATCTTTTGCGATATCCATTCCATAAACAGTTCGGTAGTACCAGGTTCTTGCATAAAGTAGTGAGTTGCGTAGCCGCACAAGGACCATAAACATATTCTGGTTAATAAATCTGGCTCTCATGCTTGTCCCTGTGCGTTTTTCTGTTTCTTTGCTCTTATTCTTTGAGTCATTCTTCTAAGTATTTGGTTCATTTGTTGGTGGTTGCTTGCCCAACCAATTGATCCCAGAACGAAGAAGAATAAAGGTTGTATCTTACCAAAATAATCAACTGTAAAACCGATAAGAATAAGAGACATGAATGCCAAGATCCAGGAACGAATCATCCAGCGGCTTGCTGGGTGAAATTTATGTAATCTATTCAGCATATGAAAAACGGCATATAAACATACAAACAACAAAAGGAAGCTGGCAATGACCCCATGTTGCAGCGTCATTAATAACCAGAAGCTGTCGATGCTGTTGTTCATCCAATCAGGGCGTGTCCAGTCATTTAAGCCAATACCGAATAGTGGATGATCCTTAATGTCATCCATCGTATATTCCCACTGGAGTAAGCGGTAATATCCGGTAACAGGATTGAAGGTCAGATAGGAGATTAAGATTGCAAAGAAGCCACGATTTGAAAGCGCATTGATCAAAATCATGCCAGATAAAGCAAGAAACCCAAAACCGAACCAGAAACGTTTTCCACCATGCCAAAACCTGGTAAGCACAGCTGTCATAGCCTGAAATGCCACTGAGAGTAGTGGGGCTGATGAGAGCGTTGTCAGCATGCCAACAAATATAGCTATCGCTTTAATGGCATTGCTTAATTTGAATTTGTAGGCTACTAAAAGCACTATAAAGGGGAAAAAAATCGCCCCGATCGTTCCGTATAAAATAGGGTGTGCGAACAGATTAGTGGTGCGCATAATGCCTAGGCGGATATAGTAGTGCGTATATAATCGATAATCCAGTGAGTCATTACCGGTTAGATTCTTCGCCCATTCGTGCAATATTCTATGTTTTGCAAACGCTTCATATAACGAGAAAACTAACAAAAGAGCCAGTATGGTCACAAACCACATATTTATGTCGTAATAGCTTTTAGGTGTGGTTATAAATAACCGAGCCAGATAAAAAGCCCCAAGTATTTCTATGATTAAAATACCGGAAGATTCGACACCATCCTTCAACCCATGGTTGTAAATCAGGCTAGCGGTTGCCAATAACACAAAAAAGAATAGTAATATATCAACTAAATTTACCTGCTTGAGTATCTGGTGGATATTTATAAATCCGTAAATTAAAACTACTGCCAGAACTAAACGATAAGCTTCCAAACGTAGACTTCCAACCAGAATGTGAAATTCAACTGGGATGAAAATAGAGATTACGAACAGAATAGCAAGAAGTCGAATAATCATAACTAAGTGTTTGCTTGATGAAGCGTTAATAATTTATGAGCAGTGAAAATTGCGATTATTAACACGATTAAAGTCACGTTAGCGATTAAGGTTGCAAATGCAGCCCCTTCAATACCGTGGCTTTGGATGAAAATAATATTACATACGACATTCACCACAAAAGCAGTCACAAGAATGTAATTTAAATATTTAACTTTTTCACGAATTATAAACATAAATGAAAATGTGATAGTTGCTGCTCTTAGAAGCTGTGCGATTAATAAAAGTCCTAAAGCCGTTTTTGCCACATCGTATTCTTTTCCAAAGGCAATTAGAACCCAATCTGACACTAAATACATGAAAACAGTGACAGACAGAACGACAGTAATGATCAAAGCGGTTGATTGCCAGAAAAACGAATGCAACTTTTGTGTGTTATGCCTAAATATATTTAACAGTCTCGGGTAGATTGTGGCTTCCATCGCCTGTAGGAAAAATAAAACAATGTAAGAAATTTTGGAAGCAACACTGTATTCGGCAACTTGTTCATTAGCCAGGAACCAACCAACCATAATGGTATCGGTGAATATCATTAAAAAAGATATGATCGACACAGGTGCCAGTGGTAAAGATTTTGAAATAAGTGCGTATAAGTGGGGGGGTGATGTTTTAGTTAAATTTTCTTGGGATTCATTATGTAATTCACTGTTAATTGCTGCTTTTTTAGCAAATGACCGATAGGTATAAATGATCGCAAGAATTCCTGCTAAAAATAAAGATGCGGTGTATGTAAAAAATACATACTGATCTTTCGAAAAGTAGTTCCAGAACAGTCCTATCAATAATAAAAAAGTAACCGCTGTTAATGCGTTTTGTCCAAGCACTCCCATGACTGTTTTTTTAATCGCCTTCAGGTAAGTGCTATTTAAGATGACAAGGTTAAAGAACAGAATGCCTAAACTAGCAACGACCAATTCGGTAATTGTAACGTTAGGCATGTTGTTACTAGTAATGCCGTTAGTAATATTATCAGAAAAGAAATTTGCTTGAATGTAATGGCTTGATAACGCCCATAAGGTCATAAAAATGAATGATAAAATCATCACTGCTTTTAAACTGGCTTTAAAGAAACTTTCATGGAACTTAAAGTCGTTTTGATGTGCACTAGCAACTACTTTCATTAAGAGTTGATCTATGCCTAAACGGCTAATCAATGCAATGCCGGTAATGAATGTCATTAAAAGTAAAATATCACCCGCCGATGATTTTGGCAGTTGGTTGGTGATGATCAATACCACCAGGAAATTTAGAGCAACCCCCACAAATCTTGCAATTAATGACCATAAGCTCTGTTTGAGCAGCGGGTTGTTTAAAATTTTACCAGGTAGCTTTTTCAAGGCGTTCATGATGGTATTGCTACTTTGCTAAATCTTTGTTTATAAAGTTAGCGATATAATCTGTCAGATTTTGGTTGCCTACAGTGCTGTTGGTATTTTCAAGTTGTAAATTGTCAATTTGAGCAAGGTGCTGGTTTAACTCTTCTTGAGTGCTCGCCGTATATACGCCATCGAGCTTTCCCATCCATTTTAAGCCATCAGCCTGATGGTCGTTTCGATGTTCCCCCAAATTGAATTGGCGATTCATCACAATAATAGGCGTTTGTTGTTCTCTGGCGCTGATGATATTGCCCATGCCAGCATGTGAAACAAAAACAGAAGCTCCTCTGATGTTTTTATTATACTGTTCATTATTTAAAAAACGTTCCCATTCCATGTTTTTTGGGGTGTAGCTTCCGTCACTGATTTGCGCGATCACTTTTTCATCGTGCTCAGCGGCCCAATCGTCCATATACTCGATGAGTCGATTGAATGAGAACTGGGTACCAACAGCGACAAAAATCATAGTATCGAGCCTTTATAGACTATTTTTTCACCATCACTGAGTGATTCCCATTGGGTAATGACTTTATCTGCGTGCTTCAAAACCATTCTACCCGAACGTGAAAGTTGACTGACATTGGCAATACTGTCTACCCATATGGTTTTAATCGGTAAATATTTTGCCAATAAAAATGCGATAGCTCCGGGAGCGGCACCTGTAGAAATGATGGCAGTAGGGCGCTCCTTGATAAAGATCCAGAGCAGTTGAAAGGCAAGTGGTAGCAATTTAAATTTGCTATCAGCACTGGCATCGGTCACATTTAGTATTTTGCGTGAGCTTTTTACCGCTGAGGCGTATTGAGAACCTGGTGTGACATAGGTTAAATCAAACTGATCTTCCAAAGGGTTGCAGATTTTATTGAGCTGAATCCAATGACCGCCAGGTGATGCTATCGCCAATACTTTTTGTTTTTTATTATTCATGGCTACTTTTGAATACTCATGGATGCTTTAATGTTACTCATAAACGTATTAAATTTTTTTAAGGTAAAAAGCAGCCTGATCACCGGCTTTGGATTCGTTTAGTATCTGGCTATGTTTTTCATAGCCTTTGATATCCTGTTTACTGAACATCGATTTTTCAGGGTTAATCGCATAGGAGTTTTCGTCATGTAGAGCGATGTCCTTTTTATATTGCTCACTACCCCAGCTTTGGAATGCAAACGAGTCATAGATTACTTCATCTAATTCAAAGCCCGTTTTTTCGGCAAGTATATGTATGCTTCTTAATGAATGCAGAAAGAAGTGTCTCGGTGCATCAAGCTGCACCCAGTCTTCTGCGTAGTGACGCCAGGCCCAAGACGTGACTGTTGGAATGCGTAACATGCAAATTCCGCCTGGCTTTAATAGATCATGGGTTTTTTCTAGCACTTCAAACTGATCATAAACGTGTTCATATGAGTGATTGAACATGATCAAATCCCAGCCATTTTCAGTGCCGTATTTAGCGTCACTTTGGTTGCTGGCTGGAAGTTCATGAATTGAATTTTTGGCAATGGTTAAGCCATTATGGTACTGGATATCTTCTTTATTGAATGGATCAATACCCAACAAGTTTTTAAAGCCTGCTTCCTTCATCGAGTGTAATAAATGACCCGCACCACAACCCACATCGAGAATTTTAGAATCGAGTGTGACATTAGCATGCCTTAATGAAGGAAGTTTATCGTGAGGCTGGTAATACTGCATGATGCTGCCCAGCATGCCATGTCCAGTTGCTGCAAAACGATCTCGATTACGAATTAGTTTTCCTTTTAAACCACTGGTGGCTTGAACTTCATCGTAAGAATAGTAGTCATCATTAGGATAATATTCCTGTATGTTTTCAGGAACTTCCACAATTTGTAAGCAACCACAGTTTGCACATTCGAAATAGTTATGTGTGTCTCGAATGCCGAGCATCATTTCACGAACTTTATAGAGGGTGTTGTGATCATAATTATCGCAAATTCTGCATTGTAATAAACTACCGTCTCTCATTTGTTTTTCACTGTTGATGCAATCCCGCAGTTACGATATCAATTAAGTATTGGCCATAGCCACTTTTTTGTAATGGCTCGGCGAGGCTGAGTAGCTCTTCTGTAGTGATATAGTTCATTAACCAGGCGACTTCTTCCGGGCAAGCTATTTTTAAGCCTTGGCGTTCTTCTATTATTCGAATGTAATTAGCCGCATCCAGTAATGAAGCATGAGTACCCGTATCTAACCAGGCAGTTCCACGCTTAAGTATTTCTACGGTCAATCTTCCTTGTTCTAGGTAGACGCGATTTACATCGGTTATTTCTAACTCACCACGTGGTGAGGGTTTGATGTTTGCGGCTATATCTAACACATCATTATCGTAAAAATATAATCCGGTAACGGCATAGTTGGATTTTGGCTTTTCTGGTTTTTCCTCAATGCTGAGTGCAGTACCATCTTTGTCAAAATTAACCACTCCGTAGCGTTCTGGGTCGCGAACGTAATAACCAAAGACAGTCGCACCTTGATCTTTCTTTGCTAAACTTAAAAGTCTTTTTGATAGACCTTCACCGTAATAAATGTTATCGCCAAGAATCAATGTAACTGGGTCATTTCCTACAAATTCTTTACCAATGATAAAGGCCTGTGCCAAGCCTTCTGGATTAGCTTGTACTGCGTATTGAATATTTAAACCCCATTGTGATCCATCACCTAGTTGGTTCTGGAATTGCTCGCTATCATGGGGAGTAGTAATCAGAAGAATGTCACGTATACCAGACAACATAAGCACTGTAAGCGGATAATAGATCATTGGCTTATCATAAACAGGCATCAGCTGTTTACTAACAACCTGGGTGAGCGGGTGCAGGCGTGTACCACTGCCTCCAGCAAGTATAATTCCTTTTCTCATTTTTTGTCCCCGATTTGATCCGCTAAATTAGGGGCGCATGATACCGAAGTATCCATCTTATTTCTAACTTTGAAGATAAAACATATATTACAGCTGATAAAAACTCGAAGCGGTGTTTAAAATTCAAATTATGCTTAAAAGTAGGGGGGTGGCTGAATGTTAATTATCAGTCAAATAACTTAGATTAGATCATCGATTTCTTTAGGATAGTCAATAAAGTGATTTCGAGTACCTTGTAGATCCTCGATGATTTCATTTCGGCGTTTTTCTTCTTTGCTGGGTTGGTCTACCTTATTCCAGTAAGCGAGGGTTTTTGCTTGTGCGGAGAATATTTTTAGATCGTACGTAGCTGACATATGAAACATTGCACGAGCAATTTCTCCCTGGCTAGCTGGTGCGGGTTCAACCATTCTTTTTTTATTATCTATCTTGAAATCATAAGAGCCAAATAATCTTATTTCACCTTTTATTGCTCTGTCGATTTTATCTTCTTGAAGTCTGTGTTTATGTTTGACTGAGCCATAACGGTGGCTGCCGCGCAACATATTTAAATCGCGCCTACTGGGGAATAGGTTGTGCATATCCGATTCAACATAATTAAATTTAGTGGAATTACTGCGACAGTCCCTTCGATCTCTGCATCTTAATGCTTTCACAACCCAGGCCATTGGGAAAACGTGTTCTATATTAATCCAGTCTGGTTTGGTTGGTCCGAAATGTTGTTGGCTATAAAGCGTTTTACCACCTGTCATATACAGCTCTTTCCAGAAAAGCCTAATCGCTTGTTGGTAGCTTCCCAGGTGTGTTTGTGGTCTATTCATTGGCAGTAACTGTAGCATAGTAATTTCTCTGTCACACAAACAAAAAAGTGCTTAAAAGATAGGGGGTGACTATTGAAATATAAGATTATTAATTCATTTTCTACTATTACTAAGAGATATTTCTAATGTGTATTATGGGCTTATATTTATGGTTTCGTTTTTAACAGCTGATTCGGGTGAATACTTATACAGTGTGGCAGCAGTTTTCAGCTTTGCTGCTTATATTTTTAGTAATATTTTATGGTTAAGAATCTTTTTAATTGTTGCTGCGCTGCTATATATCATTGCAGGTGTAAGTTTAGGATTAACCTCCATGGCGGGTTGGAATAGTGCTTATTTAGTTATCAATTCATATCACGCAGGAATGATCTTGTTTAACAAGAGTACGGTGATGCTACCTGATGAAATAAAGGGGATTTATAAAGAAGCATTTACGACATGGACTACACGCGAATTTAAAAACATTATCATGACAAATCCCTATCATGTTTATCAGTCTGGTGAAAAGATAATGTTTGAGGGAGAAAATACGAATGAGTTATTCCTGTTATTAAGTGGCAACGTTTCGGTAATTTCATCAGATACAGAAATAGCATCAATCACAAGTGGTGATTTTATTGGAGAAATGAGTTTTATGAGTAAGCAAACAGCTTCTGCTGATGTCTATGCAAAAAGTGATGTTGTAGTTGCTTATTGGACGCACGCCGACTTGTATAAACTCGAGCAAAAAAATATAAAAATATACAATAAATTCTTAACCATTGTAGGGCGTGATCTGGTGAAAAAATTAAAAAGGAAAAATCATCAAATAGTTGATTCTGTAGAGTCTAATGTAATGTAAAGACTCTACAGTTTATGTGAGTATTAATGGTAAATATGTATTACTATTAAAATATCAGGGTAGTAAAATGAAAGGTCAAAGTAATAATCTTTATTAAATGTCTTGTGAATTTTATGCATTCGTGGATATAACAAGCTTTTAAAAAACTGATATACTGATTTGCCCTTTTTAACCCAAATCCCTATTTTCTAGGGCATATTTGGGTAAGTCTTTAATTAAAATTTATCAGATTAATAGACTTTTCGATATGGATTTTCCGAGGAATTTTATGCGCACAAATGCTACATCAGCTTCAAAAGCTAAGATATCGAACTCAAACCTTAAGATCGATGCTTCAACTATATCAACAACAAAAGAAAGCATGAATATTCTGCCAACCAAACAAGGTTTGTATGATCCTGCTAATGAGCATGACGCTTGTGGCGTAGGTTTTGTTGCTCACATCAAAGGTGAGAAAAGTCATAGTATTGTAGAGCAAGGCCTTACAATACTTGAGAGAGTAACGCATCGTGGTGCTGTAGGTGCAGACTCAAAGGCCGGTGACGGTGCTGGTTTGTTGATGCAAATTCCTGATGAGTTCTTTCAAGGTGATGCCACAGACTTCAATTTGCCAGAGTCAGGAAAGTATGGCGTTGGTATGTTGTTTTTGCCTAAAGACGGACGTCATCGTGCCGGACTGAAAGGTTTAGTTCAAAGTGTTATCAGTGAAATGGATCAGCGTTTAATTGGTTGGCGTCAAGTGCCGGTAGATCCTAGAGGTCTTGGAGAGTCAGTAAAACCTACTGAGCCTGCTGTATTTCAGGTGTTTATAGCCTGGGGTGATAATATAAAAGATCAGGATGAGTTTGAACGCAAACTCTTCGTTATCCATAAAATTCTTAGAGCTAGAGTAGATTCTGATGAGATTGATGGAAGTCGATTCTTCTATGTTTGTTCCATGTCTTCCAGAACTATCGTTTATAAGGGCATGCTACTGGCAAAACAAGTAGGTGAATATTATAAAGATCTAGTTGAACCGAACGTAAAATCAGCCTTAGCATTAGTACACCAACGTTTTTCAACGAACACCTTCCCAACCTGGAACTTGGCACATCCGTTTAGAATGATTGCACATAATGGTGAAATCAATACTAATCGCGGCAATGTAAACTGGATGGCTGCCCGTCAAGACTCCATGAAGTCCACAATTTTGGGTGACGATCTAGAAAAAATATGGCCGGTAATTCCTGAAGGTCAATCAGATACTGCCTGTCTGGATAATGCACTGGAGCTGATGGTTGCTGGTGGTTATTCAATGACTGAAGCGATGACCATGCTGATACCTGAAGCCTGGTATGGCAATGAGTACATGGATAAAGATCGAGTTGCATATTATGAATACAACGCTGCATTAATGGAGCCATGGGATGGTCCTGCTGCTGTTGCTTTCAGTGATGGGCGTCAAATTGGTGCAATGCTTGATCGTAATGGTTTACGTCCTGCTCGTTATTTAGTGACGGATGACGACCTTGTTGTAATGGCATCTGAAATGGGTGTTTTAGATATTCCGGAAAACAAGATTGTCAAGAAGTGGCGTTTAGAGCCAGGTAAAATGTTCTTGATTGATATGGAACAAGGCAGAATTATTTCAGATGAAGAATTAAAGTCAGACCTTGCAACATCACATCCTTATAGTCAATGGCTGGATGATAACCAGATAAAAGTGTGTGAGATTTTTGGTGATAGTGATGTCCCAGAATCATTAGATTCTGCTGAGTTACTTAAGCAACAACAAGCTTTCGGATATACCCAGGAATATATTAAATTCCTGTTAGAACCAATGGTAAAAGACGGTATGGAAGCGACGGGCTCAATGGGTGTGGATAGTCCTGTTGCGGTACTTTCACACCGTGCTCGACACTTATCCAACTATTTTAAACAGAACTTTGCTCAAGTAACCAATCCACCTATTGATCCAATTCGTGAAGAAATAGTGATGTCTTTGGTTAGCTTGATCGGTCCTCGTCCAAATTTATTAGGTCACAATAATCGGGGTTCAAGTATGCGCCTCGAGATTAATCAGCCGATCATGACTAACGAACAGTTATCGACAGTTCGAAAGATTAATGATCACGTGGGTGATGATTTTCGTACCGAAACACTAGATATGACCTATGACGCTGAACTTAGAAGCGGGGGCATGAAAGAGGCTATTAAGTCATTATGCGAACAGGCGAAAGAGGCTGTTGAAGGTGGTCATTACAATATTTTGATTCTTTCAGACAGAAGCATGTCTGCAGAAAGAATAGCTATACCTTCATTATTAGCTACTTCTGCAGTACATCATCATTTAATAAAAAATGGATTGCGCACAAATACAGGCCTGGTTATTGAAACAGGTGCAGCAATAGAAATTCATCATTTTGCAACGCTCGCAGGTTATGGTGCGGAAGCCATCAATCCCTGGCTTGCATTACAAACAGTTGATGATAATTATAAAAAGTTTGATCCAAATTTGGATAAAGCAACTGCTAAAGAAAATTATATTAAAGCAGTTGGAAAAGGCTTGAAGAAAGTGATGTCCAAAATGGGTATTTGTACTTATCAATCATATTGTGGCGCACAAATTTTCGATGCGGTTGGTTTATCGACTGAGTTTATTAAAGAGTTTTTCACCGGCACTTCTACTACTGTTGAAGGTGTTGGATTAAAACAGATTTCTAGAGAAGCTCGTCGTTGTCATTCACGTGGTTATGGTGATAAGAAGGTTTATGAGAAACACCTGGATGTGGGTGGCGATTATGCCTATCGTGTCCGAGGTGAAAAGCATATCTGGACACCCGTTACCATTTCTAAACTACAGCATGCTGTTCGTGGTAATGATGCTAAAAGCTTTGCGGAGTTTTCAAAAACGATTGATGAGCAGTCTGAAGGCTTGTTAACACTGCGTGGTTTAATGGATTTTAATTATGCAGAAAATCCAGTTCCACTAGATGAAGTAGAGCCAGCAAAAGACATTGTAAAGCGCTTTGCTACAGGTGCTATGTCATTCGGAAGTATTTCTTACGAAGCACATTCAACCTTAGCGGTTGCAATGAACCAAATTGGGGGTAAGTCGAATACTGGCGAAGGCGGAGAAGAAGCATCTCGCTTTAATCCACTAGCAGACGGTTCAATGAATCCACAACGTTCAGCCATTAAACAAGTAGCATCAGGGCGTTTTGGTGTAACCACTGAATACCTTGTCAATGCGGATGATTTACAGATTAAAATGGCACAGGGAGCGAAGCCTGGGGAAGGGGGGCAGTTACCTGGTCATAAAGTAAATGAGCAAATAGGTCGAGTGCGTCATTCAACACCAGGCGTTGGTTTGATTTCTCCTCCACCGCATCACGATATCTATTCAATCGAAGATTTGGCTCAGTTAATTCACGATTTGAAAAACGTCAATCCCAAAGCACGTATTTCAGTGAAACTGGTTTCTGAAGTTGGTGTGGGTACGGTTGCGGCAGGTGTAACAAAGTCTCATGCGGACCATGTCACAATTTCTGGATATGATGGAGGTACGGGTGCATCACCACTAACATCCCTGCGTCATGCCGGTTCGCCTTGGGAAATTGGTTTGGCAGAAACCCACCAGACACTAGTATTAAATAAACTACGTAGTCGTGTTTGTGTGCAGGCTGATGGAGGTTTACGTACTGGTCGTGATGTTGTAATCGCTGCACTTTTAGGTGCAGATGAGTTTGGTTTTGCTACAGCCCCACTGATTGCTGAAGGTTGTATCATGATGCGTAAGTGTCATCTGAATACATGTCCAGTGGGTGTTGCAACTCAAGACCCTGAATTACGTAAGAAATTTACCGGTAAGCCAGAGCATGTAATCAATTACTTCTTCTTTGTTGCAGAAGAAATGCGTCAAATAATGGCAAAGCTTGGTTTCAGGAATATTGCAGAAATGGTTGGGCAATCTAATAAACTTCGTATGCATTCAGCGATCGATCACTGGAAAGCAAAGGGTCTGGATTACAGCAAAATACTTACTAAGCCAGTTGCTGCAACACACGCAGATGAGCATCACACCATGGCACAAGATCATGGTATTGAAGGAGCATTGGATAATGATCTAATTGCTCAAGCCAAACCAGCTTTGGATAGTGGTCAAAAAGTGGTTATTAATGTTGACATATATAATCATAATCGTACTTTTGGCACGATGCTGTCAGGGCGTGTTGCGGAAAATTACGGTCACGAAGGTTTACCTGAAGATACAATTAACATCAATGTTTCTGGAACTGCAGGTCAATCGTTTGGTGCGTGGCTAACCAAAGGTGTGACGATTAAGTTATCCGGTGAAGGTAATGACTATGTCGGTAAAGGTTTGTCGGGTGGAAAGATCATTATTTATCCTCCAGCAGATTGTAAGATAGCAAACCATCAAGATAATATTATCGTGGGTAACACTGTTCTTTACGGTGCGATTGCAGGTGAAGCTTACTTTAATGGTTCCGGTGGCGAACGTTTCTGTGTACGTAACTCAGGAGCTACGGCTGTAGTAGAAGGCATTGGAGATCATGGTTGTGAATACATGACAGGTGGAGTTGTGGTTTGTTTAGGTAAAACAGGGCGTAACTTTGCAGCTGGTATGTCTGGCGGTATTGCATATATATTTGATGAGAATAATGAATTCTCTAAACGTTGTAACACCGAAATGGTAGAGCTAGAAAACTTACGTCCAGATGGTGCTAATGTAAATACTGCAGACTTATTACAAGCAGATGAAACTCGTTTAAAACAATTAGTAGAAAATCATCAAAAGTATACGGGCTCAGAATTAGCTGAAACTATTTTAGATAACTGGACAGAAAATTTACCAAAGTTTATCAAAGTGATGCCGGTTGATTATCGCAAAGCTCTTGAAGGGCATAGCTCGAATAAAGCTGCGGCTTAAAATGCTCACAAAATAGTTTATTGAGTACAGTTATAAATAACCGTATCAAGTAACCAAAGAAATAACGTTTAGATAGGTAGTTAGAGAAACATGGGAAAAATCACAGGATTTAAAGAGTTTGCTCGTCACGACAGAACATACGAACCCGTAGCAGAGCGCATTATAAATTTTAAAGAATTTGTAATTCCACTAGATGATCAGGAATTACAAACTCAGGGCGCACGTTGTATGGACTGCGGTATTCCATTTTGTCATGACGGTCCAGAAGGTGGTTGCCCGGTAAATAATTTGATTCCTGATTGGAACGATCAGGTGTATCACGGTGAGTGGAAAGATGCTCTGGAAACCTTGCATTCAACGAATAACTTTCCTGAAATAACGGGGAAAATTTGTCCAGCGCCTTGTCAGGAATCCTGTACGCTAAATATCAATGATAATTCTGTAACGATAAAAACCATAGAAGCGGCGATTATCGATAAAGGTTTTGAAAATGGCTGGGTTGTACCTGAAATTGCCAAGCACAAAACGGGTATGAAAATTGCCGTAGTGGGTTCTGGCCCTGCAGGTATGTCCGCAGCACAACAATTAGCTCGTGCAGGTCACGACGTTGTTTTATACGAAAAAGAATCTCGTATTGGTGGTTTGATGCGTTTTGGTATTCCTGATTTTAAGCTTGATAAAAAAATCATCGATCGCCGCATGAAGCAGATGTCTGCAGAAGGTGTTGAATTCAAAACAAATACGAATATCGGCGTAGATATATCAGCAAAGAAATTGCTTGCCGAGTTTGATGCCATTGCGCTAACCGGTGGTTCAGAGAAACCACGAGACCTTCCAATTCCCGGGCGTGATTTAAATGGCGTCCATTTTGCGATGGATTACTTAAAGGCAAACACCAAATGGGTACAAGGAGTACACGAAGAAGATCAGGTTATATCTTCTAAAGGTAAGCATGTTGTTGTTATCGGTGGTGGTGATACAGGCTCTGATTGCATTGGAACTTCAATACGTCATCACGCTGCTTCGGTCACTCAAATTGAGATAATGCCAAAACCTCCTGAAAAAGAAGATAAAGGTCTAGTCTGGCCTGACTGGCCAAATAAAATGCGTACCTCATCTTCACAAGAAGAAGGTTGTGAGAGATTGTTCTCGGTAGCCACTAAAGAGTTTATTGGGGATGATGAAGGCAATTTAAAGGCAATCAAATGTGTCAACGTTGCCTGGGATAAAGATGAGAATGGAGCCTGGCAAATGTCTGAAGTTGCTGGTTCTGAGTTCGAATTAAAAGCAGATGTTGCAACGCTAGCCATGGGTTTTGTTCATCCGGTTCATGAAGGCATGTTAGAAGAACTAGAATTAGAATTAGACGCTCGTGGAAATGTAAAGGGTGAGACTGAAGGCTATCAGGCTTATTCTACATCACTGGATAAAGTGTTTGCTGCTGGCGATATGCGTCGTGGTCAATCTTTGGTGGTATGGGCAATCCGTGAAGGACGCCAATGCGCGCACTCAATTGATGAGTATCTAATGGGCTACACTAGTCTATCCAGGTAATTGTTTCTGATTTATTGCGCTATTATTAAAGAAACGTAGCTAAGTTATAATTCAAGCCTTACAAAAACCTACTATAAGTAGGGGGGTGGCTTTTAAATTTTACGTTTCTTACTTGTTTAATATCTGAAGCATAATCAAGAAACCTGACTATGGCATCTGGACATATCCCTCGTGAATTTATTGATGATCTTCTGACGCGTGCGGATATTGTTGATGTAATCAATGCGAGAGTTCCACTCAAAAAGAAAGGCCGTGAATTTACCGCGTGTTGTCCTTTTCATAATGAAAAAACACCTTCGTTTACAGTAAGTCCTAATAAGCAGTTTTATCACTGTTTTGGTTGTGGCGTGCATGGCTCTGCTATTTCATTTTTGATGGAGTACGAGCATTTAGATTTTGTCGAAGCCATTGAGTCGCTGGCGGGTTCTATGGGTGTTGCAGTTCCGCGTGAAAAAGGTGGCAAAGGTGCTCCGAGTGAAGCACAGCTTCGGCGCAGTAAAGATTTGTATACACTTCTGGATGATGCCAATCAATACTACCAATTACAGTTAAAAGGTTCGCAAGCTGCCATTCGATACTTAAAGGGTAGAGAACTTAGCGGTGAAATCAGCAAGCGTTTTAATATCGGTTATTCGCTAAGCGGTTGGGATCACCTTCTCAAGCATTTCAAAAGCACATATACAGAACAACAGTTGGTGAATTCTGGCTTAGTCATCAAAAAAGATGACGGAAAAATCTACGATAGATACCGCGATCGGGTTATGTTCCCGATTCGAAATCGCAAAGGTCAGGTGATTGGTTTTGGTGGGCGTGTTTTAGGGGATGAATTACCCAAATATATCAACTCCCCTGAAACCACAGTTTTCCATAAAGGCCGTGAGTTATACGGTTTATATGAAGCCAGAATAAATACTCAAAAGCTCGATCGCATTATTGTCGTCGAAGGTTATATGGATGTGATCGCTCTGGCACAGTTTGATGTGTCTTATGCCGTTGCAACTCTAGGGACAGCAACCACAGAGGATCACATAAAACAATTATTTAGAGCTGTTCCTGAAATTATTTTCTGTTTTGATGGAGATCGTGCCGGTAAAGAAGCTGCCTGGCGTGCGTTGGAAAATGCGATGCCAGTCATGCAAGACGGAAAAGAGATAAAATTTTTATTTCTACCTGATGGTGAAGATCCCGATACGCAGATTAGAAAAATCGGTAAAGAGGCATTTGAAGAGAGTTATCAACAGGCAGATTCACTTACTGCTTATTTTGTTGAGAATTTACATTCCCGTTTTAATATCACCTCGGATGAAGGTAAAACGCGTTTCTTGAAAGAAGCAGCCAAACTCTTGACCAAAATGCCAGATACTTTGATTAAAGATCAATTAGTGCAGCGTTTATCTGACATTACGAATGTAGATAAGAAAATATTATTTCAGCGTAAAATTACGTCAAATAACCCAATAAATAATAATTTTACTAATGAACTTATTTCAAATCGGTCTCGTCTAAATAACCGTAGCGTTAGTCAGACACCGATCCGATATGCCATTAGTTTATTACTATCTGAGCCTTCATTAGTAAAACTAATTGAGAATATTGAAGAAATAGCGCTATCAAAACTGCCAGGATCTGATTTATTGACTACACTCATTGAAGCAATTCAAGAGAGCCCAGAAATAAAACCTGTGGCACTGCTGGATAGGTGGAAAAATACTGAATTTGAAGTGCCGCTAATTCAATTAATGAAATGGCAACCAGAATCTGAAGATATAACAATACTCAGTGATGAGTTTCGGGATTGTTTACTTCAAATTCGTAAACGTTCACAACAGATGAAAATTGAAAGTTTGCTTCACAAAGAGCGTACCGTAGGATTAAGTGACTCAGAAAAACAATCACTACTGGTTTATCTGAAAAATAGTTAACGCCCCTTTAAATTTCCATTTTTATCACTATATTGCAGTCAAGGTGATTATCAAATAGTTATCACAATTATCATTACCCTCTCAATATGGATAGATTGTAGATGGTTTGACTGTGGTACACTGATCGACTGATTTTTTTATATGGAATGTGTTTAATTTAAGCATGTTACATGATGTACCTATTGTTACATTAGGAAGAGCGTGAAAGGCGCGAAAAAAATATATGAGTAAAGAAAAAATAAACAAAGAAAAATCAAAAGTAGATGGAGCCAGTACTGCTGATCAAGTTAATTCAGAAAAAACGGCAGTTGCCAAAAGCCAGTCTGGTTTGAAAATACTTATCCTTAAAGGTAAGGAGCAGGGCTACCTAACTTATGCAGAAGTAAATGATCATCTTCCTGATTCAATAGTAGACCCAGAGCAGATTGAGCAGATTGTAACCACAATCGGCGATATGGGTATTAAGGTATACGAGAAAGCACCAGACGAAGATAGTCTGGTACTCACAGAAGAAACCACTGAAGCTGATGATGATGCGGCAGAAGAAGCAGCTGCAGCACTAACAAGTGTCGACAATGATTTTGGTAGAACCACTGACCCTGTACGTATGTATATGCGCGAAATGGGTACGGTTGAACTATTGACTCGTGAAGGAGAGATTGAAATTGCTATTCGTATAGAAGAAGGTCTATACGAAGTACTTACTGCTCTCTCGGAATTTCCAGCATCAACAGAATACTTGTTGAATTTCTACAATAAAGTAGAGACAGAAGAAAAGCGCCTTACTGATCTTATTTCTGATTTTGTGGATCCGAATGCAGAGCGTCATGTGATTCCTGAACCAGCGCCAATTGTTACACCTGAATCAAAAGAAGCAGCAGAGAAAAAAGCTGCTGAAGCTGCAGAAGATGGTGATGAAGAAGATGACGAGGAAGAAGTAGAGTTAGAAGACACAGGACCAGATCCAGAGATCGCACAAGAGAAGTTTACTGAGCTCAATGAGCTTTATGTTCAAGCATGTCAGGCATGTGAGAATAACGATTTTGATGAGTATGAAAGGGTTCGTCAGGAACAAGCACAAAAAATGCTGGAGTTTAAATTAACTCAGCCAGTCATCGATGAGATTGGTGGCCAGCTACATTCCATTATTGAGCGTATTCGTGGATACGAACGCCAAATAATGAAGTTGTGTGTGCAAAAAGCAGCTATGCCAAAGAAAGATTTCATTTCTAGTTTTCCAAAAAGTGAAACGGATACCGAATGGTTAGATAAATATATTGAAAGTAAGCCTAAAAGTCAGGAAAGCTTAGAGCCATTCAAAGAAGATATTATTTTCAATCAAATACAATTACAGAAAATTGAAAAGGAAACTCGTCTTAGCATCACACAAATAAAAGACATCAACCGCATTGTGTCGGTGGGTGAGGCAAAAGCTCGCCGTGCGAAGAAAGAAATGGTTGAAGCTAACCTGCGTTTGGTAATCTCAATCGCAAAAAAATACACAAATCGCGGTTTGCAATTCCTTGATTTAATTCAGGAAGGTAATATAGGTTTAATGAAAGCGGTAGATAAATTCGAATACCGCCGTGGTTACAAATTTTCTACTTATGCAACATGGTGGATACGTCAGGCCATTACTCGTTCTATTGCGGATCAGGCTAGAACTATTCGTATACCAGTGCACATGATCGAGACTATTAACAAACTGAACCGTATATCTAGAAAGCTTCTACAGGAAAAAGGTCGCGAAGGTACGCCTGAAGAATTGGCGGTTGAAATGGAAATGCCAGAAGACAAGGTTCGTAAAGTGATGAAAATTGCCAAAGAACCTATTTCAATGGAAACTCCCATTGGCGATGACGAAGATTCATCACTGGGTGATTTTATTGAAGATGGCAATGTGCAATCTCCTATTGAGTCAGCAACATCGACTGGTTTGGGTGAAAGTACACGCGATGTTCTTAGTAGCTTAACACCACGTGAGGCTAAAGTACTTCGTATGCGTTTCGGTATTGATATGAACACCGATCATACATTAGAAGAAGTGGGTAAACAGTTTGATGTAACACGTGAACGTATTAGACAGATTGAAGCAAAGGCTTTAAGAAAATTGCGTCATCCTAGCCGATCAGATATGCTACGCAGCTTCCTGGAAATGGATAAAGATATAGGCGCATCCTAGCCTATAACTTGCGGGCCAAAGCCTGTTATTCATTGGATTCTTTTTAACTGATTTATATATAGATTTTTGTAGAAGTTATCAGTAAAATCCTGAATCCACTGGGGGCCTGTAGCTCAGTTGGTTAGAGCAGTAGACTCATAATCTATTGGTCGGAGGTTCGAGTCCTCCCGGGCCCACCATATATATTAATATTAACAAAGACTTACTCAATCTTTGTTTATCAGTCTTACTTAAAAATATACTTTCAGGTGCATTTAGGTGCATCTCCAATAATTTTTAAGGAGATAACATGGCTTCTATTACACATAAGAACCACGTCCTTAGGACGTGGAAGAGGTTTTAGGCTGTAGCCTTAAGAATCTGCTTAGGCTCATCCTAGACTTCTTAATCGTTAAACAACAAATCTATTAGGAAATGTTGTGTAGGTTTAGTAAATCATCGCACATTTGTCTAGCAGACTGGTTTTAATACGCCCTTCTAGGGCGAAGACAAAACCACGTTCTTAGAACGTGGATTTTTACTTCAGAAAATTAACCGTGCAAAAGGATCAGTATACAAAGTGAGTATTCGTCACAACGGTACTGGCACAATTAGTAAAACGTTTAAGACTAAACGTCTTGCTGTTGAATTCACTCGCACCGTAGAAGGTGACAATCGATTATTATCAAGCTTATCTAACTCCATCAGTAAGGGTTTAACTTTGTGTGCCCTAATTAATGAGTATCTAAATCAATATAATGGTCGGGATAAAGGGTTATTTGGTCGGTTAATGTGGTGGTCACGAGAGTACGGTCATCTGACATTGGATAAAGTTTCTGTCTTAATTGTTCGAGAAGGGCTAATGACCCTAAGCAAATATGCTATCCGTGGTCACCGTCACAAAGGGGAAACTAAGCAATTAGATTACCAACGTAGTGGCTCTACAGTAAAGTAAAAATCCACGTTCTAAGAACGTGGTTTTGTGCTCGCCCTAGAAGGGCGTATGAAGACTAGCCTTCTTAGAAGGCTAGCCCGAGTTATCGCACTTCGCTTTAAATGATCCTTTAAAATTTAAGTTCTAAGTTTTTCTCTACTTTCTCTTGATGCTTAACGTATAAACGTATCATCTCTGCGCCAACTCCTACTGTATCTACGCAATAGCCCTTTGCCCAAAAGTGATTACCCCAATAAGGCCTGTCTTTTAAATAGGAAAACTGTCGAAAAATTTGTAACGCCGTCTTTCCTTTGACGGTTCCCATTAGCTTGTATATCGATACTTTTGGCGGGACCTTAACCAGTAAATGGACATGATCCTCTTGAACATTTAATTCGACTAACTCACAGCCTAAACGCTCACTATAAACCCGAATGCTCTTATTTAACTCAAAAGCTATCTTTACCTTCAATATGCGATAACGGTATTTAGGTACCCAGACAATATGATATTCGCAATGCCAGATAACGTGCGATAATTTACTAAATCTACTCATGTGTTTTCTCCTAGAGAGGTTGTTTGGCGATAACAACTCTAGGATGCACCTGAGTAGGTTCTTAAGGCTAGAGCCTTGAACCTCTTCCACGTCCTAAGGACGTGGTTCTTATGTGTAATAGAACAAAAAGCGAACATAATATTATGTGCAGTAGATTCGAAGCAAACATCCCCAAAGAAAGGCTGATCAAAAAAATTGGCACTGATAATTGGCAGTTGGATAATTATAAAATTCGATACAATATTCCGCCTGGAACCCATATTCCAATCATCGGAAAAGCAGGAGATCAACGCATCATCAATGCTGCACACTTGGGATTAATTCCCTCATGGTCTTAAAGACAAAAAATAGCCTATCGAACCATTAGTGCCCGTTCAGAAACGGTCGCTGAAAAACCATCTTATAGAGTAGCTTACAAACGCGGGCGGTGCCTGATAAACGCATCCGGTTACTACAAACGGAAAAAACTAGATGCAAACAACAAACAGCCATTCTGGGTAGGACGAAAAGACAAAGATCCCTTTGCAATGGCGGGCTTGTATGAAGACTGGACCTATACTGAAACAGGTTAATTAGTTGAATCCTGCACGATAATCACAACAGAAGCTTATAAAGAAATAAGCCAAATTCACGACAGAATGCCCATGATAATGCCTGAAGATTATTTCGATCAGTGGCTTACCTGTGAACGAGACGTTTTTTTAGTATATCAATGAATGAACTTGATTATTATCTTATTTCAAAGGACGTGGGTTCGCCGAAGAATGACTATAAATTTGAAAGAATTGCTGACAGTGGATAACTTCAATCAATATTTATACATTTTGAGAATTTATGATAGAAGTGCGTTAGGGCTTTAAAACTCCAGATGACGCATTTGCCTTTGAGATAGCCATTAAAAATATGCTTTGAAAAATATTAAAGCTAAATGCTTCATCATGCTTATTTGCCAGCGCCACTTTAATTTCTAATTTGCTCACGCCCACTTAACACGCGCCTTATTACCCCTGCGGATAAGGGTAGTTGGTATACGCGGCCCAGCCCGGCACGTTCTATAAATGGCAACTTAGGGCTTGAGAAGTTGTATCCTACAAGTTTATTATTAGGTAAATCTTTTTTATTGGTAAACCGCTATCACAGAGCAAGGAACTCGGCCTTTTCTTAAGACGATGTGACGCCGGTTCTCACTATGGAGTCAGCATATGGCAAAATTAAAAATTAACGGCAAACTCGTCGATATTGATGTAGACCGCTCCACCCCTCTGTTATGGGTACTGCGTGAGCAATTGGGCCTGACAGGTACCAAGTACAGTTGCGGCATCGGCCTCTGCGGTGCCTGCACTGTGCATCTCAATGGCGAAGCAGTGCGGTCCTGTCTCATCCCGGTTGCTGCAATCGGGGCAACACAGGAAATCACCACTATAGAAGGACTGTCAGCCGATGGAGATCACCCCTTACAGCAGGCATGGCAGGAACTTGACGTGCCGCAATGCGGGTACTGCCAGCCGGGTATGATCATGAGTGCTGCGGCTCTGCTAAAGAACAACCCCAATCCCAGCGATGCCGATATCGATGCAAATGTGACCAACATCTGCCGCTGCGGGACATTCAACCGGGTGCGTCGCGGCATCCATCTAGCCGTTGATATCAAGTCGGGCAGCAACAAGCGCGGGGAGGCATGATGAAAAAACAACGAGTCAATATCTCACGCCGTGAATTTCTCATCGGCAGTGCAGCGATAGGTGCCGGTTTTTCTCTTGGCCTGTATTTACCTCCGGGTGGCGGCATGGCAGTGGCTGCAGAGGAGACATCCTCCGTAGCACCGGAAGTTAATGCCTGGGTCGTTATTAATGACGACGATACCGTTATCATCCGTATAGCACGTTCTGAGATGGGACAGGGCACCCTCACCGGCTTGGCACAACTGGTTGCCGAGGAACTCGAGTGTGACTGGTCCAAAGTCAAAACGGAATATCCGACACCGGGGCAAAGTCTCGCCCGTGACCGGGTATGGGGCAGTTTCTCTACCGGCGGCAGCCAGGGCATCCGCGGCAGTCATCAATATGTGCGCAAGGGTGGCGCGGTTGCCCGCGAGATGCTGATCGAAGCCGCCGCCGAAAGCTGGGATGTGCCGAAGGTGGAGTGCAGCGTATCGGCAAGTGTGATCACCCATAAACCGACAGGTCGTACCACGACTTACGGTAAGGTCGCAGCGGCGGCAGCCGAGATGATTCCGCCAATCGAGGTCGAGCTAAAGGATCCAAAGGACTGGAAGCTCATCGGCAAGCCTGTGAAACGGCTGGATACAGCGGATAAACTGACAGGTAAACAGGTCTTCGGGACTGATCTTCAGTTACCCGGCATGCTCAATGCCAGTATCAGGGCCTGCCCGGTGTTCGGCGGTAAACTGGTCTCTTTCGATGCCACAAAGGTGAATAAGATGCCTGGCGTGCGCGCGATTGTAGCGGTTGAAGACAATGCAGTTGCAGTCGTTGCTGATACCTGGTGGCAGGCAAATAAGGCGCTGGACGCACTGCCAGTAACCTGGGACAAAGGTGTAAACGCCGAAGTCAGCAGTGCTTCGATTTCGCAGATGCTGGATGAGGGCCTGACTGCTAAAGAGGCCTTCATTGGAAACACATCAGGGGACGCAAAAACAGCATTGAAGGGAGCCGCGAAAAAGGTCGAGGCGACCTATGCTTACCCTTTTCAGAATCATGCCACCATGGAGACGATGAATGCTACTGCGTTATGGACCAAAGATCGCTGCGAAGTCTGGTGTCCAACTCAAAACGGCGAAGCGTCACTGGAAGCTGCCGCGAAGGCGGCGGGTCTGCCGGCGAGCAAGTGTGAGGTCTATAAAATTCATCTCGGCGGCGGTTTTGGCCGGCGCGGGGCGATTCAAGATTTTGTCACCCAGGCTGTGTCCATCGCAAAGCAGATGCCAGGCACACCGGTGAAGCTGCTATGGACCCGCGAAGAAGATATGCAACATGGCCGCTACCACCCCATCACCAAGGCAAAAATAACTGGCGGACTAGATGACAAGGGCAACCTGCTCGGGTTGCACATCCGTATCTCTGGACAATCCATACTGGCCAGCATTAATCCAAACTGGATGCAGAACGGGGTCGACATGTTCGTCTTCCAGGGGTTGCTGCCCGAAGGTGATCATGCCATCAGCTACACGCTGCCGAACCTTCTGATCGAGCATGCGATGCGAAATCCGCCAGTACCTCCCGGATTTTGGCGTGGCGTCAATGTCAACCAGAATGCCATCTATATGGAATGTTTTATCGATGAGCTGGCCCACGCCGCTGGCAAGGATCCGCTCGAATTCCGACGTAAGTTGATGGCCGACCATCCTAAAAACCTTGCCGTGCTTAATGCGGTTGCAGATAAAGCGGGCTGGAGTAAACCTGCCGCAAAGGGCGTATTTCGTGGCTTAGCGGTATGTAAGGCTTTTGCCAGTTATGTCGCGGCCTGCGCTGAGGTCTCGGTCGATAATAGCGGTAAACTCAAGATCCATCGCATCGTTGCTGCGACCGATCCCGGACATGCAGTCAACCCGCAGCAAATAGAGGCTCAGGTCGAGGGCTCCTTTGTCTTTGGTCTGTCGGCATTACTCTATGGCGGAATCAGGATCAAGGACGGCAGTGTCGAACAGCAGAATTTTGACAGCTACCCATCGATGCTGATCTCGGAGATGCCGAAGGTTGAGGTGATCATCATGCCTTCAGGCGGATTCTGGGGCGGTATCGGCGAACCCACCATCGCAGTAGCGGCACCGGCCGTGCTGAATGCTATCTTTGCCGCCACCGGTAAACGTATTCGCGCGTTCCCATTAAACAACACCGACTTGCGTGCCGTTTGAGAGATGGGACAGGTCGCTATTGAGCCATGACTGATCAGGCGGACGATATCGAGGTACTCGAGGGTGCCTTGGCCTGGCTGCAGTCCGGCCATCTGGTTGCGTTGGCCACAGTTATCAAAACCTGGGGCTCGTCACCCCGTCCACCCGGCTCGTTGTTGGCGATGAACGATGCAGGCCAGTTCGTCGGATCGGTATCGGGCGGCTGTGTCGAAGAATCACTACTGGCGCGCTACTGCAGTGGCGAACTCGCTGGTCCAACTCCGACCATGGTGGACTTCGGCGTCAACCGCCAGGAAGCCTCGCGCATGGGGCTGCCGTGCGGTGGCCGCCTGGAAGTGCTAATTGAACAGCTGAGCGGGCCTGGGTCGATCGCGTCATTATTGGCAAGACTTCGTGATGGTGCACTGGTGGCGCGCAGGGTCAACCTAGCTAGCGGTGAAGTCGACCTGCTGCAGAGCGATGCTGGCACAGAATTTCAGCTATCGGAGACAGCGGTAGTCAAAACTTTTGGACCTGTCTGGCAGCTGTTACTAATCGGTGACGGCCAGCTTGCACGCCATCTTGGCAGCATGGCACTGCATCTCGATTACCGGGTCATCATCTGTGATCCGCGTGAGGGCTTTGCACCGCTTGAACCGCTAGCCGATGTTCAGTATAACCGTTTGATGCCCGATGATGCCGTGCAGGGACTGAGTGACCAGGCGCGTACTGCCATCGTCACCCTGGCCCATGATCCGCGCCAGGATGACCTGGGCCTGAGTGCTGCCCTTGAGTCGCAGGCCTTTTATATCGGTGCATTGGGTTCAACTCGATCGGCGCAGGCACGGCGTAAACGACTGGCATCACTGGGTTATAGCGCACAACAGATCGAGCGTATCCATGGCCCAGCTGGCCTGCCTATCGGCAGCAAGCGCCCGGCGGAGATCGCACTCTCCATCCTCGCTCAGATCACGGCCATCCGTAATGGCATTGAACTACAAAAACCATGACAGAGATTGTAGGCATTCTGCTCGCTGCCGGTTCATCACGGCGTTTCGGTGCACCCAAGCTTCTGCATCCGCTACATAATGGCGTACCCGTTGCAGCAGAAGCAGCGAAAGCGCTGATTCAGGTGTTACCCAATACGCTGGCTGTAGTAAAACCTGACGACCACGTCCTGATCGAGATATTAACAGAACTCGGTCTGGACATTATCGAGAATCCGCTGGCCGATGAGGGTCTTGGCACCAGCCTGGCCGCCGGCGTCAATACCGCTACGCAAGCTGATGGCTGGCTGATCATGCTGGCTGATATGCCATGGATTGAGCCTGCAACTATCTCTGCTCTGGCAGATCGTCTCGTAGGCGGCGCATCTATAGTCGCGCCTTTACACGAAGGGCAGCGAGGTCACCCGGTAGGATTTTCCTCACGCTGGCTGCAGCAGTTACGCGACTTGTCCGGTGACAAGGGTGCCCGCGATTTGATTGCAGATAATCCGGATGCACTTGAATTGCTTACCACTGAGGATGCTGGTGTATTGAAGGATATCGATTTTCCGCATGATCTAAGCCGTTAATATCAATCTTGGTCCGGTGATAATAATTTGGGTTAAATTAGCGTTTATAAGTGTTTTAGATACACAATGCGATGGTTATCTTAACTAGTCACTGATTGTGATCGTTTAAATGAGCGGAGAAAAAACTGATATTGATTGATTTTTAATCGTTCCGAAATACTGATGCACTATACTGAGAATTATAGAAACAGACTCTAGGAGGCTATTCGAGAATAGACTGACCGGCTGCGACCTAGCCTGATCGTGTGTATTTCCGGATCAAATTCGAGGCGCGCTGAGCTTATAGGGTAGGCGCTGCTATCATCAGGATTTGTGTCAGAGGAGTAAACGTGGCAGAAAAGACTAAACAACGCTTGGATCGTACTATTGAACTAAGCACCGAAGCGGTATTGGAGCAGGTACGCCAACTGTCGTCTGAGCTACATTCTCGGCGTAAGAATTTCCAGCATATAACGTTGGATAGCGCACTGGATCGTGACTTGGGCTTTGATAGCTTGTCCAGGGTCGAATTATTCCAACGCCTTGAACGTGCCTTTGGAGTCAAGCTGCCGGAGCAGCTGCTGGCGAGCGCCGAGACCCCTCGCGACTTGTGGCGAACACTAGTTTCTGCAGGAGCAACAGTACGACGGGGAGTATCAAGCCCGGTCAAGCCGACAGTTGAGCTGGAGGAGATGGAGGGTACGCCTCACGCGGCAGAAACGTTGTTGGAGATGCTTGATTGGCACGTTCTCAGTCATCCACAGCGACCACATGTTTACCTGTACGGCGACGAAGATGAGCCGGAGGTCATCACTTACGCGATGCTGGCAGATGGTGCGCGTACTTTGGCCACTGGTTTGCAGTCGCGGGGGCTATTGCCCGGCCAAACCGTGGCCATCATGCTACCAACCAGTCGCGACTATCTGTTCAGCTTTTTCGGTATCCTGCTGGCAGGGGGCATTCCTGTCCCGATCTATCCGCCGTTGCGGCCTTCTCAAATTGAGGATCATCTGCGCCGACATGCGGGTATTCTTGCCAATGCAGGGGCGGTGTTGCTGATAACTGTGGCAGAGGCCAGGCAGGTAGCGCGTTTGCTCAAGGCACAGGTCGATACCATGCGCGCGGTGGTTACCCCAGAGGAGTTAATGTCCTCCTCCGGCATATATAGCGAGCTAACACCTCAATCACAAGACATTGCTTTTCTGCAATACACTTCAGGCAGCACTGGCCAGCCCAAGGGTGTGATACTGACCCATGCAAACCTGCTTGCGAACATCCGCGCCATGGGTGAAGAAGTTCAAGTCGATTCCACCGATGTCTTCGTCAGCTGGCTGCCTCTTTATCACGATATGGGACTGATTGGCGGCTGGCTAGGAAGTCTGTATTACGGTATGCCGCTGGTGCTGATGTCACCGTTAGCATTTCTGATTCATCCGCCGCGCTGGTTATGGACGATCCACAAGCACCGTGGCACTTTGACTGCTGCCCCCAATTTCGCCTATGAATTGTGTCTGCACAAGATTGAAGAGAGTGATCTTAAAGGGCTGGATTTAAGCAGTCTGCGTCGAGCCTTCAATGGTGCCGAGCCGGTCAGTCCTAACACGTTGCGGCATTTTACTGAACATTTTACTCCTTACGGTTTCCGGGCCCAGGCTCTCGCACCAGTGTATGGCCTGGCTGAAGCCGCGGTGGGGCTTGCCTTTCCGCCCCTTGATCGCGGACCGTTAATTGACTGTATTCAGCGGGAGTCATTTGCTTCCTCGGGGAAAGCGATCCCGGCGCTTGCATCGGATTCGAATCAGCTGGAGTTTGTTGCCTGTGGCCAGCCGCTGCCAGGTTATCAAATACGTATTGTCGATATGGCCGGTCGTGAGCTTCCGGATCGCCAGGAAGGGCGACTGGAGTTCCGAGGGCCATCCGCTACTAGTGGTTATCTTCGTAATGCTGATGCAACCCAGAGTCTTTTCGATGGGGAATGGCTAGACTCCGGTGATCTGGCTTATATAGCGGAGGGTGATGTTTATCTAACCAGCCGCATCAAGGATCTCATTATCCGTGGTGGACGCAATATCTACCCCTATGAGGTGGAAGAGGCAGTGGGAGATATTCCCGGCATCCGTAAAGGCTGTGTGGCGGTATTTGGCACCCCCGACCCCGATTCTGGCACTGAACGGCTGGTCGTTATCGCCGAGACCCGCGAGGTAGAACCGGATATGCTGGAATCCTTACAGGCACAGGTGTATAGCGTTGCTACAGACCTGCTGAATATGCCACCCGATGAGGCTATGCTTGTACCACCACATACCGTGTTGAAAACTTCCAGCGGAAAAATCCGCCGTGCGGCAGTACGCGAGCTTTATGAACAGGGTCGGGTCGGAGAGCGGCCACGTGCTGTATGGTGGCAGGTTATTCGTCTTGCGCTGAGCTCATGGAAGCCACGTGTGCGCAGCGCGAGGAGATGGCTGGCAGATATGGGGTATGCGGGCTACGCGAAAATCATTTTCTGGCTGCTTACACCAATCACATGGTTGCTAGTCATGCTATTGCCGAGTGCGAGCTTGCGTTGGACAGTGATGCGCCGAAGTGCGCGATTGCTGTTTCGCCTGACTCGTGTACCATTACGAGTGGAGGGTCTGGAGAAATGGCCAGATGGTCAGGCCTGTGTGATTGTCGCCAACCATGCCAGCTATCTGGACGGGGTGGTACTGGCGGCTGCCTTACCCACCGAATTTGCCTTTGTAGCCAAAGCAGAATTGGATAAACAGTTTTTTCCACGCCGGTTTCTACGGCGCATCGGTGCTGTGTTTGTGGAGCGATTTGACAAACAGCAAGGGGTTGCTGATGCTCAGCGTACCGTGAATACAATCCGGTCTGGCAGCTCCCTGATGTTTTTTCCTGAGGGAACCCTTGATCGTATGCCGGGCTTGTTACCGTTTCATATGGGAGCCTTTGTCGCCGCTGCCGAAACCGGTATGCCGGTGGTGCCAGTGACGATCCGAGGCACGCGTTCCATCCTGCGTTCTGGTTCCTGGTTTCCGCGCCGCGGTTTGGTGAGTATCACTATCAGCTTGCCAATTATGCCGACAGGAACAGACTGGGACGCAGCGGTGAAGTTACGCAATGCGGCGCGTACTAATATATTGCAGCATCTGGGTGAACCCGATCTGGCACGAGAGGCAACACACATATGAAAAACATCGTAAAGGCCGCGAATGTCAGACAATCATATGATTGAGTCCAGTGGATTAAACATGGCTCCGGCCAGCCGAAACGAACGCCTCGCCTGGGCATTATATGATTTCGCCAACTCCGGCTATACCACTGTGGTGTTAACCACAATCTTCAGTGCCTATTTTGTCGGTCTGGTGGCCGGCGGACCAGGTGGATTCTCCTCAGGTACCGCGACCTTGCTCTGGACACTCGCTTTAGCCAGCGCCAATCTAACTGTATTAGTAGCTGCCCCGATAGTTGGAGCCATCGCTGATCACCGTGCAACAAAGAAGCGCTTTTTAATCATAACCACCATCGGTTGCACGACTGCTACGGCACTGCTGGCACTGGTGGGTCCGGGTAATGTTGGGCTTGCCATGGGACTGGTGAGCATTGCCACCATCATGTTTGCCAGTGGCGAAAGTCTCATCGCTTCCTTTCTGCCGGAAATCGTACCAGCTTAATCAGAGGTCCCTTAAAGAAGTAAAAGATCTAATCGGTGAATGAAACCCATACTACACACGTTATATGATTTACCATTGCACTAAAGAACTTGCTGCTAAATTTACTAATGTGCGCACAGAGGAACATGGACGTGCCGAAGTAGCGCACCAAAAGTAGGCGCTTTTAGGCAACGCAGGAGCTTTGCCGAAAATATACTTTTTTCACCTAAAATCTATCTTGTATAAATCATAAAATTTGACCATCTATAGATGAATAAAACTAATGATAAGCCAATGTTTATTTCATTATGTTATTTACTTAACCACCTTAATCCAGGCTTAACAGTGACTTAGCAATATTGTGAGTCTAAATTAGTTTTTTCAAATTTATCCACAATTTAAAAAGCTAGCCTTAAATTAGTCATAAAGTGTCATATCCGCCTGTTTTTTACTTTAGTCTATCAATGGTAGCCTGTAAGATACTGATAAATATATAATAAATACAACTGGTCAAAAATTGACCAATTAGTCAATGGGCTGAATTTAATGGGGATTTTAGGCTTAATTAACAGTGTTATGCACAGACTTATCCACAGATTTTGTGGACAAGTTACAGTTAAAAAATAGTCAAGTTTTTTAATTGTAGAATTGAAGGTTTATTACTGAAAATTTATGAACCTTTTAGTGAAATAGATTCTTTAAGCTTGAAAACAAGCTCGCACAGCATAAATTCCAAACTCGTTTTCAAACAACAAAAATGAGTTATCATTTAAAAAGTAGGGGGGTGACAAAAATATCTAACTTTAATCAATTATCAATCTCATGGAAAGTTGAGAGATGTCGCATCTACTTCATATCTATTCAGGTATTAGAAAAACAGATACTGGTATCTAAAATTTTTTCTCAATAGACGTTCTCTGCTGAAGCATGGCATTGTCACCGACCTTTTATATTACAATATTTTACTGTCTATGCGGCCAAACGACAGGTTATATGGAATGGACTTTGAAACCGGTAAAGAAGATTAAAGAAGACTAAAGAAGATTAAAGAAGATTAAAGAAGATTAAAGAAGTTAAAAGAGGCGCAACTATTGTATTTGAACAGTTACGCCCCTTTTAGTTACATTACTTTCTTGTCATTACTGTTTGTGGTTTCTGCTGGCTCTATTTCTATAAGCTGTTGATCCTCAGCTACTTCCTGAACTGTTTCTTTAGCTTCGTTGGCCTTGTTAGCTTCTATTTCATTCTTAATGACGGCTTTCCTTGCTGCTTTCTTCGCTACTTTTTTAGCTACTTTTTTAGCTACTTTCTTCGCTACTTTCTTAGCTACTTCCTTATCATTTTTTGACTTTGACATTGATAACTCCTAATTAAATTGTATTGACAAAATATATATATAACTGACTATAAAATAAGCTTATTTAGAAAATTTTAGTGTATGTGTTTAAGCATAGTCCTCAAAAGGCAAAGCCTAAGTACTTCAGTGTAGGCCCTTAAATAAAAAGACTTATTGACCTATGTCTTAAGAATATGAATAAAGAATTATTGATAAGTCAGGAAGTAAAAGTGCACCCCCCAGCTTTTGAATGATATTACGTTTTTGTACTTTGAAAAGGTAAATAGAATTTATGCTTTGCGAAGTGATATTTATGCGGTTACGCCTTTCCTTCGGATTAACGTTAAAAAACAACGTTGTTGTCTCACTCTGTTCGGCTCGTTTTTGTTCTTAAAAACGTAAATAGAATTTATGCTTTGCGGGGCACTTTTTAGCGTTACGTTGGCACTAAACAGTAATCAATAAATTACAGGCACATCAAACGAGTTGGATTGCATCGGTACCTCAATCTCATTCGAAGAAGGATGCATTTCTTACGTACAGGAGAACTACTAAAATGTAAAAACCAGCAGATATAGAGAACTACAAAAACTTAACACTACAAATCAACAAAGGAAATAGACATAGGTACAGAAACGGAGCAATCAAAGGGAGTTTGTGGGTTCATCCGCTAAAGAGTGGCTACAAGATAGAAGCTACTGCAGATGTCAAGAGTCATATGGCTAATGTACTTGGCAACGCACCCCAGCATAACACCAAAGGATACCCCGTATGGTATGTCACGGACATTGACAGCACCCTAGACCACTTTAACCAACAGGAAAGCTAAGTTGAAAACACTAACAGGTTGTAGCGGCATTTCGCCTGACCATCTCCACATCAATGGCAACCGCTCTGACGGCACACCGCACACACAGAACGACATGGATGTGGCCTTTAAGAAATGTAGCAAGGAAGGCACGAAAATGTTGATACTTCAATGCATGTACAACGAAGGCTGGAACGGACGAGAAGTACCCAACCCTAATGCGCTAACTGCCGATGCTATTGTCAAGGGCTGGCGACTGGATCGGTAGCGTATCAGGCCAACAGAAACCCGATACCAATACGTCCACCCGAAGCAGGCTCAGATTGATCATGCTCCGCACATCAGTGATCAAGCGAAACTGGTAAAGCTTGCGGATAAGATCAGTAATTTACGTGATATTTCGTCAAATCCGCCACCTCACTGAAGTTTAGAACGGCGCCAGATATATTTTGATTGGGCGAATAAAGTGATCGACCAGCTAAGGGGCGTTAACTCCGATCTGGAAGATGTTTTTGATCAGGCCTATTAAGCCAGACCTGAACAATAATAGGCATAAATTTGTGACTTCGAGATAACAAGCAAATTCAGAACAAAAAATGCCCCAAAAGTAGGGGGGTCAAACAACTCATTAAACACTCAGCTGAATATCCGAAAAATGCCCAGCCGAACTCAGTCAGACAACGTTGGAGCTTTGCGACGACGACCCGAAGGGCGAGTAAAACGAGTAAAAAGTGGGGGGTAGCTTTTCGAGGCTCACCAAGAGCCAGAAAAGTTCATCGTAGATTCCGCAAGGAATCGTCGATGTACAATGGTCGATCATCAACGGAAATAATTTCAACATCAAAAATTCCAGATTTAACGCTCACCAAGAGCCAGAAAAGTTCATCGTAGATTTCGCAAGGAATCGTCGATGTACAATGGTCGATCATCAACGGAAATAATTTCAACATCAAAAAATCCAGATTTAGCGCTCACCAAGAGCCAGAAAAGTCCGTCGTAGATTCCGAAAGGAATCGTCGACGTGCAGGGTTCGATTTACTCCTGAATTATTTTAAACATCAAAATATTAGTCATGGAACTTACCAACAGCAGTAAGAGCTGATAGTACCTCTCTGTGGAAGCGTCGATGACATCCTTCGCTTTGATGCTTTATCTACTAGATCTATTTTTACGGATTCGTGTTGTTGATATGCTTGGAAGGTGTTTTAGTTTTTCAACTTGGCTAGTGCAGATGCGGTTATTTCAGTAATTTTATTAAAATCGCCCGTTCTAACTAATTGGCTTGGAGCAACCCAGCTACCACCGGCGCACAGTACATTTTCTAATGCTAGAAATCTAAATAATTGCTCTCATTAATTCCGCCAGTTGGGCAAAACTTTGCTTGTTGGAATGGCCCCGAAAAAGTCTTCAGCAGTGATATTCCACCGACACTGGTAGCAGGGAAAAGCTTGAAATGCGTATAGCCTAAATCAAGACCGTTCATTATTTCTGAGCCTGTTGATACGCCAGGTATAAGTGGGAAATCAATATCTTTTGCGCTTTTTAATAGCGAATCAGTACAGCCTGGACTAATTGCGAATGACGCTCCAGCATCACGTACTTTCGCAAGATCAGTAGGATTTAAAACAGTACCTGCTCCAATGATCGCTGCTGGAACTTCTTTGGCTAATAGGCTTATCGCATCGATAGCTGCGGCTGTTCTAAGGGTGATCTCTAAGACGTTGATGCCACCTGCTATGAGGGCATTTGCCAGATCAATCGATTGTGAAACATCATCAATTTCAATCACTGGAATGATTGGGGAGAGAGACATTATCTCTTGTGGCGATAATAAATTATTACTCATAAGATTCTACCTTGAACTAAATAGATGCTTCTATTGTTCTTTCTGGTGGTTCTAGTTGTAGCGATGACAAGCCGAAGAATGAGGTTTGTAAGATATGGATAAAAAAGTGCCTGTAAGTAGGGGGGTGAGGTTTTGTTTATCACTCTACATCTCCCCCGAACTCTTATCTTATCTATTCTTAATTTTCGGTTTATGAGAATCCAATGCCGCCGTTTATATCAACATTATTTCCACTCATGAATGAAGCTTCGTCAGAGGCTAAAAAGATTGCCAGGTTTGCAACTTCTTCAGAAGTACCTTCACGCTTTAGGGGTGTGATATTAGCGACATGTTTACGCACTTCATCTTTTGTAAAGATGTTGTGGAAATCCGTGTCGATCATACCTGGGCATAGTGAATTAACACGAATTTTAGGGCCAAGTTCTTTTGCCAAACCGCGTGTATATGTCATCACAGCGCCTTTAGATGCGGCATAAGCTGTTGCGCCAGGGCCACCACCATCACGACGATAGGTTATTAAAGAAATGAAAACTAAAATTATATCTGCAGCAATTGCAACTTTATTATTATCAACTCCAATGCTGGTATCAGCAGGTGACTACAATTACGCTGATAAAGCGATGAAAACAAATTATTCATCTGATCACTATCAAGGTGGATTCATTAAGGTTGGGGCTCATTCAAAACCAGATATTGTCGATACGGCTGTAAAAGCGGGTGGTTTTGACACTTTGGTAACCGCAGTTAAAGCGGCTGGTTTGGTAGAAACCCTTAAAGGTGAAGGACCGTTCACTGTATTTGCACCAACGGATGAGGCTTTTGCTAAAATCCCTGCTGATACCTTGAAAGGATTACTCGCTGACAAAGAAGCGTTAAAAAAAGTGCTGCTTTATCATGTAGTCTCAGGAAAAGTTACAGCGGGTCAAGTAGTTAATATAAAGAAAGCAGCCACTGTAAAAGGTTCTGATGTGATGATTGACAGCTCAAATGGCGTGAAAATCAATAATGCAACCGTGGTGAAAGCGAATATTATGACCAGCAACGGTGTTATTCACGCTATTGATACAGTGTTAATGCCAAAATAAAATTTAAAAATTACTGATTTATAATACAAACAACAAAGCCCTGAAGACTTTTAAGTCTCTAGGGCTTTTTTTTCGCCTGGTTTATGGTGTGATGTGCTAATCATGCACTTGCCACTGATTACTCCCTCGCGGACTTCTCTCCTTCGTTTTCTTCCATGTTCCTGGTGCTTATCCTGCTCAAAAAATCGGGGCCAAAATAATCGGAGCTAGAGAGCAATTCTTTCTAATATACTAAGAATAAACCTTATACCAGCACACATCTTCAATACCTCCAACGAGTTCATAGTCGCTTACTGTAACAGCTAATAAGACGCACTCAGCTGAGCTCAGAAACGTTTCAAGGTCTGGATGTCTAGCAAGATGCGCCTGCTGAGCTGCGCCACGTTCGGCATCCGATACTTCCGCTGCAGAACCATGTAAGGTGAGAACAATGCCCTGCGGTGAACCTGAACTTATTACAGTTCGATTATCAATCAAGGCTGCTACGCGATTATCTTTTAACACGTTACGATATTTTTTCGTGTCCCGATAGGTAGCGACAATAAGACGACAGATTCCATCCATAGCCGTGTACGCCATAAGACTGGTATGTGGCTGACCATCACACTGGGTAGCCAGTACCGCAAACCGTTCCATATAAATAACTCTCTGAATTTCACTCTCAATCGTCATTACTCAACGCGGCTCCTAAGCTGAATTTATACAATAAGGCAGTATGCCCATCCAGCTAACTTTTGACGAATATATTCAGAAATTAAACCCAGATAGCACAAAACCAATGGGGATAACCTTTAGCCAGTCGGTGTCAATAGTCAATACTAAACTTTAGCACTTTTTTGTGTTTTTTATTTGAAGGAGCGCGTCAAGCTGATGATAGGCCACGGCGAATAAGTCTACGAAGGCATAATCATCGAAATACATTGAAACAATAATGATCTTGTTTAGACAAACCCCGGGTAAATCCATGGCATTGAGTGGGTGAAAAATAATTCTGTGATTGACCTTGTACCTCCGAATCCAGAACCTAAATGCCATAAGCGGATTAACAGCTCGAACCATTGCATATTGACGATGTTTTTATTATGGATTTTAAAGGAAAAAACATTATACTAAAAATATTATGTGGGCTTGAGAGATCGTTTTCTTAAACTTATATAAAATCAACAATGAAACTTTCACATCTTGTAGTAATTTGATCAATCACTATATTGAGGACGTTTATCGTTATGTCACAATGAAGTTTTTCAATAACTATCAGACATGGTCAGCGGAAATTTATGAGCTGGAGAAAATCAACTCGGGAGAGATGAGAATCGGAGTTACCGGCAGGCAGGTGCGCTATGACCAATGCTATCGCAGCAAGGCTTTTTTCGGGGTGACTGAATTGGTGCCGATGCTTACTCTCCCGTCCAGGTTTGAGAATCAACATAGCTAACATCAAGAGCGCAAGCGAGCGGGTGCTGGTGTTTGGCGCCAGCGGTTACATTGGCACCAATCTGGTAGAGCGATTGATGCGAATGCAACGCCCAGTGCGGGCAAGTGGGCGTCAACGAGAGGTATTGGAGGGCAGAGGCTGGAAGGGTGTGGAACTGGTTGAGGCCGATGCGCTCAAGCCAGAAACTCTAGCAACCGCACTGACCGACGTCGACGTAGCATACTATCTGGTCCATTCCATGGCAGCAGGGCGGGATTTTGCTCGCCTTGATCTGCAAGCTGCGGAGAATTTCAGTCGGGCTGCTGCGCAGGCCGGGGTTCGTCGCATCGTCTATCTCGGCGGTTTGATTCCGCACCAACCGGTATCTGAGCATTTGCGTTCACGTCTCGAAACCGGAGATTGTTTGCGTGCCGGCAAGGTGCCGGTTACCGAGATTCGTGCCGGCATGATCGTGGGACCTGGATCCGCTGCGTTTGAAGTCATTCGTGATCTGGTCAATCATCTGCCGCTGATGCTAACACCACGATGGGTAGACAGCCGCTCATCACCGATTGCATTGGACAATCTAATCGATTACTTGCTACAAGTGCCTTATCTTGAGTTGGCTGCCAACAATTGTTACGATGTTGCCGGTCCCGAAGTACTAACTTATAAAGAGATCATGCGCCTATACGGCGAGGTTGTAGGTAAGCGACCGCTTATCATCCCGCTGCCGGTTCTCAGCCCACGGCTGTCCTCCTACTGGCTGCGTTTGGTCACGTCTGTACCGACCAATATCGCGCGTGCTTTGATCGAAGGGCTGAAGCAGGACGTGATTGCAGATGATGCGCCAATTCGCGAGTTGATTCCGTTGTCGCTGTTGACCTTCACCGAATCGGTGCGCACCACACTGGATATAGAATCAAAGCAGCAGGTATTTGTCCGTTGGATCGAAGGCTCGATCGTATGTCGCAACTACCATCCCGAGTATGGCTTTTATGCTAAACGTGCATCAGGCAGCGCTATATCGACAGCGTCAGCGTCTTCATTATGGCGCCAGATAACTGCCATCGGTTGTGATCAGGGGTATTACTATCTCGATAGTCTGTGGAAGATACGCGCCATTCTAGACTGGATGATTGGCGGGCCCAGCTTTCGTCGCAGTAGACGCCATGCCGTTGATTTACGTGTTGGTGATGTCATTGATGCCTGGAGGGTGATTGCGATTGAACCCGAAACCAGGCTGACCTTGCTGATGGAAATGAAAGCGCCGGGGGCAGGAGTGCTGGAATTTAAGTTGAACCCCGAAGCGCAGGGTCATCGCATCACTGCCACCGCCTACTTTCATCCAGCCGGTTTTTTGGGGTTATTCTACTGGTATATGTTAGCCCCTGCACACTGGCTGATTTTCCGTGGATTGACACGCGCCATTGCACGACGTGCGACCGATGCCTAGGCATCGGCTTGTCACTAAAATCCAGATCCATCATGCACTATGCCGGTTAACCTGTGCTTGGCGAATTGTTAATTATCGCCTGAACGCCGACACTTAACCAGTCTTGTTCCCGAGGGCAAATTTATCTAATCTACCCTCCCATGAAGAACCTGCTATTACTGCTTGCACATTTGTTGACCACACTCGCCAAACTGCCTGGATCGGGCGGGGCCAGGGCTATTGTAGCCGACAGCCTTCTGATGAAACAGCAACTCCTGATCATTAATCAGTCTCGGCAACGTGCACCCAATCTGACGCCTATGGACCGAAGACTACTCAGCTTCTGCTCGCTATTTCTCAATCCACACTATATTCAGCTAGCAGCGGTCATTTTCAGGCCATCAACACTTCTGAAACTTCATGACACACTCAATAAACGCAAATATCGATTGCTGTATACCGTGCGCAAAATAGGGAAGCCGGGAACCAAAGGTCCTTCACAAGAACTCATAGATGCCATTGTCGAATTGAAAAGGTGTAACACGCGGTTTTGCTGTACCCGGATAGCTCAGGAGACCAACAAAGCATTTGGCGTAGACATCGATAAAGAGATCGTCAGGCGCGTACTTGAAAAGTACTACCGAACCAGGTTCTGGTTCCGGTCACGGCCCTTCCTGGCTGACTTACATCGGCCAACAGAAAATAGTTTCTGCAGCATTGACCTTTTTCGTTGCCAGTCCATTTTACTCAACACCCACTAAGTGCTCGTGGTCATGGATCCGTTCACTCGGCGCATCATTTGCTTTGGCGTGCATGCTGATCATTTCGATGCTGTGGCCTTTAGTCGAATGTTCAACAAAGCTAACTCAACTAAAGGTGTTGTGAAACATCTCAGCGCTGACAATGATCCGCTTTACCTGTATCACCAATGGCAAACGAATTTGAGGATTCTGGGTGCAGATGAGATAAGAACCGTTCCCTATACACCTCTATCGCATCCCTTCATTGAGCGACTCATCGGAACTTTTCGCCGTGAATTTCTTTATCATAGACTTTTCTGGAATGAGGCTTACCTGGAGAGAATACTCGCTGACTTCCAAGCCTATTATAACCAACATCATACCCATAGCTCACTCGGTGGTGTTACGCCGGCTGATTTAGCTGGAGGCAATCCCAAACTGCAAACCACATTGAACAACTTCCGTTGGCTGACTCATTGCCGAGGGCTATACCAGCTTCCTGCAGCAGCTTGAGTATCAATTCGCCATGCAAAGCCGAAAATTGCAAACTTATTTATTAGATTACGATCTTTTTTGTAGTGACACAGCATTGCTATACCGAGCAAATACATGAAACCGGCGATATAGCCATGGCGGTGGGCGGAATGACAGGCGAGACCAGGGCAGGATACCGGCCCATTCGTTACTGAACGATGGGGAGCAGCGCGCCGGAACCGGCCACCATGAATATGGATGAGAATATTGCCAGCCTCAAACGTAATGGCGCGCTTTAAACCATTGAACTGAGATCGTAATAGAAAAACATGGTCACCAGTCCGACGGCCCCAATCAGAAGAAAGGATAACAGCACCTGTTTGAACAGCGCTCGATGCCCCAGGCTGAATATTAATATCAGTTTCATGAAAGTATTCGACAGCGCGCCGAGCACCAGGTTGAAGCTTGCCCAGTCGAGCGAAACCAGTCCGGCATGCTCCAGGCTACTGAGCGAGAAGGCAATGGCATCGGCATCGGTCAGGCCGCTGACGATGGCCACCAGCGGTAGCCACTCGCTTCCCAGGTAGGAGGTTGCAAGACGCGTGGCCATCAGGATCGTCGCGAATATCAGGGCGAAATTGATTGCGGATTTTAAGCTGAATGGATTGTCGAAGCGCACCGCCACGCCCTCGGTCGCGATGTTACGGGTTTTTCTGAAATGATAGTAGGCGAGTAAAAGACCGGTGCAGCCCATAATCGCCATCGGCACCGCGATGTTAGCCATCAGGCTCTGGTTGACGACCGCGATTTCCAGCACCAGCCGCGGGAACATAACGGAACTGGCGAGAATCACCGCCATCGCAAACATGCCGCTCGCGGCTGGGTTCTCCACGCTGCGTCGAGCGAAGCTCATCGTTGTCACCGTGCTTGAAATCAGCCCGCCAATAAGGCCGGTGAGCCCGATGCCGGCCCGGCTGCCGAGGCTATTGATCAATACGTAACCGATAAAACTGACAAACGAGACCAGCACCACGATGAGCCAGATTTTGTAGGGCTTGAGCGCCGAGAGCATGATTTGCAGGAACTTGATACCCAGCGGCTGGCGCGCCATCATGCCAGCCTTCAGGCCTTTGGCAGGGTGCTCGCTTAGAACGGCCCGGGCCTCGCCGTCTTCAACCAAGCGTACCACGGCCTGCCCGTATCAATTCGTGCTCCTGGGTGAATAGTTCGACTAGGTCGCCGGCCTCGACTTCCCGGTCGGGTAGCAGTTTCATGCGGATAGAGCGCTGATCGGCATCTACCTCAGTTACGTTGGCAACCGTGAAGCCCAGGTAGTTATCCAGTGATTGATTTGGGAGCACGGGCAGCACGATGAAGGTAATGGTCAGAAAAAGAATTACCGCCCGCAGTTCGTGCATTTGCACGCTTGCGCGAAATTGCTTGATCTGCCGTTTTGGCATCAATACGGCCAGGGTGACGATCGACAGTGCGATCGCGATCTCGCTTGCGTCATACATGATCAGCACCCCGAGCAGGAATGTGATGACTGCCGCTATCTCGGTAGTAATGCCGGGCCCGTGATCGCGAGCCGACCAGAAACTGGACAGAATCAGGGCCAGCAATACGGCAAGGCAGCCCAGGATCAACCAGGGGGCCTCCAGCATCGAGCCGAGATATCCACATAGCGCGCCAAACAGCGCGAACAGGACGAAATCACGAATGCCAAGCGTCACATTCTGCTCTCTTCGCATTTCTCGTTCGAGGCCGATAAGAAAACCCAGAATGCCGGCCAGCCCAAATTGCAGGAAAAGGTTGATGATGTTTTCGCTGCTCATGTCTCTCGATTACTCCAAGGTTGTATCGGCTGCGAAACGCTCGCCTGTCGAAGGGGACTTGTTCTCATGAGTGGTGGCCGTTGGCGAATACTTTGCCTGACTTCGCCCGCGCCCGACCTTTTCCGGCGAGCGCGAAGTTTGTGAGTATAAACACCCTTTCTAATTCAAGTCAAACCACTACCACTCAAGTTAAAACAAAACATTCTACATCCTTAATTCCTTCCGCCGACTCTCAACCTCTAAAGCGCTAATCCAACGATTTCGCAGAATCACACCATCAAAAATTAGAGATAATCCTACTATTTCATAAATACTGTCGAACACCATCCTGCCAACAATCTGTAGCAACTCCATTTACCCACATGTCATCCATCTTAATCAGCAAAGAGACTTTTTTTTGGTGGTGACCGGCCTTCTGGCAGGGTATATTTCTTTATGGCTGGCGCTTGTACTTTTAAGTGTGTGAGTATTTTCTTGATAACAGCCGGTTCCTAAATACAAGCAATCACCGTTACTTTTTTACCGCAAATATCACACACTTCTATATCAATATTGCCTACATGGATGTCACTCCGTCATACATAACTTTGGCTGCAAACAGAAGCCTTCTTAAATCCGTTAATAGTTAATGTGAAATCCCGCATTCGCTGCATTACTATCCACACGGTTTTCGTGCCTGGAGGGCCATCGCTTCTTCGCCCAAGTTATCCCCCAGCTTTGCTATCATGTCTATTGTTGTAGCTTTAGCATTTTTATAACGACAATGCTCACTGACATCTTAATTATTAAACAGAAGTGAAAGTAAGCTTGCCAATAGAGAATAAGTATATTAGTATATACTTATAACTGATTAACAGACACATTATTAACTTAACTTTTAAATGGACATTATTATGAAATTACAAGCTATCACACTTACCGCTCTATTTGCTGCTTCATTCGCTCTTGCTGGTACTGCATCTGCTGACTGGTTCGACGGATTTAACAACGGTAACGGAAGCGGAAACGGCTACGGCACTGCTGCTGGTAACACTAACGGTTCTGGAAACGCTGCTACTAACGGCAACGTAGATGGAAACGGCTGGGGAACAGCTAAAGGCGATGCTGACGGTGAAGTAGACTTCGCTATCACTTTTAAAGGTAAAGGCAGGACAAATATGGATCAAGCCCGAAGCTTTAGTGGTAGCGGTCAAGGTAATGGTAACACTGCCGGAAACTGGACTGGTAACGGTAATACTGCAGGTAATTTTGTAGGTGACGGTTACGGTTATAACAACACTAATGGTTACGGAAACGGTTTCAACAACAATAGCTATGCACCTGCTGGCTCTTTCGCTCCTGCTGGTTACAACTCTGCGGTAGCTGCTCCTGCACAGGACTACACACAGCTTAAAACTATGTGGGAAGCTCAAGCTAAGCAAGCTGAAGAAATGCTTAAGCGTATTGAAGCTGCACAAAAGAGTGCTGCTAAGTCTTAATCTTTTAGATTAAAATCTACATCGTTTAAAAAGGCCCGCAAATGCGGGCCTTTTTAATTTCTTCTATCAATTTGATTCTTATTGATTTAAACAAAGTGAACAAAAGACTCTAAAATAACAACCCGAATGTGGGTCAATATTCGATGCCTATGTGGGTTATAATTGATAGTCGTGTCCTTTAACCTTATTTTTTGATAAGAAGAAGCCATACAGTTTTTACGCCTTTCGCAAAACTACGCTAAGTTGCTGATTATAAACTACTATCCATTATTTTAACTTTATATCGATTTTGCTTAAATATCAGTAAGCTATTGATTTATAACGGAACTCATAATCCGTTGGTCGAAGGTTCGAGTCCTTCCAGGCCCACCAATTATATACACTAATAAAGGCGATCATTTTAGATCGCTTTTTTTATACATGTAACTATCTGAGAATTATAAAAAGCCCTATAAGTAGTGGGGTGAACTTTTTAACATCTTATTAGAAACTTAAATCGTTTTTATCTCAGCTATTTCCATAATACATACAATGCCAAAACAGGTTCGTCATGGGTGATTACCCCATGCATATCATTGGGGTGGTTGTATATCACATCGCCTGGTATCATTTTTACAAAGTTCTCGGATCCGCCGTAACGCCACTCAGCCTCCCCCGATAATATTAGATAAAGTTCTTGAGGTGAATTTTGGTGGAGAGGATAGCGCTGATGTTTATCAACCAGTAACAATCCAGCAATTAAGTCTCCTAAGTCAACCATATCATTGATCAGACACAATGCCATCTGTTCTCCATTTTTATCGGTACGGGGTGATGGTCTCCACACCATTTGTTTAGCTATCTGATGGAAATTAAACGTGTAAGGTGTCGATGACACAGAATTTAGAGTTTTTAAAACAGGTAATAGCTTTGCATTAAATGGTTTGTCTTTGGATGAATTTAACTTCTCACAAAAGATATCAGTACCTTCCAAAATTATTGGATCGCTCGTCTGAATTTTTATAGATTCAGCACATTGTTTTAGGAATTGTAGAATTTGTTTTGGTGCATTCATTATTTAGGTGCAGATAATAAAAGGTTCTAAGAAAAGATATCCATAGTATAGGTATATATGTGTTGGTTTGTTGATTGATCTTTTGTTTGATTTTTATCAATAGTTGTTTCAATTTCTAGCATTTAAAAGCCGAATTATGCTTTTGACTTGTTAGATAGTAGTATTCTGTCGTTATGGAAGGAAAGTATTTAGCAAGGTAGATTAGTTTTATATTTGTTTTATTAAACAAGTTAGAGTGCCTTGCGATAATTTTATAAATAGGGAGTTTATTATGTTGAGTCTAGATGACATTATTGGAATGTGCGATTGCACTGAAGAAGAAATTGAAGCGGTTGCCATGCATGAGCATGTGTCGGAAGCAGTAGCATCTGAACTTGCTGATTACATTATTCATAGTGAAGATGGTGTGCCTAAACTCCGTAGAATCATTAAAGATGATATCGAAGAGGCGGAACGCAAAGGTCATACAGAACAAGCTGCTCAACTCAAAGAAGTACTAAAGCACTTTATTGCCACACACCCGCTTTATTTAGCAAATTCTAAAACATAGAATCTTACGTTGATGTTTTTAAATAGGTTTTCACCCCACTTAAGATAAAGGATGATCCGAAGTAGGGGGTTAGCCTATACTCCTTTAAATGTAAATTTATCGGGACATTAGATAATTTAAATTAGCGCGACCGCGCATATCACCTTGATCAGCTGCTTTTTGATACCATTTGATTGCTTCAGGAATATTTCTTGCTACGCCAATGCCCCTCTCATATTGGTTTCCCAGGGTTACCTGTGCATTCACTTCACCTTTCATAGCTGCTTCTGTATACCATCTAAGCGCTTGCAGTGGATTTTTTTCAACACCTTCTCCATATTCGTAAAGAGATGCCAGATTAAATTGGGCTTTGGTATTTCCCTGTTCAGCAGATCGTCGATACCAGTTTGCTGCTTGTTTTAAGTTCTTTTCCACACCGGTTCCTTTCTCGTAACGCAGTCCAATTTCAAACTGTCTGTTTGAGCTAGTATCTTGCTTTTTTGAAGGGGTATTAACTGATTTCTTTTTGTGTTTGTATCGGTAATTGTTTTTAGTATTTGTTTTTGATTTTACAACTGTTCTTTTGGTAGCTCGCTTAATCTTGTTTTTAATCATGGCTCTGGCATTTTTGCTGCTTTTTTTGACCTTAGCTATTGCCGGTATAGCCTTTGGTTTTGTAGCAATCATGGGGCTGTTTTTTATCGACTTATGTGTATGCTGTTGATCAGAGATTGGTGTTGGGTGAAAGTGAATACGCCCTTGGTGAGCATGGTTATGATAATGTTTGCTGCCGGATTTTGGCATAGCATGCTTATGCGATCGACCATCATGCTGGTGATAGCCTTTCTCAATTTTCGTTGTGCTCTTGCTCTTGACTGCATGTTGTTTGACGGTGTTCTTTTGAGGGATTTTTAATAAATATGCATACTTTCCTTTATCAGAATCTGTTTTGCGCTGTTTACTGCTTGGTCTTTTATTCGTTTTTGGAGGTGTTGAATTGCCGGCAGGTGATTTCATCAGCCTGGAAATCTGGCTGTTTAAATCATTACTCTGGTGTACAGCAGATTTATTCTGGACAGCTTTAGAAAGGGGATATATCTGATGAACATGATTAACTCCATTGACCGGTAAAGGGTGAATATGGGTTCTTCCTCCGTGTTTGTGTCGATGTTGATGATTTACCCCTGAGCCTGGTAGTGGGTGGCTATGAGTTCTGCCACCGTGCTCATGATTTACACTGTTGTCAGACACTTTTTCCTGAAATTTGTTATGCGTATGTTTAAAACCAATTTCCGCAGAATAAGGGTGAATATGACTGCGCCCATTGTGTGTATGTTTGTGGAAATGCTTGATACCAGAAGCCGGTATTATATGAGTATGTACACGACCATTGTGGGAGTGGCTTTGACTTTTCCCAGTTGTTGATCCGGGTGATAATGAAGTCGCAGATAATGCAGGGCTAGATAACAATGACAGAAATATTAATGGCAGAATTGTTATTGTTCGCATATTCCAACTCTTGTATAAATGTTTGTGCTTCAATGTAAAGTATATTTCCCGTTGCCTTTATAGTCTCTTTATTCATCCCGCTTTTTTGAATGGTTTTCCATTCTAATTGTGACTTAGCCCAACCTAAAAAGTGCCAGCCAAGCCTTTGGCGAGACAATGTTGGAGTGAAGCGACAACTACACGAAGGGCGTGTTTTCATTAATTAGATTAAAAAACACGAGTTCTGCATAAATTCAAAATATCGTTTTTAAAAACAAAAACGAGTTTTCATTCAAAAAGTAGGGTGGTGATATTCTATATCTATATCATAAGTAATTAAACAACTGGTTATCGGCGGGTACACGTGCAGCTATTTTTTCAGGCGCTTTTCTATCTTATATGGGATTACTGGGATTCTGGGAAAAAGCCATGACTACCTTGGCACTCTTAGGAACTGCAGCTGTTCTATCAATTCTTATAGGAATTCCATTGGGTATGTTTTGTGCACGGCGTGAACGTTTCTATTCTTTCATCCGCCCGATAATGGACTTTATGCAAACTATGCCAGCATTCGTCTTTATGATTCCTGTGATCGCCTTTTTTGGGACTGGTAAACCTGCAGCCGTTGTAACTACAATGATTTTTGGCGGAACTCCAGTTGTTCGTTTAACTGTATTGGGACTTCGCGGAGTACCTGAAAGTGTCAGAGAAGCCGCAATATCATTCGGTGCAAGTAAATGGTATTTGATGACCAAGGTAGATTTACCTTTGGCAGCACCTTCGATACGCGCAGGTATCAATCAAACCATTATGTTGAGTCTCGCGATGGTAGTGGTTGCATCATTGATTGGTGCCAAAGGACTTGGCGAAGATGTTTTGGAAGCACTTCAATATGCGAATGTTGGTCAGGGAATCCTTGCAGAATTTGCGATTCTATTCTGTGCCATGATTCTAGATCGGATTGTGCAGGGTGATCGTAAATAGCATGAGCGCATCATATATAACAAATAAAGCAAAACCAACCTTAGTATTCATTCATGGTTATCTTGGTGGAAGCTTGCAATGGGCTGATCAAGTAGCGGCTTTTACTAAGCACTTTAATGTGATTACACCTGATTTGCCCGGTTATGGTTTAAATAACCAACAACAAGCATTCGAGACTATTAGTGGAAATGCCGGTTATGTACTGAATGAATTAGATAAACAGGGCATAGACCGTTTTCATCTACTTGGACATTCGATGGGTGGAATGATTGCACAGGAAATGGTAGCTCGAGCTCCGCAACGAGTTGAAAAACTGGTTTTATATGGCACTGGACCAATTGGGGTCATGCCGGGACGCTTTGAAAGTATTGAAGAATCAAAACAGCGTCTGGAAAATGAAGGTCTCATAAGTAGTGCGCGTCGTATTTCTGCGAAATGGTTTGTGGATGGAGCAGACTGTTGTGCTTATGAGGGATGTGCTGATATTGCTGTTCACGCCAGTTCGCAGGCTGCTATAGCAGGGCTCACTGCGATGCAAGCTTGGTCGGGTAAGGAAACGCTAGCTAAAATAACTTCGTCAACACTGGTATTGTGGGGTGATCGAGATAAGTCATATCAATGGGCACTACCGGAGAAGTTGTGGCGAGAAATACCCGATGCGAGTTTAAGTGTGGTCCCCGGATGTTCGCATGCAGTGCACCTTGAAAAGCCGCAGTTGTTTAATGCGATACTACTCGATTTCTTAACCGTTGAAAGTAATCCAGGCTAGCAAAAACTCTGTAAAAGTAGGGGGGTGGCTTTTTATTATGCTACTTTAATAAATTCAATAAATCAGGAAGTACAAGTACTTCCTGATTTGACAAAACTATTTAGCAAAGTAATTCTGATAGCCAAACAATGCCGCAGAACCGCCAGTATGTAGGAAAACAACTCGTTCATCTTTCTTGAAATGGCCTTGACGAATCAAATCAATCATTCCAGACATGCCTTTGGCTGAATAGACAGGATCAAATAGGATACCTTCTAGTTCTGCTAGCATTCTGATTGCCTCAATACCAGCAGGGGTCGGTATTCCGTAGCCTTCTCCAACATAGTTACAATTGGCTACAACATCTTCTTTGTTAAGCGTCGGTGCATTCTTAAATAGCGCTAATGTTTTTTCAGTAAGCGCAAAAACCGCTGCTTCCTGTTTTTCTTTAGGCGCTCTTACTCCAATTCCTAGAACCGGAATAGGGGAGCTAATAAGCTTCATCCCTGCAACCAGACCAGCTTGTGTCCCCTGGCTACCGGTAGCATGAATAAGGTGATCAAATTTCAAACCTAGTTCGTTAATTTGTCCCATTAACTCGAATGCACAGTTTACATAGCCGAGTGCACCAGTTGTGTTCGAACCTCCACCAGGTATGACGTATGATTTTATGCCTTGAGCATCAAACTTTGCTGCTACATCCAAAAGTTCCTGATGCATATCCAGGTTTGCTGGACGATGCTCATAGGTTGCACCATGAAGAGTATCTAGCAATACATTTCCATTATCCAAATAAAGAGGATCGTCACTGCCAGTTCTATTTTCGAGTAGAAGGTGACATTTAAATCCTAATTTGGCAGCCGCAGCCGCTGTTTGACGTGCATGGTTTGATTGCACAGCTCCCTGGGTTAATACTATCTTAGCGCCTTGTTCGATAGCTTCTGCCATTAAAAATTCGAGTTTTCGCGTTTTATTACCGCCGGTAGAAAGTCCAGTACAGTCATCGCGTTTAATCCATATCTCCGGGCCTCCAAGGGCTTCGCTCAGACGGGGTAGGTGTTCTAAGGGTGTTGGTAGATGAGCCAGTCGAACTCTAGGGAAAGAGGTTAAATCCATTTTGATATTATCTCCGAATATTAAACATCAAATTTGATGCTTGAGGGGTTAGTGATACCTTTAAGATTAGATGCAATACTTAAATATTGATAATGCAAATATGCTATTTTAGTATGCGAATATTGCATATTAAGGATTTAAAATGGATCAGCAATCCCTGGAAGATTTACTGGCGTTTATTGAACTGCGTAATGTAACTCTGGCAGCGAATCGCAGGAATATTTCTCAATCCGCATATTCCAGACGTTTAAAAGCCATTGAAGCATACTATGAGATAGCACTTGTAGATCGCTCAGGTCGTCCATCTGTGCCAACAAGAGCTTTAACTGCCATGCAGGAACAGATAGAGCTTGCCTTGGTTAGTCTTAAAAGAGTAACTAAAAGTTTTACGGGCAATACCCGTTTCAATCGAACGATTCATATTGCTGCGGTGCACTCACTTTCTGTCGGTCCGTTACCAGGAGCCATTAATAAAATAGAAAAGCAGATAGATAAGTTAGGAATTCGCCTGCATTCCGCGAATCAGGAGATTTGTTTTCGTTTACTAATGACCGAAGAAGTATCAGTAATGCTAGCTTACGAAACTATCGATCAACCCTTACAGGCGCCACTGGATCTGGTTAAAAAAACAATAGTAACAACCGATCAATTGGTTCCCGTTTGTAACAACAAATTCACAAAGCAGTTTAAATATATGCTGGTAGAGAAAGAGGCGATCCCTTTGATTAGTTATCCTGCAGATATTTTTCTCGGTAGATTGATGTATAACGATGTGCTATCGCGCTCGCCCCATAATTTTGCACAAAAGCTCGTGGCTGGAATGACCAGTGTTGTTTTGTCTGCGGTTAGTGCTGGAATTGGTATAGCATGGCTGCCAGCATCGATGATTAAAGAAGAGTTGCGCAATAAAGAATTAGATCTTATTGAAGATCCAGGATTCCCAAAGATTGATCTTACAATAACGATGATGCAACTTCGCAGGAAAGATACGGAGAGTTTGAATGATATGTGGCAAGCCTTGGTTAAGGCTTTAGCAGAGACTGTTAATATTTAAATATTTATCATCAGACTTTTTAGAAAGTACCTAATACACGCTAAGTTCTGGTATTGCCTTGCAGCTGAGCTAGTACTAGGCTTTGCATAATCAAGTTGTCCGTTTCAAAAAAAGAAACCGCAAGCTTGATAAAAGCAGGGGTACTTAAAAACTTAATCTGAATGAGCATAATCAACAATTGCCGAAGTCAGACAATCCAGGCTATCAATCCAGGGCGTATTGTCGGGCAGGGCATCAGCAAGTAATGATAGTTCGGTGCAGGCAACCAGAATATGATCGCAACCTTGCTCAATAAGTTCTTCAGCTAAATGAGTAGTAGTAAACCGTAAATCACTCAATGAAATGCCAGACTTTACCGCTTTAATCAGATCAAGAACTGCGTTTTCATCTTGATGCCATATCGGTTCTAAATCACTGTTGCTAAATGCAGTGTCAAATACTCCTACCATTCGTGTTGCTGGAGATGCCAACATGCCAACACGGTGAGCTCCCAGTTTTTTTAATTTTTTCGCGGTTAAATCAATCATATGCAGGAATGGCAATCCGTCGTTCGCAACGGCAGAAGTATAATGGTGTGCAGTGTTACAGGGCATTGCGAGTGCTTGTGCACCAGCATGCTTTAGATCTTTTGCCATAGCCTTTAATACCGGACTTGGGTCATCGCCAGTACCTTCAATCAAAGCGGCAATTCTAGATGGTACTTGTGAATTCTGGTGCACTATCAAAGGAATATGATCAGCATCATCCTTGGCATTTGTAGCATCAAGACACTTCTGCATTAATAGAATGGTTGCCTCAGGCCCCATTCCTCCAATAATTCCTACTGTTTTCATTTCTTAATCTCATAACAAGGCCTATAAGCAATATCGCTAGGCAGTTTCATACGTTGTTGCACAATAAATGATTCTAGTAGTTCATCCATTTTCTGCATGATTTCTGGATCACCACTCAACTGGAAAAGACCATGCTTTTCAATCGCACGGATTCCATCATCTTTAACATTGCCGGCTACGATGCCAGAAAATGCACGACGCAGGTTTGCTGCCAGCACGTGTGTTTCAAATTTTTTACTCAATTCAAGATTCGCCATATTCTCATGCGTGGGTATAAACGTTTCTTGAAACTCTTTGTCTATTTTTAAGCGCCAATTGAAGTAGTAAGCATCGCTCTGTTCCCGGCGGAAATCTCTGACTTTTTTCGTGCCTTTCTTGATTTTCTTGGCAACTTGTTCTGGTTTATCAATAATAATTTCATACTGTGCTTGAGCTTTTTCACCCAGCGTTGCACCAATAAATTCATCTATTTTTTGAAAGTATTCACGAGAACACTCTGGGGCTGTGAAAATTAATGGAAATGGTAAAGCTTCATTATCAGGATGCAATAGAATACCGAGGATATATAGAATCTCTTCAGCAGTTCCTGCGCCTCCCGGGAATACCACAATCGCATGGCCTGTACGCACAAAGGCTTCAAGGCGTTTTTCGATATCTGGCAGTATTACCAAATCATTCACTATCGGATTCGGTGATTCAGCAGCAATAATGCCTGGCTCTGTAATACCCAGATATTGACCATCATTAATGCGTTGCTTAGCGTGGCCGTATGTGGCTCCTTTCATGGGGCCTTTCATAGCGCCCGGACCACAACCGGTACAGATATCCATACCGCGTAAACCAAGCTGATAGCCAATTTCTTTGGTGTAATCGTATTCTTCACGGGAGATTGAATGCCCACCCCAACAGACTACTAGTTGTGGCCTGAATCGAGGTCGTAGATTTCCAGAGTTACGCATAATATGAAACACAGCATTGGTAATGCCGTCGCTATCAGTGAGATCGAATTTAGGATTGTCTATGATATCGTCGTAGGTATAAAGTACGTCGCGCATTACAGCAAACAGGTGCTCATTTATACCCTGAATCATTTTGCCATCCACAAACGCATCTGCAGGGGCTCCTTTAACTTCAAGCTTGATGCCACGATCTTGCTGAATGATACGAATATCAAATGCTTTGTGACGCTCTAAAAGCTCTTTTGCATCATCGGTGTAATTTCCGTGAGTGAGTACGGCTAATGCACATTGGCGAAATAGCCTGTAAAGCCCTGTGTTACTTGCGTCGAGTAACTTAGAGACTTCAAGTTGAGATAACATATTGAGGTGCTGCGTGGGCGTAATACGGGCACTGACTAATTTTTCTGACATGTATTTATAATTCCATTAGATTTATTCTAAGGTCACAATGAGGTTGGATTTTTAATTTCTGATTGAGCCTTGTTTGTTTTTGTTATTTAAATAATTGTTTAGACAAATACTTAGGCGAAGTATAGTAATAACTTAATATTACACCATTATGAAAATGCCCCATAAGTAGGGGGGTGACTTTATTAATTAGCAATAAGCCCATCTATAGTTAATTCACATAATTTCTAAGAAGTGATAATGCGATGTATGGCTTCCAGCCCTTTTCTCAACGTCGCTTCATCTTTCGCATAATTGATACGAATGCATTGGTGTTTGTGCGCCCAGTCATCTTCTATACCAATAAAAAAGTTATGCCCGGGAATGATATAGACATCTTCTCGTTTCAGGCGGGTGTAAATTTCTTCACCGGTGATATCCATATCTTTGAACCACAGCCACATGAAAAAAGCACCTTCCAGTTTGTGAAGGTACACTGGATGATCAGCAAAGATTTCATTGAATACACGTACCGCAGTTGCAGCTTTATCTTGATAAAACGGCTTGATCACATTGCGACAAAGATGCAGTAATTCCTTGTCCTTAATCATTCTGGTCATTAACGTCGGGCCAACACTATTCGGCGCGAGAATCATAATGCCATTTATACGGCTCAGAGCGCTGATGATTTCATGGTTGGCAATTACAATTCCGGTTCTTAGACCGGGTAAACCCAATTTCGATAACGACATACAGAGAATCGTATTTGGATTCCAGGTGAGTTCGGCATCGATATATATTGCTCCGGGGAACGGATGACCGTAAGCATTATCAATAATTAACGGAATTTGATATTGCTGTGCGAGTGCATCGAGTTTAGATAACTCATCATCAGTAATCACATTGCCGGTTGGATTGGTCGGTCTAGAAACACAAATAGCACCGATGTTGTTATGACTTTCTGATAAGGTTTTCTTTAAAGTATCAAAATCGATTTCGTATTTAAATTGCTTTTGTGTAGATTTATTTTTAGAGCCATCTTCAAGAATATTGATATGTGGTTTTATCGAGATAAACATATCGTCGCTTAATCCCTGATCGGCATAACCGATATACTCGGGTGCCAGGGGGAATAAAATCTTATTATTGCTGCCGTCAGTCATTTCGCCAGCGAGTAAATTAAACAAGCTGAAAAAGTTGCTTTGGCTGCCATTGCTCAGGGCTATATTATTAGCATCAAGACACCAACCATAGCGGTCATTGAGCATATCTGCCAAAGCCACTCTAAATTCGTCATAACCTAGTGGTCCATCATACAAACCCAGCATCGAATCGACTTTGGAGCTGGCGATGAGTGCTTGTAACTCTTTCACAAAAAGCTCATTGGATCCTGGAATAATCGCAGGGTTGCCGCCACCCAGCATCACGATATCAGGATTGCCGCTGTTGTTCGCATTGCCAAGATCTTCCATCAATTGGGTAATGCCTGTGGGTTGGGTAAATTTATTGCCGAATTTAGATAAGTTCATCACAGTATTTGGTTAACTATATTTATGTTGGATAGAGATTAGCTTTGGATATAAAAAATACTGGGCAAGTATAAACGCTTGTTAGAAATACTGTGATGTTTAATTTATGGCGTTAATTATAAAAAAGTGCTTGGATACTCACTAAAGCCTAGTATCGTCTTGTAGACCAACTAATCCTAAGCTCTGGCATAGATAATCGGCCATAGCCTCAGCCTTCGGGTCGTCGTCACTGCGTTCCAATGTTGTCTCGGCTGAGTTGTCCATTTCGAAAAAATAAAATGCAAGCTCATGGAAAGTAGGGGGTTTTTGATTTGTAACATTCGCTTTGTATTGATCTACTTTTTTTCGATTCCCTTAAATCGAGTTTAGTTATCATTTTTAATTGATGTAAATTAAGAATTACCCAATCTTTAATCTAAATCATCATAAAAAATGTTAAATTCTTTTCCCTGATGATCTTTTTAAAACAAGTACCGATAAATCACTAATAACGGATAACTGAAAAAATACAAATGTTACGTCCACTTAAAGCTTTATTTTTTTCCTTACTGGGTAGCTTAAGAGATCTTTTACCAATTATTCTCGTCATAGGGTTTTTTCAATTAATCATTCTACAACAACCCATTCCTGATCTGGTTAATTTACTCACCGGAATACTATTTGTATTGTTAGGTCTTACTTTTTTTATGTTTGGTTTGGAAATGGGTTTGTTTCCAATCGGTGAATCTATGGCACATGCTTTCGCGAAAAAAGGTAGTGTGGTGTGGTTGTTGGTTTTCGCTTTCTGTTTAGGTTTCGGCACCACAGTAGCTGAACCTGCTTTGATAGCTGTAGCAGCCGAATCAGCAAAGATCGCTGCAGAAGGCGGGGTTATCGAAAACAGTGAAATATCTATGAAAAGGTACGCAACGGGTTTACGACTGACAGTTGCGGTATCTGTCGGTTTGGCAATTCTGGTGGGTGTGTTGCGTATTCTAAAGGGTTGGCCGATCCATTATCTTATTATTGGTGGTTATATTGGGGTAATGATAATGACTACGATGGCGCCTAAATCCATCATTGGTATCGCCTATGATTCAGGGGGAGTTACTACTTCAACCATTACCGTTCCGTTAGTTGCTGCTTTAGGTGTTGGGCTAGCGAGCAGTATAAAGGGGCGCAACCCGATGGTTGATGGTTTCGGTTTGATCGCGTTTGCTTCGTTAACTCCAATGATTTTTGTTATGGCCTACGGCATGGTGATTAACTAATGGCAGGTTTGATGCAGTGGTTTGTTGATTTTGGTAGTGTATTACTTTCAACAGTGCGTGATGTTTTACCCATAATTGCCATTTTGCTTGGGTTCCAGATATTCGTTTTAAGAAAGGCAATTCCTAATCTGCGCCGTGTGATTATTGGTTTTGTCTATGTTGTTGTTGGACTGGCCTTATTCTTACAGGGATTAGAGCAAGCACTGTTCCCTTTGGGACGTTTAATGGCGGAACAGTTAACCAACCCCGCCTTTATTTATAATGGCCTGGAAAACTTCAGTGGCACTATTCATTGGCAGGATTATAAGTGGGTATACATTTTTGCAGTGGCGATCGGATTTAGCACCACAATCGCCGAGCCATCTTTGATGGCGGTGGCGATTAAAGCCAACGACGTATCAGGTGGAAGTATTGGGGTTTGGGGTTTACGTATTGCTGTTGCGATAGGAGTTGCAGTAGGTATTGGCCTTGGTGCATTTCGTATTGTCACAGGCTATCCGTTACACTGGTTTATTATTAGTGGTTATTTTGTGGTGGTAATTCAGACTTTTTATGCCCCCAAAATGATTGTACCCTTGGCCTATGATTCGGGTGGAGTAACAACATCGACTGTAACGGTGCCACTTGTTGCAGCGCTGGGATTGGGTCTTGCCGAGACTGTGCCGGGGCGCAACCCCTTAATGGATGGCTTTGGATTGATTGCCTTTGCCAGTTTATTCCCCATTATTGCTGTGATGGCTTATGCACAAATTTCAGAGTTTCTGAGTAAACGGAACGCACTAAGAGTCGAAACCAGGAAGAACGAATCAAATAAATCTAAAATCAATTTAAAGAGGTAAAACCATGCATTTTAAATTAATTATGGCATTGGTCGAAGATGCAAAAATAAACAATATCATAGAAGCAGCTCGTGAAGCCGGTGCAACTGGTACAACCGTTATTAAAAGCGCCAGTGGAGAAGGTATTGAAGCAAATAAAACCTTCTTTGGTTTAAACCTGGAATCTCAGCGAGATGTTTTGTTATTGTTGGTTGAAGAGCATATGAGTCGCCAGATTCTCGAAGCAATTCAAATTGCAGGAGAGTTCGAAACAGAAACCGGAGCGGGCATTGCTTTTCAAATTGATGTTGAAGATGTCGTGGGTATTACCCATCAAATAGAAAAATTATCTGAAACGGTTGAGGAGAAGATTTAATGGAAAATACATCAATAACAACAAATCAAAAGATTCGTGTACTCGATGTTATGAAACGTGACTTCAATCTTGCAGATGGACAGGATAACGTTAAATCAGCATTAAAGGAGATGGAATACCATGAAAGTCATACACTGATTATCAATAAGCGTGATGAAGATGACGAATACGGTATTGTGCTACTTGCCGATATTGCGAAGAAAGTGATCGCCAAAGATCGTTCACCAGAACGCGTTGATCTGTACGAAATTATGTCGAAACCAGTTATTTGCGTGCGCGCGAATATGGATATACGTTATTGTGCGCGTTTATTTAGCAACTTCGGTTTGAAACTAGCCCCAGTGGTCGATGATAAAACAGGCGAACTAGTTGGAACGGTAAGTTATAACGATATTGTACTAAAAGGTTTGGTCAAATTGATATGATAAATCTATTAAGACTTATCTGAATTTATTCATGTAAAAAAAGTGCCTGGCCGAAGCGCATCTTAGGAGCGCAGTGACGAGGACCCAAAGGGTGAGTTTTTCATTAAACTAAATGAAAAACCTCGAGCTCTGCATAAATTCCAAGGTCGTATTTAAACAACAAAAACGTGTTTTCATGCAAAAAGTAGGGGGGTGACCTTTTACCGTATTACATAGGTTCTGGCATAATACTGAAATGCCAAAAATTACTAACAAACACATCAAAGCTACCCAGATGATTAACAAAGGCTTGTTGGAAAATGCCAGATTTTGTCCTTCGCCTAATCGTGATGATCGCCCAGAAAGCGATGATATTTCTTTAATAGTTATTCACAGTATTAGCCTGCCGCCTAATGAGTTTGGAGGTGATGGTATTGATCGGTTATTTACTAATACGCTGGATAAGGATGAACATCCTTTCTATGAAGAAATTCATGAATTACGAGTTTCAAGCCATTTGCTAATCAGGCGGGATGGTGAAGTTGTCCAGTACGTGCCTTTTGAAAAGCGTGCGTGGCATGCCGGTGAATCGAGGTATTTGGGACGGGAAGTGTGCAATGATTTTTCCATTGGTATAGAAATGGAAGGTACTGACTTTGAACCATTTACGGACGAGCAGTATCAAGAGTTGGAAATTATAATAAAAGCATTACTTGAACGTTATCCCACATTGTCGAAAGAAAATATTACGGGTCATGAGCATATTGCACCAGGCCGGAAAACAGATCCGGGGCCGTATTTTGAATGGAAAAGGTTGGAAAAGATTCTGAAGACCCAACTGCCTGCAGATGCTTGTAAGGCTTATAAACAATGACACATACGATAATAGATATCTTACGCCATGGAGAGCCTGAAGGTGGGAGCATGTATCGCGGTGGTGGTACTGACCATCCACTAAGCGAAACAGGTTGGCGGCAAATGCACAAAAGTATTGAACAACATGCTTCTGATTGGTCATCGATAATTACTTCACCAATGTTTCGTTGTAGTAATTTCGCTTATCATTTAGGGGATAGCAAGAAACTTCCCGTTGAAGTTATAGAAAATTTTCGTGAAGCCGGATATGGAGAGTGGGAGGGTCGGACTGCTAACCAAATCATGCAAGATTCCGAAGAGGAATACTGGAATTTTTTTACGGATCCTGTGAATAAACGTCCTAAGAATGCGGAGTTATTAGAGTTTTTTACGCCAAGGGTAAATGATGCTTTCGATAAAATATTATCAGATTATCAGGGACAGCATGTACTCTTGATAACACACCTCGGTGTAACACGTGCCATTCTGGGAGGTATTCTTAGTATGCCATTGATCAGCCAACAGTTAATTGATATGCCTTTTGCTGGAATGGTTAGGGTTATCAATGACCGAAAGGGTCTTAGACTATTGCTTAGGTAGCTAGTGGAGGGCAAGACCTAGGAATCTTTCATCGCTTTCTTGATTTCATTCAATATCGCTTTTTTTGCGTTCGCAGCCTCTCTTTTTTCTACACGACGTATCCAGCGGTGTTTGATGTTTTTGCGCCAAAGTGTATTAATGGTGAAATAACCTACTGCTGATGAAACAATCGCCAATATCAAACAACCGAAAATCAACGGTTGCCAAATTTGCCCAAGTGTTGAAGAAAACCATTCCCAACTCAAATCCATCGGGACTGACTCTAATTCTACGCCCAACATTACACTGCCCAATTTATAGGCAAAGTAAAACATCGGTGGAATGGTAATCGGGTTGGTTACAAAGACTAAAGCGACAGATATCGGTAAATGTGCTCGATAATAAATCGCTAATAATGCCGCGATGATGGTTTGTAAGGGAAAAGGTATCCAGGTGCAGAATAGGCCAATCGCGAAAGCCTTAGAGACTGAATTACGATTCATATGCCATAAACTAGGGCGATGAATATCCTCTCCTAAATAGGCTAAAGCTTTATTTTCCCGAATCGTTTTCGGGCTTGGTGAATAGCGTTTTAAGAAATTACGTGGCATATGTTAAAACTATGAGATCTTTTAATGATAGATATGATGATTAAAAATGCTTGAATCCCCCTGTTTTCCCTAAAAATTTATTCAATAAAAGTGCTATCAATCTTATTTTTATGAATAATAGGGAAAATTACGCTATTTTTAATATCGTCATACTCTCGTATAAAGGTATCATTTTATCTAAATACAAAATTTAAATCATAATAAACAGACGAATAATACAAATAATATTTCAATGCGAATTTATTCAATTCTATTTTTATTGGGGACTGTTTCACTCCAGTTCTTCCAAACCATACCCGATAGAGGTGTTTTATTCTCACTTCTGTTATTAATTAGCTTAACTTTAATCATTGTGCTTTTAGTCTCACACTTCAATGGTCGTAAAGTGATTTATTGGACTAAATCTAAACACTCATTGATAATGCTAATAAGATCCTTGTGTGTTTTCTTTTTAGGTTTCATCATCGCGGCTTTTGCAGCTCAATATCAGATTGATAATCAATTACCTCCACAGTATGAAGGAGAGGAGCTGTTGCTTCAGGGTAAAATCCTCGATATCCCAAATTCTAACGAAGAGGGAGTCAGGTTTATTCTTAAAGTTGATAAAGCAGAACTTGTTAATCATTCAGAATATTTAACCCTGAATAAAGTTCAAAAAGTTAAACTGGAATTTAAAGGGAATGTCAGACTTGGTTGGTTTAGACATCAGCAGGTCATCAATGCTGGAGAAAAATGGCAATTCAAGGTTCGTTTAAAAAGGCCGTCAGGCTTCCTTAATCCGGGTGGTTTTGATTATGAAAAGTGGTTGTTCACAGAGCGCATTAGTGCAACAGGTTATGTACGCAAATCGCAAACACTGAATAGACGTTTAGCGGAATCTCACTGGTATTCGATTAATCGTTTGCGGCAGAATATACACGAAAACATTCAGCAAAATGTGGAGAATAAGTCATCCGCAGCAGTCTTAAGTGCCTTAACCGTCGCTGTTCGTTCCAAGTTGGACGATAGGCAATGGGAGTTATTACAACAATCTGGTACAAGTCACTTGATTGCAATTTCGGGTTTACATATTGCTTTGCTGGCGAGCTTTGCATTTTTACCCATTATGCTACTGTGGAGATTGTTTCCACGTTTCAATGAGTATGTGCCTGTTAGAGTAGCAGCTTCAGTTGTGGGTGTATTGTTTGCACTGATCTATGCTATGTTGGCAGGTTTCACCTTGCCCACTCAACGTGCTTTATTGATGGTTGTTATTGGTGTTTGGGGTTTAAGTAGTCGAAAAAATCATGATTCTACAACGGTATTAGCTGTAGCCCTGATATTGGTGTTATTACTTGATCCTTTGGCAGCGATGACTATCAGTTTTTGGTTGTCCTTTTTGGCGGTCGCTATTATTTTGTTTTTTATTAAACGGCAGCATAAGAAACCACGATGGATGATGGTCAAGTTACAACTGTTAATTTCATTGGCAATGCTGCCACTAACTATTCTATTTTTTGGAACAGCTTCTTTGACTTCCCCCGTGGCTAATTTATTTGCGATTCCCTGGGTATCTTTGGTAGTGGTGCCGCTAAGTTTAATGGCTTTAATACTTATGCCTTTGACTACTACCTTAGCCGATATTCTTTTTCAATTAGCTGCCTTGGCAATCGACTTTTTATTTAAAGGATTGGAGTTAGTTGATGGAACTTTTCTTTCTCAATTTCATCCGGCTGAGATTCCTACGGGATTATTAATTTTGTCTTTTGTTGGATCATTGTATTTGTTTTTACCAAAAGGCTTTCCTGCACGTTGGCTTGGAGCCATGTTAATACTTCCAGCGGTATTATTTACACCCGATAAAATAAATCAAGGTGAGTTCTCTTATACCCTGCTCGATGTAGGTCAAGGGATGGCATCGGTTCTACAAACAACCTCGCATACATTAATTTACGACACGGGTACTCGAGCCAGTGATAATTTTGATATCGGTAAGCTTGTGGTTATTCCTTATTTGCGCTCTAAAGGTGTCTCTAAAGTTGATACTTTACTGATTTCACATGAAGATATAGATCACCGTGGAGGTGCCAAATATATCTACGAGAAGATGACAGTGGCTGATGTCATAAGTAGTGATTCCGGTGTGTTAGAAGGCATAAAAGTGAGGCCCTGTGAAACTGGAAAGAAATGGCAGTGGGATAATGTAGATTTCGAAATACTCTCCCCGCCGCTTAATTACCCGCATAACGATAATAATCGCTCATGTGTTTTGAAAGTTTCGAATGGCTATCATTCATTGCTATTAACGGGTGATATTCAGAAACCGACAGAGAAATATTTACTTGAGAACTTACCCGAAAATAAGCCAGAAAAGCTACAGTCTGAAGTTTTGAGTGTGCCACACCATGGCAGTAAAACGTCATCTTCTCCAGCATTTATCGACGCTGTTTCTCCTAAGCTAGGTTTGATTACTGCTGGATATCGAAGTCGATTTGGTCATCCTAAACAGGAAGTTATAAAACGTTACGAAAGCAGAGGGGTGTCCTTAATGAATACCGCAGAACATGGTGCCATTCAACTTAACTTTCCAGATAACGAGAATGTAATTAATACAAAGTCCTATCGACTCACAAATCGTAGTTTTTGGAGCCGATAGGTTTATTACCATGATTGAAAAATGCCCTAAAAGTAGGGGGGTGATTATAATTTTTATCTCTTTTATATATTTGATATTTTTTATACTTCACCCAATGCGACTTTTTTCGATGTGGCGTAATCCGTTTTACCACTGCCCAATTTAGGAACTGCATTAATATTGATGAAACTTGCAGGAATCATCAAAGGATTCATCTCAGCATCAATCAAGATTTTCTTTAGATCTCTACTCGACATTTCATTGGCGATTAACAATGTCACTTTTTCACCCTTTTTATTATCGGGAAGATTTACTGCGACTAATTCTAGATCCGGGTCGCCGAGTGCGTTTCTGATTGTATCTTCGACTGCAGAAAGGCTGACCATTTCACCCCCTAGTTTTGCGAATCGTGAATATCGATCGACAATAGTTAAGAAACCATCAGAGTCCAGATGTCCCTTATCACCACTTTTATACCAACGGTGGTTGTCTATTTCGACGATGACTTCATCCGTTTTATCGGGCTGGTGGAGGTAGCCTTTCATGACCTGAGGGCCACCGATCAGGATTAAACCGTTTTTGCCAGTCGCTAACTCTTCCATGGTATCCGGATCAACAATGCGGAAACTCGTACCCGGAAGAGGCATGCCAACCGTTCCTGGCTTATTACCCAGTTGAGGTTTCCAGTAATTGGTATCGAGTTCATCCGGGATATTAACCGCAGCAACTGGTGAAGTTTCTGTAGTGCCATAACCTTCGAGTAATTGTTTGTTAAATTTAAGAGTAAAAGCTTCACGGGTATCAGGATTTAATCGTTCTGCACCTGCAATCACTAATCGTAAAGGTCTGAGCATCAACGGGTGAACTTTTTTATTCATAATGTACAAACGTAAGAATGTCGAAGTTCCGAATAGCAAAGTTGCGTGATTTCTGGCAACCCCTTTAGCGATGGTAACCACATCTGTAGGGTCGGGGTGACAAATAATCGGGATGCCTTCTGATAGGGGCATAAACGTCGTCGCTAATAGTCCAAAGGCATGGAAAGTGGGTAATGTAGACATGACGATATCGTTTTCACGTGTATTGAGTGTATCAGCAACCTGACGTGAATTTGCTGCCAGGTTCAAATGGCTGAGCTCTACACCTTTTGGAGCACCTTCACTACCGCTAGAAAATAATATCGCTGCGGTATCTTCTAACTTGATAGGGTTGATAAAAATCCATTGAAGTATTTTAGTTGGAAGCAGCATTACAGAAAGCAGGGTGAATAACATTTTTGCTTTGGATAACTCTTCTTTGAATTCTTCCAGATAAATCAGTTTGGTTTCCGGGAGTATCTTTTTTATTTTAATGCCACGCTGGTCTAACTTGTGAAGGAACTTCTTGGAGGTGTATATGGTTTTGATGCCTGCAGTTTTTACTGACCCTTGAATGGCTTCCGGGCTTGAAGTGAAGTTAAGATTAACTGCTGTTTTACCAGATGCCAAAACAGCCATATTGGTGATCGCTCCACCGACACTGGCAGGTACTAATATACCGATATTTTGTTCCGGACTTTTCTTTTTAATCAACGCCGAAAAAGCAAATACTCCGGTGATAAATTTATGATGACTAACAGGGTCTCCCGTTATGTCAGTTGCAGCCATTTGAAAACTCATACGTTTTGCGGTTTTTAACCAGGACACAGGAATAGGATCGAGTGTATTGGAGTATGTTTGCCACGAGGTAAACGATAAATCGAATATACGACGCTTTAATTGATCAGGTGTGGTTTCTTTAGGCAATGGTTTACCAAACGCAACTACTACATCGCGTTTGAAACCTGATTGGCGAGAATCCTTTAAAAATCCACTGGATCGAGAAAAGCGACTGCCCCATAAGCCATGCAGATAGAAAGGCACGATTTTAGCATTGGTACCTTCTATAGCATGTTGATAACCCCGTTTAAATTCAGAGAGCTGTCCAGTGCGGCTAATTGTTCCTTCCGGGAATAAACACACTGCTTTGCCATCCTTAAGCAACACATTAATCTTTTCGATTGAACCAGTACTATCACCACTGTTGATCGGTATTGCTCCAAATATTTTCAGTACGCCTTTTAAATACCAGCGTTCATAGTATCCGCGTTCAATCACAAAATTGAGCCGGCGCGGGCTGGCAATTTGTACCAATGCCCAATCTACAAAACTGATGTGGTTACCTAGGAGCAACATGCCACCTGAATGTGGTAAGTTATCAAAACCTATCACTTTCATTCGGTAACGCGCTGCAAATATTCTTGCCACAATAAAGCGCAGTAGCGATTCGGGAATTTTGAAAATGGCGTATAACGTTCCGAAAAATGCAATCAGTGCCAGTCCCCAGAGGATTCCGGTGCTGCCAAATTTATAGTAGCTAAGGACCGTCGTAGTAATCAGGAACAACAGCATCACACTAAACTGGATCAGGTTGTTGGTAGCAAGCACTCTGCCTAATTGACTATTCTTTGCGTGATATTGTAAAAGGGCATTGAGCGGAACAACGATAAAACCACCCATAATGCCGAGGAACATAAAATTAAAGGCTTGTAACAAACTCGAATCAAACGCTCTTATAAGTACCAGGGATATGGTGATACCGATTGCTCCAACAGGTACCAATCCAGACTCGATATGATCACGTGAAAGTCTACCGGCAATCAATGAACCGATCATGACACCGATGCCGGCAAAGGCCATTAACCCTTGTACAATGGCGGTGTTAGAAATACCTAAAAATTCTTTGGCATAGGCAGGGTAAGTAGCTAAAACGACTTGTGAAATAGCCCAAAAGATTGAAAGTCCCAAAATAGAAAGCCAAATATAAGGATGGCGTTTTACTAAGCGAATATTTCTAGCTTGTGTTTTACCACGCAGATAATCATCCCAACGAAAAGACATTTTCTTATTGGTTTCATTAGTCTTTGGCAGTCTGTAGGCTAAGACTAATTCAATGAAAGTAAGGGCAACCAACACCCACCCAAGCGGCGCTATCATTGCAATCAATGAATCTTTATCGGTAATCGTAAAGTTGGAAATGATTTTTTCAAAGAAGATTGAGAAAAAAAATGTACCCAATAAAATACCACTAGTAGTAACCGCTTGTAGTAATCCGTTAGCTTGAGCTAAACGGAGGTCGCCCACCAGGCCTTTCACATAACCATATTTAGCGGGTGAATAGAACGCACTTTGCATTGCTAGTAGGAAAGTCATGGCAAATGCCACCCAAAACCAACCCTGGTAATAGCTGAAGGTTATTAATAGCGTTATTCCTAAGGCTACCCAGGCACTGACTCGCATCACAGTATTCTTCGCATACTTGTCCGAAACATAACCAGTTGGTGTGAAAAGTAAAATAAATGGTAGTAAAATTAGTGCATTAACAATGGAAGTTAAGACAATTAGTTCTGGTCCATCGTAATTTTTGAAGATGGTATTCTGAATGATTATTTTATGTCCTAGATCGACAAAGGCATTTAAAAAAGCAACAGCTAGAAAGGTAAATAATCCGGTAACTTTCAGGGCATTTTTCATGCTTTAGTTCTTTGGATCATTCAGCGTTTCCTAATTTTGATATTTATAATTATGTGGGTGAGTTTAGCATGAGAAGAATGCATTGATACCAGTCGAGTAATTAGATTTATGAAAGTATCGAAATATATTACGTATGGTTTCAGTTCTTAACGCTATTGCTAACTATGTATGATTTTTGTATTTAAAAATGAATGATTTATGAGCTAGATTAATACCTTTTAATGGTTATTGGATTACTACTGGTTGTCGCTGGTTTAGGTTTAAATATCTTTACTAGATATAACAATGCCGCTAACGGAGTTTTATTGACATCGAATTTAATCGCAGCAGGATTGCTTATGTTATTGCCGACAAAGTTATATCTGGTATTTCAATCTTTAAAGAAAAAGGTGAATAAAGCAAAATTGTTTTTTAATATCCTTAGCTATGAACTTGAATAATCGATTTAAACATGATTCAAATCAAAGCTATTAAGAATGATCAACGTTATTATTTAGATCGCATTTAAGAGTACTGATGATGAAAATCGAATTTGATCTAGAGAAAATTAAGAATTATGACACTGCCGGGCCGCGCTATACATCTTATCCTACTGCTGTAGCCTTTGATCCTTCATTCACTGAAGAAGATTTTAGAAAGCATGCGGAGCTAAGCAACACTAAGCAGGATAATGCGCCATTATCACTGTATTTTCATATTCCTTTCTGTGACACCATTTGCTTCTATTGTGCGTGTAATAAAATAGCTACCAAGGATTACTCAAAAGCCGATACCTATCTTGAATACTTGTATCGAGAGATCGATATGCAAGCAAAGTTATACGAGGCTGATCGAATTGTTGAGCAATTGCACTGGGGAGGCGGTACCCCAACATTTTTAAATCACCAGCAAATTAAAGATTTAATGTCATATACGCGTAAGTCATTTAATTTACTAAATAATGACGAAGGTGATTACTCCATCGAGATCGACCCACGCAGTGTCAGTGCAGAAACTATCAAAGTATTACGCGAAGTTGGTTTCAATCGCTTTAGTCTGGGCGTTCAGGATATTGATGATGAAGTTCAAAAAGCAGTAAATAGAATCCAGCCGTTTCATCAAACTAAGGGAATCATCGATGCATGTAGGGCGAATAATGCGAAATCGATTAGTGTAGATTTAATTTATGGTTTGCCATTACAAACTATAGAAGGATTTGCTAATACCCTAAAACACATTATAGACATTTCACCTGACAGAATTTCCTTGTTTAATTATGCGCATATGCCGCATTTATTCAAACCGCAACGTAGAATAGAAGAAGCTCAACTGCCTAAAGCTGAAGACAAGCTGGAAATATTGCAACATAGCATCGAAACGTTGGTAAGTGCAGGTTATAACTACATCGGCATGGATCACTTTGCAAAACCTGAGGATGACTTGTCTAAAGCTCAAGAAAAAGGCCAATTACATCGTAACTTCCAGGGTTATACTACGCATGCTGAGTGTGACTTAGTTGCAATGGGTGTAAGTGCAATTAGCAGTGTGTATCATAGCTATAGCCAGAATGAGAAAGAGCTAGAAAAGTACTACCAGCGTATCGATAAGGGTGAATTACCTATTATTCGTGGACTAGGTATGAATGATGACGATATTGTAAGGCATAAAGTCATCCAGCAGTTAAGTTGTCATTTTTCATTAGACTTCAAACAGATAGAAGAAGAATTTGATATTACTTTTAATCAGTATTTTGAGTCAGAACTTAAAGAACTCGGGAGTTTTGAAAAAGATGATTTGCTGGTTGTGGATTCTGTAAGCATTCAAGTAACACCCAGGGGGCGTTTATTGATCCGCAATATCTGTATGGTGTTCGATGCTTATTTAAAAGAGCAAGTCAGTCATCAGCGGTTTTCTAAAGTCATTTAACATAAATTAAATGTATAGAAATAATACCAATTAAGTTTTTTTCGCATGTAAATCTTGCTAAACACACTAAAACCTCATAATCTTCCGATTATGAAGCCCCCATTAAATATAATCGCTGAAAAGACCATTAAGTGCGAATCTTGTAGCCTGAGCCAGATTTGCATACCAAAAGGACTAACGGATTCAGAGATTGATGAGTTAGAGACATCTATTGATAAGTCCTTAAAGATTAAGAAAAAGGAACTGGTTTTCAGGTCCACTGATAAAGCCGATGGTATCTATGCAGTTAAATCGGGCGCTGTTAAATCGTCAATTGCAAACAAAGATGGCTTGGAGCAGGTTGTGGAATTTCATTTGCCTGGTGATTTACTAGGCTTTGATGCATTTGATACCGGTGAACATAAGTGCAATGCAACCGCTTTAGAAGATACCTTGCTGTGCAGAATTAGTCTGGAAGAGTTCGATAGCTTGTGTGGTCGTCTTCCGGCTATCCGTAAAGTCATGTTCCATCAAGTTGGCAAAGAAATTACACACAACCAGAATTTATTGCTTTCTCTAGGGCAACAACAGACTGATGAGCGCTTTGCGGTTTTCTTATTAAAAGTGGCAGCTCATTACCAGTCTCGTGGATTTTCTAGCAAAGAGTTTACCCTGCCAATGCCTAGACAGGATTTATCAAACTACCTGGGCATGGCTGTAGAGACCCTGAGTCGAATCATTACGCGTATGACTGAAAGTGGCATCTTAGAAACTAATCGTCGAATGATTACTATCAAAAACCTGAATGAACTCGAAAAAATAGCCCACGTTACTTGCAGTACTGATCGCATTTCTTAAAAAAATTTCAAACTCAAAAATTAGCTTATGAGTCTATTGCGTAATTTTCTACTAAGAATTTCCTTACATTTACTACTTCTGCTGTGGCAGACGCATCACTTTATAGGTAAAACAGCTCATTGATATGATAATAAAAGCCAGGGTAATACTGTCCAAAAACCCATTTGGCTAAATAATAATTCTTTCATACCAAACACTCCTTAATCAGTATGTCATTAATATGGTTTAATTTTAATAAGTTGATATTTTGAAGTTATGACTTAAGTCATGAGTTGACGCTTTGTTAAGCTTCAGTTTAGGTTGTGTAAGGTATTGTCCCAGTGTGTTATAAATCAAAATAATAAAACTAAAAATAGCTTAGAGGAATATTTAACATGGATACATTTGTACAAGCAGGGGGATGGTTAATGATTCCTCTTGTTATGAGTTCATTAGTGGCTATTGCCGTCATACTCGCTTTATTCATGACGCTTAAGAAAAACAAAGTAATACCAGATGGTTTGGCTGATAAAGCACAAAAGCTTGCACAATCAGGAAAAATGACTCAACGACATATTGACCAGATTGAAGAAGGCTCCTTATTGGGCAGCGTACTTGCTACCGGTTTACAAAGTTTAGGTCAACCTCGACACGTAATGAAAGAAAATATAGAAGAAGCGGGTCGTCACGCTATTCATAAAATGGATAAATACATGACCACGCTCGGTACAGTCGCAGCTATTGCCCCTTTATTAGGGTTACTCGGCACTGTTGTTGGTATGATCGTTGTATTTAACGAAATGTTAAGGCAGGGTGGTGTAGGCAATCCTGCAGAACTTGCTGGCGGTATATCTCAAGCACTTGTAACAACTGCATTTGGTATTTCAATTGCTGTTCCTGCGTTGATTTTTCATCGATACTTTCGCGGTAAAATAAACGATTACGCGATAGAGATGGAACAACAAGCAATCAGATTACTTGAAATAGTAAATGTTCAAAACCGGCGTCCTGCAGATATGGCACAAAAAACTGTTCCAAGAAAAAGACCAGCGCAGGCTGTAAGTGCAGGTAGAGTAGCATGAACTTCCGCAAAAATATGAGTGATGATGTTGAGGTAAACTTAACGCCGTTAATCGATGTGGTGTTTTTGTTGCTGATCTTCTTTATGGTAACCACCACTTTTGATAAAGATGCAAAAATTAATATCAACTTACCGACAACTACCAATGCATTGTCTTCACCCTCAAAGACGCCGATGGAAGTCATTATTGATGGTAATGGGAAGTTTTTTGTTGATGGCAAAGAGGTTTTAAATAATAAACCTGAAACTCTTTTCAGGGCGATGACACAAGCACTAAACGAGCGTGGCGAAAAGACGCCTCCATTAGTAATAAGCGCAGATGCCAGCACTAATTATCAGGCTGTAGTTACAGCGATGGATATTGCAGGTCGCTTAGGCATGACTAATTTCTCAATGGCAACCTCACAATCACAACGAAAAAAATAATTTAACGGTTCTTAGTAAGTAACTATTAGCAATATATATGTAACAAAAATACACCCCCCTACTTATGGGCACTTTTTGCCTAAAAGTAGGGGGGTGTATTCGTTTTAATCCATTTGAATACGATCAAAAACTATGAATAACTAGCAACAGCTATAGATTGTTCAAGCAGCTATTCTGAGTTAAAGTCTCGGCTGTTATTTAGCATCCAGGTGCAATTTGTCCAAAACATCCATACTAACGCCAACTTCCTCTAACGAAAGTGGTTATGTGATTTATAAACGCCTCGCGCACTACGCAATTAAGCACTGGAAATATTTGATTGTTGCGTTTGTAGGACTGGTACTGGGTGGATTAACGATTCCGTTATTTGCTGTGTATATGCAGCCATTGCTTGACGGGACTTTCATGGACAAAGATCCTGAAATTATTAAATGGGCGCCTTTTGCCTTACTCCTTATTTTCTTGTTGCGTGGTGTTTCTGGATTCATGTCGAGTTATTCCATGGAGTGGATCGGTCGCTCGGTAGTCAAAGAAATTCGTTCTGAATTATTTTCAAGGCTGCTTCGTTTACCCGTTTCTTTTTACGATAAGAACAATTCCGGCCAGTTAGTCACTCGACTTATTTATCATGTTGAACAAGTTTCTATTGCCGCAACCAAGGGTTTAACCACCCTGGTTCAAGACTCTGTCGTCGTTATTGGTTCTATTGCTGTAATGCTTTATTACAGTTGGAAACTCACGATAATTATCTTCTTCGTTGGACCAATAATTGCGGGTTTGATTGCTTATATCTCGAAGCGTTTTAGGAGTCTCAGTGGCCAAATACAAGAGCAGGTGAGTGAAGTCACGCAGATAAGTCATGAAGTGATCAATGCTAATCGTGAAATTCGCATCTACGATGGACAGGAATACGAATCAAAACGTTTTGAAACGGTAAACAATAGAAATCATCGCTCCTATATGAAGCGCATTGTGACTGAGAAAATTAGCATGCCGGTGGTGCAATTTATTATGGCGATTGCACTAGCCGTTGTTCTCTATACAGCAACGCATGGTGATTTACTGGAATCTTTCACGCCTGGGCGTTTTATGGCTTTTTTGTCGGCGATGATCGCGTTATTCGATCCGGTAAAGCGACTTACTCAAGTGAATGCTGTATTGCAAGGTGGTATCGCGGCGGGTGAAAGTATTTTCTCTTTGCTTGATGAAAATACTGAGAAAGATACAGGCTCTTTTGAAACCGCCAAAACAGAAGGTAATTTTGAATTTCGCCATGTAAATTTTGGTTATAACAAAAACACTGAAATAGTGTTAAGTGATATCAATTTCTCGGTAAAACCGGGTGAAAAAATCGCCTTGGTCGGACAGTCTGGTAGTGGTAAAACGACCTTGGTTAACTTATTGCCGCGTTTCTACGATTTGGCAGAAAAAGATAGAGGAAACATTACTTTAGATGGTCATTCTTTAAGTGATTTCAAATTAAAAAATCTACGCAGTCAGTTTGCTTACGTCGGGCAAGATGTCACCATGTTCAACGATACAGTTCGAAATAATATTGCCTACGGTAATATGCGATCAGCTAGCGATGAGCAAGTGAAAGCTGCTGCAGAAGCGGCATTTGCCCTAGAGTTTATCGAAAAATTACCTTTGGGGTTCGATACTCAAGTCGGAGAGAATGGCACATTGTTATCTGGTGGTCAAAAACAACGTGTAGCGATTGCCCGGGCGATTCTATCTGATGCACCTATACTGATTCTCGATGAAGCTACCTCAGCATTAGATACAAAATCAGAACGACATATACAAGCTGCTTTAGAAAAGCTATTAGAAAATCGCACTACCTTTATGATTGCACATCGTTTATCAACCATCGAAAAGGCTGATAAAATTATGATGATGGAAGCAGGCAAGATTATAGAAACCGGCACGCACGAAGAATTATTGGCGAAAAAGGGCGCTTACGCTAATCTGCATCAACTGCAATTTTTGAAGTAGTCGTCATCGCCGTATGCAACAGCCAAGCAACAACCAGACATCTAAACTACAACAGTGGTTAGAACATGTTTGGTATTCAGATAGTAGGGGACGTTTTTTACTGATACCTTTAAGCGCTTTTTATTGTGCTGCTAATGCTTATCAAAGACAAACCCAACTCAAAGCACTCAGTCAAAATCCACCGAATATAAAAGTGCCTATTATTGTCGTTGGCAATATCACCGTTGGCGGTACAGGCAAAACCCCCGTCACTGTTCATATCGTAAACCTACTGAAAAGATCCGGATATAAACCCGCAGTCATTACTCGTGGTTATGGTGGTAAAGCGCAAACCTGGCCACAAAAGGTCACTCCAGACAGTGATGCTGAAATGGTCGGTGATGAAGCAGTGCTGATGGCGACTAGCACGGGTGTTGCGGTTTACGCGGGAGCAAATAGATTGGAATCAATTCAGCAATTGCTCGCTGAAACAGAATGCGATGTGATTGTTTCAGATGACGGTTTGCAGCACTATAAAATGCCAAGAGATATTCAAATTGCAGTCATTGACGGTGAAAGAGGTTTTGGCAATGGATATTGTATTCCCGCAGGGCCTTTGAGGGAGAAAATCAATCGTTTAGACGAGTGTCATTTATTGGTATTGAACGGCCAGGCAAAGACTGAAAATGAGCGGCTTAAACGAGCCCAGCTGATGTCATTATCAGGTGATAACCTGATTAATTTAGCTACTGCTGAAGAGCGGCCTTTAAAAGACTTGTCTGGTAAAACTGTTCAAGCAGTGACTGGTATTGGTAATCCAAAGCGTTTTTACTCGACCCTGGAAAATACGGGTTTAATCGTGAAACAGCACAGCTTCCCCGATCATTTCGCTTTCAGTAAAAATGATCTGTCATTTGAAAATGATTCTACGGTTATAATGACTGAAAAAGATGCGGTAAAATGCAAAGGCCTAATTGGTGCTCAGTCTAATTATTGGTATTTACCGGTTAGTGCGGTATTACCCAAAGATTTTGATGATAAGTTGCTCACTCTACTAGAAGCAAAAAATGCCCGAATACACGCTAAGTTCTAGTATGGCCAAAATGCGAGCTAGGTTGCATATATTAGCTATTTGCTTAAAAAACCTCATAAAAGTAGGGAGGTGATTCGATAAGCTTAGCAGAAATGTACTTTTTGAAAATGAAAATATTAATGGAATGACTTAATGGATAATAAACTACTCGACATTCTCGTTTGCCCAGTGACAAAAGGCCCACTGATTTACGATAAGAAAAATAACGAGCTGATATCAAAATCTGCGCGTCTTGCCTACCCTATCAAAGACGGAATCCCCGTAATGCTGGAAGATGAAGCACGTCCGCTAACCGAAGAAGAAGCAAAAAGAAAATGACAGCTAAAGTTCTCGTAATACCCGCGCGTTATGCCTCAACACGATTACCGGGAAAACCACTGCGCGATTTAGCTGGCAAACCGATGATTCAGCACGTATACGAACGTGCGCAAGAAGCCTCCGCAGAAGTGGGTTTCGAAGCGATAATCGTCGCTACAGACGATGAACGAATCAAAGATGCTTGCGATAACTTTGGCGCCGAAGTCTGCATGACCTCCTCTGAGCATGAAACTGGTAGTGATCGTTTGGCAGAAGTTGTCGCGCTTAAACAATGGGCCGACGATACCATTATCGTTAATCTACAAGGTGATGAGCCACTCACACCAATAACAAGTCTCGAACAAGTTGCAATTAATCTCGCAAACAACCCTGAATCAGCTATTGCAACACTGTCTACACCGATTAAAACAGAAGCAGAATACAATGATCCGAACGTGGTTAAAGTCGTCACCGATAAGCAGGGATTGGCGTTATATTTCAGTCGTTCGCCCATTCCTATGCAAAGAGATGAAAGAATCGAAGTCAGTCAATTTGCACAGCGTCATATTGGTATCTACGCCTACCGTGCAAGCTATCTAAAAAGCTTTGCCTCAATGCATGCTTGTCAGATTGAAAACCTGGAAAAATTAGAACAATTGCGAGCCATGTGGCATGGCGCTAGAATTCATGTCGAAGTGGCCGAGCAAGTACCAGGGCATGGTGTGGATACAGAGGAAGACTTAAAGGCGGTTGAGAAGATTTTGCTTGAGAAATAGATAATAGTTGTTTGGTTTTGCTCGTACCAAACAAAATCAATCTGAATTTTCGATAGTGTGAACTAGTAATCATTTCTTACAGCAACGACTCTGGGCGACCAATGTTCTGAAATTTTATAATGTTTTTTCGACTAAATTGATGTATATCTTTTCACATCAGTTTTTCCTAAATTAATTTCCACGTTTATCAGGTCTTAAATAGATAGCTCAAAAAAGGACTATGAGTAGGGGATGTATTTGTTAATAAATACTTCTTTTATTTAGCCTGATGAATATGCCTAATTACAAATTCATCAAACGAATTATTGGTTTTATAGTCGTTACCTTGTTTTTTCTTCAAGCTGGCTGTTCCTGTTTAAAAGGAACAGATCTGGCGTATAAAAAGATCCGGACCAGTACCTTAGGTGAAAAAATAGGATTCAGTGTTAACACTCCACCTAATTAGACTAAACCAGAGGAACTTCCTCTGGTGTTTTTTTTTGTACGGCGCGCGTGATGATCACAATACCCTTGAGCAATACAAGACACACACCTTCTTCGATCAACAAATAAATTAAGGTAAAATGCCTCGATTCATCTTGGTCACATCAAATGGTGATATTGGCTTTCGGGGGAACTGGGACGATGGAACGCATAACTATCGAGACTGGGTGATGCGAGACATCGTGCCCAAGGTACAGCGAGATTATAATACGCTCGACTGTCCTAAACACTGCAGTCTAATGGGAATTCCCATGAGAGGTTTTGGTGCTTTACGTATAGCGAATTTCTACAAAAGACAGTTTTTTCAGCTTAAGTGCGATTAGCACTCTCATTCTGAGTAACTAACGATAAAAATAAAGATTCAAAGATGCCATTATTGGTTCGTTTATACTTTTCTCTAAATCGAATATTCGGCCCAAAGCTCTATAACGGTGACGAGTCGCAAAGCATTAAAAATGTCTGGACGGATAAGATTAATAAATCGCAACAAAAAATACGATTACAGCTAATTTGGGGAGATAAGGACCAACCCAGTATTATTAGCGCCTATTAACGTTTTTATGAGCTGCTTATGAAAACAGTAAGACTGTATCAGTTTCGTATCTATCAAGGTGGACATAATTGGAAAGACTGGCAACCTAACTTTAATTGTGTGATTAATTTTTTGGTGAGGTAGTTCTGTATTAAGGCTTTTGAAAAAGTACCTAAAAGGTGGGGGGTGACTTTTCAATATGTTTTAGGGGTTAAGCAGAATGTTCTTCCCTTGTTTTAACCAACACTGCGCCTTGCCTCGCTTCTATGAGCTTAAGAAAGCAAAAGATGTCGTTATTGCACTATCTATTTCAACTTTTTGCGTTATTATGTCGATCTTTTCTGAATTAATCTGGAGCATTTAACAATGTTTTCTAAAGACATGACAATCGCAAGTTACGATCCAGAACTTGCTAGCTGCAATTGCCGCTGAAGTACAACGTCAGGAAGATCACATTGAGTTGATTGCTTCTGAAAATTACACCAGCCCTCGAGTTATGGAAGCACAAGGTTCTGTGCTGACTAATAAGTATGCGGAAGGTTATCCTGGTAAGCGTTATTACGGTGGTTGTGAATACGTTGATGTTGCTGAGCAGTTGGCGATTGATCGTGTTAAAGAATTATTTGGTGCGGATTACGCAAATGTACAGCCTCACTCAGGTTCTTCTGCAAACCTTGCGGTTTACATGGCGCTTGTCGAGCCTGGAGATACAATTCTTGGCATGTCATTGTCTGATGGTGGACATCTTACACATGGTTCACATGTTAGTTTTTCAGGAAAGATTTACCATGCAGTTCAGTACGGCATAGATGAAAAAGGCATTATTGATTACGAAGAAGTTGCTGCGTTAGCGCGTGAGCATAAGCCAAAAATGATTATCGCTGGTTTCTCTGCATATTCACAAATTGTAGACTGGCAGAAATTCCGTGATATCGCTGATGAAGTCGGCGCTTACTTGTTTGTTGATATGGCACACGTTGCTGGTTTGGTTGCTGCAGGTATTTACCCATCTCCGGTACAAATTGCCGATGTAACAACATCTACGACACACAAAACATTACGTGGTCCACGTGGTGGAATCATTCTTGCGAGAGCAAATCGAAGCGATTGAGAAGAAGTTAAATTCATTGGTTTTCCCGGGTACTCAGGGTGGTCCATTAATGCATGCGATTGCTGGTAAAGCGGTAGCCTTCAAAGAAGCGTTAGAGCCAGCATTTACTGAATACCAAAAGCAGGTTGTAGTTAATGCACAGGCAATGGCAAATACGTTTATACAGCGTGGTTTCAATATCGTTTCTGGCGGTACTGAGAATCATTTATTTCTTCTCGATCTAATCGACAAAGGTTTAACAGGTAAAGTGGCTGATGCTGCATTAGGTAATGCACATATCACGGTAAACAAGAACTCTGTTCCAAATGATCCACAATCACCATTTGTGACTAGTGGCCTAAGGATCGGTTCTCCTGCAATCACGACTCGTGGGTTTAATGCAGAAGACAGTTCGCAGCTTGCGCATTGGATTTGTGATGTTCTGGAATCAATCGCGAAAGATGAGAACGATACTACTGTGATTGAAGAAGTACGTGCTAAAGTGACTGAAATCTGTCAGCGTTTACCTGTTTATAAATAAAGATATTAGTAAAAAGATCAAGTAAGGAATCTAAATCATGCATTGCCCTTTCTGCGGACATGATGACACGCGCGTAGTTGATTCGCGTCTTGCCAGTGAGGGTGATCAAGTGCGTCGTCGTAGGGAATGTAATTCCTGCAACGAGCGGTTTAGTACCTATGAAATTGCTGTTTTTAATATGCCGCAGGTGACCAAATCAGGTGGTGAAAAACAGGCATTTAACGAACATAAACTACGTGCAGGACTGATGCGGGCAACGCAAAAACGTCCTGTCGATTCAAAATCCATCGACCGTGCCGTGATTGAAATTCAGAAGCGTATTCTGGCGCGTGAAGAGTTCCCCCGATAGAAACGATAAAACGGTATTAACTACCAGCCTGATTGGTGAATTCGTCATGGAAGAATTACGCAAACTGGATGATGTTGCCTATATTCGCTTTGCCTCTGTGTATCGTGACTTCAATGATATTGGCGAGTTTATCGATGCCATTGAAGGTCTTGAAAATTCACCCAGTCCAGAGCTTAAAAAGCGACAGAATAAACTTCCAGGTACTTAACGTACATTTTCTTTTGTTACTAGATCAAGAGCTAATTCTCTGTTTAACTCTATAATCTGTTTATGACTATAATCTCTTTATGAATATTCAATTCCAAGATCAAACCTATATGGCACGCGCTATTCAATTGCTAAAAAAGGTCAATACACGACCCACCCAAATCCTCGCGTTGGCTGCGTCATCGTTAAAGACGACGAAATTATTGGTGAAGGCTATCATCAGTATACGGGACAAGGTCACGCAGAAATAAATGCGATAGCTTCAGCTAATATTTCTATCGAAGGCGCCACAGCATATGTTACCTTGGAACCGTGTTCGCATACGGGAAAAACACCACCTTGTGCAATGGCACTGATCTCTGAGAAAGTTGGACGTGTCGTCATCGCTATGCAAGATCCAAATCCAGAAGTTGCTGGACGTGGTATTCAACAACTCAAAGATGCCAATATAGAAGTCGAAGTCGGTGTCTTAGAAGAACAGGCAAGAGCGCTAAACCCTGGCTTTATTAAACGCATGGAAACAGGATTTCCATGGGTAAGAGTAAAACTCGCCATGAGCCTGGATGGTAAAACCGCAATGGCTTCTGGTGAAAGCCAATGGATAACGGGAAGTGCAGCAAGAAGAGATGTGCAGTTCTTGCGCGCAAAAGCAGATGCAATCCTTACGGGATCTGGCACTGCAATCAATGATGATCCTTCTTTAAATGTCAGATTAAGTCCAGAAGAATTAGGCATTGATGGTCCATTTCATCAGCCTTTGCGTGTGGTTCTGGATTCGCATTTAGCCTTACCTGGGGAAGCGAAGATGCTCGAGCTGGAAGGCGAAACAAAAATCTATGCACATACTTATACAGAAACCAATGATCTGCAAAAACTCAAGCGCATTGAATCAGCGGGTGCACGTGTCACTTTTATTAAATCTGGTAGTCATGGACTCGATTTAAATGCTATTTTGGCTGACCTTGCGAAACATCATATCAATGAAATTCATGTGGAAGCAGGGGCCACATTGGTGGGGCTTTATTACAGCAAAACCTAGTCGACGAAATCGTGGTTTATATGGCACCAACGATTATGGGTGATAATGCTCGTGGGTTATTAAAGCTTACCCGGACTAGATAAAATGAAAGATAAAATAGAGCTGAAAATAAATGATATAAGAGCTGTGGGTTTTGATTGGCGCTTGAATATAACGCCAATAAAAAAAGTAGTTGTAAAAAAGCCTAGCCGGAGCGTAACTTAGACAACGTTGGAACGTAGTGACGGTAGTGACGACGACCCGAAGGTTTGTTTTCATTAGAACAAATGAAAAATACGAGCTCTGCATAAATTCAAAATATCGTTTTCAAACAACAAAAACGAGTTTTCATTCAAAAAGTAGGGGGGTGACATTTTTCAGATGTAATGACCTTTAAAAACTATAGGAATTATCATTTATACTATTCATCAGTAATGATGCAATAATCTAATAAATTCAGTTAGACGATAAAAAAGGACAATAAATGGATACCAGCAAACTCTATGCAGAATTACTCACTAATCTAGGTGAAGATGTAAACCGTGATGGGCTAGTAAAAACACCAGATCGTGCTGCTAAAGCCATGCAATTTCTTACCAAAGGATATGAGCAAGACCTGGATGAAATTATTAATGAGTGCAGTTTTGATTCTGATAACGACCAAATGGTGATTGTTAAAGACATCGAAATGTATTCACTGTGTGAACATCATCTTTTACCATTCGTGGGTAAAGTGCATGTGGCTATTTGCCGCAGGGTAAAGTGATCGGTTTATCTAAAGTCGCACGTATTACTGATATGTATGCGAGACGATTGCAAATTCAAGAGAATATGACCAAACAAATTGCCGAAGCATTGAATAGCAACTGGTTCTAGTAGTGTCGGAGTGGTGATTGAAGCACAACATTTTTGTATGATGATGCGTGGCGTTGAAAAGCAAGGCTCCTCAACTATATCATCAATGATGCTAGGTACATTCCGTGAAAATGCCAAAACACGAGAAGAGTTTTTGAATCTAATTAATAAGTAAATGTGATACTTATAATTCACGATACTTTATAACTAATCAACTATATCAGCTTTAAAGGTTCATCTATGGGTGATATACTTTTATTGTTAGTCACTGGTTCTGTTGCCGGTTTATTTGCCGGTTTATTGGGAATAGGTGGCGGTGTTGTAATTGTACCTGTATTGGTATTGGTCTTCGAATATCAGGGACTAGATTCTTCGGTCATCATGCAAAGCGCTATTGGTACTTCATTGGCCACAATTGTTTTTACTTCAATTTCTTCAATACGTGTTCATCAAGCGCATAAAGCAATAATCTGGTCGATGTTTTGGAAAATGGCCCCAGGGATTATTGTTGGTGCATGGATAGGTGCGCTTGTTGCCGATGCTTTACCCAGTGAAATTTTAAAGCTGATATTCGCCCCATTTTTGATGCTTGTTGCTATACAGTTTGCGCTGAATAAACAACCCAAAGCACATCGTTCATTACCCGAAAAACAAGGTCTGATATGTGTGGGTACAATAGTTGGGTGCAATATCGTCTTTGTTCGGTATTGGAGGTGGTGCATTAAATGTGCCTTTTTTGGCTTGGTGTAATGTTTCGATTCGAAAAGCTGTTGCAACTTCCGCAGCAATCGGTTTACCGATTGCGATGACTGGTACATTAGGTTTTATTATTTCTGGTTGGAAATCAGAATTAATGCCAGTTGGAGTATTGGTTATATAAATCTAATTGCTGCTTTTAGTATTATTTCAGTAAGTGCAATTGCCGCTCCTTATGGCGCTAAACTCGCACACAGAATTCCAGTTGTTTTGATCAAGCGAATTTTTGCAGGTTTATTGGTTTTTGTCGTGATTAAATTAATTACTAGCTAGGGCTTTGTAAGCAGATCCTGGCTATATATTTTGGTATGTCTTCTCTTAAACTGTTTTTTTGCACTTTTCCCATGGTATTTCTTGGCAGTTCATCTACAAAGATAACGTGCCTTGGTTGTTTGAAACGAGCTAATTTGGACTCAAGTTCTTTAAAAATTACAGTTTTCGTTTATATTAGAAGAATTATCTCTAACAATAACAGCAGCGACCTTTTCACCAAAATCTTTATCTGGAAGCCGATAACGGCACTTTCATTGACACCCTCGATATCATCGATGAGCAGTTCTAACTCCTTTAGGATAGATATTATAGCCACCGCTGATTACGAGATCTTTTGATCGTCCGACAATTGATAAATAACCATCTTCTCCATAAACCCCTAAGTCTCCTGATATAAAAAACCCATTTTCGCGAATTTCTTCGGCAGTTTTTTCTGGCATATTCCAATAACCTGAAAATACATTAGGTCCTCTGATCTCTACTGAACCTACTTCTCCTGGATTTAATGGTTTGCCCGATTCCGGGTCTGCAACGACTACCTCAACATTGGGTAGAGGAAGCCCTACGGTTCCCGCTTTACGTTCACCATCATAGGGATTAGATGTGTTCATATTAGTTTCGGACATCCCGTAGCGTTCAATAATTGAGTGTCCGGTTTTTTCTTGCCACAGTTTATGGGTTTCTTCTAGCATGGGCGCAGACCCAGAAACGAAAAGTCTCATGTTGCTGGTTGTGGTTTTATTTAACCCTTGTGCTTGTAACAGGCGAACATAGAAAGTAGGTACTCCCATGAGTACGGTAGCAGAAGTCATATCAGATAAAATACTATCCACATCGAAGTTATTATGGAAAATAAGTTTAGACCCAGCTAATCAAGGTTATATTTATAGCGACAAATAATCCATGTACATGAAAAATTGGTAAGCTATGAATAAGAATATCTTTATTGTCGAATTTCCAGTAATCCAATTAGTGTTGAAGCGTTACTAGTGAGATTTAAACCAGAAAGCATTGCACCTTTAGATCGACCAGTTGTGCCCGATGTGTAAATAATTGATGCAAGGTCATTTTCATTTCGAGACACACCAGTGAATCCTGTAGCTTCTTTATTAGCTGCATTCATTAGTGAACCATTTCCCGCTTGGTCTAAAGTAAAAGGTCTTTATGACTCCTGATTTTTCAGCCAACGGCTCAAGTGCGTTTAATTTTGTCGGGTCACAAATTAAAAATGCGGGTGTTGCATCAGATAAAAAATAACTGATTTCTTCAGATGTATAGGCGGTATTCAGTGGTAAGAAAATTCCACCCGCTAGCATTGCTCCTAAATATAACTGGACTGCCTGAATGGATTTGTCTAACTTGAACTAACAACTCTATCATCTGGTTTCAAGCCTTCTTTAACCAAGCATAGATGCGATTTTTTCGGCATTAGAAAATAACTCACCATAAGTGACATTGCTGTCATCATCTAATTTGGCAAATACGGTTTGCTCATTTCCAATAGAAGCTTTTCTGCAATTGATTTAATAAAAAATTAGAATCATACATTCTTTAATCCTTTTTTAATCAGTGCTTGAACTTCAGAAGAGTGAATAACTTCATTTTGTTAGCAAAAGACTTCGTGATTTTTTTCAATGTCCTGTAGCTTATAAGCGTAATTCACCATCATGCCCCATGCAGTCCAAAGTCCCCTCATTGGTTATTCTTAAGGCGATTTGCCATGTATATTTTTTAAGCAAGCACCATTGCCTAAGTGAAATCTAGCCACAGGGTCTATAATTTTGTCTCTTTTCAGTACGTGCCTGAACAAGGTACTTAGCGGTAATTTCACGTATGAATTGATATCTCATCCTTAGTATTGGAAGGGAGTTTGTTTGCTGCATTGAAATTTTTTAAATACATCAACTGTGAGTTCGTTTAATAATTCCTGATGGTTTCAGAAATTTCTGAGTTTCAGTCCAACGACGTAATCCGGGTATTGGAGATAAAGTAACAAAGTTTTTGATCGAAGGGTAGTTCACGCTGTAATTCCATCACCGCTTTTTTGATCATGAAATTTCCAAACGAAATTCCGCGTAAACCGGGCTGACAATTAGATATTGAATAAAATGCAGCAGTATCAGCCTCATGAGGATCTATCGTTTTCCTAGCTCCTGATAAAATAGGTTGGATTGTGGAAGGTATTCCTTTTACTAATGCAACTTCTACAAAAATAAGTGGTTCATCGACCATCGCTGGATGAAAATAGGCGTATAAACGACGGTCAGGTTCAATCACGCTACGTCGCAGGTCATCCCAACCTTGTATTTCATGAACTGCTTCATACTTAATAATCCGTTCTAGTATTTCAGCTGAGGTTGACCAATTGATGCTTTTTAGTTCTAAAAAACCTCTATTAAACCAAGAGTTTAATAAGTGTTTAAAGTCATCATCTAATGGTTTAAGATTAGGATCCTTTTTTAGAAACCCTAAAAGATCATTTCGCATTTCAACGATTTGATTGGTTGCGCCTTTTACACCATTTAACCGTCTAATTAGTTCTATACTTTTGGGTTCGGATGCAAAATGAATGCACCTTCCAGAAGACATTCCGTTTTCATTCCATTTTTTGAAAGCAGCTTGTACTTCTTCTGCGTCAGAACCAAAGTTATTTAGCAGATTAAGAAAAAAATCATGTTTTTCTTGCTCATCTAATTTTTTATATCTTTCTAAAACTTCACGAGCTATTGCCACTCCTGTTGCCTCTCCCTTTTCAGAAACTAAATAGTCACATAATGTTTCAATATTGATATTACTGGATGGATTGACGCCTGTTAAAGTTCGTCCAGCTTCAGTGATGCGTGTTACCCAATCATTCAACATTTTCGGAGCACTAATCATCTAGCTGGTCCCATTAATACATCAGGTAGCCAAGTAGCGATGCTTGGAAATATGCTTAAAATAACAATTGCTATAATCATGCAGAAGTACAAAAGGTAAGCGAACCTAACAAGAATTGTTTTAAGCGGGATATCAGGTGCGATCCCATTAATAACGTATAAATTTAATCCCACAGGTGGAGAAATCAAACCGATCTCCATATTGATCGTCAATACCACAGCAAACCAATAAGGATCAAATCCCGCCCCTGTAATAATGGGTAAAAGTATCGGTGCAGCCATTAAAATGACTGCAACAGGCGGTAAGAAAAAACCTGCAATAAGTAAGAAAATATTGACAACAAGATTAGAGCACCCAGCGATTTACGTTTAATGTGCCTATCCATTCAGCGATTGCTTGAGTGATAAATAGACTAGACAGCATATAGGAAAATACTCCCGCTGCTCCGATGATAAAAAGGATCATCACACTTTCTTTAGTCGAGTCCCTCAATATAAGCCATAGAGACTTAAGACTAAATAATCTATATACAACGATGGCTAGAATAATTGTTAGAAGTGCGCCAACTGCGGCAGTTTCCGAGGGTGTAGCAACTCCTCCATACAATGCATACAAAACACCTAAAATGATTAGAATAAAGGGTAAAACACGTGGAAGAACCTCAAGTTTTTCTGACCAACTATAGCTAGATTTTAAAGTGGTTAATTCGCCTCCTAAATGCTTCCTAGCTGAGTAAATACTCCAGATCATAAAAAGTGAAACTAATAGTAAACCTGGTAATACCCCTGCTAAAAAGAGTCTGCCTATAGAGGTTTCTGTAGAAATCCCGTAAATAATCATGGTCACTGAGGGTGGTATTAAAATACCGAGTGTTCCACCTGCTGCAATTGACCCTGCAGCAACGGTATCTGGATAACCTCGTTTTCTCATTTCTGGGATACCCATTTTACCGATTGCTGCACAGGTTGCTGGTGACGAACCAGACATGGCCGAAAATAAAGCACATGCGCCCAGGTTAGAGACAACTAGACCACCAGGTACCCTGGTCATCCAGCGCTCTAAGGCTTCATATAAGTCAGCACCTGCGCTGGTAGAAGAAATGGCAGAACCCATGATGATAAACATGGGGATGGAAAGTAGTGCGAAATTATCTAGTTTGCCAAATAACTAATTCAGGCAATAAGTTCCAGTGATCCAGCACCGTCGAATATCAGAAGAAATAACGCTGAAACCAAAAATAGCCCAATAGCTACAGAGACACCAGAGAATAAAATGATGATCGTTGTTATACCGACCACAGCACCTAACGTGAGAGGATCCATTAACTGTCTTCCTTAATTTGCTCTATAAACCAGATGTTGGGTTGCTGCCGGAATTTTTAAAATAGCTAATAGAGTCTGCGATTAGTTGAAGCACATACAAAGTTAAACCGACTGGAAGTGCCAGATAAGGTATCCACATTCGTACTCCCCAGACAGTGTCAGACTTCCATCCTTTTTGCCCAAGCAGTATGAAATAATTCAAAACCATAGAAAGCCATAATTGCTACTATGACTATTGATAAAGCTAAACTAAATAGTTGCAAAATCATGTCTGGGTTTTGGTCTTAACATAAGAGGAATCAGATCAACATTGACATGGCCACGCAATAATTGAACGTACGGCAAGCCAAGCAATGTAGCAGCAATCATCAAATAAACGACAGTTTCTGTTTGCCAAATAGTAGATTGGTTAAGTACAAATCTTACGAATATCATTTCACAGGTAATGATTACCGATGCAACAATCATTGCAGCTGAAATTGCTCCTGAGGTTCTGGATAGATAAATGGATAATTTTGATAAAATCTCCTGGTTCATTAGATTCATTCACTTGAAGTGTTATCAAGATTGGTTGAGTCAGACATGATCACAGCTTCTTTAAAATAGCAGCGTAAAAGAATTACGCTGCTATTAAGTTCAATAGCTAAATTACTGTTGCTGTACTGCTAGTACAATCGAGTTATTCAACCGCAAGCGCCATGTCTAGTAGCTCTTGGCCGCCTTCCGTTTGCTCAACAAACTTCTTGTAAGATGACGTTCTTGGCGATTTCTCTCCATGCATTAAAATCCTCTTCAGACATCTTGGCGATCTTTACACCAGCATCACTAAAGGTCTTTTCAGAAGCAGCATCTGCTTTTTTCGCTTCAGCAAGATAAAAGTCCTGAGCTTTTGCAGCAGCCGTTCTAAGCGCTTTTTGTTGCGCTTCAGTGAGTCCTTCAAACGTGCTTTTATTCATTAGCATCGGTTGATACATAAACCATAAAGCAACGTCTCCAGCAGGGGTAAAGCATTTGATTTGTTCGTAAAGGCGGTATGAAACAAAGCTCGATGATGATGTGTTGGCTGCATTTAATACACCTGTCTGCATCGCAGAGTAAATTTCGGAGGAGGCCATTGATGTAATAGATGCACCAGCTTCTGCCAACATTTGTTCGAATGCTTTTCCTGCAGCTCTAAATTGCATGCCCTTTAACATCAGCCGGACTGGTAATACATTTATCTTTACCTCCAAACCCACCTGCCAAATAACCATGAACTAAGTACCATGACATCATCTTTAGCCATGTACTCTTCGATCTTTTTCATGAAAGGAGAACTAGTAAGTCGAGCTCCGTGATCATGGTTTTTTACCATACCTGGCATGAGTGTTAAATTATATGCAGGTTGTTGTCCAGCAGCATAGCTTAGTGGGAGAACAATCATGTCTACCTTTCCACGAGATAAAGGGTTGTACTGTTCACGGGGTTTGAATAATGACTTTGATGGATAGATCTTTATCGATAAATCTACTCCTGCTGCTTTAACACCATCAGCTACCATCTGGGCAACTTTATGTCGGACATCTTTAGTCGACCATTGATGGCTTAGTTTTGAATTCTTTGGCTTGTACAGATCCACTGATAACTAAGCTGAAAGCTAGTCGTTAATAAAACACCTTTTAAAAAATTCATGACACTCCTCCTTGAATATATTAAGAAACAAAATAGCTTCTTAAGTTTTGTCTTTGAAAGTAGACTGATAAGATAGCATAGTTCAAAATATACAATAGTCAATAAAGTTGTATACAATAAATAATATTTAGTATTATTTGTGATTTGGCTATACTCATGTAACAAAATAATAGTTTGATAGAGAATATAAATTGCATGACATCACCAGCAAACATTTTGCGCAGGCAACTTGAAGAAGAAATTATTACTGGTTTACTCAAAGAAAATACACGGCTTGATGAAGTAGGCTTAGCTGAGCGTTTTGGTGTGTCTCGAACGCCTGTACGTGAAGCTTTAATCCAGTTAACTACTGCTGGCTTGGTAGTCAAAAGACCTCACAAGGGTAATTTTGTTGCAGAAGTTGGGTCCAACCCTATTGGTTGAAATGTTTGATGTCATGGGAGAGTATGAAGCCATGGCAGCAAGATTAGCTGCACGTAGAGCTTCTAAAGAGGATATTAGAAAAAATCCGTGAAGCTCACTTGGACTGTTCTGATGCAGTATTAAGTGGCGATACAGATGATTATTATTATAAAAATGAGAAATTTCATAAAACAATTCTGGCTGCCGCTCATAACTCTTTTCTTGAAGAACAGTCAGGTATCTTACATAGACGCTTAAAAGCATTTCGCCGATTGCAACTCAGAACGAGAGGTAGAATGCAGAGTTCCTTTGATGAGCATAATGAGGTAGTCAATGCGATTGAAGCTAGGAGATGCACAGAAGGCAGCCAATGAAATGCGTAAACATGTTGTTGTGCAGGGAGAGAGATTCGCTGATTTGCTAGCAACTATAAGTCAGAGGAATGCTGAAAAATTAAAACACGCCTCAGAAGGCTGAAAGTATAACTACAAATTAGATATACCTTTAGTAGATGACAGGTATCTCTAGAAAAACCTCGCTAAAAGTAGGGGGGTGGCTTTAAATAACTATATTAGATGGTATTTAACAGCTATCTTGAATATTTGATAACATTAAACATGATTAGGTCCTGATTTAATTTCATCATAAGCGCTTTTGTAAACCATAGCTAAAATCATAGCGACAATGACAGGGAAGGCGATATCGTCTGTATTATCCCAGATCGAATAGGCGAGACCACCAAGAAAGGCGGTAATTACTATTAACGAAATCGCTGCAGAAATTAGGTTACTCATTTTGATTAGTCCTTCCTTTAATTTGTTTATTTAGCTGTTTACAGTCTTGCTCAACCAATCTGCAGTTCGAAGTAGCCGCGCATCATCACCTTTTGAGGAGACGAGCTGCACACCCAGTGGCATATTATTAGATCCTTGCATCAATGGCAGTGTAATTGCTGGCATTCCACAAAAAGCCCAGGGCGTACAGAATATTGGGCTACCGGTAGATTTTAAACCCAGGGGTGCTTCACCGGTTGTCGCGGGGGTTAAAATGGCATCATACTCACTCATGATTTCATCCATAGCTCTATTAAGTGCATCAATATGATCAACAGCATCATTATAATCTAATGCTAGATATGTTTGCCCACGTTCTATCATATCCCGCAAAGAAGCACTCATGACTTCTTTACCTTGTCTGTATTCGTGCTGGAAGCTTTTGGCGATATCGGTTTCCATAATGATTTTATGCCATTCAACCACATCTTGTAATAGATGTGTCAGATCGAGTGTTTCAACCGAGTTGCCGAGTACCTCTACAAGTTCTGAAAAACCTTCTTTTACATCACTATCTGCGTGCTCATCCCATGCTGGTGTTTTTACAAATACTAACCGGGGTGGAACAAGTGGCCCATGTTCTATAGTTTCTAATAGCCTGGGTGGCATTCTCACTTTCATAGCCGGATCCTGCTTATCAAACACCATCATTTGCTGGGCTATTAAGGCTGCATCTGTGACATCTCGTGCAAATACCCCGACATTATCGAATTTCAGAGATTGTTGTAGCACACGATAGCGAGATATCAAACCATGACTAGGTTTATAGCCTACTACTCCACAATAGGATGCAGGGCGAATAATAGAGCCATTGGTTTGCGTACCTATTGCCAAGGGCACCATATTTGCTGCAACAGCCGCGGCTGAGCCGCTTGATGACCCGCCTGGTGTTCGATTTGGATCATGTGGATTTTTGGTTTTACCTGCAGTGTAGACTGCCATTTCAGTAGTGACAGTTTTACCCATAATGATTGCGCCAGCCATGCGTAACAATTCAACGCTGGTTGCATCATAGGCAGGCGTGCGACCCTTGTGGATTACTGTGCCATCTTCTGTAGGCATATCTTTGGTATCAAAAATATCTTTAACACCAATCGGTATGCCGTGTAGCGGCCCAGTGGTTTGTCCACTCTTTCTAAGAAGATCCGCATCTTTTGCTTGAGAAAGTGCGTAGTCCGCATCGAAATGAGCCCATGCTTCAACCTTGTCATCATGGGCACTGATTTGATCAATATAGGCTTGAACTAACTCCTGTGAAGTTATCTGGCCTGCTTGAATTTTTATAGCAGCCTGCGCAGCACTCAGTTCAATTAAATTCACAGTCTATGTGTCACATATAACATTAAAAAAGACATTATCATCAACCAAATAGATACTTAGGTAACCACAACACAATCTGTGGGAAAATATACATCAGGAACATGGCGAATATAACAATCGCGAGATAGGGCATGATACCTTTGAAGATTTCGATTAACTCTATTGTTTTTCCTGCAACTCCTTTTAAGTAATAGGCGGACATCGCCATCGGCGGCGTCAGGAAGGAGGTTTGTAAATTGAGTGCCACCAACACTCCGAAAAATAATGGATCAATATTGTAATGCTGTAGTAGTGGCAAGAAAATAGGTACGAAAATAATAATAATTTCGCTCCACTCCAACGGCCATCCCAAGAAGAAGATTATTAATTGAGCAATAATCAGGAATCCGATAGGTCCAAGCTCCATCCCAAGAATCCAGTGCTCTATTAGGGCGTGGCCACCAAGGTATGAAAATACCGAAGCAAATGTCCAGGAACCTACAAATAACCAGCAAACCATCGCAGATGTTCTGGCGGTTAGAAAGACCGCTTCTTTGAGTCGTTGCCATGACAATGAACGATAAATGGCTGCCAGAACTAAACCACCTAACGAGCCAACGCCTGCGGCTTCGGCTGGAGTCGCAACACCTGCAAGGATTGACCCGAGTACACCTAAAATCAATACAAAGAGAGGTACAAATGAGGTGAGTAATTGCCAAAGAATAATGCCGAGAGACGGAATATCTTCTTCTTTTGGCTTAGGGGCTAAACTTGGGTTTATGGTAGCACGTGCCACAACATACATCATGTACATACTGGCCAACATGATTCCCGGAAATAGTGCAGCTGCGTATAAACGTACCGGGGATACCTGCGCAATAGCGGCATAAACGATAAGCATGATGCTGGGTGGAATCAAAATTCCCAAGGTACCACCTGCACAAATAACACCCGAAGCGAGTTTTTTGTCATAACCCGCTTTAAGCATAGCAGGGAGGGCCAGCAGACCCATTAACGTCACAACCGCACCAACGATACCAGTAGCTGTGGCAAAGATTGCACATGTTGCTAATGCTGCAATTGCCATGGAGCCAGGGACATGGCGTGTTGCTATCTGAATACTAAAGAACAATCTATTCACAATATTTGCACGTTCTACCACATACCCCATAAACAGGAACAGGGGTACGGCTACTAAAACCTCATTTGACATAACCGAGAAGGTATTAGATACAAATAAATCAAAGATATTATTCTGGAAAATATGATCCCATTGATCTTCTTTAGCGTAAGCGTAATAACCAAATCCTAAACCCATAGCTATCAGTGTAAATGCGATTGGAAACCCAAGTAATACGATGCCAATAAATAGCACCAACATTAATATTGCAATTTGTGGATCAGTCATTTTGAGTCTCCACTATTCATTTCACTTTTCATTTCATCTTCTATTTCAGCGAAATCTTCTTCTTTATGTGCAAGCATTGTTTCTGTCTCTTCAACATCATGCAGACGAGGAGGCCATTCACCAGTGCGTATACAGGATATACAGCGTAATATTTCGGCAATTCCCTGGAGTAAAACCAGGAAACCAGCCAGGGGAATGAGGGTTTTGAAGAAATAGATTTGCGTACGTGCGGGGCTACTCCAACTCACTTCTTTATAGCGCCAGGAGTCTGCAGCAAAGTCCCATCCATACCAAATTAGCGCGAAAACACCGGGTAAAAGAAAAATGATATAGAGCAATAAATCGAGACCTGCCTGAACTTTTATGGGAAGTAATCGATGGATCACATCGCCGCGTACATGACCGTTACGCGATAGGGTATAAGCTCCTGCCATCATAAACAGTGCTCCATACATTTGCACGCTCATATCAAAGGCCCAGGAAGTAGGTGCATTCATAACATATCGCATGAATACTTCATACACGGTAGCGAATGTGAGCACCATAATGCACCAGCCGAACATTTTGCCGAACCATGCACTGATGTTATCAATAAAAAAGAGAGTAGGATTCATAACAATTTTCAAATAATAGTTGAATTTATGCCTGCCCTGGATAAATACTCAGACAAACAAGCCAAAAGGGAGATATAGAACAGACGGCACTCATTAATGCCGTCTGTTTTCTAGCATATCAAATTGGATGAAATCCAAAATGTATCGAACAAAGCTTATTTCTTAAAGTAGTGGTTGTAAGCGCCTTCGTAGTCAGGAGCATTAGTAAGTTCAAATGCACCCACACGCTTCATCCATGCTTTTTGAGATTCTACTACTTTAGCAAAGTATGGGTCTTCCATAAACTTTGGCAAGACTTTATCCCATGCCTCTAGCTGTGCTAGCATTATGTCGTTTGGTGTGCGACGAGCTGTTACACCATGCTCTTTTTCTAGCGCTACAAGGTCATTAGAGTAACGATCCTGTGCTTTCCAGGACATATCAGAAGAAGCCGCTTCAGCAGCATATTTAAGAATCGCTTTATGTTCCGCTGAAAGTGACTCGTACTTAGCTTTGTTGAAAATAATCTCGAAAGACTCCTGAGACTGATGGAAACTAGCCAGGTAGTAGTTCTTGGCAACGTCTTGCATACCAAAGTCTTTATCTGAAGTTGGGTTGTTAAATTCTGCTGCATCTATAAGACCACGTTCCATCGCTGGTTGAATTTCTCCTCCAGGAAGTTGTACGACTGACATTCCCATCTCTTGCATAACATTCGCCGCAAGACCTACGGTACGGTACTTAAGTCCTTTCATGTCAGCAACTGAACTGATTTCTTTCTTGAACCAGCCTAGAGGCTGTGCAGGCATTGGGCCTGAGAAGAATCCAACAATATCCAGCTTCAGAATATCAGTCATTAATTCGTCATAAAGTTGTTGGCCACCTCCATAAGCAATCCAGCCTAAAAGCTGGTTAGCCGTCCAGCCCCAACAAGGGCCAGTACCAAATAATGAAGCAGCAGCGTTTTTACTGTACCAGTAAGCTGTAACAAGGTGGGCACCATCAATAACGCCTTTCGATACTGCAGTTTGCATTTCGGCAGTTTTTACTACGGCACCAACATCAAGATAATCAATTTTAAGCGAACCACCTGACATTTCGTTGACACGTCTAACGTAATCAACTGCATATTCTTTAAAGATACCTCCACCCCAGGCACCTTGTAGTTTTAGAACAACAGGTTTAGAGTGAGATGCTGCATTAGATATCATCGGGAAGCCAACAGCGGCTGTTCCTACTGCGGCGGCTATACCACCTTTTAAAAATTTACGACGGGTACTTGTTGTTTCTTCTGTTATATTCTTTTCTTTTAAATCCATGTTGATCTCCTTGGTACAAAATAAAAATAATTATAAAAACGCTTTTATTGTAATTAGGCATAGCGCGCATAGAGAAATATAGTTTAATTTTTTTAAAAAAACACTATATTTAATCTAAATTATTAAAATCTAAGTATTTTTACTTATATTAGTCTGTCTGTGGGTTCTAAGCCTGAAATAATAGCTTCGAGATTATCAAGAGCACGAAATCCCATTTGGTCGCGTGTTTCTTCGGTTGCACTGCCAATATGGGGCAATAAGAAAGTATTGTTTAGTTCTTTATAGCGGGGATCTATATTCGGTTCGTTATTAAATACATCAAGACCCGCTGAAAACAGTTTTCCTGATTGGAGTGCAGATATCAGAGCATTATCGTCAATAACAGCACCTCGAGCGGTATTGATAACAACTGCATTATCTGGAAGCATCTCAATCCGAATGGCATTTATAAGGTGGTGAGTTTCGGGAGTTGCAGGACAGTGAATGGACAAGCAGTCACAATGTGGGAGCAGCGCCTCAACACTGTCATGATAAGTAGCTCCCAGCTCTAACTCTGGTGATAGGCGATTACGGTTATAGTAATGAATCTCCATATCAAAACCACGGGCGCGTTTTGCCATGATTTGCCCTACCCGACCCATGCCTAAAATACCTAGTTTTTTCCCCGTGACTTGTTTACCTAATTGAAAAGTAGCTCCCCAATCTGCCCAGCTATCTGTGCGAATTTGGTGTTCACCTTCAAAGGCCCGTCGTGCCGCGCCTAGCAATAGCAGCATTGCGATTTCCGCAGTAGCATCATTTAAAACATCAGGCGTATTTGTAACGATAATGTTTTTAGCTTTTGCTGCTTCAAGGTCTATATGATCATACCCCACTGAAAAGCTACAAATTGCTTTAACACTATCGGGTAATTGCTGGATAACATCCGCAGTCAATTTTTCGGTATGACAGGGAATAATGGCAGTAGCGCCAACTGCCAACTCAATGATTTCATTACTAGTATAAATTTTATCTTCTGGGTTTAAACGAGCATCAAAATCCTGGGTAAGTCTGGCTTCAACAGATGCTGGTAATTTTCTTGTAACAAGAACGGTAGGTTTATTTGTCATTTTCTAAGTAACCTCTAATTTTTATAGACTGAAACAAAACGCTGCGACTAAGGTCGCCTTTGCCGTCATTGATAAGATTATGATACAACGAGCGGTTTAAATCTGTAGCGGGCAATAATTGATCGAATTCTGCAGCTAATTCTAACACTTGTGGAAGATATTTATGTTGTGTCGTGATTTTTACACCAGTTTCAAAGGTTTCGTCAATCATGCGTTGGTCGTGCATCTCCAACACTCATAAGGCCTAAACTGATAAAAACTAGTTTATATTTTGCTAGTGAATTTGTTTGTTGTGGTGAATTTGTAGCCATCAAAAAAGTGCCTAGCCGGAGTCTAGCTTAGACAACGTTGGTGTAACGACGTAGACCCGAAGTAGGAGTGGTGACTTTTTTAGGATCACCAAGAGCCAGAAATGACAAGTCAAATAAACGAATTATCCGTTTCAAGAAAACGAAACGGTAAGTTCGCTAAAGTCTATCGAAGATGCCGCAAGAAATCATCGATGTACAATGGTAAATAATCGACTAACAATTTTTCAACATCAAAAATGATCGAATATAAGAATGAAAAAACACGAGCCCTACATAAATTCAAAATATCGTTTTTAAACAACAAAAACGAGTTTTCATTCAAAATGTAGGGGGGTGCCAATTTATGATTTACTCAGTGCCACTCTTATTATTGCAACTGTACGCGTATTCATCTTTTACTATTTTTTTTGAATTTTAACCTAAACTTTAAAGTAACCATTTTAAAGGTCAAATACAGAATGAAAATGATGAAAGCGTTAGTGAAAAAAGAAGCCAAAAAAGGGTTGTGGATGACAGATGTGCCTGTTCCTGCTATTGGCAACAATGATGTGTTAATTAAAGTCCAAAAAACCGCTATTTGTGGAACCGATATCCACATTTACAATTGGGATGAATGGGCACAAAAAACCATTCCATATCCAATGACGATAGGGCATGAATTTGCTGGTGTTATAGCAGAAATGGGTTCAAATGTTGACGATTTAGAAGTTGGCGATATTGTTTCTGGAGAAGGGCATATTGTATGTGAGCGCTGTCGAAACTGTTTAGCTGGTAGACGCCACTTGTGTCCCAACACCATCGGCGTGGGTGTTAATCGTGATGGTGCGTTTGCCGAATATATATCTATCCCGGCAAAAAATGTATTCAAACCAAGCAGAGAAATTTCAACAGATCTATTAGCGTGCTTCGATCCCTATGGTAACGCAGTACACACCGCGCTTTCTTTCAATATGGTGGGTGAGGATGTATTGATTACGGGCGCTGGGCCCATTGGCATTATGGCGGCGATGGTTGCAGCGCATTGTGGCGCTCGAAATATCGTAATTACGGATTTAAATCAATATCGTTTAGATCTTGCGAAAAAGATTATTCCACGCGTGATTCCAATTAATGTCGAAAAACAAACCATTTCCAAAGAAATGATGCATTCCTACGGCATTTTTGAAGGTTTTGATGTTGGTTTAGAAATGTCTGGGTCGCCACAGGCATTTGCTAACATGCTCACAATAATGATCAATGGCGGACATATTGCCATGTTAGCCATAATGCCTGCAGGTGCAGGTATTGACTGGGATTTGGTGGTTTTTAAAGGTTTAACCATCAAAGGTATCTATGGTCGCGAAATTTTTGAGACTTGGTACAAAGGATTAATGATGGTGCAAACTGACCTACCACTGGGTCAAATCATTACCCATCGTTATCATTATACTGATTTTCAAAAGGGCTTCGATGCCATGCTCTCTGGCGAGTCGGGTAAAGTAATCCTCAATTGGGAAGATCAATCATGAGTTTTGTCAATACAAAAGCAGGAATAACAGCAGAGTTAGATGCCATCAAAGAGTCGGGTTTATGGAAAACCGAAAGAATAATAACTTCTGAGCAAAACAATGAAATTTCTCTTGATGATGGCAGCGAAGTTATCAATATGTGCGCCAATAACTATTTGGGGTTAGCCAATAATCCAAGTGTTATCGAAGCGGCAAAACAAAGTTATGATGAATGGGGTTTTGGTGTGTCTTCTGTACGTTTTATCTGTGGTACACAATCCATCCATAAAAAGCTGGAGGCGAAAGTCACTGAATTTTTAGGAACAGAAGATACCATTTTATACGCCGCTTGCTTTGATGCAAATACGGGCTTATTTGAAACGATTTTATCTAAAGAAGACGCTGTCATTTCAGATGAATTGAACCATGCATCAATTATAGATGGCGTAAGGCTTTGTAAAGCAGCTCGATATCGTTATAAAAATAACGATATGCAGGATCTCGAAACCAAACTTAAAGAAGCAAAGGCAGCTGGGGCAAGACGTATACTGATTACCACAGATGGTGTTTTTTCGATGGACGGAACCATCGCTCAATTAGATAAAATTTGTGATCTTGCCGACCAATACGACGCCATAGTGCATCACGATGATTGTCATGCTGTAGGTTTTATGGGTGCAACGGGACGAGGTGTTCATGAACATTGTGGCGTAATGGATCGCGTCGACATTATAACAGGCACTTTCGGCAAAGCACTTGGCGGCGCTTCTGGTGGTTACACATCAGGTCGTAAAGAAGTTGTCGAAATGCTGCGCCAGCGTTCTCGCCCTTACTTGTTTTCAAATACCTTAGCGCCATCCATCTGCGCAGCTTCAATTAAAGTGCTCGAAATGCTAAGCGCATCAATTGAACTCAGCAATCAGCTTAAAGAAAATACCCAATACTTCCGTAAAGGCATGCAAGCGGCTGGGTTTTCAATACCTGATGGTTGCCATCCTATTGTTCCAGTGATGCTTGGTGATGCCCAATTAGCGCAACAAATGTCTAGAAAATTGCTAGAGCGGGGTATCTACGCCATTGGTTTCTTTTTCCCTGTGGTTCCCATGGGAAAAGCCAGAATTCGAACCCAGATATCAGCAGCACATTCGCGTTCTGACCTGGATATAGCAATTAGCGCTTTTAGTGAAACCTATGCCGAGTTAATTTAAAAAAAGAAGGTATACTTGTAAGTCCTACACCGCAGATACTATTCAATGGATTTGGTGATAATAGTCTCAGCTTTATTCTTCGTGCCTGGGTAGAAGATAATGATGAATATGTTTCCGTTAAGAGTTAGGTTTTTAGTCAAGCGTTAGCTAAACAATGTCTTTCATAGAATGTCTTTCATAGAAGGACAGCCCGAAGGGTAAGGCGCAGTCGCATTGAAAACCTCATAAAAGTAGGGGGGTGTCATTGTTCATAAATTCTCACTCATTTTTGATCTACACTACACCCCATCATACTTAAAATTATATTTAGATAGGAGATCAGGCTATGGCCAAAGATACTTTACCGGCGGTTAGTGAATCAGGCGCAACCGGCGAGATTGCAGAACTTTATGCCGATATTCGTGAAACGCTGAATGTTACCGCTATCAATTATGTCTGGCGCCATATCGCCACCATTGATGGTGGACTGCGCTGGGCGTGGGAGGCATCGAAACCGATGTTTGTTTCCGGGATGGTGGAGACCGAGTGTGAGCATTTACTGGCAGAACTGTCGCTTCCTGAATTGCCGGTTTTCCCCGATACAACATTGTCCCTTGTCGGCGTTAACAGGGATGACCGGGCGGTAATCGCTGCAATACTCGATACCTATAATCGAGGCAATATGCTCAATATGATGTCGCTCTTGGCATTACTTGCAGAACCCGTAAAGCCGCCAGCGGGGAATCGTGTCAGAAAAGAGTTACCCTCGACAGAAATTTCTCTACCCCCGTTTCCTGAAGTTGCAGATCTGACTGATGAGGTAAGTAAACAAGTGTTGTTACTCAATGGATTCGGAGCCAAACCTGGGCCGAACCGGATAGTGGCAAGTATCTATAAACACGTAGCACTCTGGCCGGGCTATCTGTCCTTGACCTGGGCTCAATTTATCGGGATGCATAATGATGGTTCGCTTTTGAGGTTGATCGAAGAAACCCAACAGAAGGCACGGTTAAATTCTTCCTATATTGCATCAGAGCTCGGACCGCGTCCTGCAGGAACTGTATCAGATAAAGTTAGAAGTGCTGTCGCCGAATTTACCGATACCGCCATCGCACGTATGATTCCCATAGGACAGATGATGCGACAGGGGCTCGGAGATTAATAGAGATCAATAGAGTCAAACTCGATTGACTTATAAAAAAGTGCCTGAAAGATGGGGGGTGTCATTTTTAAACTTATAACTGGGAGGCCAATATCAAAGAATGCAATTCATGCGGTAAATGTTGCATAAAGTATAGTAATGGCCAGATTTCCGCATCGGCAGATGAGATTGAGTATTGGGAGGTATTCAGGCCCAAAATCGCTGAGTATGTCAGTAATGGAAATATCTGGATGAGTCCTGAGACTGGCAAACTAATAGAGCTGTGCCCATGGCTGAGGAAAGCACCAGATTCAAATGTGTATACCTGCGATATCTATTATGATCGTCCTGATGATTGCAAGTTCTACCCTGTGACTATCGCGGAGATGATTAGGGATGAATGTGAAATGCTGGAAGATCACGATTTAGTTAATCCTGAGAAAGCACAACGGGATTTGGATAATATTATGGCTGATAGCCGCACGCCTTAAGTAAAAAATCACTTAAAAGATGGGGGAATGTCAGTTTTCTAATTAAACCTTTTTCGTTTCATTTAAGGTAATTTATTGATGAATAACGAATGTACTAATGTTTTACCCTTGGTAATATTAGAGACCTTTGCACGAAAGATATCACGGATATAAAATGGCTTGAATCTCCCAGGTTTTCCCTAAAAATGCAGTCAATAGCCCTGCTATTACCCTTATTTTTATGAAAAATCTGGAAAATTACGCCCATTTTTCTCTCGCCATCCTAACACGCAAAGGTCTCTATTAGTGTTTATCGTTTTATTAGCTGGTAGCAATTTTGCGAGCTGGCGTATGGAAAAACATTTACGCATTAAAAAGTCTGAAACTGATGTTTCAAAATGGAAGTAATTACTTAGTCGTATTTCCGAACTGGAGTCACAAGAGTTATTGACTAGGCGCGGCATGCTTTGGCGTAAAGTCAATATATGGCTACTCGCTGTAACTGGTGTATCGGCGATAGCATTTGCCTTGCTTCGAACTCAAAGTTGGGTTTGTGCGATTGGAACAACCGCATTAAGTGGTTAAATGAGACTCGTTTGAAACATTAACAATCAGTAAAAATACATATTCACTTCTGCAGAGGCAACGCTGTGTTATCCCAGACTCGCTGGTCGGGACTATTTTCGCGCTGATCAACAATGTATATAATTATGGTGAATCAACTATACGAATATGACAGTATGTTCCTATTAATTAACAGGATAGCGATATGTTGCATAGCATAAATAATGTAGTTGTACTTGCTTTGACTAGTTTGACTTTAGTGGCTTGCGGAGGCGGTGGCAGCTTTTCACCAGGCGAAGGTATCCTGAATTTCAATGGTACATGGGTGTCTGAATGTGATCCTGTAGATAATGTCTACTTGAAACAATCAATAACTATAACTGGAAATAATATGACGGTTGATATTAATGAATATGGTTCATCGGACTGTACAGGTATCACATCTTATACAGAGCAAGTTAGGGCAGGCCTGCTATATGGAGCTGACAAGCCTTCAGCATCATCTGTGTGTACTAATGTCAAAAAAGTAGATATTACTTTTTCATCAGCAACTGTTAATGGTATCCCTTTGACGCAATCGGAAATTTTAACCTTTTTAGAACTGCCGAGCACAACCTTTTATGACTTAATTTGCTCAAAAGGGAATCAACTATTTAGTGGTAAAATCACCGCTACTCTGGATGGTACTACAGCAGATAAGCGACCAGAATTTATAGATCACACGTTTGCTTTTACAAAGTAAAGTTGATTTATATAGTGTGATTACAAAAAGGGGCGAGTTGTCTCTTTTTTGATGGGATCAGTGGGGTCGGGCTCGATTGATTAATGAAAAAGTGTTAAGCCGAGGTACTACCAATAAATTCATCCGAATTAATTTGAACATTTGAGCTCAACGAAACTGCCTCGAAGAGTTTAAGTACAAGGGATGGGTGAAGATAAAGAAACATATGTCTAACAAGGTAGAACCCAAAACACTTGCCGAACTTGAAGCAATGCACACAGGCTCTTTAATGAGCCGGAGAAAAGCACTGTTTAAATGCGATGAGTCATTTAAGTTTTCGGACCAAACGGCTCACTCCAGCTCCGGGATGATCGAATTCAAGGATACGCCTGAATGGAAACGAGCCCATAGCGAGTTGATTTCGGTACTTTCAAGCAGAGAAAACATACCGGGCAAGAAACAACGCAAGGCAATGCGCCAGGCAAAGGCTAAAAAAGGTAAATGAAAAAGCGTAAGCCATTTAACGATAATGGATATGGCTTGGTTTCAGGGCCTTCTAGGCTCAACATAAGGAAATTCTCCCAGATATTCCCGCTTCCACCAGTTTCCCGTTTTTTTGCGTTCTTCCCAGTTGGTAAAGTGATAGCGATAAACCAGTACCCTGAGATAAGTCGGTGGTTTCCCTGCAAATGGATTCTCTTTTAACAGTGCTAATACTTCTGGAGAACCTTTTACCAGGCGTCGTAAAAAGCGCTTAAACCAGTGCATTTGATTATCGAACCTGGGTGGAACAAACCATATCATCCAGTCCAGACGAGGTTGATGAGGGATGTTGAACTGAGGGCGCCTGGATAGATCTCCTGGTTTAAATTTAAATTTATAGGGTTTCCAATTGAGCCTGTCATATGAGCCTTCAACTTGTAACTCGTGTCGCTCTACCTGCATCGTGGGAAAAACATGGTAGATATGGCCTAATCCATAAGAACGAATGAACAAGCCGCTTGTTGCTAGCCAGGGTGTCACTTTGTTGTTACTTACCATCGAATAGAAGAGTGATAGACTGGCGGTTAATATTGAGACGGCAGTTATAGATATCAGTGTTGAACTGAACCAGCCAGATTTTATCTCAGGAATCATTTTTTGCGGAAGAAAACGCTGCACAATTTTGTCATCTAATAAGAACAGGCAAAGCAGAATGGTGAGTAAATTGATAAAATTATGGTTGCTGGTAGCAATGATCAGTAACTGCATAAAGATGGTTACGCCCGCAGCAATCAAACGGAACCGTCTGGGTAAGAAGATGAATAGCGGGATAATCAGTTCGGTGAAAAATGTAAATCCGGTTCCCGTTCGAAGTACCCAATCGGGTAATTGATGAAAGTACCATGAGCCAACATGGGGCAAGGGTTGGGTTTCAAAGTAGTAATTTAATGCTTTTAAACTCGACCACGATGGATCATCGCTAACCAGTTTTGATACTCCCGACATAAAACGCAGACGGAATAATAAAAAATGGAACAAAAAAATTAGCAGGCGGCTTGGGCCATTTACCAGGAAAATCGCCAGGAAACCGCATTCCAGTAATAAGGTATCCCACTGGAAATTGAGATATGTTTGACCTGCATGATAAATAGATAAATACAAACTAAAAAGAGCAATTAAAGCCAGTCGTTGCCAGCACCCAACAAATAATATTACAGAAAATACACAACCCAGGATGGAGACTGTATGCAAAGCCAAATTGCTGGAGCTGAACCAAAATAGCGTAGGCATTTTGAACCAGGCAGTTGTCCCATGGTACTGGTAAAAATTATCCAGTACTTCCTTAAAGGGCAGTATCCCGGAAGGACCAACCAGGCCAGTAATTTGTACGGCGATGGATAAAAACGCAATAAAATATATGACAGCAAGAACTTTAAGAAATAGCCAGCTTGTCAGCGCATACTCATCTGCCGGGGCTAGTAAATTCTTGAAAAATGACATTCGCTTTTCCTATAAAAACTTATACTACAAGTGTATAAAGCCTTTAAGGTAGATGTTCTGGTTAAATCATTATTATTTGATATGTGTCATGTCGAATGTGCTTGAATCAAGGAAGGTTGGTATTTAATTCTTAAAATAGTGCCAAGCCGAAGCGCAGCGGAGACAATGTTGAAGCATAGCGACGATTACCCGAAGGGCGTGGTTTTCATTAAATTGAATGAAAAACCATGTAAAAGGTAGGGGGTGTTTTTTTAAAGATAATAAACTAACGTAGTAGTATGAAGACACTTCTGAAATTTCTTTTACCATTACTCTCAATTTGCTATTTCTCACTTGCAGTTGCTGAAATCAAGGTTCGATGTGCAGGCCAGGGACCGGTTGTTTATCTGATTGGAGGAGGACCTGCCTTTACCACCTGGAATCTGCAACCTATACAAGAAAGATTAGCCAAACATTACCGGGTCTGTCGCTGGGATATGCGTGGTACTGGTGAGAATGCGGGGCTGGTTTTAGAACCTGAAAAGCCAGCTTTGTCGCAGTGGCTTGACGATATGGATGAAGTCATCACGCAAGAGCCAGTCGTGCTTTGGGGGCATTCATGGGGAGCCTTGCAGGTGTTACTGTTTGTAAAAAATCACCCTGAAGGTCTTGTTAAACTGATTTTAAGTAACCCGGTTGATCCGTCCCTGCTCAGTATGGAGGACATTCATAGCAAGCTTTTTAGTCATTCTGAAATTGATGGCAGATTGACACTTGATAAGATAGGTACACCCGCAGAAAAGCTGCATAATTTTCACAGCAAGATTGCCAGTTATTTTGAGGATGGCAAAAAAGGGTGGAACTATGCTTTAAAGTTTTCTCCAGAGGATAGCAACAACACGCTAAACGTAAGAATATGGGAAGGCTATAAAAAGTTGCCGCTGAGTGATGAAGATATCAAGCAACAATCAGACAAGATAATTGGCCTGATTCATTGTCGTAATGATGTCTTGCAACCTGAAAGCGTGAGTGAATATCAGCGTTTACTCGTTAAGTCTAAACACCATGTCATAAACGGATGTGTTCATTTTCCATGGGAAGAAAACCCTGAAGATTATTTTCCGGTGCTGTTGGACTTGTTTGAGCAGAAAGCAGGTAAGTCGCGTATGTAAATGAATAAGCCCACTAAAATGTGTCAAGCCGAGCGCAACGGAGACAATATTGGAGCAAAGCGACGACGACCCGAA
>CAVXCT010000030.1:0-27524 GCA_963760355.1 uncultured Gammaproteobacteria bacterium | reverse complement strand
GAAACTCAGGTAACGCTATCGCTTATCCAGACTTCAACCTTGAATCTTAATATTAGAAAAAGTGCCCAAAAGTACGGGGGTGATCAAATAATAAATAACAACTTAACCAGTGCGAACATTGTATATCGACAAGGGAATCTTCGATTAACTTTAGTGAGCTTATCGTTTTGTTGTTTTAAAACGTATAACTCGGCCGAGCTTCGCGAGACAACAGTTTTAGCTGACCCGTCAGGGAGAGGCGTTAGCCGAATAATTATTTGACTTGTCATTTTTGGCTCTTGTTGAGCATTGGATAAAAGTACTATAGCTGTCGAAAGTTAAGCTGTAGGTGCTCGACCATTGTACATCGAGGGTTCCTGAAAGAATCTACGATGAACTTTTCTGGCTCTTGGTGAGCCTAAGAAAAGTCATTTCCTACGGCGAGAACGCCTGGGAGAATCTTTCTTAACGAAAGCTCCATCAGCAATGGACAACTTACCTTGAAGCTGTGCAATTGCGCCAGTGCTTAACTCACCCAATCTTTGCTCGATATCTTCTTTTGTCGGAGACTCGCCCTTGATGTGTTTATCAATAGCTTTGCGCATTGCTGCGACATGATTATAGGAAGTCCCGCAACAACCACCGATAATTCTTGCGCCTGCATCAATCGCCATACCTGCGTAATCAGCCATGATTGCTTCGGTACCACTGTAAACGATTTCACCATCGATATATTCTGGTACACCACAATTAGCTTTGGAGATGATTATGGTGTCATCGGCTTTATCACCTAATGATGTTTTGATATTGATAATCGCTGCGACCAATTCCGCTGCACCAACACCACAATTAGAACCGAAGGCTAAAATCGGGGTTTCCATTGCTTCTGATGCTTTGACGATATCATCAGGTGATAAGCCCATCATGGTGCGACCATTGGTATCTATACTGTAAGTGGTTACGATTGGTAAACCCATCCCTGAACAGGCCTCAACAGCGGCTTGCGCTTCTTCTTTGGATGACAGTGTTTCAATCCAGAAAACATCAACCCCGCCTTTCTTTAGCGCTTCTGCTTGCTCGCGAAATGCTTCAACCGCTTGCTCGTGAGTGAGGTTGCCTAAAGGCACGATTAATTCTCCGGTAGGACCCATAGAACCTGCGACTACGATTCGTCGACCCGATTTTTCGATTTCAGCTTTTAGCAGTTTCACCGCATTAACATTCAACTCTTCAACGCGCGCTTCGGCACCGTGTAATTTCAAACGATATTGAGTGCCACCGAAGGTATTGGTTAGAATAATGTCCGAACCCGCTTCGACAAAATTACGGTAATGCTGTGCAATTCTATCGGGGTGATCTGTATTCCAGAGTTCTGGTGCATCACCTGTTTGCAAACCCATACCAAACAGGTTTGAGCCAGTTGCGCCATCTGCCAGAAGTACGCCTTTTGCTTCGAGTAAATCGTTTAGTAGTGTCGACATTGTTTTGTATTCTTAGTTTTGTATTGATAAAAGATGAAACGGATTATCCCACCAAACGTAAGTACTTGCATCACTGTATAAATGGATGTCGCAATGGTTGTTAAGAATGACCTAGTTATAAAGGTTTCATCTTGCACTTAAATAAAAACTAAGCAAAAGTATGGGGGTGGCTTTTAGCGGCTGTTATTAAATAATTTTTTCAGTTCGCCCTATAATCAAATAGCTAACCAATTGAGATGCTCATTTAGATGACAGGAATTACCGCTACCAGCAAAAGCTCCTTATTCACGCCAGTGTTGATTGCTGGGTGCATTATTATTCTGGTTAGTTTTGCTATCAGGGCATCATTTGGTGTTTTCCAAATTCCCATCTCCACTGAGTTTAGCTGGCTACGTGCTGACTTTTCTTTTGCGATTGCTATCCAGAATCTTTTCTGGGGAATCGGCCAGCCAATCTTCAGTGCTATTGCTGAAAAATATGGGGATCGCAAAGCGATAATCACCGGTGCATTTTGTTATGCCACGGGTTTGATTATTTCCTCGTTTGCCGTCACACCGGGGCAACATCAATTTCTCGAAATTCTGGTAGGTTTTGGTATTGCTGGTACCGGATTCGGGGTGATTCTAGCCGTAGTCGGTCGTGCTGCATCAGATAAACATCGCTCGCTTGCTCTGGGTATAGCCACTGCAGCAGGCTCGGCAGGTCAGATCGTTGGCCCACCGCTAGCACAGGCCTTATTGCAACAGATGCAGTGGCAATCTGTATTCGTGATTTTTGCTGGTTTCATCTTATTATCGTTACTTGCACTTAACTTAATGCGTGTACCTCCACCACCGAAAGTTGAAAAGCTCGATGAAACTTTAGGGGCAGTTTTGAAGAAGGCTTTTAAAGACCCAACCTTTGGCTTTATCTTTTTGGGATTCTTTTCTTGCGGGTATCAATTGGCGTTTATCACGGCTCATTTTCCGGCGTTTATTGCTGAAATGTGTAGCGCAATTTCGCCTGATGGTATTATCCAGTCATTAGGTGTTTCAACCACATCAACACTTGGCGCTATTGCGATTTCTATCATTGGAGTGTTCAATATTGGCGGGACTATATTGGCTGGTTGGCTGGGTAGTAAATATTCCAGAAAGTACCTGTTAGCGAGTATTTATTTGTTACGCACGATTATCTCAGCGCTTTTTATTCTCAACCCGATAACACCAGAATCCGTGGTGTTCTTTTCTGTAACTATGGGCGCTCTCTGGTTGGCGACCGTTCCACTGACCTCGGGCCTGATAGCGCATATTTATGGCTTGCGTTATATGGGAACACTTTATGGACTAGTATTCTTCTCACACCAACTCGGTGGATTCCTCGGTGTTTGGTTGGGTGGAAGCCTTTACGATTTATTCGGCAACTACAATATTGTGTGGTGGATTGGAGTCGGCGTTGGCGGATTTTCTGCCATTATCCATCTGCCTATTGATGAACGCCCCTGGAGTAAACGCCAGCCACAGCTGGCAACTACTTAATAAACTATTTACAGAACTAATTTAAAAACTAATGATTAGTCACCCCCTACTTACCATGAGCTTGCCATTTCGTTTTTTGAAATGGACAACTCATGTATGCTAGAGCTTAGGACTAGTTCGTCTGTAAGACGATTCTAAACCTTCGCGTATATTTAAGGGTTTTTCCAAAGAGGACAAATAATGACACAAACAATTTTAATTACAGGAGCTAGCAGTGGTATTGGAGCTGCAACTGCTAAGAAATTTTTAGATGCTGGGTGGAATGTTGCCTTATTGGCTCGCCGCCTGGATAAGCTTGAAGAAATCAGAGGTTCCCATGAAAATGCAATCAGTATCGTCTGCGATGTAACGGATGAAGCTGAAGTACAAAAAAACTTTCAAAAAGTGGCTGATCATTTTGGCGCAATAGATGTATTGTTCAATAATGCAGGTATTTTTCCACCCGGGTCTCGTTTTGATGAGATCTCATTAGAGGCATGGCAGTCATCTGTTGATGTCAATCTCACAGGTATGTTTCTTTGTGCGCGAGAAGCATTCCGTCATATGACGAAGGCCGGAGGACGTATCATAAATAACGGGTCGATTTCAGCGATAACTCCTCGCCCTAATTCTGCAGCTTACGCTTCAACCAAACATGCCATTACGGGAATGACCAAATGCATTGCATTGGATGGCCGGGATTTAAATATTTGCTGTGGACAAATTGATATCGGCAATGCAAATACAGAGTTACTGGAAAACCTGATGAAACATGCAGGCCCAATGGATACGATGGATGTAGAAGATGCAGCCAATGCTGTTTATAACATGGCAAATCTGCCGCTTACTACCAACGTGTTATCCATGACAATCATGGCTAATAAAATGCCGTTTGTAGGGCGTGGTTAAAGCTTTCCTTCTGCTTCTAAAACCTCTCGAGCTATGCGAAAACACTCTACACCTTGAGGCACACCGCAATATATTGCTATGGCATGAATAGCCGCACGTATTTCTTCAACTGACGCGCCGTTATTCAACGCGCCTTTTAGGTGTAATTCCCACTCGTGCATTTTGCCTAATGCCGCAATCATGGTGAGATTCATTAGTGAGCGCGTTTTAACATCTATGACATCATCGCCCCAACCAAAACCCCAGCACCACTCGGTCATCATTTCCTGAAAAGGTCGATTAAAGTCATCTGCCGCTTGTAAGTTCTTCTCGACGTATTCAGCTCCCAAGGTTGCCTTACGTTGATTTAAACCCAGTTCGAATCTTTCTTTATCCATTCTCTCTCTCCTGTTTCTCGCTTTAATTAATATCGTAATCTGATATTAATAGGTTGTTTTATTTGTCTCGTCTCGTAACCTTTATCTCATAACAAAGGGATTCGCCATTGGATCTTTTGACGTATTTATCCATACGGTTCTGGTGCGCGTGTAATCATAGATAGCGTCCATACCCGCTTCTCTGCTCCCTCCACTTTGTTTAAAACCACCAAACGGAGCCAATGGAGAAATCGCACGATAGGTGTTGATCCAGACGATACCCGAACGAATCTGCTTACTTACTCGATGCGCCCGCGCTAGATTTTCAGTGAAAATTCCCGAACCTAAAGCTAAATCTGAGTCATTCGCCATAGCGATAACTTCTTCTTCAGTTTCAAAACGAATCGCACTAATCACTGGAGCAAATAATTCCGTCTGAACAGAAGCAATACTTTGATCTGGACAATCCAGCAAGGTCGGTTCGAAATACAAACCTGCTGATAAATTTTCTGGACGTTTACCACCACAAACTAACTTTGCACCTTGTTTTACTGACCGTTTAATAACTCTTTCGCAGCGCTCAACTTGTGCGGTTGTTGCCAATGGACCAACTTGCGTCGTTTCATCCAATGGGTCACCCACTTTAATTTGTGCAGCACGTTGGGTAATATTTTCAAGTATCTGATCGAAAATTGAAGCATGAATAAATACGCGTGATCCAGCCACACAACTCTGACCTGATGCGCCGTAGTTACCTGCGATAATGCCGTTTGTGGCACTTTCTAAATCTGCATCTTTAAAGACAATAATCGGTGATTTCCCACCTAACTCCAGCGACACATGGGCAAAATTATTACTGCTATTACAGACAATATGCTTTGCTGTTTCTGGGCCACCAGTAAATGCAATTCTGGCGATTTTTTTATGCGAAGTTAAGGCACGTCCACAGGGCTCGCCGAAACCTGTGATGATATTGACTACACCTGGTGGAAAACCAGCTTCATGGATTAATTCAGCAAATTTTAACAAGCTGGCTGGTGCTTGTTCAGATGCTTTGACCACGATTGTATTACCTGCTGCTAAAGCAGGTGCTATTTTAGTTGCGGAGAGAAACATCTGTGCATTCCAGGGCACAATTGCTGCCACGACTCCAATCGGTTCTCTAGTGGTAAACACATGCAGATCGGGTTTATCTATCGGAATAACTTCACCCTGAATCTTGTCTGCTAAACCTGCGTAATAATAGTAATAGTCAGCAACGTAAGCAGATTGTGCACGGGTTTCGGTAGCTAACTTTCCACTATCTAAGGTTTCCAGCTCTCCAAGAATCTGAGCGTTTTCAACAATTAAATCGCCCAGTTTACGTAACAATTTGCCACGCTGGGTAGCGTTCATTTCTGCCCATTCGCCTTTAAGTAATGCGCTATCTGCTGCTTCTATTGCAGCGTTTACTTCTTTTTCAGTCGCAGCAGGGAAAATTGCCCAGGGCTCCTCGGTTGCCGGATTAATACTTTCGAAGTGCTCGGTACCTGATTCGAACTTGCCGTCTATATAATGTGGAAATTGTTCCATTGCTATCTCGATTAAATACTAGTTATTTATGTCACCCCCCTACTTTTAAGGCTTTTTTTAAAAAGTACCTAAAAGTACGGGGGTGTGTTTTGTTTAATGTGTTCTATTTCTTATGCAAAAGCTGGCATTACTTCATTAATAAATAATTCCAGCGATTTCCTCTTCTTCTCGTAACTCATACTGCTATCAAGCCAAAGACTGTATTCATCATAGCCTAATGATTCATAGTGTTTGAGTCGATTAGTCACTTCTTCTGGTGTACCGACTACATTGTTTTTACGCATATTTTCAGGTGAATACATTTCTACTTGAGTGAGTTCTTCGTCACTCAATTCTTTAATTAAGCCTTGCTCTATAGGTCTTTCGTTTTTAAACCAGGCCCCAAAATAATTATAAAAACGACTCAGGTCTTTAGAGCCCTGTGCAATTTCTTCTTCAGTCTCAGCAACGTAGGTATGTCTAAGAACCATGATTTGAGGCCGAGGTATTTCTGGAAACTTTTCACAGGCATCATTAAATTTTTTCATCAATGACTCAACCTCTTCATCACCAAACCATAGCGGTGTTACTTGAACATTGCAGTTATTATTGATGGCAAACTCATGGGAGTTTGGGTCGCGAGCTGCAACCCAGATGGGAGGATAAGGTTTTTGTAAAGGTTTAGGTGAACTGGTTGTTTTAGGGAACTGCCAATACTCACCATCATGCGTATAATCACCTTGCCACAACCCTTGTATGGCAGGAATAATTTCCCTGAGCTTGCCGCCTGCTCCCCAGGCATCTATGCCCTCACCTATCCGCTCATATTCAAACGAATACGCTCCCCGAGCTATGCCAATTTCTAATCGACCTTCGGTGATGATATCTGTCATAGCCGCTTCACCAGCTAACTTTATTGGATGCCAGAAAGGGGCTACCACAGTGGCTGTTCCTAATCGGACATTTTTAGTGTGATGAGACAGGTCAACTAAATTAAGAAAAGGATTGGGTGCAATCGTGAAATTCATTCCATGATGCTCACCCGTCCAGATAGTACAAAAACCAGACTCATCTGCAAGTTTACAAAGGCTTATTAGTTCTTTGTATAAATCTTTCTGGCTCTGCTCTTGATTGATCCTTTCCATATGAATAAAAAGTGAGAACCTCATGACTTATCTCCTTTAAAATCACCTCTAATCAATTTGATATCTCCGTGATTTTCATCTCCAACATAAATCCCAAAAGCATCTTGTGCTCTTTCTTTTATATAGCGTTGCAACATGGTTCGACTGGATTGGTCGGGTAAGTTTTCGAATGGAATCTCCTCGAATGGAACAAATGAAACTTTATCTTTTTTGATAGTTTCTTTGGCTTCAGCCCGATAATAAATATGGGTGACCCCATCTTGGGTCTCATAGACAGCGAACAAATAATTGTTTTGGGTTTCTATACCCAATGATGTAAGGAGTCCTTTTAAACTGTCTGGATTACTATCATTTCCTAAAGCTGATGAAGCTGGCATAGAAATCTGATTACCTTCATGGATTAACAAAATTTTCTCATCATGCTCAATAATTGCACCAACCTCGATTTGTTTACCCGGATTTTCAAGTGCTGCTGTGACTTTTTCCTCTAGCGATACATTTAAATAATTGCCTTGTAAGTAACCCAGCGGAGGTATCCCTGAATGTTCAAACTCCAGCACTTTTCCCATTAAAATTATATGATCTCCACCATCAAGTACTTCATGGAGTGAGCAATCCAGCCAGGCTGTAGAGTTCGTAAGTATTGGATTTCCTGTGGTGCTAGTTATTGTGTCTATATTTTCAAATCGATCACGTACAGGGCTTGCAAATATTGCAGAAACATCCCGCTGATCTTCTGAAAGAATATTGACGACGAAATTCTGTGATTGCTTAAAACCTTCACAGAGGAATGAGGTCTTTGTAAGACATACCAATATCAACGGTGGATCAATGGATACCGAGGTGAATGAATTAGCCGTAAAACCCATTGATTCACCTTTTGCATTTTTGCCTGTTACCACTGTAACGCCGGTTAAAAATGAACCAAGAACCTGCCTAAACTCTGATTTATTAATTTTCATAAGCTTATTTCCCTAGCGGTTGTTTTATTTGATCTGCTTTCTTTACTTGCTCTGCCTTCGTTAAGAAGTCTTTAATCATTGGATTGACTAACTCTGGACTAATATAAGCCAGCATATGAGCCTCGTTGTTAATCACGATAAATTCACCATCAATCGTTTCACTGGCCATTTGCTTACTCATTGTAGGAGTAGAATTTAAATCTTTATCGCCTGTGATAAATAAAACTGGTGTTCGGATCTCCTGCAAACGACCTTCGAATTCTTTATCTGACTGGGCAAATAATCGATAAGTTCTGCCATAACCGACAGGGTCGACCTGTTCTAGCCAGTTTTTTATCACTTCCACCTTTTTCTGATACTCAGGATCAACGGAATCATCAAACCAACGATCTAAAGCAGTCTCTATCCCTGTAATTTTGTTATTTTCGAGTACCTCTGAAGCCCTTTGTAATACTGCTTTTCTTTGAGATGTAGTTCTCTTATAGACGATATTTAAAGGTATTGTGGACACAACACGAAAGGGGAAATAAAGAGTATAAGCTACTGAAATTAATGCCCCCATTGAATGCCCAACAATATGAACGGCAGGTATCTGGAGATGTGTTAATAATTCATCTAGTTGATCTGCATAATCTTTCAGAGTGACTTTTTCAGGCGGTAATGAGCTATTCCCATGCCCCATTAAGTCATAGCTAATAACACAATGACTTTTCTTAAAAGATTCTACCTGTGGTTGCCACACAGCATGGTTTAAACCCACACCATGTACAAATACAATGGGTATAGATTGCTGATTACGTAAATTTGGGTTTATTAAATGGTAGTTATGAACTGCATAGAAAGTACCCGCGGGGGTATGCTCAGCTCGATAAGTTTTATTGTCAGTATTTTTCAAGTCATTCACTTTACAAATTCCAGTTATTAGGAACATAGAGTGGACACACACCATTTAAACTCACTGCCGTCCGACTTGAGTAGAATAAATTTAGGTCAATATCTTCTAGTTGTCAAACTACGTCGTAATCAGATAACGGTAAGTCGTTAATTCTGGAGTGTTAACTGTGGGTAAACCCTACAATTTGAGAAGGTCTACAAATGGTTTACTTTCACAGGATTTCACTATGGCTGAGAACGACAGTTTTACAAATGATGATGAAGAAGATATTGATTTAAATGCACTGGATGACGATGAGTTAGTCGAACAAATGCAGGACGATCTTTATGACGGCCTTAGAGAAGAAGTCATTGAAGGTACTGAAATTCTTTTAAAACGCGGCTGGGAAGCCGGTGACGTTTTGACTAAAGCGTTAGTTGGTGGCATGACCATTGTCGGAATAGATTTTAGAGATGGAATACTATTCGTACCAGAAGTTCTCTCATCAGCCAATGCGATGAAAGGCGGCATGGAAATTTTACGCCCGCTACTCTCTGCATCAGATGGTAGTCGTGCAGGCAAGATGGTTATCGGTACTGTTAAAGGAGATATCCATGATATCGGCAAAAATCTGGTTAAAATGATGATGGAAGGCGCTGGTTTTGAAGTTATCGATCTGGGTATCAATCAGTCAGTTGAGCAATTCTTCGCCGCACTAGAAGAACACAAGCCTGACATCCTGGGAATGTCCGCGCTACTCACTACCACCATGCCATACATGAAAGTTGTGATAGACGAAATGGTTGCCCAAGGCATGCGAGAAGACTACATCGTACTTGTCGGTGGCGCACCTTTAAATGAAGAGTTCGGCGAAGCTGTTGGTGCTGATGCGTATTGTCGTGATGCTGCTTCTGCAGTGGATATTGCCAAAGAGCAGGTTGCTCTGCGCAGAGCTAGCTAACGAAATGAAACCTGATCCTAAACAGCTTGTAAATATTATCGCTTGTGGCGCATTGGCTAACGAGCTTGTTGCATTGAGAACGCTAAACCAATGGGATCATTTTAATATTGATTGTTTACCAGCAAAATACCATGCCACTCCTAACCTAATACCTGATGCCGTAAGAAAAAAAATTGCTCAGCTACGTCAACAAAATGATGGTGAGATCCTTATTGCCTATGGTGACTGTGGTACGGGTGGCTTACTAGATGTAGTTTTAAAAGAAACCGGAACCACACGACTTCCCGGTGCACATTGTTATCAATTTTTTGCTGGCCGAGATGTCTTCAATGACTTACATGAAGCAGAAATTGGAACTTTCTATCTAACCGACTTCCTTACTCAACATTTTGAAACTTATGTATGGAAAATGCTAGGGCTTGATCGCAAGCCAGAACTGCTCGAAATGTATTTTGGCAATTACAAAAAACTTATTTATTTAGCCCAAACTGAAAACTCTGATCTTGATAGAAAAGCTGAAGAAAGCGCCGCGCGATTAGGCCTTGCTTACGAACGACTTTTCACGGGTTACGGTGAAATGGAAGATGAGTTAAATCAGTTATCAAAACAGATACCAAGCAAGATTATTAATATCGAAAATCTTACTCAACACTATCAAATGGAGAAAATCGCATAGTGGCTAAAATTGTAATCATTTATTGGCGAGATATTCCATCGCAAGTTACCGTTCAGGAAGGACGAAAACGAGCCAAGAAGTTATTGCCAGCACGCTTTCAGGAAGCCATTGATCGTGCCGCGATGCGCGCCAAGAAAGTAGACAGCGATGCTTATCTTGAAGATTGGAGACGTGAAAACACTAAACAACAAGGTAATATAAACGAACTTGTTGAATCTGTAGCCAAGCAGATAGAAACCGAATTTACTGATGAAAAACTAGATAGCATCATCAGAAACAAAGGCTTGCTCCCCGATACTTCTGACACTGGCGGAGATGCATAACCATGTATGCAGTTCGTAAATGGACAGTGAATCATGCCAAGACCTTCAATTATTTATATAAAGTTTTAGAAAATACTTTAAGTGCCCTGCACCCTGTCTGGAATAAAATAGGTTATGAGCGCGTTGAGAAGCCAGTAGCCTTTGTTGAAAAACAAGTAAAAGGTCTATTGTTCGATTGTCAAATGTGTGGTCAATGCATACTCCATGAAACGGGCATGTCCTGCCCGGTGAATTGCCCCAAGACGCTAAGGAACGGCCCTTGTGGCGGGGTTCGGGCCAACGGCCATTGCGAAGTAAAACCCGAAATGCGCTGTGTTTGGGTTGAAGCCTGGCGCGGTGATCAAATTATCAATAGTGGCAACTCTTTAGCTGGTTCGAGAGAGTCGATTATGAATGTACAAGTCGCTGTTGATCATCGACTTGAAGGGCGCTCATCATGGCTTATAGAAATCCGTGAGAAACATGATCGCAAAACTCCAGTCGAAGAAACATCATGATATTTGAAGACGAACCAAATCCCGGAGAGAATTTACCCGTATTACCTGGGCATAGTTCCTTTGGGCGTTTAGAACGAATATTACGAACTGGCCATTTCACAGTAACCTCAGAAATGGCACCACCTGATTCGGCTGATCCACATGAAGTTTTTAAACAAGCCGCTCTTTTCGATGGCGTTACAGACGCGATTAATGCCACTGATGGTTCTGGCGCTAACTGCCATATGTCGAGCATGAGTGTTTGCTCGTTATTAACCCGTAAAGGTTATTCGATGGTGATGCAGATTTCGTGTCGGGATCGAAATCGTATAGCGATACAGGGTGATGTGTTAGGCGCCTCAGCCATGGGTGTGGCGAATATGCTGTGTTTAACAGGAGATGGTGTACAGGCTGGGGATCACCCAGAAGCAAAACCGGTATTTGATCTCGATGCCATGACATTACTTCAAACCGTAAAAACCATGCGTGATAAAAGCCACTTTCTCAGTGGACGTAAGCTTGATCTACCACCACATGCTTTTCTAGGTGCAGCAGCTAATCCTTTTGCAGAACCCATAGCATTCCGGGTGGATCGATTAGCGAAAAAAATTGAAGCGGGTGCACAGTTTATACAAACACAATATTGCTTCGATATACCTGCGTTTAAAGAGTATATGGCGCGTGCTGGTGATAAAGGTTTACTGGATAAGGTATTTATCCTGGCTGGTGTTGGCCCAATGGCCTCCGCACGATCTGCTAGCTGGATTCGCGATAACGTACCGGGAATTCATATTCCAGACTGGGTGATAAAACGATTAGAAGGTGCTGAAAATCCTAAACAAGAAGGTCAGGAAATCTGCATCGAATTAATGCAACAACTCAAAGAAATTGAAGGTGTTGCTGGCGTACATGTGATGGCATACAGACAAGAATCATCTGTTAAAGACATCGTTTTAAAATCTGGAGTTTTGGGAGACAGGACCCCCTGGCGGCCAGAAGTGACAGAATAATCTGAGTTTAGACTAGGGTTATCTCAGATAAAACTTCAAATATAAAGTGGAGAAGTAACATGACCAGAACAGTATTGAGTTCACACAGTAAAGAAATCGCCATTGGTTTTAATGAACCATTCGTAATGATTGGTGAAAGAATCAATCCTACTGGTAGAAAGATTCTCGCTGAAGAGATGAAAAATGGCGACTTTACCCGAGTAGAGATGGACACCCTGGCGCAGTTAGCCGCAGGTGCTCAAATGCTGGATGTAAATGCCGGCATACCTTTGGCGGATGAACCGAAGATTCTCGCTGACACGATCAAATTAGTACAATCAATTACTGATGTTCCACTGTCAATTGATTCATCCATCGTTGCTGCATTAGAAGCAGGACTTAAAGTTTATCAAGGACGACCCTTGGTGAATTCCGTGACCGGCGAAGAAGATCGTCTAGAACATGTATTACCACTAATTAAGAAATATAACTGCGCTGTAGTCGCTATTTCAAACGATGAAACGGGTATCTCGGAAAACCCGAATGTTCGTTTTGAAGTCGCCAGGAAAATCGTTGAACGTGCACAGGATTTTGGTATTAAAGCTGAAGATGTGGTGGTTGATCCTCTCGTTATGCCAGTGGGTGCAATCAACGATGCCGGTAAGCAAGTGTTACATTTAATCAGTCGCTTACGTAATGAATTAAAAGTAAATACCACCTGTGGAGCTTCTAACTTTAGTTTTGGAATTCCAAATCGCAATGGCATGAACGCTTCATTTATCAGTATGGCAGTGGGGGCGGGCATGACCTCTGCTATTGTAAATCCACTACATACTGAAGTCGTTCAAGCGGTTCGTGCCGCAGACGTGGTCATGGGTAATGATCCTGATTGTGCCAAATGGCTGTCAAACTATCGTGAACCACCTGCTGAGGGTGCACGTGAACGTGGTGGTCGCCGTCGCCGCAGGGGCTGATATGAATGATATCTTGACCATTAATAACAAGGAGGACTCACATTTAACCGGGAGTTGCCATTGTGGTGGTGTTAAATACCGTATCGATGGGCCGGCACGAGATGTGGTTAATTGTTTTTGCTCTCAATGCCGTAAAACCAGTGGACACCATGTTGCCGCGACTAAAGTAAATAAAGATCACTTAACATTTGAATCAGATTCTACTTTGAAATGGTACCAATGCTTACCTGGTATTTTCCGCGGTTTTTGTGAAAGCTGTGGTGGCAATCTGTTTTGGGATAGTCATGCAGACAATCAATTAGCATTATGGCAGGTACCTTAGATTCACCCACCCACTTAAAAACAGTAGGCAATATCCACACTGAGGATGCCAGTGATTACTGTGCTATTCCTGTAATTGACAAAGAGATAAATGAGTCGATGCATGAGCAACTTTTAAAGTCGTTTTTACCCCTTCAGGTATTCGAGGGCAAATTAAAGAAGGCACAGATGTTTTGTCTGCAGCACGCGAACTAGGCGCAGATGTCGCCTCACTCTGTGGCGGCAATGGCTTATGCACTCGTTGCAAAGTTAAACTGAGTACAGGCTCATTTCCTAAACACCAAATTACTTCAGAAACACCACACCTCTCCCCTATTACCTCTGCCGAGAGAGAGCGTATTAGTGAAGCAGATCTGGAACAAGGATATCGCTTAAGTTGCAATGCTAAAATTCGAGGTGATGTGGTCATCGATGTACCGGCAGAGAGTCAAACCCATCAACAAGTGATTCGTAAAGATGCAACCATATTAAATATTGAAAATATGCCAGCAGTTAAATTGGTGACTCTCGATGTCGAGGAGCCAGATTTAAACTCACCGACTGGCGATTTAGAACGACTCAAAGATGCCATCGAATTCGAAACAGGCCTAAGCAATTTATCGATAGAAACACATTTATTACGAGATTTACAACCTGCACTACGCAAAGGTAAATGGACAGTTACCGTAGCCATTCACGAAAACCAACGCATAATTGGTATTTGGTCCGGCAAGCAAGAAAATGCTTATGGTTTAGCTGTCGATCTTGGATCCACCACTATCGCTGGACACCTTTGTAATTTAGCAACGGGTGAAGTGCTCGCATCCCACGGAATTATGAACCCACAGATTCGATTTGGCGAAGATCTGATGAGCCGTGTTTCGTATTCCATGATGAACCCTGGTGGCGACCTGAAAATGACGGCCGCCATTAGAGAAGGCATTAACCATTTAATTGATCAGTTACTGATTGAAGCAAATACGCCTGAGAAATCCAAAGGTAAGGTAATTACTAAAGATTTATTGCTAGATGCAACATTTGTCGGTAATCCCGTGATGCATCATATATTTCTTGGGATAGATCCTGTTGAATTAGGTGGCGCGCCTTTTGCTCTGGCAACCCAGGCTTCGATTACCTTACCTGCCAAGGATCTAGAGCTGCATTTGGCTCGGGGTGCTCAAGTTTATTTACCACCTTGTATTGCGGGTCATGTGGGTGCGGATGCAGCAGCAGTGGTGTTATCTGAAGCACCCTATAAAAATGATGCGATGACGCTCATCATTGATGTGGGAACCAACGCTGAAATTATACTTGGTAATAAGAAAAAACTAGTCGCGGCTTCATCACCCACTGGGCCTGCCTTTGAAGGTGCACAAATACATAATGGCCAACGAGCGGCACCTGGTGCTATCGAACGGGTACGCATAGACCCTGGAACACTCGAACCACGCTATAAAGTGATTGGAGTTGATGTCTGGTCGGACGAGCCTGATTTTGATCAAGCCATTGGAGAAACTGGTGTAACTGGCATCTGCGGTTCGGGAATCATTGAAGCCATTGCCACCATGTATCTTGCTGGCATTGTTACTACAGATGGTGTTATCAATGGTGAAAAAGCCAGCATATCTCCGCGAGTTATTAGCGATGGTAAAACCTGGGCTTATAAAATGGTCGGCAGCAAAAGTGATAAGGGTGATGCTAGATCTGAAACAGGTGTACTTATCACACAAAATGACATCCGCGCTATACAGCTTGCGAAAGGCACCCTTTATGCCAGCGTGCAATTATTGATGGATAAAATTAATATAAAAAGCATCGAACAAATTCGATTTGCTGGCGCATTCGGGGCGCACATAGACCCAAAATACGCAATGCTCCTGGGAATGATTCCAGACTGCCCGCTAGATCAAGTGCAATCCGTAGGTAATGCCGCTGGGACAGGCGCCAGAATCGCCTTGACAAATTTAGCGGGGCGCCGTGAAATCGAATATGAAGTATTACGTATGGAGAAGATTGAAACAGCGACCGAAGCCAGCTTTCAGGATTACTTTGTGAATGCCATGGCGATTCCTCACAAAATAGATACTTTCAAGAACCTCTCTCAGGTTGTTTCACTTCCTGCTAATGACGCAGGATCAACCAACTCATCGCCCTTAAGAAGAAGACGTCGTTCATCACGCGGCGGTAAGCCAAACATATCACGATAACACTTGCTAAAGTGGGGGGCTGATGAAAAGCCGCACACCAAAGATATATCAATAATTGCTTTTTCAGTCTGTAACAATAGCCTTCTCGCATTGCGCAAGCGTAAACCCAAATAGTATTGAGTTGGGGTGCAATTTAGATAACTACGGAATAAACGCTCTAGCTGACGCCTTGATATATTGACGAAACCAGATAATTCGTCTGGTGTTAAGGGATCTTCGATATTTGCTTCCATCAACATCACTGCTTCAGTCAATTTAGGCTGACTGGTACCTATTTGCTGTCTTAATGGAACTCGCTGTCGATCTGTCATGCTACGTACATGATCTACAAGAATGGTTTCACTGATAGAAGCCGCCAGTTTTCTTCCATACTGCCTTGAGATCAAATGATGCATCATATCAAAAGGAGTTGTACCACCAGCACAGGTATAGCGGTTACGATCTATTTCATAAACATCATCTGTGATATTTAAATGCGGAAATTCTTCACGCATTGAAGCAATATTTTCCCAATGCAGCGTACAACGATAACCATCAAGCAAACCTGCCTTTGCGAGTATGTAAGCGCCGGTACATAATGAACCCAACACCACTCCTCTTTTGTCTTGATAACGTAAGTACTTTCCTATGGATTCGGTCCAGGTAGTGCTTATTCTTACACCACCACAGACAAATAGCATGTCGTAAACATCAGTATCTTTATAGAAACGGTTAGGTTTAACTTCCAGGCCATTACTTGCCATTACTAATTCATCTTTTGGAGTAATGGTCTCCCACGTATAAAGTTCTTTACCCGCCAATCGATTAGCTATCCTAAGGGTATCGATTGCAGCAGCATAGGCAATTAAGGAAAACCCTGGCATTGCCAGAAAACCAAAATGTTTTGGTGAAAAGTTTTCCAATGTGAAGTCTTCGGTGGTCAAAGAGGTTTATTCCTATTTAATAATTAAGCAACGATTTTGAGTATAATTTAATAATTACAATTAACCTCTTTTTATTATCATTATTTAATAAAATAGATTGAGAGATCATGACATGTAACTTTGAAGATAAAAAAGTGGTTAGCCGAGTCGTAGCCGAGACAATGTTGGAGCGCAGCGACGACTACTCGTAGAGTGTGGTTTTGCACAAACCTCGAGCTCTGCATAAATTCCAGGGTCGTTTTAAAACTACAAAAACGAGTTGTCATTCAAAAAGTAGGGGGGTGACTTTAAACCATCTTAATACCGTAAATTACAAAATAAATCTTTAAAATGCTTTTTATGTAAATATACTTGGAATAAAATATACGCATAATTCTATTTGTCAGGATTATATATTAGATAATTTGCTGTTTAGCAGGATTAAATATTGTGTTAGAAAAAAATAAAAAACTCTTATTAGATACTATTGATAAACGCATATTAAAAGAACTACAAAAGAATGCACGAATTTCTAATGTGGAACTTTCGAAGCAAGTGAATCTAAGCCCTACTCCGTGTTTAGAAAGAGTCAGACGATTAGAAAAGGCTGAAATCATCCAGGGTTATCACGCCATTGTTTGCCCCATAAAAACGAATACGTCTTTACTAGTGTTTATGGAAGTGACACTTGAAAAAACAAATAATGAAGTTTTCAAACAGTTTGCTGATAAAGTCAATAATTATTCAGAGATTCTGGAGTGCCATATGATTGCAGGAGGTTTTGATTACCTTCTAAAGCTCCGCTTTAAAGACATCCAGCAATACCGGGAATTTCTTGGAAAAGGTTTAGGTAAATTACCTTTTGTCTCACTCACCCACACTCATATTGTGAGCGAAGAAGTGAAAGACACTACCTATAATGATCTCAGGAATATTTAGTGCTTAACAATTAAACAACTATAATCACTGAAAAAACGCCCAAAAACAGAATTTAATGCTGTTATTTGTAAAAAAACGACATATAAATACATATTTAACTTATCTAAAGTTTATATTTATCATAAGTTTGACAATGAATAATCCTTAACCTATATTTTTGATTAGTTTATTCATACTCTCAACTTTTTTAATAATAAAACCATAGACCCTTAAATTTATGCCTGATAGCAATGTTGATTACTTAGTTCGATTTGAAAATGTACAAAAAAGTTATGATGGCGAAGTCCTCGTTGTTAAAGACTTAAATTTAAACATGGCAAAAGGTGAGTTCCTAACCATGTTAGGTCCCTCAGGGTCTGGTAAAACAACCTGTTTAATGATGCTCGCAGGATTTGAGCCAGCTACCCATGGCGAAATATACCTAGACAATGTTCCCATCAACCGTGTGCCACCACACAAGCGTGGTATCGGTATGGTATTCCAGAGCTATGCCCTATTCCCGCACATGACTATCGGTGAGAATTTATCGTTCCCGTTAGAAGTTCGCAAAATGGGAAAATCTGAACGCGAAGAAAAAGTTAAAAATGCATTAGATATGGTTCAACTAGGTTCTTTTGCTGATCGTCGTCCAGCGCAATTATCAGGCGGGCAACAGCAACGTGTAGCCGTAGCCAGGTCCCTGGTGTTTGATCCAGATGTAGTTTTGATGGACGAACCGTTAGGCGCTCTGGACAAAAATCTTCGAGAGCAAATGCAGTATGAAATCAAACACATACACGAAAGACTTGGTGTAACTGTTTTATATGTAACGCACGACCAAAGTGAAGCTTTGACCATGTCTGACCGAGTCGCTGTTTTCGATGCAGGTGTTATTCAACAGTTAGCACCTCCCCATATTCTTTATGAAGAGCCTGAAAATGCATTTGTTGCCGATTTTATAGGCGACAATAACTGCTTACACGGAACAGTAACCAGCGAAACTGACAATAGCTGTGTGGTTAAAACTAGCGATGGCTCTGAAATAACAGCGAATAAAATAAACATTGCAGGCGTTGGTCAGCGATCAACTTTATCAATTCGTCCTGAACGAGTGATTGTTAACCCCGAAGCAGGTCAAGTTCCCAATATTTTTGAAGCCAGAGCGGCAGAACTGATCTATTTAGGCGATCATATTCGAACGCGCATGGAAGTTTGTGGTACTGACGATTTTTACGTGAAGATCCCCAATTCTTCACATCATGCTGATTTAAATAAAGGTGATACCGTCAAAATCGGCTGGAATGAATATGATTGTCGTGCACTAGATGCGTCAGATTAATTAATTAACTCTTAAACCAAGAGTCATCTTAAAGAATAGGCATTGCCTCTAACCTGTGTGAAAAATAACCAACTCGCACATTATCATCAAGAACATTATTACCATCAAAGGAGAGAAAATAATGAAAACATTTATTCAATGTAGCTTAGCAACAGCAGTACTTGCTGCAAGTGTCAGTACAGCTCAGGCAGAAACCGATATGGTTGTAGTATCCTGGGGTGGCGCATACACAAAAAGCCAGCAAAAGGCTTATCACGAGCCTTATATGAAGATGAATCCTGATATCAAAATCATCAATGATGACTCAGCAGCAGAAGGTGCATCTAAATTACGCGCTCAAGCAGAAGCCGGAAAAATCTCATGGGACTTAGTCGATGTTGTTCCAGATGATGCTGTAGCACTATGTGACGAAGGCCTGGCTATAGAAATCGATGTCGATGAATTACTGGCACCTGCTCCTGATGGAACACCAGCATCTGAAGACTTTGGTGAATCATTAGTTTCACCATGCTTTATCCCGCAAATCGTTTATTCAACGACTTTCGGATATCGTACTGACAAAGTAGGCGATACGCCACCATCAACAATTGCAGATGTTTTTGACACCAAAAAATATCCGGGAAAACGCGCGCTACAAAAGAACCCTACAGGTAATCTTGAGTGGGCATTAATGGCTGATGGTGTACCTGCTGCAGATGTATACAAAGAACTAGAGACCGAAGAAGGTGTAGCACGTGCATTCAAAAAGCTAAACACCATCAAGAATGATGTAGTGTGGTGGACAAAAGGTGCACAGCCTGGTCAATTACTAGCTGATGGAGAAGTGGTTATGGCTTCTGCCTACAATGGTCGTTTATTCGCTGCCATTGTAGAAAACAAGCAACCAGTTGGCATGATGTGGGATGCGCAAATGTTTGAATTAGATGGTTGGATCATTCCAAAGGGTGCTCCACACCTTGAAGAAGTAAAAAAATATTTGAAATTTGCAACGGATACGCAGCGTCTAGCTGATCAGGCGAAGTATATTTCTTATGGTCCTGCGCGTAAGTCATCTGCATCTTTAGTGGGTAAGCATGCTGAGCTCGGAATTGATATGGCTCCACATATGCCTACCAATCCAGCAAATGCCAAAAACACACTGTTTAAAGACATTAACTTTTGGGCTGATCGCAAAGAAGAACTTGCTGAGAAGTTTGAAGCCTGGTTAGCTAAAGGCTAATTCATGTAATTAAAATAGCCGGAAACGTTCCGGCTATTTTAATTTTCATTGAAACATATAAAAAACTAATTTTTCTGGATCTAGAATGACACAAAACGACACGGGTGATTTAAAAACAGCAGACGGCATTTCATTAAAGTTAAGCCTAAAACGCTCTTTGCGCAGAAAAAGGCGCAATGCCCTACTCCTGGTCGCTCCATTATTTTTATTCATTCTAATTACGTTCCTCATGCCAATCTTTTCAATGCTGATGAAAAGTGTCGACAATAGTATTACCCAGGAAATTTTACCAACAACCGCACCTTTGTTACTAAAGTGGGATCCTAAATCAGGTAACTTACCCGATGAGGAAGTGTTTAAAGCGTTCATTACTGATGGCAAAGTAGCAGCAAAAGCAAAAACCATCAATCGCCTGGGAAAGCGCTTAAATTATGAAAAATCAGGCACATCAAGTCTATTCAGAAAAACAGGGCGTAAGCTCAGAAGTCTTAAACCTGAAAAGTTAACAACGAGCTACCAAGAAGCCCTTATAAAAATTGATAAGAAATGGGGAAAAATTGAAACATGGCAACTTATATACAGAGAAAGCGGCCCATACACCAAGTCTTATTTCTTATCAGCCGTTGATATGCAACAGGATGTAGATGGTGTCAAATGGAAAAGTGAAGACAGTCAAATTTACTTGAACCTGTTTAAACGAACCTTATGGCTAAGTTTTTTAATAACATTCCTGACCGTATTATTAGGCTATCCAATTGCCTATTTACTGGCTACTTTAAAAACAAGCACCAGCAACCTTTTAATCATTTTAGTACTGCTACCTTTCTGGACCTCACTTCTTGTCAGAACCAGCTCCTGGATAGCATTATTGCAAAAAGAAGGGGTAATTAATGACTTTCTTTTCGCCATTGGCTTGATCAGCGATGATGGCAGGCTCGCTATGATTCATAACCAGACTGGCACAATCGTCGCTATGACGCACATATTATTGCCCTTTATGATCTTGCCGTTATTCAGCGTCATGAAAACCATCAACCCCAGTTACGTGCGTGCTGCGCGCTCCATGGGAGCTACCTCATTCACCGCATTTAGACGTGTTTATTTTCCCAATACCATTGCTGGCATCGGCGCAGGGGGAATATTAGTCTTTATTCTTTCCATTGGTTATTACATAACTCCCGCATTAGTGGGTGGAACTCAAGGCACCTTGATCAGTAACTTTATTGCTTATCATATTTCTGGCTCACTAAACTGGGGCCTCGCAGCAGCCTTGGGTACGATACTACTATTACTGGTAGTTGCGCTTTATATACTCTACGACAAAATTGTCGGCATCGATAATATGAAACTGGGTTAGGGAAAAAAGGGAAATAATAATATGGCACTTCCATTACATGCAACGACTGGCGAAAGAATCTGGCATTACACATTTCTAACAATCTGTGTGCTTATTTTCGGGTTTCTTATCATCCCCATTCTGGTAATTTTACCCTTATCGTTTAATGCTCAACCCTATTTCACATTCACACCTGAGATGGTTGCGTTTGATCCGGCAGGTTACTCTACGAAATGGTATCAAGCATTTTTCAATGATTCTAATTGGCAGGCCGCAGTTAAAAACTCTTTAATTATTGCTTTTTTCTCGACGATTATATCCACATTCCTCGGTACGCTTGCAGCCCTGGGACTGAGTCAAAAAGTATTCCCTTTTAAAACAACCGTCATGGGTATTTTGATTTCTCCCATGATTGTGCCTCTTATAATATCGGCAGCGGGCATGTTCTTTTTCTATGCAAAAATAAATCTATTAGGCACACATATTGGTGTGATTCTGGCGCATGCGGCGTTAGCTACTCCATTCGTAGTTATAACCGTAACCGCAACACTCACAGGCTTTGATCATAGTTTAACCCGCGCTGCGGCTAACCTTGGCTCATCGCCCACCAATACATTTTTTCGTATCACCGTACCATTGATTACTCCGGGTGTAATATCAGGCGCGCTATTCGCTTTTATCACTTCTTTTGATGAAGTGGTGGTCGTGCTGTTTGTAGGTAGTGTTAATCAACGTACGATTCCATGGGCAATGTTCTCTGGAATCCGAGAAGAAATCAGCCCCACAATTCTGGCAGTTGCCACCTTATTGATAACTTTCTCAATAATATTATTATTCATGGTTGAATTATTACGCCGTAGAAACGAAAGGTTGAGAGGAATTACTCCTCACTAAGGAAGCTCTGATTAAGCCTGTTATTATAAGCTAGAAGACACCCCCCCACCTTTTGAGGCTTTTTAATATCAAAGGTAAATTATCAAATTCTTGATTGATTACTGGCAAGGCAAATTAGCACTTCAACTTTCTTTGTGGATTTTATTTATTGGCCTGATAATATTATTTAGTTTTTTAGAGCCTTTCCTTATAACAAAACTAATTTCAAATCCAGATCAAGGATTTGTCGCCGCTATTGTTTCCCTATTTATCACACGCTTTATAATTTTCCCCTGGCAATTTATCGGCTTGTTCCGTGCCACAGAGAATGATTTCATCAAAAATCGAAATACCCTCAAAACCAGAAGCATTCAGGCTGTAATGGTTCTATCTGTTCTATTTACTCTGGTATATGTTCTTGGATCAGTACAGGTGATTTTATACTTCAACAACGCAAAGACGCACTTATTAGCCAATGATACCAAGCGATCTGAATATAGTTTAAAGTTAGGAGAACAAGGGCAGCAACTTTATATAAATGGCATATTTGACTTTGGAATTACTGATGACGTACGAAACGTAATTGAAGCAAATCCAAAACTATCAATAATTATTCTGGAAAGCAAAGGCGGACAAGTCTATGAAGGCCGTGGACTGTCGAAGTTGATTACCAGGCATGGCTTAGACACATACTCATATAAGGAATGCAGTTCAGCATGCGCGACTGCATTTATCGGCGGTAAAAATCGGTATCTTGGTGAATCTGGAAAAATAGGTTTTCATCGATATAAGATGGAAAATTCCGCATTCTGGTATTTACTGCCACTCTATGACATTAAATCAGAACACGAGAAAGATCTAGAGTTATTCAAATCACAAGGTGTTAAACAAGCTTTCCTAAATAAAGTATTTGACCAAACACCGGATGATATGTGGTTTCCTAGTTATACAGAACTACTCGACGCATCAGTTATTCATCCGCACGTAACTATAAAAGACTCTGACTAAAAATAACAAATAACAAATAACAAATAACAATAACAATAATAAACGTGAATAAGTCACAAATCCAAGGTAAATATTTCACAAAATTAATCCAAACTCAATCCTATACTGATCACAACCTGAAGGAACAGGTTAAGGGCAACTCTATTAATTAGAGTTGCCCTTTATTCATAAAAGGAGAAAAAAATGTCATCACTTATCAAAAACATAATCAGTAAGTTCAATTGCTTAAAAGCATGGAATAAATTCTCTGAACTAGAAGTTCACGAAAATCCGTTTAGAGCTGATCAGAACTTAGCAATAAAAACAAAGTGATAGATGTTTAGCAGGGCCACCAGTCTGGTAACTTCAAATAAATTCACACCACCCTACTTTGGGGCTTTTTGGTATTTTCCTATTTCTACTGCGATTTTTTCTTCCCGACGCATATCAAACAGAAAATACCGTTTTCAATTAAGGTCAGTTTTTTCTTTCAGGCAGAATCAATTAAGCATAGGATATTATTAGTATCTAAAGATTGGTCTGGAGAGTTAAACACATGGCAGAATTTCCTCAAAAAGCAAAAGTCGTCATTATCGGCCTTGGCGGTATCACTGGTTCATCAGTGGCGCATCATCTTATCGAACGTGGCTGGGATGATATTGTCGGTATCGATAAGTCAGCTATCCCTACAGATATAGGCTCAACCGCGCACGCTTCGGATTTTTGCTTTAACACCATGCACGATCAGATGACGATGCATACCACCAAATACAGCATCGACTTCTTTGAGAAAATGGGTCGTTACGAACGTATCGGTGGTATCGAAGTGGCACGTATGGGGGACGATGAGCGCATGACCGAACTTAAGCGCCGTGTAACCTCAGGCAGGGCATTTGGTAATAAAGTTAAAATTATTTCAACGGCAGAAGCCAAACAGAAATTCCCGCACCTGGAAGAAGACATGATTCAGGGTGCTCTGTGGGATCCCGATGCTGGCTTGGTAATACCTCGTTCGCAAACGGTTGCAGGTGAATTGGTTGAAATGGGTGTCGCTAGTGGTAAATTACAATCATTTGCCAATACCTCATGCACTGGCTTAAAAATTGAAGATGGACACATCAAAGGCGTAGAAACCAACCGCGGATATATCGAAGCGGATTATGTGGTTTGTTGCGCTGGTTTATGGGGGCGTTTAATCGCAGAAATGGCTGGTGAAGACTTGCCGATTATGCCGGTTGACCACCCGTTGACTTTCTTTGGTGGTTTCAATGACTTCGCCGATACCGGCAAAGAAATTGGTTACCCATTATTGCGTGATCAGGGTAATTCTGCGTATCTACGTGATACAGGTGACCCAAAATCAACAGAAGGTGGACAACTGGAGTGGGGTTATTACGAAGAAAAAGCACCGCGTATGTGTCACCCGCGAGACATTCTGGAGAAAGAAGATGCCAGGTTATCCCCATCAATGCGCGACCTGGAGTTAGAACAAGTCATCGAACCGATGGAGCGCGCGATGGAGCTGACACCCATACTCGCTGACCTCGGTTATGACGAAAAATATTCCTTCAACGGCTTGCTGCAAGTTACCGCTGATGGCGGCCCATCTATTGGTGAATCAGCCAATGTGCGTGGACTGTGGTATGTTGAATCTGTCTGGGTTAAAGATGGCCCAGGCACCGGTAAAGTTGTCGCCGACTGGATGACCGATGGCGTAACCCAGTTCGATCATTCCAGCATCGATGTCGCGCGTTACTATCCTTTCCAGCAAAAGGAACAGTACATCGAAGACCGTTGTTACGAAACCGCCTTCAAAATTTACAATCCACCGGTACACAATCGCGAGCCTTATACTGCCGCAAGAGAATACCGTAAAAGCCCATTTTACCAACGCGAAGTAGCACTCGGTGGTTATTTCATGGAAGCCGTTGGTTGGGAACGCGCTCACGGTTACGCATCCAACGAACACCTGCTAGAAAAATGGGGAGATAAAATACCTGTACGTGAAGTCGAATGGGAAAATCGTCACTTCTGGCGCGTGTCCAATGCAGAACATCTGGAAATGTCAGAAAATGTGGGGATGATTAACCTTTGCCACTTTGCTGTTTACGATGTCACCGGTGATCAAGCAGCAGACTTCATGGAGTTCTTATGTGTTGCCAAAGTAGCTGGCGATACACCCACAGGTAAAGGTATTTACACCCACTTTTTAGATCATACAGGTGGTGTTCGCGCTGACTTAACAGTATTACGCCTAGCTGAAAATCACTACCGAGTTGTCGATGGTGGCTATAACGGTAACCGTGACTTTGTCTGGATGAAGCGCTTGTCCGAAGATCACAATTATAAGAACTTAAGAATCGTAGATCGCTCCGAAGACTTTGGCTGTATCGGACTCTGGGGTCCAAATGCGCGTACCACTCTAGAAAAACTAGTGTCTAATCCTGAAGACCTCAGTAATGAAAACTTCCCTTTCGTAGCAGTTAAAGATATCGAAATCGCAGGTAAAACCGTTTCAGCCTTCCGCATCTCCTACGTCGGTGAGCAAGGATGGGAATTGCATTTCGAATACGATGACGGACTCGCAATCTGGGATGCACTCTACGCAGAAGGCGTATTACCCGTCGGCATCGAAACCTACGCCAGCAGTCGTCGCGTAGAAAAAAGCTTGCGTATCCAAAACACCGACATCCTCACAGAATACAATCTGTTAGAAGTAGATCTCGCACGTAAACTGGTAAAAGTTGCAGACTTCTACGGTAAAGAAGCCTACCTAAAAATCCGAGAACGCGAGCACCAACCTGCCACACTATGTACTCTGAGCATGGAAGATAATACCGATGCCAATGGCGTAAAACGCTACCCACTTGGTAACTGCCCCATTATCGATCCAGAAAGCGGTGAAGTACTCATTGATAGCGAAGGTCGACGCTCCTACACAACTAGCATCGAATACGGCCCAAGCATTGGTAAAAATATCGCCCTTGCATTCATCCCACATGAATACTGCCAGGAAGGCCGAATACTGGATATGGACTACTTCGATGAAATCTACAAAGTTAAAATCGAGTCCTTAGGCTATGGCGCGATGTATGATCCGGAGAATATAAAGACGCATTCTTGATAAATTGAGGGGGTGTTAATTAAAAATGACAGTTCTGTTGAGCTTGTCGAAACACCCCCCTACTTTTACATGGTTTTTATTCATTTGTAATGAAAACCATGCCCTCCGGGCTGTCGTCGCTATGCTCCAACATTGTCTCGGCTGTGCCTCGGCTAGGCACTTTTGACAAAACTAAATAAAAAAATGCGCAAAGCTCGTGGGTGCCTAAACCAATCGACACTCATATTGACCAAACTTACTATTATTACTCATCAGTGAAAACTTTCTGTTGATGGCCTGGGATATAAGCATTCTGTCAAATGGATCTTTATGATGAAAAGGCATTTCTTTTAGGGATAATGCATCTTCTGCAGAAAAATCAAGTAACTCAAAACCACTTTGTTGGGCGATTTCTATCGGATTGAAGTTTATCTCTATTTTTCCGATCGATGATTTAATCATCAGCTCTGTTATCGACACTGAACTTACATAGATGGTGTTAGAAAGTGTTTCTAGTGCTTGTTTATTTTTCTTGCTGAGTTTTTTAGGTTCTGCAATTGCCCATAAAAAGATATGGGTATCTATGATGATCTTCACTCACTCTCACCGTAGAACATCTCATTAATATCATTGTCTTCTTAAGTAAAATTCTCTGGAATTTTCACCTTACCTTTGAGTAAACCTAATTTCCTTTTACCCGTTGGCTTGTGAATAACTAGATCAGCAATCGGCAGATTATTTTTGGCAATAACCACCTTCTCACCGTGATAGACCATATCAATGAGTTTAGAAAGATTCGTTTTTGCGTCAGATATATTAACAATCATGAGACTTTTCTAGTAAGATAATAGTAGGTCTATTCTACCAAAGTTGGTCTATCTGGTCTACTTTAAAAACTTACAATGAATAAAAAGCACACCCCCATACTTTTATGCACTTTTTAAGTTCTACCGATTTTATTGAATCCCCTTCAAAAACAAAGAGTATCGCAAGAAATAATGGATCAGAATGAAGGTTGATTGAGTGAGGAACGAGCAAGTTTCCTCCATCCCCATAAGTTATAATTAAATCGTCTGGAACGATTTAACGCATAGCCTGAAGGGTCTGGCACATGGACGTGCTAAACAAAAACGCAGTGAACCCGCAGGGTGCATTTGTGGAACGGCTTGTTGTCGTTACTTTTCTGGA